>NZ_JACIJF010000064.1 GCF_014199255.1 Sphingomonas xinjiangensis | reverse complement strand
TGGTGGGAAGCGGCCCGGCAACTTCTGGGCTGAGATTGCTATAGACTGCCCTGACGGCTTGTGTGCGTGATGGGGCGGGCTTATCGTCGCCACATGTTCGCGAACGGCCGCCATAACCAGATCGGTGCAGCAGACCTGTTCGCGCGTGCGTCCGCACCTCCACCGCCTGAAGGGACTGAGCGGATCGGCCGCGTCGGCGCACCGCAGCCACCGACGTCGATCCACGCCGGCTGAATGCCGGTGCACTGCCCGCGCTCAAAGTGCGGGCCTCACGACGTTTCATCAGGTGAAATCCAATGTTCAATCGTTATGCGTCGGCGCTCCTGCCGACCACGGCGTTCGTCCTGTTGTGGAGCAGCGGCGCGATCGTGTCCGAGATCGGCCTGCGGCACGGCTCTCCATTTGCCCTTCTTGTCCTCCGCTACGGGATCGCACTCGCGATCTTGATTGGCGTCGCGGCTTGGAATGGTACGCTGGTGCCGGAGCGCGGCACCCGGCTCCGCAATGCCCTGATCGGCTTCCTCATCGCCGGCCTCTACTCTGCTTGCTACCTCCTGGCTCTTGATAACGGGATCACACCGGGAGCGCTGGCGACCCTGCTCGGCGTGCAGCCGATCCTCACGATCTTTCTGACTGAAAAGCGTGTGACGGTGCCGCGCCTCCTCGGTCTCGTATTTGCCCTCGTCGGTCTTTCGCTGGTCGTTTCGGATGGGCTCATGTCGATGCAGTTCGACCTGCTTGGGCTGGCGTTCGCCGCGCTCTCGCTGCTCGGCATCACCGCAGGCTCGATCCTTCAGAAGCGTGAGAAGCAGGCACCGTGGGTGGTGCTGCCGACACAATACGCAGTCGGCCTTGCGTTCGCCGGTGCGGTATCACCTTTCGGTGCATTTTACGGCTCGTGGGACGCAGGGTTCGTGGTGCCGGTCCTATGGCTCGCCATCGTGATCTCAGTCGGCACCACGTTCCTCTTCTACAAGCTCATTGCGCGCGGGAATCTGGTGAACGTCACCAGCCTCTTTTACCTCGTTCCCGGCGTCACAGCCGCAATGGACTGGGCGATCCTGGGTAATCCGATGTCAGCGCTCATGCTTATTGGTCTCGGCATGGTGGTCGCCGGCCTATTGATCGTCTTCCGCTACAAGGCCGGATAGGAGCTGGGCCGCACCGAACGACGGCTATTGGCGGCTCGTTTGCGGGCCGCCAATGACCAAAACTGGG
>NZ_JACIJF010000063.1 GCF_014199255.1 Sphingomonas xinjiangensis | reverse complement strand
TGGAGGTGTTGAACACCACTTGAGGAGGCGTCCATGTCGGAAGTTACCACGATTGGTTTGGATATCGCCAAGAATGTATTTCATGCCCATGGTGCGGATGCGCGTGGGGCAGCGCTGTTCAGCCGGAAGATCAGCCGCAGCAAACTGCTTGAGTTCTTTGCCCAGCAGCCGCGATGCACTGTTGCTCTGGAAGCTTGCGGAGGTGCCCATCACTGGGGTCGCGAGCTCACGCACCTAGGCTTTGATGTGAAGCTGATTCCGCCTGCTTACGTGAAGCCATTTGTGAAGCGGCATAAGAACGATGCGGTGGATGCCGAGGCGATCTGCGAGGCAGCGCAGCGCCCCAACATGCGGTTCGTGGCGATCAAAAGCGAGGAGCAGCAAGCTTCTGGTCTTGTGTTCCGCACCCGCGATTTGCTCGTGCGTCAGCGTACCCAGCTGATCAATGCGATCCGAGGTCACCTCACCGAGTATGGCTGGGTGGCACCGAAAGGCCCTTCGCACGTGCTGATGCTCGGTGACCTGCTGGAGGACGAGATGGGCTCATCGATACCTGATGCAGCCAGGACAATGATACGAACCATGCTTGGTTTGCTGAAGGAGCTGAATGACAGGATCGGCGATCTCGATAAGGAGATCGCACGGCGAGCGCGTGAGGATGCGACGGCAAGGCGGCTCATGACGATTCCCGGCGTGGGGCCGATCACGGCCACCGCGATTGCTGCTCTGGCGCCGCCGGCCGAAACCTTCGCCAAGGGCCGCGACTTTGCCGCCTGGCTCGGCCTAGCGCCGCGACAAGCCTCGACAGGAGGCAAGCAGAAGCTGGGTTCAATCACGAAAATGGGCGAGCGAACACTTCGACGCTTGCTCATCATCGGCAGCAGCGCTGTGGTGCTACAGGCGAGCAAGCGAGGCGCTCCTTCAGGATCGTGGCTTGAGCAGATGCTGGCCAGGAAGCCGCGCATGCTGGTTAGTGTCGCGCTCGCTAACAAGACGGCGCGGATCATCTGGGCGCTGCTCATGAGCAAAGAGGATTACAGAGCTCCGGTCGCAGCTGCGGCGTAAGCCAACGCGGACCAGGGGTCGTCGGAAGACGTAGTCGGTCGAAGGAGGGTATGGCACAACAGTCGGCGAGACGGGGCCGGAAGAACCAGTGCTTTCCACCGTGCCACGAGCACGCTTAGGGTGAAGTGGTTCCGGTCCGCGAACTCCCATACGGGCCCGCAGCCTCTAGGCTGCACTAGAGGCCGGACAGATGGCAGCATCCGACTACATGCCTCACCCTCCAATTACCGCTTGCGTCTTTGCGGGCGTCCACAGATGG
>NZ_JACIJF010000062.1 GCF_014199255.1 Sphingomonas xinjiangensis | reverse complement strand
CGCGTCCGTGTGTGGACGCCCCTCTGGATGCAAGGGGGTGTTCGAGAGATTTGTTCGCGCAGGTTCAGGTGCTTCCGTGTGTCCGGCCTGTTGATGCAGCCATCATCACGACTGCTGGCCTGTATGGAGATCGCGGATCGGGTCCAAACCGCTTTCGCGCGCTCGAGGCGCTTGGACGCTTCACTGGTTTTCCCGACCCCGTCTTCTGACCGTTGCGCCATACCTCTCTATCGACCTTCCTTGCGTCCCTGACGCCTCAAGCCTCGGCGGTCACACCGCCGCGGCCGGAGCTCTGTAAGAGCCGCCATGGGCCATCAGCGCCCAGACGGTTCTCGCCATTTTGTTCGCCAGCGCGACAGTGACCAACATGCGCGGCTTGCGCGTCAGCATGCTTGCCAACCAGGCCCCAGCCTTGTCGGGATCGCGCGCTGCGACTTTGGTCGCTGAGCTCGCGCCAAGGATCAGCAGCCGTCGCAGGCTGCGCTCGCCCATTTTGGTCGTTCGCCCCAGCCGCTCCTTGCCACCGCTGGAGTGTTGCCGTGGAACAAGGCCGAGCCAGGCTGCAAAGTCGCGGCCGCGGCGGAAGGTGCTCGCGGCGGGAGCCAGCGCAACCAGCGCTGTCGCGGTTACCGGGCCGACACCGGGTATCGTCATCAACCTCTTCGCCACGGGATCAGCCTTTGCCCGGTTGGCAATCTCGCGGTCCAGAAGAGCGATCTGCGCCTGTAGCGCCTGGAGGCTCTGCGCGATGACGGTCAGCACCGGTCGTGCCTGCGCCGGAACGTCGGATGTGGCGTCGCCGATAATCTCGACGAGCCGGGCGATGTGCCCGACACCTTGGCGCACGATGTAGCCGAACTCGGTGAGGTGCCCGCGCAATGCGTTGATCAATTGGGTGCGCTGACGCACAAGCAGATCGCGCGTACGGAACACCACCGCCGACGCCTGCGCCTCCGCGCTCTTGCCCGGGACAAACCGCATCGTGGGTCGCTGGGCCGCCTCGCAGATCGCCTCCGCGTCGGCCATGTCATTCTTCTGCCGCTTCACGAACGGCTTCACGTAAGCCGGTGGAATTAGCCGCGTGTCGTGACCCAATGCGGCGATCTCGCGCGCCCAGTAGTGAGCGCTAGCGCACGCCTCCATCGCCACGACACATCGCGGCAGTGTCGAGAAGAATGCCAAGACCTGATCTCGCCGCAACTTCTTGCGGAACATCACGGTGCCGCTCGGATCCGAGCCGTGAACCTGGAAAACCGACTTGGCCAGATCAATGCCAACTGTGCTAACCTCACCCATGGACGCCTCCTGCAGTGGTGTTTCAACACCTCCACTCTGGCACATCGATGCCGTCAGGGGGCGTCCACCCCAACGC
>NZ_JACIJF010000061.1 GCF_014199255.1 Sphingomonas xinjiangensis | reverse complement strand
TCTGGCGTGGAGCGCCAGATGAGAGATGTCGATGTCCGAGAACGCGAGCTTGCTGACCGCCTCTTCCAGCACTGCGATCCGATGTCCGTTGCCGTAGTTCTCTGACGCTCCCCGCTTCCCTGATCCGCTCGTCCACCCGCCCAGTGCCATAGCAACATCATGTTCGATCCGCGCTGATCGCAACTCATCGCGGAAGTTGTGCCGGAACGAGTGGAAACAGGTGCGAGCCTGATAGGCACCGCAACTTCGCAGGAATTGCGTGAACCACTTGGAGAAAGCAACGGCGCGGATACCCTTGGTGCCGGGGTCGATCTCTTCGAACAGCTTCGTTCGCCCGTTGCGGCGCTGCTTTTCGACGAAGGCGAGCAAGCCGCAGTCGATCAGATTGCGGTGGATAGGGATCAGCCGTTCGCTCGCACCCGTCTTGAGATTCTTGTCGGTGCTCCCAGCGACCGAATTCTCGGTGATCGCAAGGCACCGGATGCCATCGACCAATCGGACATCAGCGACATCCAGTTGGCAGATTTCGTTCAAGCGCATGCCCGTATGCAGCCCAATCAGCGGCACCCAAAATCGCGCGTTGCGCGGGCGCTCATATCCGGGCTTCGCATAGCCTCGCTCTCCATCGAGACATCCACGATACAACGGAGCATCGAAGATTGCCCGAAGCTGCTCCGGGCTGAATGGGAATCGCTTGTCCTTCTTCGCCGTGTCGTCTGGCAGGCGCAGCCCGCGCATAGGGTTGCGACCGAGAAGCTCCTCATTGACCGCCCAGTTCAAAAAGCTCGACAGGTTCGCGAGGCAGGTGTTCGCGTTGGCTGCGCTAATGAGGTCAGTGTCGCCGCGCGTCCGAGCGCGATCGGCTGCTTGACGGGCGGTGAGCTGCGGAAAGCGCTTGGCAGCGTTTCGCGGCATAAATCGCAGGACATCGATATAGTCGCGGCAATGGGCGCGGGCGAGCGTATGGATCGGCACATCCTCGCCGATCACGGACACTGCGAGTCTACGGCTGGTCTCATATGCCTCGCGCGTTCGAGGCGACCACGCCTGCGTCGGATCACTGAGATACTGCTCATACGCTTCGCCGAGGGTCAGGCTCGGCGCTGGTGGAGCAGCAGGCGCCGCTACCTTCTCGGTTGGGAGCGGAGGAGGACTCGCCATGGCATCGTTGGACGACGGTTCGAGGAGCGTCGGATCACAGGGCAAGCCTGCCATCCACCGGTGATGTTCGATCTCCGCCTCGACCCGAGCCATGACGCTCGGCAACCGGCGCAAAGCGATCTTGAGGCTATCCGTCCGAAGCGACCGCCAAATCTCGGCCCGACCGATCAGGTCGCGAGCATCATGCGGAACGCGGCGGCGATAATAGAACTGAGTGCCCCGGACACATAGCCCAACAGGTCGATTGTGTAGCAGTGCTGTG
>NZ_JACIJF010000060.1 GCF_014199255.1 Sphingomonas xinjiangensis | reverse complement strand
CAGTAATGTATTGTCGCTTCCCAATCCACCACACCGGTGCCCTTGCGGCAGCGGAGAGTAGCCTTCGCCTGTTGACTCAAGCCGCGATAGAGAAGTCGGCCGTTCAGCTTGCGCGCAGCGTCGCCCGAGACCGGTCACTCGTTCATCGCGAAGCGCTGATGGGGCGTCCGCCAGCTGCATCGATCGAATCTCCCGTGAGCCATCGTTGGACATCCGAGCTGCAAGCGCTACCGCGACTGCTACCGGTCGATCTGCGAAGCGAGCTCCAAGATGCTATCAACCATTTTAGCCGCTTCGGCTCTGTGTCAACCAGGCGCCACGGCGGCACTTACAGAGTCCCAAGTGCGTGGCATCGACCAGTACATCCACGCGGAAATGTCCCGGCAGCACATCCCCGGTTTGACGCTGGGCGTTTATCGTCAGGGTCACGCCATCCTGCTTAAGGGCTATGGCTTGGCAAACGTTGAGCACAATGTGCCGAGCAAGCCTGATACGGTCATGCAGTCTGGCTCGATCGGGAAATCCTTCACTGCCACGCTGATCATGATGCTAGTCGAACGGGGAAAACTCCGGCTCGAAGACAGTATTCGTCATCATCTCCCGAAACTTCCAGAGTCGTGGCAGGCCATCACCGTCGGGCAATTGCTTTCCCATACATCCGGTCTTTCCGACTATGACAGCGGCGATTTGACCAAGTCTGGTGGGCTTTTTGACCTCCGACAAGACTTCACCGAGGACGAGCTTGTCAGACGCGTAGCCGAATTGCCCCTAGAGTTTGCGCCAGGACAACGCTGGTCATATCGGAACGCCAACTATCTTGTGCTTGGCGCACTGATCCGCCAGGTTACCGGCGCTTTCTACGGCGACATGCTCAAACAGGAGGTTTTCGGACGGCTGAGGATGGCGGCGTCTCGCGTCATATCGGACCGAGAAATCGTGCCGCATCGGGCTGCCGGGTACGAGCTTCGAGGAGGAAAGCTCTACAACCAGGAGTGGGTTTCTCCCACGTTCAACTCTACGGCCGATGGAACTCTTTACCTCACCATCCGCGATCTGGAACTCTGGGACCGCGCCTTGTGTCAGGCTTCGATTCTGAAACCCGAGACCCTGCGCCAGATGTGGACGCCGGCTGCGATCGCCGGAGCCGCCCCGGCGGAAGGCTATGGTCTCGGCTGGTTTGTACGACACGCTGGATCGCAACTGATCGTCGAACACGACGGCGCCTGGCAGGGTTTCACTTCATACTTCGGCCGATATGTGGATGCCGGGATAAGCGTTGCCGTTCTCACGAATCTTGACGCGGAGCACAGTCAACCTGACACCATCGGGCAGTTCGTTGTCGGCTTGGTGGAGCCTTCGCTAGCCTACCCCGGTCCCGATGAACGATGATGGCCGACTTGGCTGCGCGACGCCCAGTCTCAGACAGGCGGAGCTTCGCTCTCCGGAGACATGAGCGCGTCATTAGCGGCAGCTAACACAGCTGGCTGGCCAATAGATGGTGTATCGCGGCGGCTGCGTTTCGACAGCAGATGGAATGACAGCCCCTTCACGTACGATGCCTGGATCGGGGTCGAACCTGACCTCGTGC
>NZ_JACIJF010000059.1 GCF_014199255.1 Sphingomonas xinjiangensis | reverse complement strand
ATCTGGCTTGCTTTGTCGTCCGCGCCGGATGCTGCGCCCGAGCTGAACGTGAGCACGAACAGCGCCTACGCCATCCTCGATCTGCTCGGACTGGATCGCGATAGCGTGGGCCTCATTCCGCTCTCCGAACTCCGCTCGCGGTTGTCCGATCCCATCGTTCACCGGCGTTTAAATGCAGAGCCCGGACTCGATCGATACCTGCCGACGCTGAATGAAATGGCGCGGCTCAAACCAGTCGACGGTGAGCTGCATCTCGCGTGGGCGTAGGCGCTTCAAGCAGGACGAGCCGGGTAGCGGCGAGGGAACGGAACCACCCGGCTCGATAGGAGCCGGAGGAAGGCTCTTATAGCCATTATAGACGGGGAGCGGAGCGATCGGCGCTTCGCTCCCATTTTTTTGCCTGATGCCGCTCAGCCCGCAGGGCGTCTGCCAAGGCTCGCACCTACGACGAAGCACAGGAAAAACGGCCGCGTGAGGATGCTCATCACTCACGCGGCCGTGGCATCAACGTGGTCCAGAAACGACTTCAGGCAGTCCCAAGAAGCCGCTTCTCAACCTCGTCCACACCGAGCTTTTTCACCGCTGCCATCAGGCCCTCAAGTCGGTCGATCGGCAGCCTCAAAAGGCCACCCTTCTCAACCGCTCCGATCGCTGCCTCACGAACCTTAACCGCATACGCCTTTCGACGCTCTTGCAGCTTCTGTTCTTCGGCCTCGATCGCGGCCATTTCAGCGTCCAGTGACTTCGCCATAGTCGTACCTTTTGGTCAGGCTGATCGGGCTCTGAACGGCCACATCCATAACGCGAAGCATGGGGTTCGGAAACCCTCGCCGCGACGATTGAAACTCACCGTTTGAAGGCCCCTACCCTCCTACGGAGCATCACCATGAACAGCCCATATTCGCGTCGACGGAACGCGTGCGCAGCACGCTTTCAACCACCTCGTTCCGCCGTTTGGCGGTCGGGACCCTGCCGGAATCGGCTCACCAGACCGGCGATCCGGAAGCGACCAGCAGCACAAGATCAATCACCCATAATGGGGGACTAAGAGAGCACACCCTACGCACCGAGGTGCAAAGGAAGTCCCGCAAAAACAGCTAGTTAGCCGATCATTGGCTTGGGACCCACTGGGACCCACTTTGACACTCATTGACACTCAGTAAGAATGACGTGCGAATTCCGTGCGTTAGCTGACACTCATTGACACTCACTTTGTCTCTAAGAGCGCGGCTGTAGCAACGTTGCTGCTTGCAAGCATCGCGGGCCCCTCCTAAAACGATCTCGCTTTGCGGCAACCACCAGCCTCCGTTTCATGGAGGTTGGCTTGAGGTCATCAACACAGCGTTCGATCCGCTTCGAGCAGGCGCTGTACCGCCGCGTCGAGGCCTATGCGGCGTCTCAAAACCGCTCCATCGCAGACGTAGTTCGCGCCGCACTCGAGGACTACCTCGCCGGCCGCAAGGTCCTGCAGGACAGCGATTTGAGACTGCGCAGAGTCTGCGAGTATGCTCAGCTCGCGCTCGACCATGTCATCAAGGAGGATCATCCCGAGGTTCGGGACATGATCCTCGCCGAGACGTCAGCACGGATGGAGCGCTATCATGGCACGCGCTGACATCCGTAACGACGGTCGCCCGATTACCGTCCAGCACCACTCCGCACGCGGCGACGTGAAGCGCAATTCGGGCAACTTCACACGTGGCAGTCAGCTCCTCAGTCATGAGGTTCTGATGTGGCTGTCGGGCGCGAAAATGCCCTTCCTGATGTGGCTGGGCGTTGTCCTCCTGGCCTACGTCGTGATCCTCTCGGTCAAGCTCGATGAGAACAACGTCCAGCTGATCTGCATGCGCGTTCTGTCGGGCCTGTGGGAGTGGGTTGCACTCGACCCAATGAAGCCGGTGAACCTTCGACTTCCGGACAACTCTGTCAGGCACACGTACATGGGCTACGTGCCCTATGTTCCCGACGTGGCGCT
>NZ_JACIJF010000058.1 GCF_014199255.1 Sphingomonas xinjiangensis | reverse complement strand
CTGTGCTAACCTCACCCATGGACGCCTCCTGCAGTGGTGTTTCAACACCTCCACTCTGGCACATCGATGCCGTCAGGGGGCGTCCACCCCAACGCTTTCGGGTAACACTAAAAGCCCGCATTGTGGCGGTGTCTAGTGGAAGGCTGACGTTGATAGCTGACCGAGCTGCTCCTATCATCGTCGCACAACGAGAGTGTGATGAGGGGCAGCTATGATTGGGAAAGGCTGGACGAACAAATCGCCCGTTGTCCGCCTATCGCTAGCATCGCCAGCGGCCCTGTTGGTGCTCGGCCCTGTGGTGCGGCAGGCCAGTGGTCGCCCTATCAGCCTGACCACTGCGATAGGCTTCATGCTGCTGCTGGTCGCCTGGATGGGCTTTGTGGCGTGGCGTCTGGCGATGAACGCAAATCGACAGGACGGTTCGTTCGGCGACGCGCGCTAATCTTTTTGATAGGCAAGGCAGCGTGCATTCAGATCCGACCAGGCACCACGTCAGGTATTGGGTCGTGAGCTGTCTGGCGGCTTTTGAGGCGACGCGCAGGAGACCAGACGTTCCATACGGCGCCGGCTTAACGTCCGCTTCTCTGCTCCGGCCACCCAGAAGCGGCCTGTCCGCTTCCACCCCGATTTCGTTGAAAAACTCTCGGGCGCGCCAGAAGCAGCTCGCGATGAGCAAGAGTCGTTCGCAACGCCGCCCGATGATGCATGATCGTGACCTCAAACTGACGTTCGACGCAACGACGTTACGCCATCAGCGTTGCTGTCGGTTGCATATCGAGTTTTTCAACAAAATCACCCCAAAGTCAGTCGTCGTCTAATCGCGTCGGTTGCAAGGAATTTCTGAGATGCCGTTGCCGGGAGCATGGTCGTCTTCGCGGTCGGCATGTGCCGCCGCATGATGGGGCTTCGCGGGTGGCTCTTCCAAGGTTCAGGACGCACTCCGAAGGGCAGTAGCCCGGGGGGCGCAACGAATGGCGCGGAATGAGCCAGCCTACGTCCCGGCAGGACGTCTCGTGCGCCTTGCGACGCTGACGAGCTGGGTAGATCAGTCTGTAACGTGCGCGCCTCTAAACGGCTCGCCCGTGCTCAGCATCGCGTGCATGATGACGGCGAGCTTTCGGGCGACGGCAACCGCTGCACGTTTGAAGCCGAGGCGCTCGCGCAGCTGCAGCCCCCATTTACGCAGATCGCATTCTGACTTGCTACGGGTGAGAAGTACGGTCGCGGCCTCATAGAGCAGCCCGCGCAGATGACTGTCGCCGCGCCGGGAGATATGCCCGTCATAGTCGATCTCGCCAGACTGGTAGCGCCGCGTCGTCAGACCCACCCAGGCACCTACCGATCGTGAATGTTTGAAGTTCGTCGGGTCCTCGATCGCGGTGATGAAGGAAGTCGCAGTTACGACGCCTACCCCGGGAATGGTCATAAGCAACTGGCAAGCCTCGCTGCGTCGTGCGTCGGCCAGCAGCTTGCGTCCGAGCTCCGCAGCGCGAAGTCGTACTGCATGCCATGCCTCGAGCAGTGGCCGAATGATCTGGGCCAGTTCGGCGTTACCGGTGAGCAGCTCTCCCACCTTGTGCTCGAACCTGGTGCCCATGACAGCCGGAACGATGAGGCCAAACGTCTTCATCAGCCCCCTGATCTGGTTCGACAACTCCGTGCAGATTCGCACCAGCCGGGTTCGCGCCGCCACCAGTGTGCGGGCAAGCATGCTGTCGAAGCTCTTGACCCGCACTTCCTTGTAGAACCCCACCTCGGCCAGATGAGCAAGGCCGTCGGCATCGTTGGCGTCCGTCTTGTTGGCTGCCATGTCGAGCGCAGCCTTGGCATGACGCGCATCGATGCAGATCGCCGGCACCCCCTCCGCAGTGACCTATTGGTCGCGAACTGTGGCGATCCGGCCAAGCCCGTGACTATGATAGACAAGCGCCTGATCGCCGGGCTGCGGACGTGCGGCATTGATCCAGCAGACGCCGCTCAGGTGAGCGAGCGAGTGAACGGAAGGCTCAGTAATTATCTCGTCTTTAGCCGTGTCGCGCCTTATCCATAGCCAAAGATGCGCTGTCTGGCTCGCATGCTCGTGGGGGCGGACTACGGCATCAGGCAGTCAGGGGACACGTTCGAGCGGGCCTACCAGCCTGCTTGGAAGGCCGAGTTCGATATCCATGTGCAGGGGTTG
>NZ_JACIJF010000057.1 GCF_014199255.1 Sphingomonas xinjiangensis | reverse complement strand
GTCAGGTTCGACCCCGATCCAGGCATCGTACGTGAAGGGGCTGCCATTCCATCTGCTTTCGAAACGCAGCCGCCGCGATACACCATCTTTTGGGAAGCGCGCTGGCAGCCCGAAACGGCAGCTCTTGGCGCTCAGCTGCCCTGCTTGCGGCAGCTTCCGCCCCAATTTCTGTCATCCGGCCTCGTCGGGACGATGCCTGGAAGCGGACGCTCAGCGGAGCCGACTTGCCCAAATAACAATAACAGTTCTCGACCTATCTCTTCTATGTCGCCCTTTGGCTCTTTCCCCTTCCATGGCGTCTTCGCATCCTTCATCCAGGCGGAGTAAGGAGATCCCTTGGATGAAAAAGCTTGTCGCACTGGCTGCCGCGCTGGTCATGGCCACATCCGCCGCTCAGGCGCAGGACTTCTGGTCAAACACTTTGCCGACGATCACCGGCACAGATACGCTTGGCACCACATTGCGTGAGCGCCGAGCATCACCTCCGCCTGCACCTCGTGACGAATGCTCGATCGACGCGCTTTCAGATGCCGAGAAGAACGCGATCTATGCCGAGTTTCTGGAGGTCCGCCGCCGCTCCGGCAACCAGGCAGCGCAGGAATGGATCGGCAGGAAGGGCCGTGAGCTCCGGGCCCAGATGACGTCCAAGGGGCGCTGCTAAGCGGCGCGACCGGGGCAACCCAGGGGCGTAGGTCACTTGCTGGTAGCGGCGCTCTGCAAGTCGCAAATCACGAGCGATGTTGCCTACCCAGTTGTGCTTCGACTCTTCACCCATGGCTACCGCTCCGAGCGACGTTTGCGCTCGGGTCCCGGCTCTCGATAACCGTCGTTCATTAAGCGATCTTGTCAGACCGCCGCGACGCCGCCATCCACGAAGAGCTCATGGCCGGCGACGAAGCTGCTTTCGCTCGATGCCAAGAACAGCACGGCATTCGCGACATCCTCAAGGTGGCCCAAGCGGCCGAGCGGAACGCCCTTGATCACCTCTTCTTCAGCCCCCGGTGCTACATCGAAGTAGCCCCGCATCAGTCTGGTTTCGGTAGCGCCGGGGGAAACGACGTTCACCCGAATGCCGCGATCTTTCAGGTCGATGGTCCAGCTACGCGCAAAGGATCGGACTGCCGCCTTGCTAGCATTGTAGAGCGACTGCCCCGGGTAGGCCTTGGAACCGGCGATCGAGCCGCTGAGGACGATCACGCCCCCGGCCGCCATCAGCGGCAGCGCCTTCTGCACCGTGAAAACCAGACCCTTCACGTTGAGGTCGAACGTCGCATCAAAATGGGCTTCTTCGAGCGCTTCAAGCGGAATGGGTTGGTGCATGCCGGCATTGGCGAAAACGACGTCGACCTTGCCGTGGTCACGCTCGACGCGCTCGTAGAGCTTTGTCAGGTCCGCGAGGTTCGTGACGTCCCCCTGTACACCGACCGCACCGTGACCGATTTGGCTGATCGCTTGGTCGAGCATCTCCTGCCGCCGCGCGGTGATGTAAACCTGGGCGCCCTCTTCCGCGAAGCGCTGCGCGGAGGCCAACCCGATTCCGTCGCTCCCGCCGGTTATCACCACGACCTTGCCTTCGAACCGTTTCGCCATCACATGGACCCTTCAATCAAGTGGAGGATTTCTCCACTTGCATATGGAGGCATCCTCCACTTGGCAAGGGACGAAAGGAAGAACCGTGACTGAAGGTGCCCTGCGCGCTGACGCAGAGCGGAATCGCGAACGCATCCTCGTTGCGGCGGAGGAAGCATTCTTGGAGCGAGGCGCGGGCGTCCCCTTGGAGGAGGTGGCCAAGCGAGCGAAGGTCGGGATCGGTACGCTCTACCGTCGGTTCGCGACGCGCGAGGCGCTGCTCGCCGCCACCAGCAACGAGCGGTTCATGGCGGTCGCCACGACAAGCCGCGCGCGAGCTGTGAACCTTGAGCCCGGAGACGCGCTGCGCCAGTTTCTTGAAGAGCTCGCCGAAAACACGAGCGTTTACCATAGCTTGGCCGCGTCGCTGGGAACTGTTATTCAACACGGCACACCCGGTTGCACCGCGATTACCGCTGAAGGGCAGAGACTGCTCCAGTGCGCGCAAGAAGCCGGCATTGTTCGTCCAGATGCCAGTTTCGACGACATCATCTGTGTGGTGAGCGCAATAGCTATCGCGGTCGAGAAGAGCAGCGCACCGACAGTCCGCATCGCCCATCTGGTCGATCTCCTCCTTGACGGCATGCGCGTACGTTGACGGTCGCGGCAATTCGCTGGCCTGACTACCGTGTTGAGCATACACGACCGGCTTCTCACAACGATTGCCGAGACAAGTTCTAAGAGGCGTTATCAGTCCCACTTTGCGATCGTTTGGGGGGCGGTGGTCCGAACATGAACGTACGGCAGGTTCAGGAAGCAGGGGAGGGCCTCAGAAAGGCAGCTACTGGCGCTCGGCTGCCGCGGCCTGCTCCCCGTTCGATCGTTGATCAGTGCTGTTCAGGGATGCTGCTCACGGCCGCGAGTTCACGCAAAGCTGACGATACGCGCCGGGCAGAGTTCAGGCTGCTCTCGAGGTCACGCGCATACTCTGCAAGCGCTCTCTTCGACACAGGATCCCCGAGTTCGTAACGGAACCGATTCACTCGTTTCAGCTCGCGTGCAAGCTCCTCGTACATCATTAGCGCCGCCACATCTTCATCTCGGAGGCTAGTGGCAAATCTCCGCGCGAAAGTGGATAACGGCAAAGTAGGAAACTGTGGATAAGAGCAAGCGTCCGGTCTGGACCGTTCCTTTCCCGAAAGATGGTGTATCGCGGCGGCTGCGTTTCGAAAGCAGATGGAATGGCAGCCCCTTCACGTACGATGCCTGGATCGGGGTCGAACCTG
>NZ_JACIJF010000056.1 GCF_014199255.1 Sphingomonas xinjiangensis | reverse complement strand
CGTAGGAATGCGCAAGAGGTATGGCCGTGGGAATTCTCTTGTCTTCGGCGTCATGCTGGGTGCGCCGCTGTTCCTCGTGCTTCCTACCGTATTTCAAACATTCAAGGTAATTGGATGGCTCCTCCTAATCTCGGTGGCCGTCGCAATCGCGGCCACGGTCGTGCTGTTGGCCTTCAGCTTCTTTAGTAAACGCCAGCTTGAGCGCGAGTATCGTGAGCTTGGTGCACGAATCTGTGCCCCGCGTGTGTGCAGCGATGACATGAGTCCTCCCGCTGATCAGATCGCTCACGAAGCCATTGGCTATCGCTCTGCCTCATGTGTAGCTGATTCGGCCTCAAATCACGGAGGCCACATGAAACACGATACTCGCTTCGCCCTCATCGACACCGCTGGTGACGAGCGCTTCGCCGCCCGCATCAACGGCACCTTCCAGATCGGCAAGGAACGAGACGCTACCACGACTGACATCGAAGCGTTCGCGCGCGCTGTCCTCATAGATGGGCAGGGTGGCCGCTTCGTTTGCTCTGATGGCCGCAAGCCTGCGGTTCTGAAGTTTAGTGGTCGGGCGAAGGAAGCGGTTGCCTATCGGCTCGACCCAGCCATCGCCAGAAAGCTTGGCATCGCCCCTGCTGCATCGGATAAGTCGTTACCGCACTGCTAAGGATGTCACCTTTCCATCCTTGGTGGGGATGGGGCCGTGCCTGGCACGGCCTTCATCTTTGAAGGATCGACATCACTCCTCGACGGGCAAGCCTGTGGCACCGCCATCATGGGCAGGGCAGCGTCGCTGAAAAATGTCCGAACCGTTCGAGCCATACTCGTGCCCGCACTGCTCACACCGCAGGACATAAGTGATCTGGTTGTGGTCGTTGCCCGGCAGATCAGTCTTACGAGCGACCACTTGCCCATTACGGTTGCGATAACCGATTTCGGTCGTGCCCTTTGTCATCGTCGCCATGCATGTCTTGTCAGCAGCAGCATAACAAGCCGTGAGATCGGGCGGGCATCGGTCTACCGGGCGCTCGCTGCCTGACTCGCCCGTTCAGCCAATCGTGCGCGCACCTCCGCAAGAGTGATCGGTCCCCAACCGGTTTTGTCCACTGACACCGACACAAATCGGGGATCAGGCTCGGGCGGCTTGGAATGGGTGTGCCCATGCAGAACCGGCGTCCTGTCGAGCGGCGCATCAGTGGGCTTGTGGACCAAGAAGATCGGCCCTTCGTCCGTATCGAGGATGTGCTCGTCCTCAAGGCTTTGGAAGGCACCACTCACCACGAATGCGCCCTTTGGTCGATCAGCGTTGCCATAGATGAGGCGCTTCTCACCCGGCAGATCGGAAAGCGGCTCAAGATTGCCAACATCGCCCAGAACCCAGACAACATCCTGTGGAGATACGCGCTCCCGCCACGCTGCGATAATCGCCTTGTCCATGGCGTCGGAGGACGAAAAGCCTCGCCACTTCGCGTTAGAAGCGCTTCCGAAATGCATGTCGGCGATGAAGAACTGATTCACGCATGCTCCTTGCAGCAAAAGCCATTGGCCGTCGAACACGCCCATGTGTAGATGATTCGGCCTCAAAAAAGGGAGGCCACTCACCCATCATCCGCTACGCCGATCATCGCCATTATCGCAGGGGAGCCATGATGCAGTGGACGAAGGAAAAGATTGAAGCATTGTCGCCTGAGAGGCGAGAAGCACTCTTCGATAACGCGCGCGCGAAAGGCTCTCCCGAAGCGCAGCAGATCATCGATCTGATGGTCGAACATGATTTGCTGGTTCGATCTGGTGGTGGCCTGCCCCGAGAGCATCCGATCATCCAAGAAATCGAGGAGATCATCAGATCGGATGAGGGCAGAAAGGCTGGCAAGGAGGCATCCGATCAGGGGCTTCCCGCGATGGCGGGGGTCGATCACATGCTGAGTGCCGCGCTCGGCTCCAAGTATGGCACCGGCGACACCACCTCTTGGGCTGGCACCTTGATGGCTGAGGTGATGGCCGACGCGGGCTATGTGCAGACCAGAAAGAAACCGATGCCAGTCGGCTGCGTGGCTAAAACTGCGGCATTCTTCGAGCGACGGTGATCATCGTCAGAGGCTCCGCAGCCATACCATCGCCTCGTCAAAACTCATCGCCTGACCCGGCTGATTCGCTGCCGCCTTTATCTGCTCGATGAACTCGGATGACATCTCACCCCGGCAGATCGGGCAACACTCGTCTGTGCAATCGTCATGCAGATTGAGCGGATGATCGGGCTTACTCAACGCTCGTCCAAGAGAGTCAACCGAGCAGGCTGAATGCCTTTTGCTAACAGTCGCTCGCGAACCAGAATTCCCAACACTGTCAGGGTGGCGAGCAGAGGCGGTTGTCGGATGTCGTGAGTTCCAGCGCCCCATGTCGTTCTACAAAGGCAGCCAGTGACATCCTTCACAATCACTACGGTTTCACATGCTATGATTGCCTTCTCATCTCCCCGTCTCACCTTGGTCTTCCCTGAGGGAGCGAGATTCACCAAAGCCTGCGCCTTAGAGGGGGTAATCTCAATCGCGATCAGGTCAGCCAACGAGTCAGGCGTAATCATCGATGAGAAACCTCACAGCGAGACGCGTCATGCACTTCAAATCGCATCCCACAACCATTTGAATGCGATCTAACAGCCGCTCCAACGCAGATAAGGAGACCACCATGACCAACACTGAGGGAGGGGCCAAGGATAAAGAAGCTGCTGCGGACGCCCCCCTCGACGGGAGGGAACACCGTGAAGGTTCGGCACCTCTTCTGGGACTCACACCGCAAACCAGCCCCGGCCTTGAAAAGGCTGGACAAAATCTCACCCTCTCCGCTGACCTCGACATCCCGCCTCGGCATACTCCTCTTCTGGGCACCATTT
>NZ_JACIJF010000055.1 GCF_014199255.1 Sphingomonas xinjiangensis | reverse complement strand
GTTATGAACATTGGAAGAGCTGCCCGCGAAGCCCCATTATGCGGCGGCACATGCTGACCGCGAAGACGACCATGCTCCCGGCAACGTATCTCAGAAACCCCTTGCAACCGACGCGATTAGACGACCTACGGCAGCTTTTGAGAAGCGCGCGGGCCGCCCTAAACGGCAGCTGTTGGCGCTCAGCTGCCCCCCTCTCGAGATCAACACGTCCGCTGTGCCGCCATTGCCTTCGACTTCTGAAAAGCCGCTCGTAGCCGTTCGCTTGACCCCCTGAGGGCACACGCACACTATGAGTACGTTGCAGGGCAGGGGTAAGAACGAGTGAGGAAGTTTACGGCGAGAATTGCTGCAGGCCTGCTGGTCTCCACCGCTCTGTTCAGCAGTGTGTCGAACGCTCAGACAACGGCCAGACCACTGGCCCAGGCAGCTCCGAAAATCTCCACCGCGAGGCTCGGCACTCTGCGCGCGCAACTGCAGCGCTATGTCGACGGGGGCAGACTGGCAGGCGCGGTGGTCAGGATCCAGCAAGACGGCAAGGTGGTGTTCTCTGAAGCCGTGGGGTGGCGCGACAAGGAAAAGCGTGATCCGATGCGTGATGACAGCATCTTCCGCATCGCCTCTCAGACCAAGGCGCTGACCAGCGTCGCGGTGATGATGCTGGTGGAAGAAGGCAAGCTGCTGCTCGATGATCCCGTCGGCAAGCATCTGCCTGAATGGACAAAGACGTCCGTAGCGGTAGCGAAGGCGGAGGGCGGGTACGAGACCATACCTGCCACGCGACCCATCACGATACGGGATCTCCTCACTCATACAGCGGGGATCTCCTACGGCTCCGGGCCTGCTGAGAAGGAGTGGCGTGAGGCTGGTCTATCCGGGTGGTATTTCGCAGACCGAAGTCAGCCCGTATCGAGCTACGTCGCACGGATGGCATCCTTGCCAATGGCGGCACAGCCCGGCGACAAGTTCGTTTACGGCTACAACACGGACATCCTAGGCGTCGTCGTGGAGAAGCTCAGCGGCAAGTCGCTGCAGGCGTTCCTGGACGAGCGCCTGATCAAGCCGCTCGGAATGAAAGACACTTCCTTCTACCTCTCTCGGGAGAAGGCTGGCAGGCTCGCGGTCGTATACGAAGCGGACGGAGGCAAGCTCAAGCGTGCCGACGATGCGAGCTCCTGGAACGAAGGAGGCCACTTCGGTCAAGGGCACTATCTGGACGGGCCCCGCCTCGCATATTCAGGTGGTGCAGGTCTGCTGTCCACCGCCGCTGACTATAGCCGCTTCCTTGAGATGCTTCGGCGAGGTGGAGAGCTCGACGGGCGCAGATATCTGAGCCGCAAGACGGTTGAGCTCATGGTTTCCAACCATCTCGGCGCCGTGGAATACAACGCCGGCATGGGTTTCGGGCTGGGGTTCTCGATCCGCATGGATCTGGGAGCAGCGGGGCAGCCAGGTTCGGAAGGCGAGTTCGGTTGGGGTGGCGCATATCACAGCACTTACTGGGTCGATCCCGAGGAAGGGCTAACCGTCGCTTACATGACCCAATTACTACCTGCCGGAGATGTCGACGACCACGGGAAGCTGCGCTCCCTGATCTACCAAGCTGTTGAATGACATAAATTCGTGGGACACCGCCGAACGGCGCAAAGACTAGGCCCCTGCCGTCGCCTTCTACTGCACAAAGGCGGCTTCTTCCCTCGCGCCGGCAACGGCACTCTTGGAGAGTTGGCCAGACGCATGCGCTCGCGAAAGATAAATAGCCGGTAGCTATCGCGGATCGGCCAGCGGCGCAGAAAGGCAAAATGAGCTTCTCACCAGTCCGCACGCCGCCGGCCTTAGCAGGGTTCACGACGGCCTTGTGGGAACCTGTATTCTGAGGGTTGATTGACGCTGGCTTCTAAAAGTCTCGCCGTGCGAGGGTTGTCCTAGAAGCTCGCGCTGCCGGACTAATGATTGGGGGGGTGACAGATGATTTTGCGCAGTGATGAGACACAAAATGTCGATGTACCCGGTGGCGGTTGTATGCGGATGCACATGTTCCGCCCAGTCGCCGTGGGCCGCTTTCCCGGTGTGCTCCTTTTCTCGGAGATCTATCAAGTCACAGAGCCAATTCGCCGACTGGCGGCGTTCATAGCGGGTCACGGCTATGTAGTGGGCGTACCGGAAGTCTATCACGAGTATGAGCCAGCTGGGACGGTGCTAAAGTACGATCCAGAGGGCACCGAACGGGGCAACGAATTGAAGTTTACCAAGCCGGTCGCGGCATATGACGCCGATGCGGATGCAGCGCTTACCGCGCTTCTTCAGCATCCCGCCTGCAACGGAAGGCTAGGGACGTTCGGCGTATGCCTAGGTGGCCATCTTGCTTATCGCGCTGCACTCGACCCGCGCGTGTCGGCAGCGGCATGCTTTTATCCGACGGACATTCACTCCGGGTCTTTGGGTGAAGGTCGGTCGGATGATAGCCTCGCGCGCATGGCTGATCTCAAGGCGGCCGTGATGTTCGTTTGGGGGCGACAGGATCCGCATGTCCCTTATGCGGGCAGGGAAGTGATACGCAGGCGGTTAGAAGAGGTCGGTGCGACCTACGAGTGGCATGAAGTGAACGCGCAGCACGCTTTCCTCCGTGACGAGGGACCGCGTTACGATCCTGTGCTGTTCCTTCAAGCGATCACCCTCACAATGGCGTTCTACCAGCGTGCGCTCGCATGAGGCTCGAGCCGCCTACGAACGCAGGGACCCTTGTAGCCTCGACATGAATAACTGCGTCAGACCTGCCGCGATCTAAGCTGAACGAAGGGCAGCTTCTTCTCTATCGCGGCCTGAGTCAACAGGCGAAGGCTACTCTCCGCTGCCGCAAGGGCACCGGTGTGGTGGATTGGGAAGCGACAATACATTACTG
>NZ_JACIJF010000054.1 GCF_014199255.1 Sphingomonas xinjiangensis | reverse complement strand
ACGTGAAGGGGCTGCCATTCCATCTGCTTTCGAAACGCAGCCGCCGCGATACACCATCTTTTAGCGTCCGCTTTGCGGGCGCGGAACGTCGTGGTCTGGGTGGGAAGCGGAAAGGCGGCTTTTCGGCGGGCAATATCAGTTAGCTGCCATGGCAACGAGTGGCGCGTAGCTGCCGTTTTCGAAATTTTTTTCTGGACTGCGCTTCAGTGCTTCCACCAGTGGGCCGCGGTGCCCTCGTCAGATTGCCCAAATCGATAATCACAATGCAGCGCGCTCCTGACCCATGCTTTTGATTGAGTGTGGCGCCTTCGGCTGTTCACGACTTGAAAGACGCTCTTCTGCAAAAGCTGCTCGCATGAGGTCAACCTCCGGCGAGAAAGGGCCGTGCAGGGAAGAAGGTAAGCCTGTACTCCTCGGGAAGAAACCACTCAGTGCCGACGATCCGAAGTTTAGGCGTGGCGGACAGTTTGCCTGCCTCGACCGCCATGCGCGCTACGTAGGCGCGCCGCTGGTCGAGGACTATGGGCGCGAATTGCGGGCACCAGGCGCGCATCCCGTCTCCGGCTCGTTGCAGCGCCTGCATCAGGCTGGGCGCCACAAAGGGCGCACGCGACCACCAACCAAGGACGTGAAAAGCCGCATCTTGAGCATAAGGAAGCTGGCCGAGCACAAGCGATCGTGGACCGTCAGCAGGATCGCCGCCGACCACGTGAAAGGCGACAACCGGATTTCCTGGAATATCCAGACGCGGTTGGGATGTCGGGTGGAAGGTGGCGCAACTGGCTGAAACGTCGATGATGTCGTGAACGGCGTAGCCATACCATATCCAATGGGAACCGCGCACAACCTCGCCGCCGCCCAGCTCAGCCAAGCTCGCGGGATCCCTGTATACCACGGAGACCGGATAGAATTCCGATCGGCTGCTCGGTAATGCTTCCAGAACGGATTTGAAACGCTCGGTCACGACGTGACACTTGCTTCCCCATCCCAGCCGGCCAAACCGGACCGGCTGCTGTGAATCGGCGCCGTCAGCAAACACGAACAGGTCGTCCGGGAGCAGCCCTTGCAGACTGCCTGGCATCGCGGGCGCGGAGGCTGCTGCGTCGAGTTTAGCGATCAGGGTGCCTTCGCCGGTGATGGGTTGATCTGGGTTATCGCTCAGATGATCGGGGTCGATCGATTCAGTGCTGAGCGATGGGACGAACGTGATCAGGACGTCCAAGGGTGCGTCCAAGGCAACTCCGGTCAGATCAGGCGTATTCACCGTAAGATCTCCCTACATCTTGTGCTTGCGGCTCCTACGCCGGCAGAAAAGGTTGGTGATCTGCCGCTCAAAGTGTTGAGGTCACCACCAGCCCAAGACACGGCCGCCAAAGTCGGTGCGCTCCGCCTGAGCGAAGTCGTAGGTCAAAGTGACGTCGCATTCGACCGCTGCCGCTTTGAGCGCTTCAGGAAAGCCTTGTTCCACGAAGCGCTTGGCAGCAGGTGTCCCCTTCTTTGCAGCTTTCTGGAAGAGCTGATAGGACTGTGGAGCTTTACGCCGTAGACACTCCCCCACCGCCGCTTGTCGGCTGTGGATGATGGCTCCAACAACGTCGCCCTCCGCGCTCAAATTCGGGCAGCTTCGCTGAAGGGCGCGTAGCCGTTCAAGCGCTACGTTCGCTTTCAAGCTATTTTCGAGATCATTGGCGAACGCTAAAGCTTCCGAGTAGCGCTGCTTCCAGATGCATTTAGCGAGCGGCATCGCCAGTTCCGCACGCTTGGAGGGCTTGCTGCTCAGCCCGAAGCTAGTCTGGGCGACAGCAATCTCTAGCGCAGCGGTGAGAAGCAGAGCCATCAGAATAAGCTGCATTTGTCATTTCTGCCTCAGTCGAGAGTGCCCCACAAGCGAGCAGGTGATCGGCGAGATTTCTTAAAGTGAGGCGCGAGCGGACCGGTAGCTTTTGCCCGAAGCTGACCGGCGGCCTTCGGGCAAACTGTCAGCAAAGCCCTATGGCTGAGATTGGGGCGTTTGCGGTCATTCTCCGCCCACGAAGTCCACCCCGCCCTGTTCTCGATGGGCGCCGCGATCACGGCGGTCGAACGATATGTGAAGCAGGGTGCCGATCGAAAAAACGCCAAACGCGAAAAGGGCCTCTTGGCTCTTGGATGCCCCGGTGAACACGCAATAGACGATGAAGAACCAAGCTGGGTAGATGCCGGCCATGGTGACTAGCTTGAGCCAAGCGGGCAAGGGCCGCCACCAGCTTCGGTAGGCTTCAAGGCGATCCATGAAGCTTTGTATGCCCTCAGCGCGAAGTGTCCGCAATTGGGCACGTCCTGAAGCTGAACCTACGTCTGCTTTTGGGAGACGCTGAGGCGATGCCGAATGACCGACTTTGGGCGACAGCCGACAGGCTGCTTTTCGGGCCGTGAGCGGACCCACGGCTTTCATGCAAACTTACGCCTCTCTGAAGCGCTTCGAAGTGCCGGAGTGGCAGTTAACGAACATTCCACGATCGCCGCTTCAACATAAGCATGGCCATCAATGTTGATATGAAGAAGCTTGTGATACAAAGCAGGGCTAAATCTTGGCGTTGAGCAAAGACGAATACCACCGCTGCGAGCCAAGCGAAGCGATTGATGATCACAATTCGGCGATCACCATACTCCTTCGAGAATAGACGCTCCCGCCACGTCATCTCACGGGATCGCTCTCCTGCGTGCAGGTTGTAATTTTTGACGGCGCGCCGTGTCTGGGCGTCGGCCAGCATCAATACAAACATTGCGAGACTTAACGCCGCTAGGATGATCGTCGTCGGACCGATCATCGCAGGAAACGGGTTTCCCAGAAGAACGGCAGCGATAGCTACAAGGGCGCCCGTCCAAGCGCCAATCAGTGCCGGCCAAAAGAAAGCATCTGTCCAACGGTCAAACATGAACGCCAACGGTACCGCAGGTTTAACCGGATGTCTGCAATTGGGGGGGGTCGGCCGGGCAGTTTCTCGATTGCAAAAGCGGATCCTGAAAATACCAGCAGCGCGTTACTCGTAGCTCGAAGTCTGCACGGCAAAGCCATGCTTATCTAGATTGGCCGCTAGGGCAGCCGCTAATAGGCACTCCGCCTGCGGTTCGTCGTCTTGGAGTGGAACGGTTAGCGATTGCCCCTTCAAAGACAGGGCGTTCGGCTTGGCCCCACAGAATTCT
>NZ_JACIJF010000053.1 GCF_014199255.1 Sphingomonas xinjiangensis | reverse complement strand
CTCTGCAAGTACGAGGTCTCGAAGGATGAACGGACGGCACCTTACAGGATGCGCTTGAGCTCCCCGAGATGGCAGCTGTTGGCGCTCAGCTGCCCTGCTTACGGCAGCTTCCGCCCCGAAGTCGGACATCCATTGCGTTCCAAAAGCTTCCCGGAAGCGGACGGTCGTTCAGGTTTGCCTTGCCGACAGGAGCTGGGCCGCAAGCAGACCGGCAGCTCGCAGGCGAGCAGATTCGAGAACCAGACATTCGCGAGGGCTAGCATGGTTGCCAAAGGCTCGAGGTCCCGGCGCGCATTAGCTCATGACGAACAAGAAGAACGGAGCTAACGCAATGTTATCGCGTCATCTCCGCCTGGGGGAGGCGATCGGAGAAGACAATTGAGCTCCCTTCAGGGCCTGAGTGGGGAAGAAACCTACCCGATCGGCGACGGGGAAATGGGCGCGCTAGTGCGCGCCCACGATTGGCCAAGTTCACCCCTCGGCCCGCCTTCGGCTTGGCCGCAGGCGCTGCGGACGGCGCTGTCGACCTGCCTCAACTCGCCGGCGGTGAGCGCAATCCTCTGGGGCCCCGACTTTCGGCTGCTTTACAACGACGCCTACCGCCCTTTTTTGGGCGAGCGGCACCCATTGGCGCTGGGGGAAACCATGGCCAACACCTGGCCGACAATGTGGCAGGCGCTAACTGCGTCGGCGCAACAGGTGCTGGACACTGGAGTCGGCGTCGTGGCCGAGAACCAGCAACTGATAATGGAGAGTGATGGCGGCCTAATCGAAACGTTCTGGTCATACAGCTTTGCGCCAGTTCGTGGTGAGACGGGCAAGGTCGAAGGCATCTTCCTAACTGCATTCGATGCGACCGGGCGCATCATGGCCGAACGCGCGCAACAGGAGGCGGAGCGTCGATTGGACGATGCGATCGCCGCTGCCGACCTATCTGCCGACTTCCGTGCGCTGTTCGACGCATCGCCCGCCCCGTTTTTGGTTGTTGCGCCGCCTGACTGGACGATTGTCGCGGCCAACGACGCGCGCCTTCAGGTGACTGGGACGACGCGCGCCCAGCAAATTGGCCGTCGCCTGTTCGAGGTGTTCCCGGACGATCCCAATGATCCAACTGCGGATGGCGTGCGGAATCTTACCGCATCGCTCGAGCGGGTGGTGGCAACGGAGGCGACCGATACGATGGCGGTTCAGCGCTACGCGGTGCAGGAGGCGGATGGACGCTTCGTCGAGCGGTGGTGGAGCCCCGTGAATTCGCCGGTGCTCGACAGAAGCGGCAATGTTGCGCTTATCATCCATCGCGTTGAGGACGTCACCGAAACGGTGCGGTTGCGCGGCGAAGCCGAGGCGCGGGATCAGCTGGCCCGAGACCAGCAAGCGGTGATCGACCGTATGCGCACGACAGAGACAGCGCTGCGAGCGAGCGAGGAGTTCAATCGGCGTATCCTCGCGAGCTCAAGCGATTGCATCAAGGTCCTCGACCTGGACGGCCGTCTGGAGTTTATGTCGGAGGGTGGTAAGGGCGTCATGGAGGTCGAGGATTTCGCGGCGATCCAAGGTGCCTGCTGGCCCGACTTTTGGCCTGGCGAGGAGCACGCGAAGGCAGTAGCCGCCGTGGAGGAGGCTAAGTGCGGCGGCACCGGGCGTTTTAAGGCTTTGCCACGACGATGAAAGGGACGCCGCGCTGGTGGGACGTAGCGGTGACACCGATCAATGGGCTGAACGGCAAGCCTGAGAAGCTGCTTTCGGTGTCGCGCGACGTTACCTCGGCGCGGAAGGCTCAGGCGGCGCTACGGGCGAGCGAAGCTCGTTTCGAAGCGATTGCCAACTCCATCGACCAGATGATCTGGTCAACAAAGCCTGACGGATACCACGACTACTTCAATCAACGTTGGTACGACTACACCGGGGTGCCTCAAGGCTCGACAGACGGCGAGGCCTGGAATGGCATGTTCCACCCCGAGGATATGGAACGGGCTTGGAGCCTCTGGCGGCACTCCCTTGCAACCGGCGAGCCTTACCATGTCGAGTATCGCCTGCGGCACAGCTCGGGCCATCACCGTTGGGTGATCGGGCGAGCCCAGTGCGTCCGCGACGAGCGGGGACAGATTGCCCGCTGGTTCGGCACCTGCACCGACATCCATGAGATCGTGGAAGCGCGCGACGTGCTCAACCGCTCGCGCGAGGAGCTGGAGCGCGCGGTCACTGAGCGCACGGCCGAGCGTAACCGGGTGTGGGAGATGAGCCACGACCTGTTCGCGATCATGGGCTTCGATGGACATCTGAAGGCAATCAATCCCGCTTGGGAGACGACCTTCGGCCGAGATGAGGCGACGCTGCTGTCTCTGTCGTTCCGGGAACAGGTCCACCCCGGCGATCACGGCGCCGTCCACGCGATGATGGAGCGGCTGCTGCGTGGCGAAACCGTGGAACGGTTCGAGGATCGGATCCGGCATGCGGACGGCGGCTGGCGTTGGATCTCGTGGACGCTCGTGCCGGAAGGAAATGTCTTTTACGCCGTGGGCCGCGACGTAACGGTCGAGCGCGAGCGGCAGGCCGAGCTCGAGGCGGCGCAAGAGGCGCTGCGCCAGAGCCAGAAGATGGAGGCGATGGGCAGCCTGACCGGCGGGGTGGCACATGACTTCAACAACCTGCTCACACCCATCATCGGCTCGCTCGACATGCTGGTGCGCAAGGGCGTGGGCACCGAGCGTGAGCGCCGGCTCATCGACGGCGCGCTGCAGTCGGCCGAGCGGGCAAAAACGCTCGTCCAGCGCCTGCTCGCCTTCGCCCGTCGACAGCCCCTTCAGCCGACCGCCGTGGACGTCGCGCGCCTGGTGGACGGCATGGCCGGCCTGATCGGCTCGACGCTGGGCCCGACGATTGACGTCCGCGTGGATCTCGCGGCCGACTTACCGCCGGCGAGCGCAGACCTGAACCAGCTCGAGATGGCGCTGCTCAACCTCGCAGTGAACGCCCGCGACGCGATGCCCAATGGTGGCACGCTCACGATCTGCGCCAGGCGGGAGAGCGTTGAGGGACGTCATCCCGCGAAGCTTAAACCCGGCCACTATATCCTGCTTTGCGTCGCCGACACCGGGGTCGGCATGGACCATGAAACACTCGCCAGAGCAGTGGAGCCATTCTTCTCAACCAAGGGCATCGGCAGAGGGACGGGGCTGGGGCTCTCCATGGTGCACGGCCTTGCCGCTCAACTCGGCGGCGGGTTGACTATCGATAGCGCACCGGGCCGTGGCACTAAGATTGAACTCTGGCTCCCATGCAGCGCGGCGGTCGTGGGCGAGGATGAGATTGCAGCTCCTGCGCGGGTTACCCACGCGAACCGTGGCACCGCGCTTCTGGTCGACGATGAGGAATTGGTGCGAATGAGCACAGCCGACATGCTGATAGATCTTGGCTTCGAGGTGGTCGAAGCCGACTCAGCCGAGGAGGCGCTACATCTCATCAAGGGGGGTATCGACCCCGATCTGCTCGTGACTGATCACCTCATGCCGGGCATGAACGGCGCTGACTTGGCGCGTGAGGCGCGCGCGCTGAAGCCTGCATTGCCGGTGCTAGTAGTGTCGGGATACGCGGAGGTGGAGGGTATTGCTCCGGAGTGGCCGCGCCTGACTAAGCCGTTCCGGAGCGCTGAGCTGGCTACGAGCGTCGCGGCTCTGACTCCTTCGAGTGATGGGTGATCGAAGCACACCGGCGGGTTTTCCCCCGGCGAGCTGCCTCAGCAGAAAGATGGTGTATCGCGGCGGCTGCGTTTCGACAGCAGATGGAATGACAGCCCCTTCACGTACGATGCCTGGATCGGGGTCGAACCTGACCTCGTGCCTCGAGGGAAGGAGTGAAAGCGATGGCG
>NZ_JACIJF010000052.1 GCF_014199255.1 Sphingomonas xinjiangensis | reverse complement strand
GAGGTCAGGTTCGACCCCGATCCAGGCATCGTACGTGAAGGGGCTGCCATTCCATCTGCTTTCGAAACGCAGCCGCCGCGATACACCATCTTTTAAGTCGCTGAGCAACCGTGTCGCGAAAGTGCACTTCCTAGCGTTGCGTATGTTCGGCCTTCTGCGCCGACAGGAGTCTACCCAGATACTTTCAAGCGGGTCGGAGACCAGCAGGGCTTCAATGTCGAAAGCGTTCCGCTGACCCATTTAGAGAGCGGCGTTCCACCTGTTGAGCTGAATCGCACCGGCTCACCCGTGTTGGAGCCATACCGACCTCTGAACCGTACGGCGTACATCTCTCCATCCAACACGATTTCTTCCGTATCTCCAGGTTTGACGACGTCCGGCGCTGGTATTATTTTCAATCTGTCGACGGCTTCGAGCACGCCGTGGCAGGTTAGACTTGTTGCCCACGACACCTCAGGCGGATCGTTGAGACGGCGGAAGGTGCGGCGCAACGTAACTTCGCCATCTACAGCACTGAACCCGGCCCTCAAGAATTCTATGGTTTCGGAGGTGTGCGCTAGCGATGCTCCAACCGACACACTCGCCCAAACGTCTTGAGGCAGCGGCTGCACGATCGCGGATTGCAGTATCAAAGCTACTATCATGTGGCTCTCCGTTCGAGACAGAGCTACGGCGAGCCGACGCTGATCGCAACGGCAGCTTTCAGGAAGCACCGCGGCGACGCTGAATGTCCGGAAGTGGGCGTAAGCCGACTGGCCGCTCTCAAGAAGGTACGGTCAAGACCGGACGCTTACGCACCACCGTGAGCGTTCAGCAGATGTCACCCCGGCTTAGGAAGGACTGTCTGCTCGGGGTGACTCCGGCGGCGCGTGCGGCACTAGACAAACGTAGCACACGAGCCGTCAACGTTTTGGCAGCGTCCAGTTCATCTTTCTGATGAAGTCACCTTGTACCGTGTGACCTTCTGCATCTCGCGCCGGCTTGTATCTCAATTTACTAAAGATCGAACATGTAGCTTTATCCAGGCTTGGAGACCCGCTGCTCTCTAAGACTTGGCAGCCTAGTACCTTTCCCTTCTTGTTTACGGGAACCAGGACTCGCGTACTGCCCTCCTGCTTAAGGCGAAGCGCCTCGGCTGGGTAATCATCATCAACCATGAACGACGACTCAGCTAGTACAGGTGGCGTTGCCGCCTTCATCAGATCCGGTGCTGCAGCCTGGTCGAGAGGGAGAACCGCAAAGATCAGAGCCATAGGCGTGCTAGCGAACATGGAGACCCTTCAGATTGCGACCGCGCGCAGCTACCGTCCCAAGAGACTGTGCGCAACTGTACTCCGCATTACCTGCAGACGTGACGCATAGACCTGCTACCCGGCGGATGGCGAACGACCGCTTCCGGATGCTGCACTGATCATTCTAGATGACCTCAGTTGGGCGAAAGCCGACGGTGCGCTTTTCGGGTTAGCGCTTCCGATGCCTGCATGACCTGATCAGCGGCCGCCGTTGCGCTGAAACAAAGAAATCGTCATTGTCCACGGTGCCAAGTGACGTTGGGGGATGCGCTTGCTGAAACGGTGTCTGCTAGCTGTCGCAGGGCTCCTCTCGCTAGGCGTGTTCGTGCTCATCTTCTCACCGAGCGCGCCACGGGCAACTGCTCTACAGCGATGCCAACGCGACTACGGGAGCAGGGGGCCAGATGCCGTCTCCGCATGCACCTCACGACTAACAGCAGAGCAGTTTGCTGAAACTGATGAGGAACGGCGGCGCCGCACTCGATAGATCGGGTGAGGGCCGCATCCGCGGGACGCGCTCAGCCGCGGATCACAAAGCACGCACCAAGGCCTTCGCGATGCGGTCGCGACTGCGGCTTGCCCCGCAGGATCTGCAAAATCGGAAGGTAAAGAAAACGGAGGTTTTTTTGCCTTTAGCGACGCGAACCCGTCGCCATTGCAAATCGGCCGATCTCAAGGTAAATCAACCCGGTAAAGAAAACTAAGGCAACATACATCTTGCTATGACGGCTTTCCTTCTCAAAAGCGCTTTATCGCCGCATAACCGGCATCACGCATGAAGATCGGTTACGCACGCGTATCAACTGCCGAACAGAATCTTGACCTCCAGCGAGACGCACTGATGGCGGCGGGTTGCAACAGGGTGGTCACCGACAAAGCTTCGGGTGCGACTGCGGCCAGACCGGGATTGGAAAAAGTGAGGGAGCAGCTTCGCGCTGGCGACACATTGGTGGTGTGGCGCCTCGACCGGCTTGGTCGCTCCCTACGCGATCTGATCGGGTGGATGACCTACCTTGAACAGGAGAAGGTTGGGCTGCTTAGCCTCCATGAGGCGATCGACACCAACACGACATCGGGGAAGCTCACCTTCCACCTGTTCGGCGCTCTGGCAGAATTTGAGCGCAATCTCATCCGAGAGCGCACCCAGGCTGGTCTCGCGGCTGCCAGGTCGCGGGGAAAGAAGGGCGGTAGGCCGAATGCACTAAGCAAAGATAAGCGCGATCTAGCGGTGAAGCTCTACAACGAGGCTGACATGCCGATTGCAAAAATCTGCACGATGCTCGGGATCTCTAAGCCGACCCTCTACGCCTACGTACGAGCGGCTGACGCCGAGGAGAACGCTGCCTAGTAGGTAAGCGTCCGGTCTGAATCGTGCTTTCCTAAACGCCCCCTTCTCGCCTCCGCATAAACGTCTAGCCTACGACCGTCTGCGTCCGCCTTCAGGTCACGCCCGAAGCTCGCTTTAAGGCGACGTTTGGGTGGCTTGCGGACGGGCAGCTTTCGGCGTCCATATCCAGTAAGCGGACATTGCTACGCAATAGAACGGGGTCTTGAATGATGGCGACATCGCGAGGGCTCCGACGCCTTCCAATGCCGACGGTGGTGCTTACCGCGCTGCTAGTCCCGGTGCTAATCGTAGCGCACGAGGCCGGACATCTTGCAGCGGGCCTCGCCCTTGATGTCCCCAATCCGAAGTTAGGGCTGACTGGCTTCACACATGGCCCGGCACCTCAGCTTCAGGCCTGGCAGATGGCGTTGATCGCCGTTTCAGGGCCTGCGGTGACATTGAGTCTTGCATGGGCAGGGCTGGTGCTTGCTAAGAAGGCAGCTACGCGTTTCCCCATCGCTGTGGGCGTCTCCGCATGCATGCGGCTTTTAGAGCTGCTGCCGTTCGGATTGGCAGCCTTAGAAAGGCGTATCCGGGGTGCGTCACCAAGGGCTACAACATTCGACGAGGAGCGTGCTGCGTCGGCCATCGGCCTTCACGGCGATTTGGCGTTGATCGGTGCTACCGTGATCTTTGGCCTGCTGCTTGCGTGTATATTGCGCCAGCAAACGCGCTTAAACGCGTTCGCCCTACTTGCCGGTGGACTTCTTGGGTGGTTGGCATGGAGGGTCTTACTGGAGCAACAACTCGTCCGTTGAAGCCTCAGATCGCACGTGCCGGTGACGGCGATAGTTGGGTGGCTTGCGGACTGGCGGTTTTTGAGAAAGCGGACGGCGATAACCGCCGTTCAAGGCGGCGTCCCGTTTCCCGGAAAGGATCGAGTTTTGGGAAGCGGCTGCGAGGAAGCTCGCCAGCAATTAGCGACGCCAGATCTTATGGATCAGGGCCATCATTGATCCATGATTTTCAGCGTGACGGCGTCTCACGCGCGCAGCCATGCGGAGTCCGCGCAAGGGAGGGTCGGGAACGATGCGCCTCAGCCAATCGGTGCTAGCTGGACCATCAGCATCATCCACAACAACCCAACTTTGCTGCAAAACCCAGTCGTGAAGATGATGTAGCAGCTTGCCCTCGCTTATCTCCAACTCCGCGAATGAGTCATCGAGACCATAGAATATCTCTTTCACTTCTTGGTTGTTGCCGCTTTCGTAAAGATCGTGGATGCGGTCTTCATTCGCGTTTGCAACCTCGATAAAGCACTCTATCAGATTACCGTGCTGGCTTAGACCAACTCGACCAAGCAGTTCCGATGCGCCTCTCAGGGCCTCTAGGTCTCCATCCTTGTTCTCATAATATTGTGCATGCCCGCCATTTGCGCGATCGCCATGATAATCCCATAGCTTGGCAAAATGCATCGCATCAGACGGAAGCTCGTTCTCATTCCAGCCACGTTCAAGTGCTTCTTCGATGAAGTACCCGAGCCAAAGGCAAGCCTCGCCAGGATCATGGGAGCGTGCCTCGTGCCTTGTGATGGATATGCGTTCGATCCGGCAATCGGGCATGCTTGGCATCCTGGGCGATCTTTCAGATCAATCCCTGCCATGTCGAACGGGGACATGCCACTTAGCCGATCATGATATCGAAACCGGCGCCGCAACCATTCCCGCAAACGAACCCGTGTAGAGAAAGGCTCCCTGCCCCTCGCGCGTATGGGCGTCCGAGGCATCCGCTTTCCCACAATCTGTTCCCGATTGCTCTTTCCCAAAATTGCCCTTCGGAGATAGAGAAACGGAATGATTGCGCTGAACGAGCGGCTGCTTTCGGGAACACGGATTGCCCACCTGGACGTCCGGGTTTGGGGCGGAAGCAGTCGCGGCCATAGCAGTAGGGGCGCTCACGTCGTGAGCGCCCCTACCTTGTACTTGATCGCCGATCAGCGTCGACGGCAATTACC
>NZ_JACIJF010000051.1 GCF_014199255.1 Sphingomonas xinjiangensis | reverse complement strand
GGCACATGCTGACCGCGAAGACGACCATGCTCCCGGCAACGTATCTCAGATGCCCCTTGCAACCGACGCGATTAGACGACCTACGGCAGCTTTTGGGGAAGAGGGGAGGGGCTCAGAAAGGCAGCTACTGGCGCTTACCTGCCCAGCCGCCCTGAAAAGCCGGCAGGCTCGACGGCTGAGGCACGGGTACTGAGAATATGAACGGCCGCAGCTTCTACGGCAGGACACACAATCCAAGGAGACAAGCTGAGGGTGACAACCGCCACCTCGGTATTCAGAATGGCGCCTCAGTGTTCTCGTAAAAATGTTCGCGCTGCTTCTCAAGCCAGCTTTGATGCTAAGCTACTTGAGAGGAGAACCTTCTGATGTACAACGGCGCCCTACTCTCTGTAAGCCTACTACTTGCCCCTGCGCTGCCGGCCGCGGCGCAAGACGCGGCTGCGCCCACCGCGCGGCTTGACCATGTTGCAATCTGGGTCGCCGACCAACAAGCAAGTATCGACTTTTATCGCGACCTGTTCCGCTTGAACGAGATACCGTCGCCCTTTCCAGCAGGCGGGCCGCGCTGGATGCGCTTCGCCAACGGAATTGAGCTTCACATCCAGCCCGGCCGCACCGCACCGGTCGAGCAACATCGCCGCGTTCACATCGCAATCGCCGTAGAAAGTCTCGACCCAATCATGCACAAGCTTCAAGCGCGCGGTCAGGGTTGGAGCGACGTCGTGGGTACTCCCGGTGTGATCCAGAACGTCCGAACAGACGGTATCCGCCAGATCTTCTTCCAAGATCCAGACGGATATTGGATCGAGGTGAACGACACGATCAAGAAGCGGTGACCTTACATGGCCTGCTTGATCCTTAGAACGGACCTGAGGTTGACACCCACATTCGATCGCCGAGTTTTCGCGCGCGTCAGGGAACCAATCTCAGGCAGAGCGGTTATTCGAGAACCGACGCGTTCCCACCCCCCGGTTGGCGTTGGTCGCAATCGCGCCCCGCCATGCCCTGGCGGGGCGTTTCGCTTTCTGGGGCAGCCCTAAAAGCTAAAAAGCCAGGCTCAGCTTGGCTGGACCTGGCTCTTCTGCGACCTTCGGTCGAGCCCCCCGGCTCCGAAGTAGACAAGCTTCTTAGCCGAGATGTCGCTGAAATGCGCCGCAGGGGAAACACCTAAGCGTCAGAGACACCCTTCCTCGCGGTAAACGCCGCGGATGGACGCGAGCGTGCTGTTCGGACCAGGTTGCCAGTAGACGCGAGCCGCCACCGAGCAGGGAAGTTTCCCTCCTGGCGAACTGCCCCATATTCCCCGCCAACCTCATACCATGTAGGCTCAAAACCCTGCTCTTGCAGCTCACGGGCAAGGCTGGCGATCGTAGTTCCTGCCGGGAAGCGTTCCCGAAGTCTCGTGTCGAACTGAACCGTCGCCTTCCTCCATTCGGGATCCAGATCGTCGGTTAGAGAGGGGGGTGGGCCGCCCCCCGACAGGAGCAGGGTGAAAATCGCGCCAGCGAAGAAGCAGCCGAGTGCCATAAGTACAATGCTGCGGTTGACCATCATTACCCCCCTGTCGGGCGATCCTACCGTAGAAGGGCAGGGGGACGCACGTCCCATCACGCCATCCCCCGGGAACGAGTCCGCGTGGCGAGCGATTCCACTTAGTGAAGCGCTTCGATCCGCCTCTTGGCCGGCACGAGCTGAACGCCCTTCCTGTGACGGCGCCCGACGGGCCTGAGTCCATCCACTTCATCAACTGTCCGGCGTGCGGGCAGGCAGTCGACTGCCGCAACCTAGGCGACGTTTTCTACCATGAGAAGCCTGGGCACGAGCCGCTTCCGGAGCATGCTCCGGAGCCACCGCTGGCGTTCATCGAGCCAATGCTCCCGACGCTTGTGGACGCCCCGCCCGAAGGCGATGGCTGGATCCATGAGGTGAAGTATGACGGCTATCGCACCCAGTTAGTCATCGATGGAGGCGAGGTTCGCGCATACACACGCAACGGCCATGACAGGACCAAGGACTATCGCCTGATCGTCGAGGCTGCGTCAGGCCTAAGCTGCCGGCGCGCAATTATCGACGGCGAGATCGTGCTCCAGGATCAGCACGGCCGCTGCGACTTTACCGGCTTACGGTCCGCGATCACTCGCGCACCCGAAAGCCTCGTCTTCATGGCATTCGACCTGCTGCACCACGAAGGTAGGAACGTGCGGCCCCTGGCGATCGAGCAGCGACGCGAGCGGCTCGAGGACTTGGTCGGCGGCTTTGATGCAGGCGCTTCTATCCACTTCAGCCAGGATGTACGCGGGGGAGGGGAGGCGTTCTTCCAAGCCGTCGGACAGATGGGCTTGGAGGGGATCGTCTCAAAGAAGCGTGGAAGCCGCTACCATAGCGGCCGTACCCGCAACTGCCTCAAGACCAAAGCCTGGGCACAGGACGAGTTTGTGGTTGTCGGTACCGAGGCAACGCCGGGAGAGCCGGTCTCGGCGTTGCTCGCGCGCGAGACGAATGATGGGCTTGAGTATGCCGGGGGCGCAGCGGTGACGTTGGCTGCTGACCTTCGGGGTCTCTTCTACTCAGTGGTCGACCAGCTGGAGCGTGCCAAGCCGCTACCCAACATGCCCAAGGCCAAGAAGGCCCGCTGGATTGAGCCTAAGATGCGCGTGAGCGTCCGATACCTGAAAGGGAGCGACAAGCTGCGGCACTTCGCTGGTCGATGTGGTCGAACTCGCGGGCATCCGACGGCGGAGCTAGTCGCGGACACCTGGCCCGAGCGACGCGTTGTGCAGCAAGTTCCTGAAATCACTGCACGCAAGCAAGACCAGGAGAGGACAACATCATGGACGTACAAGCGTACGAAGCACCGCTTACGAAGTGGAAGGCAACGGTTCTCGATTATGTGCGATCGGGCGTTCCCGATCTCACCAACCGGCAAATGGCCTTGTTGAAGCTGATCCATATGGACGAAGGACCGCATACGATCCGGGGGGTAGCCAAGCTGCTGAAGGTCACCAACCCGGTGATCACGCGGGCGCTCAACAGGCTGACTGATCTGCGGCTTGCCCGCCGCGCGCCAAACCCTGCCGACAAGCGCGACGTCTTCGCGGTAGCTACGCCCGAAGGCGCAGAGTTCCTTCAGAAGCTCCAACGTCTCTCTCTTGGACACGCCTAAGCAGTCAAAGAACTGGCAGATACAGTCATCCCCGTATAAGTAGGCGCCGGCGCCATTACGCGCTCACCCCAGCAGGACATTTATTTTGACCGATTCCGAGCAATCTCTCGTCACCTTAACCGCCGACATTGTTGCTGCCCATGTCAGCAACAACAGTGTTTCGGTGAGCGATATTCCGACGCTTATTGCCAATGTTCACAACGCGCTGAATGGACTTGGTGAGCCTGTCGAACCGGAACCAGTCAAGCAAGAACCGGCTGTTTCCGTTCGGTCGTCGGTCAAGCCCGACTTCATCGTCTGCTTGGAAGACGGTAAGAAGCTCAAGATGCTCAAGCGCCACCTTATGACACACTACCAGATGACCCCTGAGCAGTACCGCACCAAGTGGAACCTGCCGGCGGATTACCCGATGGTTGCGCCGAACTATGCTGAGCAGCGTCGTGATCTCGCCAAGAAGATCGGCCTTGGCCGTAAGCCCAAGGCGGCAGCGCCGGCGGCTACGAAGGCGAAGGCACCTGCTGCACGCAAGGCAAGCGCGCCGGCTGAGGACGCCTAACCAGCCTCTGGGCCGCGGCGAAACGTCGCGGCCCTGATCGGCCTAGATCATCAGCCGCCGGGCGCTGCCGCGCTGTTGCTTGCCGAGATCTGCCTCGAGATCCCGACGGTAGCGGCTAAGCGCCGCGTATGAGCGAGGATCGCTCAGATCCTGTGCAAAACGTTGAACCCGCTCCAGCTCGCGGATCAGACCCATGGTCTCGGTCATTGCTTCTCTCCGGCCCCCCGGATCGATGCGCCATCCTCAGGTGAAATACGTAAAGACTTGGTTAACGGCGGCTAACGAAGCGAGCGCCGTGCTGTTCAGCACGGGGACCTCGGCAGGTGCCGTGCGTTCTTTAGGCGTAGCAACACAGGAGCGCGCGATATGGCTGGCAATATGCCCAATTCGACAGGACCTGACGATCAGGAAGATCAGAAGAACCCAGGTGGCGACACAATCAATCCCACCGGCGTTTCGGTGGCCTCGCCTCCCAAAGGAAACGAAGCCGAAGACGTGAAAACGTCAGGTACCGACAACAGCTGATCGGATGCTGTCGTAGGGCTCCCATGCGGAGCCTTACGGTCAGCTGTCGTTCTGCACAGTCGCAATCTCGACACTGGTACGGACGGCGGGACTCGAACCCGCACGCCCCGAATGGCAGGGGATTTTAAGTCCCCGGCGTCTACCATTCCGCCACGTCCGCACGCCTAAACCAAGGAAGCGTCGGCTGCTCCGAGGGTCAAGAGAGCCGAAGCCCTCCGGGATCAGCGATCCCGTTCAGCATGCTTGCGATCGGCCTTGCGAGCCCGGCTGATTGCAGCGGCGTGCTCACGCGCCCGCTTCTCTGAGGGCTTCTCGTAGTGCCTGCGTAGCTTCATCTCGCGATAGACACCCTCGCGCTGAAGCTTCTTTTTCAGGACGCGGAGGGCCTGGTCTACGTTGTTCTCGCGGACGACTACTTGCATGCGAACTGTGCTCTCTCGGTTGATATGGTGCACTAGGGGGTGCCAGTTGCTCGAAGCAAGCAGCTGGCAGGTCCTCAGTGCGGCACGATGAAGGTGTCGGCTACTCAGCCGGTGTTGCTGCGACCAAGCGTTCTGCTTGGCCGCGGCCGATTCCTTCTCCTCGTTCTGCCATCCGCTCCCAGGTCTCAGCGGCAGAGATGCAGCGGTTACGAACGTTGACCAGGGTAGTCGCTTCAGCCGCCTCGCGCTGCTCACGTGCGCGGTCGCGGTAAAAAGCCGGGTTTTCAGCCATAGGTCCCCTCCATCGTCGACGGCTTAACGAAACCGCGGGCGAAACGTTGCCATGAGCGTACGCGTCCGGTCTGGACCGCTCGTCCCTCAAAGATGGTGTATCGCGGCGGCTGCGTTTCGAAAGCAGATGGAATGGCAGCCCCTTCACGTACGATGCCTGGATCGGGGTCGAACCTGACC
>NZ_JACIJF010000050.1:0-2500 GCF_014199255.1 Sphingomonas xinjiangensis | reverse complement strand
ATTAACGTTGAAAAGTTACCGGATGAGTTGTGTTTAGGGGTGAAAGGCCAATCAAGCCGGGAAATAGCTGGTTCTCCGCGAAAACTATTGAGGTAGTGCCTTGGATGAACACCCTAGGGGGTAGAGCACTGGATGGATGCGGGGGTCGCGAGATCTACCAACTCTAACCAAACTCCGAATACCTAGGAGTGATATCCAGGAGACAGACGGCGGGTGCTAAGGTCCGTCGTCAAAAGGGAAACAGCCCTGACCTACAGCTAAGGTCCCCAAGTCGTGTCTAAGTGGGAAAGCATGTGGGAATCCCAAAACAACCAGGAGGTTGGCTTAGAAGCAGCCATCCTTTAAAGAAAGCGTAACAGCTCACTGGTCTAAATAAGGGTTCCTGCGGCGAAGATGTAACGGGGCTCAAGACACGCACCGAAGCTTAGGGTGTGCTCGTTTACGAGCACGCGGTAGCGGAGCGTTCCGTAAGCCTGAGAAGCAGACTGGTAATGGTCTGTGGAGGTATCGGAAGTGCGAATGCAGACATGAGTAGCGATAAAGAGGGTGAGATGCCCTCTCGCCGAAAGACCAAGGGTTCCTGCGCAAGGCTAATCCGCGCAGGGTGAGCCGGCCCCTAAGACGAGCCCGAAGGGGGTAGTCGATGGGAACCACGTTAATATTCGTGGGCCTGGTGGTGTGTGACGGATGACGTGTGTTGTATGCTCTTATTGGATTGAGCATGCTTCGAAGTTGTCCCGGGAAATAGCCCCACCGTATAGACCGTACCCGAAACCGACACAGGTGGTCAGGTAGAGTATACCAAGGCGCTTGAGAGAAGTGTCCTGAAGGAACTCGGCAAATTGCCTCCGTACCTTCGGAAGAAGGAGGCCCTCACTGAGCGCAAGCTTTTTGAGGGGGCACAGGCCAGGGGGTAGCGACTGTTTAGCAAAAACACAGGGCTCTGCTAAGTCGGCTTCAAGACGACGTATAGGGCCTGACGCCTGCCCGGTGCCTGAAGGTTAAGTGGAGGGGTGCAAGCTCCGAAATGAAGCCCAGGTAAACGGCGGCCGTAACTATAACGGTCCTAAGGTAGCGAAATTCCTTGTCGGGTAAGTTCCGACCTGCACGAATGGCGTAACGACTTCCCCACTGTCTCCAGGACATGCTCAGCGAAATTGAATTCTCCGTGAAGATGCGGAGTACCCGCGGTTAGACGGAAAGACCCCGTGCACCTTTACTGCAGCTTCAGAGTGGCAGTGGAGAACAACTGTGTAGAATAGGTGGGAGGCTTTGAAGCACCGGCGCCAGCTGGTGTGGAGCCACCAAGTGAAATACCACCCTGTTGTTCTCTACTGTCTAACCACGCACCGTTATCCGGTGCTGGGACCCTCTGTGGCGGGTAGTTTGACTGGGGCGGTCGCCTCCTAAAGAGTAACGGAGGCGCGCGAAGGTTGGCTCAGGCCGGTTGGAAACCGGCTGTTAGAGTGCAATGGCATAAGCCAGCCTGACTGCGAGACTGACAAGTCGAGCAGAGACGAAAGTCGGTCATAGTGATCCGGTGGTCCCTCGTGGAAGGGCCATCGCTCAACGGATAAAAGGTACGCCGGGGATAACAGGCTGATAACCCCCAAGAGCTCATATCGACGGGGTTGTTTGGCACCTCGATGTCGGCTCATCACATCCTGGGGCTGGAGCAGGTCCCAAGGGTTTGGCTGTTCGCCAATTAAAGTGGTACGTGAGCTGGGTTCAGAACGTCGCGAGACAGTTTGGTCCCTATCTGCCGTGGGCGTCGAAATTTGAGAGGAGTTGACCCTAGTACGAGAGGACCGGGTTGAACATACCTCTGGTGTACCAGTCGTTCTGCCAAGAGCGCAGCTGGGTAGCTATGTATGGACGGGATAACCGCTGAAAGCATCTAAGCGGGAAGCCTCCCTCGAGATAAGATTTCTTAGGACGGTGAAAGACCATCACCTTGATAGGCCGGATGTGGAAGTGCGGTAACGCATGGAGCTAACCGGTCCTAATTGTCCTATTCGCGCTTGAGAGTTCCACCATCAACAACAGCCCTGGATACCATCCAGCGCTCTGTTCGATGTGTGATGATACACACAGCCTGCACGGTTCATCGATCAAACCCCCTTCTTGAAAACAAAGGGCGCCAACGCGCCCCTTGCGGACACACCGGCTTCATTGCTTGGTGACTATAGCGTCTGTGACCCACCCGATCCCATCCCGAACTCGGACGTGAAACCAGACTGCGCCGATGGTACTATCGCCTAAGCGATGGAAGAGTAGGTCGTCGCCAGGCATTGCAGCCGGTGTCCCGAACCACAAGAAACGCACGGAAAAAACCCATTCACATGTCGCTCGCCACAAGCGAACTCCCATTGCCGCGGGGTGGAGCAGCCCGGTAGCTCGTCAGGCTCATAACCTGAAGGTCACAGGTTCAAATCCTGTCCCCGCAACCAACCATATCATATAATCAGGCGCCCTAACCGGGCGCCTTTTTCGTTTGGCG
>NZ_JACIJF010000049.1 GCF_014199255.1 Sphingomonas xinjiangensis | reverse complement strand
GCTTGGAACAGGCTCGTCGATCAGCCTTGGCGCATCATGACCATCGGCCGGCGCCAGTGGGCATGTCGGTTCTGATCAATGCAGGTTGGTATTAGTTTGTTTTACCGGGTTGATTTACTCGGAAATCGGCAGATTTGCGATGTGAGGAGATTTGCGTGGCGAAAGGCAAACAAACCTCCGTTTTCTTTACTTTACAATTTTGCGGATCGTGGGTGGCAAGCTGCAGTCGCAAGCGCATCCCGCAGACGTTGGTACCTGCTTTGCACCCCCCGGCTGAGCGCGGCCCGCGGATGCGGCCCTCAACCCGTTCTATCGAGTGCGGCGCCGCCGAAGGATGTGCAGGTCACACACGAGATGCAATCGAGGCTATGAGCATTGCTGCCGGTACAAAGAATATCTGAGCAAGGACGGTACCAAGTAGGCGGCTTAGCGAGACCCAGACGATCGTGCGGCGAAATAGAGCCGCATCAACCCGGCCCTCAACAACGTCATCTGTCATCACCGATAGCTGAGGGTCGATAAGAGCAAAAAGCAGGATCGTCGCAAATCCGTTGATGACTGCTGATAGCTGCGATGCGGTCACGCGGAACTCAGGATTCAAATAGCCTGCGTACAGTGAGGCAAGAACTCCAACGGTGATCAGCGCCTGCGCGAGTACGTTGGCCGTCAAAACTCCCCAGCCAACTGCCCGAGGGCGGGCCAAGTCCCGAAGGTGCGCTAAAGCTGGCACTCGAACAGATTGGCGCAGCGCGGTAAAGCCCGCTGGTGTGGCCGTTCGCAGTAACATCCGTCCTGTTGATCGATGCTGCTGAAAGTACCCAATTGCCCTCGCGAAAAGGCGCTGGCCAGTCGGTACGAGCAAAATGCCGACGAACACTGCGAGCGTTGCGCTCGTAAGCACGACGCGAAAGTCGTGAGCGAGTGACGCTCCCCCACCATTCGCAATGCGTGTTTCAATGCGCTTCGCAAGAAATGGGCCGAGAAAGCTGTTGGACGTTCGGCTGACGAGCACGAGCATGTTGAACAGCGCGAAGCTCATCGCAATTCTTCCAGTACGCACCCCCGCGATGCGGGCAGCGTACGCAAGAGTGCCAATCAGGTTGATGCCTGCTGTTAGCAGGCAAATGATCACGAGCTGACGGTCCATACCCGGTTAATACAGCAACATCGGCCATCCACTTCAACTTATCTATTCTAAGCGGAGCGGTCCTGCTTTTCGTCGCACCCTGAGAGGCCGCGTCAGCCTGGGCAAACTTCGTAGCTTGCGCGTGAGCTGTCTCGCGGGTTTTGGGCGAAGCACCGGATACCAGACATTCCACCCGACGCCGGCTCAACGTCCGCTTCTCTGCTCCCGCCCTCCAAAGCAGACTGTCGGCAAGCGCCCCACTTGCGGACCTACAAGCCGTCGATCACACTGCCTGAATGTCGACGGTTGAAGAGAGCGCGCCACCTTATACCAACGCCAATAACTACGGCGCCGTGCTGACGGGGCTGTTTGGACTAATCGACGACGCAGAGTTGTCGCGATGTGATCCCGCGGGCATCGCGCTTTTGCGCCAAGCTCGCGACCTTTTCTGGGTCGACTTTCAACGGCGACATCCTGGCGCTTGGGACCCAACGCCGCCGGTCGGCTAGTCCGAATGCGGTTATTGATTTTCTTGCTCCTGCCGCTGCTCGCCAGCTGCGACGCTTGGCCAACCGTCGTGGACAATCGAACCAACTCACAGTTGAGCGTCCGGTACCTCCATCGTGACCACGATCACTGGTCTGCTCCGTTTTCTGTGTCCGCGGGCAAAGCGATGGCATTGTCACGGGGGCATTGGATACAGGACATAAGGGCGGTTCGGATCAGAGACGGAGCAGAGTCATACTCGCTGGCAGGTGACGCCTTACTGCGGGTACAACTCGCGTGCACGAGCAGTGACTTGGGCCGGCGCTTCTCCACGGCGGGAAACTGCTACCTGATCTATTTAGGCGAAGGGCGATTTCAGATCACGGCCGTCGAGCCGCGCGGGCTCCAGTACGAGCAGGTTGAGAACGGCAGCTAACCCGCACTTGCCTCAAAAAGCGGCCTGTCAGCAAACCATCTGTGGACGCCCCTTCGGTTGCAAGCGGTATTTGGAGGTTCTGGCACTAGGTCGGTTGCTGCCATCTGTCCGGCCTGTGATGCAGCCATAAGCTGCTGGCCCGTATGGGAGTTCGCGGACCGGAACCACATCACCCTAGGCGTGCTCTTGGCACACTGGTTTGCACTGGTTCTTCCGGCCCCGTCTCGCCGACTATTGTGCCATACCCTCCTTCGACCGACTGCGCCCTCCGACGCCTCTGGTCCGCCTTGGCTTATGCCGCCGCTGCGACCGGAGCTCTGTAATCCTCATGTTTGACCAGCAACGCCCAGACGGTGCGCGCCATCTTGTTAGCGAGCGCCACTGTGACCAGCATGCGCGGCTTCCTTGCGAGCATGCGCTCAAGCCATGAGCCGGCGGGTGCTCCGCGCTTGCTCGCCTGAAGCACGACGGCGCTGCTGCCGATGATGAGCAGGCGCCTCAGCGTTCGCTCGCCCATCCGGGAGATCGCTCCCAGCTTCTGCTTACCGCCGGTAGACGCCTGTTTTGGCACCAGCCCCAACCAGGCGGCAAAGTCGCGGCCTTTCGCGAACGTCTCGGCTGGCGGCGCGATCGCAGCGATGGCTGTCGCCGTGATAGGACCGATGCCGGGGATGGTCATCAGCCGTCGCGCGACTTCGTCCTCGCGAGCGCGCCGCGTGATCTCCTTGTCCAGCTCCGCAATTCGCCTGTCCAACGCCGCCAGCATCTCGACCATCATCGCGAACATAGGCCGTGCGGCCTCAGGCAGCGTGTCCCCGATCTCGCCGCCCTCGAGCAGATCCGCCAGCATCGCGAGGTGAGCGGTTCCCTTAGGCGCAACCCATCCATACTCGGCCAAGTGCCCGCGGATTGCATTGCCCAGTTGGGTCCGCTGCTTCACGGCCAGGTCGCGCGTACGGAACACCAGCGCTGCTGCTTGCTGCTCCTCGCTCTTCACCGCCACGAAGCGCATGTTCGGTCGCTGCGCTGCTTCGCAGATCGCTTCCGCATCCACTGCATCATTCTTGTGACGCTTCACGAACGGCTTCACGTACGCCGGCGGGATCAGTCGCACCTGGTGCCCCATCGCCTGCAGCTCGCGAGCCCAGTGGTGCGCACCGCCGCATGCCTCCAGCGCTACCACGCAGCGCGGGTGTGCGGTGAAAAAGTCGAGCAGTTTACCTCGTGTCAGCCTGCGGCTGAACACCATCGCCCCGCGCTCATCGGCGCCGTGCGCGTGGAAAACATGCTTGGCGATATCTAGCCCAATCGTGGTAACTTCCGACACGGACGCCTCCCTCAAGTGGTGTTCAACACCTCCACTTTGGCACATCGATGCCGTCGGGGGGCGTCCACCCCATCACCCACGAACAGGCGTAACTGATCGGGAAAGCGGACCCTGAAAGCGGCCAGTCCGCTTCCGCCCACTTCCCGCCGTTCCCAGTCGCGACCGCGGTTCCCGATTGCGGACGATCTATCAGCGGAGCAGGATGGTGCAGTGAAGATCACTCGAGCCACTCTTCGCCAGCTACAGCTCCCCGAGATTAAAGCGGTGACGTTCTACAAGCGCGACGAGATCACGACCGACCTTATATGCTGCGAGATCGATGTCGGCGGGCAAGTCTGGAGCTTCCATGAGGAGGCGGCTGGCTGGTCAAACCTCATTGCTCACCTGTCGGCGCTACCAGGCTTTCGCACCGACTGGTATGAGACGGTTACAAGCGAGCCATTCTATACGAGCGAGACAGTCGCTTTCGAACGGCGATGATCGCCCCACTTGCGGACGTGCGATGAGCTTAGGTGACCGGTCCGTCGCCGCTATCGTAAATGTCTAAGTGCAGCGAAAGACCGCGCTGCCCCAAGCTTAAGAGCACGCTGGCTGGGACTTCTGCCTCTTCGTTCACGCTGTCCAAAATGAGGCCGCAGAGGACCTTGCCTGACAAGGTCGAGTTGATCTCCGCCCAGGAGGCGAGATCGTCGGGAAGTTGATCAAGAAGCTCCTGAAGCACTCGATCGAGAGGCTCGCCGGTTCGCCAGCCGGTTGTAATTTGAAAGCGGCCGGTGCTCGCCACGATTTCCTCTCCGTTCTCGGACAGGTAGATGTCGCCTTTACGAATGCCGTAAGCTGGAGTGCAATCAAGCGATTGGGCAAGCTTGTCTGGGTCCAGCGCATCACCCATGAGCCAGAGGGACGCTTTGCATTGATCAACGTTAGTCATCCGCGGAGCATACCTTGGTCACGTTTTGCTTTCCAACCAATCTCAGCCGCTCCTGATCGGCAAAGCGGACCCTGAAAGCCGCCCTTCCGCTTCCGCCCACTTTCGGTCATTGGCGGCCCGCAAACGAGCCGCCAATAGCCGTCGTTCGGTGTGGCTCAGCTCCTATGCGGCCTTGTAGCGGAAGACGATCAATAGGCCGGCGACCACCATGCCGAGACCGATCAGCATGAGCGCTGACATTGGATTACCCAGGATTGCCCAGTCTATTGCGGCTGTGACGCCGGGAACGAGGTAAAAGAGGCTGGTGACGTTCACCAGATTCCCGCGTGCAATGAGCTTGTAGAGCAGGAACGTGGTCCCGACGGAGATCACGATGGCGAGCCATAGAACCGGCAACACGAACCCTGCGTCCCACGAGCCATAGAATGGACCAAAGGGTGAGACCGCACCCGCGAACGCAAGTCCGACTGCGTATTGTGTCGGCAACACCACCCACGGTGCCTGCTGCTCGCGCTTCTGAAGGATCGAGCCTGCGGTTATGCCGAGCAGCGAGAGCGCGGCGAACGCCAGCCCAAGCAGGTCGAACCGCATCGACATCAGCCCATCCGAAACGACCAGCGCGAGACCCACGAGGGCAAATACGAGCCCGAGGAGGCGCGGCAACGTCACACGCTTTTCGGTCAGGAATATCGTGAGGATCGGCTGCACCCCGAGCAGCGTCGCCAGCGCTCCCGGTGTGATCCCATTATCGAGGGCCAAGAGGTAGCAGGCTGAGTAGAGGCCGGCGATAAGGAAGCCGATCAGGGCATTGCGGCGCCGGGTGCCGCGCTCCGGCACCAGTGTACCATTCCACGCCGCGACCCCAGTCAGGATCGCGAGTGCGATTCCGTAGCGGAGGACAAGAAGGGAAAATGGAGAGCCGTGCCGCAGGCCGATCTCGGACACGATGGCGCCGCTGCTCCACAGCAGGACGAACGCCGTGGTCGGCAGGAGCGCCGACGCATAACGATTGAACATTGGATTTCACCTGATGAAACGTCGCGAGCCCGCACTTCAAGCGCGGGGCAATGCACCGGCAGTTAGCCGGCGTGGATCGACGTCGGTGGCGGCGGCGCCCCGACACGGTCGATCCGGTCAGTCCCTTCAGGCGGTGGAGGTGCGGACGCACGCGCGAACAGGTCTGCTGCACCGATCTGGTTATGGCGGCCGTTCGCGGACATGTGGCGGTGATAAGCCTGCCCCATCAGGCGCGCAACCCGTCAGGGCAGCTTATAGCGATCTCAGCCCTGAAGCTGCCCGGCCGCTTCCCATCTGTGGACGCCCGCAAAGACGCAAGCGGTAATTGGAGGGTGAGGCATGTAGTCGGATGCTGCCATCTGTCCGGCCTCTAGTGCA
>NZ_JACIJF010000048.1 GCF_014199255.1 Sphingomonas xinjiangensis | reverse complement strand
GGGGCGACCGTGCCCAGACCTGGATTACAGAAAGTGAAGGAGCAGCTCCGCGCTGGCGACACGCTGGTGGTGTGGCGCCTTGACCGGCTTGGTCGGTCCCTGCGCGATCTGATCGGGTGGATGACCTATCTTGAACAGGAGAAGATTGGGCTGCTCAGCCTTCATGAGGCGATCGACACAAACACTACATCGGGGAAGCTCACCTTCCACCTGTTTGGCGCTTTGGCAGAGTTTGAGCGCAATCTTATCCGAGAGCGCACCCAGGCTGGCCTAGCTGCTGCCAGGTCGCGGGGTAAGAAGGGCGGTAGGCCGAATGCACTTAGCAAGGATAAGCGCGACCTAGCGGTGAAGCTCTACAACGAGGCTGACATGCCAATTGCAACGATCTGCACGATGCTCGGCATCTCCAAGCCGACCCTCTACGCCTACGTACGAGCGGCCGACGCCGAGGAAGACGCTGCCTAGCAGCGCGATAACGAACGCACGTCCGCTATCGAGACTCCGCATTCGCCGGCATCATGGCGATGATTGGGTGGGAACCGGACATAGATCATTTTTGCGTCCCGGCCTTCTGTCGCGCGTGTTCTGTACGCACAGCTTCTGGATACCCTAGGGTGACAGGATAATCGGTCCAGCCAAAAGCATGGATAAACCTGTTGCGGCAGATAGGAGGCATGTCAGCCACATCGGGACACATCAACTGCAAACCGGTTGCAAGTGTGTCGCTGATGAAGAGGTAGCCACCTGGCTTATCTACTACCTTCATGGCCACCGTGTGCAGGTTCCGAAGTGCGTCACGACTCTTCCAACTCGGATCACTTTCGATCGCTGCAATGATCTGGCCCGGCTGCCCTGCACGTTCCTCGGGTGTCAGGTCTTGGTAGGTTCTTTCACTTGAACAAGCGCTGACGAATAATAATGCGAGGAAACTTGCCATTGAAGTGATAACGCGGGTTACTGAATGAGATTGCATTCCGATTGCCCTTTGAAGCAACAATAACAGACTGAGCTGGACTGCTTGACTGCCGAAACTGCCTGACCCTCGAAGAGTATCGGACAGCACCTACTCGTAAGTTAACGCCGGGAACGATACGCGAGATCCACGTCCGCTTCTGGGCGTTAGCCACTGTGAGTGGAACCGGCGAGAGCAGACATCAGCCTAATCCGCGAGCGTGAAGTTTACCCTGACGTGAGGCAGCCAGTCGGGCAGTACCTCCGCTTGCAAGTCAACGCTCTGAAACTGGCGCTCTGTCTCGTCCACATCGCCACAAAAGCTGAACACCACCGGGAGCTTGTTGCCGTTGATCGGTATGCCGCCGCACCACGTTCCCGGTGCCTTCACCGGACCGTTGATATGATCTCCCCAGGCGTGATCGATAACCCAAAGCTCCCAACCGAGCACTTCGGCTCGATCTTTTCTGCAGGCGGCGAGGAAGGTCGTCACGTCTTCGGGATGAATGCCAAGCTCACCGTTCGGCGCGTGAAAGGCTCGCATCCTTACAGCGCGATCCAGTGAAGGCGGATACAACATTGGGAACTCTTACCGCGCGAGGCTTAACGTCGGCAACTGATGCCGTGGACGGCTCTCCACCACGGCGGAGTCGGTTTAATCTGCTCCGCTCGGATTGAGGAGGAGTGCCATGGCTGATGTACATGTAGTCGGATTGGATATCGCAAAGTCGGTCTTCCAGCTGCACGGGCTGGATGAGGCTGGCACTGTCATTCTGCAGAAGCGAATAACGCGAGCGCGGTTGCTGCCGTTCTTCGAGAAACTATCACCTTGTTTGGTAGGGATCGAAGCCTGCGCGACCTCGCACTATTGGGCTCGCGAGATCGCCAAATTTGGTCATGAGGTGAGGCTGATGCCCGCCCAATACGTAAAGCCTTATGTGAAGCGGCAGAAGAACGACATGGCCGATGCGGAGGCGATTGCAGAGGCTGTCACCCGGCCCACCATGCGTTTCGTTGCCGCAAAAGCCCCCGATGAGCAAAGCGCGATGATGCTGCACAAGGTGCGGCTGATGCTCAACCGTCAGCTGGTGATGCTCACCAACGCCATTCGTGCGCACATGGCGGAGTTCGGTATCATCGCGCCGGTTGGTCGCGGTGGCGTAGATCGGCTGCTCCAGGTTATCGGGGATGAGGCTGATGAGCGTGTTCCTGCCGCAGCGCGTCAGTGTCTCCAGATGCTCATTGCCCAATTGAAGCTCGTGAAGCAGCAGATCCTTGAGAACGATCGCCAAGTCCTCGCCGTGACCCGTTCGAGCGAGCTTTGCCAGCGCCTCATGGAAGTGCCTGGCATCGGCCCACTGGTCGCGTCGGCGCTGGTAGCATGCGTGCCAGACCCCTCGGTCTTCCGATGCGGTCGCAACATGGCAGCGTGGATGGGGCTGGTCCCACGGCAAAACTCATCCGGCGGCAAGGAGCGGCTGGGGTCCATCACCAAAGCCGGCAATCGCTATCTGCGGCAGATGTTATTTGCAGGCGCGATGGCAGTGATCCGGCGCGCAATGCAGAGCACACGCCGCACCTGGATCGTTCGTCTGCTCGAGCGTCGTAAGCCAAAGGTTGCGGCCATCGCATTGGCGAACAAGAACGCCCGCATTGCGTGGGCCATGATGATGAGCGGAGAGCGCTATCGCGAGCCGATGGCCATCGCTGCGTGAGACCGCGCGGCTGAAGAGGCTGCGCTTCGAGGTTGGAAAGGGCAAAGGAGCTATTGCACGAAAGCCGGTCGACACCGGCGGATCAGACCACCCTACAACGCCCAAGCACCCCCAAGTGCGAGCAATTGATCAGGGGCCCGATCCGCGGAAGGCATTATGGCCAGCGGCAACGACAGCCGCACAACAGGCCGGACACATGGCCGCACCGACCACCAAGTGCATCCGCTCAACAAACCCTTGCCAACGGAGAGCCGTCCACACATGGGCGGAAGCGGAAAGGCGGCTTCTAGCGACCGCTTTGCCGGCGCGGAACGTCGTGGTCTGGTGGTAAGCTGTCCGTCCGCTTACGCTCGGCGGAGGATGATAGCGGACGCTCATGAATCAATGCGCTGCGATGTCGCAGCACCGTCAGCCGAAGACCCACTGACGATTGAGTATGAAGGTAATAGCCGCTGCTAAGAGTACGGCCGGTAGGAGTGGCGCCCAAGGTGGGAGCCCGAGCACCGCCGTGCCAACCCAGGTTACGACGGCGTTGATGACCAACCCGGTGCTCTGCACAGCGACAAAGCGAAGGTGCTGGCCGATACCTGGGGTACGATTACCATAATCTTTAAAGCTCCACCTGCTATGGGCGAAGAAACCGAATGTAACCGCTATGATGAAAGCGAACGGCACGGCCGCCACCGCGAGTTCGCGGGGGAACACGTACGCGGTTAGTGGCAGGTAGACCAAAGAGTAGACTATGCTAGATAATCCACCCGCAATGCCGAAGCGCACTAGCTGGCGCACTGTATCTCTGTGCAGCCGCAGGCCTTGCATGTTTACCGAGACCACCTTGGCTCGCTCCCGAAATCGCAGTGAGTCCGCCTCAACTACGGCAGCTCTTGGGCGTGCGCAAATCCGGCCGGTATGTCCGAGATTGGGGCGTTTGCGGACCGGCGGCTTTCGGCGAGGCGGGTCACAATAGCAGACATCGTCGGGTCGCTGCCTTTCCCAAAAACGATCGGGAAACGGGAAGCAGGTAGGTCTTGCCCCGAACGCGCATCAAATGAATTATGCGCGTTCGTAGGGGGAAGTCATGAGATGCCGGCGCTGGTGCGATGCGGATGGAGTCCGTCGAGGACAGAAGCTTGATCGTCACACATTTCGCGGTCACCCTGTACCCGATGCCGGCGCCGGAGCGACCTCCGGGCCGAAGCGCACTCTGGCGATCACAGCTATCACGCCGACACGCTATCGCTGGACGTTCGCCATCGCCGGCAAATCCTTCGTCGCGGGCGTCAATACACTGGCTGGTGACGGACGAACCTTAACCGAAATGAGCTGGCGCGTGAACGCAAGCCCAAAGCCACCGGATGGGACTTGATGGGTGAGCGCAAGATGGCTCAGCAGAACATGCCGTGGAACCAGTTGCGTTAATGAAAACCGGTCCCCTTCGGCGAATTGTGTTGCTCGACCTGGGTCGAGCCTTATTGGCACCTACCGCTAGGACAACGCTTCAGAAACTCGGCTTTGCGACGCGCTTGCTCTGCCTTGGTCTTAGCCGCTTCGGCTTCCTGTCGACGCGCCAATTCCGCCTCCTGCGCGGCCGTTTTTCGTTTTGCCTCAGCGAGTATGCGTTCACGCTCCGCAGCAGCAGCAGCCCTACGCTCAGTTTCGTTCGAAGGCGCGACAATGATCGAAGCCGAGCCATCCGCCGACTGACCTGATGCCCCACCATTGTTGGTTTCGGGCGCATCCTCATTTTTTGCGTCTGTTACTGCGTTACTGGCTGATGCCGAACCTGCCGTTCTCACGGACGCCGACCCGCTGGACGTCGCGGCTTCTGCGTTGTTGCGACTGTCAAGCGCGCCACCGGCTGAGTTGGAAGAAATAGGCAAATTCGCTGCGTCGCTAGAGGACGAAGAAGGGTCGTCCGATGCCCAATGCGCTCTCGGTCCGCGCGAACGTGGGCCTTGGATTATGTCTTCCAACTGTTCGTTCAAGCGTCGGCCAGTCGCGGAATTCCCGTCTAAGGGATTATCAATTACGCCGTCTGCGGATGTTGCTCCGGTCCCACGCGCTATGCCGTCGAGGACAGCGCCCCACATCTTCGCATTTTGAGCGGCCTCCGCACGCTTATTGGCTTCCTCTTGACGCCTTTCACGTTCAGCATATTCTTCTCGTGCCGCAGCAACGGAATACGCCGTGCCCCTTTTCCAAATGTCTTGGGCTAACGTCGCCCATTTTCCTTCATGCTTTACCTGCCAAAGATCAATCAAACGATCTCCCTCTATCCTTGTTATTGCTCTATAGTTACCTTGTGAGCCGACTAATTCATCTTCGAACATTTCGTACTTAATGTCCCCTCTGAGTTGACCTTGCATACGAAACTCTACATTCTTACCGACCTGGATCAGTCCGGTAAGATATTCATCAACTGATTTAGGCGAACCGTGCGCTACCTTTAACTCAAAACCAGGCTTTGACCAAGTGTAAGTAAGAAGCTCTATAGACTCAGTATTGTCAAAACTGCTAAAGCTGCTTTTCATCCATTGCGTACCCACGAGCTTGGCAAATATTCCCCAATGGTCGACTAAGCGGGTTGGTTCCAAGATGGCCAACCGGATGATTTCCGCATCCTTGGATGACACCTTTTGCCACGTAGAGGCGACCGGCTTCGAAGCGTCCCGAACCCAACCTTTGCCCCTCCTCTTTGACCAGACGGAAGACCACTTATCCCCGTCCACTGAGTAGAAAAATGAAGACTTCTCTTTTGGGTTGACCGGAATACGGGCAAACGTCCCGTCAGCTTGGGCCGTCAGATTTGCAAAATGCTGAAATGTATTGCCAACCTTCTGATACTCTTCAATGAGACCAGATGCGTTGTTAAATTTCCAGACTTCGACTGACACCGATTTGTTAGGCAGCAAAGTAGACATCAGCATTTGCTGCTTTGGAGCAGTCCAGGAAAATGTTACGAGAGATCCGTTAGGCAACGACCAACTCGTATCGGCCAACGCCGCTAAGGTGCCCCATGCACTTTCCGGGTCTTGCTGACCGCTTTGAGGTACATTTGCGCTCGCAGTCGCTTGCTCTGGCTTCGCAGGGGCCCGCTCCGGTTTCACGGCATCTCGTTTGCAGGCGTTGTTAAACAGCGTAAGCGCGGTACAGGGTGCCTGCGTTTGTGCCTGCGCCGATGCAGTGAGCAGCAGCATCGAAAGCGCACCCGTCAAGACAATGTACTTCATATTCCTACCCCGTCCGCGTCCCGCCCCCGGGACTATGTGGTTATTATATCACGCTAACCGCGCCAGTCGAGTGATGTTGGTGTCGTCGTCCTGATCGCCCGAAGTTGCTGACCTGATCATGCTAAGTAACGGATGGAAAAGCCATGAGTGAATGGCTGCTTCTCTATCGCGGCTTGAGTCAACAGGCGAAGGCTACTCTCCGCTGCCGCAAGGGCACCGGTGTGGTGGATTGGGAAGCGACAATACATTACT
>NZ_JACIJF010000047.1 GCF_014199255.1 Sphingomonas xinjiangensis | reverse complement strand
GAGCCGTTCAGAAAAGCACAAGCTATCGCCTAATCTACCCAGCTCGTCCGCGTCGCAAGGCGCACGAGACGTCCTGCCGGGACGTAGGCTGGCTCGTTCCGCGCCGTTGGTTGCGCCCCTTGGCTCCGCGCCCTCGGAGTGCGTTATGAACATTGGAAGAGCTGCCCGCGAAGCCCCATTATGCGGCGGCACATGCTGACCGCGAAGACGACCATGCTCCCGGCAACGTATCTCAGATGCCCCTTGCAACCGACGCGATTAGACGACCTACGGCAGCTTTTGAGGAAGAGGGGAGGGGCTCAGAAAGGCAGCTGCTGGCGCCCAGCTGCCGCGTGCACCTGTCTCACGGGCTGACGGTGGCTCCAAATGGCACAACTAGCTCCCTTGAAGACCCTACCGCCGTGGACCGGCCCCGATTAGAGGGGGAGATATGCCGGGAAAACGCCAATGGGTTCCTACGAGGCGCCCAGAGCGCGAATTTTCCAACTGTTGGAGCCTCCAGTGCAAGGATGACGGACGCTGGATGCCGGTGGTTTATGGTAGCGAATTAGAAGCTAGGGATGCCGCTCGGGCCCTCGCCAGAAGCTCGCGAGACTAATCCTGTCCGCCCGCACAGTCTATTTGCCTGATCTCTTCACCAAGATAGACACGTCCACCGGCGATGATCGAGTAGCGCCAAAGTTCATCGTCAGGATCTGTAACCGCGGCCCTGACCATCTTCCTGAGCGTGCCTTCTCCGATCAACTCACTCGCTTCATGCTCGACGGTCATGCCCTGACGAACAGCGGACCGGCGAAGCTGTGCATTGATGATTTCGATGCCCGATCCTGTTCCCAAGCCTACCTCACCTCCAGTCACTTCGCACGTTGAGGCAGACTTGCGTCGGCTCCGTGACACGGGGAGCTTTCTTTGGCAGTTGGTGCTTGTGCCAGATCGGACCAAAGACCGACCGAGCGGCCTTTTGCCGCCACGCGGTAAGCCTCGGGCGTCAGCTGAACGAAGGGCGGGTATCTGGAGGCTCTCTTGCTGCCTTGAAGGCGACAAATTGGCGCTTAGCGGCCGTGTCAGGCCACAATGAATAGTAGTAGCTTCTGGGAAGCGGGAAGTGCGGCCATGATCTCCGGTCGTCCCTCGAGCGTTCCTCTCCACAGCGCGAGGTGATAGACCCTGATGTATGGCCGGAAACCTTACCTTCGTTCACGCAGCGGACATACACCTCGACAGTCCGTTGCACGGCTTATCGAGAAGCGATGAGCAGTTCTCGCGGCTTGTGCGCGGTGCAACCCGCAAGGCGTTTTCGAACGTTGTGGATCTCGCGATCGAAGAAGGTGCCGCGTTCGTCGTGATCGCTGGCGACCTGTATGACGGAGCTTGGAAGGATCAGTCGACCGGCCAGTTCGCTATCGCCCAACTGGCGCGCCTGACCAGGGCGGGCATCCGTTCGGTTATCGCATTCGGTAATCACGACGCCGAGAGCCGGGTCACTCGTCACCTGACCGCTCCGGAAGGCGTCTACAAGCTCAAGAGCGCAAAGTGCGAGAGCGTGCAATTCGATGACCTAGGCGTCGTCGTTCATGGCCGCAGCTACAAGGAAGCGGCAACCACCGAGAACATCGCATCCACCTACTGCCCCCCAGCGCCTGGCATGCTCAACGTCGCCCTGCTCCATACCGCGCTCGACGGCCACCAGGGGCATGCGAACTACGCACCATGCAGCCTGGGCGAGCTACAAGCCGCCGGGCACGACTACTGGGCGCTCGGCCACGTCCACGATCACGCGGTCCGGGCAGATCATCCCCACGTCGTCTTCGCCGGCAATACGCAAGGGCGTCACATCCGGGAGACCGGCGCCAAAGGCGCTGTGGTCGTCCGTGTTGAGGAAGGCACCATTGTGCATGTCGAGCACCGCGCGACTGACGAGGTTCGCTGGGCACATGCCCGGGTCGACGCGATCGGCGCGGCAGACCCAATGGAAGCGCTCGCCGCGATTCAGGCGCAGCTGCGTCCAACTGTTCTGGGTGCGGACGGTCGCCCACTAGCCGCGCGGGTTTCGATCAAAGTTGATGGTCCGCTTGCGCAGCGTCTGCGCGCCGATCCCGCCTGGTTCGAGGCAGAGGTCCGCGGCCATGCCGCCGGTGTCTCCGACGCGCTTTGGATCGAGCGCGTGAAGATCATCGCCAACGACGCAGCGCTGCCTACCGGTCTGCCGCCCGAGTTGCTGGAGATGCTGAGCCAGGCGCTCGAGGACCCGGATTGCCTCCGTGCGGTCGAGAACGCCATCGCCCCGCTGACGGCAAAGCTGCCGGCGGATGTTGGCGATCCCGACACGGCACCGCTGCTCGCGTCTGCGCGGGGTCGGGATGGTGCAGCACTGGTCCGCGCTGCCAAGGCACTCGTCGCAGCTCGACTTGGCGAAGGCGCGCACTGATGCGGTTCCGCCGGCTGGAACTCGTTCGCTACGGAGGCTTTGCGGACCGTATATTCGACTTCGGCAGCGGCGGCCCGGATCTGCACCTCGTCGTCGGCCCGAACGAGGCGGGGAAATCGACCGCGCTGCAAGCGATCGGCGACTTCCTGTTCGGCATCCCTCCGCAGAGCCGGCAGAATTGGCGCTACGAGTATGGCCAGCTTCGTCTGCGCGCTTTGATCGAACACGACGGTGAGCTGTTCGACATAATCCGACGCAAAGGCAATCGTGACACCTTGCTCACCGCGGACGGCACGCCGTTCAAGACCGACCCGCTGGCGCCGCTGCTTGGCGGCATCGATCGTGCCGGGTTCGAGCGCATGTTCGGCCTGGACCACACCAAGCTGCGCGAGGGCGGCGCGAGCATCATCGGCGGTCGGGACGATGCTGCCCGGATTACGCTCGAGGCGGGAACGGGCGTATCGCATATTGGCAGTGAGCTCGCTCGACTGACGGAAGCGGCCTCAGCGTTGTTCAAACCGGGTGGGCAGAACCCGCCGGTGAACCGCTTGATGCGGGAACGTTCCGAGGCGCTGGCGCAGGTGCGACAGACTTCGATCAGCGATGCCGACTGGACCCAGGCCCGACTACGTCGCGCAGACGCCGAGGCACGCCGCACGGCGTTGATCGACGAAGCCGAGGCGCTCGACCGTGAGCAGGCACGCCTAGATCGGGTGGAGAGGGCGCGGGCGCCCTTCGCACGTCTGAACGCCGCACGCGCCGAACTGGCCGGGCTTGAGGAGCTGCCTACCCTGCCGCAAAATGCGGCTAGACAACTGGCGACCATCCGCGCCGATCGTGTCACCGCCACCGAACTTCTGGCCCAGGCGAAGGGGGAACTCGCGCGCGTCGAAGAAGCGATTGCCGGCATCGAGCGGCCCGGCATCATTTTGTCCGAACAGGACCGGATCGAGGCGCTGGAGGAACAGCGGCCGGTTATTGCCAAGGCTGCGGGTGACCTGGACCGGCGTCGAGCCGAGCTGGACCGCATCGACGCAAAGCTGGCCGCCGCTCTTGCGGAAGCGCAAATCGCATCGGGACAGCCCATCCCCTCAGCCGGGTGGCGCAAGCGTGCGGCTTTGCATCTCGATGGCGTTCGGGAGTTGAAGACAAGCGAGAGCGCAGTTGAGAAAGAGCGGGTCAAACTCGCCCGCCACCGCGCTGCGGTTGAGCATGACCTCGCGGCAGTCGGCGAGGCAATAGACCCAGCCCACCTCGTTGAGGCGCTCCAGCTCTTGCCAGCCGATGCGGAGACCCGTCTGGCAGAAGCTAGTATGGAGGCCGAGCGCAAGCGGACGCTTGCGGCGGAACGCATGTCTGATCTTGCCCCTTGGCAGGGGTTGACCGACAGTCTGCGCACGCTTGGCCTACCGACCGAGGCGGAAGCAACTGCGGTCCGGAGTACTATCGAATCCGCCAGGAATGACGCAGCTAGTGCGCGCAAGGAGGGGGAGACTGCCGAGCTAAGCGCCATTCGGGCGGAGGCGAGGCTGAAGGGCCTAATCGCAGGCGGGTCGCTTCCCACACCCGACGTGATCGCAGCCGCACGGCAGCAACGCGACGCTCTCGTCAGCCGTGTTCGCGAGCGGCTGGCGGTGCCGCACATCGGAGAAGACGATCGGATCGGCGACGCGCTTGGCCACTCAATCAAAGAGGCCGATCAAGTGGCCGACCGGCGCGATGCTGAAGCAGCTCGCGTTGCCGAATATGTCCTCACGACTGTCGCCCTCGACGAAGCGAACGCGTTGATCGGCGCGGCGCACCAGAGAGAGAAGCGTTACCAAGCGGCATTGGAGTTGGTCGAACAAGGCTGGGCCGAACGGTTGCAGGCACTCGGATTTGAGCGCGCCATCGCACCTGCGGACCTGTCCGCCTGGCTCGCGAAGCGGTCGGCAGCGCTGGAAGCTGATCGCGACGCCGAGCTCGCGGAACTGGCTCGCAGCGCACTGATGACCCGGTTTGGAGAAGCGCGAGTCGCGATCGCAACTGCCCTGTCGGCTGCGGAGGGGCCAGTCGCGGCAGCCGACGACGCGAACTTGGTGTCGCTGGCTAGGGGTCACGCCGCTGCCCTGACGACCGCCGCAGGCAATCGCGACCGGCTGCTGGCTGACCTGGCCGCAATCGACGGGGCATCAGATGATCTCGCGGTAGAGATTGCCGACCTTGCGCGCGCACGTGTCGCGCTTGATCAAGAACGAGCAGGACTGGCGAGCGAGGCGGCGCTTCCTGCCAATGCCTGCGAGACCGTGCTCGCCGACGCTCTCGAAGCTATCTCCCATGTCGGCGAGGAGACCGGGGCACGCGAAACGATCGCACGACAGATCGAAGGCATCGAGCGGGACCGAGCGGCGTTCAACAACGAGCTGGGATCCGTGCTGCGAGCGCTGCAGCTTACAGCCTCAGCCGACGCGGTTGAACATGTGCGCAAGCTTTCGGCTTCGTTGCGCGCAGCGATTCGTGCGCGTGATACGCTGGCGAGCCTGGAGGATGATCGCGCGCGCATCACCAGCGAGTTCGACCAAGCGCGGCGTCGCCTCGACGGCACTGCCGTTGCGACCAATGCATTGATACAGGCCGCTGGTGCGACGAACGAAGCGGAACTGGATCGGATCATTGCCAGCGTGGAGCGGCGAGACCTCCTTAGGGGGGCGGAACGCGAAGCGCTCGACGAGCTAGCTGGCACCGACAATGGCGCCGGACTTGATAAACTCGCCAACGAAATCGCCGGTTTGTCTGTTGAGGACGCCTCCAGCGCGCGGGCTCGGATCGACGATCGACGCCGCGAAGTGGCCGCCGAGCGGGAAATCGTCGGTCGGACGCTAAACGCCGCGGACGAGATAGCCAGTCGTGCGGCGAGCGAGAGTGCCGCGGCCGACGCACAGCAGACGGCGGTCGAAACGACTGCGGCACTGGCACAATCAGCGGAGGAGCACATTCAGGCGGCGAGCGCGGCCGCACTGCTTCGCTGGATGCTCGACCGGCATCGCACGACAAATCAGGCACCTCTGATCGCGCGGGCAGGCGTGCTGTTCGCTGATGTGACGGGCGGTGCTTTTACCGGCCTTACCGTCGGTTATGGCGATAACGACCGTCCGATCATCCTCGCGCAGCGCTCGGACGGAGGTGAGGTCGGTGTCGAGGCGCTCAGCGAGGGAACGCGCGACCAGCTATACCTCGCCCTTCGGCTGGGCTCGATCGAAGGACGAGCCGGAGCGGGGGCGTTGCCGATTGTCTGCGACGATCTACTGATCACCGCCGACGATGGTCGGGCGGCAGCGCTCCTGCGGGTGCTAGGCGCAGCAGCTGCACATAGCCAGGTGATCGTATTCAGCCATCACGAGCATCTCATCGACCTCGCGCGTAAAGCTGTGGGGTCTGAAGGCTTCAGCCTTCACACGATCGCACCGGTCGGCGCAATCGCTGCATAGCGCCTTTAGAAAACAGTCGGAGGATCGGCAGCGCCAAAGCCGATGCGGCCTGGCAACCTTTCGCTTGTTGCCTGTTACGAGCACTTAGCCTTGGATGCACGAGTTCCAGCGTTCGATCTGCACAAATGACGGAGGTCAGGGATCCAGAACGACAATCCGGGCTGCCGTTTATGGGTCATCCAGTTCAGCAGCGCAGGTGAACGGACGGCAGGTATCGGGAAGAGCTGAAGTACCCTGCAATGGCAGCTACTGGCGCGGAGCTGCCGCTTCTTCCCGACAGCCGCTACTTGGCCGCCGCACATCTACTTGCCGCCTGGCGGAGTGCCACTAGGTCGATACTCATTG
>NZ_JACIJF010000046.1 GCF_014199255.1 Sphingomonas xinjiangensis | reverse complement strand
CTAGGCTGCACTAGAGGCCGGACAGATGGCAGCATCCGACTACATGCCTCACCCTCCAATTACCGCTTGCGTCTTTGCGGGCGTCCACAGATGGAAAGCGGCCGGCCCGCTTTCGGGGGACGATCGGCCAAAGCGGACCTTTATTCATGTGGCGGCGTAAATACCTTCAACACCTTGCGACGAGTGAGATCACATCAGCTGCAACGTCTTGGCTAAGAGTGTGGTCAGTATTGAAATTCTAGGCACAGGGCAGTGCCGTTATCTGATGTCCACTCCAGCTTTGCGCCAATTTGGCGGGACAAACCTGTGATCAGCGCCATTCCTGTTCCCGTGCCAGGGCGGGATGCGCTTTTCTCGGTGGGCAAACCTTTTCCGTTGTCGCCTATTCTAACCCAGAGACGATCCTCGCGTTGGCGAGCATCGATCCTGAGGCAGCCGCTTTCATCTTTGAATGCGTGTTTGAGGCTATTGGTGGCAAACTCGTTGAGAATGAGCCCCAGCGGTATGGCAGTGTCGGTCGAGACGTCTACGTCATCGATGCAGGTATCCAGCTGAACTGGCGTCTCCCGATGCAATGCAAGCACGCCTTCAATAAGTTGAGTGACGTAGGTGCGGAGCGGCAACCGATCGGTTCCTTTTGCCGCATATACCAGTTCGTGGACGAGCCTAAGTGCTTCGATCCGCTCGGCGACGACGCGTAGTTCGTCCCGCACCTCGTCCGACTGGACCTTCCTCAATCGCATGTGGAGAAGGCCGGTGATCGCGCCGATGTTGTTCTTGACGCGATGCTGCAGCTCGCGAAGCAGCGTCTCGTTGCGGGCTTCTGCCCGGCCAAGCGCGTGGATCTTGTCAAGCCGGTCGATCACTGGCCCGAGAATTGTGGAATAGGTGCGCAGGAACTCGATTGTTTGCTCGTCGGGCTGCCAGGTCGTGCGGCTGTCGACCTGCAGCAGGCCATATGGTTTGCCACCGGGGAGGAAGATGGGAACATTGACGGCACCACATACTCCGGCGTTCACCATGAACGCGGGAAAATCGAACCTATCCTCTTGGCCGATATTGGGCGTGACGATTGGGGTGCCCTGTTCCACCGAATAGGTTTCGGATGATCGCTCCCCCATTGGTAGACGAACATGGCCAACTACGCCCGTCTCCCACCCCACGCCAGCGCGAACGAACAGCGTACGTTCCGCGCTTTCGATTTCTATGACTTTAGCGAGATCGGTGCCGAGCGCCTCTCCGACTAAGCGGCATGCCTCGGTCAGCACCTCATCCAGATCGTTGCTCCTGAGCGCGAACTCGCCGAAGTCTGCCAGGATGCGCTGCTGGACCCTCATCTGATCTTGATCAGGCAACGGTCATTTCCCCCCTCGAGCCAGACAACGTCTTAGCCTAGCGGGGACCACAGAAGTAAGAAATCTCATAAATACGAGGACGTTCGCACCGTCGCCGCTCCCGTGAGGTAAGTCGATCGTCCCTCTTAGGTGCCTTTGCTGAGCATCAAACGGGAGCCAGTCGTCTAAACGCGCCCAAGAGTCGCGCAGGATCAACCGGTTTACGCAGAATTACGTTCGGCGGTTCGCACGGCTGGCAAGAATCCGGTACTCCCGAGATGAATATCACGGGAATCTTTCCTAGGGCGGAGAAGATGGCCTGCACAGCGCGAGGGCCGGTACCGGCAAGCAACTTCACGTCGGAAAAGATGATGTCGGGCCTCCGCTCCTGCGCGGCCCGAACGGCGTCGGCCTCCGTAGAGGCCGTCGCGATCGACGTGGCACCAGCCTCCTCGGCGAGGTAGATCAGATACTCGGCGATCAGCCATTCGTCTTCGATGATCAGCACATGGCACATAGCTAAAGCACCAATTGGGGTGATGTTGGCTCGTCGCCACCGTCAACTTGCAACGACGCAGCGATCACAGATAGCAGCGCATGAGACCTCCAAAGCGGTGCCCCCTCTCCATCCGCCGCCTCAGCTTGATCAAACTGCACGCTTATAGCTCGCTCCGTGATCTCTACGGCCTGACCGACGCTCAGCGTCGAGTTCTCGCAAAGGCCGTGAATGAGGCTCTCGACCAGAAGTAAGGCAGCATGGCCGTGAGGGTCTGATGAGGAGAGCGTCGGTCCACGCTTTGCGGGGTCATTGTCGTTGGTGGGCATTGGAGCACCTCTAGTACAGGCGGGAGCACGCTATCGCTCTCAGCCGCCGACGCCTGATGAAGCCCGTCAACGATACTCGGCTTGTACATCAGGTCGCTGAGCACATCCACAACACACAACAACACCAAACAATAACATACGGCAATTATGCAATGCGCGTGAATGGGTGTAGAACCACGCTATGGCAAACCCGTTCGTGCAAAAATTGAGCGGGTTGGCTGAACTGACGGCTTCAGATGCCGCGGCGGTTGAACTCGCCACCGCCCAACCCCGAAATTATGTCGCACGGCAGGATCTGATCCGCGAAGGCGACGAGCCTGGGCCGATGTTCGTCGTGCTGGAGGGATGGGTCTGCCGCTACAAAGTCCTGCCGAGTGGCACTCGGCAGATCATGGCGTTCCTCATGCCCGGCGATGCCTGCGATCTGCACATCAAGCTGCTGGAGCAAATGGACCACAGCATTCAGGCCATCACCACCGCGACTGTTGCGACGGTCACACGCGACCAGATGCAGACGATGATGCGCGACCACCCTAATGTTGCCAGCGCGATGTACACTGCGCAGCTCGTCGATGAGGGGATCATGCGTGCTTGGATCGTCAGCATGGGACGGCGTAGCGCACCCGAGCGCGTGGCACATCTTATCTGTGAGCTTTACCTCCGCGCCCGCAACATTGGGCTGACGGGGGAAGGGGAATTTGCTCTCCCGCTCTCGCAGTCCGTCCTTGCCGACGCGTTGGGCATGACGGCGGTTCATATCAACCGCGTTTTAAAGGAGCTAAGGCTCGCAGGGGCGATGTCGGTGAAGCGCGGCAGCGTTACCATTCTTGACGCAACCAAGCTGGTCCAGATCGCAGGTTTTGACGAGAACTACTTGCACCGTCGGCTACGGCGGGCGGCCTGAACCATAGTCGAACGACCAGGTGCACTGCCGCCCGTGGTGCACCACGTCCAGCGACGAGGTTGCCGCAAAGTGGCGACTTACGAGAGATGCGTTGGAACCAGGAATTCTGCGACCATCTCGCCTGAACAGACGGCAGGTTTCAGCGGGCATTCGGCGACGGCTGGCAATCTTAACTGGGGCGTTAGCTGCCGCTCGCCCTGAAGATGAAGCAATGTCCGCTTCCAGGCAACGCTGCAGTGATGCCGAACGACCGACTCTGGGCGGAAGCGGACTGGCCGCTTTCAGGGTCCGCTTTGCTCATCGCGAACGGCTGAGATTGGTGGAAAACGTCCCGTCCGCTTTCGGGCAGCGATTGGCGTAAGCGGAGCTCCGTTCACGCCCAGCTTGAAGCCAATCCTCGCCAATCAGGCGGTCACGGTGGGTTCGCGCCCGACCCACCGTGATCTACTTCTTACTGGTGGAAGGTCAAGCTCTCTTCGATCGGCGCCTTGCAGATCCGGTACGCGTTCGCTGCATGCGCCTCGTCGGGGTAGCCAAAGGATACACCGAATAGCATCTTGAGCGATGGATCGACTCCGAGAACCTTGCGGATCGTGTCGGCATAGAAGCCGAGCATCGTCTGCGGAATGCCGCCCAAACCATGTGCGGTCAGCGATAGCAGGAACGTTTGCCCATACATGCCGATGTCGCCCGCCACGCGAACGTTGTCACCGAAGGAGGGCATAAAAAGAAGGGCAACGTGCGGCGCGCCGAAGAAGCTGAGGTTGAGCCGTGCAGCTGTCCGGCGATCCTCAATGGCTTCCCGCCTGACGCCAATCGCCTCGTAATAGGCAGCGCCCTGGCTGCGTGCGCGCTCGCTGTACGGACCGTGAAAATCGCTGAGTGCGAAGCTGAAATCGGGCGTATTGTGCCCCGCGTCGTCATCCGCAAGGATCGCCTGGCTCAGCTCGTCCCGCTTGGCACCGGAGACAATGTGCATCTGCCAAGGTTGAGTGTTGCAGTTAGAGGGGGCGAGTTGCGCGTCTTCCAGCACGGCGCGGAGTACCTCGTCGGGCACGGGGGTGGGCAAGAAGCTCCGCACGGAATGGCGTTCTCGCAGGACGTCATGAAACAGCTTAGGTTCGAGCACTTGGGTTAACTCCGTTCTTGAACCGGCGGGAACAAACCTTCCAACCAGTGCGATGCATATTATCTAGCGTGCTAGATATCGATGCGCTAGAGGCCAATTATGAACGATCGTCCTTCGAACACCCGCGGCGAGGTAGACAAGCAGCTCTCGTTCGCCCTGTACGGGGCTGCCACTCGCATGGCCCGGATGCACAAACCCTTCCTGGAGCCGCTTGGGCTGACTTTCCCTCAGTATCTGGCGATGCTTGAGCTGCTCGACGGCGCTCCTCTATCAGTGGGCGCACTAGGCGCCGGGCTAGGTATGGATACCGGCACGATCACGCCCATGGTCAAACGACTCCAGGCTTCCGGCCTCGTGACACGGACGCGCGATACGGCCGACGAACGGCGCGTGCTGGTTGACCTCACCCCCGAAGGGCGGGCGCTGGATGCCGACATCCGGGGCGTCGCGGGCAAGATCACCTCAGCTTGCCGGCTTACCGACGCGGACGCCGACGAGCTGCGCCGCGCGCTTGAGACCCTCGCCGGCGGTGCTACCGGCTGACCCTCACAGAAACACAGGGAAGAACAGCGGACGTCTGCTTACGGGGCCTGCTCGAGCCGAGCTGAATGGCCGGCATTGGGCGGAAGCCGACGGTGTGCTTTTCGGGTTAGCGCTTCCGATCGCCTGCATGACCCGATCAGAGGCCGCCGTTGCGCTGAAACAAGGAAATAGTCATTGTTCCAAGGCGCCAAGTGACGTTGGGGGATGCGCTTGCTGAAACGGTGTCTGCTAGCTGTCGCAGTGCTCCTCTCGCTAGGCGTGTTCGTGCTCATCTTCTCCCCGAGCGCGCCACGGGCAACTGCTCTACAGCGATGCCTACGCGACTACGGGAGCAGGGGGCCAGATGCTGTCGCCGCCTGCACTTCACGACTAACAGCCGAGCAGTTTGCGGAGACTGATGAGGAACGGCGGCGCCGCACTCGATAGAACAGGTTGAGGGCCGCATCTGCGGGACGCGCTCATGCCCGGATTACAAAGCAGGCACCAAGGTCTGCGGAATGCGGTCGCGACTGCAGCTTGCCAATTAGGATCCGCAAAATGGGAAGGTAAAAAAAACGGAGGTTTGTTTGCCTTTCGTCATGCGAATCTGCTCGCATTGCAAATCTGCCGATTTCTGAGTAAATCAACCCGGTAAAACAAACTAAGGCAGAATATATCGCGCTATGACGGCTTTCTTTCCAAAAAGCGCCCTTTCGCTAGTTAGCCAGCGTCGCGCATGAAAATTGGTTACGCACGCGTCTCGACGGCAGAACAAAATCTGGACCTTCAATGAGACGCGCTGAACGCGGCGGGTTGCGACAAGGTGATCACCGACAAGGCTTCGGGGGCGACCGTGCCCAGACCTGGATTACAGAAAGTGAAGGAGCAGCTCCGCGCTGGCGACACGCTGGTGGTGTGGCGCCTTGACCGGCTTGGTCGCTCCCTGCGCGATCTGATCGGGTGGATGACCTATCTTGAACAGGAGAAGATTGGGCTGCTCAGCCTTCATGAGGCAATCGACACGAACACTACATCGGGGAAGCTCACCTTCCACCTGTTTGGCGCTTTGGCAGAATTTGAGCGCAATCTTATCCGAGAGCGCACCCAGGCTGGCCTAGCTGCTGCCAGGTCGCGGGGTAAGAAGGGCGGTCGGCCGAATGCACTTAGCAAGGATAAGCGCGACCTAGCGGTGAAGCTCTACAACGAGGCTGACATGCCGATTGCAACGATCTGCACGATGCTCGGCATATCCAAGCCGACCCTCTACGCCTACGTACGAGCGGCCGACGCCGAGGAAGGCGCTGCCTAGCAGCGCGATAACGAACGCACGTCCGCTATCGAGACTTCGCATTCGCCGGCATCATGGCGATGATTGGGTGGTTAGCTGCCGTTCAGGGAAATCACGTCGATGAGCGTGATCGAGATTATGACGACAGATAATGCGAACAGCGCCCAGAATGTAGGTCGCATCCAAGACGGCATGGAGCGAAATCGGCGCAGTGCCGTCAAAGAGATGATGCCCAAAACAACAAAGGTCGGTCCGAGATAGATTATCTTAATCGAGTTGTCGGCGTTACGTGGAAAAGCGCCGATGGCCCCCATTAGCGTCACCAATACAGAACTGGACATAGCGAAACCGACCAGGCTGCCCGAAAGCTGCTGCCTGACCCAAGGGCCTAAGCCGCCAGCATCCGCAATGCGCTCTTGCTCTTCCTGAAATAGCTTCACGCTCTCATCCATTGGGTAAGCATGACCAAGGGGGCGAACGTCCGCAAGTGGCGACATCGCAATCAATCGCCAACGGCAGCAGTTGGGCGATTGTGTTGAATAAGTCGGGGTCGGCCGCGGGCAAGCGCGCGGTTTGAAACGGAGTCATGCGCACGCGGCGCCTTAGACGGGGGCCATCCGGGCCGGCATCGGGATCAGCTTGGCCATCTTGCGGAGGTTCTGGGCGGTAGCGGCGAGGAGGAACTCGT
>NZ_JACIJF010000045.1 GCF_014199255.1 Sphingomonas xinjiangensis | reverse complement strand
ACGAGGTCAGGTTCGACCCCGATCCAGGCATCGTACGTGAAGGGGCTGCCATTCCATCTGCTTTCGAAACGCAGCCGCCGCGATACACCATCTTTCGGGAAAACAGAGTGCCCGCCTTAGCGTCCGGGTCTGGGCGACAGCCGACGAGCCGCTTTTCTCGCCAGAGCGAGCCGGCGGCCTCTCTGGCAGACCGGTGCTTCTGAACAGCATTGATGGTCTCAGACTTGTGGCGCCTGCAGGCAGAGCGAGTGGTGGATCTTGGGTCGTTGCGGCTGAAGTGGCGGGTGAGCAGCTCACCTAAATTGATGTCCGAATGTTGCCGGATGGCCGCGACTTAACAGACCGATCGTTCCTGCTACTCTCGCGCCCAGGACGGTACTTCGGCGCTGAGCGCGGCGAGGAATGCGGTCAGGCTGTTCGCCACGGCGCGGCCGGAGCGTGCCCAATTCTGCTCGGCCGTCTCCTCGTGATGCCATTCATCCATGGGCATGAACCAAACGCGGCGATCGTCGCGGTCGAGCAGGAAGAAATTGCCGCCAGCATCGTTAGCAAACGGAAGGCTGTCGGCGGGCAGCACCCCCTCGCCGACCATCTGGCAGTAAATCGACACGAGCCCTTTGCCCGTAGTGGCCTCGGCCGGCTCAATCGGGATGAACCAGTTGACCCAGTATTCCATGTCGCGCGCCTCGTCGATTAGCCAACAGCGCGTCGGCATGCCGCCATTCTCGGCCAAGCAGAGGGCAACGAGCGCAGGCGGCAGCGTGAAGCCGAGCGCTCGTTCGGCAGCGGCGATGTCCGCCAAGGCAATGGGAGTGGCGCCATCAAGGCCAAGTGGGGTCGTCACGGGCAGGAGTATTCCTTCCTTGAGCGAGTGACGCAAGCGCGCCCTCCCGCAAGCCGTCGTCCGGCCCAGATGAAGAAACGTCTGCTCTCGGGAAGCGAGCACGGCCTGCTTGATGTCTGACTTTGGGCGTTAACTGCCGCGAAGCGTCGCTTCTTCGGAGTCACCCGCCATGAGCGCAACAAGCTGCACTTGGAGGCTTGTGAGGTCAGCATAGGTCGCTTGAAAGGAGGTCTTTACGCAGTCGATTGGATCGTGCTCATCGGCGATAGTGACGCGGACCCGCAGGTGTCCTAGCGCATCAACTGGTGCGATCGTGATACTCAGAACTTGGTGGTACACCTCATCCTCGGTGTAGCCCCACTCCGCAGAAAGTGGCTGGGTCGCATCAATCGGGTATGTCCCAAGCGTTCCGCAAAACTCCTTCACGTCCTGCCACTGTACCCAAAAGCCACCTCGGCCAGAGCGGTCTTCGGTGACCACCTGCAAATCAAGACGACCAAAATCGTCCAAAATCAGCTTCGGAGTGCCGTCGTAGCGATAGCGGAAGGTCAATTTGGCCATCCGGCCCATGTCGCCCGAACCGCCAATGTCCGCAACTGGGGATCCTCGTCCCACGCCAGAACGTCCGTAAGTGGGCGGAAGCGGACCGGCCGCTTTCAGAGTCCGCTTTGCCGATCGGGAACGGCTGAGATTGGTGGGAAGCCGCCCGGCGGCTTATAGGCGCTGAGGTAGGGTAAGCGGCCCTTCGTTCATGCCCCGGTCGGCCCGCAAAAGCGTTTATACCGGCTTGTCAGACCGCGACTGGGCGAAGCGCCGTGGACATGAGAATGGCACCTCCGCAATGTTCGCAATCGGCCTTGTAGCCGTCCACCATGTCTTTCTGCCAAATCTTGTTCTCGCCGCCGCACCCATCGTGCGGGCAATCGAAGTTGAAGATGTTGTGCGACACCTCATAGTGGTCGCCGTTCAGCGATAGCTGCACCGAGTTTTCGCAATTCCAGCACCGAACAGTGATGTGTTCGTCTCCCCTCGATGGATCGTCACGATGAACAAACAGCGGATCGGTGCGCCGCTTGACCACCTTGCCGCACTGGCAGTTCATCTGGAACACCGGGTAGTGGGTGCCGCCACCCACCATCGCGGTAGAGGCAAGCACCGATTCTACTACCGAGAGAACGTCACGGCAGTCGGCACGTAGCCGCTCCATGTTCCGTGGCTTCCCGCTTTCTACCTTGGCGATCGTTGGGGCATGGAGGGCGGAGTTGAGCTTCTGATAGCGGTGCTTGAGCTTCCTCAAGTCCATGCGCATGTCGGTGCCCATCAACACCTTCTCGCCAGTCTCCGGATGAACACCCGTGACGTAGACCGCATTATCCGCCCACGGATCGATGCCCTTCAGTCTCTCGACCAGCTTGGGGGCCTGCCACTCCAAGGTCTTCGTTTCGCCAAGCTCTTCAAGGTAGTTACAGGCGAGATCATAGGCCAACGCTTCGAGGGCGAAGCGCAACTCCAATGCAGCGTAGATAGTGGATCGTTCATCTTCGTCGGCAAGTAGCTTGGTCGCCTGATCGGCGTAGCCTCGGGCGAGTAGCCGAAATACCTCGCGCCGTTCCGCTACTTCGTCTGCATCCATGCCGGCCCGCCCCTTCCGGCTCTAGATAGGAGATGCCGAACAAGCCCGCCACCTTCGCCCGCTGCCCAAGCAGGCCTGCAGGGGCAAAGTGTTGCCTGAACGAACGTCCAGAAGTGGGCGCAAGCGGAACGTCCGGTTTGCGCGATCGGACGCGTGATAGCAGCCGCCTCAGGGTTCGAGCGCGCGGGGCGTCGGCGTTCCCTACAAAAAGTGCGAGTTCCCGCGAGTCCTGCCTCCACCAATCGCCTCTATAATACTCTGAAGGCCTCGTGTTTGCGGCCCATCCAATCTGGTGGCCGTGGCTACCTCCAGCAGCTGGCGCCTTGCATCGGAATGACTAGCTTAAGCGATTTTTCGAACCGAGCCCTGAAATCGGTGTTGGCGGGAATAGCCGTCGGCTTACTGGCGTGGGCCGCGCTTTTCTTCACGCGTGGCGGGGGCGGGATTGCTGCGGTCTGGTTGCCGAACGGATTCATCTTAGCGCTGATCCTCCACAAACAGGAAGATGCGTGGCCGCTTACGTTCGCTGCGCTGGTCGGCGTTACCGCTGGTTGCCTACTGGGTGGCCGCTCGCTTGTGGCAGCGCCGTTATTGGGATTGGCCAACGCGGCCGACGTCCTGGTCGTCTGGAGCATGCTTCGGCGCCTATCACCAGATCAGTTCGCGGTCTCGGATCTGAGCCATCTGCTCAAATTGTGGCTGTTGTCGGGGTTTTTGGCGCCGGCCATAATGGGCTGGTTTGGTGCACTCGTGCTCTCATGGGAGACTGGTGCAGCATTTCCCGATCTCTTTCGTTCCTGGGTTCTTACCCATGGCCTCGGCTCGATGATCGTTGCACCGTCGGTTTGCGTAATATCGCGGGCGTTGTCCCAAGCGCACGTGCCGACGTGGAGCAGAGCTAGCGAATGGGGATTAATTCTAGCGGTGGTGGGCGTTGGTACGGCAGTCTTGTTTGCCCAATCGACATACCCGCTTCTCTTCCTTGTAAGCCCGCTTGTGCTCCTCGGCGCATTCCGCCTGGGCAGCCTCGGAACGGTCGCCATCATGGTGGTTGTAAGTACAGTAGCGCTTGCCTTTACTCTTCAAGGATCCGGGCCCGTCACGCTGGTAGGCGGCGGCGTGCCAGCGCATCTGCAGCTGCTTCAGGTCTTCGTTTGGGTCAACTACATGATCGGCTTCACGGTGGCGGCTGCCCTAGCAGGGCGAGACCGCGCCCGCGCTGAGGCGGAGGCAGCCGCGCTGGCTAAAGCTCGCTTCCTGGCGAACATGAGCCACGAGATCCGCACCCCTATGAATGCCGTCATCGGCTTCACTGAACTCCTGCTCGCTAGTGATCTGACGGAGAAGCAGCGACGGCAGACCAGTCTAGTAGCGGATTCCGGCAAGGCCATGATGAGCCTCCTCAACGACATCCTCGACCTCTCGAAGGTCGATGCTGGGCAAATGACTGTCGAGCATGCGCCGATCGATCTCCGTCACGTGCTGCAAGGCCCGGTGAACTTGATGATGGCGACTGCCCTGGAGAAGGGGGTCGAACTATCGATGTCGGTTGCTCCTGAGGCACCAGGATATGTCCTGGGCGATGGGCTCAGAATACGGCAAGTTGTCCTCAACCTCCTAGGGAATGCGCTGAAGTTCACAAACCAAGGGAGCGTCACCGTCCGGGTCGCCCCCACCCCTGAGAAGCATGGCATGCTGACGATAGAGGTCATAGATACCGGGATCGGCATTCCTAATGATCGCTTGGCAGCAATCTTTGACGAGTTCGAGCAGGCGAAAGCCTCGACGGTGAGCCGCTTCGGTGGAACGGGTCTTGGTCTGGCGATTACCAAGAAGCTTGTCGGCCTGATGGGCGGCGACATCCGCGTCACCAGCGAAGAGGGTTGCGGCAGCGTATTCGAGGTCACAATATCAGCACCCGCCGTATCGAAGCCCGTGATGCAAGGCCAACCGGCGCGAGCAGCAGCCGGGGAACAACCATCAAAGGACCACGAGCGTCGCATTCTCTTGGTCGAGGATCATGACATCAACCAGGAGTTCATGCTCGACCTCTTGGCAAAGCTTCAGGTACGGGCCGATCTAGCGGTGAACGGTGTCGAAGCCATCGAGCGAGTGCGGACGGCGGCGGAGAGCGGTACGCCGTACCATTTGGTGCTCATGGACATGCAGATGCCCGTGATGGGCGGCCTCGAGGCCACTGCAGCCATTCGTGCGGGCGGTTTCACTTCTGACCGACTGCCTATCGTTGCGCTAAGTGCGAACGCCTACCATGATGACATAAGGGCATGCATGGCGGCCGGCATGCAGGCGCACCTCGCTAAGCCGATAGGTCTAGAGCAGCTACAGGTCGCGCTCACCCGATGGTGCCGCGTAGATGTAGCCGCACAGGCCGGCCCACCCGGAATCGACGTGAATGGGATGTCCCGGCTGCGCGAGCGCTATATCGAGCGACGCGATGTCACCTTGGAAAGCGTGGAGAAACTCGCTGCGACCCCTGACGTCACGGACGAAGCAGTGACCGACCTCATCGCTCTCCTCCACAAGCTAGCTGGGAGCGCAGGCATGTTCGGCGAGCGTGCCTTGGGTGAGTGGGCCGCTGTGTTGGAAGATGGTTTGCGGTCATGGCCACCAAACGAGCGGCAAGAACGTACCGCATTGACGCTAATTGAGCTGAGGCAGGCCGCATGATCGATGCCCGCGCATCAAGGATCTCCGCGGAACGAGCTTCCGCTTCTTGGGGGTGCCCGCTTCGTGCCGGCTTTTGAACGTCTCGTGCGGTTGCCCTGTCGATGGGAATGTCCGCTTCCGGGTGTCACGCTAGTCGACCTGAACGACTGATTTTGGGCGACAGCCGACAGGCTGCTTTTCACGCCAGAAGCGGACCGGCGGCTTTGAGGCAGACTGGCGCTCCTCGGGAGCATCGAATGTCGGGAGTTGGTGGGAAGCGGACGTTGACGCCTCGCCAGCTACGCCATCAACGTTGATCCTCCTCCGTCACGATCCACGGCTGTTGTGCCAGCCAGTTCCGTAGATGATCCTGGAGCTTACCTTCCCTCCGCTCCAACTCAGCGAAGTGGTCATCGAGGTTGTAGAAAAGCTCTTTGGCGGCCATGTGATCGCCGCTCGCCCAAAGGTCGAGTATATGATCCTCGTTTTCGACGACGACACGCCCGAACTTGTTTAGCAGATCAGCATGGCCCGGCAGGCCAATGCGCAGCAGCAACTCGCTCATCCCCTCAAGATGACGAGTGCAGTCTTCCTCATTCTCGTGATATTGCGCGTGACCACCGTTGGTGATCTCGCCAAGATACTCCCACAGATTGGCGAAGTGCAGCGCATCAAGCGATAGCTCGGCCTCACAGCCGCGCTCCTTCAAACGTTCGATTGCGTATCCGACCTGCAGACACAGCTGCCAAGGCTCTTGAGCGACCATGTCGGCCTTAGCAACTTGGATGCTTCCGATCATACTGCGCAATGCTCACCTTTGTCGAAAGTGGTCCTGCCACAGGTACCCGACGTCCGATACTGGGCGTTTTCGGCCGGGCAGTTTCTCGATTGCAAAAGCGGATCCTGACAATACCAGCAGCGCGTTACTCGTAGCTCGAAGTCTGCACGGCAAAGCCATGCTTATCCAGATTGGCCGCCAGGGCAGCCGCTGATAGGCACTCCGCCTGCGGTTCGTCGTCTTGGAGTGGAACGGTTAGCGATTGCCCCTTCAAAGACAGGGCGTTCGGCTTGGCCCCACAGAATTCTTCGAGCTCGCGAGCGAAATCGCTGAGTGAACCGCCTCCTTTCACAAACCGCGGCGGCCTTTGCCCTGGGCGATGTTCTTGCAGCCAGGATGTTGCCAACCCCTGCACATGGATATCGAACTCGGCCTTCCAAGCAGGCTGGTAGGCCCGCTCGAACGTGTCCCCTGACTGCCTGATGCCGTAGTCCGCCCGCACGAGCACGCGAGCCAGGCAACGCATCTTTGGCTCTGGATAAGGCGCGACACGGCTAAAGACGAGATAATTACTCAGCCTCCCGTTCACTCGCTCGCTCACCTGAGCGGCGTCTGCTGGATCAATGCCGCACGTCCGCAGCCCGGCGATCAGGCGCTTGTCTATCATAGTCACCGGCTTGGCCGGATCGCCACAGCTCGCGACCAATAGGCAGGATGCGAACAGCCAGAAGCGCTTCATGCACTACTGCTAGGGGACCCAGGCAGGGCTTGGAAAGCGCCACGTCAAATCTCGGCGGCCGCGACCGGCCGTTAGCTGTGATTGCCTCTCGATTAGTGATGGGTGTCCGCTTTCGGGGTACGCGAGCGCCGACCTGAACGACTGACTTTGGGCGCTAGCCGCCCGTCCGCTCTTGGGGTCCGCTTTGTGGATGGCGAATGGCGAGTCCTGCGGCGGAAGCAGTCGCGGCCATAGCAGTAGGGGCGCTCACGTCGTGAGCGCCCCTACCTTGTACTTGATCGCCGATCAGCGTCGACGGCAATTACC
>NZ_JACIJF010000044.1 GCF_014199255.1 Sphingomonas xinjiangensis | reverse complement strand
GTCAGGTTCGACCCCGATCCAGGCATCGTACGTGAAGGGGCTGCCATTCCATCTGCTTTCGAAACGCAGCCGCCGCGATACACCATCTTTTGGGATGCGCTATAGCACCCTGGGATGGCAGAGTTTGGCGCTTAGCGGTCACGCGAGGTCGAGATGATTGAGCGTCCGCTTCTGGGAAGCGAGAAGGATGGTCTGAATGTCTACTAGTGGGTCAGGCCGGCCCTATCATTCCCCATTCGTGCCGCCGCTTCTTCGTGACGTGCCGCTCCGTTTACTCATGCATTCCAGAAGCCGCTCTTTCGTCCGTGACGCCGCCTGAGGTCCGCCACGTATTCGACATGGTTTGGATGCACGGCAAAATTGTCGATCCGCCTGGCGAGATGCTCGCAGGTCTGGAGATGGCGGGCGGCGTGGCCGTAGCGCTTGTACTTGGCGGCATCAAGTGAGCGATCAATCATCGCTCGAAGCACGAGCGTGGCGGCGAGCGGATGACGCTGCTCGAGCGCGTCGGCGGCGGGGGTCAGTAGCCAGTAATGGTCGCCGTCAAGTTCGCCGGTCCGAGCCATTATGAGTCCGGCGGCGCGATCGAGCGCGGGCCAGTCGATCAGGAAGGCGAGCGCTTGATGAAAACTGGCAAAGCATGACGCGAAGCTGAGAGCCCGCTCCTCTGCCTCTATGTCGTCAAAATCCGGCAGCCGCTTGAGGTGTGCCCGGAGGTATCCAGCATCGAGACCGCGCTCGAACGCTTGCCAGCGCTCGTCCTGTGCGTCGCCGGACCGTCCAAGGGCGTCGAGCACCTCGATCCGCACGCGCTGCCAGTCGGGCCAGTGGCCGCCTAGGAGGTTACCGTCCGCCGCCCCGTCGAGCGCCGCAAGCGCCTCGTTGGCGCGATCAGCCGCAAGCATCCGCTCGGCGATCGCCGCTGCGATTGCGGGGTTGGCGCGTTCCTCGTCCGAGTAGCGGCCCGCGAACCCGTCGACATCTCCAAGCGCATCGGCAATCTCGGTCAGCGCCGACCGGACTAGGCGGGCATTATGGCCCCGCTCGTAATCCTCTTGGTAGATCGGCCCGCGCGTACTCAACCCGACTACCCGGCCTTTGCCGCCGGCGGCGCTCAAGGGAGCGGTGGTCCCCAACTCCTCAAACTGCACCTTGAGCCGGTTCAGCCCGTCAGGCCCGAGCGCCGGCGCCGTCAAGCTGATCAACTCGTCGAACTGGCCATAGTCGTTCGCGCAGACCGCCTGAAAAACTCGATCGGCCAAAGCGCCTACCGGCTGGCCGGCTTCAGCGGCGATTGCGCCGAGATCGTCCCGTACGGAAGCGATGATGCTGCCGATTGAGCCGTTGCTGTCGTCACAACGTTCGTAGATAGAAGGCGCCATCTCCAGCATGCGCCAAAGAAGGTCAAAAGCCTGGCCCGGGCTCGTTGCCGCGACATGGGCGGCAATCGCCGCGCGCTGCGCCTCGAGGTCACGGGCGAGTTCCTTCACCTTTCGCCAGTCGACGAACGAGCGAGATTTGGCGATGAAGACGAGTCGCTTGCGGATCTCGCTCGCGACATCACCGCCGCTGCGGCTCGCCAGTTCGAGCCGCAACCGGCGCTTGGCCGCAGCGTCACCGGCGGTCATGGCGAGCAACAGCTCCGCCAGGCGCTCGGCTCCAAGCGCGGCGAGGTTCTTCACATTCAGCGTCGTCTCGGACGGCATGTGCCTCCGTCGCGATCACGGCCTAATTCGTCAAGCGGTGCGACAATTCGGAGACCGGCTGACGCCGTGGCGTTCCCAAGGACGGAGGTCAACCGCCCCATGCCGTTCAGCCCGATTGTGGCGAAGCGTCAAACCCGCCGCTCGGCCGAGATGAACCTACGGCAGGTTTTGGGGAAGAGGGGAGGGGCTCAGAAAGGCAGCTACTGGCGCAGTCCTGTCAGCTGGATGATGCTTGGCCCGGCTTCGTTGGCGGTGCGATGCGTCGTTGGGTTTGCCAGCTTCAAATTCCGCCTGATGGAGCGATTAGCAGCACTTCAGCCATGTAAGTTACTGGTCTTGCGAGCGCCACGTTAGCAAGGCAGAACAGGCGGGGGGTCTTAGGGCCTCGTTGTATTGGTCAGACGCCGCGGTCGAGTAAACAGGGAGAGGTTCATGAGAATGGGTTGGATCTATGCGCTCGGTATCCTGGGCACGTTAGCAGCGAACCCCGCGGTGGCGGAGAGAGACACCGCTCGCTTCACCTCTCTAACAGTCTTCGGCGATAGCTTGGTGGATGCTGGCAACCTTTATGTTGCTAATGGTGGCATAAGGCCCGATCCGGCGCTTGGTTATTTTCAGAATCGGTTCACTAACGGCTACGACTATCCTGACCTTCTATCTTTAGATCTCTTCGGGGTGCCGACTACACCTTCTTTGTTAGGCGGCAGCAACTTTGCCTTTGGTGGAGCGCGGATCGTGGACACAGGAGACGCTATCCCGGACCTTCGAGCTCAGCTCAATGCGTTTCTGCTTTCCGGCCAAGCTCTTGATCCGAACGGGCTTTATATGGTTAACTTTGGTGGGAATGATGTTTTCGGTGCCCATGGAGTTTTTGGCGAGGAGGGAGCGATTGGTACGTTCCCCGACACCAGCAGCTACCTGCGGGCCGCGGCTGAACAATATGTAGCAGGGGTGCAGACGTTGAACGACCTCGGCGCCCGTAACATCTTCATGACCGACTTTCCGTTAGCTGGGGATCCCTTCACTACCGAAGCCAATGGCTATTTGAACGCCGCGCTCGGCAATCTCTCCTTGAACACTGACACCGACCTGTTCTTCTACAGCATCAGCGACCTCTACCATCGTGCTCAGACAGACCCATCTTCGTTGGGCTTGCCACCGCAGCGCCTGGACATCAGCTGCGTCGAAGCAGGCGCACAATCAACTGGTTGCGCCGGCTATTTCTCCTTCGATGGGGTCCACCCGACCGCCGCAATCCAGGCTGCGGGCTATCGTGAGCTGGATCAGCAGTTCGGTCTGACCGCTGTTCAAGCTGTCCCTGAACCAACTACCTGGCTTATGATGATCGCCGGCTTCGGCGCTATTGCTGCCTCCCTGCGGTATCGCCGCCGCTCGACAAGGACGCTGGCCACCTGAGCCAGTCTCTCGTCGGAGGAGGATACATGGCCCACCTCTGCACGATCCGTGCGTGGCCCGGCGCTTTGCAGAGGATCGAGCTCGAGCTAGGTATTAGGAGATGCTTCCGGCTCGGGTGATCGCCATCATCGCAGTTGGCTGCCCTCGACGGGCGATCGCCCGAGATCCTTCAATCCCACAAAGCCGGTAGAAACCTGGAAGTAGCCCGGCAGCAAATCTCCACAAGCGACGACCCGGGTGTCTGAGCTCGGATCCTCATCGGATTGACTGTATGGATGCGACGCCGACGCCGCGCCTGAGGAAATGTCGGTCGATGACCTGGAGACGGGGCGGCTTTACGGCGCGCGGGCCGCCGCGTTCGCTGCTCGGCTGGCAAGCGCGCGCCGCGCCTGGTCGCTATTGAACACGGAGTTGTGGTTATGGAAATTCGAAAGCTCGGCTCGCAGGACTGGAAGTTTCGTCGCTCGGCCTTGGGTGCTTGGGGATGAGGTCTTCTAACCACCGCCGTCGGGCGCAATCGTGATGCGGCCGAGCAGATTGGGATTGCAATCGAGCAGATGATGTCTTGAGCAGCACAGGCACGTGGTGGCCTTGCCATGGACCCATATGAGGCATATGTAAGCCTCAACTGGAAAGGAGTTGTTATGGCATCTCAGCCTGCATCGATTGAGGCGCTGCTCGGCGTGAACGCCGGCCGGCAATCGTCTCGTCTTGCTCTATCCAACTCGATAGAGAGCGGGTTGCCCGTGGCGGCGCTCGACCGCCTAGCTGATACTGTGGCGCCCGATGACGCCCGCTTCAAGTTCCGTTTGGTGCCAAAGGCCACCCTCGAGCGCCGTCGGAAGACATCCGCGCAGCGACTGACGAGCGAAGAAGGTGACCGGCTGGCGCGGCTCGCCAAGGTGTTTAGCTTCGCGCTCGAGATCTACCAGGCGCCGGAGAAAGCACGCGAGTTCCTTCGCCGTCCGCATGCCATGCTCGATGATAAGCCGCCACTGGACGTGGCACTCGCCACAAGTCCCGGCGCGGATCTCGTCATTAACCTGCTGGGGCGGGCGGCTTACGGCGGGGGCGCGTGAAAGGGAGCCGGACGGATCGGGTCCTTACCGCGTACCGTATTGGCGATCCCGATGGCGCGCATCCAATCTACGACAGCGAAGGTGCGCGCCTCTACCCCGGCCGCTGGAACACGCCCACATGCCCCATCATTTACGCGTCAGAGCACTACTCAACGGCTATGCTGGAGAAGCTAATCCACGCCAATAGCGTGCTCCCGCCCAACCAGCACTACATCCGCATCACCATACCGAACGGGACAAGCTACGAGGTTTTTCAGCCAGCCTCCTGTCCTGGATGGGACGGGAAGGACGAGAGCCTCTGCAAGGCGATTGGCGCGGACTGGTACGATGGGAAGCGAAGCGCCCTCCTCCTCGTACCGTCGATACCGGCAAGGCTCGAGAGGAACGTCCTGATCAACCCTCGGCATCCTGACGTGGCGCAGATTACCCACGAGCTACCGGAACCTGTGTGGTGGGACGAACGGCTGTATGGATAATCGAGTTTTCCGCCTTGAAGAACGAACGAGCCAGAACGTCTTGGACGTCATATCAAGAGGCAGATGACAGGGCCGCCCCCGAGGCGCTGGTGAGAAGGAAGGAAGCGAGCGAACTCTTTGCGAGCTTGCATCCAATAACAAGCCGATTCATCAACATGGCGGAATGCGCGTTCGTGGCAGGTCAGGCCGAACCGGCCGCTAACACTCCGCGGCTATTAGTCAACACATGGAACGTTGATCAAGGTCGGCAATCATTGGTCATAGCCAGAAGGTGAGTGCCTCGGCCGAAACGGCGACGGTTGGGTCTCCGGCCTCTGTCTTACCCACCCCAAAGCGGCAGGCGCTGCAGTTCTTTAGGACAAGCTCATTCGAGCCCGGGGAATAATTCCAGGATATCTTTCGGGGCATTATGAAGCATTGAGCTTAGGCGCGATCTTGCGTCCCGTGGCGCCTCTCCCGGGAGGCCTGCCATGGCCCACTCCCCAAACAGGCGCACTTCCTGTTCCCCGGTGTTGATCACAGTCACTTTCTCGTGGCGTGCGTCCTTGGTAATCCGCTCGAACGTGTTCTCGACGCTGTCGCGTGGCCCTTCGAGATATTGGAGATAGCGGTCACCTTCCGCCCACAAGATTCCTGTAACGCCATCTATGCCGTGTTCCGGCGGGAAGTAGCGAGGATCGCTTCCCGGTCGCGGCCGGGGCTTAATCCTATAGATCGGCTGACATACACAATCCGTCGGAGAGGTTCGGCAAAGCTCATTTCACATAGCTATACCTACTCCGGCAGCGTGCAAGCACCGTCACGTTGGTGGGCCTCGCCTGAACGTTCAGTAGAGCCGATTTTGGCTCAGCTTCACGATGGCAGGGTTGAGCTAGCTAGGGTCAGGACTCGTTGATCACAGCCAGAAGATGACGGTGGCAGCGAGGGCGATGGCCGAGAAGAAGGCGGTGGGGCAGCGGTCGTAGCGAGTGGTGACGCGGCGCCAATCCTTGAGGCGGCCGAACATTGTTTCGATGCGGCTTCGGCGCCGATAGCGGCCTTATCATACCTGGCCGGTTCGTTGCGGGATCGCCGACCCGGGATGCAGGGCTGGATGCCCTTGGCCTGGAGAGCGTCTCTGAACCAGTCTGCGTCGTATCCGCGGTCGCCCAGCAGCCACTGCGGCTTGGGCATATCGTCGAGGAGCGCTGCCGCGCCGGTGTAGTCGCTGACCTGTCCGGCAGTCATGAAGAAGCTCAAGGGGCGCCCGTTCGCGTCGGCAACGGCATGGAGCTTGGTGTTCATGCCGCCTTTGGTGCGGCCGATCAGGCGGCCAAGCCCCCTTTTTACCCGCAGGCTGGATGCCGTGCGGTGCGCCTTCAGGTACGTTGCATCGATCATTCGGCTCGGCGCCAGTTGCAGCCAGACCTTCCATCATCCGCGTGAACACACCAGCCTCGCCCCAACGCTTCCATCGGTTGTACAGCGTCTTGTGCGGACCGTAGTCGCTGGGTGCATCCCGCCAGCGCAGCCCGTTGCGGTCGACGAACACGATGCCGCTCAACACCCGCCGGTCATCCACCCTCGGCCGGCCATGGCTTTTCGGGAAGAACGGCCGCATCCGCTCGATCTGCTCATCTGTCAGCCAAAACAGGTCGCTCATTCCAGTCTCCTTGCGGAGCCTGAATCAGATCACGACGCTCACATCAATGGGTCCTGACCCTAAGCATGTCAGCCGCCGGCTTGCACCGGGTGATCGGCTCGGCCGAGGTCGTCACGCATCTTTAACTTTGCGGCCTTAGCAACATCTGTGGTGCACTGGAGTCCCACACTCTGCACCACACAGGGCCTCCCGCGCCCGCCCCTTTCAGGGGCTGGGAGGCCCTGTGTATCTAGCGCGCTCAGGCCTACTGGCTCAAAGCAGCCGACCTTTGCTAATGCGCGACGAGGTCACCGTCGGCGCTTTTCACCTCAGAGCTTGTCCTTCAGCCCCTTAGCGACCGTGCTCGTCATCTTCTTGCCTGCCGTGATCGTCATGGCTGCGCCAGTTGAGGGATTTCGCCCCTGACGCTCAGGACGGTGCTTCACGGAGAACTTGCCGAAGCCCTGGATGGCAACATCTTGGCCCTTTGCGGCAGCTGACGCGATCTGATCGGGCATCGCCCAGGTGCGCAACATGGCGCAGATGTGGTCGGGCGCATTGCTCGCACTGTGAACCAGCGCGCTTGAACCTGATCGAGTCGGAGAGCTGCTGCCAGTCGATTGGGTACAGCCAGCGTAAGCGTCCGACCTGACCCGTATTGCGGTCGGAGCTCTGCTGCGCGAGGCGATGAGCACTCAGGAGTGTCCTTTGGCACTCCGAAAGGAGAGTG
>NZ_JACIJF010000043.1 GCF_014199255.1 Sphingomonas xinjiangensis | reverse complement strand
CGTCGAAATCCTCCCGCAAGCCGATCGCCTGTCCCATCATCGCGTCCTCCTGATGCAGGACGCCAATGATTCAGACTTTCACCGCCTTGGGAATCCCCTTCGTGAGTCAACCTCAACGCAAGCTGGTATGAGCCCCACCCGAGCCATGCGTTCTATGAGCATCGACCTGGTGGCACGCCGGCAGTCGGTAATTAGATAAATGGCAGCCAAGTAGCGGCTGTCGGAAGACCGGTAGCTGAGCGCCAACAGCTGCCGTTGCAAGCAGCTCGGGCGCTTTCCAATACCTGCCGTCCTTCAGATTTCTTCAGCCAGCGCCTCCAGAGATTTCGCCTGCTTTCATGCTTCGTTCCGGCGAGACGCCAGCAACCCTTTAGCCCAGGCTTCTTGGCAGAATGGACGCTGCCAAGAAGCCGCTATTCGTCCTTGGGAGGAGCTACAGGGCTCGATTAACGATCGGAATTGAAGTTCAAAAAAACCGGATTTGTGATAAGGATGCGCTTGCCGCCCTCGCGCACTTCGAAGCGGATCCAATGACGAGCACCATCCGAACTCCAAGTTAGAGGCACCTTAGAAGTAGCGCTCGGAAGATGATCGAATGAAAGGGCCGGCACAGGCTTGCCATCTAAAAGTCCGACGAGTGAGCCGCCACTGCTGCCCCCAACGGAAACCTCAATCGTAAGCGTCTGGCCCGCAGGGAGGCTGAGGTTATCGCCGATTGTTCCTGCGGCGCCCGGTGCTCGCACAGTAACGTCGAAGCTGCGTCCCGGCTTGCCCGTGAGATCAAGCCATACATGCCCTTTCTTGATGCCGTCGAGGATCGCACGTTCCGACAGAGCATCAGCAAGCACGACCGTTGTGGGAAACCCCACCCCGAGTCGGCCAAGCTGCATATCGTGATTGTCGCTGCCGCCGATCGCCGTGATCCGGCGGCCCTTGGCAAATTCCGCCTCCCATATGGCAACGTCTGCCATCGGATCAGCGCCAGCGAGCTGCTTCCACAGGTTACCTGCGTTCATTACCTCGATGGAGTCGACCTGCTCATAAGTCTCTCTCGACGCCGTCCAGCCGCACCCACGGCAGCGATAATCACTTGGTGCGCCCGGATGGTTGATCGACACCAACGCGCCGGCATCGTGGGAAGCTCGCACCATCGACGCCATGTCGGGCATGCTCTTCTCGCCTAGGCGGTGATCGATATACTCCGTGGTTCCGAAGATGTTGGCGTGGCCCTGCTCCGTCGTCATCTCACGGCCAGGGATTAACAGCACGTCGTCGTAGAAGGCCTGCAACTCCCGCATCGCATTGTAGTGTCCGACATTGTTGTGATCGGTGATGGCAATGAAGTCGAGGCGGGCATCCTCCGCGGCCTCTACCGTGCGGTAGATCGGGCAGGGCACGGAACGGCCCCGGCGGCTGTCGCAGAAGCCGTCGCTGTCACCGGTGTGAAGGTGCAGGTCACCTCTGTACCAGCGCCGCCCGAGCTCGAGCGGCTCAGGTGAAAAGGTGGAGACAGCAGGCACATCGCCCTTACGCCAGAACCAGACCTTGGCGGTGTACGTCGAGGTGGAGCCCTCATCGATGTAGGAAACACCCAAGTCTAAGGACCAGCGACGGCCTCCGATAGGTCCGGCGGTGAATGACGGCGTAGCGCTACTTTCATCCAGCACCACCGCATGTTTGTTGCTGCCGCTCCACCCGCGGAATCGCTCACCGTCAAACAGACCAAGGTTGATGACGGTCTTCCCGTCAGGTCGAGTGTAGGTCAGCTCGATCGCGATCCGAGTGACACCCTTGGGCACCGTGAATGGAACGCTGACGTTGCGCTGATAGTCGGAGCGGTTGACCGTTCCAGTCAAGACGACGTCGGGCTTCTCCTTGCCCAAGGCGAGAGGAACCTTGTCCCAAGCCGGCGGAGTCTGAGCAGGAAGGGCTGTTGGCAGCGCAAGAAGGAAGGCCGCCACAACATGGCGCACTTTGGTCGTAAGCATCGGTTTAATCCTCGGCAGTCAGGTAGCCGGGCGGCCAATCGGCCGCCCGATCAGCGGCTCAGAAGCGGAAGGTCACGGCGCCGCGGACGCTGCGCCCGAAAATCGATCGGGCGATGTATACCGCGTCGCCCACTTCTTCGTTTTCGATCGTGCCGGCGCGCGGATTACCTTCCGTAAGGCCAATCGTATCGGTGAGATTGTTGACGTACAGGTTGAGGCTCAGCGCGTTCGACAAGTCGAACCGGGCGTTCAGATCCACTGTGGCGTAAGACGGCAGGTTGATCTGGTTTGCGACATCAGCCCATCGTTGGCCGTAGTAGGAAACATCCGCCTCCAATCGAAACCGCCCATCCAGCAGGTTAACCCCGGGGGTAATGCGGAACTGGTGCTCCGGCACCCGGATCAATCGGTTCTCTGAATAGTCGATCACCTGTCCAACATTGTTAGTGTATACGAAATCGCTAAAGCGAGCACGTTGGTATGTGTAGTTCGCATGGATGTCGAACCAAGGCACCGGTCGCCACGTGCCTTCGACTTCTGCGCCCCAGGTCTCGGTGTTGCCGAACACGGTGTTGAGGACGAACTGACCCGAACCGTTCTGACGGTAGTCGCTGATCTGATAGCTCTCATAGGCCGTACGGAAGCCGGTGACGAACAGGTTGAAGGCGGGCTGGTCGAACTTGATGCCGACCTCTTGGAACTTCATGGTCTGAGTGACCGGCGGCTGCGAAGGATTGCCGAAGAAGCTTGAGACGCCCGGGAGACGGTATGTCGAGGTATACCGCGCGAAAATGCCGAACCGGGGCTGGAATTGGTAGTTCACTCCCAAGGACCAGGCTGCATGGTCGTACGACCCCTTAAAGCCGGTGAAGACGCCGTTGCCGGTCTGGACCGCATTGTCGGCAGATGCCGGAGTTTGCGCGAGATTACGGGTCACGCTGCCTTCGCTGAAGCCGGAGACGTCGATCTGCTCCCATCGCACTCCGCCGTCCAGTCGCAGCTGATCGGTGATCTTCCACTCGTCCGACGCATAAAGCGCCACCGTGCGAGACCTGCCGCTCGAGTTTCCGAATTCGGTGCCATAGCTAAGCACACCGCTTTCGGTCAGGACGGCCCCGGGGACTCCACCGGCACCCAGGAGCGCTACGTCCAGCAGCGAGGCGTTGTTCTTGACGTCGGTCAGGATCGACGCGGAAGTTGCGCGGTAGTCCTCATCAACATAGGCGTAATAGAGACCTAGGGCGACATCATGCTGGCCGCCGAGCTGCAGCGTCTTCTGCAAACGGGTGTCGCTGATGACCTCGCTCTCGGGCACGGTGAACGAACGGGCAAGATTGAGCAGCACCAGGCCATTGCCGTTCTGGCTGTTCGAGAACGCACCCGAGCCGTTGGTGTATACCAGTCCCAGCGGCGCGCCGGTAGGTAGCGCGGCCCCGAACGTGCCGCGTAGTGAAGTCAGCACATCGGCGTAGGTGTAGATGGTGCGTGGCGTGATGCTGTTGCGCTTCTGGTAGCTGTCTCGATAACGCAGGCTCTGCAGAAGGCTGAAATCTGGTCCCAGCTCAAAACGTGCCTGGGTGGTCACCTGTGTGATCTGTGCCTTGTTCGCGAGCCCCGCGTCGAAGGCATATGTTCCGGTGGGCGTGCGGAAGTTGAAGTACCGAGTCTCCTTGCCGGCGATTGTGTCGTCCAGCGCATCGAAGCCGGGAACACCCACAGGATCGCCATTTTCATCGTTCACGAATGGGGTAACCATCGCATTCTCGACCCGTTCATCAAGGTGCTTGATGCTGAACATGAACGAGCCGCCGTCCCAGTCCCGCGAAAGCGTTGCACGGACCTGCCCACCTTCGCCCAAGCGGTAGCCGGTGTGGCGCTGACCGTCCGAGAGTCGATAGAAGCCGCCTACGAAAAAGCGCCAGTCGCTGTCGCCAATCGGGCCGCCGATCCATCCGTCCACGCGATGCGCGTTGTAGTCGGCACCTTCATAGCGCACGAGGCCCTTGAGGGTGTTCCCGCCCCGGCGCTGGATGAAATTGATCACTGCCCCTGGAGCGTTCGAGTAGAACAGCGAGGAGGGACCGCCGCGGACAACTTCCACCCGCTCAAGCGTCTGATCAATGCGGAAGGACTGGTCACCGTTCAGCCACCCCAGACCAGGATCATGCTGAATGGTGACGCCATCTTCGAGGAGTGCGACCTGCGAGTAGCCATCTGTAGGAATGCCGCGCACGCGAACGTTGCCGCTGGTCTCACCTGACGAACTTTCCACCCAGAAACCCGGGACGTTCTTCAACGCCTCGCCGACTCCAACAGGCGCCTTCATTTTGAGCTCTTCAGAGGAAATAGTCGAGATCGCGTAGCTCGCCTCAACCTTGGCCTGGTTCTGATTGCCAGCCCGGGCGGTCACGATGACCTCGCCGCCATCTTCGGGATCATTCGTCTGAACGCCGCCCGTCCCTCGAGCGGGTTCGTCGACCGGCACGGCTGCTCCGTCCTGAGGCTGGCTGCTGGTCTGCGCCTCAGCTCCAGTTGCAGCGAGGACCAGTGCGACCGTTGCCGATGCTCCAAGCAGAGAGCGACGCATGTTATCGACCATCTTCATCGGCAGACCCCTTTTTGATTTTCTGGAGCAGCCTTTGATAGTTCTTGCTATCAGTTTGATGATCATTTGGTTTCAGATTGGTTGCAGTCGGCGCGAAGGGACAGCGCACGCCTAATAGGCACTTAAACCGGAAAGGCCGCGAGCTGGCAGCGGGCGGTAGATCTGCTAAGCATGTCAGGCCTACGAGCCACACGCATTCAGCACGAACTGTGCTTCATGAGCGTTAGCAACGTCTCTGAAGCTACGGCGCATCGACGCGTCGCGCGATGAGCTGCCGTTTAAGGCTGCCCGCGCGCTTCCCAAAAGATCCCATGGCGAGGGTAGATAGCGGCTGACGCTCTGGCAGAGTGCGGTTGCTGACCCCTAACTCCGTGGAGGCAACCATGCTTGCAGCAGATCAACCTCATGCGCCCGCCGCTATCCGCATTGATCTTGGCGCTATCTTCGTTTCGATGGAACTGAGTAAATCGACGTGGCTGCTCACGTCCTTGTCGCCCGGTGCCGGCGAACGAATGTCCAAGCATACTGTTGGAGCCGGCGATATCGCCGGTCTTTTCGACCGGTTTGGCCAGCTTCGTGCGAAGGCGAAGAGGAGGACTGGCCAGGATTTCGGCGTGATCGTCATTCAAGAGGCTGGGCTCGACGGCTTCTGGATTCACCGCGTGCTGGAACGCGAGGGCATCGAGAGCCATGTCGTCGATCCGGCATCGATCGCGACGTCGCGTCGGCGTCGGCGGGCGAAAACCGACAAGATCGATGGCGAAGCGCTGGTGCGCGCCTTGCTCGCCTACAAGCGAGGCGAGCCGAGGGTATGTGCGATGGTCCGCCCGCCGAGTGTGGAAGAGGAAGATCGGCGCCGCGTCTGTCGCGAACGCAAGGTTCTGATCAACGAACGCACCTGCCACGTCAATCGGATCAAAGGTCTGCTCTTCACCCAGGGTATTACGGCTATGAACCGATGCGCCGCGATCGGCGCGAACGACTGAAGGATCTGCGAACCGGCGATGGTCGGCCCCTGGCGCACCATGTCGAAGGGCAAATACTGCGCGAGCTTGAACGCCTCGAATTGATCGTCGATCAGATCAAAGCCGTTGAGGTGGAACGGGACGCCCTGATTAAGGAGGAGCGTGTGGACACACCGGTCGCCATGCTTATGCACCTCAAGGGCATCGGTCCAGAGTTCGCCGCGGTCCTCACTTCGGAAGGTCTGTTCCGACATTTTGACAATCGACGACAGCTCGCTGCCTACGCCGGCCTAGCCCCCACGCCTTGGCAAAGTGGGTCGATCCGGCGCGAGCAAGGCGTCTCTAAGGCCGGCAATCCACGGCTGCGAACTACCATGGTCGAGCTGTCGTGGCTCTGGTTGCGATATCAGCCGGACACCGCGCTGGCCAAGTGGTTCCAGCAACGCGTGGAGCGCAATGGCGGCCGCTTGCGGAAGCCGATGATCGTGGCGCTCGCTCGCAAGCTTCTCGTCGCCTTGTGGAAATACGCCACTGCTGGTGTGGTCATCGAAGGCGCCAAGATGAAGACTGCGTGACGCAATCACTTTAGCCGTTCCCCGGAGCCCGATCAGCTCCGCGGATCCGGGAGGCGAACCGAAATGGCTGTTGGCTTGAAGATGCCGCCCAAAAGACTGGTCCCGCCTTCCTTAGCCCAAGCCCGCCGCACGCGGGATAATGGTGCCGCCGTCCTCTTCGGCGACCGTATGTGAGCTGGACCAGGTTCGAACTTCGAGCCGCGTCATTCACGGGCAAAGCCTGGATCTGAACATCAGGGAGAAGCCACATGCTGCCGTGACACCAAGCCTTGACCAGCACCCTCGTCATGTGAGCTGCCGTAGGTTCATATTCGAACCACAGGCCATCGACCGACGACTTGTGGGTGGAGAGCGGACCGGCAGCCTTCGGAAGCGAATGCGAGCAAAGCAGCCGTCTGGTGGCTAGCTAAGCTGTTCCTCTAGGCTGCGCGTGCGGGATGTCATCCCCTCACCGGTATGCTTTGTCGAAGCGGGCTCGATCAGCAGAACCCAGCATTCCTCTTGCGCGATAGGATTGTGGCGGACGCCGCTTGGTACAGTGAGGAAATCGCCCGCCTTCAGATCGACGGCTTCATTCTCAAACTCGATCCGCAGCGATCCCTTGACGATGTAGAACAATTCGTCCTGCCCATCGTGCGCGTGCCAGATGAGTTCGCCTTTCAGCTTCGCGGCCTTGAGAAGCTGATCGTTAACTTGACCGATCACTTTCGGTGACCAGTAGTCAGTTACACGATCAAACGCCCTTGCAAGCGTAGTTGGCGATAGCACTTGAACCTCCAGGATAGGGCGGATCATTTCAATCCGGCCCTTGATCAAAACCGTCATACACGCCGATTGTGCGGCAGCAATCGGGTCGCCGCTGGGTCGGTAGGAACGTCCGCAAGTGGGGCGACAGAGGACAGGCCGCTTTTTGCTCCAAGAGCCGACCGTTGGCTTTCAGACGAACTGGCGGTAGCCGGATCCCAAGCCGTCGCCATGGAGCGAGCAGCGATAGGCGAACATGCCGTCCGACACAGTACGTGCGGCAACTGAGCGCCAAGAGCTGCCGTCTTGAGCGGCTGTTCAGATCGCCAAAACCTGCCAGTCGTCGTCTAATCGCGTCGGTTGCAAGGGGTTTCTGAGATGCCGTTGCCGGGAGCATGGTCGTCTTCGCGGTCGGCATGTGCCGCCGCGTGATGGGGCTTCGCGGGCGGCTCTTCCAATGTTCATCACGCACTCCGCAAGCAGGAGCCAAGGGGTGCAACGAATGGCGCGGAATGAGCCAGCCT
>NZ_JACIJF010000042.1 GCF_014199255.1 Sphingomonas xinjiangensis | reverse complement strand
AACGCCTTGGCAGCCCCGCAGCAGCAAGGTGTCACACGCACGGACCTCCAGCGTCACGACCTTTCGATCGCCAATCACGAGACTGTTCAGGCGCGGATCGACATTGCACCGGGTGCAACAGCGAAGTGGCACCGCCACCCTGGGGAGGAGGTGATCTACGTCATCGAAGGCACGTTAGAGTATCAGCTCGAGGGCAAAAGCCCCGTCACGCTTAAGGCGAGTGACGTTCTCTTCGTCCCGGCGGGCATCGCACATAGGGCACGTAATCCGGGACCAGCGAATGGTGCGGAACTCGCGACCTACATTGTTGAGAAAGGCAAGCCTCTCGTCTCACCTGCCCACGACGTTGCAGAACACTGAGGGTTTGTTTGGCCCACTTACGTGAGCGGTGGCCTGTCGCGCATGAAAATTGGTTACGCACGCGTCTCGACGGCGGAATAAAATCTGGACTTTCAACGAGACGCGCTGATCGCGGCGGCTTGCGACAAGGTGATCACCGACAAGGCCTCGGGGGCGACCGTGCCCAGATCTGGATTGAAGAAAGGGAAGGAGCAGCTTTGCGCTGGCGACACGCTGGTGGTGTGGCGGCTTGACCGGCTTGGTCGCTCCCTGCGTGACTTGATCGGGTGGATGACCTATCTTGAACAGGAGAAGATTGGGCTGCTCAGCCTTCATGAGGCGATCGACACGAACACTACATCGGGGAAGCTCACCTTCCACCTGTTTGGCGCTTTGGCGGAGTTTGAGCGCAATCTTATCCGAGACCGCACCCAGGCTGGCCTAGCTGCTGCCAGGTCGCGAGGTAAGAAGGGCGGTAGGCCGAATGCACTTAGCAAGGATAAGCGCGACCTAGCCCTGAAGCTCTGCAACGAGGCTGACATGCCGATTGCGACGATCTGCACGTCGCTCGGCATCTCCAAGCCGACCCTCTACGCCTACGTCCGAGCGGCCGACGCTGAGGAGGACGCTGCCTAGCAGTGCGACAACGAACGCACGTCCGCTATCGGGACTTCGCATACGCAGGCCTCATGGCGATGATTGGGTCGATTTCAGACGGGCCGCTTTTGGAAGTTGGGGGCGGATAGCTGCCGTTTTGAAAAAAGGGGCTAGCTGCCTGCCCCCTAAGAGCAAATTGGCGTCAAACGTCTTCGTCCACTCAGAAGGGTCGAGGTGCATTACCTAGCCTCCAATGGATCGCCTCGATGATGATAAAACGGACGGCAGCAGCCCCCGCGATGCGAGAACCCTCGAATACGAAGGACGAGACAGACCTATTCCAGTGTAGTCTCTCTGATGCTGTCGTAGCAGCGCCCGCCGAATAGGCGCGCGTGGTCAGTCTGCCCGGCGCGACGAGATCAGATCGGTCTTGCTGAGTAGAACCTGAGGTTAGGTCTGCCTCCTTCGTTGATTCGGCATGCAAACCAATAACGTTATATAATCCGAACTCGTTTGGCTTGACTGTCCTACTCGGCCGCATACGCTTGGGAAGCTTGGGATCTTTGGTAGCAAATCACTTTGGCGCGGCCGAAGTTCATTGTCACGGCGCACCGCATGTGTCTCGTAGACTGCGGCTCGGGCCGGATCCGGTCTCATCACCCCAAGGGTATTTGGAGCTCACTCCGGGTCGGGCGAACCTCTGCCACTCGGCTGCAGTTAAAATTGTTACTTTGTGACCAACGCGATCACTCAACCATGACGCGTAGCATCTGATCTCAGAGAGGCGACGACATCTGCCTCGACAAGTTGGAACGGGCAGCGCGTAGCCTACGGAGTTTTAAAGCACTGCGCCGTTGCTTAGCCGGCTGCGGGACTTGAACCCGCAGCCGGCCGCTTGCGAGGCGGGCGCTTTACCGCTGAGCTACCCCAGCAATGAGGTTCCCAGCGCCTGCCGGTGTGATCGGTCAAGCGGCGCCGGGATACTCGTCACACATACGCATACACTCGGTGCGTTCCCACCGACCGCGCCCCATGCCAAAACCGGATCAAATCCCGCCAGGGTGCGCCAAAGTGGGACAGCCGCGGCCAACGTTTCGCAACCACATGGCGAGTTGTCCATTAACCGAACGACTGGAAACACATCGCCGGAGGCGACGGATCATTTGACCGCGACGAAGATTGAAGAGGAGCTTAGGCGCGCGAAGCGTCTGGGCCAGGACCTGCTTGATGATAGTTCCCGACGTTCGCTCAGCCGCTACATTCGAGACCTTGAGCAAAGCTTAGCCGCGGCAGTAGAGGTTGAGAGAAGCATAACTCATTTGGCTGAAGGCGCGAATCGGAAAGCTGAAAACCATCCCGACGGGCCAGCCCGTAATTCAACTGATGGTGCAAACCCGAAAGTGCGCGGTAACCGGTGACAGCCTAGTTCCACGTCAACGGCGAGGACATCAAGCGACTCGCGCAATCAGGGGAACTAGGGTGACTACTAACGCTTCGCCACGCAGTGCGGTGGTCCTCGAACAGCTTTGCCGCCGCTTTGATCAATCGCAACGAGCGAACTTATCGGCCGCATGGGTGAAGGCTCTGAGCTCGAACTGAATTTGGAAGCTGCCCAACGAGTGTTCGCGCCCTCCGGCGCTGTCGGGCTTGATAGGGTCTCCATCCGCCGCAGCGCTGCGGCGACAGGCGCATTAAAGGGCTATGCGCCTCACGGAGGTGATTGATGGGCGCTGCTGACCTTGTGCGGGACTACGGCCTCGCTGCCATGCAAGCTTTGCTTGAAGGCATCGCTTCCGCAGTCAGACTTGGCGACGACCATGCAGTCTCGCGACTCGACCGACTTCTCCAAACCCTGGAGTAGGAACTGGCGACGACAGACACGCAGTCGACATAATTCAGCTTGTTGGCGCTCTGCTCTGATGCGTGGAACCGGAGCAGTCCGCGTAAGGGATCCAATTCGGTAGCGCTCCCGCCCGAGCGCCCATCGGCAACGGATCAGTGTGGTCGGGGAGCGCATGGGCATCTCGCCCAAGATCGTCTAGCCCCGTCGTCTGCTAAAGCAGCGGTTCCCGCTAGGGATGGCCGCTCCCGACCACGATAGGGAACACACGCCCTGCCTCAACCGTCAGCGTCAGCGTGCCGCCGAAGTGGACTGTGGCAGTCGAGCCATCGCTACTCACCACCTCGACCACGATTCCGGCAAAGGCGGGGGGTCAGTCACGAGCACCTCTTGCCCTACGTCGAACACCTTCCGTTCCCATGATCCTCCAACTGCGATGCTTTAGTCTGAACCTGCGCGTCCGCAATCCACAACTCTCTGCCATAAAGCGGGCTTCCGAAATCACCCCAAAGCGGACGCGGTTTGTCGTGGACAGACGCTTAGGTTTGCGCCGCGCCTAACCAGGTGCAGCCCGCTTCAACTACATCACTGGCTGATCGCGTCCGAATGCGTCGCTCGGAGGCTGCGCTCATCGTGGGTTAGAGTGTCCGAAGGGGATCGCTCAGCGGAGACGGGGTAGGCGGCCAGTGCGGCACTGCCAGCCAGGAGGGGCCAAGTCTCACATAGCTGGTACAATATCTTCCGCGTTGAAGGCCCCCTCTACGTCACGGGGATCGCGCCGACGTGCGTTGCCCAGGCGGCTTGAATTGTAGAATGTCTGCTAGTGGGTGGTTAGCCGCCGGTCCCCTTCTGGCACGCGCGGGAGCCTATATCGCCATTCGAGCTCGGTTGAAGTCTCAGCGCAGCACGGTCGAGAAGTGCGCTTGCCAAGCGACGCCTATGCCGCCAACACCGCGCGCGGCTTACGGGGCAAAGCGGAAAATGACGCGAGTTAGATGGCTGCTGGCCTTGCTCGCATCGCTTGGCTTACCTACGGGCGTCCTCTTCGCTTCTCCGCTGAGGCAGGACACCCAGGCCGCTGGCGGTGCTCCCTTCACCAGCGAGATCCACGAGGTGTCAGCGCTTCAGCTTGACCCGGTGTATTGACCATCGCCAGACGTTATCGCGAGGCGGTGGACCGGGGCGGGATCGTCCGCGCTATGAACACTTCTGTTACTTGCGAGATTGCCGATGATGGGACCATTACGCTCGATACTTGCGAGGCGGACAGCTGGAGGAACTCGGGCCAACTGCTCGCAATGATGGTCGTCCGCGCGACGCCGGCCTCCGCGTTTCCGAGTTTTTCCACTATCGACAGAACTAGCTTGGGCCTGGCGCCCCGAGGGGAACGTCCGTTGTGGAGCAAACTCGTAAACTACAGTGCATACCGCGTGCTGGATGGCCCGCCGCCGTTCTATCGCCTGGCAAGGTTAGCTGTGTCCATCGCTCCAATTCCCGTACCGAAGGTGAACCTCACTTCTGGCGCTTTGGTGGAGTCTGCCGAAATCGTACTTGAGTCCGGTAAAGCTGCCGCATCGATCGACTATCCTCCCAAGGAAGTCCGGGAGAAGCGCCGCGTAACTCAAACTGTGGAATGCCAGGTTCAAGCGGACCGCTCAGTTATCTGCCACAAACTTATCTTCGATCCGCCGGAAAATGCGCCGTACTTCGAAGATCAAGCTAAGCGAATGTACATGCACGCGATAGTCAAGGAACGCCTGAAGAGCGGCAATCCTGCAGCTGGAGTTCGGTTTCGTATCAGAACGCGTTGGGTTCTGCCGAGTTCGGGATGAGCAAGCCCTTGCGGCCCTACAGCATTTTGGCATTTAGTCACGTGCAGGGGGGTGGCTATTTCGGCGCTGAACGTACGAACGCTTTCGGGCGCTGCAGGGGCGGCATCTGATGACCGACTTTGGGCGTGAGCGGTCCGGCTGCTTTCGAGCGTGAATGGATAAAAGCAGACACTCAGCCGAGCATGGCAACCGCTCACTTGAAATCCGCGTCGACTGGCGCGGGATGTTGGGGGCTGCAAAGTCTGCTTATTTGCTTGCTAAAGCGACCTTAGGCTAGCTCGAGTCTGCTAGCGCGCGTGCGCCGTAAGCCGCCAAAAACCGGCTCATTAAGGGATGAAGGGACCCGGGGTTCACGTCACCTGAACCGTTGTTGCACTCGGTCGCGGCGCGGCTCAAGATCGGCGTAAATCGAAAAGCTGGAGGGAAGAGGATGAGGATCGATCGTCGCGCGATCTTGGGTGGTGCTGCCGGGATAGCTACGTTGAGTGCGGTACCGCGCGCGCTAGCGGCGCAGGACGAGGTGGCAAAGTGGCCGCCGCGGGAGCATTTTCCCCTATGGCCGAAGCAGCCGCCCAACTCTCCGCGCCGCCTTCCTGTGCCGGACTTCCGCATGTCCGGCGATCCTCCAAGGCGCGAACTGCACCTGCGCGGCGTCGCGGAGCCCGTCGTCGGCGTCTACCGCCCCGCGCGTCCCGATGGCCGCGCGCTCCTGGCCATCCCCGGCGGGGGCTACCAGTTCGTATCGGTCGAGAATGAGGGAATGAACGTAGCGCAGACGTTCAACCCCTTGGGGATCACGGTCTTCGTGCTGGGCTACAGGCTGCCCGGCGAAGGTTGGCTGAACCCGCAAGATGTTCCTCTTCAAGACGGGCAGCGCGCGATGCGGCTGATCCGTGTACGCGCTGCGGAGTTTGGCGTTCGCCCCGAGGCGGTCGGAGCTGTCGGTTTCTCTGCGGGCGGGCTACTCGCCGCCAGTCTGGCAGTCGCCTTCATGGACCCCGTATACGACCGCGTTGACGCTGCCGATGAGGTTCTGGCTCGACCAGCATTCGTTGGATTGGTCTACCCCGTCATTTCCGGCGACATGATGCGGATAGGGACTCAGGCGGCGGCGCGCTTCGATACCGAACGTCGTGTTCGATCTTTTACACCCCCAATCTTCATCGCTCATGCACTAGATGATCCGGTCGTGCCGGCAGCCCAACCCATGGGAATGTTGGCTGCCTGCCAGATGGCAAGGGTACCAGTCGAGGCGCACTTTTTTCAGGAAGGTGGTCACGGCTTTGGCCCGAAATATCTCTCACCGGACCTGCCGGGTGCAAACTGGCCGCAACTCTTCGATAGATGGTCGCAACGGACATTGACCGCGAGCCGAAACCCTTAAGGTTCGAAGATTGGACCATCGGTTATCAGAACCAGGTTATGAGTGGCCTTCCGAGAACGGACGCTGCTGGGAGGCAGCGAACGTCGCAACGTGGGTGGCAAGCAGGATGTCGGTTTTGGAAATGAGAGGAGTGACAGCTGCCGATCAGAGGCCGACTGCCGGGATGATTGCAGATCGAGTTGCGGAAGATGAGAGATGCGAGCACCTTGCCATTGTTGGAGGCTGGTAGGGATCGGTACGATGTTCTTCTCTGCGATCAGATTGAGAGGCATTCAGATGCCGCGTCTCGCAGCCACGATGGCACTCTTATCTCTCCCCGTAACAGCCGCGGCCCCGGCTCACGCAAGCCAAGTCACTGCCGCCGCGGAAAGCGCTGCACCAGCTCAGGCGAACCTTGATGCTACCGCCCGCAAAGATGTGATCGCCAAACTCAGTCAAGCTCTTCGGAACCGCTATGTGTTTCCCGATGTGGGGGAGAGGGCTGCGGCCAGGATCGAAGCCGTCGAGGCTAGTGGCGCCTATGATCAGCTGACGAAGCCTTCAGATCTCGCTACCAGGCTCGCCAGTGATGTGAATGCAATCGCTCACGATAAGCATCTGAGCGTCTGGTCAACCATTGCGCCGCCCCGGCCGCCCGACGGAATGGCAGAGCCACCGCCCAAAAGCGAGGCCGGTGTCACCCGAGCCGACAGGATCGGCGGGGACATCGGTTATATCGAAGTGACCGGGTTTCCACCGCCGCAGTTTTTCAAGCGCGTCGTCGATGCTGCCATGATCGAATTGAAGAATAGCAAGTCACTGATAATCGACATACGTCGCAATGGTGGAGGCTCTCCGGAAGCGGTTGCGTACTTTGTGAGCTTTTTCACCGCCGAAGGTACTCCGATCAACACCATCGTTTCTAGAACGGAGAACAGCTCGGAGTTCACTCGGCAGGACTTTTCCAGCGTTTCGACACCGATCAAATTTTTGAGCATCCCTGTCGCGGTGCTCACCTCAAGCCGCACTTTCTCAGGCGGCGAAGAGTTCGCCTATGACATCAAGGCGCTTAAGCGGGGCACGTTGATCGGTGAGGTTACCGGCGGCGGCGCAAATCCCACCGGGTATGTCGATCTTGGTCACGGGATGGGCGTTTCGATCCCTTTCGGTCGCGCCGAAAACCCAATCACGAAAACCAATTGGGAAGGGACCGGTGTCCAGCCTGACGTTAGTGTGCCTGCACGAGAAGCCCTCGCCACTGCGCTGAAGCGCGTAGGGCAGAAGCCGGTGATGGACATCAATGTGGCGTCAGATCAACGGCTGTTTGCACCTCGCACCGCGCCCTTGGCGGGGTCTGAGCCGGCGTTGCGAAAGTTACTGACCGGTCTAGCTTCGGGGAAACCAGACTATTCGCAGCTATCGCCGGAGCTGGCCGCAACAACACGCGAGCAGCTGCCCGCTCTTCGAGGTCAGCTTGCCCCTCTTGGAACGCTGAATTTACTCAAATTCCGTGGGCCTGACATGCTGGGCGGCGACGAATATATTCTAGAGTTCTCGAAAGGTCGACGAATGATGGCCTTCATACCCACGCCAGATGGTAAAGTTAGCGCCATATCTGGAATATTACCCGCACCGGACGGTGAATGATTGGGAGCAAACGCCCAAATGTTTGCAGGCCGTATCAACTGCAGGCCTAACCCAAGTAGGGACTGCCAGCTTCGCGACATTGTACCGGAATGAGAGATGTAAGCAGATTGGTATCGGACGAGAGTCAGAGCCTGAACGGACGGCAGAAAACGGGTGGGTCTTCGGCCGCGCCGAAAGGCAACAATTGGGGGATTGTGTTGAATAAGTCGGAGTCGGCCGCGGGCAAGCGCGCGGTTTGAAACGGAGTCATGCGCCCGCGGCGCCTTAGACGGGAGCCATCCGGGCCGGCATCGGGATCAGCTTGGCCATCTTGCGGAGGTTCTGGGCGGTAGCGGCGAGGAGGAACTCGTCTTTCGCGCCGTTGGGACC
>NZ_JACIJF010000041.1 GCF_014199255.1 Sphingomonas xinjiangensis | reverse complement strand
CGCTATCGCGCCCGCCAGCAGGATTGCGCCGGCTGCGACCTGCGGCAACGCTGCACGCCCAACACGCCGGCCCGCAAGGTCACGCGCTCCATCCACGAAGGCGCCCGTGACCTGGCCCGCGATATTGCCACCAGTGACGCCTATGTAACTTCCCGCCGCCAGCGCAAGAAGGTCGAGATGCTGTTTGCGCACCTCAAACGCATCCTAAAACTGGATCGATTGCGCCTGCGAGGTCCCAACGGCGCGAAAGACGAGTTCCTCCTCGCCGCTACCGCCCAGAACCTCCGCAAGATGGCCAAGCTGATCCCGATGCCGGCCCGGATGGCCCCCGTCTAAGGCGCCGCGGGCGCATGACTCCGTTTCAAACCGCGCGCTTGCCCGCGGCCGACCCCGACTTATTCAACACAATCGGGCGGAAGCGGACTGGCCGCTTTCAGGGTCCGCTTTGCCGATCAGGAACGGCGCGGGCTGGGTGGTCAGTTGCCTTCTGCAAGCAGTCGCGTTGCCTCTCGCACGGCGTCATCAACAGACCCAAACAGACCATTCAGTGGTCGAGTCTGAATGATCCAGTGGGGCTGCCAGCTTGCGTCTGTCGGGAATGGCACATGCTCGGGGTTCCACTCGTCGCCTGACTCGTAGTTCTCTAAGCGCTCTTCAACGAGCTGGAAGCGCTGACCGCCCTGTCATAGACCGCTAGGCGCCTCTTAGCGTCTGAAGACAACAGTTCGGCATAACGGTGATTCAGGTCCATCCGATCATTATGCCGGATCAAGTCGATGTCCGCTATGGGCGGACGGCGGTTCAGCGGCTTTAGGCGTCAAAGTTCCGTTAGCGATCTTTATCGATTTGCTTCGCAGAGTGTCTCAAGGACGCGTTGGCTGGAAATCTCATAAACGACATTCACCTGGTCACAGCCTGCCCAGAGCAGTTTGGGTACGTCGTCAGCATCATCAAACCATCGCCTAGTACCTGCGGCGGTTTGCTCAATAGGCTCGTCTTCTTCGGCACTGCATGCGCGAGAGGAGTTTCCGGGAATCACGACTGTACATGGCCCAGTCGGCGAATTGACAGGAATGGAATAGGAGCCAATCACTCGATCTTGCCCGGCAAAAGCGTAGCTCCGACCGTAGGCACTCAGTGGCTGCGAGCCTTTGGGCAGCACAACAGACCGTTCGATGCTATCCATTAGAGCCTCGTGGCGGTGATTCTCATCCTGCATCGTGCAAGCGGCGAGCGATAAAACAGCAAGCACCTTTGCAGGCCAGATCAACGCTTTCGCCTTTCGATTTTTGGACACCAAGGTTGGTACCGTAGCACGTTCGTCTACCCAGATGAACGAACGTCCGCTTCGCGGGCCCACACATGCGGCGCTGAACGGCCAGAACTGGGGCGGAAGCGGAAAGGCGGCTTTCAGGAAGGCAAGGTCCAGACCGGACCCTTACGGATTTGCTCACGCAGCTCGGCCCCCTATCGTAAGTTCGCTCGACCGGGCTTAGGGCGCGGCGATCTTCGCACGTCTCCGAGCCTTGCTCTTAGGTTATGTAAGTTATGTTGGCGGATACCTTTTTCCAGCTGCGCGCGCATTCGAGCGTGAGCTACGCTTTCGCGCCACACTTTCGACAACGTGCTCAACCGCGCGTTGGACATTTCGCCAAACCCGATCCGCGCTAGGTAGCTTCCGCACTTAGATCGGTGACGGCGGGGCCGCAGAACTGAGAAAAATTAAAATTGAACGATCTTTAGTTTCTCTGCTCGTAGCTTCGACATTTCTGCCCTTATGACGGCATTGTCTGCCTCCGAAGCCGCGAGACGATTCTCGGATTCCTCGTACATCAACTTGTACAGATCTGCATTCCGAAGGGCCTTTTCCAGCTTCGCCTGCAATGTTTCAGTTTCGGCAACCCTGAACACCGTACTCTGTCGGAGGTTCAGCCGCTTGTTCAAGGCCTTTAGCCATTTCCGCAGGTCCTCTGCGGTTTCGGAATGCGTGCTGTTCTTTAGCGTAGATGCCCCAATCGAAGCGAGCTTACATACTTCGGCGATCGTGACGCGTCCACGGTTGTTTGGATAATACCCCAGCCGGTCCACCTGTTCGGTAATCAGCACTTTGGCTTGTTCGATATTTGCGAGCGTTACCGCCCGCTTCTTTTTTTGATGGGCTATAGCCGCTTCTATGCTCATGTGTGCGACCCAAGTTGGTTACCATTAAGAACGCGGCCTGTTTCCTCAATAAGAAGGTGAGAGACGTCAATTCCCTCGAGGGCATCCCGAACCCGCGGGTCCTTCAGCGCCTCGGCTGCAAAGTCGGGGAACGGAAGAAGATGCCCTGAGATCTGGCCTTGCCACCACGAACGCATCATTCCGTCCGCCTTCTCGTATCCAACCAACGCTCTCTCGAGCGCCAATCGATGGTCCTGTCGTGCCGCGGCGAGCTCTAACCTATGCACGCACGAAATTTGGCAATTTCCGATGTCAGGATTACCGGTGCGGCGGTTGCAAGGTCCCGCCTGGTTTAGAGTCTTGGTGCAGAGCACATTACGTTTGACCAACATCACGCGGCCATCTTGTGAAAGCAGCTGCGCCACCGTTGCGATCGAATTTTCACCGAGCTCGGTTTCAGCCGAGCTCGCCATATATCGCGCAACTAACTCGCGGACAGCAGGCGCGGCCGGCCCTCCGGATCCATCGATACGCTTGATCGCATCTGCCGCTATCATCATCGCGGCCTCTGCAGACACCTGTCGCATTTCGTCCTGCAACTCTGGGTCGGACAGAATATAAGCTAGCGTCATATCAGGATCGCGATGCCCGAATACGTCGAACAGTATATCGCTGGCTCCTACCAAAGAGAGTGCGGCCAATCTGGCAACTGTTTTTCTGAACCGATGACTATGGACGTTACCTTGGCAGAGATCGGTTAGCCTGCGTCCGTCCGCGGTGGATGTTCGATCAGAAAACGCATGGGCATTGAACCTCAATTTGTCGCGCTCTGATCGGCGGCCAGCTCCCAACTTGAACGAGACGAACAATCGGTCTCCCCCCGGATCGAGTAACTCCGCAAGTTGTTGCTGCTGCTTGACCGCCTTGACGGCCGCCTTTGGGATCGGCCAGTCCCGTGGTTCGGAGCTGTCCGAGAGTTTGAATGTCCAGCCACGCAACAACGGCCCATTCGCAGTCAGGCGCAAACAATCCCTAGGAAATGAGACGAGCTCGCCATTACGTGGCCCGCAGGCCAAGCTTACGATCCAGAAATGCGACTCTTGGAGAATCGCCGCCAAGCCTTCCAACGTATGAGGAACGACCTCATCCCAGCTCTCGAGCCAGCCAGAGCGTGTGCCGTCATGCCGAGCAATGGACACCTGGAACTTGTATCGCAGCACTGGGCAGGTAATCTTCATGCCGTTGGCCCAATCACGGGCGTAGGCGGCACGCTGCTCTTTGGCCTTCAGCGGATTTGACGTCGCGATAGGTTCCGAGCGCAGCTCGCGGATCTTAGTCCAGCCAACCAGAACATCAGGGCCGAGTTGCTCGGCCATCCACATGGCGGCATTTCCTGACAGCGCAACAAAGTCGTCTTCAAACGGCTGCCAAACCTCCCTGTTGCGAACATCTTTGATATGGACGTCCGAAGCGGGCCAATCGTCGAGCTGTCCGGCCTTAAGAAGTCCGTTCAACCTGGGAATAGCGCAGGCGGAGCCAAGCTTGTTTGCCTGGAAGGCAGCTTTAAGCTCTTCCGGGTCAAGATGTCGAAAAATCGGCCGCCCATCAGGACAACCGGAGTGACCTGGGACAACCGCAGGGACCTGCAAGGCGGAGCTTGCGGCCTTTATTACGTTATGATTCAACGCCACCCAAGTCGAAGGCTTTGGCGGGCCGCGCATTTGCTTTGCAAGCATTATCGTTTGCGTGAACATCAACGCGGCGATCCGCTTGATCCGGCGAATAGCCTCTCGCGAGCCAACGTCGGTGGTTACCCACCCCTCCGGGAGAACCTTAAGAAAGTCGACAGTACGGCGCGAAACGGCCTGACGCTGGCCGGCGCCGGACCACTCGTGAGGCAAAGTCCAGACGTCATCCGACATTTGACATCCGGGAATGAGCTCCAAAGAGGCCAGCGAATGCCAGTCGGCTGTCCAGAGTTGCCCCAGGATCGGGGAACCCGCGATGGATTCGAGGTGCTCATCTACCGTTGGAAGTCTAACAGGCCGCGCAATATTCATATCGTACCCGTCGCCATCAGCGCGCTGGGAGGGATTTGATCGAAGAGGTAGACCTCGGAACGTGCAAGCTTTTCGCCGTGTGAGAACGCCGCTTGCTCGAACTCTGCCTGCCTATGGTAGAACAGTCGTTCGACGATCAAATTTGAAGCGAGCCATTCAGCTTGAAACGTAGATCCCTCAAATCGCTCCGCAGCGACATGAGATCGTATGAAGCGCAGCTCGGCGACACGAACAGCAAGGTCCGGCAAGGAGTCTTCGAAGACGACACCATGAACGCAAAGAGTGCAACGCTGGACAACGCAAAAGCCGCCACGATGATCGGGCGATAGGTCTCGTGGAGGATTCTCTGGATCGACGCACCCCATACCCATTCGAGTCCGATATCGCGCATCTCGCAGACGCTTTACCATTGCATCTGTTACAGCCGCGCCAGACATTCGAACGTGGAGGATCGTCGGGTCTACCCGCTGGAAGTTCCTAATTTCGTCGAAGACAGTTTCCTGAAGGTGTGTGAAACGCTCAAACCGTTGTGCGATCTGTCTGCGCTGCCGCAGATACGCGCTAGTCACGCGCAATTTGCTGTGGCCAAGAGCAGCCTTTAACAGAAGAATGTTGAACATACTGTTGTCATAAATGAACGATGCGAAGCCATCTCTAATATCTGTAAAGTTGAAGCGTTCAACAAAGTTCGTCATGATCTGTGGGTCAACATCTTGCAGCATGCCTGGGTTGGATTCGACCGCGTCGCGGAGATGCGACCGCAAAACTGAGTTGGCGTCCTATTTGTCAATCACGGCGACCCTTGATCCTCCGCTTGGTTCATATACCGTGAAGAAAAGCCAAGGAGATTTCACCATAACTCGTATGTTATCATACCTTTGCTGTTGCTCTTCTGACCGGCCTATAATCGCAGCAAGTTCCGCGATTTCTTTACGCAGCTGCGCCCTGAGAGGATCGGTCGCGGTGATCATCGACTTGATAACTTGATAGGGGTGAGCTTTCGGACGCCTCAGTGAGAACGCTATTTGCTCACGACCCGTCCTCCCCTTGAACGCGTACAGGGCGACGGTTGCTGTTTTCGACTCGGGATCTCCGGAACCGTCCAGGCGATGGTCAAACCATTTGGAATCCTCTGATATATCGATGTTCTTTACCGTGTCGGGGTTCCACCCTGTGTGCAGCATCACCAGCGTAAAAGCTGCGACTGCGTCCTCCATCGTTGGCACAAACCAGCGCACCGCATCAAAGTGGGTCCGGACGTCGGAAGCCAGAAAAGATGGTCCCGGCTGCTGTGGGATCTTCCGATCCGGAACGACACGACCGGCAAACTTTCTCATCGGTAATGCGCCGCGCGACAAACCCGCGGCAACGTATTCACGCGCGAAGTATGCCCAGTTTGCGGTCGAGCTCCAGATTTCGAGCTTTGATCCGGAGGCTGATCGCGGATCAACCCCCCGTGCGGCCAAGCATGGGCCTTCTTTCAACGCTCCCAAAAAGCCAAAGTGGACTCGCTTTAGGTGGTGGTAGAGGGGGCGAAGCAAACGCGGATCGACGTCTTTGTGCTCGGTCCCGCGGCACTCGGTGATAGTGGGCCAAATTAGATCTGCCTCAAATCCGGCCAGGTCACGGGCATGCAAAAACCAGCGTCGGATCCTGCCAAGTACGCTGCGTGCATAGTTGGCTCCGAACTCGAACGTATGCAAAAGGTGTGTCTTGAACAACTGGCCGTGCGCATTTGTTACGGCAGATAGATCTTCGACCGTGCCCGCCCCTGCGGTCTCCAAAGAATCTAGCATGCGCCAGAGATATTTCATCGTCGTCTTGGTCTGAGCACCCTCATGGCTGTTTTTGCCATAGGTCCCAGCTCGGATCGCAGGTGCGAGTTGTTTCACAAGAGACGGTCGTGCTCTTATACCGGCTTTGGGGTCGCCCTCCGCAAATGAGCTCAGATCCATCGCCCAAACGGCTTTTCCGCTGTTCGGTTTGACGTTCCAAACAAGGGCGTTTGCTGAAACGAGTGCGATAATGTTCTGCTCCGAACCGAGTTCCGTGTAATCGCGTTCATCCACGTAGTCGGTAAAGCGCGTCACCGGTGATACTCGCTGGTCGAGTCTTCCAGTTCGGAAAGATAATTTGACCAACTCGCCCGGTGATTAGCGACAAAAAGGTGATCTGCGATCCATTCTAGGTAGAGTTCAGTGGTCTTTTCGTCGACGTGGCCGAGGATCGGCCTGAGGTAGACACGGGTCAGGTCTTCAACACGCGATACTACGTAAGCGCGCGGTTGGTTCTGAACAAACTGCTTAATCCGTTGGGCGTCCTCTTCTAGAAGTTCGAGGAGGGTGTGACAGGCAAAGGTGTGCCTCCCGAGGTGAGGGCTCCATCCCGGGAAGGGCGCTGTCGCCGTATTATGCCACGCGCGGTAGATGGCCTGTGACGTAATAGGCTTCCCTGTCCGCTCACTCAGGAAAAGTTGCGGTGGCAGCGGTTCCCCGGGATTTCTTTCCTTGAATACTGCGAGCGTCTTCTTCCTTCGCAATCGACGGTATCGATCAAGGTCTACGAGGTGCTGCCGCTTGAATCGAAGCGATCTCGGCGCGCCTTTGAGATCTGGGTCCCCTACTTCGCGACCGCCCTTCGCGCCGTAAAAGATTTCCATGCGGGCGGGTCGGTGAAGATCCACCGTATCGGGGTCCGGTACCTGCCATTCTCTTACCAAGGCTGTCTCCATCAGCCTGCAACCAGTGTTGATGATATGGCGAATGGCGAGGTGGAGAGTGGGACCTGCTCGTGCCAACACCTCGGCCAACCAAAGATCTAATTCCTGCTTTGACGGCAACCGAAGTCGGGAAGGATGTTGACGATGTATTCCGATTCGACCTTGGATTAGTCCTCCGGACGTTGTTCTGCGGCCACGCCCGCCCGTCGATCTTGAACGTCCATTGCGACTGGACAATACGACAAAAGGTCCGCGAAGCGCTCTGTCGCCGCCCCACAGCATGAATTCGATCGCGATCGCGATCCGCCGATTGATGGTGGCGGCCGCAAGAGGCGTAGACCCTCGAGAGCGCAATTGTCCGCTAGACATGGCCTTGTCGTAACTGCCGAGTAAATCGGCATGGCTAAGCCTGCGCCAGTCCAAACGACGACGCTCCGTAAATGTGATGAAACTTTTTAGATCGTTTGCGTAGCTCCGAACCGTGTTCGCACTAAGTGCGACAACCTCGCCGTACGCCGTCGCCTCTCGTCGATTCGGGTGCCAGATCCCCAAAGCTCGTTCACGGAGGAAACGGTTCGCTTCCTCCGGGTACGACATGTCGCGCAGCACGAGAAATGGAACATGAGCGAAACGGGTAAGGCCCAGTCCATCAAGCTCGTAGGAACAACGGCTGAGTACGAATGCCATTGCTATCGCCGCCCGCTTCTCCCCCACATCGAAGATCGAAATTGGCCATCAGCTTTGAAAGCTACGTCATTGCGAGAACAGCGCGCTAGATCGAGGCGTCGATAATTGAGCGGCAGCACCTCGGCTGTGCTTATTCCTGTCAGGCACGACCGAAACGCTGATAAATACGCCAAACTTTTCAAAAGATAGCTTGCTGGAGCAAATAGATGATCGGTTGGCGCTTTGCCACCCACCTGCGCTCCACGCGAAGTGGCGTTCCGCCCATTCTCTTGGTCGACCATCATAACCACCCTCACCGATAAAACCTGAACCGAAGGCAATGTATTATGGCCATCTACACGGAGTCAATGAGCAGAATGAGCGATTTTAATTTCCCTAATACCACGAGTTAGTGATGCTAGTATTCAGAATGCTTTCGCGTTCCCCTGAAGGCAACTTGGATATTTACTTTCGACCCGTGGATCTTTGTGGCTAATCGAGGAATTAGCCTCAGATATTTAATGCCCGTTTGTGGATGTTTGCGCGATCTTGCTCATGAACCTTGGATATCTGACCAGTCTTACTCGCGTCGTCGGACACGAACTGCGACATCCACAATGTTCCACGACGCTCCTCCTCCGCCTCTGGAAGCTGCGCTGATCTTAATCTCGTGGCTTCCGATCGCGCGAGCGATCGGAAGGGGGACATCGCTGGCCTGAGTTGGGTTATGGCGACTCGATGCAGTGAGGCGTTCGACCAAACGCAAAACGGTTTGTCGACTTCGGGCGTCAAAACCCTATTTGAGCTCTGACATATAACGCGGCCAATGCCCGGTAGACCGACGCACGCCCGATCTTGAGGCGCTTGGCGATCTCCGTAGCACCCAATCCCTCGGCACGAAGCTCTCGCACAGCGTCCGGGCTTATCGTCGCGGGACGGCCCTTGTAGACGCCCTTAGCTTTAGCGGCCTCGATACCGCGCTTCTGGCGAGCCTTGATGAAGTGCTTCTCCATCATCCCCACCAGCCCAAACACAGTGAGCATTACCTCGGCCATGATGTCGCTGCCGTCGAGCACGATCGAGGGATCGTTGATGCGCAGCACTGCCTTCTTCTCCAATGACGCGCTTGGCGATCGTCAGCAGATCAGCGGTGTCGCGGGCAAGACGGTCGGGGTGGAGCGCCAGCAGTTCGTCCGAGGGTTCGAGCAGC
>NZ_JACIJF010000040.1 GCF_014199255.1 Sphingomonas xinjiangensis | reverse complement strand
AATCCACCACACCGGTGCCCTTGCGGCAGCGGAGAGTAGCCTTCGCCTGTTGACTCAGGCCGCGATAGAGAAGCAGCCGTTCCGCTTCCGCCCAGAAGCGGACATCGCGCTTGCCAGTTTAGCGACGGTCCCACATGCTCGTGCTCATGCTTCGAGCGCATATGCCATTGCTGCTCTTAATCGCCGGCTGCGGGTCGCCGCCTACGCCCCAGCAATGCGCCAAGCTAATGACGGATCAAGCCATAATCGAGCGGTGTGGAAGCGGGAGTGTGCGCGGACTCTGGAAGGATGCCGAAGACTGCTTTCCGCTTGCCAAGCCAGAACGGATGATCGGCCTGGTTATACGCGACTTTGAGCGGTCTGAACTGTTTGTCGGTGCATCGAGGCTCACGCCTGAAATGCGTAGATATACAGAAGGAACATGGTTGGAGTGGTCGAAAAGGACGAACAATGAAGCACCTCGCGAAATCGAGTCTGGTGCATATCTCATTACGTTTAAGGGTCGCCGATCCGCTTGCCCGAAGCCTGTTGGCAGGCTCAACGGCTATGGTCACATGAACCAATACCGTGAGCTCGCCATAGTGGATCACCTAATTACTTGGAAGCGAGTTGCTCGGTTGCCAGACCCATCTAAGAGCAGCCAGTAAGGTCCGCTCTCCACCAGACACCGACGTCTGCCTGCCGAACCCTAACCTGAATGGACGGCAGCTTACGGGAAGCGGGGGAGGGGCTCGGAACGGCAGCTACTGGCGCTTAACCGCCGCGACATGCCGAGAGGAATGTGCCTCCGCTCCTGGGTGCGGTCTGAATGGAGGAACCAGGGCATTGGTGACAAGCTTCGGCTTGCGACCTGAGCGGATCGCCATGCTTTTAAGCCCTGATGCCAAAAACAATCTGAATCTCGCGCCGCTACCGAACACGTTCGGCGAAGCAATGCCCGTAGTCAATGGAACTGTTGAGGGCTTACTGGAGGAGGGGCGCGTAGGGCTGAGCGGAAGGGTAAGCCACTCACTGCGCGAAAAGGCCCTTATCGCATCAGCTGGGTGGTCTCCAAGTAGATCGCGATCTATCCTCGGGAATAGCCGGCTCGGTTCTGCATCCCGTTGATTGGGGCACCGTGGATAAGTCGAAGCCTTCATCAACTTCGCTGGTGCTGCGTCTCAGGGGTGCGATCACTCTTCGTAGTTCATGAGGTCGCAGAGTTGATGCTGGGGTTGTTCGAGCGATCCGACCTCCCAATGTCCAACTTGCGTACGCTTGAAACGTTCTGGACACATCCAGCCATCTAGCGCATTCTGTAAACCCATGAGCAATTTCGAACCGTTCTCTCCTGTCGAGTTCGTGCGCTTGCATGGAGCACAGGCCCATCAACTGGTTGTCGACGAAATCGTTCGTGCAATCACCCGAAATGATGATGACGCAGCTACTGCGTGGGATGCCGAACTGCGTGTGGTGGAAGCAGAGTTGCACAGAACCAGGGATGGCATTCTCTCGACGGGACCAGATCGCGTACGTTGAGCGAAGATGTTCTACAAATCTGGAGCAAGAACGCCCTGTGGTTTTTGCATTGGATCTCAAGACGCTACAACAAGCAGGTAGCTTCTCTGATCCCTATAGACTTCTGCCGACAGTCAGGTAATATCCTGTCTTGGATTTCTGTATCAGTCCGCTGCGTCTTCTGACGGACAAATCGTCTTCGTTTGCGTGCTTATGGCAACGGTGCACTCACCGAAGAGGGAGAAACAGAATGCGAATCCACGGGGCAAGCGGCTCGCTAATTGCGGCCTGTGCTCTTTTGAGCTCGGCAGGCGTGCCGGCGTCTGCAGCGATTATCGAGTATGGCTTTGCAGGTACGCTCAGCCAAGCCGAAAACAACGGGCCGCCGGGATCTGATCCAGGGACTAGCGGCTTCTTTCAAGTTGGTCAGACCTTCTCTGGGAAGGTCACTTATGACACGGATTTACCTGGCTTCGAGGACGAGTTCACGTCTCAGTTTCCGCTTATGGGTTTCAATATCGAGATTGGCGGGGTGGACTTCTCAAGTCGATTTTTTCCTCGGTTGATAGGACGCGAGGTGGGCGGCACGTTGAGCTTTGTCTCGGGAGGCGCTTCACAAGGTGGCGGAGCGTCCCTCACTTTTGATCTTGGATCATATGCCTTCAGCTACCCAACGCTGCAGCAGCTTCAAGGAAAGACCGCACAGTTTACCTATCAGGATTTTCAGCCTTTCGGGGGATTAGCCGCAGGCCAGACTACAATCACAGCGGTGCCGGAGCCCTCTACATGGGCTTTTGCGATCATCGGGATGGCTTTCACCGGTTCCATGATGAGGCGCAAGCGAAGTGCTCCAGCACGGCAGATAGCTTTTGGCTGATGATACTGCGTGCCTGCCGCCCCTTTACGTAATCAGAACGCCAGCGGCTTGAAGGGCGGAGAGCACGTTGCTGGCGACCGCTTGTGGGCCCACGCAGCGGTACGCGGTTGTTGACGTCGTTGAGCGGTACTGGCGTTGGCGCTGGTGGGTCTGGGAAGCTCGGCGGATTGCCTGGTGGCAGTGGCAATAATTCAGCGGGCTGGGCTGTTAGAACAGGCGTTATCAAGTCACACCGTGAACAGTCTGCCGGGTGACGGGCCAACGTCGCCCGGCAAGAACCAGTTGCTTAGTTGCGCAGGCTGTCGGGCACCACACCACCATTCTCGGCGAGCTTGGCCATCACAGCCTTATGCAGCGCAATGTTCTGCTCCGCAGAGCCATCAGCAGCCACATGCACGTTCAACTCGCTGGCGAGCTCCTTGCGGGCGGTAAGGCTAGAGTCGAGGTCGAGCAGTTTGAGCAGATCGACAATCGATGTCTGATAGTTGCCCCCGCCATTCTGCATTGGCGCCATCTCAGCCAAGACTGCGCCAACATCGACACTTACGGGTGCTGCTTGGGTTGCAGCCTGGGGTGCTGCAGGCTGGGTGGGTACCGCCTGCGGCGTGGCAGCGGGCGACGCAGCAGGCGTTGGCTGGGCTGCTGTCTTGGCCGGTTTGTGATGGAAGATCTTGCTCATGATGTTGCCGAAGATGCTCATCGTTCCGTTCCTTTGATGGTGTCCGCTGCTGCGGTCCCGGCATGAACGACAGGAGCAAGCGTGAGGGTCCGCCTTGGGAACGTCAGGGTCGCGCTGCAGTTATTCCGCAGGCGCGCCGATGCGCTCTCAGGGGAACTTACCATGCCAATGCGCAAAACGATCGTCACGTCCGTCGCGTTGCTGGCGCTTGCGGCCTGCGGGCGCGGTAACGATGCTGGCCAAACCAACACTATCACGACCTCGGAGGCGGACGGCGCCACCGTTGCCTCTACAGCATCGGTAGCAGCTCCGAGCGGTGCCCAAACCTTTGCGAACGTCGCCGCAGCGAGCGATGCATTCGAGATTGAAACTTCTCGCCTAGCTCTCGCCAACGGCTCATCCGAAGCGGTGAAATCCTTCGCCAACAAGATGATCGAGGCCCACACCGCCTCTACCGCCAAGCTAAAAACTGCCACTGGCAGCAGCACGCCAGCGATTACACCTGATCCGATGTTGAATGCGGAGCAGCAGCAGAAGCTGGCCGAGCTGAAGGCCCTGAACGGTTCCGCATTAGACCAAGCTTATAAGGCGGAGCAGGCGGCTGGCCATCAAAAGACGCTGGACGCACTAAAAGCCTACAGCGCAAATGGCGAGGATGCTCAGCTCAAGGCGTTCGCTGCAGGCATGATCCCAATCGTCACGGCGCACCTCAATATGGCGAAGTCACTAAAGGCCTAATCAGTCCGTCTGTAATCTGATACGTTCGCCGATGGCGCACCTACAAAAGTCTAGGCGAATGTATCATAGGCTGTCGTCGATATCATAAAACTCCTGAGTTTTGGTTTTTGGCTGCGCAATCCGGTAAGTGCTCGTGGGCGATTAGCGCCGTCTAGCACTTGAGTTCTGCGGTCCATGTGGGCCGTAGCAACTGCAAGGTGTCTGCTTGGTAGACTTAGCCAAGATCCTTCCGGTAGAAGACCTGTGCTTCGTCATCTGGCAGTATCCCGACGATCTCACCGGCGTAAGCCCATCCGCAGCCCGCAAGAAGCGCATTCGCAGCGATATTCCTCGCTCCGGTAGCGATGAAGACACGACCGCGGAGTCTCTTACAAAGGACATCAAGCAGCGTTGAGGCAAGACCCTGACGCCGAAAGCTCTCCGCCACAACGAGCTTGTTGATGTAGTCCTTTTCGAGGCAGCCGCGGTGTTGCCAGGCGAGGTATCCAACGACCGATCCTGACACCTCAGCTACTAGCATACGGCGCTCGACGATCTCTACGATCCTGTCCCCAGGGAACAGATCAAACGGGATCAACATCGATAGATCTGAAGGTTCTGCGTGCCGGACCTTGGTCATGTTCACCATTCACTATTACGTCTTGGTCGTGATCGAAGAGGGTGCAAATCCACAATCAACAGCAACTCAGCTGAGCAACAGGCCCTTAACGTAGTCGCCCTCAGAAAGAGCCATGTCCGCTTCGCGGAATGTATTCAGGAAAGCAGACCGGAAGCTTCTCACCCACAGTCAGGCGTTCACGCCTCCGCGTCCCGACTTGCGGTGGCGTTGATCGGAATTCATCGCCGCTATGCCTGTTAGCGCCGGTTAAACTTCGAGGTTTTCGACGAAAGGTCCGTGAAGCTCCATGCCAAGTGCGATAGCTTACATCGCAATCAAAACCACGGGATCTCCGCTTTCGCTACCCATCCCGACTATTAACACCGGCGGGTTTAGGGAGCGGGTCAGCTGGGCGGAACAGCCGGTCCTGGCGCCTAGCTGCCGCCTCGCGCGGCATCCAAACAAATGCACGATGTGAAAGCCATTCGAGTCCCACGTTCGGCTTCCCGTTTGGTGAGCAGATCGTCACTGTCCCAGAAGCAGTTGAGTGTAGGCCGGTATAGCCGCGGTGAAGCGAGTGGCTTTGGCTGGCTCGATCTTGAAGTGGTAGCTTTCAGGCCAGATACGCCCACCGCCCCACCAGGTGATGCCAAGAAGGACGTCGCTGTTTGCCTTAACATCAGCAATGGCGTCCTGCCCAATGCCCGTGCAGGTCGTATCGACCCCGTAGCTGGATCCAAACGCCGCCTCCGTGACGTACCCCTTCAGTCCCCGCTTACGCAGCTGTGCTGCGAAGGTATCCAAGCCGCTGTTAGCCCCCCAGGTGGTTTCACAGATCTTGTTGGTGCCGCTGGATCCCTTGTCCCAGTATCGGTGGGCATTGATGTAGGTGCGATTGAGCGGATCAAGTGGCCCGTTCGTGTCACGATCAATGGCGCAACCGGCGCTCTCACATGCCCTGGAGATTGGCTCAGCCTTATCAAATCGGAACGAGGCCGACCACTGCGGATACTGAATGGCAATAGGGTGATTAATGCCGTTCTTGCGCAGGCCGGAGATCACAAGTTTCGCATCACGAATCCACTGCATCCAATCGTTCGTGACCACGGGATCGTTGAAGCCACCGGGCTCATTGACCAGGTCGAGAACGATCGAGCCGTCATCGGGAAAGTTGCGTGCAAAGGTCGTCCAGAACGCAACCTGCTCCTGAACCGACTTCCAATGGTACGTGTGATTGTCGAGGATCATTCGAACGCCCCTTGAGCGTGCGTACTCCGTGAGGGTGCGCAGCTCATTGATCCGTGCGGGTGTCATTCGGCTATCGATGAACGGATAGCGGATTAGCTTAAAGCCGAAATGATCGATGTAGCCTTGCAGGTCCGAGTACGTAGGACGCAAAGCGTCGCCATCTCTTGCCTCGGCGCCCGAAAGGTTCGCGCCAAACAGGGACGCGGCCGGCTCAACCGAAGTAGCAGACTGCTGCGCTGCTATCGGAGCGGATATCAATAACGAAGCAGGTGCAGGTGCGGCTGTAGCGAACTCGCGTTTGGCTGCTGTTGGTGCAACCAGTTGCCCCGGGGCGTCGCTTGATTGCGATGCGAAGGCGGAGATCGCCAGCGCGAAGGCTGAAACGGCGGAGACAACAGCAAGGTTACGGGTGCGGTGGAATTTCATCGGAGCGACCTTTCTCTAGGTCGCTTTTATTGTGCTATTCCAGAAGCTTGAACTACGATGTGCTACATTACGATCTTCTACGGGGGGCGGCGATTTGGCGGGCGGAGCTCTCTTAATCACTCCTCCAAGACGGGTTGGCGACGTCACGGTGCAATTGACGTGCTGCAGAACTCGTCCATGACGCGCTTTCAGTTTTCCCAGCTTCAGACGGTCGGCCAGAGCCGATTTTATGGTCGCTGTCCAAATGTCATGCGCGGTCGGGCATTCCGAGGAACACCCCGGCTAATGAGGTGGACAGTTCGAGAGCGGGAATCCACACGAGCAACTAGCGTGAACCGATGTTTACGCCGCAGCCTGGAAGCTCCTCTCGATCAGATTGCGACCGCGCAGCTGGTCCGACTGTCTCCGCTCTTCGAGGCGCAGCTTGATTGCGCGCTCTTCGCTGTGTGAGAGAAAGAGTGAGTAAAGCGACCGAGTACGTGTGATACCAACGCCAGATCGATAGGATGCGATGCTCTCCTCCACGTCAGAGACGTTCAGCCACATCAACTGCGATGGTGCATCCACAGATGGATTGGTCCTGAGGTCGCCGACAGGGGTAAAGCCAAGCATGTTTTGGTAGAACCGGCGGTGACGAGGGTTCACTTCAATAAACAGGTCCGTGCACCGGTGGTTCTGCAAACCATAGAGAAACACCGTGTGGAAAAGCATGGCGAGGTTCTGCTGATCAGGGAGCTCAGTTTCGAAGGCGAACTTGATGAGCTCGCAGACCTGAGCACCGGGAGCAGCCCTGAAGCGGTCGATCTCATCCTTAAACACCGAGTCAACGGCAAGACCGCCAGGTGCATCCACCCCCAAGGTGATTGTCCCAACGATTTCCTCGTCCGCCAGCGCGATGAACGTCGTGTGACTCTCATCATCCGGAATCTGGTGTTCCGAACCATAGCCACGCCACCCAAAACGTCTGTTGAGCAGCTGGCCTGCACCCTCGCGATCCTCGGTCGTTTCGGCGAGCCGCAGGGCCAAAGTCCGGGCCAGATTCTTGCTAACAGGTGCCTGCTTCAGCGAGGCGACAGCTTGCCTCATGTCCCTGGCCACGGGTGGAACATCAACGCTGATACTGCAGCGCGGCGATGTCGATAGCTGAGTGAACATTGAAACCCCGACTAGTTGCGAGAAACTGTTGTCTTGCAAGATTTTGATAGCGGAGTCGTCGCAGCTGCCCCACTCAGGAGAAGCAACAAGTCGGGTTTCCCCGTAGGACGTCAGTAACTTAGCGGAGCGAGTGGGGATGCCCCGTGGAGTCCAATCTGAGTGCGTGCCGGTACGCAGTCCTCCCTACTTGATCCGACACTAATTTTTAGAGATTTCCGACAATCTTCGAGACGGTCACAAGCTTAAAGATAAGTGTGCTTCGGTTGACTGAGAGCGGGAGCCGACTGCGCCCGTGGTTCTGGGGAAGAATGTTGATGGTTTTGGGCCTGGGTCCCCTGAGGGGTGGTTGTAAGCGTTACGCCGTGCTCCGGACAAATGAGTTCCCTATGCTAGACGAATCGTCTGAGGCCGCTATCACCTATGACGGAGTGCCGATGTGATTAGCGGCAGTCACGGACATGTTTCCCACCTGCAAGCCGCAGGGCAGCCGATAACGTTGTCCTGCGACGGCGAGTATTTCGGAGAGAACGAGCGACGTGCCCGCCGCTACAAAACGAACATTCCGGCTGTCCTGAACTGTGAGGGTTGCATCCCAATCGACGCCGTAGTTCTGGACGTTTGCGCCACTGGCTGCCGCCTTGCGGTAACTGGCCCGCTTAGTGTTGGGAGCTCCGTTGCACTAGTAGTGGGCGGGGTCCCCCAGCTGAGTGCCAGCGTGCGTTGGAGCCATAAGGAGGCCGCGGGTTTGGCCTTCAATCCTCCACCTCCGTCGGGAGTGTTTGAGAAGCTGCTTGATTACTGAGGCTGTTTAGCACGCGGCAATAGATTAGATCGCAGTGCGAACCACGAAGAACTTGGGATGAAGCCAGGCCCCCTGAATCGTTACGACACAACAGCTCTAAGCATCCGGCCGCGATTGTGCATTCCTGGAAGCTGCCCTTCCGCTAACGCCCCCTAAGCGGCCGTTCATTGGCTCGATGCCGCTCCACTACTCCGGCCGCTCGAGGATGCGAATTGCATTCAGCGTTCCGTCCGGTCACCGGGGCGTCTGGCCTACCTCCGCGGCGAACTCCCAGATTAGCGCGGCGACGGCATCCGGCTGTTCCTCCGCGATCCAGTGGCCCGACTTGTCTATTGTTGCCACCCGCACGTCGGATGCGCCGTGCGCGCGCAGGTCGCCGGCAAGCGCCGCGGCACCCGCGCCCAGGCTATGTTCGGCGCCGGCGACCAGCAGCGGCAAGGACAGTGCAGCGCGCTGCGCCGCGTTGAATTCCTTGTCCCGCGGGAAGGCGCGATAGAAGCCGAACCCGGCCGACAGCTGCGCTGGCGAGGCGTAGGCTTGCGCGAAGCGCGCGATCTCCTGATCGCCAATCGCCTTGGTATTCGCACCATTATGGTCGATGAAGTAGCGGAAATAGGCGGCCTGGCGCCCCTGCACCAGCACTTCGGCGAGCGGTTGCTGCGCATGAAAATCGAAATGCCATGCCTGCGGCAGCTTCTCGACATACTCCCACGGCGCGAAGCCGGGAAGCGGCACGTCCAAAATCGCCGCGCCGGTGAGATCCTGGGGAAACTGGCGGGCATAGGCATAAGTGACCATTCCGCCCACGTCGTGACCAACCAGCACGACATGCTTGGCGCCTAGGCTTTGGACGAAGCTGTGTAGGTCACGGGCGAGCGCCGCCTTGGAATAATCGCGCGACGGCGATTGCGACCCGCCGATGCCGCGGAGATCCGGTGCGACCACCCGGAAACGATCGGCGAGTTTCGGGATGACCTGGCGCCACTCATCGGCACTCTGCGGCCAGCCGTGGACGAGGACGATCAGCGTATCGCCGCGACCCGCTTCCAGATAGCGGACCGTTTGGTCGCCGATCGTCACGCTACGATCGGCGATGCGCGTTGCTTCCAGTGCGGCGGCGGGTACGGCGTTTGGCGCGGCGATTGCGACGGGAACCGCCGCGGCTGCGAGCAGCGCGGTAAGGAGAAGCAAACGCATCCGAATCATTCCTTGTCTGGCGAAAGGCCGAAGATGAGAGATTGCGAAAGCCGCTCATCGCTACTCATGCAACATTATCTGTTACATAAATCTGCTTGTGTCAATGATAGAGCTGACAGGCCGACCGCCAAGCCGCGGGGCGACTAGGCAGGAACGCTTTTCTGGATAACCGGATCGGCGAACCGCGGATCCGGATGAGCCGATATCGGCCCGGCGTTCGTCGGACCGCGCTTCGCATGTGCCCTTCTCGATCAGTCATGCGCGCATTAGTCTCGATCGCTGGGGTCGGCAGAGCGCCGCCCGCCAACCGCTTTCCACCAGCCACGACCTTGCGACGGGCAAGCGGACGCCGAAAGCGGCCGGGCCGGAAACGCCCCAGTTTTGGTCATTGGCGGCCCGCAAACGAGCCGCCAATAGCCGTCGTTCGGTGCGGCCCAGCTCCTATCCGGCCTTGTAGCGGAAGACGATC
>NZ_JACIJF010000039.1 GCF_014199255.1 Sphingomonas xinjiangensis | reverse complement strand
CTAGACCTACGAAATGCGCCATCGCTCTCACTCCTTCCCTCGATGCACGAGGTCAGGTTCGACCCCGATCCAGGCATCGTACGTGAAGGGGCTGCAATCTCATCCGCTGTCAAAATGCAGCCGCCGCGATACACCATCTCTTGCCGAAACCCGCCATTCCCGCTTCATTAAACTGAGCGACAACAGTCGCCTCATTTCAGTCGTTTAATCATTTCGAGCTTGAGCCTGAAACCTGCCGTTCGTTCACCCTACCCGCGATGCAAGGATTGCGCGATGTCCACAGCTATTGTCCGCGCCGAGATCGAGCGCTTCATTCAGTCGTCTGCGCCGGAAGTGCTCTGCATCTCCGGGCAGTGGGGCGTCGGGAAGACCTATTCCTGGCAAACCTTCCTCAAGGAGGCGGAAAAGGCCGGGCAAGTAGGGGTGAGCCGGTATGCCTACGTGTCGCTCTTCGGACTGACTTCTCTTGGCGAGCTGCGCAACGCGATCGTGGAGAACACGGTGAACATGGCGGCGTCGTCCGTTCCCGATGCGTCGAGCCTCCACGAAATCATGCGGAAGGGCGAGACCTATGCTCGGAAGAGCCGTCCGGCCCTGGAGATCGCGGCGGGATTCTTCCGCATGAAGGATGCGGGCGACGCACTCTACCGCGCGGCGTTCCTCACCGTGCGCAACCAGCTCATCTGCTTCGACGACCTCGAACGGGCCGGGAAAGCGCTGGAGATGCGCGACATTCTGGGCCTTGCGTCGATGCTCCGCGAGCAGCGCCAGTGCAAGGTGGTGCTCCTCCTCAACAAGGAGCAGACCAAGCCGGAAGAGGCGATGGAACTCCAGCGTCAGCTCGAGAAGGTTGTCGATACGTTCTTGGTGTTCGAGCCGACCAGCGCGGAGGCCGCAGCGATCGCGATAGCTGGCACAGATACGGTCGCGGAGAAGCTGCGCGACCGTCTTGTCGCGCTCGGCGTGACCAACATGCGGGTCATGAAGAAAATTGAGCGCTGGGCCCGCCTCGTCGAGACGGAGCTGGCCGGTGTGGAAACGGAAGTTGTCGAACAGGCCGTCGTGACCGTTGTGCTAGCCGGATGGTGCTTCCTGCAGCCGGACCTCGCACCCGGCCTCGATTTCATTCGTAAGTTTAACTCCATGACCGGTCTATTCCGACGGGAGGACGAGCCGGAGGAAAGGAAGAAGTGGCGTGAGGTCCTTTCGAGGTACGGATATGGAGCCACCGACGAACTGGATGCGGCAATCATCGATGGCGTTGCAATAGGTTACTTCCGTGGTGACGACCTAAGGGCGGCGGCGCAGGCTCTAGGTGAGCGCCTGAAGCGGGACGGCCGAAAGGACAGCTTTTCGCAGGCGTGGGAGCTCTTCCACAGAAGCCTAACGACGGACGACGACGTCATTTTGGATGCGATGGCCGCCGGAGCGATGGAGAACCTCGGCGAGATTTCCCCGGTCAACATGAACTCGGGCGTTCGCTTCCTCAGGCGGTACGGACGCGAAGCTCAAGCTTCCGAACTCGTCGTGAAGTACATCGACGCGAACCGCAGCAAGCCCGACTACTTCTCGAGGTGGAACCGGTTCTTCCACGACGATCCGGTGGATGAGGAACTACTGGCCGCAATGGAGGCCGAGCGCACCGCCATCGTGGATGCGCGCGATCCGGCAGAGATGCTCAAACAGATGGCCCGGACGAGCGGATACAACCCGGAGGAGGATTCAGCGCGGCTATCGCGACTCACCGCGGACGAACTCGTCCAGCTTTTCGATGACAATGCCGCCGACGACGTGAAGGGCATGATGGAATGGGCTGACCGCCTCGCGAGCCATCCGGGTGCGGTTGGGCTGCGTGCATCGCTCGACGAGGCGCTCGCGCGCATCGCCGGAAGGTCGCCAATGCGTGCCGACCGTCTCCGCAGCTGGGGCGTCCTTCCGGCAGTCCAGAAGCCCGAGGGGCCGGCTGCCGATCCAGCGACTATCGACGACGCAGCTGCAGGTGCTGCGGCCGTCGCGGTGGCGGTTGACGACGAGGCGCCCGCCGAAAACGACGGTGGGGAGGAGAAGCAAAAATAGGCTGTGGGCTGCTGCTATGTGGGCGAACGGCTCCTTTACATGTCAGCGGAGAGCACTCGCCGCTACTGGCTGCACGACGCAGCGAAATGACATCTTATGATTGCGGGGTGGCGAAATGACGCTGATCGGCACCATTGACCCGTCGTGGAAGGATATGTCGAAATATGTGGTCCACTTCGGAAAGGAGACCACTGGGAAGTCTGCTTACGACAATGCGATCTCTATCTTGTATGCGCGGCGCATCATCGCGGCAAACGCGTTCGGCGCCGGTCGCAATTTGGCACCGGCGCGGAAATCGGTGTGCTTCAGCGAGGTGCCGCTTCACCACTTAAAGCGGCTGGCAGATGTTCGCGGGCGGCACGGCATCGGGTTCCGAAAGGAATACATCGTCGAGCGTGGCGGCGGCCCGATCCTCTATGCGTACAAGGATACGCCGCAGGCGAAAGCGATCAACGCGATGGTGCATGCTGCGGCACACGACGCAAGTTCTCCGGTATGGGAAGTCGCGCCGTTCGTGGATCTGCCCGGCACCTACGGCAAGTCGAAGTACCTTTATGAGTGGGAAAGGGAGTGGCGTCATGTCGGCGACTTGAACTTCTCGGAAACTGATCCGGCGTTTCTGATTATTCCCGAGGACCTCCACGAGGCCGCGCGCGACTTTTTCCATTCTGCGAAGGTCGACCATGTGGGGCCAAGCTACGAATGCCCCTTCATTGACCCTTACTGGGGTGAGGATGAGATAGCAGGCGCCCTGTACTCTTGAGATCCTCGATAAATGTGAGGCGAGTTGGACCCGTCCTCTCGCCTATTTCGGCACTGCAATCTACGCTCTTGCTTCAACCGCAGTATGAACGTCTGCTACTGCGGAAAGCCGTCGTAAGCGGCTGTTGTGGGGGAACGGCAGCAAAGTCCCACAGCTCGCCGCTCACGATCCGGATGATTGGCATAGCGCGCCACCTAGATGCGTCTCCAATAGATCGCCGATACTCTGAACTGTATCTATCAAGTCGGCATCATCTAAATGGGCGTATCTTGCGGTTGAACTCGCGCTCGCATGTCCGAGTAGGCTGCCGATCATAGGCAACGTTTCGCTCTCCATCGCTGCATGACTTGCAAAACTATGGCGAAGGTCGTGTATCCGCACGCGCTCAAAGCCGATTTTGCCACGCAGATAGCGCCAAAACCAATCGAGCCGGACCGGCTGATCCTCGCCCGATCGGACTGCGGGACCAACAGCGGAAAACTCGTAAGCCTTTCTGCCCGAATACACATGAAGGGCTTTGCCGAAGGAATTTAGTCTGATACTTTGGCGCTGGAGGATGGCGGTGTAGAGCCTCCTCGCGTGCGCGTTGCTCATCCAACTGTCCAGAACGTCATTTCGCGTAGAGCGCGAAACGCGGGCCACGACCGGGGAGCATAATCGATGTCTGACAACGACGTGATGAGCTACATCGCCGCACTGCCGCTCGGGGAGGACCCGGCGACGAAGCAGAGAGCCTTTCCTCAGATGGCCAGCGAGCTGGGAGTCGGGGGTAAAATCGACACTGCGAACCTGCCAGATGGCGTGGTCGCCGGCTCTAACCTAGTCGGCTTTGACGGCACGGTGGGAGCGCCGCAACGCGAGGCCGTCGCCTTGTGCATGATGGCCGCCGAGCGCGTCGCCGATCAGGATCCGGTGGTCAACTCGCCCGAACTGTGGGTCAAGCGATACGACATGGTGCTGCAGGGGCTCGGCTGGATCGGCTCCAGCGGCGGCGTGGTCGACTATGACTATTCCAACCGCAATGTGTCGGTGCACGAGGTCGTGATTCCGATACTTACGGCGGCGTTCGGCGGCGCTGCGGTGGGCGGGCTGATCATCAAGGCGCTGGAGGGGCTCGCCGGAAGCGACAAGGACGATCCGTGGATCACCCTGTTTGAGCGGGAAAGCCGGCATCTTGACGTGATCGAGTACCGCTTCGGCATCGCGGAGCAGATCGGGACCGCGGTCAACCTCAGGATCGCGGCCGCCCGCCTACGCGCCGACCAGAAGCGCCTGCAGATCCTGCTGTTCAAATCAAAGAGCAACGAGGTGAGTTTGAAGACCTCGCAGACCGTTCTGGCCGCGCATGAGAAGACGCTGGAGAAGATCGCCAATGGGCTGCGTCCTCGCTTGATGTCGGCCGTGGACAACTTCATCCGCGAGCTCCCGCTTTAGCGGCAAAAGGAAGAGCCGCTGCAGCCAGCGCATTTAGAAGACGGAGAAGAGATACATGCCGGGCGCCGAAGCAGAGCCGTTCCCGCTCGCAGATGTCGATTGCGAGTGCTGGCTTGTGCGTTTCGATAAGACGGGCCTGTGCACCTCACCGCGAACGCGACACGCCCTGCTTGAACGGCTAGGGCAAATTCCGGCAACTCCGGTAATCCTCTTTTCGCACGGATGGAATAACGAGTTCGGCGATGCCGTCCGCCTGTATTCTGCGTTCATGGACCAGCTCCTGGAACTCCGCCGCAAGTATTTTCCGGCGGCTCCCAGACCGATCTTCGTCGGCGTGGTCTGGCCGAGTACGCTGCTGTCGTTCGACAGAGGGCCCGCGCTCGCTGGCCCGAATCTCGAGGAGGCCGCACCGGAAAGCGAGGCGGCGACTGTCCAGGCGCTAGCCGACGCGCTCGCCACGCCGGCCGAGCGCGAGCGGCTCTACGCCCTGATCGACGAGCCTCGCCTTGCGGACCAGGAAGTGGTCGAGCTTGCCGGGTTAGTGGCGGCGGCGCTCGGCGCAACCGTGCAGAGCGACTTGGCGGAGGGAGCCGAAACTGGGGCGCCGGACACGAAGGCGGTGCTGGCCGGCCTCGACGCCTTGAGCGTGCTGCAACCGCCCTCGTCAGAGGATGAGGAGTTGCCTGAAGGCGGCATCAGCGACGGAACCTATGCCGCCTTGCCGCAGAATGCCGGCGTGTTCCGCTACCTCGATCCGCGCTGGGCGCTGCGGCTAGCCTCTGTCTATCAGATGAAGGATCGGGCGGGCAAAGTCGGCTGGCATGGCGTCTCCGCCCTTGTGACCGACATCCTGGCCGCGAGCAGCGCGCCGCTTCATGCGGTCGGCCACTCCTACGGCGCCAAGGTGCTGCTCTCGGCGGTCGCGGCGAGCGCGGCATCGCGCAAGGTCCGCACGATGCTGCTGCTGCAACCGGCGGTGTCTCACCTGAGCTTCGCCTCACGGGTGTCAGGGCGCAGCGGGAGCGGCGGCTATGCCGCCGTGCCGGCGAAAGTCGAGCGGTCGATCCTGACGACCTACAGCGGCCATGACAGGCCGCTCCATACCGTGTTCCATCGCGCGCTGGTGCGGGCAAAAGATCTGGGCGAGCTTCAGGTCGCGGCCGTTGCGGCGACCCTCGCGGGCGACCCGCCCAACGTCTACGCGGCGCTCGGCGGCTACGGGCCGCGAGATGCAGGGGAGACACTTGTGCAGCCGCTCGTCGAACCCGGCACGCCCTTTCCGCCCGCCGGACGGCATTGCCTCGTCGGGCTTGACGGCACGATCGACCGGCAAATTAGCGGACATGGTGACGTCGCCACCGCGCGCATGGCGTGGCTGCTTGCTTGCCAGATGGCGGACTGACGTGGGACTGGTCGGAGCCATTGCCTCCGTGCTCCACGCGGCGTTCGGCAACGATCGGAGCGGTAGTCGGGGAAAGCCGCTCCTGCTGACGGTGAGACTCTTGTTCCGCGACGGCGCTGCAGTGGTCAGGTTAGAGCTGACCGGGCGCACCGTTGATGATGCGGGCGAAGAGGAGGACGCGCTCTCGTGGGAGATGGGGTTCCACCTGTTCCAGGCCGGCGATCCAGACGTTTCTCAGCCGGTGCTGGCAGTTCCTGTCGAGCTTATCGAGGATCTGCGCTACCGGATTGAGCTGATCGGGGCTACCGCGGGCGAGCCGGTGTGGCTCAATCTCGCGCGTCCCTATGGCTTGCTCGGCACAGTGCCATGGGAACGCGATCTGTCGTCCGCGCTTGGCCGGTCGTTGCTACGCCTCCCCGACTTTCCGCAGCGTCCGGGGGAGCGTAGCGACGTGCTGGAAAACGTCGTTATCGTCGATCCTGATCCCACCACGCCTGAAGACGACGTGCTTCGTCGAACCAAGGCGATCGTGGACGCGATCCTCGCCGGGTCGTCGCGGGGCAACACGCGCGTGCAGATCTTTCCAAGCGCCGCCTGCGTGGCGCACTTGGGCTCGCTCAGCACTTCCCCGCAAGTGCGCATTCACGACCCCGGCGATGCGCCGACCACGACGGACTTTGCAAAGTCGCACCCCGATCTAGCGCTCTCGTTTCGCGCGGTCTGCTGGTCGAATTGGATCGGGAAGGCGGTCGCGGGCCGAGGCATCGACGCCATCCACATCCTTTGTCGTGCGGGGGTGCTCGACGGCTGCGCGTGCCCCTTCCTGTCGTGCTCCCCCAGTCCGAAAGAGCGCGTAGTCGCGCTAGTTCCGGTGTCGCAGGAGGAGCTAGTCCTGTTGCTCGATCGCGCAGGCGGTTGGGCGACTAGCTTCGCCGAAATGTCGGACGACGCCGACTCCTCGTTGCGCCAGTTCAGCGACGCCTTCGCGCGCGCGCGACCCGGCGCGGTACTGTATCATCGGCTGGGCGAGACGCCGGATGAGGAACTGGCGCAGGCGTTCAGCCTGCTCTTCGCCGGCACGCCCGGCGCGCCACCGATGCTGCGCGACGGCTTCCTCTACTGCCATCCGAGCTTCGTTCGCGACAGCCACTTCGCCACTGCCGATCCCTTCGAGCTTGTCGCCGCCCACGCGGTCCTGCTCGCACAGCGCGCGCCGGTGGGGCGGCGTCTCCTGAGCGCGCTCACCAAGGCGTTGCCGGTCGTGCCGACAATCGAAGCGGGAGTGCAGCCGGGGTGGCTAAACGCGACTCAGCGGCTGCTGGAAGCCGCCGCCTTCGAGGAACTGCGCCGCTCCTCGGGAGATGTGCTGCTCGCCAAGGCGCCGCCAGTCATTCAGCCGACGGCGGAGATCGTCGCGCAGGACTCAGCAAGGACGGAGGTGATCGCAGAGATACAGGACGTCATCAGCAACTTCGCCAAATCCCATAGCGGCGGGCGCACGGGTGTCTGATCGCGAAGCCACGGTCGAGATCGCCAAGGTCGGCGAGAAGCTGTTCTGCCGCCTGATCGGCAGCAGCGTCGCCTATCCCGACAGTCTCGAATTCGCCGAGCTCAGGCTCGACCCCGCCGAACTGCCGATGCTCGATAGTCGAGCCAACGTCGTCAGCTACGGCGCGGCGCTACGGGAGGCACTCTGCCTGCACGGCGCCATCAAGTCAGAGCTTGAGCAGATCTTTTGCACTACCTCCCCGTACCGAGCCAACCTTCGCCTAGCGATCGGCGCATCGCTGGCGGAGACGGTGCGCTGGGAGACGCTGTGCGCCGATTCGGAGCAGTTCCTCGCGCTCAACCAGATGTGCAGTATGCGCCGCGTGGCGCTGGCGGGCGACATCGCCGACCCAGGGTTGCGCACTTGCGGTGACGCGGTGCGGATGCTCGCGTTTCTTTCGCCCAGTGCCGTAAATGCAACGGACGAGTTTCACGCGATCGTAAATGCGCTCGGGGCGGCGAAGGCGGCGGGCGGGCCGAACTTGGTTGCCAAGATCTTCCTCGGCCAGCAGGACCTGCTCGATAAGGCTGTTGCGATGGCGGCAGCAGGCAAGCTGCCGGGCGTGACCGTCGCGCCGATCCCGAGCGACTCAATGGCGCTCGAACAGGCGCTCGGTGACAATCCGGCGGAGCTCCTGCACTTCTTCTGCCACGGTGTGATCCGTGGCGGGTCCCAGCTGCTCGAGTTCGGCTCAATCAACGACTACGACATCGGGGCGGATGCTGGCTCGATCCACCTCTCGATCGAACGACTGCGAGAAATCCTCGTCAAGGGCGGCACAACCTGGCTTACGGTGCTGAACAGCTGCTCCGGAGCGCAGGCGATGCCGCGACTTTACTCGATGGCGAGCGCACTGACCGGCAAAGGATCACCAATCACGATTGGTATGGCGGAACCGATTCTCAACAACGACGCCACCCTCTTCGCCAAGAGCTTCTACGCTCGGGCTTTCGAGGTGCTCGCACGCGCGCTGGCCGGTCTGCCAAATGGCAGCATGACGGCGATCGATCTCGGCCCAGCGGTCGGCCATGCCCGCGCGGCGCTGCACGCCGCCTACGATCAAGGGCCGTCGGACGCGTTCGGCCGTTGGTGCCTTCCAATCCTCTACCAGCGCAGCGCACCTCTCCGCGTCGCGCGGATCCAGCAGGAGATGGCGCAAAGGATCGAGGAGATCGCCAAGGCCCTGCGCGGCATGTCGGCCGATACGCCGGGGCTGCTTCGCGATCAGATCCTCGCGCTGCTCGACGGGCAACCTGCGGTGCCCGCCGCTCTGCGCCCCGACCGGTACGGGAACATGCCTTGACCGACAAAATAATGCGTCCGCTGCGGCTCCAAATCAACGCATGGAACGGTGAGGTCGCCAATGGGGACGAACTCCCGAACAGGTCTCCTTGGGCGCAACGCGAACAGACGCGTCCGTCCGGCAAGTGGCTCGCACCCGCCGCTCGTGCCGATCCGCGCGACTGGCGACATCCTGATATTGGCTGGGGACTGGTGCTGCCGGACTCGGACGCGCTCGGCAGCGCTGAACGGATGAACGGTGCCGATGCGCCGGAACCCATCCGCCGCCTGCTCGCCGCGCGCCCGGGCGCGCCGGTGCTGCGTTGGAGTATGTCGCTGGGGCAGAACTTCTTACGCCGTTACTATGCCGATGGCCGGGTGCAGGATCTCTCGATAGCTGCGCCGAAGCCCGGGGTGGCCGAAGGCCACATCCCACGCTACCTGCTGATCTACGGCTCACCGGAAGCCATTCCGTGGCCCGTGCAGTATGCACTCAACATGTCGACCTTTGTCGGCCGGCTCGACCTCACCAACGAGGCGCTAGACCGGTACGTCAACGCGCTGCTGTCCGACTGGTCGGCGACGCCCTGCCAGCCGCGTGCGCCTGTGGTGTGGCGGGTCGACCACGGACGGGACGACATAACTTGGCTGATGGCACGCGCGGTGGCCGGGATGCTGTGGACCAAGCTGGAGAGCGACACCGATCTCACCGGCAGGTTCCTGCTGCGCGATGGGGAGGCGACCCGTGGCAGGCTCGGTGAGGCGCTTGCCGAACGGACGCCGGGGCTGATCGTCACCACTAGCCACGGCATGACCGGTCCGCTTGGAGACGAGGCCTTAATGCGGGCGCAGCTCGGCGTTCCGGTCGACGTGGCGCGGCAACCGTTGCAGTTAAGTGACCTCGGCGCATGGAAGCCGTCTGGCGCCATCTGGTACGCGCATGCCTGTTGCTCGGCCGGCGCCGACAGTCGCTCGCGCTATGCCGACCTGTTCCCAACGAATAGCCCGATCAGCAGAACCGTGAATGGCATCGCCGCCACCGCCGGCGCAGTGATTGCGCCGCTGCCGCAGGCGCTGCTCGGCGGCGAGGCTCCGCTGCGCGCGTTCGTCGGCCACGTCGAGCCGACCTTCGACTGGACGCTGCGCGATCCGGTTACCCAGCAGGTGCTGACACATGTCATCACTACTGCACTCTACGACGAGCTCTACCAGCAGAAGCAACCCGGCCAGTCCTTCCTTCCCACCCCCATCGGCTATGCACTTCGCAACGTCTTCGCGGAGGCTGGCGCCTTCTTCGGAGCGTGGCAGGATGCGATAAAGGGGATTGACGGGAATGTGCCGGGAATGCGGGACTGGGCATTGTACCGGCAGCTCGTCGCATCCGACCGGCAGACGCTAGTCATCCTTGGCGATCCTACCGTGTCGCTGCCGCCACTGATGTGAGGCAACGGTGATCGCTGCCTAACCGCCATTTGTGTTCATCCGTCGGCTTATTACGCCTACTCGACCAACTACCTCATCGATCTCGACCATGCCGTCATCATGGACGTGGAGGCGAGTACCGCGATCCGGCAGGCCGAGG
>NZ_JACIJF010000038.1 GCF_014199255.1 Sphingomonas xinjiangensis | reverse complement strand
GACTTGAGCAGTCCCACACGATGCTGATCGGCACCACCGGCGCGGGTAAAACCACCGCGTTGCGCAAGCTCATCAAGCAGATGCAGGAGCGCAAAAACAGCGCCGTCGTGTTCGACCTCACCGGCGCTTACGTTGAGGCCTTTTACGACCCCTCGCGTGATACGATCCTGAACCCGCTCGACGCACGTTGCCCGGCCTGGACGATCTTCAACGACTGCACGACCTATAGCGAGTTTACCGCCGCTGCTGCGGCTCTAATCCCCTCTGACGGCGGCTCTGCTGAGCCCTTCTGGGCGATGGCTGCTCGGACCCTCTTCATCGAGATGTGCATGAAGCTCATCGAGAAGAAGCAGACCTCCAATCGGGCACTGGCTGAGAACCTGATGACCGCCGATCTCAAGCAGGTTCACAAGTACCTTGCGAAGACGATTGCGGACCCCCTGACGGCCCCGGAAGCTGCCCGCATGGCAGAGTCTATCCGCGCCGTTTTCAACACCAACGCGCAGGGGCTCCGCTTCCTTCCAAATGACGGCGAACCGTTCTCGATCCGTGACTGGATCACGCGCGACAAGAAGCCGGGTTCGATCCTCTTCATCACCTCGAATTACACCGATCTCGAAATGAACAAGGCACTGCTCACGCTGTGGAGCAACCTCGCCATTTACTCGCTCATGTCGATGCCCCGCACGCGCTCGCTGCGCACCTGGTTCATTTTCGACGAGCTTGGCGCTTTGCACCGCCTCCCGGCGATCGAGAGCGGCCTTCAGACGGCCCGTAACTTTGGCGGTGCGATGGTCCTGGGCCTCCACTCCTTCGACAAGCTGGTGCAGGTTTACGGCGAGGAAAATGCCCGCAACCTGTCCTCGCTCGCGCGGACCAAACTGATCCTCGCAGCGGCCAATTATGAGACCGCCGAGCAGTGCAGCACTTACATCGGTAGCCGCGAGGTCCGCCAGATGGATGAGGCGTACAGCTACGGGTATAATAACACCCGCGATGCTTCGACCCTGACCCCACGCAAAGAGGTCCAGCCGCTCGTCATTCCTGACGACATCTCGAACCTGCCATCGATGCACGGCTTCGTTAAGTTCCCGGACGGTTTCCCGGCTGCGCGCATCCAGCTTCAGTGGGAGCATTACCCCACTGTTGCCGAGGGCTTTGTGAAGCGCCCGCCGGCTCCGCCGGCCCAAGAATTGCGCGGAAGAAGTGGGTCGGCTTCTGATCGGGAAGAAGGCGGCGGGCGTGATGGATCGCCCGAGTTGGTTGAGGAGGTTGAAGAGCCGAAGAGCGAGGCGGCGGCATTAGCCGCAGGGATCCTCTCTCAACCCAGCGAAGGGCAGACCGAGGAGGACCAGATCGCAGGGCGTGAGGCCATGGAACGAATGGATCCGTCGGCACCGCGCACAGCGCCTGAGAAGGGCGATAATGATGATGAGGCGGACCTTGGCCGATCGCCTGACCAAGAGTTTTCGCCGCGTCCCGCTAGCGACAAAAGTCACGATGCGACTGACCTTCAGGCGCCTGAGGTCGAGGATCAAACCTACAAGGAACTGCGGCAGGATTTCCAGCCTGACGACGATCAAGGGTTGGGGATGTAAGCCATGCATTCGATCGCCTCGATCAAATCCGCCGGCGGCGCGGCGGATTATTACGGCAAAGACGATTTCGCTACCGCAGAATACTACACCCAAGATAGCGCAGCCGATTACAGCGAGTGGGGAGGTGCAGCCGCCGAGGCTGCTGGCGTGTCGGGCGAGGTCAGCAAATCTGACCTTGGCAAGGTGCTGAACGGTGAACTCGCATCGGGCGAGAAGGTCGCCCAGTACGAGGGGCGCCGCCCAGGTTATGACCTGACATTCTCCGCACCGAAATCGGTGTCGATCATGGCGCTGGTCGCCGGCGACAAACGCATCCTCGGACCTGAAGGCGCACACACCAAGGCGGTCCGGCAAACCATGGCCTGGATCGAGAAGAACCTCGCTGAGACCCGCAAGGACGTCGACGGCAAGAAGGTGCCGGTAAAGACCGGCAACCTCCTCTACGCCCTTGTCCAGCACGACACGAGCCGCGCACTGGATCCGCAGCTCCACGTGCATGCGCTGGTTGCGAATCTCACCCAGCTCGCGGACGGCAAGTGGCAGGCGCTTCACGCCGACAAGATCTGGTCCAACAATACGGTGATTGGATCAATCTACCACGGCTTCCTTCGCGCCGAGATGGAGAAGCTCGGGTACCAGATCGAGACCCGCGGGAAGCACGGCACCTTCGAAGTCGTCGGCGTGCCGAAAGACGTAATGGAGGTGAACAGCCAGCGTCGGGCCGAGATCCTGAAGATTGCCGGCGAGCTAGGCATCAAGAGCGGCCAAGGCATGCGCTCGATCACCGCTCGTAGTCGCGACCCGAAGCTCAGCCTCGAGGACCGGGAAAAGCTGATCGCCGATTGGCGCGAGAAAGCTTCCGCCCTCGGTTTCAACGGCGAGAGCCTGCGCGACAAAGCGATGGCGGCGGCAATGAGCCGCGAGGGAGCGGGCCCTATCGAGCGGGGCTATGCCTTCATGGCTGAGGTCGTGAAAGGCGCACGTGAGTTCGTCGGCAATCTTACGCGAACGCCAGACCCCTTGGTCGATAAGGGCGTGGCACGCCTTGCAGCGTCTCCCGAGGCGGCCAGAGCGCAGTTTGCGGTTGCTTCCGCTGTGCGGATCCACTCGCAGCGTGAAGCAGCCTTCGACGTTCATCGGCTTGCAAAGACGGCCCTGGACTTAGGTCTGAAGGGCGTGACGATAGATCACGTCGCGCAGCGCATCGATCGGCTCGTTAATCAAGGCAGGCTGCTCCCCGGCGCCACCCGGCAGGGTGAGGCGGGCTACACGGTGGTGACGACGCGCGAGGCACTCCAGACCGAGGAGAAGATCCTCGAGCGGGTAGAGGCGAACAAAGGTCAGGCGACGCCCCTCATTGCCGCTGCAGCGGCGCCAGAGCGCGTGCAGGCGGCAGCTAAACACGAACTGAACCCGGGCCAACTTGCCGCTGCCACCTTGATCGTATCGAGCCAGGACAAGGTGGTGGCGATACAGGGCGTCGCCGGCGCCGGTAAGTCGACGATGCTCCAGGCCGTCGCTCAAACCTTCGAAGCTGCCGCGCGCGTGGCGGAGAGCGGCGGCAAGACGCTTCACGGCCTGGCCTTCCAGACCAAGATGGTCGCTGATCTGAAGGAAGGTGCCGGCATCGAGGCGCAGACGATCGCCTCCTTCATCTGGCAGAACCAGCGCTTCCTCACCGATACGCAGAGCCCTGAAGCAGTCGCCAAGCGCGCCGAGATGAAGAACACCATCCTGGCCGTCGACGAAGCGTCGATGGTGTCCTCGAACGATATGCTGAAGCTCATCCAAAGCAGCGAGGCGCTGGGCGTCGACAAGCTGGCTTTGGTCGGTGACCGCAAGCAGCTCGCCTCGATCGACGCGGGCAAGGCATTCTCGATGATGCAGGCAGGCGGCGTCACCGTCGCCTACATGAACGAGAACCTTCGCCAGAAGACCGACACGCTCCGAACGGTCGCTGCCTTGGCTAATGTCGGCAAAGCCAGCGACGCGCTGCGTGTCCTTGGTGACAAGGTAGTGCAGAACGAGAATCCTGCCCTTCATGCCGCCGAGCTGTGGCTGGGGCTCTCGAAGGAGGAACGCGCCGCCACGGCCGTGTTCGCGTCGGGCCGCGATGCTCGCGCCACGATTAACAACCGCATTCAGGAGGGGCTTGCCGCCGAGGGCACGCTCAAGGGCGACGGTCTTGCGCTGACGGTGCGCGAGCCCGTGAACCTGACGCGCGAGGAACTGCGCTATGCCAAGAACTACTCCGCTGGTCAGATCCTTGAGGTGACCGGCAAGGTCCCGGAGCTTAGGCTGCACCGCGGTACGTTCAACGTCTCGCGGGTCCTGCCGAGCGGCATGGTCGAGCTGGATCAGAATGGCCGCAAGCTGAAAATCGATCCGCAGAAGATCGATCCAACGATCACCATAGACCGGCTCGAGCTATCCACGCCCAAGAGCATACGGATCCACGAAGGCGAGATCCTTCGCTGGACGGACAAGGACAAGGATCGAGAGCTTCATCGTTCGGGGATCACCCGCGTGCTGACGATCGACAGCAAGGGAGTCACCGTCGAGACCGGAGGGAAGGAACAGCTAACCCTTCCGCACGGAGATCCGATGCTGTCGCGGATCGACCTGGCTTACTCGCTCAACATGCACATGGCCCAAGGCGTGACTGCCGAAAAGGCGATTACCGCCATGTCGAGCGCCGAGACGAACCTCGCCAATCAGCAGCTTTTCAACGTGGGAGTGACGCGTGTGCGCTCTGAGCTGACCGTCGTTGTGAACGACACCGAGAAGGTCTCTCGCCAGCTCGACCGCAATACCGGCATCAAAACGTCGTCGCTCGAAACGGTCGGACGCCTCAACATCGACGGACCCGGTTCGAGCCTCGGCGGCGGCTCGCCTGCTTCAACCCCAACCATCAGCGTTGGCATCGGCGAGGTGCGGATGGGGCGCGCCGACGACCTGTCGAATTTGCCACGCATGCCTGAGTTCACGGACAAGGACGCGGCTCGCTACGCCAAGCCGGACGAAATGGGCGTGGCGAAGAAGCACGACGACATGGGCGTGAACGTCAGCGGGGCCAAAGAAGGCCGGCAGCTGCCTGTGCCTGAGAAGAACATGGGGCTCGAGCTGTGAGCAAGATTAAGGGTAAGCCTTTGTCGGACGAGCCGCGTGGAACAAGCGAGATCTCCGATGCCGATCTGGCTGATGACTTCCGCACCCAATCATTTCACCTCATTGAGGCCCATCCGATCGCGGCTGCACACCTTGTGCTCGCTGCTGCCTCGATCGCCCCTGAGTGCGATGCCGAAAAGGACCTTGCCGACGAGTTTTCCTACCTCATCGTGGACTTCGCCCAGGAACTGCGGATCCTTCACGCTCGTGCGATTGCGCGGCGGGCTCAGAGCGTCGGGAGACCGATTAATGGGCATTGAGACCGCGACTACAGGCGCGAGCGCTCAGCAGGGCTCCCGGTGCTAGGTGAGGAAGAGGGGGTGAGGGAAGGGCGGTGTGAGCTGGAGGTGTCAGACGTACCTCGGCGAGCGCTGCCCCACTTTTCTTATTGAGGTGCGCAATGAAGCTGCAAGCTGATCTGTTCGCTGAGCCGGAACCGCTGGACGAACGTAGCGCAGATCTTGTCTGCGAGGTGGAGCTGGAGCCTTTGGCCGTCCCGTGCGGGTACAAGGATCGAGCGAACCAGCCCTGCAGTCGGCTTGCGCATAAGCCTGTCATTATGGACGGCTATCAGGCTACCTGTCGTGGTCGGCGCCTCGTTCACTGCGCTCCCGAATGCTATAGTGCCTTCCACGACACCACAGGAAGTCAGGAAGCATGAACGAGGCTGACGATCGCGTGCGGCTTGCCGGTACGTTGGCGGCGAACGACCGCGGTGTGCTGCTGCGCGCTCCCGACGGGATGTGGTGGAAGCTGATCGGTGATGCCGTCCCTGATGCGGATCTGGAAGGCTTGGTGACGATCGAGGGCATCAAACGCGGCCCGTCGACGATCGAGGTGTACTACTGCCAGAGCGTCCAGGCATGAACGCGCCGTTCGGCCGCCGCCTGCCGCAGTGTCCCTGTTGCCGCTCACCGCTGCTCGGATGGCCGCCTGACACTCGGCTGCGCAGCTGCAATGCCTGCTATCGTCCGATTATCAGGGTACCGAGCATACGCCATGCGGGCGTCTCGCGCCTTTGCAGTTTGCTGGATCTTGGCTTCACGATTTACGGGGTGCTCACCCTCATCCTCGTCGCCACCTTCGCCTTCAGCGACATGAGCGCACTCCGCTTCGCGAAGCTGTTCTCCGTGCTGCTATTCGTCGTCGGCTCGGTGTTGATCGTTGAGGGGTATCTCTCGATCCGAACAAAGGTGGCGTTTGGCCGTCGTAGGATCATCCGCGGCCAAGCGGCATATTGGGTTGGAGTGTGGAGGTTGGCAGCGGGCGTTCTGGCGCTGTGCCTCATGCTGGTCGGGTTGGGGATCTAACGCGCACGACCACGTGCTTTGAGGCACCGCGTGCAGTCCGTAGCAACGAGCCGCGCAGTTCGTAGTGCTGCGCGGCTCGCCACCGGTTGCGGCTGCTCAGAGGGCGCTCTGGCGAGCCAAGCGTACAATGCTCAAGGAGAGGTAACGCTGCCGTGAATATCACTGGCGATCGCCACCTCACGTCTCAGTCGGAGCCCGCAACTGGCGCTAGGGCTATGCCGGTTACGCGCACCTCGAAGATCGAGCCGAGCCGCTAGCAGCGACGACAATGGCAAGCACGCCGAGCGGTTGATAGTCGACGTGGGCGGCGCAGTGCCGCGGCTTATCCCGAGCCCAGGACATCTTTTCCACCAAGCTGTTCCTAAGAAGCCCGTTGGGAGCTTTACTCTCCTCGGCAAGCGGCAAATGAGCTCAACGAGCTCCTCGGTTCACCTGTCTGCGTTTAGTTGTGCTCCCCGCAGCCAGATCGTTGAGGAACCGGCACAAAGTCTTCGCGAGACGGCCTCTCGGACCCGAAGCAAGAACATCCTTAACGAAGTGTTAACCGGGAACTGCTGTGATGATCCAGGATTGATGCCGGAACATTTGAGCATCACCGGAGAGGGAACATCATGTCGGCCATCGGAGAGATCATCTCGAATCCTGACATGCTGGATTGGGACGAGACCTCGTGCCACGGATCGTTCCGGATCTTCAACGATGCCGACGCGGGTTACGATCTACGATGCGTCGTCTGGCGTGATGACAGCACCGGGCAGATCATCGGGCATAACTTCGACTACACCCGCCCGAGTGCGTCCAATTGGTGGACGGCTGACGAGGCGGCTACCCCCGAGGAGTGCCTTCGCTCAGTGGCGCCTGGCTTGCGGGAGCAAGCTGCTCGCGCCATCGAGAGCTTTAACGCCACGGCGTATGTGGGCCTCAAGGATGGCACGATTGAACTTCATGAACTCCGTGGCCGGCCTGCTCCATTGCACGCGCCAGAGGTTCTGATGCGCAACAGCCTGCAGCTGCTCACGTCGCCCTGCTAAGGCCGAGAGCCTAGTGTTTGGGCTCGTCAAGCTGCATCATCACCTTCATCAACTCCACCCAGCGATCGAAAGTCACTCGGTCCACGTCAGTTGAGAGCCGCTTGAGGTGGGCTAGTGCGAGATCTGGCCACTGTGCGCCATAGGCGGTGCGGTAATTGACGGCATCTGCAAACAGATCGGGATCATGAGGCTTGCGAATTCGCTTCTTCGCCATAGCGGCGCTCTAAGGGCGGGGGCGGGATCTGGCTAGTCGGCTGTGACGCCGCCAAAGGATTGTCTGCACACGCGGTGAGGCGCTCCGAAACCGCAGATTAGACGTGAGACGTCATGTTGCGTGCCGCTGAGCACCGTGCAGCCAAGCTCGGGCTGCCTTCTGTGCCTCATTGATCTGCAACGCCGTCATTTCATGTGCTAGCTCGGCGCGCCAACCCTTGGCGGCTGCGTTTCCCTGAACAGCAGCGATGTTGAACCACTTATGCGCTTCGATGAGATCCAACTGCGCACCATCGGTGCCGCTCGAGAAGATCATGCCAAGGTCGAGCGAAGCATCGTGGTCACCGCCCGCTGCGTCCTGGAGCCGGCTCTCGTACAGGAATTCGGCGGATTTGGCGCTGCTACCCATGACTGAACTCCCGTAATTGCCGGGCTCGTTCTGCGACCTTGGAACGGTACAAATCGTTAACGCTCGTTTACGTAGATTCTCCGTAGGCAGTTCGCGCGTTTTGCGGGGAAACGCGGGCCGACCGACCTGCTAAAACTTCCTGGCAGGCGAGGGCCAGCAGATCGAGTGCTGGCGTTAAGCCGGTACGAGGCTGAGCATGCACCTTCGAATAAGCAACCATTCTCCTCCAGCGGGGTTAGCCGATTTCAATCAAGGGAGCGAAACATGGCGAAGACATTGGCGCAGTTCTCCATCACGCCATCTGGAGACGGTGAGTACAAGCTGCACCTTGAGGATGAAGACGGCGACACGCTCGAATTCACGGCGCAATACGAACAGCTTGACCTAATCGTCGATGCGATCGACGAGCAGCTCAACAATGATGAAGATGAGGCGCTCGCCGTAGACGATGACGAAGCAGGCGGAAAGGACGATTGAGGTAGGCGAGGGTAGGGGGCGTTAGGTAAGGATGGCAGTGGTGCGAGCGATGGGGCCACATCCGCGTCAATCCGGCGGCCCGCCCCACACGAAGGTCGCATGAGGTTCTCATCGTGCCTCGGACTAGCTGCCCTTGGTGTCCTCCCCGGCTGCTCCGACGCCCTTGGCGATGCTGAAGAACGGTTGGAGCTGGCACGAAAGCAAAACGATCTCGCGGGGATCTGCCGAGAGCATCAGAAGTTGGCGACGGCTTACCTCGAGGCAAGGAATTTAGATCGGTTCAAGTCTGTGAGGGATGAGGCTGATAGTTCATGCCTCAGGGCGCAAACGGCCAACTCTACGCCCCCAGTAGATGACCCGCCAGTGACGAACCGCCTATAGCAACCTACCCGAGGTGGAACCGACCAGCGAACCGGAACCACGGTAGGTCAGAGCTCTATCTAGCCGGCCGGGCTGACGGGTTTGGCAGATCACCTCACCGACGAGCCAATCCAGCACCCCGACAGAGGTAAGCTTTAGCGCTCAGGCAAGCGCTGCGTGGTGCGAGGTCGGTGTCGCTGCACGTCTTGTAATCTCTTGCCGCAGGAGCTCCGAGGTAACGCCGGAGGCGTCTGAAAACTTCGCTGCACTAAGCAGCTCAACGAGCGTCATCTGCGCAAGCTCACGATGATCGGGCATAAGTCCTCCTGAAGTGAGTAGACTCTATACCGTTCTGTCACCCTCTCCGGGACGATACACTTGAGGTATCCGCAGGGCCGCGCCCCGTTTAAAAAATTAATACCCGGTTAACGCTTCGCTGACAAGAACTTCAGAAAGGAAAGGGGGAGCGCTCTGGGACGTGGCTGTGCGGAGCTTCCCGATGCGTTGTCACAGCCTTGAAATCAGCTTGAACTAAAGGCACTCAGCTCAGCAGGAGTGGCGTAGTGAAGAGTGCAACCCCTTTGATCGCCGACGAATTGGTCGAGTGCATCGCAAGCGGCAGCACGCGACCTCTGACCAGCTATCCGCACTAGCGACGCGGATATGGCGTTAGGCCTCTCAGCATCGCTCCGCGTTCTCGTGGGGGAACGCTCCAGCAGAGAAGGATGCCTGCATCTTTGAGACGCGGTCTGCGGCCTTAGCGCTGAACGGCGACGAGGAGCCGAACTTGAGCGCGCGGGATGAGCCGTTGACGAAACCGCTCGTCAAAGACGCTGCCCGTTTTACATAACATACCTTATCGCTCTGAAATTCGCCGCCGGGAAGAGGGCTCTCACCGTTAACCGAAGCTGCAAGCAGACCTGCTCGCTGAGCCGGAGCCACTGGATGAACCTACCTCGGATCTTGTCTGCGAGGTCGAGCTGGAGCCTTTAGCCGTAGCGTGCGGGTACAAGGATCGAGCGAACCAGCCCTGCAGCCGGCTTGCTCATCAGCCTGTCATGATGGACGGCTATCAGGCCACTTGTCGTGGTCGGCGCCTCGTTCACTGCGCTCCCGAATGCTATAGTGCCTTCCACGACACCACAGGAAGTCAGGAAGCATGAACGAGGCTGACGATCGCGTGCGGCTTGCCGGTACGCTGGCGGCGAACGAGCGCGGTATGCTTCTGCGCGCTCCTGACGGCATGTGGTGGAAGCTGATCGGTGACGCCGCTCCGGATACGGATCTGGCAGGCTCAGTGACGATCGAGGGCATAAAGCGCGGTCCGTCAACGATCGAGGTGTACTACTGCCAGAGCGGCCAGGTATGAACGCGCCGTTCGGCCGCCGCCTGCCGCAGTGTCCCTGTTGCCGGTCGCCGCTGCTCGGTTGGCCGCCTGAAACTCGGCTGCGCAGCTGCAACGCCTGCTATCGCCCGATCGTCAGGGTTCCGAGCATACGCCACGCGGGCGTGTCGCACCTCCGCAGCCTGCTGGACCTTGGCTACACAATCTACGGGGTGCTCACCCTCGTCCTCGTGGCGACCTTCGCCCTCAGCGACATGAGCGCACTTCGGTTCGTGAAGCTGTTCTCCGTGCTGCTGTTCATCGTCGGCTCGGTGTTGATCGTCGAGGGCTATCTTTCGATCCGAACGAAGGTAGCATTTAGCCGCCGCAAAGTGCTGCGCAGCCAAGCGGCATATTGGGCAGGCGTTTGGAGGCTGAGGTTGGGGGTATGGCCAAGGCGGTACTCGTGTTCCGTGAGGCCGCAGTCGCCAAGGAGGCAGCAGACGCAGAAAAGACTGAAGCGGATGCCGAGCAGAAGCGGGTCGTGGAAACGCTGGCGGGCGCTTTGGAGCAGCTATCGCAGGGTGACCTGACCGCGACCATCCGCAGCGAGTTCCATGGTGGCTATGCCGAGCTGAAGCGCAACTTCAACGAGGCGCTTGCAAGCCTACGGGACCTGATTGGGTCCGTGGCGGAAAGCACGGCTGCGATACGCACGGGATCGGGGGAAATCGCCCAGGCGTCGGAAGATTTGGCCCGCCGGACCGAAGCCAATGCTGCTAGCCTCGAGGAAACGTCGGCTGCAGTGACGCAGATGGATGGCCGCCTTAAGGCCACGGCAGAAGCAGCAAGCCGCACTGTGGTGCGTGCAGATGGTGCGATCACGACCGTCAAGGGGGGGCGCACGATTGCTGATGAGGCAGTGCAGGCGATGGCTCGCGTCGCAGACGGCGCACAGGGCATCGACAGCGTCATTGAGGGCCTCGACAAGATCGCATTCCAAACTCGCGTTCTTGCTATGAATGCGGCTGTCGAAGCGGGTCGAGCTGGTGAAGCTGGCCGCGGGTTCGCCGTGGTGGCTGATCTCGTCTCGGCACTGGCGATGCGTTCGGAAGAGGAGGCAGCTCGTGCTCGCGAGCAGCTGACGGCAACGCAGACTGACATCGTTTCGGCCGTCGAGATGGTGCAGAAGGTGGACGGCGCATTGGCCAACATTTCGGGCGATGTGGCCGAGGTGCATAGCCTGCTCGGTCAGATGGCTGCCGACAACCAGGCGCAGTCGACCGCGATCAGCCAGATCAGTGTCGCTATCGGCACCATGGACCAGTCGACGCAGCAGAATGCGGCGATGGTAGAGGAAACCTCTGCCGCCGCGCGTAACCTGACCGGCGAAGTGTCGACTCTTGCCAAGCAGGCAGCCAAGTTCAACGTCGGCGGTGCAGCTGCGCCCAAGACGTTCCAACCTGTGGCACCAGCACCGAAGAGGTCCGCCGGCGCTGGTTACAAGTCCCCAGTGAAGCCACTGCCCGCCTCGATCTCACCCCACGCAGGTGGCGATGATTGGGCAAGCTTCTAAGGTCGCCCACAGCACAGGAGCACCGGTGGCTGCAGCCTCTCGCGCGGCAATGCCGGCCAGGAACAGCGTTGTTGCCGCATCATCCACGAGCGACCCGCTCCGAGCGGTCGCCTCGTGCAACGCTCCGGCGCGCAGTCCCCCTGCACCAAGCCGGCTGTCGATCTCGCGTACCCCAAAGGGCAGCACGCGATAGTCGGTCGCAGGCGTAGCGATGGATCGCAGGTGCGCTATGCTTGGCGTGACGGAATCGAGGGCGGCGGACATAGTTCTAAGACTCAACCTGTTCCCCTAATGTTCCGTTAGCGCAGGCCTTCGGTCAAGCCCGGCCACCTTGAAACTGTGGACAAAAGTGAGAACGTGGGAGGTACGGAGCCGCAACAAATAGGGAAGAATGTGCTTTCCTTAGCGATCCTCCTAACTCATAGAATCAGGATGCCGATACGCCCCGAGAACCGCTGGCTATTCCCGATCGACTGGCAGCAGCTGTCCGACTCGATCAGGTTCAAGCGGGCCGGCGCTCGCTGCGAGCAGTGCGCCCGACCACATCTGCGCCATGTCGCTCATCTCGGCGATGGCCGCTGGTGGGATGCTGCCTCGGCCTGCTGGCGTTCGGATCGAGGCAAGCGGATCGCGATCAAGGGCGGCTTCACGCTTGCGAGCGTCCGCACTACCTATGTCGTCCTGGCCTGCGCTCACCTTGACCACGATCCAGGCAATAACGCGCTCTCAAACCTGAGGGCGCTGTGCCAGCGCTGCCACATGATCCATGACGCCGCCGAGCACCGATGGCAGCGTTGGTGGAATGCGTTTCGCCTGCGCGCTCTGCGCGATCTCTATGAAGATCCGCGCATTACCCGCGAACGAATTACAGCACTGTAGAGGGCAGTAAGCGTCTGGCGACGACCGTCGGAGGCCGCTCTCGGGGCGCACCGGAAGCCCGCTTTATGGCGACGTCTGGTGGGAAGCGGCCCGGCAACTTCTGGGCTGAGATTGCTATAGACTGCCCTGACGGCTTGTGTGCGTGATGGGGCGGGCTTATCGTCGCCACAT
>NZ_JACIJF010000037.1 GCF_014199255.1 Sphingomonas xinjiangensis | reverse complement strand
GAGGCTTGGAACAGGCTCGTCGATCAGCCTTGGCGCATCATGACCATCGGCCGGCGCCAGTGGGCATGTCGGTTCTGATCAATGCAGGTTGGTATCTATATGCTTTCGCTGGCAAGTTGAAGCCGACGGTACGGCTCCAGAGCTCCGGCTCTGGAGCCCGCACGTTCCGAACCAACGAGCGTAAGCGCGCTCTCCTCATCACGGCACGGCGCTATTCAGGTGCGCCTCGCGAAAGGATATCAAGCGACAGGATCCTTCATCCCAAAGAACCAGCCTTATCGATCTCAGACTTTCGCGAATGGTCAGGCGGTTGATGTCTGCAAGTTCGGGTCGCGCGTCGAGCGCCGCTGAGAGTCGGTAGAAGGGAATGTTGCTGCAGAGATGGTGAACGTGGTGCATGCCGATGTTCGCGGTAAACCAGCGCAGCACGCGAGGCAGTACATAGTACGAGCTTCCGAGCAGTGCGGCCTCATGGAAGCCCCAGTCCTTTCCCCTTCTCCAATGCGTTCTCTCGAATTGATGCTGGATGTAAAACAGCCAAACGCCGGCGGACGCGGCGAATAGGGTTATTGGTAGCTGGATTAGCAGAAAAGCACGTAACCCAACCGCCATAACTAGAAAGGTTGAAACCAATGCGATCGCGCAATTCGTTCCCATAGCACTGGCCCATGGCCGCCAACCCTCGCGCATGTGACCAAGTGGAAGCCGATAACGTAAGAAAAATAGCCATGCGGGGCCGAGCCCGAACATTACCAGAGGGCTGCGGTAGAGGCGGTAGCGTAGTCGTCTCCAGGAGCTGAGCCCTTCGAACTCGGAGACAGTTAGAGTGTCGACGTCGCCTATGCCGCGGCGGTCCAGGTTTCCTGTGCTGGCGTGATGTTCTGCATGCCCACGACGCCACAGATTGTAGGGGCTCAGCGTCAGCACGCCAATGCACCGGCCCAGCCAGTCGTTCGCGCGCCGACCTTTGAAGAATGCGCCGTGTCCGCAGTCATGCTGGATCAAAAACAGGCGGAGGAGAAAGCCCGCTGCGGGAAGCGCCAGAAGGAGTGTGGCGGCATAATGAACGTGCAGGGAAAGCCACATCAGGAGCCAGAGTATCGCCAGAGGTGCGGCGCTAATCACCAGTTCGAAGAGCGCGCGCGCGTTGCTAGGCTGCCGATAGGTGGCGAGATGACGTGCGATTCCCCGGAGGTCAGTAGGCGCGGCCGCAGTGATTTCCCCGACGTTGCCAAACGTAGCTGCACTGTTTGTCATAGTTTGTTGAAACCTGTCCTCGACGTGGCTTTCGCACGAAGTCGATGTCGTCGTGCCGCATACCGAGATATAATCGGCACAAACTGTCGCCTTGCCCAACTGCGCAGGACGTTAGGAAAGTCCGCGGTCCCTTGCCCAAGCCACAGCAGCTGCTCGGCGGTTGACTCCGATTTTTGCGTAGATACCGGCAACGTGATTGCGCACTGTGTTGCCTGAAAGGGCCAAGCGTCCGGCAATCGCCTTGTCATCCAACCCTTCGCAGATCAACGCTAGAACCTGACGTTCGCGAGTGGTCAGCTCGACGGATTGCTTGCGCGCCTCGCCTTGATGCGGGTTTTTCAAGCTCGCGAGCTTGTCCATGATTGTGCGGCTGAACCAGCTCGCGTCCTTCATGACCGCTTCGATCGCTGCGACCAGTTCAAGCTCGCTGCTTCTGCGGGCGGAAATATCCTGGAAGAGCCACAGAGTGCACTGCTCGCCCCGCAGAACCATCCGCTCGGCTGAGAGGAGGCAGTCCAGCGGGTGGTTCTTGGCGTCTAACAATTGAACGTCTCGGTTGCGAATGCCCCCCGCACGCTCAATCTCCTGCTCGACGGTGTTTCGCTCGTGAACGTCAGCCCAAAGCTCTGGATCGCCGGCCGCACGTCCGACAAAGCCGGCGGCACTGTAGCCAGTTAACCTCCAGAACGCCTCGTTTCCTTCTATCAGGCGGTGCCCGTCAGGAGAGGTAAGCGCCATTGCAACAGGGGCCATCTGGAACAGCGTTGAGAAATGCGCCTCGCTGTCCCGCAAAGAGTTCTCAGCCCGCCGGCGTGGCTCCAAGTCGGTGAAGGTGAAGAGCATGCACTTGTCATCGCCAATTTCGATGGGCTGCCCTGCGACTACAACCAGCCCGGTGTGACCGTTGGGCAGCGGAAGTTCCGCTTCCATTTGCGGGATGGTCTTGCCAGCAGCCAGGCGTTCTTTTGCCACCTCGAGCATCTGCGCACCGTTCAAGATATCCAGATCGTAGAGGCTGCGCCCGACAATGGCTGTTCGCGCATAGCCAGTCATCTCTAGGAAACCGCTATTCACCCGCGTGAAGCGCTGGTCCGCAAGGCGCAGGATCAGGGCAGGGGCCGGGTTGGCCTGGAACATGGCTTCGAACCGCTCCTCTGCCTCGAACTGCTCGGAAACGTCTTGGATGACGAGAGCGAGGCAGTCTGGATCTTCATCGTCTCCGGTGAGGAGTACGTCTCTGATGTGGTGCGTCCATTTAGGCTCGGCTGCACCGCTCGCGGCAACCTCCACGATCAGATCCGGGATGTTCTCGCCAGCCAGGACCCGCATCACAGGATATTCACGGCTCGCAAGGCGGTGGCCATTGCGCAAGCTCAAAGCAAATCGAGTGGCATATTCGTCCGCGGTGCTGCCCAAATCTTCGAGGCGATCAACGCCGTGCATGGCGAGGGCCGCGTAATTGGCCCAGAGGAAGGCGCCGCTGAGATCCACGAGGATCACCCCGGAAGGCAGTCCGCTGATTAGCTGCTCGAGATGAAGAAGGGTGTTGCCAGCCAGAACGCGCGGGAGCGGGTGAGTCATGGGCATCTAGCGCTGAGGCATGCAGGATTGTTCCCGGAGAGAAGAGCTGTCTCACCCGCAACAAGGCAGTAGTAGTAGTAGGTTTATACTATCCGGCAGTTAAGCCGATATGTCTCAAATCGGAACATGAGCTCGGTAGGACGGTTCAGGCCGCTTAACCACAAGGCCCGCCATGTCCGACGACTTGCGCATACCCATCGTAAAAGAGGAAGCGACCGTCATCAAGCGTTCAGTGGAAACTGAGCGTGTGAGCGTGCGCACGTCTACGGAGGAAGAACAGGTTCTGGTGCGCGACGCTGTGCGCAGGGAGCATGTGGAAATCACGCGTGTGCCCAAGGATGAGGAGGTCTCGAAAACTCCCGACATTCGCACTGAGGGCGATCTCACCATCATTCCGGTGCTCGAAGAGCGCCTCGTGATCGAGAAACGCCTCTTCTTGGTTGAGGAGCTGCATCTGCGCCGCACCGTGGACCATGAGCCGGTTGAACTGCCCACGACGCTCCGCCGCACCCGCGTTGACGTCGAGCGTGAAGATCTTGAACAAAAGGAGCAGAAATAATGGTGTCACCCAACGGCGACTATCGCGACGGCGCCCCAAGCCATATTCACATCGAAAAGAAGAAGGGGTTTAACTGGCTGCCCTGGCTTCTTCTCGCGCTTGGTATTCTTGCTCTGCTGCTCGCGCTTAGCCGTTGCGATCGGGACGATGCCGCCGCTGTCGCGCCCGTCGACAACACGACGGCTGCAGAAGCGACGCCGCCGGCGGAGGTGGTCGCCACCACTCCCAATGCAAACACGGCCACCGCACTGGTCGGAACGTCGGGCCTTGGCGGCTACCTTGCAGGCGCCGAGCCCACTCCGCGTACGTTCACGTTCGAAAAGCTGAACTTCGACACAGCCAAGAGCGAAATCCGATCGGAGGACGCGGCTGAGGTGAACGAGGTTGCAACCACGTTGACGCAGTACCCAACCACTCGCATCCGGATCGCTGGCTATGCCGACGCACGCGGTGCCGATGCTGCCAATGCAGCACTGGGCAAAGCTCGCGCTGAAAGCGTGAAGGCCGCTCTTGCCGCCAAGGGCGTCGACGCAAACCGCATCGAAACGGTGTCTGGCGGCGAAAACGATCCCGTCGACACTAATGCGACCGACGATGGTCGCTTCGAGAACCGCCGCACCGAACTCGTGGTGACGGCGCGATAATCCCTCCCCAAGCTTGTTAGGAGAATACCCATGGCGACTACCATCACAGCATTGTTCGATAACCGCGCCGACGCTGAAGCGGCCAAGGAACGCCTCAAGAGTGCCCGCGTCGATGCGGATCATGTCCATCTTCATGACAAGTCGAGCACCGGCTACCGCGAGAGCGGCTATTCCGATCATGAGGATCGCGGCTTCTGGGACTCCGTCAAGAACGCCTTTGCGCCTGACGAGGATCGTCACACCTATGAGGAAGGCGTACGCCGAGGCGGCACATTGCTGACCGCAGACGTAGACGATGACTGCATCGACGAAGCCGTTCGGGTGCTCGAAGAGGCCAACTCAGTCGACATCGATGATCGCTCTAACCAGTGGCGCTCCTCGGGCTGGGACTATGCAGGCGCAGGCACTGTCGGTGCGGCAGGCGGTGCAACTGCACTCGGCGCGCTTGGCGGTGGTTCGGATCGTGACACGCTCGGCAGCGAGCGTGAAGAGGTGATCCCGATCGTTGAAGAGAACTTGGTCGTCGGAAAGCGCGATGTCAGCCGTGGCGGCGTTCGCGTGCGGTCGTATGTCTCTGAAACGCCGGTGCACGAGCAGGTCCGCTTGCGCAACGAGCGTGTCAACGTTGAGCGTCGCGCCGTCGATCTGCCACTCTCCGCGGCTGAGGGTGACGCGTTCCGTGAGCGGAGCATCGACATGACGGCTACGGGCGAGGAAGCAGTGGTTGGCAAGAACGCCCGCGTTGTCGAGGAAGTGGTCGTCTCCAAAACCGCTGAAGAGCATGTCGAGACCATCGACGACACCGTTCGCCGGACCGACGTCGAGATCGACCGCGACAGCGACATCGACACGACCACCGGCTCCGCTTCGGCTCCCAAGCCGCGGGACTACTAAGCTGAACGGCCTGCGCAGGGGAGACCCTGCGCAGGCTCTCGGGCGCCATAACACCAAGCGAAAACAGGGAGCACGGCGATGGAGCCGGACTATGTAAGCGTCGACGGACTTGCCGCCGGCACACGCAATTTCGGCGAAACCGCCATGTTCTACGTTCAGGAGTGGGGGCCTCGCCTCCTTGCCGCCGCGGTCATTCTCCTGATTGGCTACCTGATCGCCAAGGCAGTGAAGTGGGGTGTCGCCAGCCTGGTGAACAGCACTCCGCTCGCGCGCCATGCGCACCGCCACGCAGGTGTGCCGGAGACTGCGGGACGCCACCCGAAGAGCGTCGGCGCCCAGGTCGGCGACGCAGCATTCTGGATCGTCATCCTAATTGCCTTGGTGCTTGCAGCCCAGCCACTAGGCCTGGCCGCTGCTACCAGCCCGATCGGGCGGATGCTCAACGGCTTTGGTGCGGGGATTCCGAACATCATTGGCGCGGTGCTGATCTTCTTTGTCGGCTATATCGTCGCGAGTGTCGCGAAAAAGGCCATCGAGGCTGTACTCACTGCAGCGCGAACAGAGCAGATCGCGGAGCGCGCAGGCCTCGCTAAGGCAGATCCGACGACGCTGCCGCGTATGGTCGGCGGAATTGTCTTCGCCCTCATCATCATCCCTGTCGCCATTGCCGCGCTCGACCAGCTGAACATCCGCGCGATTTCGGATCCTGCAACAGCCATGTTGCGCATCATCCTCGACAGCATCCCGCATGTGATTGCGGCCGCCATCATCCTGGCTCTAGCGTTCGTGATCGGGCGCTTCGCCTCGCAGCTTCTCACCCAGTTCCTCAGCAGCACCGGCTTTGATCGCACAGTCGCTGCAATGGGCTTGTTCCCCGCAGCAAAGCCTCAGTCCGACGACACGTCGGCCTCAGGTGATATCGCCAGCACACCTGCACTTGTGCCATCCAAATTGCTCGGCGGTGCCGTGTTCGCGGCAATCATGATCTTTGGCTTGATGGAAGCCTTCCGGCAGCTGAACTTCACCTACGGCTCGCGGATGATGGCCGAGATCCTCACCTTGTTGGGATCGGTGATCTTTGGCGCGGTCATTATTGCCGCAGCGGTTGCAATCGCAAAGCTGGTAGCCAGTGTCATTCGAGCTAGTGGCGGGGCAAACGGCGAGCTCACGGCGAAGATAGTGCAGGTAGCTATCATCGTCTTGGGAACCGCCATCGGCCTGCGTTTCATGGGCTTGGCTGATGACATCATCAACCTTGCTTTTGGTCTGACGCTTGGCGCCATTGCAGTTGCCTTCGCTCTCGCTTTTGGTCTGGGCGGTCGTGATGCGGCGGCTCGCATTGTTCAACGTCTCGCCGGCTCGAATGATGGCTCAGACAAGCCAACGCCGCAAGCCAGCACCATCGTTCGCCCGACCGGCACTAGCACCAGCTCTGCGCCTCAGGAGCCTCAGGCGTGAGGGCGAATGCAGCGTTTGTCCTGACCGCTATTACTCTTCTCGCCGCGTGTGACGGCGAGCGGGAAAAGGCAGGCGAGAAGGCTGATGCCGCGATGAACGTGGATGGCGGCCTGATGCACGACGGACCGCAAGAACGGCTCGGCGAGATCCGAGATCGTGAAGCTCGAGATCAGGCCAAAGCTGTTGAGGCTCAGGCTGACGCTACTGAGCATCGTGCTGATGAAATCGAGGCGGCTGCGGACCAGAAAGCAGATGCACTCGAGCGTCAGGCAAAGGAAGTTCGCGAACAGGCGGAGCGTAGGTCTGACGCACTCGACCAGCAAGCGGACGCCATTCGCGGCAAGTAAGGCACGTTAGCCGCTGTCTATTCGAGTTGTGCAGGAGTAAACATCATGAGCGATATAAAGGTCGACAGTGAAGGCGAGCAGGTGCAGCACTTCGCCCCATCTAGCACGGGCTTTGTCAGCGCCGCTTCTGAGCCACCGATAGTGGGTGCCCAAGATGCTCTCAGCACTGGTGCGAGCACAACCCAATCCGGAACGAGCTTTGCTGGCCGAGTCAAGGACCGGATTTCTAGCTCGGCTGTCGAGCGCAAGGCCGGCCTTGCTGACCGGATCGATGAGTTCGCCGAAAGTCTGAATAGAAGCAGCCGGGAGTTTGCCGGCAAGCAAGACTGGATCGCCGATGCGATCGCACGAGGTGGCGCTGAAGTAGGGTCGCTGGCGAACTCTCTGCGCGACGCGGACGTTGGTGAGCTGCTGCGGCAGGTTCAACTCTTCGCTCGACGTAAACCCGCCCTTTTCATCGGCGCCTCGCTTGCCGCTGGCTTTGCAGTCGCGCGCGTCGGCAAAATCGTCGCCGCCGATCTTAATCGGGATGATCTCCCCGTGATGCCGGAGGTCGGCCATGGCCAACACTGATCCGCGTTCCCCCCACACCATCGGTGAGATCGCCAGTGGGCTTGCCGGCGATGTGCAGGATCTCGTGCGAGGTGAGCTCGCCTTAGCTCGTGCCGAATTCGATCAGAAAATTCACGTGCTTGTGACAGCGGCGATTGCTGCGGTTGGAGGTGCCTTGGTTGCGTTTGCCGGTCTGGTCGTGCTCCTCGAAGGCGGCGCGGCATTGCTGGCCAAGTGGATTCCAACCTGGGCGGCTCTGCTGATCGTCGGTCTCGTCATCGTACTGGTTGGTGGGCTAATCGCACGCTCAGCCATCGCCAAGCTGTCGCTCAAGAACATCAAGCCCGAGCGCACCATCGCCAACGTTCAGCATGACGCTCACATCGTGAAGGAGCATATCTGATGGCTGTCGAACTCTCCGAAACTGATCAGATCGAACATGATCTGGAGCGCACCCGCGCGCGAATGGACCAGCGACTAGACGCGCTGCAGGACAAAATGTCGCCTGCCCAAATCGTAAACGACGCCTTCTCGCACGTCGCGGGTACTGACGGCGCAACGTTCACCGACAACCTCATCGCTCGGGCCAAGGCCAACCCCGCGGCAGTGGCGCTCGTCTGTGCTGGTTTTGCATGGCTGATGATGCCGCGACGGCACTCGGAAGACGCTGGGTTGGAGCCGGCAAACGAGTTGTTTACCCGCCTTCAGTTCGCCGAGAGCAGAGTGCGGCGCTTCGATGACGAGCATGACGAAGCCTTCAACGACCGGCTGCATGAGGCCCGCGGTCATGTTCTCGGGATCGAGCGTGGTCTTGACGAGCCGTCCTCATCATACAGCGAGCGGATCAGGAAGGCACTTGCTTCAGCCCGACAGTCCGTCCGAGAGGCCGCTCACGACGCGAAGGCAGGTGCGACCGGAACGATCAGCGACGCGAGAAAGCACTTCAGCGGCAATGGACAGCACTATTCAGTGCCGAGAAACACGTCACTGAAGTCTAACCCGCTAGCTCTCGGGGCCTTAGCGGCCGTTGGGGGACTAATCGCCGGCTCCTTACTGCGGACCACGGAGCTGGAAGAGCGGACGCTTGGCACTGCCGCTGGCAAGCTCAAGGCAACTGGTCGAGATGTGGCGCAGGACCTTGCCGACAAGAGCGGCCGAGTGGTGAATCAAGCGCTCGACACGGCTCTCAACAGCGTAACTCGGGAAGGTCTGACACCTGACCGGCCGATTGGAGAAGCATTCGCAGCGCTGAAGAGTGGCGAGCTTGTTGGAAGCGTCAAGCAGGTGGCCGCGGACGCGCTTGAAGCTGGTAAGGTTGCCGTGAAGGGTGAAGCGCCAACTCGCCCGCTTCACCCCACGCAAACAGAAACATGAGACCCCGTCCGGTCAGCATCTTGATTCTGGCGCTGATACTTGGCGTATCTGCCGGCATCGCAGCCCTCTTCATCTGGTCGATGCAAAACCGGGTGCCCCCGGCAACTCAGTCGGCCAAGCCGATGGTTCAGGGGGCTTCGAGTTCGGGCGTCCCGGCAGAGCTCAACGGTGCTCCGGCACGAGTTATGCTGGAGACCGAGAAATCAGCTAACCGGTAGCTACAGACGAATAGCCTTCCTGGTGGCGCTGGCGGCGCTGTGTGCCGCCAGCAAATTCTCTCTTACACTTCCTCAGCTGCCTCGGCTTCTGCCTTGGTCTTGTGGTTGATACCCTCTTCCTCGGCGGGCGGGGTGTACACAGTGAAGAGCTTCAAGGGTTCATCGCCCTTGTTGATGATGTTATGCTTCGCGCCCTTCGGAATAATAACCATGTGGTTGGCGTCACCTTAGTACGGCTACCATCAACAAGGGCTTGCCCTTCGCCAGCGACAAAGAACGTAGTCTGGTCTGCATCGTGCGTTTCCTCGCCGATGTCCTCGCCAGGCTCGATGCTCATGAGCACGACTTGACAGTTCTCATCATAGTAAACTTCCTTCTGGAAGTTCTTATTTTTAGTCGCAAGCTCGATCATGTCCTTATTGAACACAGCCATTCGTCTTCTCCTGTGGTGATGCACTCTCTCCGCGGTAAGCTCTGGCAACGGGAACGGCCAGAGATGCCTGAAGTTAGGCCGCCAAATAGATCTTCATGAGGCATGACTAACAACGGCAGCTATGAATAGGTTCAATCAGCCCGTCGGCGCTGGCGGCTTGAGCATGAACGGACCGCAGCTATCGGGAGTCGCGGGAACCGGTCCGTACGGCAACAAATGGCGCTCAGCTGCCGCACGTACCGTACCAGACGGCGTGTTCGCCCATTGCTGATTGTTTCACGGCGACTGGCTTGGGATTCGGCTACCGACAGCCGGTCCGAAAGCCACCGGTCCGCTCCTGGCTCGAGAAGCGGCCCGTCCGGTTGCGCCCCAATTAGGTCGTCACGGTAGCGGGACCTCACCCGAGAGCGGACCCTTGTTCATGTGGCAGTCTAACGCTGGTTGCGGAGCGCACTTAGCTGATACGTCGCGTATGTTTGGCTCTGCTGCTGACGAGCTGTGGTTCGCCCGTTTGGACGTAGTTTCGTTGGCCAGCCGAGGTTCAAAAGCGAGGCTTATGCCAGACCACCTTCTGAAAGGAGATGCAGATGCTCTTATACGCCTCACTGCTCGTCGGCGCTCAAACGGCGCCCTCCGTGCCTCAGTCACCGCCTTGTAGAGGCACAAGTGGTCTGACTGCTACGCGTTTAACAGATTTACCGGCTGGGATCAGGAGCATCCTACCAGCCGCTTTGGCTGACGCGGATGGTCCATTCCACGTCTCCGACGGGGTAGGACCGGGTGAGGAAGATTGGCCATTCGTACGGCTGACCTGCGGTTACTCAATCCCGCAGGGCTATATCGTGGAACTGGAGCGGGGCGGCCGCGGCCACAGTTTCAGCCAGATCGCCTTTCAGAAGACAGCGACGGGTTATAGGTTGAGGTAAAAGCCTTTCCCGGTTAAAAAAGCATAACGGGAAAGCTGCCGCGCCTGTCACGCAGGCGACCAGCTTCGGTTTCTGCAAGCCAGCGCCCCTTTTCGGGAACGGCAGCTACTGCGCCCTCTGAGTGCCAAAAGCGGCCGGACGGCTATCCACCCAAAAGTCGTCCTTTGGCGGCCGGTGTTCAAACATGAACCTACGGCAGCTTTTGGGAAGCGCGCAGGCAGCCCTAAACGGCAGCTACTGGCGCTCCGCTGCCGCACGTACGGTGCCAGACGGCGTGTTGGCCCATTGCTGATTGTTTACGGCGATTGGCTTGGGATCCGGCTACCGCCAACCCGTCCGACAGCAGCCGGTCCGCTCCTGGAGCGAGAAGCCGCTCGTCCGCTGACGCCCCAGTAGTTGCCATCCGCACAGGCTTGATCGGATGCTGGGAAGCTGCCGTTTAAACAACTCCGGCGAGGGTCATCCGAGCACTCCGAGGAAGTGGAGCACGATGCCGGCGGCGGAGGTGCCGAGCAGCGTCGCGATGACGTTGGCTCGCAGGGTGAACACCGCGACGATCGCGGCCCCGGCAAGCAGCGTCGCCCAGGGATCCACGCTGCCGAGCACCGGCGCGTCGAAGCGGATGGGTCCGAGGCTGAGCATCGCCGTCTGGCGGAACAGCGTGTGGAGCGCGAACCACACCGCCAGGTTGAGCACGACGCCGACGACTGCGGCCGTGATCGCCGAGAGGGCGCCCGCGACCGCAGCGTTCCCGCGTAGCCGCTCGATGAAGGGCGCTCCGAGGAAGATCCACAGGAAGCAGGGCACGAACGTCACCCAGGTCGCGAGCAGCCCGCCAAGCGTTCCCGCCAGCAGCGGGGACAGGGCGCCGGCCTCACGATATGCGCCCAGGAAGCCGACGAACTGGAGCACCATGATCAGCGGTCCCGGCGTCGTCTCGGCCATGCCTAGGCCGTCGAGCATCTCGGCCGGGCTCAGCCAGCCATAATTCTCCACTGCCTGCTGCGCGACATAGGCAAGCACGGCATAGGCGCCGCCAAATGTCACCATCGCCATGGTCGAGAAGAAGGTCGCGATGCGGCTGAACACGTCATCCGGGCCCAGCGCGATCAGCAGCGCCGCGACTGGGATCAGCCACAAGGCCAGCCAGATCAGCGCGGTCTGGACGGTCTCGCGCCAGGTCGGCCGCGCGTGCGCCGGCAAGTCCTCGCCCAGCAGCGTATCGGCGTCGGCGACGGTCGCGCTCTTCGACGCGCCGTGGCCACCGCCGCGAAACGCGGCATGGCCCTGCTTGCCCGACCACCAGCCGATCAGGCTGGCGCCGAGCACGATCAGTGGAAACGGCGCGCCAAAGAAGAAGATCAGGACGAACGCGGCAGTGGCGAGCAGCCGCGCCGGTGCGGTCTTCAGCGCCCGCCCGCCGATCCGCACCACCGCCTGGAGCACCACCGCGAGCACCGCGGCCTTGAGGCCGAAGAACAAGGCCGAGACGATGCCGACCCGCCCGTAAAGTACATAAACCCAGCTCAGTGCCATGACCGCGACGGCGCCGGGCAGGATGAAAAGCACGCCGGCGACGATGCCGCCCTTCGTTCGGTGCATCAGCCATCCGATATAGGTGGCGAGCTGTTGCGCCTCGGGCCCCGGCAACAGCATGCAATAGTTGAGCGCGTGGAGGAAACGCTGCTCCCCGATCCACCGTTTCTCGTCGACCAGGATGCGGTGCATCACCGCTATTTGCCCGGCCGGTCCGCCAAACGACAGCATCGCGATGCGCAGCCACACCCAGAATGCCTGGCGCAGGGTGACCGGTTGCGGCGGGGCAGGCGGTGCGACGTCCATGGTAGCCGCGGTCATGCCGACACCCCCTTGTGCGCTGAGCCGCGCGCGGGCTGGTGCGAGGACCAGTCATGCTTTTCGCCCTGTGCGTCGCGGCACCAGCGATAAAGCGCGTCGTATACCGCCATGCCGGCTTCGACCTGGGCATGGTCGTCGCTGTGGGTGCGCGAGAGGCCGAGCGAAATGGCGAGCAGGCCGGCGGCTTCAGGTACGAGGTCGAGACGGTCGGTGTCGGCGCCGCGCACGATGGCGGCGAGCCGCACCAGCGGCGCATGGGCGCCAAGGCCAAACGCCTCGACCATCAGGTCGAAGGTGCACAGGTCGCCGCGATGGCTCCAGAATACGCGATCATCGGCAAGGTCGAACGGCTCTGCCAGCTGCTGCGTGGCGACGGTCAGCACCTCGGCGGGCGCCACGAAGAGGAAGCGTGCGGCGGGATCGACGAAGCGGCGGATCAGCCAAGGGCAGGCGATCCGATCTACCTTGGGACGCGATCGCGTCACCCACCATGTCCGGCCGTCTTCGTGCCGTGCGGGCAAATGGGCGAAGGATACCGTGGGTAGCCCCGCGCTCGCCCAGGCGGCGAACCCGCCTTCAAGTGTTTCGGCCGGGATGCCGTCGCTGCGCAGGATCGCCGCCGCCGACACCGCCGGGCCGCGCCCATCGCCGTCGACAACGACGACCGAGCTACTGGGGTCCTGGCGCCAATGGATCGGGTCCTTGCAGGCGGGAGCTTGCGAGCCCGGGATCGCTTCGGTTGGCGCGTCCCGAAGGTCGATAATCCGGGGCGATCCGGGCAGCGCTATCAGGCGCGCGAGCTTATCGGGAGTGATTGCATTGTGAGCGGGCATGACGCGTCCTTGGCGTAGTGAGCTGGACGCGATTCTTCAGCTGACGCCTCGTGGGGAAATCGCAGTCCCCATATCCGCAATCAGCCATGCTGCGCCCTGCTTGTCAATCGCGTGGAGGTCGTCAGCTTTCCCCCATTCTAATGCGAAGGAGACAGGCCGGTTTCCACCCATGACCCGCCACCGTGGCGTTTGAGCTAGGCGAAGTTACCCAACTCGTCGGCCTCATTGTCGGGCAGGCCATGCTCCGCCAGGCCATCGTCGGGCGTTCCGAAGACTGGTTCCGTGGACATATCGCCGGAGTCAGGCTCGTTGCCCGGAATGCTTGTAGGATTCATGGTCGTTCCTTTGCTTCCTTGTGGGAACGCACGAGCACGCACATGGGGCACGCGCCGCGACCTGCTGCATGCTCTTGCTGCCGGACTGCTAGCGTTCACACGCGCAAGCGCCGGGTCTGGATCGTGCCTTCCTCAAAGATGGTGTATCGCGGCGGCTGCGTTTCGAAAGCAGATGGAATGGCAGCCCCTTCACGTACGATGCCTGGATCGGGGTCGAACCTGACCTCG
>NZ_JACIJF010000036.1 GCF_014199255.1 Sphingomonas xinjiangensis | reverse complement strand
GCCCGCAACTTCATCTATCGGGGAACAGCCACCCTCCGCACCATCGCTGATAGAGGTAGCTCGCTCCCGCGATTACCCCATGTTCATATTCGAACCACCGGCCGCCGACCGACGACTATTGGATGGATTCCTGCCAGACTGCTTTCGGGCGACAGAATGCAAAAGCTGCCGTTGATCGCAGCCGAGTCAGGCGGCGGCTAGCGACACAGTTCCCGACGTTCGGCCTCACGCAGCGGTTTCCCGAACCCGGCCGTCTCTTCATCTTGGTCTGAGCGTAGAGGTCGACGACTGAGAATGGGGACTTTTCTGCCGAACAGCTATCGGGCACGTCGATGCGGATAGCTGTCGTGGGCGCACCTTCGCCGAACACCGTTTTCCGGATGGAGTGATGAACGCTGGTTCTTCCCAGCCGCGGAGATCGCTTCCAGCGCTGCGGTCGTCAGCTCGGGTTTCCGCGTCGGCCGCGTCGTCCTTGGCCGCCGGGTAGCGACCGACCACGGCACACGCATCGCCCTGCTGGCGATGGACGAGGACGGCAACCTTATCATCGAACGCAAGCCCGACCGCTCGCCCCGCGATATCGTTGGCAGGTGCTCGACTACCGCCGCTCCCTGGTCAGGCTATGGGAAGGCTGAGGATGACAAGCGTGCCGCCGCTGGGGGCGTCGGTCAGCGTAAAGCTGCCGCGATTGCGCGCGGCGAAGTCGCGGACGATGCTGAGGCCGAGGCCGGCGCCCCCTGTGTCGCGGTTTCGCGACGCCTCGCCGCGCTCGAAGGGGCGAAGCAGGCGCTCCCGGTCGGCGGCCGGAATGCCGGGCCCTGAGTCCTGGACCGAGATGTTCACACTTCCGGCGGCGCGTTCGAGCGACACCATGCCCCCGCCCGCATAATCGATCGCGTTCTGCAGAAGATTCTCAATCGCGCGCCGAAAGGCCGACGCGGATGCCGAGATCCTCGCATCGTCGCCGGTGAGGAGACGCGGCGAGGCACCAGGTCCCTGCATCTCTCGGACAATCTCGGCGAGCAGCGGCCGCACGTTCAGCACCTCGGCCGGCGCCGCAGCGGCGCGCGCGAACGTCAAAACCTCGCCGATCATCGCCTGCATGCGATCGATATCGGCAACCATGCGCGTCCGTTGGGGTTCGGGTGCAGCGTCGATGCGCAACCGGAGGCCGGTCATCGGCGTCCGCAGGTCATGCGCGATCGCCGTTAGCATGCGGGCGCGCTCCGCCGCCTCGTTCGCGAGCCGGGTGCGCATCGCACCAATCGCGGCGGCGGCTTCGCGCAACTCGCGGGGCCCTTCCTGGGGGACGGTATCGGCACGGTCGCCGAGCGCATTTGCGAGCGCGCGGAACGGACGCGTCAGGCGGCGCGCGAAGATCCACGCCAGCGGCACGAGCAGCAGCAGCGTAACGGCAAGCGAGAGGAGGATGTTGCGCTGCCAAACGCTTAAAAACGGCCGGTTCGGCTGGACGCGCAGCCAGGAGGCATCGTCCTGCCGGACGCTCAGCGCGAAGGCAGGACGCACCATCCGCAGGACGGATCTCCTGTATTCGGAGGACTGGATGTTCGGATCGAGCCGTTCGAAGAGGCCGGTCTCGCGTTGCCGGAACACGACGTTCTCCCCAAAGGGAGTCTCCGACTCCGCCGACGAATCATCCGCGACGGTAGGCTCCACCGCCTCCACCCAGGTCACCCGCACCGTTTCGGGCGCTCGGCGCAGCTCCGCCGCGATCGACTTTTCCATGGCAGACACGCGTGCTCCAGAGGGCGGTTCCGCGACCAGGTCCCGATCAAAACCCGGCACCGGATGGCGCAGCGCCCCGATCGCTTCGGCAGCACTCATCCGCAGCGTGGGCGGCGGCGGCGCGAGCACGACGATCGACGCCGTCGTCGTCACGCTCAGCATGGCCACGGCCACGCCGAAGCCGCCGATCGACACTAGGGCGCTGGGCGGGCGCCTCACGCCGGACGGACCGATGGTACGAAGCGGTATCCCACTCCCCGCACCGTCTCGATGATCGGGGCCGGATCCGCCTCGGCCAGCTTGCGGCGCAGGCGGCTGATCGCGATGTCGATCGCCCGGTCATAGGACGCGGCATCCAAGCCGCGCGCAAGGTCGAGCAGCGTGTCGCGCGTCAGGATCCGTCCCGGGCGAACGGCGAACGCGGCGAGCAGGGCATACTCCCCCTCGCTCAGCGACACGGGGCGTCCGGCGGGGTCGCGCAAGCGCCGTTCCTCGACGTCGAGCCACCAGCCGGCGAAGGTAATGCCCCTGCCCCCCCGCTCCTGCGTCGATGGCTCCGTCGAAGGCCGCCGCAGCAGCGCGCGGATCCGCGCGAGAAGCTCGCGCGGCTCGAACGGCTTCGTTAGATAATCCCATGCGCCGACCTCCAGCCCGACGATCCGGTCGGTCACGTCGTCGAGCGCACTGAGCATCAAGATCGGCACGCCCGTGGGCGCCAGGCGCCGGCATACCGAAAGCCCGTCTTCGCCCGGCATCATCACGTCCAGCACGACCACATCGACCTGCGCCTCGCGCAACTCTCGCTCGCACGCGGCGGCATTGCCCGCAGCGCGGACCAGGAAGCCATGGCTGGCGAGGAAATCGGCAATGGCGTCGCGGATGCTCGCGTCGTCGTCGACCACAAGGACCGTAGCGCTGGCGATGACCTTGGACTCCATGGTGGCACCCTACACGCGCCCTGTAGCATTTGCGTATCGCCGCCTGCTACCGGGCGGCCATCCCCCCGTTACCCGCAACCGCTTGAACGCCGCGCCGTAGAAGCATTGGCTGGGGATTGGGCGTGAGACAGAAGATCACCTGGATTGCAGGCATGCTGGCAGGAACCTGTTCGGGCGCGGTGGAGGCGCAGCAGGTCGTCGCCCCGCCCATTGCGACGACGCCGAAAGCGTCCGATCGGACGGGCGCGCCCGCCATCGCCCCATCACCAGCGCGGGAGACTCCGTCCGCGCCGGCGGGAGACGACGAAAAAGACATCGTGGTGCTGGGAGGGCGCCCGCGCGCGTCGGCCCTCGGCGACATTCCACCCGAACGGGTCTTTCGCTCGGCCGACATCCGCGCGTTCGGCGCGGACGATGTCGAGGCGTTGCTGGGGGCGATCGGGGCGCAGACGACCAGCAACCGCGGGCGCGGCGACGAAGGCCCGGTCACGCTCCTGAACGGCCGGCGCGTGTCGAGCTTCTCCGAGATCGCTCGCATCCCGGCGGAAGCGATCGAGCGCATGGAGATCCTTCCTGAGGAAGTGGCGCTGAAATACGGCTATCGCGCGGACCAGAAGGTCGTGAACGTGGTGACGTTCCAACGCTACCAGGCCGGCATCGGCGAGGCGGGTCTCCTCACCGTGACGCGGGGCAACCGCACCGCGGGCGACGCCGACGCCGATTTCCTGCGGATCCGCGACGACACGCGGCTTGGCCTGGGGGCGAGCTATACCCGTTCCACGTGGTTGACCGAGCACGATCGGGACGTCCGGCAACTCTCCGGCCCGGTGGACGCGGGACGCTTCCGGACCCTGCTGCCGTCGACCGAGCAGTTCCTGCTCAACGGCCTCGTCAGCGGGCATGTGCTGGGCGAGGTATCGGCAACGGTGAATGGGCGCTTCGAGGCGAACCGAAGCCGAAGCCTTCTCGGCCTCGGCGAAGACGGCCCCCTGCGGCGCGACAGCGACCAGGATGCCGCGCACTTGGGCACGACCTTGGGCGGCCGGACCGGAAATTGGCAATGGACCGCGATCGGCAACTATGATCGCGTCGCAAGCAAGACGCGAACCAACCTCGGCGACCGGTCCGGGCTGCGCGACACCGCCAAATCGACCGATGCGGTCGCAACCGCCGACCTCATCCTGTCCGGCCCGATCGTCACCCTGCCAGCCGGCCCGCTCTATACGAGCGTGCGAGGAGAGTTCGAAACTCACGACTTCGAGAGCCGGTCGGGACGCAGCCTTGCATCGGCCCGATCGGACATCGGCCGCGACCGGGGCGGGCTACAGGCAACCGCGGACGTTCCGCTGCTCGGCTCGGCCGACCCCGCCGCGTCGAGAGTCGGCCGCCTCTCGGCCAATGCAAGTGTGGCGGTCAACCGCCTCTCTGACGCTGGCAGCCTGTGGACGTTCGATGGCGGCCTCACCTGGTCGCCGACCCGATCGATCGGCGTGATCCTGTCGGGAACGAGCGAGCAAGGGGCACCGACGCTCGAGCAGCTCGGCGGGCCGGCTCTGAAGACGCCGAACGTCCGCACCTTCGACCTCGCGCGTGGCGAAGTGGTGGACGTCACGCAGCTGTTCGGCGGCAATCCGCGCCTGCGCAACGACGAACGTCACGTGTTCCGGGTGGGCATGAACGTGCGTCCGCTAACCCGGACCGACCTGACGCTCAGCCTCGATTATGTTGCAGCGCAGGTGGACGATCCCATCGTCGCCTTTCCCCTCCTGTCGCCGCAAATCGAGGCCGCGTTTCCGGACCGGTTCGTCCGCGACGCGACCGGCCGGCTACTCCAAATCGACGCGCGACCGGTCAATCTCGCCGCATCGCGGCAAAAGCAGCTGCGGTGGGGCGTCAACTGGACGAGGCCCCTGGGTGCGGTGCCGTCGGGGATGGAGAGCGGCATGATCCGCATCCCGGCGGCCCAGGCTGGGCAGATGACCGCGGGTCCGAACGGGACCTTCACCTTCCGACCCGAGCCCGGCAGCGCGCTGGCGCGCAACATCATGACCGCGTCGAGCCGGCTGTTCGTCAGCCTCTATCACAACTGGGTGCTTGAGGACTCGCTCAGCCTTCGCGACGAGCTCCCTTCGCTTGATCTGCTCGACGGCGGCGCCATCGACGTCGGTGGCGGCCGGCGCCGCCACGCAGTCGAGTTCCAGGCCGGCGTCTTCAAGCGCGGCCTGGGCGCCCGCCTCTCGGCGACCTGGCAGAGCGGGACCGAGATCGGCGGATCGCACGCCGACCCCGACCGGCTCCGCTTCGAAAGCCTCACCACGGTGAACCTCAACCTGTTCGCGAATCTCGCCGAACGCTTCGGCGGTGCGTCGGGGCCGACGTGGCTGAAGGGCACCCGCGTATCCTTCGACATCGCCAATCTGCTCGACGCCCGGTCGAACGTACGCGACCGCCTGGGCGCCACGCCGTTAAGCTATCAGGCGGCCTATCTGGATCCGCTCGGCCGCACGATCAGCCTGCGATTGCGGCGGGTGTTCTAAGGCAAGGCGGGCAGATCCCTCCGTGACGCGTTTGCCGCCCGACCATGGCAGGACGGCGGTCCGGTGTCACCGCGCCGGTGGGGCGCTGCCTTCCTGCGGAATCGCCGTCCGTGCGATCTGCGCGCCGGATCGTCCTCGCCGCCAGCGGCCGCAACCGCACGGTGAAGCTATAGTGGCGGAATGGCAACTGGTACTTGGCGATCGGCTGCGCCCCCCAGCTGTTGTCCCCACCGACCCCCATCGAGGCATGGTCCACCGTCAGCGTGGTGAAGCCTTCCGGCTTCAAGTACAGGCCGTGGCGGTTGGGCAAGAGCCGGTCATAGTCGAGCTGCATCGGATGCAGCGCTAGGGCGGCGCCCGAAAACGGCTCCGCGCCGCTGGTCAACAGGCCGTTGCCCCCATTGTCGGTCACCGCCATCCAGCGCAGGTCGGTCTTGTTCCCGGTATCCTGCGGGAGGCTGTAGGGATGATACTGGTCCCGAACCGCGCCCTTGTAGCGGCCCAGCATTGCGCACCTCTTGCGATCCGCATAGCTCTCCCACTTCCCGCGCCCGTACCAGGCAAGCTGGTCGAACGCCTCGGGCATCCTCATGGTCCAGCCGACCCGCGGCAGTACGGGCAGGTCCTCGCGCCCATTCTCGATCGCCTCGGTCACGATGATGTCGCCGGTCGGCTCGAACCGATAGCGCGTGCGCACCCAGGCCACATTGTCGCCGACCGTCTGCAGCACCTGGACTTCCGCGCTATCGCCCTGTGGCTTGGCGGAAAAGCCGGTCAGCGCGCGGTTCAGGCTCGCTTCCTTCCAGACGGCGAGCTTGCCCGGCACGTCCGAGCCGATGTCATTGTCCGTCACCGGACGCCAGAAAATGGGCGTGGGTGCGGCATCCACCAGCTCGCCTCCCCGTCCGCGCAGCGAGACGAGCGCGCCCTTGGCACTGTCGAACCGCGCGACATCGCCCGGCCCCGTGATCCGCCACTCCGCCCGGCTCTGGCGCAGGTCCACGGCACCCGCCACCTTCGCGGGCGCGGCGGCAGGGGTGGCAGGAAGCAAAATCACCAACCCGCAGCAGTCCCGTTTCCCCGCGTTCGAGGGACCGTTTTGGGAAAGCGCAATCAGGAACAGGTTTCGGGAAAACGGCTCAACCCGGAGGCATCGGGAGACCGATCCCGCCCTTGCTGTCTCCAAGAACCTTCGATCATGGGAAAGGTAGATCGGGGCAGTCTGATAATATCAATCAGCCTATTCGCAACCGAAACGCAAGTTATGCTTGCGCGGTCGGACGGATGACAATGCTCCCAACATCGACCTCAGGCGGCTGCTCGATCGCATACAGGATGCCACGTGCGATCGCCTCGGGGGGGATTGCTATCGCGCGGACCCGATCCCCGATCGACTGCCTTGTCGGCTGATCATTGATGCTGTCGATGAAACTGGTCGCGATCATTCCCGGAGACACTTCGGTCACCCGAAGGTGCGGTCCTGCCTCTTGCCTCAGCACTTCCGTGGCGGTCCGCACGGCGTTTTTGGTGGCCGCGTAAACTCCCATCGTGGGAACCATCTGAATACCTGCCGTCGAAATGACATTGACGACGTGCCCGCTTTCCTGGCGCGCAAACACCGGCAGTGCGGCGGCGATCCCATAGAGCGTGCCGCGCAAATTTACATCGATCATCGCATCCCAGCCCTCGACGTCGAGCGCGTCGAACCGAGAGATCGGTCCGATCCCTGCGCAGTTGATGATGACATCGAGGTGGCCGCAATGCGCGATCGCGAGGGCCACGAGTTCCTGAAGATCGCTTCGCTGGCGTACATCGGTGGACCTGAAGACAGCCTTCCCACCATTGGCCGTTATCTCACCAGCTACAGCCTTTAGCGCGTCTTCGTTGCGCGCGCCCAGCACGACGAGCGCACCATGCTGGGCCAGGAGCGTTGCCGTGGCTCGGCCGATCCCGCTGCTTGCGCCCGTGATTGCGATGACCTTACCTGCGATACTCATCAGCTATCTCCTTTGCGGCGGAGCTATCCCGTCAATTCAGTATGATCTATGCGCAACTCTCTATGAGTTTGTTGCAATCGTCCAAATCAGCACGTGACCCGCTGTCTGATGTTCTCGGAGTTCTAGGGGCAAGGGTGACACGGCAGACCCGCATGGAAGCTGCTGGCCGATGGGCGCTCGCGTTTCCTGCAATCGACAGGCTCAAGTTCGTCGCGCTGCTGCGCGGCAGCGCGTGGGTGCTGGTCCCAGATGATGTCCCCATGCTCCTGCACGAGGGCGACGTATGCGTGCTTGGCCGCACGACTTACACCGTGGCCAGCCATCCCGAAGCGATGCCCGTGGATGGCGAAGCCCTTTACGAAGCGGGGTGCGATGTGGCGCACCTTGGCGGAATCGAGACGGTCGCGATCGGCGGGACCGTCTCTTTCACGGCGGATTGCGCGGATTTCCTGCTCGACATGCTGCCGGGGTGCATGATGGTCCCTCAATCGTCGCGGGCATCCGGCGCGGTCGCGACGATCCTAGGCCTGATGAGCAGCGAAATTGAACGGGCCATGATCGGCGGCGACATCGTCAGTGCCCGGCTTGCCGACGTCCTGCTGGTGGAGGCCATGCGCGCCTATGCCGGGAGGGTGGCGGCGGCTGAACCTGGTTGGCTTGGCGCCCTTTCGCATCCCAGGATCGGAAGGGTCCTACGCGCGATGCATAACGATCGGGCGCAGCGGTGGACAGTGGCACAACTCGCAAGCCTCGCTGGCATGTCGCGAGCCGCCTTCTCTGCCGAGTTTACTCGGCACGTGGGACAACCGCCACTCGCCTATCTGCGGACGTGGCGTCTCACCCTCGCCCGTGCAGCGCTGAGGCGCGGTGACGCCGACGTGGCGAGCATAGCGGCCAGCGTCGGTTACACGTCCCAAAGCGCTTTCGGTCACGCATATCGACGGAAATTCGGGAGTTCGCCGAGAAGCACTCAGCGCTCATGATCCCCGAAGGAGGAAAGCCTCGCTTCCCAAACGTGTTGGCGACAAACTGCGGCATCGAACGTGCGAGAGCAGGTGAGAGCCTGCTCCCGGCCGGCGTTCAGGCAGCTCTCAGGACGGGCTGGTCGGTATATTCTTCGGCACCGCCACCGGCATAGTAGGGCTTCGGCCGCACCTCGTTGTCCGGCGCACCTGCGTTTATCCGGTCAACGAGGTCCGGGTTGGCCGCGCCAACACGCCAACGACTTCGATGTGCGTGTCGGAGCCGCTTGGCACATGAGCTCAGCTGACTCGCTGGTCGAATGTTCCTTGCAGCATATCCAAGGCGGCGCGAACGGCAGGATTGGCCCTGCGGCTCTCGGGCCAGAGCGCCGTGACGTTGTGCCTTTCGACCGCGAACTCGGCGAGCACCGGGACCAGTTCGCCGCGCGCGACATACGGCGCCGTGACGAACGTGGCGCCCATGCCGATGCCACCACCGGCGGCGAGGATCGCGACCAGAGCTTCGCTGGCATCGGCGGTGATTGCGGATGCGGGGACGATCTCGACGACGCGACCACCGATCCGAAACGGCCATCGTAACGGCTGGCCGCTGCTCTGGTAGCGCAGGATCACGGTGTCGTGGTTCGCGAGCTCGTCGGGGTGCAGGGGCGTGCCGCGCTCCGCGAGATAGGCCGGAGAGGCGAAGCAGCACAACGCGACGGGCGCGAGCTTGCGCGACAGGAGCCGGGAGTCGGTGAGGTCGCCGATGCGAACGGCGATGTCGATGCCCTCGTCGATGATGTCAACGATCCGGTCGCTGAGGCGTAGGTCGACCGAAACCTTCGGATGCAGCCGGCGGAACGCCGGCAGCGCAGGCGCGATCACATGGACGCCGATCGGCAGCGATGCGGCGATCCGCAACGTCCCCGACGGCTCGGACCGCGCCGAAAGCGCCGCCTGCTCGATCTCCTCGGCATCGCGCAACAGCCTGACTGCGCGTTCATGCAAGTCGCGACCCTCAGCCGTCAGCGTCAACGAACGGGTGGTGCGTGTAAACAGCGGCACGCCCAGCTGCTTCTCGAGCCGCTGGACGCTCTTGCTCACCGCCGATGGCGAGACCCGCAGCGCGCGAGCGGCGGCTGTGTAGCTGCCCATCGATCCGGCGCGTGCGAACGCGAGAAGTCCGGTCAGCCGCTCCAATGCCATTTGTTCCTTCACGGCATCAGTGAAGCGAAGTCCAAGGCAGTTATCAATCCCGTTCACGACAATATCTCATGCCGACCAACGAAGTTCGCATGGAGGTTCTTGTGAGTGAGATGATGAAGGCAGTCCGGCTGCACGCGTTCGGCGGCCCCGAAGTGCTGGCCTATGAGGATGCGGATCGGCCGGAGGCGAAAGCCGGCGAGCTGCTCGTCCGTGTCACGGCGGCCGGCATCAATCCCCCCGACTGGTACCTGCGCGACGGCTACAAGACGCTGCCCCCCGAGTGGCAGCCCCCGGCGGCATTTCCGATCATCCCGGGAACGGACGTCTCGGGCGCCGTCGAGGCGATCGGCGACGGGGTGGAAGGGTTCGCAGCTGGCGACGAGGTCTATGCGATGGTGCGCTTCCCCGAAGGCGTTTTCGGCGAGAGCGCGGCCTATGCGGAATATGTCACCGTGCCAGTCGCCCAGGCCGCGCTGAAGCCGCGTGGCATCGATCACGTTCAGGCGGCGGCCGCTCCAATGTCGCTGCTCACAGCGTGGCAGTTCCTGATCGATCTCGGTCACGACGCGCCAAATCCAGTCCAGCCGAACCGGCACAAGCCGGTGCCGCTCGACGGGCGGACTGTGCTTGTCAACGGTGCCGCGGGCGGCGTCGGCCACTTCGTGGTTCAGCTGGCGAAGTGGAAGGGCGCGCGCGTGATTGCAGTCGCCTCCGCCAGCCAGCAAGCGTTTGTGCGCGACTTGGGCGCCGACGAATTCATCGATTACGGCACGATCGCGGCTGAGGACGTGGTGCACGATCTCGATCTGGTCGTCGATGCGGTCGGTGGTGCGTCCTCCGCGCGATTCCTGCGCACGCTAAAGCGCGGCGGCGCGCTGTTCCCGATCTTCCCGCTCGGCTTTGCCGGGCAGGATGAGGCCGAGCGCCTGGGCGTCACCGTCTCGGCGACGCAGGTTCGCTCGAACGGGGCGCAGCTGGCCGAGGCCGGGCGGCTGCTGGATGATGGCACCATTCGCGTCGCCATCGATAGCATCTTTCCCCTCGCCGAGGCGCGCGGCGCACATGAGCGAGCCGCCAGCGGAAACCTCAAGGGCAAGATCGTGCTGAGGGCGAGGTGACGAGCAATCAGCACCACGACAATCGACTGAACCGCGGGAGATATGACATGAGCGAAGCAAAGCTGCCGCAGGGCACACCGGCCTGGTTCGAGATGGTGGGGATGCTGATGTGCCGTACCGCCGCCCGTGCCGGGCTCGCACCGGACCTCGATGTCTCGTTCGTCGAGCGATATATCGATGGCACCGCAATTGGCGGCGGTCTGGTGCAGGGTATCCGCTTCGACATCCGGGGGGGAAAGCCGTCGTTCCGCGAAGGTGTGAGCCCCGACGAGAAGACCCACGTGACGGTCGAGATCACGGCCGCGGCCGCGCAGGAGCTCAACCGTCTCCGCAGCGCCGACCCCGCCTACGCGGCCGCCCGCGACCGATTCCTTCGCACGGGCGAGATGCGGATCAACGGGGATCCCAACCGCCTCGGCGACTGGCTGGCCGTAGTGCATGACCCCATCGTCGACCGGACCATCGATCCTCTTGGCCAGCCATCGACCGGGGCGGCAGCGCAAGATCAGGCGGACGCAAGGTGTTGCGCCTTGGACGGTCAATGATGGGTTTCGCGGTCGCGCTCGGTCGCGCTGGCGAAGCAGGGCATCTGCCTGGTGTTTCCGACGATTAGCGCTGTCAGTGCGGGTTATGAGGTGCAGGCGGTGATGGACGCCAGCGGCACGGACACCGCGATCCGCGGGGACATGGAGCGTCGCCGGATGGAGCACGCCGCAAGGCATGCCGCTCGTCAAGTCGATGACGTCGGCATCGCCGCTGCTTCCAATCGATTGGACAAAGGCATGACGGGCGGCCGTCCTTTCGCTACGCCGTGCAGCGAGACAGTGATCATCGACGGATTTCACCTTCACCATTAGATCGGCGGCGATCCCGGTGGGCAGCCTGTGCAATAGCTGCAGGAACGGTCCCCTTCGGCGACGATGTTGCTCCGCTACTCACCCAAGGCGACCTCACCATCAAACCGCTGCCGCGCCGCTTCGATGCTCGACTGGTTATCGACAGCCCAATGGCCGAGCGCTTCGACCACCCCGTGCAGGGATCGGCCGAGTGGCGTGAGCGCGTACGACACGGACGGCGGAACGGTGTCGAATACGGTTCGGATAACGAGGCCGTCGCGTTCCAAGCGCTTGAGCGTGAGGCTCAACATGCGCTTCGACACTGCGCCCATCCCGCGTTGCAGTTCGGCGAACCGGTGGTCGCGCTCACCCAGCAGCATCACCGCGAACACCGACCATTTATCTCCGATCCTGGAGAGCACGTCGGCCACCACTCGGCAGTCGTGAGGAACATGGGTCCGTCCAGGTAACAAAATTGTGCCTCCTTGTGCTCCGCCTTCAGGTAATTGATCTTCTCCTGGTTACCAATCGTTACCAGAGGCCCGGAATGAAGATCCTGCACGTCGATTCGAGCATCACCGGTGAGACTTCGGTCAGCCGACGCCTGTCCAAGGCTGTCGTCGCGCGGCTTTCCGCGATCGACCCTGCCGCCGAGGTCGTCTACCGCGATCTCGCTCGCACGCCCCTCCCTTACTTCAACGCTGAAACGTTGGCGGGTGTCGGCGTGACGCCGGCCACCCACCAACCAGGACACGCTTTGGAGGAACGGATCGAGCGGCAGGTGCTCCCCGAGTTCATGGCGGCCGACGTCATCGTGATCGGCGTTCCGATGTATAACTTCGGCATCCCGGCTCAGCTCAAGACGTGGATCGACTATATCGCAGTTGCAGGGGTCACCTTCCGTTACACGCCACAAGGCCCCCAAGGTCTCGCCGGCGGACGCCGAGTGATCCTCGCCTCATCGCGGGGCGGCATCTACGCCGAAGGCACTCCGAACGCCGGATTGGAGCATCAGGAAGCGTACCTCAAGGCAGTGTTCGCCTTCTTCGGGATCACTGAGTGCGAGGTGATCCGCGCCGAAGGCGTGCGGCTGAGTCCAGAGGCGGCAGCAGCTGCGATCGCCTCTGCGGAAACGGCCGTCCAGACGCTTGCTGCATAACCTCCGCTCGCGCCGGTATCACTGTACGCTAGGCGGGCAGGCGGCAGTTTGCGCTCCGCCAGCCACCTGCCCGCCTGAGGTGAAGCCGCCGGTCTTCTCGCGGAGTTTGCCGGACAGCGACGCAAGCGATAATAGAAGTCAAACTGGAGCTCTCAATACACGGATATTCATTTAAAACGCTACGACTGGGTGAGCGCGAAGGCATCTCAATCAACATCGCAGTCCTTCGTGCGCACTGGTCGTATCCGACAAGCCATTCGGCGTCTCGCATCGTCACTGGGCGAGGAACGCGCTCGTTCCACCCGAACGCCTCGGCGCTCACCTTCATTCAGGCCAGATCCCTAAGCCCGCGACTCTAGTCTGCGTATCTTGCGCCGCCGCGTGGTGGAGAATGGCAAGGCTGGCTGAGCGTAAGACGCTTCGGCGCGAGCCGACCGCGCCTGACACGCCGCTTCGTCGCTCTGGTCCCGTCCCCGACTGGTTTAGCCGGCGCGTGCTGGCGTGCCGGATCTCGATCGGCCGTGATCGTTAGTTGCACGATACGGTGCTGGCGCCGGTTTGCTCCCGGAGCACCTTTCAGGGCAGCGTCGAAGGACAATGAAGTGGTTAACAGGAGGCAGCTTAGCGCCAGTAGCTGCCGCTCCGAGCCCCTCCCCTGCTTCCCGTAAGCTGCCGTCCATTCAGGTTAAGGTTCGGCAGGTCAGACGTCGGTGTCTGGTGGGAAGCGGAAGGGCATCTGTGGACGCCCCTTTGGATGCAAGCGGTAAATTCGGGTATGTTGGCACGTAGTCGGATGCTGTCATCTGTCCGGCCTCGATGAGCAGCGCCATAGCTGCGGGCCAGTATGGGAGTTCGCGGACCGGATCCAAAACAGGTTTGCGCGCTTGGGTAGCGCTCTGCCATTCACTGGTTCTTCCGGCCCCGTCTCGCCGACTGTTGTGCCATACCCTCCTTCGATCCGCCTACGTCCCCGACGCCTCTGGCTGCGGCCGCGGCTTACACGGTGGCCACCGCCGGAGCTCTGTAATCCTCGTTCCTGGTCAGCAGCGCCCAAACCATGCGCGCCATCTTGTTGGCGAGCGCCACCGAGACGAGCATGCGCGGCTTGCGCGCGAGCATCCGCTCCAGCCATGAGCCGGCTGGCGCGCCATTACGACACGCCTGCCTCACCACCGAACTACCGCCGATGATGAGTAGCCGACGTATCGTTCGTTCTCCCATCTTCGAGATGCTGCCCAGCCGCTGCTTGCCGCCTGTTGAGTGCTGTCGTGGCGCAAGCCCGAGCCAAGCGGCAAAGTCGCGGCTCTTCGCGAACGTCTCAACGGGTGGTGCAAGCGCCACGATTGTCGTGGCGGCAATCGGGCCGATGCCGGGGATGGTCATCAGCCGCCGCGCCGCCTCGTCTTCCTTTGCACGTCGTGCGATCTCGCGATCGAGCGTGGCAACGCGCTTGTCGAGCTCGGCCAGCAGGTCGACCATGAGCCTGAACATCGGCAGTGC
>NZ_JACIJF010000035.1 GCF_014199255.1 Sphingomonas xinjiangensis | reverse complement strand
GCAGGCGGTCACCTCGGCCTGCCGGATCGCGGTACTCGCCTCCACGTCCATGATGACGGCATGGTCGAGATCGATGAGGTAGTTGGTCGAGTAGGCGTAATAAGCCTGCCCGCCATGCGCGCAGGTCCAGCGCGACGCTGGATCCGCCGGCGCCAGAAACTTCGGCAGGACCGGCGTCGCCGCCCCGAATGCGGCATCGTCGAGGACGGCAAAATACTCGCGAACGGCACGATTGTCGGCGTCGGGCGGCAAGCCCTCGCTACCCGGCCCGCCAGTCTGACGATTGGCATCGGCGCGGATCAGGCTCGCATCGACAGCAAAGCCTTCGCCACCGACCAGCCCCTCGGCCATGCACCGCTCGACCGTCGTTTCGAACAGCCGGCGCAGCAGGTCGCTGTCGCGGAAACGCCCATGACGGTTCTTCGAGAAAGTCGAGTGGTCGGGAACGTCGCCCTCCAGCCTCAGCCGGCAGAACCAGCGATAGGCCAGGTTCAGATGTACCTCGTCGCACAACCGGCGCTCGGAACGGATCCCCATGCAGTAGCCGATGATGAGCATGCGGATCATCAGTTCGGGGTCGATCGATGGTCGCCCCATCTCGCTGTAGAACGGCTTCAGATGTTCGCGGATGCCCGACAGGTCGACGAACCGGTCGATCGAGCGCAGCATGTGGTCCGCGGGGACATGCCGCTCCAAGCTGAAGCTGTAGAACAGCGCTTCCTGCGCCATCACCCGCTCGCCCATCATCGGCTCGTCTCCGCTTGTCTCGCAAAGATTGAATCAGACCGCTGACACTACTGCAAGGCCGACTTTTTCAACACAATCGGGCGCTAGCCGCCCGTCCGCTCTCGGGGTCCGCTTTGTCGATAGCGAATGGCGAGACCTGGGTGGATTGGAGACCGTCTGCTTTCAGCTGGAGATTAGCGGAACCGGACGCTCATTCAGCGAATAGCGGGGCGCCGATGGGCCGGCTCCTGAGGGAGCCCATCTCTGTTGCGGCTTGCACCGTCGTGCCGGTTTGCCACGAGACCGTTATGAGCTGCCGTGTAGCAAAGTGTTTCCAATCTATGTCCGCTCGCGGGCTACGCCACCGCCCGCCTCTATAAGACTCTCACACCCATACTGGCGCACGTCGATGCCAGTGGCCGTACGCCGTTTCGCGTCAGGGTATGTGACGGAGAGAGCAAGTGAACATGCAGTGGTTCGAAGCAACCGCACCGATCCGGTTAAAAATGAAGGTTGCCTTCGGCTGGATGGTTGGCCTGATGGTGCTGAACGCGATCGTGTCAGCCTTTGGAGCTGGCTGGATAACGCTTCCAATACAGGCTTGTGTAATCGGAGCTGCGATCATTCTAGCAATTCGCTTCAGAAGGGCTGTCTGCGACCCTTACGTGAACACTGTAGTGAGGATGGAGGGGCTGGCCGCCGGCGATCTTTCCAGTCCCATCGCTTACAACGACTATAAGGATTGCGTCGGTCGAATGACCAACGCGATGCAAACCTTCCGTAACACGGCGGTCGAGCAGCAGAAGCATTCGGCCGAACAGGCCGAGGTGGTGGCTCTGTTTGGTCGGCACCTAGCTCAGCTGACTGCCGGCAATCTCACCGCTCAGATCGAACAAGATCTTCCGGCTGGTTACGCCGGGCTTAAGGCGGATTTCAACGCAGCTCTAGAGAGCCTGAGGTTGTTGATCGGATCGGTCGCAACCAGCGCTGACGCAATTCGCACCGGCTCCGGTGAAATCGCACAAGCTTCGGAAGATCTCGCACGCCGCACTGAGGCGAACGCCGCAAGTTTAGAACAGACATCCGCCGCAGTCACTCAGATGGACGGTCGCTTGAAGGCGACCGCTGAGGCAGCGAGCCGCACAGTTGTGCGAGCCGATGGCGCAATTTCGAGCGTGGAAGAGGGGCGGTCCGTAGCTGACGAAGCGGTCAAGGCGATGGCGCGGGTCGCTGATGGCGCCGAGGGCATCGACAGTGTCATCGAAGGTCTCGACAAGATCGCCTTCCAGACCCGCGTGCTAGCGATGAACGCCGCAGTTGAGGCAGGTCGCGCCGGTGAGGCAGGTCGTGGCTTTGCGGTCGTCGCCGACCTGGTCTCGGCGCTTGCGATGCGCTCGGAAGAAGAAGCCGCACGCGCGCGCGACCAGCTCACCGCCACGCAGACCGACATCGTTGCCGCAGTCGACATGGTGCAGAAGGTGGACGGCGCCCTTGCCAACATCTCCGGCGGCGTCGCGGAAGTGCACTCGCTCCTTGGTCAAATAGCTAGCGATAACAAGGCGCAGTCCGTCGCGATCAGCGAGATCAGTGTAGCCATTGGCACTATGGATCAGTCGACTCAGCAGAACGCCGCGATGGTGGAGGAAACCTCGGCCGCCGCTCGCAACCTCTCGGGCGAAGTTGCAGCGCTTGCTGACGAGGCGGCAAAGTTCGATGTGGGGAACGGCACTCAAAAGGCGTTCCGCGCAACGGCAACGTCGCCAAAGAGCGGGTCACGCTTGGGATATAGGTCCCCGATCAAGCCGCTACCCGCGTCGATCTCGCCCAACGCATCTACACAGGAATGGTCGAGCTTCTGACGGGGCATGTCTGGCGCTCCCACATCCGCGTCCGGTGCTGCAAAGCAGAAGCTGAGCCGCTGAGTGAACGGCGGCTTTCAGGTCCAGCAGTACGCACCCTAAACGGCTTTCTTTTTGGGGTCCGCTTTGTTGATCGCGAACGGCAGACCTGGGCGGCTTGGACCGAAGACTTCATGAGCGGTATGGGTGATAGCTGCAGTTCGGCTCGAAATCGCGAGAACGACCGCTTACGTCACAATTGCGGGCGTCCGCTGAACCGATAAACTCGCAACGAGACGTCGAGGACATGCTGCATGAACCAAGATGATAGCTCTCGAAAGAGACTGCCAGAAGCGCGCCGCCAAGCAAGGGTGTTGACGAGCGGTGTGTTCGGAATGCGAGGCGATGCCGAGCTCTGTCAGATCGTCGAACTAGCCGCAGCAGCAACGCGCTTCCCTTACGCGGCGGTCTCCATCGTTGACCGATCCCGGCTATGGCTTGCGGTAGCTTATGGGTTTGACCCCAGAGAATTCACGCGGCCGGACAGTTTTTGCGACGCCGCAATTCAGGTGCCCGGCTTCGCACCTCTCTGCGTTCCTGATGCTTGGTGCGAGCCGCGCTTCAAGTTCGCCCCGGCCGTGATTGAGATGGACGTGCGCGCCTACTACGCGGCTCCATTGGTCACTAGCGACGGGTTCGCTCTTGGTACGCTGTGCGTGTTAGACCAGAAACCGCGAACCATCGATGTCACAGCCCTGGCGCTGCTCACCAGGCTTGCGACCGATGCCACCGCAGTCATCGACCGCGAGCAAAACGCAGTGGCTCACGCGCAGTACGCCATCGCTGAACTAGCCACTCGCATCCGCTTCGCCATCAGCGACGAGGATGATGAGATGGTAACGCTGCTTGATGAGGAGCTTCGCCAGCTGGAGGCGAAGCTGAAGCCGGAATGGGAGTCAAAGGCTCAATAGGCGCCCCGGCCGAAGCAATCTTCGCCTCCGCTCGATCAGTGTTCACTTCTTGGGAGTTCCCGGCTGATCTTTGTGCGTGCTTTGTCGCCTCCGCACATCTTCGGTTGGGCGTTTTCTGCCGTTGGCCCGGTGGATGAACGAAGGTCCGCTATTGGCGACGCGAGCAGGGGCCTGAACGGCCGACACTGGGGCGGAAGCGGAAGGGCGTTTTTAGGGATGCACAATAAAGGCCAGACGCTTAGAGCTGTTGTCGCGCGATGATTGAGGGCGTTTGGCTTCTTCCCAAAATCCTTCGCGGTTCGCACTGCAATCGAATCTATTACCTACGTGCTAAACAGCCTCAGTAATCGAGCAGCTTCTCAAACACTCCCAACGGAGGTGGAGGATCGAAGGCCAAACCCGCGGCCTCCTTATGGCTCCAACACACGCTGGCACTCAGCTGGGGAGCCCCACCTACTAATAGTTTAACGGAGCTCCCAACACTAAGCGGCCCAGTTAACCCAAGGCGGCAGCCAGCAGAGCAGACGTCTAGGACTACCACGTCGATCGGGTTGCAACCCTTACGGCTCAGTACAGCTGGAATGTTCGTTTTGTAGCGGCGCGCGCGTCGCTCGTTCTCTCCGAAAAATTCGCCGTCCCATGACGACGATATCAGCTGTCCAGCGGCTTGTAGGTGGTGAACGTTCCCATGATTGCCAGTAATCACATTGCTACTCCGCCATACGTGACAGCGGCCTCAAACGATTTGTATGGTATATTGAACTCCTAGCACGGCATCACGCTCACGACCACGTCTCAGCAAACTTAGGCTAAGAACCATCAACGTTCTCGCCCCACACCAGGAGCGCAGCCGGCTCCCGCACTCAGAAATCCGAAGCACACATATCTGTCAGCTTGTGGCCGTCTCAAAGATTGTCGAAACTCTCTAAGATTTAGTGTCAGATCACGTAGGTAGGACCGCGTACCGATACGCATTCAGATCGAGCTACACGGAGCGCTCTCAATAATTGGGCAGAAAGTGAGTCTGTTGCAGCAAGCTGCCTGCCCCTCTTCGCCGGGCAGCGGTAACATCGGGACTGGGGCGCTTGCGGACAATCGGCTTGGATCAGATGGTGCGTCCCGCGCCGCTGGCGACAACACCGCAGCGGTTGCCGCGGCGCCCCCTGTTCGACATTGGACAAGCCTGTGGCAGCAAGGAGGCGAAAGCAATGGCTCTACAGGCTGAAGTTATGGAGGGCGGGTGCGGTTGCGGCGCCGTTCGATACCGGATGCAGGATGCGCCGATCTTTGTGAACAACTGCCACTGTAGCCTCTGCCAGAAGCAGACTGGTACGGGCTCTGCCGTGAACGCCTTCATCGAGACAGATCGAGTAGAACATCTGTCCGGCAAGCTTACAGCTCATGAACTGACAACCGGGAGTGGCGGTGTTCAGACGATCATGCGGTGTGCGCTTTGCGGAACGCCTGTTTGGAGCCACTACCCGCGGCTAGGGGAGGCAGGAGCAGCGGTACGTGTCGGAACGCTCGATGATCCTTCTTCTGTCCGGCCGGATGCTGCCATCTTCGTTGCAGAGAAGCCCAGTTGGGTGGCGCTTCCGAAAGGGGTGCCATGTTTCGAAGGGGCGTACCGCCCTGCGGACGTGCTTCCGCCCAAGCGCTTCGAACGCCTCAAGGCGCTTCTGCCTCTTTGAGGAGGCGCCGCCGTCCCTCTAGAGTGGATGAACGATGAACCGCTGTCGGTGGGCGATTGTCAGCCTCGTCGCGGCGCCGAACGAACGTCCGCATTGAGGCACAGCCGCGAACGCCGTAAACGTCGGCTTCGGGGCGAAAGCTGCCGTCTCGGTAACTGGCGTTGCGAACTAATGATGGATTGACGGGTCCGCATTGTTGATCCCGTTATCGGTCGCGAATGTCGGCAAACACCTATTTGCAGGCATCTGGGCTTGCAGTTACGGTGTAGAGCAGGGCGACGAGGGACCGTTTAGTGATAAGCAGACTTTTGAGGTTAGCTATTATACCTTTGGCCTGCGCCAATGCAGGGGCGCAAGCGGAGGACTGGCGCGAGTTCAAGCGGTCGGATCAAGTGGTCGGCGCACTGAATGTTGGAGGCGCGAAGCACACTGGTTCGACTGTAGAGGTTGCCATGCTGATAGTGCCAAAGGCGCAACCAATGGCGCCAGTGCTGCTGTATACGATCGTCGATGTTCGGGTCGATTGCCAGGCCCGAACCGCCCAGTTGCTGGGGTCGCAGACCTTTGCCGGCGAGGTTCCGATGGGTGGTCGAACACCCGCCGATGCGGCTGCGTCGAATTCCAAAGGAGGTGGGCTCGACGTTCTCTGCGACTTAGCTAAGCTCAAGGGTCCAGGCGCACCAGCGGCCTTCGACTTCGCTCGCACGGCTTGGAAGCCACACTAGCAGCATCGGCGGGACGGAGCCCGCGCAGTTCATTAGACGAGATGTTGAAGCAGGCGCTTGGGCATCTGCAGTAGGCTAGCGGTTGCTCAGCCGGGCAGATGGACGATAGCCGCCAGCCCGCTTTGCGCCGCTGCGCTGATGCAAAGCTGTTGAGTTTTGCATCAGGAAGGTCCGAGATTGGTGGGAAGCGGTCTGTCCGCTCACGGGCGCTCGGACGGCGTAAGCGGACGCTTGTTCATGAAGCTCGCGATCTCAGTCACCCGCCAACATCCGGTCGTTGGGTTAGCCGAACGTCGATCCAGCAAGCCGCCATTCGCTCACCTTGCCTGAGACTCGTGCTCAGGCAACACTCGACGTGAGTCGCTACAATTGTTGAGCAGCTAAGCATTCTGGCCTCTCGAATAGTTAAGATGGGCGGCAGCGTGGCGGCTACTGCAAGTGTGCGCAGATGCCAGTTGCGAGACAAATAAGCGCCAGAGTCACGCTGAGATTGATTCCAATCACGCTCTGACCTCTTGATGGTCACGAAAGCAAGGCAGACTACCAGCTCGCTGGTACAACAGGACCGGAGAGCGGCAGGATGAGCGCCGGGCCCGGGATGAAGGGAAAGCAGGCATGTCTAACCCGTCTATCGCGGAAATGCTCGCTGCGCTTCCGCCGGGTGAACAACGTGTTTATCCGCCGGCAGAGCAGCCGAGCGATGACCATCAGCGGTTCTTCGAGGTGCATCGATACGGCATTGATATCCCAGCATTGAATTGGGCGGATCGTGGTACCGCCCCCACGATGCCATTCTTGGGAAGCCGACTTCGTCGGGCGACCGACATTGACGTCATCGACCGGTATGTGGCGCGGCTCGACGGTCGAGCAGCCGACATCGGCGACTTCTATTCGACAGATTCGGATATTTACTTCCTCTCGCCGCGCCTTGTCGATTTGATCGCAACGATCGATGCCGGAGCGATAGTTCATCGTCCTGCTAGAGTGGTTGCCACGGACAAGGATCTGGATTTCCGCGCCGCGATGCCGGCGCGCCTCATCGAGTCCGTAGATCCCCAACGCACTGAGGTCACCGTCAACGGAACGGTATTTCCTTCAGGAAAGTATTTCGCGAAAGCCTCGTTCGGGGGTGACGTTTGTTTTCGGGCGGACATCCCGCCAAACGTTCATGCGTTCAGAGATCCGGACCTATACTTTTGGCACTGGTCGAAGAGTTTGCTCGAAGTGGCGAAGGAACAAGGCATGCGCGGGATCTATGCCAACCAGATGACGAGAGCCCGTCCGCGATGGATCTGGATGTGATATCTCTGCCGCTTCAGTCGGGCGGAATCCGCTGCTCCCAAGTTTGGTTCGCGTCCAGGATGCTTGCGATGCGCGACCGCTCTCGGCTCTACGCAATCTGACCTGAACTGCCGGGTTTGGGCGCTTGCCGACCGTCCGCTTCATGAGTCTACGGCCTGGTGGCAAGCTGCTCAACGACGCACCCCGCCACCGTTTGCGGTTCTGCTCTGCCCGGAGATGGAGCGACGCGAGATAGATGTGTGAAGAAGCGGGCCTTTAGCCCCATCCCACAGGTTGAGCTTGGACGGACAGACAAGGATCAACCATGACCAGCGACAACGACACGCCAGCGACCACCAGCGACGATGGCAAGCTTCCTCAGGACCCTGCCCAGCAGCCCGTGGACGGCGGAAAGTCCGATCCAGGGGCGAATGGCGAGGACCGCGACATCATCGGCAAAGACCAAGCCGACCTGACTGCTGAGGACCTCAAAGGCGATAGCCGCTCGGAGTAGGAAGTGGCCGGAGCGGTGAAAGGGGTTAAAGCCGCTCCGGCTCGCCGATAGTGACAGAAGGCCGCCGCATCACAACCCGGCCTCTTATCCGACTACCCCCCCGTGGGCACGGCTCGTAGCCGCTTGTTCATATTCCGCGATGTAGTGCGCCGCGTCGCCCCGGCATACGGACAGCATCTAGCCGGGGCGACGACCTCAATGTCGTCCGTGATCTTTTGGCCTGCCACGCAAAGGGCGTGAATTTATACGAGCGCCATTGCCACAAGCGCCAAGCGTCCGAGAGTGGGTGGTTTTCAGCCGGGCAGCTTTTGATGCTAGGTGGGGGGGAAAGCAGCCGGGGAGAGAGGAGATTGATGGGGAACGTCGGGGCGATCTTACCGGCGTTAATGGCCGCCACGACCGGCAGCGCCGATCAGCGATCCACGGCTTCCATGCCCAGCCCGGTCGCAGTCGACCGTCAGGAGAACGGTTATACGTGGCGCTATTATTTTCACGAATTTCCAAGCTCGAATTTCCAGTTCCGCCCGCTTAGCCAAGCCGAGTGGTACTTCGTATGGAGTGCCCTCGATTATTCGCGGAGGGCCGCCCTCACCGTTCGATATGAGTGTAAACTCGCCGAAAACGGAGATTACGCGCTTTTGGCGCCCGCTTGTCGAGCCGACTGCCCGACAGAGCAGCAGTGGCGCCACTGCCGGGAGGTCGGCCAACGCTATTTCGACCTCGCGATAAAGAGGAAACCTTCCATGCCAGCGGATCACAACCTTGAGAGGGCGAACCGTCGGTACGTCGCTTTCGAGATAGCAATAGATCCTGCCTTATCGCGAGGTGACGATAATGCGAAGGAGCGCGGCGTAGGCACGCATAGCCGGGAGACTGACCACCACTTCCTTCGCATTATTTCATAGGGTGTCGAGCCACTCCATCAAGCTGGCATCTCGCTTCCACGAAGGTGGAACGTTGCTCGCCGACGGTGGACCCACCAGCTCCAAGGCCTTCCGCTTGGTCTCCAAATTGGCCTGTGCGTAGTGGTTGGTCGTGTCGAGGCTGACGTGTCCCAGCCAACTGCGTATGACGGTAATGTCGACCCCGGCAGCGACAAGGTGAACGGCGGTCGCATGCCGGAAGCTGTGCGGCGTCACATGTTTTGACCGAAGCGTCGGAATGGACTTGGCTGCTTCCACTACATAGGCAGCGAGCTTGAACCGCACTCCCGAGGCACCTAGCGGCTCACCATATCTGTTGACGAAGATCCGCTGATCTGGCGCGCGCGGATAGCGTTCCAACAACTTCCTGAGCAACGTTACGGTTTCCGGCCAGAGTGGACAGACCCGTTCCTTGCGGCCCTTGCCATAGAGGCGAGCGTAGTGCGGGGCTTCGAACCGGACCGCGTTGGAACACAGGTCGAGAGCTTCCTGAATGCGAGCGCCGCTGTTGTACAGAAACGAGAGCAGCACATGGTCGCGCATTCCTTCGATTGTCGACCGGTCGGGCTGCGCGAGGATCGCCTCGACCTCTTCCGGCTCGAGATAGCAAGGCGCAGCGGTGGGCTCCCGCTTGAGCGGGACGGTCAGAACCTCGGCGCATTGCGCGATATGTTCGGGATCCTTGTACGCCACGAAGCTGAAGAAGCTGCGGATCGCGGCAAGCCGGCAGTTGCGTGTACCGATCGTGCCCCTGCGCCCATGCTCGGTATGGTGAAGGAACGCCCGAACCTCCACCGCCGAGACGTCGGCCAGTGTGATACGCGCAACCCCGCCGCCCTTTCGCTCGGCAACAAACCGAAGCAACAGCCGCCATGTGTCGCGGTAGGAACGGATTGTATGGACAGAAGCACTGCGTTGCTCGGCCAGCCATTCCTGGAAGAACGCCCGCAACAAAGCGGGGAAGGAATTACGCGGCGTCATGACTGCGCCTCCATAGTGAGGCATCGGACGCCGACGGTTCGGAACCGCTCGCTTGCTTCCTGCAGCAGGTCCTGCGTGACGGTGATGTAGACCAGCGTGGAGTTGATGTCCCGGTGGCCCATATAGGTGGAGAGGAAGCGCAGTCTATCCTGCGGATTGATGCCGGATTGATACCATTGAAGGATCCGATTCACGACCATCGAGTGGCGCAGGTCATGAACGCGGGGCCCCGCCCGCCCCGTCGGGGGCTTGAACCCTGCGCGGCGCATGACGTTGGTGATCATCGTTGAGACCGTCACCGGGGTGTAGCGATCATTGAAGTGCTCGTGCCAAAAGAGCCCGGACCCAGGATCCTGCGGGGCGCCGGCGCAGCGCCTTGCATCGATATAGACCCGTAATTCGGCCATCACGCTGCCGGTTTGGGGCAAGATCCTTGTCTTGTAGAACTTCGTTCCCCGGACCGTGATCGTGTCGGATTGAAGGTCCACGTCACCCAGATCAAGCCCGGCGAGTTCACCGCGGCGCAGTCCGGCACAATAGGCCAGAACTACCATCGTGTAGAGGACCTTAGGCCGCAGCGGAGCCTCCGGCGACGGATACGAGCGGGCAATATCAAGCAGCCGCCGTACGTCGGCCGGACTGAAGATATGCGGCCGTCGATGCTCGCGCGCCACTTCCCGCTCCGGCCGGACATCGAAGCGTTTCGGCGGCGTGCTGGGATCAAGGCGGTACCGCGCTTTGGTCAGGATGCGCGCTAGCTTTTGACATTCAGCCGCGTGATTGCGGGTCGGCTTGGCAGTTGCCCAGCGCGCCAGCATTGTCTCAAGCGATACCTCGGCTAGGTCGGGGTTTGACTGAAGGAACCGATCGAACCGCAATAGCCAGTGAGCCTGAGTCTCATACTGATAGCCGCGGCTCCGCATCAACGCGACATGCTCACGCATGAAGCCTCCCAACACGCTGCCGTAGGGCGCGGGGCGACGCAATGCGGCCAAGGCTTCGTCGGGATTTGGGGAAGCCAGCGCTCGCCAGATCGGCTTGCTTTGTTTGACGTTGTATCGACCGCGAAGCACGGCGACGGGGTTATCTGCGATCAGCTCAACTTCGACGAGGTGGTCGAGGAAGCGATCGACAATGCAGACTTGGTTGAGCAGCGTCGACACTTGCCAACGTTTTTGCATTTCCTTCAGCCAGGCGCCGAGCATCTGCCGGTCAACCGCCGGATAACGTCGGGCTACATTCTCAAAGCTGCGAAGGTACCAGCGATAAGTCGGCGTACTTCCCGGCCGGAATTGCGATTTCTTCAGAAAGGTGTCAACGACGGTACAGTCGGGATCGTGCCAGGCGCTCATGACAGCACCTCCAGGGCAGGTACATCGAGCGCCACGGCTCGGAGATCTTCGGTCGCCAGCTTGAGATAGGCATTGGTGGATTCGGTGGATCGATGCCCAAGCACGTCGCCGATGATTTTCTGTGGGACCGACGCCCGCAGCATTTCGACCGCGCGTGCGTGGCGGAACACATGCGGTCCTCGCTTTCCCGGCGGCTCGACGCCTGCGGCTGCTAACCGCCCGCTGATCATGCCGTACAGGTTTGTCATCGCAATGTAGGGCGCGCAGGATCGGACGAAGATTTCCCGGCTCTCGACCAAGGGGCGCCCTTGGCGCAAATAGTCGAGGAGCGCCTCACCGACCGGTGCCAATAGCGGCATGTAGGAGTACGCATCGTTCTTGGTGTGACGAATACGCAGGGACTCTCGGCGCCAGTTCACGTCCTCAAGCCGAAGGCGGCAGATCTCCCCTGCGCGCAGCCCATATGTGGCAAGCAGCTGAAGTATCGCAAAATCGCGCAATCCTCGCGGCGATCCGTCTTTCTTCGTCGTTGCCAACACTGCAGCGATTTGGCTCTTGTCCAACGTCGAGGGCACACCTTCATAGGCGTAGAGCATGGGGCCGATGATGTGCGGTGTGAGGTCGGTCGGGATGCGTCCCGTCCGATGCAAATGGCGCACCACCGATCGGAGCCGTTCAGCGACATCGGCCAATGATTTGCGCCGTAATCCAGGCGCGCGCAGGTCCATGTAGAGATCGATCTCAACGATGCTCAACTTGTCGAGGCTTGCAGCACCGCCCCGTTCGAACTGCCATCGCAGGAAGTTCCGCGCCTCCCACATAAGCGCAGCGATGGTAGCACATGCCAGACCGCGCTCGTCGCGCAGCCATTCCTCGTATTCGCAGCAGATCGCCTGACGATACGCAGTTTCGGGTTCGATTATCTCTGTCGCAGGCGGCCATTTGCCTTGGGCAAGCCGAAGCAGCTTGTTAATCGACGTGCGGGGCAGCACGTGCCAGCGCGCACTAGGAGGCCGACCGTATTGGGCTTCGAAATCCTGAGTTGCATAGGCCAAATACTGATCGACCTGCACCGGTGTCACAGTTTCCACCTGCATGTCGCACTCGGCCAGATAATCGAGAAAGGCTCGGGCGTAGAGGCGATGATTCGCCACGACCACCGAGTTGTATTTCTGCGCCGTGAGCAAATTCGAGAGTTCGGCGATCAACTCGTCGTGCAATTTGAACATGATTGTCTCCTCAGCGGGTCCAGAGACCGCTGAAGATCGCATGTTGGGGCACTGATGTTGATCATTTGTAGAACGGCAACGTGGGGGATTGAGAGGGACGGTACTCAGTTCTCGCGGTTCCTGTCACACTGGCATCGACCTCGAAAGGGGTCGTCGCATAGCGGTGAGCTTTCTCGTTTTCTCCATGTGCAGCGGGGGTGAGCGTCCGCCCACGACTGTCAAATGGCACGCCCACCGGCCAAGCGACCGCTTTCGGGTTGCGCCAGAGGCCAGTGCTATGGCGATGTTTGGGTGGGAAGGCGACAGTCTGCTTTTGGGCCAAACTCGACGAAAGCGGACTTACTGACCGTTTAAAGTCGCGTTTTCGATCTCGCCGTCCATCAAACGTGCTATCTCAAAGCGGAAGGCATCTAGGTCTGGGTAGTTCGTCAGGAAGACTCCCCGCGCTCGACTTCGGGGCTCAACGTAGTCGGCGACTTCGAATCGAACAGCAAGATTGCCGCGCTTGTCGGCGGGTGCGACCTCAAGACGAAGGATAAGGTCATCGCCCTCCTGCATATCGAACCCCCATTGCACAGTGATCGGGTGGTCCTCGCTTATGGGGAAGCTGCCCAGAGCTTCTCCAAACTCCTTCACGTCCTGCCACTGAACCCAGAAGCCGCCCTTTCCTGAGAAGCGGTCGGTCTCCACGGCTACGGATAGCCAACCGAAATCGTCTCGCGTCAGCTTCTTGTCGAAAAAGCTAGCATCATACTTGTAGGCGATAGTGAGCTTGCTCATCGCCGATGTTTTGCAGGTAAGGCGAATGTCCGCAATCGGGCGCCACTCTCGCGCTCAGGAACGGCCAGAAGTGGGGCGCTAGCCGCCCGTCCGCTCTCGGGGTCCGCTTACCGGATGGCGAATGGCGAGACCTGGGTGGTAAGCAGAACGTCCGCTTACAGCGGGCATTGTTGTATGCGAACGTAGTTCATAGCTCTCAGCGGGTAGATGCCCATCATCGGGATATGAAGCAAACACGCACACGTACAGCGATGGCGCATTCTACCAAAGCTACCAAGGCCTGTTGTCGATGAAAAAATCCACCATGATGCCGACGTTATTCCCGTTCACATCGGCAATCCTGAACAAAGAATAGTTGCCTCTTCCATGGCCGCTCTTTAAAATAATGGCTGATCCAGACTTGTCATCGTTCTCGATCTTGATTGACGTAAGACTAGATACAACACCCTCGGCCGACTTCCGGTACATCAAGTCGCCTATCCGCAAGGTCCAGCGACCAAAATGATCTCCAGCAATCTCCTGCAGCACTTCCGCGCGTGCAAAAGCGACCCAAGAGGCATTCAAGCCAAGCTCGACGCCATTCTCGTCTGCCAGCGGCTCGATCAGCGCAACGTTCCTGCGACCCTCCAGCAGCACAAACGCATGCGAGACATATTCTAGATAGTCGTAGGTCTCCTCAGCGCCCATGTGCGCAACGGTGAACGTAACCTCGTAGCTGCCGGGGACGACGACAGCCGTTACCGAGTTACCAGGAGTGTCCGCCTCGGCGACCGACAGCAGCCCATCTTCGATCGGTATAGTCCCGGCCGATTCTCTCCGGCTATTCGCGAGCGTTCCGTTCCATGCTTCGCCCATCCGGGCTGTCCAGTCGGGGTCAGGGCGGACCATGTAACCAATTTCGGGATGCAATGGATCTTGAACTATCGAGTCCCCTTCATTGCGTTGGACTTCCGCGACTTGTTCTGCCGTCAGGCCGATCCGAGATGCCAGGACTTTGAATGCTGACCACATAAACGTTGTCGTAACTCCGACGCTCCGAAGCGCAAGCGTTTGCAACGTGCTCAGCGGGCGGTTCTCTTTACGCCGCGTAAGACACGCATTGAGCGGCCGCTTTCGGGCGCGCCAGCAGCCGCGCTGAACGTCCACTATTAGGGCTATTGTGTTGAAAAAGTCGGCCCATCAGAACATCGCGAAATATCTGAACTCTGAATACTTCTGGCGCGCACGATCGATGCAAAGATGGCGT
>NZ_JACIJF010000034.1 GCF_014199255.1 Sphingomonas xinjiangensis | reverse complement strand
AAAGCTGGGCAGAAACCAGTAATGTATTGTCGCTTCCCAATCCACCACACCGGTGCCCTTGCGGCAGCGGAGAGTAGCCTTCGCCTGTTGACTCAAGCCGCGATAGAGAAGCCGCCCTTCCGCTTCCGCCCAATGCCGGACACTCGGGGTGCTTGGCGCGCTTCCCGAAAGCTGCCGTCCATTCAGGCGGGTCGGGAAGCCGAAAACGTCAAATTTGTCATCTTAGGCCGGTCTGAGGGCAGCCATCGTTGGCGACCTTCGCAAACCGCACCTCATCCCTATTGCCACCAAACGCCAAACTGGCACAGTTTCACAATGAGGCGTCTTCATGCTTACTCGTTCGCCGTCCTGGTTTTCGCGGCCTGCGGATTTGCGTTTCTCTGGCTCAAAGCTCGAGACGATCTGAAGCGCCTAGAAATCGAAGTTTCCCACGCGGACGTATATCGACCGTATCTAAATTTAGCTCTTTTGAGATTTTCGCACGACAGCGGCATCACCACTGAAGAGGTTTCTACTCACTTTCGACCGCTTACTTTCGAAGCACGGTCGGAGGTATGCACCCAATTTCGCGGTAGAGTTGGCCAGCTTGGCCGAGACCGGACCTACTGCTTCTCGAAGGAAGATGGACGCCTCGTATACGTATCGAAGAAATGATGCGCCCAGGCTATGGCGCGTGGAGCGAGATAGGGCGCTGACCGCCCAAACTACGACATTCACCGGTACCGCAGCCTTGCATGAAAGCTGACGTTGGCGGAGCCATTCCGTCGCGCTAACGTCATGCTGAGGAGAACAACGTGGCCGAGCGCGATCCAAACCTAATCACGTCCAGCTTGTCGCGTGAAGAAAGCCGCGATGGCGTCACCGTACGAGTTGAGATCTACAGGCTTGAGGATCGCCCAGGATGGGCGCTTGAGGTCGTGAACGGCGAGGGCACGTCAACAGTATGGGACGAGCTGTTCGAAACCGATGATGCAGCCGATGCAGCATTCCGCGAAACGTTGGCAGCCGAGGGGATGGTTGCCTTCCTAGACGGGGCCACTGTCATCCCGTTTCGGCGATAAACGCCCACTTGCGGACATTCAGGTAAACAGGGAACGTCGCCAAAAAAAGAGCAGCCACTCGTTCACCTGCTCTCTGCTGACGCAAGGCTATTCCACTGGCACAGGACTGAGTGGTTTGACGTGCCGGATTACGACGAGCGTTTTGAAGCTCCGGACGTGCTCATTGGCCGAGAACAGCCGGGTCGCCAGCTCGTCGTAGCCCTCCATATCGCGGGCCACGATCCGGACGGCGAGGTCGTGATCGCCAGTGACGTTCCATGCTTCGACGACCTCAGGCTCCAGCGCGAACAGCCGTATCATCTCGTCAATGGTGCGAGCGCCCTCGCGTTCGAGCGTGACCATGACGATCATCGATAGGGGCCAGCCGAGCGTCCGTGGTCGCACGATCGCAATCTCGCGCTCGATCACACCTTCCTCACGCAGCCGGCGGATGCGGCGGTAACATGCTGGTGCCGACAGCCCTACTGCTTCAGCAATAGCGGCGACGGACCGCTGCGTGTCGATCTGCAACAACCTCAGGAGCCGCCGGTCAAAATCGTCGAGTGAGATCGAGGTGTTCATCCAACTCGCAATTACCGATAATCTTTATCGCTTGCGAGCCTATTTTGACCGCGTCGATCGGCACCCTAGCTTACAACCCGGCCTCGACCTTCCTTCGCGAGACTCCAACGAATGACCGCTATCTCTCACCCGTCTGACCGGCGCGTCGACCTCACCGCCCTTGTCGCGCTGACCGGCTCGCTCCTGGCGATCAGCATCGGTGCCTCGTTTGCCAAGGGTCTGTTCCCTGCGGTTGGTTCGGAAGGTGCAACGGCGCTGCGCTTGATCTTCAGTGCCTGCGTTCTGTCAGTTGTGTTCCGGCCATGGCGCACGCTGAGTCGTGCCGGTTGGCGCTCTCTTCTACCCTACGGCGTCGCGCTCGGAGTGATGAACCTGGTCTTCTACAAGGCGCTAACGTTCATCCCGCTTGGCGTTGCCATTGCCATCGAGTTCACCGGACCCCTCGCCGTTGCACTTCTCACCTCGCGTCGAAAGACAGACTTCCTGTGGATCGCCTTAGCCGTCTTCGGCTTGGCACTGCTACTTCCAGTCTGGGGCACCGCAGCGGCCCTCGACTGGCGGGGCGTTGCGCTAGCTGCTGCCGCAGGCGCCTGCTGGGCGACCTACATCCTCGTGGGGAAGAAGGCTGGCCAGGATCACGGCATCACGGCGGTGGCTGGCGGTATGGTCATCGCCGCGCTGGTCGCGGCGCCGGTTGGCATCGCCCACGCCGGCGCGGCGATGCTTCGCCCCGAGGTCCTGGCGGTCGGCCTGCTCGTCGGCATCGTGTCTAGCGCGCTTCCGTACACCCTGGAGATGATCGCGCTTCCGCGACTGCCGACCAATACGTTCGGCACGCTCCTGAGCGCGGAGCCTGCTGTCGGCGCGCTTGTGGGCCTCGTGGTCTTAGGCGAGGCGCTGGCAATCTCGCAGTGGCTGGCGATCGGTTTGATCGTGTGTTCCTCCGTCGGTGCAGCAATGGCAACCAAGGGGGATGCAGCGCCTGACCCAGTCGGCTGAACGAGTGGCTTGCAATGGCGGCTCGGCTGCCGAAATCTGTCGGTCCGTTTCCCTTGCCATTTTCGGTCGTTTCGGGACGCCGAGGCGCTTCCCGAAAGCGGAACGGCAGCTATCGCCGAGGCGGCTCCCGATAGCGGCCGGGCTGAAAACGCCCATTGTCGGCTATTCAGGCTAGCAGCGTGACTCCCCAGAAGCGGACTCCTGTTCATTTGAGTTGGTGAGCCACAAGGCTGCCTTACGGCGCGGCGACACACCGCTGCGCCGCAAAAGCAAAGAGATGTAACATGGGAGCTATAAAGCTGACCGGTGAAGATGAATTTGCCCTTGATCGTGAGGTAAGCTTTATGGGTAAGTGGTGTCTCGCAGTTGCTGTCGCTCTGACTGGAATGTCGGCTACAGCTGAAGCGCAAGAAGTGGATTGGGGCCCGATCATCCATGCGGAGGCCATGGGCAGCGCGGTAGCGGAGGCCGGACGAGAGAAAAGGACCGGATCGCAACAGCGGTCACCTCGCGCTGCGAACGACCCCCTTCGACGTAAGTGCAAGGCGGCTCGAGCCGCGGCGAAGATCAAGACGCCGCCAAACTGGTACTCAACCCTCAGCAAATGCCTCGCTGCTGGTTACTGATGATGAGGTGGCCCCTCAGCAGTCGGCGCCGTTCCTCCGCTCTGTAAACGCGTTGGTAGCTTGCATCAAGCGAGGCCAATATATCTTTGATATCGGTTCCAGACACGTTCGGAAGTGTTACCAGCGTGCGCTTTGTTTCCACGACATGCTCCTCCAACGCGCGAACATAGTCATGCGCGAGGGCGCTTTCCGCCCCGGTGATCTTAGACATGCGACCGCCTGCTTTGCCTTTGGCTTGAAGGTGCGCATACAACCCTGGAGGCTGGTTGGAACGCTCGTCTGATCGCGCCATTCCCGTTTCCCGATCCTAATCGGGAAGGCTTCAGGCTTCCGCCTACCCACCCTCCGCCTCCGCATGGATCAGGGTGCACCTTGTAGGTAAGCGGTCACTTGCTCCTGCAGGCGCCGAGCGGCTCCGGCAGCCGGGGCAGGGCTCTTGCTTAAGGCGTCGAGCGTGCGGAGGGCCGAAGGTCCATGGCGCTCGCTAGCGAAGAGCGCGAGGCCGTTCTCCACCACCACCGGATCGTAGTCAGTGGCGCCGGCGACGCAGGCGAGATACCGCACGACGTTGTCGATGCCCGCAGCATCGAGCGGCATCATTTCGACGCTCTGCTCCCCGGCGAGATCCTTGGGATAGCGCGCGTAGAAGGCATCGGCGAGCGCCCCGCCGACTTTTCCTTCGGAATGGATCTGCGCGCACGTGGGCAGGGGCAAGCCTTTGGGAGGGGCTGGGCGAATGGACAAGACGGCGTCGTTCTTCGGGATTGCCAGGAGCGCCAGCAGCGCATCGTAACGGGCGGCGCATTGCGGCACGGGGTGCTCGCGGCAGCTCAGGTCGCGGCTGCGCGCCCAGGCTGCCGATAAGATCGGTGCGCTGGAAGGTCTGGGCGCATCGCCTGCGCCCGATCCCGAAAGCAACGCTGCTCGGCTCTCCGCTAGGCGTACGGCGCTGTCGGCGAAGATCACTTGCTCGGCTTGGGCGGCTTCTGTCGCCGCCGCGTCGCCCAGCTGCTGGAGCACAGCCCGGAACGCCGCCGCGGCCTCCGGGCTGTCCACCTTGCGGCCGATGTGGGCGATCTCCGCATCGGCGCAGGCGATCAGCGAGGATGGACCGCCCCGCGCCTTGTCGCGGCAGTCGGCATAGTCCTCTTGCGCTTGCACATGCGAAGTGTGCGCAGGCTGTAAGGCCGCAGTCGCGTCCGGCGCTTCGCCCCCGCAGGCGACGAGCACAAAACTCAGGAAGCTGGCATATCGGCGCATGTCATAGCCTAGCGCTCCTAAACGGTGGTACGAACGCACCTGCGGCACCGAAACGTCCGGTGCGTCGCCTATTGAGCGCGTCCCGTCGTATTCCGGTTCCCGAGGCGGGGTACGGATAGGGTCACCCCCGATTGGCCGGCTTCAGGGCAAGTGCGAACCCCGCGGGATCGGCCACGTCCGACACCCACTTGGTGCCTTCGTAGTCGAAGTCGATGTGAATATCGGTGCTGGCGCGATCGATCGTGATCAGGCACTTCTTCCAGGGCGCCTTGCCCTGCAGCTGCATCGCATCGCGCAGCTTCGCGGCGGTCTCGAGCGGTTCGATGCCATCGGGCCCGGCGGCCTCCCAGTCGCCCGCGGAGTAGATGTAGCCGAACATCTGCTTGCGCCCATCGAGGTTGATGACAAGCGAGAGCTGCTCCCACCGCTCAGACAGGTAAAAGGGATCGCTTGTGATCCCCGAACCAAGCTGCTGTACGAGATTGTCTGCTGCTTTCGTGTCGAAACGTTGGGTCATGCCTCCCTTAAGAGCCGGTTTGGAGAGCAGTCGAGGAGTAAGAGACTGTCTGCCATCCCAGCGGGACGAGCCATTTTCGCATCGGCTGTTCAGAAAGGCCGAGGCTGTCCCGGAATACCATCATCTGAGAGGACGACGGCATCAGCCCCTCACTAGACAGCGCGTCCGCGAGATAGTGGAAAATGCTAGGGCGGATCGGCTGCTCTAGGTTTTTCTAACTTAGCAATGCGTCGCCAAAATTGGAAAGAATGGCCATCGATGTAGGCCCCCGGCGGCGTTCCATTTCCATTTATTAAGCGGGCATTTCCACTTTTTTAGTGGTCGGACCAATCTTCCACAACAGTCTCACACGTCGAGATTAGCCACGCTCAGTGCGTTTTCCTGGATGAACTCGCGGCGGGGTTCCACCACGTCGCCCATCAGCTGGGTGAAGATCGCGTCGGCTACGTCCGCCTGATCGACCTGGACCACCAGCATCGAGCGGTTCTGCGGGTCGAGCGTGGTTTCCCACAGCTGCTCGGCGTTCATCTCGCCCAGCCCCTTGTAGCGCTGGATCGCCAGGCCCTTGCGGCCGGCCGCGAGGATCGCATCGAGGAGCTGCGACGGGCGCGACACCAGCGCCTCGCCCTTGCCGACGGTGACGGGTTCTTCCTCGCCCTCAATTGCCATAGCCGCCTCAACTTCGGTCGCGGGCACGGCCTTGGACGGCACCAGCTTGGAGGGGAGCAAGTAGCTATCGGCCTGTTCGGCGGCAAGCGCATGGAGCTTGCGGGCTTCAGCCGAGACCAGGAAGCTCGGCTCAACGATGTGGTGGTCGGTCACGCCGCGCCACAGCCGCTCGAAATGATAACCGCCATCTTCGGTAATCCGCGCCGACCAGCGTGCATCGGCGTCGGCGGCGTCCAGACGGGTCACCACCGACTTCAAGCTCTCGGCGCGCTGGTCGCGGGTCGCCTCGGGGTCCAGGCCGCGGCCGAGCGCCAGCGCCTCGATGATTGAGGGATCGTAGCGGCGCGGCACGTAGCGGGTCAGGGTGCGCATGCGGCGGGCATGCTCCACCAAGGTGCGCAGATCCTCACCCGAGCGGATGGTGCCCGCGGTGTCGAGCACGTTGCCGCCCACGCCGGCATCGACGAGATACTGGTCGAGCGCACTGTCGTCCTTGAGGTACACTTCGCTGCGGCCCTTGCTCGCTTTATAAAGCGGCGGCTGGGCGATGTAGAGATGCCCGGCGGTGATGATCTCGGGCATCTGGCGATAGAAGAAGGTCAGCAGCAGCGTGCGGATATGCGCGCCGTCGACGTCTGCGTCGGTCATGATGACGATCTTGTGGTAGCGCAGCTTTTCCAGGTTAAAGTCGTCGCGGCCGATGCCGGTGCCCATCGCCTGGATCAGCGTGCCGATCTCGCGGCTGGACAACATTCGGTCGAAGCGGGCGCGCTCGACATTGAGGATCTTGCCGCGCAGCGGAAGGATCGCCTGGAAGTGGCGGTCGCGGCCCTGCTTGGCCGATCCGCCGGCCGAGTCACCCTCAACCAGGAACAGTTCGGACTTGGCGGGATCGCGCTCCTGGCAGTCGGCGAGTTTGCCGGGCAAGGAGGCGATGTCCATCACGCCCTTGCGCCGGGTGAGCTCCCGCGCCTTCTTGGCCGCTTCGCGCGCGGCGGCGGCGTCGATCACCTTCTGGATGATCTGACGCGCGACCTGGGGGTTCTCCTCGAGCCATTCGGCGAGCTTGTCAGCCATCAGGCTTTCGAGCGGCTGGCGGACTTCGGAAGAGACCAGCTTGTCCTTGGTCTGCGAGCTGAACTTGGGATCGGGCAGCTTGACCGAAACGATCGCGGTCAGGCCTTCGCGCATGTCGTCGCCGGTGAGCGAGACCTTTTCCTTCTTCAGCGCGCCTGATTTATCGGCATAATTGTTGAGCGTGCGGGTAAGCGCCGCGCGGAATGCAGCCAGATGCGTGCCGCCGTCGCGTTGGGGGATGTTATTGGTGAAGCACAGGACGTTTTCATAATAGGAGTCGTTCCACTCCAGCGCGACGTCGATGGTGACGTCGTCGCGGGTGCCGCTGATCGCGATTGGATCGGGCATCAGCGCGACCTTGTTGCGATCGAGATACTTCACGAATGCGGCGATGCCGCCTTCGTAATAGAGGTCGATCTCCTTAACCTCTTCGTGCCGCGCGTCGCGCAGCTTCAGGCGGACGCCCGAGTTGAGGAAGGCGAGCTCGCGATAGCGGTGCTCAAGCTTCTCAAAGTCGAATTCGGTGATCTTGAAGGTCTCGGGCGAGGCGAGGAAGGTGACACGCGTTCCCTTCTTGCCATTTGCCGGGCCGACCACCTTGAGCGGGGCGACGGCATCGCCGAACGCGAAGCGCATGTAATGCTCCTCGCCATCGCGCCAGATGTTGAGATCGAGCCATTCGGAAAGCGCGTTGACGACCGAAACGCCGACACCGTGAAGACCGCCCGAAACCTTGTACGCGTTGTCGTCCGACGTGTTCTCGAACTTACCGCCGGCATGGAGCTGGGTCATGATGACCTCGGCCGCCGACACGCCTTCTTCGGAGTGGATGCCGGTGGGGATCCCGCGGCCATTGTCTTCGACCGACACCGAACCATCGGCGTTGAGGGTGATGAGGATCAGGTCGCAATGCCCAGCCAGCGCCTCGTCGATCGCGTTGTCCGAAACCTCAAACACCATGTGATGGAGGCCCGAGCCGTCATCGGTGTCGCCGATATACATGCCGGGGCGCTTGCGGACGGCGTCGAGGCCCTTGAGGACCTTGATCGAATCTGCGCCGTAGCTGTTCTGATTGGGAGCGTTGGTGTCGTCGGTTGCCATGCCCAGCATATAGGGTCCGCGCCGGTGAAACGGAAGCGAAATGGCACCCGTGGCGGGGCTGCGGCGCAGGCGTCACGCCAGCGTCGCCGCACGGTCGATCAGGGCGGCGGTGCGCGCGGCGGTGGGGCTGGCGAGCGCGTTCCAGCGGCGCAGCCAGAGCCCCGCTTCGACCAACGGATCGGCATTGAGCGTGCAGCGCCGGCACTTGCCCTCGCGCTGCCGCCGGACGAGCCCGGCGGATTCGAGCACGGCAAGATGCTTTGCGGCGGCGGCGTCGCTGATCGCGAAGCCGGCGAGCAGGTCGCCGGTGCGCAGATCGCCTTGCGCGAGGCGATCGAGCATCGCCCGGCGCGTCGGATCGGCAAGCGCGTGGAAGGTTTCTCCGACTCGGCTGACGATCATCACGTCGACCAGTCTGGCAAGAGGATCATCCAACCTTTTGGTTGGGTGAAGAACCGCAGCAATTCCACCGTTTTTGCGGATTCTTGGCGCTGGTGATGTTGCCAAAGTTGCGGTCTGACGCGGGGTCGCGCCGGATGCGGTGGGTATGCGTGAGTCGAACATAAGGCGAACGACAGCAGAGCAAATCCCACATTGCCAGCGGATTCGATCAGGTCACCGCTATTGGCGAGAAGCGATAGCTGCGCCAACCGGCGCGGGCGCAGCTATCCGTCGGCGCGCTTTATCGGCTCAGAGGATCGGCTTGCCGCCGGTGACCGCCACCGTGGCGCCCGAGACATAGCTCGCCTCATCGCTTGCCAGCATGACATAGACGGGTGCCAGTTCGCGCGGCTGGCCCGGGCGCTTCATCGGCACCTGCTCGCCGAAGCTTTTCACTTTTTCCGGCGGCATGGTGGACGGGATCAGCGGCGTCCAGATCGGCCCGGGCGCGACGCAATTCACGCGTATGCCCTTCTCGGCCAGCAGCTGGGCGAGCCCGCCGGTGAAGTTCTGGATGGCCCCCTTGCTGGTCGCATAAGCGAGCAGCTGCGGGCTGGGGGTATCGGCGTTCACCGAGGTTGTGTTGATGATCGCCCCCCCTTCGCGCATGTGCGGCGTCGCGGCCTTGGTCAGATAGAACATCGCGTGGATGTTGGTGCGGAACGTGGTGTCCCATTCCTCGTCCGAGATTTCGGCGATGTCGTCGAACGTCTGCTGGTGGGCCGCATTGTTGACGAGGATGTCGACGCGCCCGAATTCCTCGACCGCCTTGGCGATGATCGCGCGGCAATGCGCCGCATCCTGGATGTCGCCCGGCACCAGCACAGCCTTCCGCCCGGCTTCCTCGATGAGGCGCGCGGTGTCCTGTGCGTCCTGGTCCTCGTTCAGATAGGAGATGAGGACGTCGGCACCCTCGCGCGCATAGGCGATCGCGACGGCGCGGCCGATGCCGCTGTCGCCGCCCGTGATCACGGCCTTCTTGCCCGCCAGCCTTCCCGAGCCGCGATAGCTTTCCTCGCCATGATCGGGCTTGGGATCCATCGCGGCGGTGCTGCCGGGGATCGGCTGTGGCTGATCGGGGAAGGGGGGCTTGGGAAAGTCGGTCATGATATGCTCCTGCAACCGCTGCAAAAAACCTTGGACGTGACCGACGTTCCCCTTTTCGGCGTTCGAGCCGTAAAAGGTTCAGGGCGTCGAGGGTTTGATCCGGATGCGCAGCATCGCTTTGGGAAAGGCGATGATGACTGGCTTGCAATCGGCGCTCCTCCTCGACATCGCCGCTGGCCAGCTGCCAGGCATCACCCCGTTTATCGGAACGCCCACCGCATTGTCTCAGCGGCGCCGCGCGTGACCGCGCGTACCGCAGGCGTCGCCAAGCCCGGTCCCGAAATGCCGTGCATCCGCCTGGCCCAGGCCGGCAGCAGGTCGATCGCGGCCTGGAAGGTGATGGCCTGGAATGGCTTGGTCGCCAGATTGGGGGCCGGCTGGTCGAGCAGGATGTGCGCCACTTCGCGGGTTCGCGCGTCGACCAGCAGCTCGCTTCGCATCGTGTCGATCAACGCCTCCGCCTCTGTGCGGCTGCGCGGCACGGGATCGGCGCCCAGCGCCGTCGCCACCTGCGCCACTTCGGCGAAATAACGGTCCTGATCGGCCATCGACATGCCCGGCTCGGCATAGCGGCGCCACGCGTCGAGGAAGCTGATGCTCTCGGTGACATGCACCCAAGCGAGCAGGCGCGGATCGTCGGCGCAGTACGGCGTGCCATCGGGCAACGTTCCGTGCACGAAGCCATGCACCTGGCGCACCTTGGCGATGATCGCCTCGGCCTCGGCGCGCGATCCGTAGCTGGTCACGGCGATGAACCGCGCGGTACGCCGCAGCCGCCCCTGCATGTCCTCGCGGAACTTCGAATGATCCCATACGCCGGCGAGCACGGCGGGATGCAGCATCTGGAGGAGCAGGGAGGCGACGCCGCCCACCATCATGCTGGTCAGATCGCCATGCACCCGCCAGGTGACCGATTGCGGGCCGAACAGCCCGTCGGCGCGGCGCATCACCGGCTGCTCGCCCTTGGCCCGATCATGGAAGACCGACCGGACCTGCCCGACCAAAGCGGTCTTGAGCGATCGGGCGGCGAGGGTGGCGGGGTTCATCTGCACAAGGTAGGAAGTGTCTGCGCACAAGCAAGAAAGTTGCGGCAACAGCGTGGTTGCGGAAGGCATCATTGCCCGCCGGCAACCACTGCTATGGTTGACCGCGCCTTTTCCGGCGTGCAGCAACCCCCGCCATGGCAAGCCTGGCGATCGCGAACAATCCCGACATCCGTTTCCTCGGTCGCCTGCTTGGCGACGTGATCCGCGCCTATGGCGGCGAGGAGCTGTTCAGGCGAATCGAATATATCCGCTCGACCTCGGTCGACCGGCACCGCGGTGTCGTGGAGGCGGAGGCAACCGATTCCGGGCTGGAGCGGCTGAGCCTGGACGACACGCTAGATTTTGTTCGCGGCTTCATGCTGTTCTCGATGCTCGCCAATCTGGCCGAGGACCGGCAGGGCAACCAGACCGAACGCCATGCCGATGTCGCCTCCGCGCTCGAACGGCTGGCGGGCGAAGGGATCGGCCGCGACGCCGTGAAGGCGCTGCTCGATCAGGCGCTGGTGGTGCCGGTGCTCACCGCCCACCCGACCGAAGTCCGCCGCAAGTCGATGATCGACCACAAGAACCGGATCGCCGAGCTGATGACGCTCAAGGATATGGGGCTTGAGGAGACCGAGGACGGCGACAAGATCGACGAAGCGATCCTGCGGCAGATCGCGCTGCTGTGGCAGACGCGCGTGCTGCGCCGTGAAAAGCTGGGCGTTGCCGACGAGATCGAAACGGCGCTTTCCTATTTCCGCGACGTGTTTCTGCCGGTGCTGCCCGCACTCTATGCCCGCTGGGACCGGGCACTGGGAGAGCGCATCCCATCGTTCCTGCGCGCGGGCAACTGGATCGGTGGCGACCGCGATGGTAACCCGTTTGTCACCGCGGATTCGCTTCGTCTGGTGCTTGCCCGATCGGCGCAGGCCGTGCTGGCTTATTATCTCGACGCGGTGCACGCGCTGGGCGCCGAGCTGTCGATCTCGACCGAGCATAGCCAGGTGGACGGCGCCGTGCTGAAGCTGGCCGATGCGAGCCAGGACGCCGGACGCAGCCGCCAGGACGAACCCTATCGCCGTGCCCTGTCGGGCATCTATGCGCGCCTGGCGGCGACGCATGAGTTGTTGGCCGGAGAGCCGCCGGCTCGACCCGCGCCGCTGCCGGGCCAGCCCTATGCGCATCCCGGCGAATTGCGCGACGAACTCGCCGCGATCGCGCGCGGGCTTGCGATGGAGGGGACGGGCCCGCTCGCCAGCGGCGGCGCACTGGGCAGGCTGATCCGCGCAGTGGACACGTTCGGCTTCCACCTCGCCACGCTCGACATGCGCCAGAACAGTGCGGTGCACGAACGCGTCGTCGCCGAGCTGTTGCAGGCCGCGGGCGTCGAGGAGGACTATGTCCTGCTGGACGAGGATGCGCGGGTGGCGCTGCTTCGCCGCGAACTGGCGAGCCTGCGGCTGCTGACCAGCCCTTATGCCAGCTATTCGGAAGAAACCGCCTCCGAACTGGCGATCGTCCGTGCCGCTGCCGAGGCCCATGGCAAGTACGGCCGCGCGTGCATCACGCATTACATCGTCTCGATGGCGCAGTCGGTGTCCGATCTGCTCGAAGTACATGTGCTGCTGAAGGAAGCCGGGCTGTACGTGCCGGGCGATCAGCCGCGGGCGGACATCATGGCCATCCCGCTGTTCGAGACGATCGCCGATCTGGAAGGCGCGCCGGCAATCATGCAGGGGTGGCTCGGCCTGCCGGAGGTCGCCGCCATCGCTGCAGGGCGCGGACATCAGGAAGTGATGATCGGCTATTCGGACTCGAACAAGGACGGCGGCTATCTCACCTCGACCTGGCAGCTGTCGCGCGGCTCGACCGCGCTCAAGCCGGTGTTCGAAGCGGCCGATTTGGCGATGCAGCTGTTCCACGGCCGGGGCGGGGCGGTGGGGCGCGGTGGCGGCTCCAGCTTCTCGGCGATCCTGGCGCAGCCGCCGGGCACCGTGCAGGGGCGCATCCGCATCACCGAACAAGGCGAAGTGATCGCCGCCAAATATGGCACGCGCGCCAGTGCGATGACCAATTTGGAAGCCATGGCATCGGCCACGCTGATCGCCAGCCTTGAACCCGAGAAACTGGCGCCCGCCGACGCGGCACGCTTCGCTACGGCGATGGACCAGCTTTCCGAGGCCGCGTTCAAGGCCTATCGCGGGCTGGTCTATGAGACCGAGGGCTTTCGTACCTTCTTCCGTCAGGCCACGCCGATCGCCGAGATCGCTGGCCTCAAGATCGGCTCCCGGCCCGCGAGCCGCAAGAAGTCGGACGCGATCGAGGATCTGCGCGCGATCCCCTGGGTGTTCAGCTGGGCGCAGGCGCGCGTCATGCTGCCCGGCTGGTACGGCGTGGGCGCAGCGATCGACGCGTTCGGGGACAAGGGGCTGCTGCGCGAGATGGCGGCGGCCTGGCCGTTCTTTGGCGCGACGCTCGATAATATGGAGCAGGTGCTCGCCAAGTCGGACATGGCCATCGCCGAACATTATGCCGCGCTGGTCGAGGATCCCGGCTTGCGCGAAGAGGTGTTCGGCCGCATCCGCTCAGGCTGGCAGTCGACGCATGACGGGCTGTTGACGGTGACCGGCCAGACCCGCCTGCTGGGAAAGCATCCCGGGCTGGAGACCTCGATCCGGCTGCGCCTGCCTTACATCGAGCCGCTCAACCTGCTTCAGATCGAGCTTTTGAAGCGGCACCGTGCGGGCGAGGACGATCCGCGGATCGGCGAAGGCATCCTGCTGTCGATCAACGCCATCGCGACAGCGCTGCGTAACAGCGGCTGAGGTCCTTGATCAGGCGAGGAAGGGCGCGATGACCTCCGCCGTCACGCGCGCCGGCCGTCCGGTCGCCTGGTCGAGCATCGCCCAAGTAGTCTTGGCCTCTACCTTCAGCTTCCCGTCATCACCGAGGAACCGCATGTGCCGGTCGAAGCGGGCGCCGCGCGGGCCATCGTCGGCCAGCCAGGTTTCCGCGGTCACCGTCTCCCCTTCGCGGACATTGCCGCGATAGTCGATCTCGTGCCGCGTGATGACCCAGATATAGGCGTCGCGGTGCGCCTCGTCCGCGACAGCGCGCCAGTGGCCGACCGAAATCTCCTGGATCCACTTCACCCACACGGCATTGTTGACATGGCCAAGCTCGTCGATGTCGTCGGGCCCGGCGGTAATGCGTGTGGTGAAGCGCGTCATGCAGACAGTCTAGCCGGATCGTTTGTGCAAGGGGAAGCTGCGCTTAATCGATGATGCGGCAAGCGATCGGCGGCTGCCCGGGCGCAGTGAAGGTCATGTCCGATCCCTTGGCGCGCAGTTCATAGCCCTTGGCCACATAGCGGATGCCCGACGCCGCGCGCTGCCCGCGCAGCGTTGCCAGCACCTTGCCGCCGCGCGACACGATGACGCGGTCTTTGTCGGGGTCGAAGGCGCCCACCAGCCGCGATCCGTCCATGCAGCGATAGCGCGCGGTCGAGCGGTTATCGGCGATGTCCTCGGTCGCAGGCGATGCCGAGGGTGAGGGTTTAGCCTGACCGCGCGGCTGCACGTCGATGCGTTCGATCCGCCAGCGTTTCTGCTCGGCGGTGGCGCCGTCCACGTCGCCAGCGCGGCGCAGCATGGCGCTGCCCAGCAGGTTGAACGGGCGATTGCCCTGCTTCACTCGGCCATAGATCTGCACCGGTACCGAGACATAGCGCTGTCCCGCCCCGGCATCGATCCGCCCGGGCGCGCCGACATTGGCGTGATACTCCGAATATTTTCCGAAGCTTGCGGCAAAGGCCTGGGCGCTCATGCCGGATCCTTTGCCGCGGCCGCGCCACAACAGCCAGGCGTCGCGATACTTGCCCGCCTCAAGCAGCGCGTAATAGGTCTGCACGACATTGGCCGCGCCCTGCGCGCTGTCCTGGGTGAAGGGCGCTTCGCTGATCGGCGTGCGATCGTCGGCAAGCCCGCCCGGCTCGCCCGGCGCCGGCGGCGTCACGGTCTGGGCGATCTCCGTTGCGGCATCCGGAGCCTCAGCCTCGCCGCTCAATCCGGCTGCAGCGCCGTTTGCCGGCGCCGCAGCGTTCGCCACTTCCGCCACGTTGCCGCCGCGCGCGTCCGCCGCCGCTTCGTTGTCGGCGGGCTGGCTCGAGCACGCGGCGAGCGTGCAGGCGGCGGCGAGTGGAAGGAGCAAGCGCATGCGATTCTCTTAACCTATGTTCTGGTCTCCGAGGAACGTCCGCAGCGGGCGGCATGTTCCTCGGCTTCCCGACCGGTCAGGGGCGCAGCGCAGTGTCGTCGCCGTCTTCCAGTTCGTCGTCCAACTCATCCTCGTCGACGTCCTCGTCGTCCAGATCGGCCTGGATCTCGTCCTCGCGCATGTCGTCCAGCGCAATGGCGACGTCGTCATCCTCTTCGCCGAGTTCGCCGTCGACCATGGTGAGGTCGTCGGTATCGTCTTCGTCGCCGTCTTCGCCCAGATCGACGGGAATGTCGGTCAGGATGTTGCCGTTGCTGGGCGCATCATTCGTCGCCTCGATGATCTCGGCGCGCTGCGCCTCGTCATAGCCTTCGGCATCCCAAGTATCGGTGGAATGCGGGGGAACCTGATTGCCGCCCATCGCCTGTCCTCATTCGTTGTACCTGGGGCGTAGGTGCCCCGGTTCATCAGCGCGAACGGCGGGAAAGCCCGAAGCGTTCCACAGGACGGCTCAAGTGGGGCGGAACAGACGGCCGCGCTCTGCGAACAGCACCGCTCCGAACGCCAGCACGCCCATCAGCAGGAACCCGCCATAGAGCGGCACCGTGGTGCCGTTGAACTGCTGCCCGATATACGCGCCGATCAGCGCTCCGCCCATTGTGGAGACGAATCCCTGCAGGCTCGACGCCGTCCCGGCGATCGCCCCCATCTTTTCCATCGCCATCGCCGAGAAATTGGAGGTCGCCAGCCCGAAACAGCCCATCATCAGCGCCTGCAGGATGGCGAAGGTCCACAGATTCTCAAGATCGGCCAGTGCGACCCCCAGATGCACACCCGACGCGACCACCAGGCCCGCCAGCGCCGAATGCGAGATGCGGCGCGTGCCCAGCTTCATCACCAGCCGCGAGTTGAGGAACGAGCCTAGCGCCATGGTGCTAGCCACTGCCGCGAAAATGATCGTGAGCAGTTCGGGCCGATGAAACACGTCCTCCATCACCTGCTGCACCGATCCGATAAAGCCGAACAGCCCGCCCGACAGCAACGCCGTGGCGATCGTGTAGCCAACGGCGGTACGATCGCCGAGCATCAGCTTATAATCGCCCACGATCCTGCGCGGATGCAGCGACTGGCGCGCTTCCGGCTTCAGCGTCTCAGGCATGCGGAGCCAGAACCACGCGACCACCACCAGCGAGATCGCCGCCACGCCCCAGAAAATCATTCGCCACGATCCGCCCGCCGACAGCACGCCCTGCCCGAAGGCGTTGGGGTGGACGCCCCCTGACGGCATCGATGTGCCAGAGTGGAGGTGTTGAAACACCACTGCAGGAGGCGTCCATGGGTGAGGTTAGCACAG
>NZ_JACIJF010000033.1 GCF_014199255.1 Sphingomonas xinjiangensis | reverse complement strand
ATCAGGCCGCTTCGGAAAGCGAGGGGAAGGCGGCATCGACCCGGCGCTGCGCGACGGCATAATACTTCTTCGACATCTCGACCCCGATGGACCGGCGACCGGCGCGCATAGCCGCCACGCAGGTGCCGCCACTTCCCATGAAGGTATCGAGCACGACATCGCCATCATTGGAATAGGTGCGGATCAGATACTCCAGCAGATTAAGCGGCTTCTGAAAAGGATGAAGGTTGCCCCTGTCTTTCGGACAAAACAGCGTCGTGCGGGGATTGTTCGTGGTGCCTTCATAGATGCGACCGGGGTAGTGCTTGACATCACGCAGGTAAGCAGAGTGCTTTCCCATGCTGATTTTCTTCATACCTGCGGAGGTTTGTCCCAGAGCATTATAGGCATAGCGACGCGCCGAGCTTTTTTGGTGAATGGTCGTCCCCATGCTGAAGATCAGAACATCTTCGTGCTGCTTCAAAGGCCGATTGCGCGCCTGAAGCGATCCAGTGGCGCGATTTTTGATCCACACCAGATCATGCTTGAAGAGGTCGCGCGCTTCCCAGACGAGACGCGAAGTGAAAGGCTGCGAGCCGAACATGATGATCGTGCCGGTTGTTTTGATAATCCGGCGATACTCGGCCCAGAGCGCGGTCAGGTCGATGCGAGGATCGATGTCGAGGCCCGTGGTCGAGTAAGGCGGATCGGTCAGGATAAGATCGACGCTGCCATCAGCGATGGATTTCATAGCCTCGAAGCAGTCGCCATGATGGAGCGTAGGCGAGAACACCTGCATGGGCGGCGTTGCCGTCGCAACGCGCTCCCGCACATCAGTGATCGCGGCAGGGGGCATGTCATTAGCGGGCCGGAGCGGCTTGGGCGGACGAGCATTCTTGTTCACGCGCTTCGGCTTCACTTCGCCACCAGCGGGTTCGCTGTAGCTGGGCGAACGCAGACGCCAACGAACAGGGGCATCCGCCTCTTCGATCATGTCCGGGAACGCGACGGCGAGCTTTGCCATACGCTTGTAGACCGTGCCGTAGGCGACCTTCAGACCAGACGCGAGGATCGCCTTGCGGACAGCGTGCGCGCCCTGCCAGTTCGAGGTGAGAGCGGTGAGGAACGGCTCATCAGAAATGCGAGAGGGATTGCGATCGGCGTCGTCAACCGCATCAGCGACGGGCTGAGAGGTCGAGATTTCAGCAACATCATTGGCGGGAGCGGGATCACTGACCGTCGCACCACCGACCAGAGCGCGAAGCCCGTCGCGGAGGCGAGCATATTCGACTTCGGCAGAGGCGGCGCGGTCGTTGGCGGCTTCAAGCTGGGCGGTGATTGCCGCGCCAAGCTGGTTCAGGATGTCGTGAATGGGAAGGGTCATGAGTCACCTCGTCGTTGGGGCGACCGACCAGATATCGCTCTTCCGCCGATTCTCAGCGAGTTCTCACATTTAGATGTCGGCATTTACTTCACATTTAGTGGGCGAGTTCAAACCCTTCCGATGCAGGAAGAGCGAGAACGCGGACGAATCATCGGGCTGAGAAAGCGCCGCCTTGAGACGGCGGCGTGGGCCGCGACTTTCATCCCCCTGCTGGCCGAAGCACGGCTCGAACTTCCCGAATATGCGGGCCGGGGCGAGCCATCGCGACAGGCGTATTCGAACTGGTTGAATCACCCGAGCAGGGAAATTCCATCGCGCAACAAAGGGAGTTGGAAGTCCGAGACAATCGGGCGGCTATTCGACATCCACATCGGCCTGATCGATGAAGCCGAGCAGGAGTTCGACATCGCCATCGCCATCATCCGGTTCAAATGGAAGCACGCGGACGCCGAAGCCCGGAAGGCACTCGCAGACGAGGAGGCTAGGGTCCGGGACGATCGCGCAAAGGACATCAACGACGCCTACCGGCTGTCCGCGCACCTGCGTGGCCGAACCTATGTCGATCAGGACATCCCGCCTCGGTTGCAGATCGTTTCATCCGTGCGAAAGAAGCGTTCGAAGCCCAAGCAAGAGCCTGTCGAGGTTCAACTATCTTTGTTTTGAGCGGCGTTTATCCGTCGCTAAATACCAATATGACCGACAAATCAACGAACTGGAGGCATTACGAAGCCCGCCAATCTGGCGGATGCACGGTGTTCGATGCTGGGAACGAGAGGCTCGTCGATTATGACATGGGCATCGTGGAAACCGGACGCACCCGCGTGTTCGCGGGATACTTCTTTCGCGTCACGCTGGCTGACGATGACAAGATCGTCGCCGAGGACGGCGCATCAATGATCGCAGCGCTCTGGCGTCTGGCTCGGAACCTGTCTGCGCGCGGGCTTCGGCTGCGATGTGCCGGAATGAGCGGCGAATGGCGTGAGAGCGGCCTGAGCCAGAACACGGGTTGGGGGTATTTTGGGCCTCACCAGCAGCCGATGCACATCATGGACGACATGCCGGAAGACGGTGCCGACGAGGCGCTCGATCGCGCTATCCGCGAAGCGGTGGATGCAATGAACATCGGGCTGGTCTGATCCCGCATCTGGGTCAGGCGGCAGGGACAGGTATGATCCCGAGATCGATGCATTTCCGCTGGCCGAGAACGCCGACAATCGCCGCAGCCTGCTGAGCCGACAGCAAGAAGCATTCCTCAGCCGGGTCGGCGGCGGGGTCTATCGAGACAGCGCCGCTTGTGAGCAGATCGCAGGCGACGCCATTCTCGACGAGTCCTTCTACCCCATCGACGATGAGCTTGCGCGGTATGCGACATTCACCGGCCATGCCGATGCCATTCGAGGCCGCTGACGCGACGACGGCCACGGCTTGTCGCAGCGACAGCTTCCGAGGCTTGTTGGGAAACCGCACGGTCGGACGAGCGATGAATTGCCCCACGGGCTTCACCACCACGGAATCCATATGGGCGATGCTGAGAACAAACCCGTTCAGCGTCGCACGCTCGGGGTTGTCATCGGGGATACCGCCCAGCGTAGCGGAATGACGCTCAACCGACGCCGGGGCCGGTCCTGCCGTCGATCCGCCGCCCGCTGCGAGATTGGTCAGCGGCCCGCCCTCATGCAGTCGCTTGATGAGGCCGATCAAGGCGGCTTCCCGCGCATAAGCTTCCTCGGCGGATGTGGTGACCAGATCAATCTCGTAGGTGGGCTTGAGACCGGCTTTCCAGATCGAACGAATGACATTCAGCTTGTAGGCGTTCGATAGGCGATTGTTCGGGTGCCGCGCTTCGTTTTCGTGCTGAAAGACACGGGGCCCATAACCCTTGCCCACATAGAAGGGCCGTCCATCAGGACGGCTCAGAATGTAGACATAGTGGGCGGGTTGGCCCGCAAGGAACGCCTTGCAGCCCAGATCGTCGCCATGAAACAGCCGCCCTGTCGGGACGGTGGTCATCACTTCTGCCCAGCAACAGGCCAGATGTGCCGCGCGCTATCGAACAGCGTTTCGGCGCGCGTCTTCATCCCGGTCTCGTTCCAGATTTCTGGAAAATCTCTCAGAAGGCGGGCGTTCAGATCAAGCTTGCTGTGCAGTTGAAGGCCAGCGCGCTTCGATGGCGCATCGGCTGCGGCGACCCACGGGCCGTGGCTGAGTTCCTTGTTGAGAGACCCGCTAACCAGCGTGAGATTACCGATGCCATGCAGCCACCAGTTGCGATCCTCGCGCGTGGTGACGCTCTCATCCAACGGCCAATGCGGTTCCCATGTCTGCGGTAGGATGTGCTCTATCTCCAACTCGTCGAAGTTGAACGAGAGCACCGGCTCGGATTTGATACCCTCACGCTGGTATTGCTCCTCGATCGCGCGGAGGATCATCAGCACGCGATTGCGCCGCAGGTTGCCGTAGAACTTCTTCCGGCACCATTCGCTGCGAAACGCCTCATCGTCGGGCCAGCGATCCGATCCCGTCGCTTCGGCGAGGGCTGCGACGATCGCAGGTGCGGCGGGCTGGTCGGCGGGAACAGCGGCAACCCGGTCCAGTAGGGAAATCGCAAGCGTGCCATAGCCGCGCGTTTGATAACCGCAGACGACGCGACGAACGAGATAGCTTTCCAGTGCTACGCCTGCCTCATCCCGATCGGCATCATCCGAACCCGGACGCCCCATCAGTTCCAGCAGCAGCGGGTGAAACACAACGATGTCCATCACGCCGAGGCGGCGGAGGAAAGTGTCGAACCGGGTCTTGCCACTAGAATGCTCGATCAGCCGGAAGCGCTTGGCGTCCTCGGCGATGTCCGACATCAGCGCCACCACATCCAACTTGCCTTCGGCAGTGCGGGGGCCGTTGCCACGCACGAAGGCAAGGAAGCGATCGTAAAGGTGCTTTGCCGGGATAGGTTGACGGACATGACGGGTCAGCCAATTACCAAGGAAGGCATCAACCCGCGCACGCGCGGCGTGGCCTGTGCCAGTCGGGGCGCGCCAGTGATCGATCTCGCGGTCAAACGGTTGCCAATAATCGAGATAGAGCGTGTCGGTCGCGAGCGACTGCCGCGTGCCTTCCCAAAGCAGCCAGTTCTTAATGAGATCGGCGGGGAGCAATGGCGTCCCATGCGCATTCAAGGTCTCGAAGATCGCCTGCGGCTCATCGGTCGTGTCGAGGTCGAGGACGATCAAGCGAAGATGGTCTTTCAACGCGCTGGCGAGCGCCATCGCCCGCTGCCCATGCGGCCCGACCATCAGCCATCCGCGAAATTCGTCCCGGAAAAATCGGTATGCCTGCGCCATTCGCGTATCAGGCAGCTTCGGTCCTTGGCTGACCGTGCTGTCCATGACATCCCGAAACGCGGGGCGATCCTCATTGGTCGGCCAGACCTTGTAGCGCTCCTCGTCCTCCGCATAGGCGGGATTGCTGGTGAGCGGCGCGATCTGACGAGAGGCGATGTCCACGGAGCGGGTTGCATTGTCGTCATCGGCAACGACGGTGCGAAGCTCGTCCAAGGCATGCTCTGCCGCCTTGAGCACCAGTTGCAGGGTGGTGAGACGCTGCTGCCCATCGATCACCTCTCGCCGGGGCAGGCTGAATGTCGGATTTAAGGTCTGGTCGAGCACCACCGTGCCGAGGAAATGCGATGAGACCGGCTTCCCCTGCGCGTTGAGAACGCGCTCCGCTGCCTCCCGCACATCATCCCACAGCGGCTGCCACTGGTCCTCCTTCTTCCAAACATACGGACGCTGGAACAGCGGCACGGTGTATCGGGTCTGCTGCGTGAAAACATTCATGACCGAGATGTAGCTGGGCTGCATCCGTCCCCCTTCCTATCAGCCTGCGTCAATCGCGGCCAGAAAATCAAATAACCAAGCGCAGTCGCGGTTTGCCGGGACCGTCGTCGGCGAGGTCATACATCTTCACAAACTCTGACTCATGCAGTGGCACGAGACTGCTCAACTCAGACATGGTGAAGCCCAGATCGGAAAGGTGCGCTTTAATAATCGCATTGAGCACGGTCGGGCGTTCATGGGGGAAATCTAGCTCGGATGGCTCTCGCGTTCGCCAACCACGAGAACTGATTTGCTGCCACAAGTATCGGTTCTGGTTGTCGGTAAGATATCCCAACCCCTTTGCCCGCATCAGCAGCGCCTGCATCGCCACCCGCCATTCCGGTTTGAGCGCAGCGAGCAATTCCAGCGTGATCCGGCGACCGGCGAATGCCTCACGCATCTCCCGTTCTGGGAGAAGTAGAGCCGACGCAAAAGCATTCGCCTCATCCTCCATTTCAGGGGTCGGGAAGCGATGCATGACGAGATGCCCAAGCTCATGTGCGAGGGTGAACCGCATGCGGTCGGCAGGGTGGTTTCTATTCAGCAGCACCAGCGGCGGCTGCCCCGGCACGCGAAAAGTCATGCCACTGATGGACGCGCCGCTGAAATCAGAGGTGCCAACGATGACGCCCGACCGCTCCACCAGCGCAGTCAGATTTTTGACCGGCCCTGACGGGACGCTCCAATGCGCCCTAACCACGCTGGCAATACGCTCGGGCGAACCATACTGCTCGATCTCAAGAGACGGCAGCGCGCTAGTGGGAGCATAATCCACTGCGTCGAGAAAGCGTCGCACATGCATGACCCGGAGGTTCATTTCTGAAACCACCATGTCGAGATCGCGCGCTGAAATGTCCGCTTTGGCCCGCAACATCGGGTGAACGCTTACGGGCGGGCCATACACGGGGTCGCGCAGATCGAAGAACTCGCGTGGCAGGCTGTATACCGATGCGGCTTTATGCAGAAAGGTATCGTCGGGTTCTGTGGGGCCGTTTTCAAAGCGAGATAATACGGGCTGGGCCACGCCCATCCGTTCTGCCGCAGCCTTTTGCGTGAATCCCAATCGCTGCCGCGCCAAGCGCAGCATATCGCCGACCGTAGACATGCCCTTTACTGCGCTTCGGGCTTGGTCTGCGGCAGTGCCTTCGGCTTAACCAGATCGCTCGCGTCATCGGGCTGATCGCTCGGGCCGGTCGGAGCCAGCGGAGTGATCTCACCCTTACCGGCGTCGGCCACGATCTCATAATCCCACAGCAAACGGTCACCATCGCGAGCGACAACCAACACCCGCTCGACCTTGGTCCAAATCGCGTTCGGCTCCCAAATCAGTTCGATCTTGGCAGTCTCAGGAGGGAGTCCGGGAAGGGTGCGATCCGCATCCATGAATGCCATCGCCGCCTGCGTCGGAATGTTGCAACCGAGGCCGTCCTCTCCTGCCTTTTTGAATCGCGCGGCGACGCCAGCAATGACGAACTTGGCCGTCTGCGCCTCCGTCTTGACGAACACCCGCGCCTCCGCGCCCAGCACCGGGATCGCCCGCCGCATGATCGCATCGAAGATGTCGTTCGAGTTGGTCCGGGAATAGAGATTTGGCGCGTAGCCCTTGGAAACACGATAAGTCTGGGTATCACGCCATTCGGCGAAGCCCTCCAGCACACAGGCATGAATTTTGCCGTGATAGGGCGTCAGCGCCTTGCGAACAGCATCGATATCAGCGGCCACGCAGACCTCCCCGTGTAAGTCGCGTGGACGCTATGCGATCAAATTTGTAAACTCAACCAAAAATATACAAATCCTATGCTCGCCTATTGGATGTGGCCGGTTCGGCCTCGCACCAACGCGGCTTGCTGCGGATCATAGATGTAGCTCGTGATGGAACCATCGCGAATCCGGTCCACCACATCGTTGATTACCGACAAAGGCACAAGGAACCACTCACGCGGCTTGACCGGACTGCCAAGCTGAATTGTGAGATCGACCTGCGCTGCCGCGAACACGCGGTGGATCAGGGTTTCCAGCTTGGCTCGGTTGATGTTGAACAGGGTATAGCTGGCAACGACATCGACACCGGCGAACAGGTAGGTCGCCTCCTTTGCCGCATTGGCGATCCGGGCCTCAATGGACCCGCCCGTCACCCCGATCTTGTGGATCAGGTCACGATGCTCAGCGATGGTCGGATGATCGGATTTGCTACGCAGGACATAGATGGTGCCGCTCTCCAGATCGCCATCTCCCGCCGTGCCTGAGAACAACGGACCCGCTTCGGGCTCGGTGATCCGCCGTCCTGCGTCATCCTTATACAGCGCCCGCTGCAACGAGCGCAGCAGGAGGTTGCTCTCCGTCGCGTTGGAGTAGACTACTTTCAGTCGTGCGTCCGTCTCACCGTTTGGTGCGCGGATGGGGTCGCCCACTTCCGCGACGTAGGCGACCTGCCCCCCAAGGATGAAGAACTGCCCATTGGTGATGTCGGCCTTGAGGAACCCGGCGTCTTTCACAAACGGGCGCGTCACGCGCGCGCCGGTCTCAAGATCGCGCTCAACCTGCTCGAACAGGGGCTTGAAAGCGGCGAAGTTCTCACACTTCTCGCGGTTCGCGATCTCCTCCGCCGCACGACGCTCGTCGGCGGATGGCACATGACGCAACACGCGAATGTCATCAGCAGCGGGATCGACCGCGATCCCAAGCTCGGCAAGTAGGGCGTCGTCGTCGATGTTCTCAACGGGCATTGCTGCTTCCACCTCCGCAGTGCTCAGTAGGCCCTTGGTGTCCAGCGGCGTGAGAAGAACAAGGCATTCATCGAGTTCGCGCAGCCGGTCGAGGCGAACGGCATAGAGCCTCTCGAAGATGTCGCGATCCTCGCCGTGCTGCGGCGCGCGCCCGTGCTCGTCGTGGAAACGCACGACATCCTCAAACCCCGCGATGATCCGCTCCTCACGCGGCGTGTAGGTCCGGGCCTTGGGTTGCTCGATCGCTACGCCAAGTTCGGCAAGCAGTTCGTCGTCAGATAGGTCAGCCATTCGCAGCGGCCTCTGCACGGTAGCGGGCGAAGGCGGCAACCCCCTCCGCGAGCCGCTTCTCCCATGCGTCCTGCGCGTTGATGTCGGGAAGGCGTCCGCGCTCCTTCTTGAACCGCAGCGCGCGCTCGGCGAGGTCGCGGGCTTCTTCGGGTGAGATTTTCACCTTCCGCGCTGAGATGACCGCCTGCACCTGCTTGAGGATGTTGGCGTCCATAGACCGGGCCAGCACCGAATAGGCCGCTTCGAACGGGTTGATGCTGTCGATCAGGTCGATGTCCAGATCGCGGACATCCATCGCGAACTTGCGCACGCCGTCGATCAGCGCGGTGTTCAGCTTGGGCTCGCCATCCTCGGCATCACCGCCCCCGGCAAGCTTCTTCGCGCGCTGAGTCAGGTTAAGCGCGGCGATGGCGTGCTGGCGAACAGCCTCCTGATCCTCGGCGCTCAACTCGGGATAGCGGTCGCGCACGATCGCGCCCATGCGAAGCTGGGTCAGTTCCTCGGGCACCACTTCCTCATCGAACATGCCGCGCTCAAGGGCGGTCTTGTCCTGCACGAACTGGGTGATGACCTCGTTCAGGTCTTCCTGACAGATGCGGACGGCCTCTTCACTCTTGGGTTCGACAAGGCCGTTGATCTCGAAGTGGAACTGGCCGCGATCCTCATTGAAGCCGACATTGGTCTGCCCCTCCTGATAGCCACCGGGGCCATAGTCGAAGTCGTCGATCGGGCCGCGATCCTTGGGGGTGAAGGTGAACCTCGGCGCAAGCACCTGCTCCATCAGCAGGCTGGCGGCGATGGCTTTGAGGGTGTCGTTGATCGCGCCGACCACTGCCGCCTCGGAAGCGTCGGGCTCGGCAATTAGATTGGTGAAGGTCGCGGTTTCCTTCCCCGGCGCATCGCGGGTGGCGCGACCGATGATCTGGATGATCTCGGTCAGGCTAGACCTATAGCCGACCGTCAGCGCGTGCTCGCACCAAATCCAGTCGAAGCCTTCCTTCGCCATGCCGAGCGCGATGATGATATCGACATGATCCCGATTATTGCGGTGCGCGGGGTCCTTCAGCGCGGCGAGCACCTTGGCCCGCTTCGCCGGGTCGCTGTCATCGACCAGATCGGCGATTTTGATGACCCGGCCATCCGGCAGCTTCACATGATGGAAACCGGTCTGGGGATCGGCACCCTGCCATTCCCCCAGATACTCCATGATCTCCTCAACCTCTTTGATCTTGTCCTTCGTGCTCTCGCGCGAATTGACCGAGGGGATGTGGACGATCGTTTTCTTCGCCGGATCGAGGACGGCCTCGATCGCGCTCAGATAGCGGTTTGAGTAGAAAAAATAGCCGATGTTGAGCGCCTTGAGATGCTCATAGCCGTTCAACTGCTCATAATAGGTATAGGTGACCGGCTCGAACCGAGCCTCGTCCTCCGGCATAAGCACCGGCACTGCGTCACCTCTGAAATAGCTACCCGTCATCGCGACGATATGCGCCTTGTCGCGACGGATGAAGTCGGCAAGCTGGCTCCCGAGGCGATTGTCGGCGCTCGCTGAGACATGGTGGAACTCGTCCACTGCGATCAGCCGATCATCGAATGCCTCGACGCCAAGCTGCTCGACTGCGAAGCGGAAGGTCGCATGGGTGCAGACCAGCACGCGGTCATCGCTGGCGAGGAATTGGCCGACCGCGCGGACCTTGGAGGGATCGACGCGCTCCTCATCCGGCCCCGGCGCATTGCACAGGTTCCACTGCGGCTTGACCGTCCAGTCGGCCCAGAAGCCGAATTTGGAGAGCGGCTCGTCCGAGAAGCTACCGCCGATCGACTTCTCAGGCACGACGATGATCGCCTGCTTCAGCCCCTGATTGTGGAGCTTATCGAGCGCGATGAACATCAGCGCGCGCGACTTCCCCGAGGCGGGAGGCGACTTGATCAGCAGATACTGCTCACCCCGCTTGTTGTAGGCGCGCTCCTGCATCTCGCGCATGCCCATGGCGTTGGGCTTGGCCGAGATGCCAGTGCGGGCGGTCTGAAACGAGACGGCGGGTATGGGCTTGGCGGTGGTCACTGCGCGCGGACTCCGTATTTCTGAAATTTCGGCAGCAGCTTCCCCACAAGCTCGAACTCATCCTCAAACTTTTTGAGAAGCCTTTTCGCGCCGACTGCGATCTCATCCGCGTCGTGCACATCTCGGATGCCGAGGGAGTTTTGCTTGAGAAACTTGGAAAATCGTTTGCCTTCCTCAGCAGCGCCGCGCTGGAAACGGACCTTTTCCGTGCCCGATTTTGCCGCAGCATCAATGATCTTCTCAATCAACGCCTGTCGGAACTCGTGCGACGATAGAGGCCCCACCTCTGCATAGAGGCGCAACTGCCCGCCGTTCCCATCGGCATCCGAGACAAGCTGAAGCCATCCCACCAACGGATACCCCATCCACCAGCCCTCGCACCCTTCCCAGTCATAGCGCTCCCCGCCGAGACCATCATACCACTGAGCGGGCAAGAAGCTCGCCATATCATTGCCGATCCAATTGAAATGATATGCCTTCCCATCAATGGTGACAGGTTCCTCACGGTCTGGATCGTCTCCAGCGATAGACTGCATCGCCATGGCAAAGTCTGAATTGACGCCGTGGGCGATCACAAAATCGAGCACCCTCTTGTGCTCGCGATAGAGTTCGCGCGCGAGCTTCTCCATTTCGGTGCGCTGTTGGCTCACGCCCAATTCTTCCTCCAGAATTTCAAGGTAATGGTTGAGGAAAGTCTTTGTCTCAACAGTCAGCGAGTGCGCTTCTCGGGTGAGCACATCCGGCAGGATTTCGCAAATCATGTCGTAGTTGATCGGCGCATACCGGAGGTCGGAAGGCTCCTCGTCATGAAGCGTGAGGAAAATGCCTCTTACGGTCAATTCGCGCTCATCATGCTGAATGAGCGTCTGCACCTTTTCGATGTATCGCGTTAGCTGGCCGCTATGCTGCCTGCTGTCGAACTTATTCTCGACGACAAATGCCCACCCCTCCTCGGGAAGGTGAATGAGGATGTCGATGTTCTGCCACTCCCGGCGAATTTGCGCTTTTCGCAAATCGGCGCGGACGACATCGAGCGCGGTGGGAAACCCGAGACCGGACTGCCCGCGCAGGGCCTCACCGAGAAAAGCTTTCAGGAATTGATCGCTCAGCCCATGGCTCTCTTGGGGGTTGAGCAGCCAAGCAAGGATGGCCGAATGCCGTATCTCCATCCGCTCCATCCGCATGACGCGGATCGGATTGAAGCGACTAAGGTGCGCGGAAATCTGCGCCAACTTCCTGTTGTTGACGAAGACCGCCTCAAAGTCAGTCGGTTCGATCTCGGGCTTTTCCGCTGCCGCTTCGATCAAGCCGCTTTCCCCTTGACCGTCATCTTGGTGTAGAGTTCGAACAGCTTTTCGAGGCGCTCGGTGTCGTTGCGGAAACGGCGACCGATGTAGATGCGTTCGAGCACTTCGTCGTTCTCATCATGGGCGCGGCGCAGATCGTCGGGCATGTCCGTGGGGTCGTAGAGATCGGCGATAGTAGCGGGGAAATGCGCTTCGCGTGCGAGGAGGATGTTCTCAGCGCAGCGGGTGAGGTTAGCCTTGTTTTGCTCGGTAAGCCTAGGCAGCGGAAAGGTGTTCCAGCCAAGGGTATTGGAATAACGAATCCGAGTCTCCAGTTTCCCACAAACTACTAAAATCCATACAAGATGTATGCGAGAAACCAAGGTGGAAAATACCCACAATTGCGGGTCGAGCACGGCGAACGCGAGGTTAGATACAATCGTTCCCTTATCCTCCAAAGACACTGGCAAGTATTCTCTATTTTCAGAACTTACGCTTGGAATGATGGCAACCGTCTCGTTTCCATTTTGTCGAACTTGTTGAAACTCAAACGGGGTCATCGCTCCCCGCCGAGTAAGCTCCTTAGAGCTGTCGTTTCTGAAATTCGCTACACCGATGAGACGCTCGCGAATCGAGTTATTTTCTCGTGCCTCAGCGACATTAGACCGGTCCAGCCACAGGCAATAACGCCGCTTCCCGTTAATTGATTCTTCGGCTCCCATGTAGGAGCGGATGAACTCTGAAGCGCCATCGTTCACTAGTTTTTCAGCGTCTTCGACAGAAAGGATCAGGTGCCCTCCATCGACTGGCTTGTTGCCAATCGTCATAGGTTGAATTTCGCTCAGAGGAGCAGTTGAGGCTGCTACGATGATATCATCATTAGCCACAAGGTATGGGTTAATATTTGCAACATCGCGACGAAGGTCTGTGCCGTTCTCATCAATTGAGTATAAAATTCGAGATCGGACCGGCTGGTTCGATAGTCCTATAATGACTACTGAAACTCCGGCGTTCTTCGCTGCGAGATTTTTCCACTTAAAGGATGTGTGGGCAAAATCGATCTTTTGTCCGCTATCGAAGAGCAAGGGCCAGAGGCGAGCGACCTGCTCTCCTTGGCAAATCGAATTCGTAGCGACGAATGCGCATCTGGCGGCGGTATGACGCGCATACCCTGCAAATTTCATGAACCAGCCGCTGACATAATCCAGCGATTTCCATGAGTTCGTTAAGTGTGAAAATAGCGGCTTCAGATCGGCCTTCCTATCCTCAGCTTCCTTGTTGATCCTTGCCTTTGTTTCCGCAGTCGCACCCTTGGGGGCCTGCACAGTAGACCCCACATACGGTGGATTGCCGCACAGATAGGTCTCACCACCTGAATTCTCGAAGTCGATCTCGGCTTGATCGAGAGGCGTTTCGAACAAATCATCGCCACGCATCTTTACGCCGGTGCCAGTAGGGGGGCATACGCTTAGCCAATCCAGCCGCAGCGCGTTGCCACAGGTGATCCAGTTTTCTGAATTCAGAGGCAAGAACTCGGCGAGAGCCTCTTGCTGTCCTCGATACAGAACATCGCACTGAAACTCGGCGATGATGAGAGCGAGGCGTGCGATCTCAGCCGGGAAGTCGCGAAGTTCAATGCCACGGAAGTTGGTGAGCGGAATGTCGCTACGCCGGTCGGATTCGCCCCGTCGCCGGTTGATCTCAGCCTCAATCTCACGCATTTGCTTGTAGGAGATGACGAGGAAGTTGCCGGAGCCGCAGGCCGGGTCGAACACCCTAATCCGCGCCATGCGGCTGCGCAGGTTGAGCAGCTTGCGACCATTGTCGCCAGCCTCGTCCAGCTTCTCACGCAGATCGTCGAGGAACAGCGGGTTCAACACCTTCAGGATGTTTGGCACGCTGGTGTAGTGCATGCCGAGAGCACCGCGCTCCTCGTCGTCGGCGACGGCTTGGATCATCGATCCGAAGATGTCCGGGTTGATCTTCTTCCAGTTCAAATTGCCGATGTGGTTGAGGTAAGAGCGGGCGATCTTGGTGAAGCGCGGCACCTCGGTGCTGCCGCTGAAAAGCTGACCGTTCACATAGGGAAACTGGTTGGCGTAGCGCGCGATCCCCGCCGACTGGCGATCAGCGATCTTTGTGTCCATCGAGCGGAAAATCTCGCTGATGACCGCGTGCGTGTCCGACGAATCCCGCGCGCTCATCTGTTCGACGGTCTTGGTGAACAACCCCTCGCCGACGAAGATGTCCGTATCTTCCGCGAAGAAGCAGAAGATCAATCGCGCCATGAAGTGGTTCATGTCCGGGCGGCGCTCGGCCTTCGCCCAGTCCGGGTTATCCTTCAGAAGCTCGACATAGAGCTTATTGAGACGGCCTGTCGCCCGGATGTCGAACGAGCTTTCCCGAATTTGCTCGACAGTGGTGATGCCCGCCAGCGGCAGGAAAAAGCCGAAGTGGTCCGGGAAATCGGCATAGTCGCACGCGATCGTCTCACCGCTCGTCCGATCCTCGGCCTGAAAGGAGTCGCCGTCCGTCGCGAGGATGAACTTGGCCTTGGCCGTCGCCGTTTTCGGGCTGTCGCGCAGCGAGCCGAGCGTGGCCTCGACCTCACCGACATCGCAGGTCGCGATGTGGATGTTGCTGCGCTGGAGCACGCCGCCGACATCGGACTGGTTGGTCGAGCCGGTGCGCAGCCGCTTGATGGTCGTCTCGGGATTGCCGAATGCACGCAGGAACGAAAAGGGAAACTCCCCCCGGTCAAAGGGTTCAAGCGCAAGCTGCGAAACGGCTTCTTCGATCTCAACAGGATTCATCCCGACAGCATAATGACGAGGGTAGGATGCCGCCAGCAAAACGCATTCCTCGTTGCAAATCCATGCCCTTCCGACCAACCTCTCAGTCCGAGGCGCGGCGGGGGGCATGGATGGCGAAGCTCAACTTCAACTGGCACGGCTATATGTATCAGGATGGAATCAATTCCATCCGGCTGAGCTACGACAGCGCCGCGCAGGCGCTCCAACTTCAGACCGAACGCGCCTACGATGCGATCGGGGCCTATAATGCCAAGGTCGAGGGTGGCGACGAGTCAGGGATCGAGCGCGACGAGGACGGGCATGTCGTTTTCGATGAGGCAGATGTGCTGATGTATCAGAGCCTCGCAGCAGAAGTGGCTCTGAACACCCTGCGGAAGGCATTCGCGATCGTTCTCTATCACCATTGGGAACGCAGCGCCCGCGAATGGGTCCAGTCGAAGAACGGTAAACACGACACGCTCGTCGCTTCCCTCGCTGCTAAAGGGCAGAGCACCGATCCGCTCGTCAACGATCTTCGCACGCTGGTGAACACGCTCAAACACGATAGCGAGCGCTGGGGTGTCCAACTGCACACCGACCGGGCAGACCTTTTCAAATCCGAGTTCAAAATCACGCAAGCGCGACCGATTGACTGGTATGACGCGATTGAGGTTTCGGGACCGGCTTTGCTCGCGTTCTTCTCGGCGGTGTCGGCATCGGGGCCGACATTGAACTCCCCATAGTCTCAGAAGGGCACCTCATCGTCGAGATCGCTGTCGAATTCGGCGAATGTCTGCTTGGGCGGTTCCGCCGTGCGCAAATCCGGGATTGCCTTGAACGGTTCAGGGGCAGGCAGCTTTGGCGTCGCCTCGTCCTCTTCGGTCTTGGCGGCTCCGAAGAGAGCGCTGATGGCCTGCACAATCTTCGGGGATTCAATCAGCGTTTCGGCGTTGTCGTGAATCACACTGCTAACCAATGCGATCACTGTCATCACCGCCGCGAGGTTCACCCGGCGCTTGGCAAGTTCGGCCTCAAAATCAGCGATGCGATCGAGCAGCGCATTCTTCCGTTTGTCGGGGATGTTTGCCGCCTTCACCTCTTCCTTAAGTCGCTCAAGGTGATGTTGAATCTTCTCCCGCGCAGGAACGGTAATCGCGACGCTGTTGCGCTTGTTTCGCCGCGACATCCTCACTCTGATTTGCGCTAGTCGGTAATCAACAGCACGGGTGAAGCGAGCAAACTCGTTCGAGTAGTGTCCTTCTGGTTGAGCATCATACGAGATTTCGGTCACCTCGAACTGGTCAGCCAGCGCGGTGATTTCATTCATGTAGCTGAGCATGCACTCCCACGGCAGATCGCCGTCCCGATCACGCTCCTCTTCGTAGAGGCGATCCCGTGAAATCGCTTCTAACTTGGCAAATGCCTCGCCATCATCCTCCGGCAGATCATCATAATCGTCGTTCTTCAGGTAACCCACGCCCTGCCCCCTGTCTGTCGAGATCATAGCTGATTCGGCCAGTTCCGTCAGCGGCCATCGACCGTCGTGGCGCGGGCAACCTTCAAATTGATGGGCATCGGCCTTGGGAACGAAGGAGCGCGATGTTGCGCGCCGCCTCTCGCTCTATCTGGGCAAGCCGATGCCGGATCAGGCGATCTCGGATATCTGGCGAAAGGTGCCGGGGATCGCCCACAGGATGTGCGGGGCGGGCCAGCACCTTCCAAATCCAGATCGTGCCGTCATCGTCGATATAGTCATCGTCCATCGGGTATTTAGCCGATGGGCGATGCAGACTCAGGCGGCTTTCAGTTTTCGTCTCAGGCGTTTGCGCGCTGCGTCGCGTTTTCGCCGTTCGGCTTTCCGAGCCACTTCCTGTTCAGGCGTGCGGAAAGTCGTGGGCCGACCTCCTTTGGATTTTTGCGGGATAACGACCGCCAACGGCACATGCACCATCGACGCGACGATGTGGGGCTGGGCATCGAAATACGCCTTGAGATACAGGGCCTGTTCCCGGTCAAATACCCAGAGTGAAACTGGCGCGGTGCTGTCGGGATCGCGCACGCTGGTCCGCGTCGCGAACTGAAGGATGGTCTCGAACTCCACGCTGCGGGTCCAGAGCAGCGGATCGATTTTGAACAGTCGCAGCAGGGAGCGCAGATTCTCACACGGCTTCGCCGCATAGATTACGGCGGCATGATGCAGCTTTCGGAACTGATTGGTCCCGGCCTGCTTCGGCTTGACGAACGCATCATCATTGAGCGCCAGAAGTGCCTTTGGCGCGGGCTTGCCCCAATCGCCATTCTCATTGGCCGTCCAGATGGCATCCTGCGGCAATGTCGTCGCAAGATGGTCACCGATCTCACGCAGCACCGCTTGGCCTCCGCCTTGGCCGAACCAGCTTTTCGCGGAAGGCCGATTACTGAAAAAGTTGATCGTCACCGACCGGGCGGCAGGAGCGTCACCTTCCATCGGCGGGGGCGGCAGGGTTTCCCACTCGACGCGATCACCATCGATCATTGATGTGATCCGTGCGCCGATGTCCTCAGAAAACCTGTTGCCGAGCAGTTCTACGCGGTCGAAGGCAGTGAGCGCCCGAAGAGAGAAGGTGCTGGCCCAACACCATTTCACCTTCTTTCCTTTCATTGCCGACCAGTTAGGCAAATTGCACATCACCTTGCGCGTGCCGTTGGGATGATCGGCCTCCAGCACGCGAGCGTGGAACAGGTCGAGATGAGAATGAGAGTCGTCGTCTCTCACATCCTGGGCCGCGAGTGCGCGGCCAGCACCGGTAGGCTCGACCGTGCTCCAGTTGCCCTCCATGGGTGTCAGGACATAGTGGCGTTGAAAGAACGCGAAATCGAGCGGGGTGTGCTTCTCCTCGAAGTCGAGGAAGCGGGGCACCTCATCGATCACGATCTGCCAGCCCGCGAAGCCGCTGAAGTCGCTCCGCAGAAGGGCCTCATGCGTGGCGATGACAATGACATGCCCATGCAGGCGGTAATCGGCAGGAAGCTCGGCGATTCGTTTGACCACGCCGCGCCCGTCGTGGTTTCCTCCGTGGATGTGCCGGATGATCGGATTGGTTTTCGCCTTACGGGCGGCGGCTTGGAACCTCTGCTCTAACTCGGCGAAGGCATTTTTGCGCTCGGTGATGAATAGCGTTCTACATGGAGCAGATACGATCCGCTTGATTGCTTCTCGTGTTTTTCCTGCACCGGCGTGGGATTCGTCAACAAATACTTTCATTCCGTCCTCTATTGAATCTACAATAGAACTTTACCAAACCGCCCATCCATTCCGCATTA
>NZ_JACIJF010000032.1 GCF_014199255.1 Sphingomonas xinjiangensis | reverse complement strand
GATCGTCTTCCGCTACAAGGCCGGATAGGAGCTGGGCCGCACCGAACGACGGCTATTGGCGGCTCGTTTGCGGGCCGCCAATGACCAAAACTGGGCGGAAGCCGACCGGCAGCTCCGCGCCCGCAAGGACTCAGAAGCGGTCATTTAGCCCGCCCTTCCCGCTCCCCGACTTCAGACGTTCATTCATCAAGGCCCGCGCGGCAGCTCGGCGCCAAACTCTGCCATTGCAGCCTGCTTTAGCGCTTCCAAAGAGCTGCCCTCCGTTCATCTTCGGGGCGCGCCAATCGTTAGGTCGCTTGGAGCGCCTTTTCTGGCCCGATCCATCTTATGGGGTCGCTGCCGGTAGCTAAAGACCGAGACTGCCTCCACGGTGGTGGCACTTGTGCGCACCAGCACGCTGCGAGCGCCAGAGTGTAGAGTCTAGACGCAGCGCGAGGCGCAGCTCACACGAACGAGCAAAACCTTTGACTTAGGGGAAAGCCGCAACCTTCGGGCCGGCCTGCCGCGGCAGCCTATAAGGAGAGAATTGGTAAGCTCGAGATTGACAACGGAATGAGCGGCTTCGCTAAACGGCGTAATCAGATCCTGCTGACTTTGGGCGTGTTCATGCTGTTGCTGTGCGCGGCCTCTGGCATGTGGCTAGGGGTTCAGAAGTACCGCGCGGATGGGTGGGTGCGCCACACCTACGAGGTAAGCTATCGCCTATCCCGGCTACGCATCGCCATGCTTCGCGCCGAGGTGTATCGCCGGGGGTACCTCCTCTCTGATGGGGCGATCACCTGGGAACGAGCCAGTAACTCGAGCGCGAACGTCACTGATGCTCTCCACGCAGTTTCGACACTGGTGCAAGATAATCCGCAGCAGGCAGGACGTGTCGGGCTGTTGAACGTGTTGATGCGTGGGCGCCTGGCCGAAATCCAGGAAAGCATCTCGCTCAAGCTGGCAGCGAAGGACAAAGCGGCAAGAGCGGTGCTGACCAGCGCCGAAAGCCGTAAGACGATGTTACGTTGGGTTGCTCTTGTTGAAGAGGCGGAGCGGGTCGAGCAGGGACATCTTGCCGCGCGGCTTGCGCGCGCAACGGCATTTCAGAAACCTGTTCAGGTCGCCTTTGGGGCAAGCGCGCTGCTGGTCATGCTGCTCTCTGCCCTCGTATTTCGGGAGCGCAGAGAAAGGCTGTTGGCACTGCGGGCGGCAAACGATCAGCTGATGGTCGATGTGGCCGCGCGAGAAGCGGCGGAGACGCAGTTGGCGCTGCTCGCGGAGAACGCGACTGATGCGGTGCTGCGCATCGACCTTGAAGGCAACTGCATCTATGCCTCCCCCTCTGCACGGCATGTGCTGGGGATCGAACCTGCGAACCTCGTAGGTAAACAGATTGGCATGTCGGTACATGCCGAAGATTTCGACAGAATGATGGAGTTTCGCGAGCTGCTCATGTCGCAGCAGGTCGAACGTGGCGTAGTCACCGTCAGGATCCTCCCGACGGGCCGGCCGAACGAGAACACCTGGATCGAGGCCAATTGCGCCCTCGTGCGCAAACCTGGTTCCGGCGCTCCGGTCGAGATAATCGCCTCATTGCGCGACGTTTCTGAACGCAAGGCAATGGAATTGGAATTGAGCTCTGCGCGAGAACGCGCAGAAGCGGCAGTGGCAGCCAAGTCCAGCTTCCTGGCCAACATGAGCCATGAGATCCGTACACCAATGAACGGAGTTCTGGGTTTTGCCGACCTGTTGCTTCGCGGCGATTTGAATCCCGAGCAGCAGGCCCAAGTGCAGTTGATCGTGGACTCGGGCAAAGCGATGATGCGCCTGCTCAATGATATTCTCGACATTTCGAAAATTGAGGCCGGCCAGATGCAAATTGCCTCAGAGCGGGTCGATTTGCGTCATGCTCTGCGGAATTGCCTGCAACTGATCCAACCTGCCGTATCGCAGAAGGGTTTAGCGCTGGACTTCGACATCGCGCCGGAGCTGCCTCCTTTTGTACTTATTGATGGACTACGTCTACGTCAGATTGTTCTAAACCTGCTTGGCAACGCAGTGAAGTTCACCGAGCGCGGCAGCGTTACCTTCCGCGCTCGTTGTGCGAACCCACTTACTCTCGAATTCGCCATATCTGACACCGGAATTGGCATTGCTCCCGAGCGACTTTCAGCCATCTTCGAGCAGTTTGTTCAGGCTGAGGCGTCCACCTCCCAGCGATTTGGCGGCACCGGGTTGGGTCTTGCGATCAGCAACCGACTGGCGGGGCTAATGGGGGGCATGTTGTCCGTTGAAAGTACCGTCGGCAGCGGCACCACCTTCACGCTGCGTCTGCCGCTTACCGCGGCCGAAGCACCTGCCGGTCAAGCATCGGCGGGCAACCCGCAGACCGTTGCACCTCGGCAACTTAAGGTGCTCTTAGCCGAGGATCATGATGTTAATCAGGCCCTGATGGAGGCGATGCTAACACAGCTTGGACATCAGTTCCTCACGGTCGCAGATGGTGCGCAAGCCGTCGAAGCCGTCGTAGATGCCGGTAAGCGGGGCGAGCGGTTCGATTTGATCCTCATGGACATGCAAATGCCGGTGATGGATGGCATCCAAGCGACCCACGCGATACGTACAGCGGGCGAAACGCTGCCGATCTTGGCGCTGACTGCGAATGCCTACGCGGACGATGTCGCCGCGTGCCTGGACGCAGGAATGCAGGCGCACTTGGCGAAGCCCATTCAGATGGCTCAGCTTGCGGGCAGCATCGCTCGGTGGGCACCAGTGCTCGGAGAAAAGGGAGCCGCTGGTGTCTTGGCTCAGGCACCCGGCGCTTTGATGATCGCACCCGCCCTGCAGGAGCGGTATCGCTCGCGCAAGCTGGAACTGCTGGCATGTGCGAACAGGATCGGCAGGCTAAGCAGCTTCAAGGATGAAGAAGTCTCCGAACTGCGGGCGCTGCTGCACAAGCTTGCTGGGTCCGCAGGCATGTTTCAGGAGGCAAAACTAGGTGCACGTGCAGCCGAACTTGAGGACGCCTTAGAAGCAGCGCCACGCCTAGAACGCGCCGCGCTGGTACGCGAAGTCACTGAGGCGCTCCTTGAAGCGGCCTGAGCCAGCGCGGGGGTCGCGCCACTTGACCTAATCTGTCGCTAGCATCCCTCAGCTCCGATTTGTGCGACCAGTCGACCAGTGAGTTCGCGGGCCGCGTGCTGTCAGTGCGAGCGCTCGGGGCCCGCTGTGCGCCAAAATCTGCCATAAGAGGGTGCTTGAGCGCCTCAAAAGCCGTAGATTAATATTCGAGAACCCCGCCAAAGAGCTTCTTTGGCTGTCGAGCGTAATCACCGGAGCGACGCTCACCGGGAGCGAGACACGTAAGCACGTCACGGCTTCTCCGCCGGCTGCTTCGGATCTCTCGCCGGCAGTCGCACTCGCAAGACCTAACTGTCGCAGCTCCGGTTGGAGTGAAGCATTCCCGCACTCCCTCCGCTAAGTTCCAGACGTCCTACGGGAAACCCGCACGGATCAATGAGCTGCGCACGCTCACGGAGTACGCACGCTCGAGGGGCGTTCGAATGATCCTCGACAACCACACCTACCAGTGGAAGTCCGTTCAGGAGCAGGTTTCGTTCTGGACGACCTTCGCGCGCAACTTCCCCGATGATGGCTCGATCGTTCTTGACCTGGTCAATGAGCCAGGCGGTTTCAACGATCCCGTCCTCACGAACGATTGGATGCAGTGGATCCGCGACGCGAAGCTGGTGATATCTGGGTTGCCGAAGAACGGCGTCAATCACCCAATGGCTATTCAGTACCCGCAGTGGTCCGCTGCGTTCCGCTTTGATAAGGCTGAGCCAATCTCCGGGATTGTGATAGCGCTGGTTGCGCTATCGATTGTGAAACGAACGGGCCACTTGATCCGCTCAATCGCACCTACATCAATGCTCACCGGTACTGGGACAAGGGATCCAGCGGCACCAACAAGATCTGTGAAACGATCTGGGGGCTAACAGCGGCTTGGACACCTTCGCAGCGCAGCTGCGCAAGCGCGGACTGAAGGGGTACGTCACTGAGGCGGCGTTTGGATCCAGCTACGGGGTCGATACGACCTGCACGGGCATTGGGCAGAACGCCATTGCTGATGTTAAGGCAAACAGCGACGTCCTTCTTGGCATCACCTGGTGGGGCGGTGGGCGAATTTGGCCTGAAAGCTATCACTTCAAGATCGAGCCAGCGAAAGCCACTCGCTTCACCGCGGCTATACCGGCCTACACACAACAGCTTCTGGGACAGTGATGAGATAGTCGCTCTGCAGACGGCGCCGAACGAGCCGCAAAGGCATGCCTTTCGTATCGTGCATCTGTTTGGATCGCAGCGCTCGCCGCATCGCGATAAGCCATTCCACCGTGGAAGAACTGAGGTCGATTCAAACCAGATCTAAATGGGTGCGATTGCTTATGGTCCCACGCGGCGGACTGGCCCGCGTGGATGCCATGCACCCCCGCGTTGAGCATGGGTGAATGAGAAGCATGCTAGGTACCGCGAGGTGACATGAACACAAACGCATATGAGATCGTCGCTTCGTTCTTTGCGCGCGCACGCCACCCCATCGTAGCCAAGGGGGAAGACCATCGTTTTGTCTTCGCCAACGATCGTGCATGCAGCATGATCGGATGCAGCATTCAGGATCTACTCGGCAAAACAGACCATGACTTCCTCCCGCGCGTAGAAGCCGACGCAATTTGGGCCGTCGATGAGCATGTCCTCCGCAGCGGGGAGGAACGCCTGTTCGAAGAGGAAATCACGGCTCCCGACGGAAGTCGCCGCACCCTCGTCACGCAGAAGCGGCGGGTCCCCGTGCCATTTTGCGAGACACCTACCTTCATGGTCCTCGCAGTGATCGAAGATGTTACCGAGCTTCGGAGCGCAGAGCATATTCTAAGAGCAAGCGAGGAACATCATCGTTCCCTCATCGAGCTCCACCCGCAGACGCCATGGATTGCAGATGCTGCCGGGAGAGTTGTTGAAGTTGGCCCAGGATGGGAGCAACTTTCCGGTGGGTCAGTGGATGACGCGTGCGGAACGGGCTGGATGAACGTCGTTCATCCCGATGATCTTCCTCATGTCGTCAACAGCTGGAACTTGGCAGTTCAAACGGGCGCCCCCCTTGACGTCGAGTACCGTATACGAGCGCCCAACGGGGTTGATCGTTGGTACCGGAGCAGAGCCGCTGCACGTGTTTCACCTTCGGGGTCGATCATCAGGTGGTATGGCCTTTTGGAAGATGTTCACGACCGCCACACCGCTCTCCAGGCGCTGGTCGCGAGCGAAGCTCACTTGCGCGAGCACAAGGAAAAGCTCGAGAGGCTTGTCGACGCACGAACGGCCGAGGTTCAGCAGAAGAACGTGGAATTGGCTCGCCTGCTTCAGCAAGAGCGAGACACAAACGCGACGCAGCGGCGGTTCGTGGCGATGGTGTCCCACGAGTTCCGCACGCCCCTAACGATCATCGACGCGGCAGCACAGCGCCTCGGAAGGCTGAGGGAAGCGCCCTCTCCTGAATATCTCGCTGGGAAGGCCCTGCAGATCAGAGGAAGTGTAGCTCGCATGGTCGAGCTAATGGAGAGCATACTGGCCGCTGGCAGGCTAGAGACCGGCGTCATTGAGCTTTCCAAAAAGCCTTCTTCTATAGTTGAGTTGGTTCAAGCGGCGGTCATGCGCCGTCAGGAGTTGAGTCCTCTTCATCGTATTCACATCGAATGGGGAGAGATCCCATCGATTTATGATCTCGACCCGTCAGCGATGGAGAGGGTTTTCTCAAACCTGCTCTCAAATGCGGTGAAGTACGCGCCTCAGTCGCCCGATATTTATGTACGCGGATGGTGCGACGAAGACACTGTGCACGTCAGTGTACAGGATACTGGCGTTGGCATGGGCGAAGATGATGTACCACGCCTCTTCGAGCCGTACTTCCGTGCACAGAGCGCTACAGGGATCGCAGGTACAGGCATTGGCCTGAACATCGTCCGCGAGATTGTGGAGCTCCACGACGGCACTATCGGCGTTGTGAGTGAAATTGGTAAGGGTTCAACCTTTACCATCAGCCTTCCGTATAGAAGTCAATCAAGCCAACCCAAAGAGGCAACGTAGGAGCAATACATGATCAAGATCCTCTGCATCGATGACGAAGTTGAAATCCGTAACCTCCTGGTGGAGGAGTTGCAGGACGCCGGCTTCGGCACAATTGAGGCCTCGAACGGCGAGGAAGGGATCCAGCAGCTCCTCGCCCACTGGCCAGACATCGTGATCTGTGACGTATCAATGCCCGTTATGGACGGGCACGGCTTTCTCGCTGAGCTTCAGCTGAATCACCCGGAGTTTGCCAACACACCAGTGATAATGCTCACCGCTATGACGGACAGAGAGAACACGCTTTCGGGACTCGCGTCGGGAGCTGATGACTACCTCACGAAGCCCGTAGATCTCGATATTCTGATGGCAAAGATTAGCGGGTGCGTGATGCGCCTGCAAAGCAGTCACCGCTCCCGACGTTCATGATTGCGGGCGTAATGACCACAGGCGATGAACGCCAAAAGCAGTTGCGGTCGCAGTAGCTGCTGTGGCGCAATCGCGCTCGGATCCTATGCGCCTCTACAGGTTTGTGGCGCTCCGGAGGCGGGAGGTAGGAAGCAGCGGTCGAGTAGCGGCCGTCTGAGATGCAGCAGCTGAGCGCCAGTAGCTGTCGTTCCGAGCCCCTCCTCTCCTTCCCAAAACCTGACGTTTGTTCAGCGTGAACATGCAGACTTGACGTCAAACGTCGCGGAGGACGAGCGAGCGGCTGTCGCAGCACGTGCGGCGGCGGCAAACACTTAAATTGAGCAGGCTCGTGTCACCTTGAGAGTAAGACGGGAGGTGTAAAAGCAAGTCGTATCATGAAAAGGAGCTACGATTGTGTTGAGGCCGCATCATCTAAACGCAGCGGGATTTGCCGGAAGATTGGTGAGCCAAACAAAGATGACAATGTGACACAGCAAGCCGAGTAACGCTGGTAAGGCAGCTTTAGCTAAGTCGTCGAGCTCACGAGTGCGGGCGGCCTTTGAGGCCAGAACGATGCCGATCACTAAGGTCAAAGGAGTGACGATCATGGCAAACACGCCCGCACTTCTTTCGACAGTTCCAATCGGTGAACCGGGAAAGGCCAGCAGAATCCCAAGCGTCGTTGCGAATAGCGAGTGCAGCAGCGTCAACGTACATATCAAAATCAACATCAACGCACATATGCGCGTCGGAAACGGGACCATTCTCATCTACTCCGAATTGTGCTCAGGAGCGGCTCGCACCAAAGCTAATGGTGCGCTCTCAGAGTCGGAAGTAGGCAACGTGGCCGCGGCAGCTAGGCGCCACGAGCTGCCGTTTCAAGGCCCCTTCCCTGCTTCCCGTTAGCTGATGGGGTGGACGCCCCCCGACGGCATCTATGTGCCGAAGTGGAGGTGTTGATCACCACTTGAGGGAGGCGTCCGTGTTGGAAGTTAGCACAGTCGGTCTGGATATCGCCAAAAGTGTTTTTCATGCGCATGGGGCTGACGAGCGCGGTGCGACGGTGTTCAGTCGCAAGCTGACGCGGGGCAAGCTGCTCGAGTTCTTTGCGGGGCAGCCACGATGCGTGGTGGCGCTGGAGGCATGTGGCGGCGCGCATCACTGGGCGCGCGAGTTGCAGGCGATGGGTCACGAAGTGCGGCTGATCCCGCCGGCGTACGTGAAGCCGTTTGTAAAGCGGCACAAGAATGACGCGATAGACGCGGAGGCGATCTGCGAGGCAGCGCAGCGGCCCGGCATGCGCTTCGTGGCGGTGAAGTGTGAAGAGCAGCAGGCGGCAGGGCTGGTGTTCCGCACGCGCGACCTGGTTGTGCGGCAGCGGACTCAGCTCATCAATGCGATCCGCGGTCACCTGACGGAATATGGCTGGGTGGCACCGCGCGGCACCGCGCACATGACCTTGCTCGCGGATATGCTCGACGACGAGGAGATGGCGTCGACCTTGCCTGCGGCGGCACTGCCGATGTTCAGGCTCATGGTCGACCTGCTGGCCGAGCTCGACAAGCGCGTTGCCACGCTCGATCGCGAGATCGCACGACGTGCAAAGGAGGACGAGGCGGCGAGGCGGCTGATGACTATTCCCGGCATCGGCCCGATCGCCGCTACGGCAATCCTCGCGCTCGCTCCGCCCGTTGAGACCTTCCGCAAGAGCCGCGACTTTGCCGCCTGGCTCGGGCTTGCGCCACGACAGCACTCGACCGGCGGCAAGCAGCGGCTGGGCAGCATCTCAAAGATGGGAGAGCGCACGATAAGGCGGCTGCTCATCATCGGCGGCAGCTCGGTGGTGCGGCAGGCATGTCGCCACGGCGCGCCAGCAGGCTCCTGGCTGGAGCGGATGCTCGCACGCAAACCTCGCATGCTCGTCTCGGTGGCGCTCGCCAACAAGATGGCGCGCATGGTCTGGGCGTTGCTCACGAGGGAAGAGGATTACAGGGCTCCGGCAGTGGCAGCGGCATAAAGCCGCGGCGGCAGCCAGAGGCGTCGGGGACGTAGGCGGATCGAAGGAGGGTATGGCACAACAGTCAGCGAGACGGGGCCGGAAGAACCAGTGAATGGCAGAGCGCTACCCAAGCGCGATTAGCTGAAATGGATCCGGCCCGCGAACTCCCATACTGGCCCGCAGCTATGGCGCTGCTCATCGAGGCCGGACAGATGACAGCATCCGACTACGTGCCAACATACCCGAATTTACCGCTTGCATCCGAAGGGGCGTCCACAGATGCCATCCGTTCACATTAGCGTCGTGGTCGAAATAGGTGGGCGGAAGCGATCACCACCGATTGCATGCGAACTCACATTTCTCAAATGCGATCGTTAGCTCAGGTCTTGCAGTCAGCAGCTTCAGGCCCAAGCGCCCATTAACCTAGTGCTCAGTTGAACGGCTCGCGGCGGCAAGGATAATCATCGTATCTGCGGAAGTCTTTCCTAAGCCACCCTCGCGCGCTTACGGTGTTGGCTTTGCTAGGGCAGCTGCAAAGGCAGCGTTGTCGAGGAATGCGGTGACAGCCACGATTCGTCGGTTACGTACTGTCATGATCCAGAGGTAGGTGTTCCGGTACTGCGATCCATCCTTGAACGGTGCAGAGCCGTCCCAGTGAACCAATACCTCATCACCATCGGCCCAAATCCTTCGCACCGTTGGCTTGAGCGGCTTACTCAGCCGAGCGCGCAGCGGGCTAGCGGCCGCGTCGAGCAGCGCTTGACGGCTGTGGTAGGTCTGCGCAACCGCCGGGTCGAAGCCCGTGATATGCCAGACGACATCGTCCGCAAGCAGGCTGAACACGTCACCCGTGCCTGCCGACCAGCGGCCAAATGCGTCGGCGATTAGCGTGCGATTGCTCGCCTCTTTCGCCGTGTCCGCAGGTCTCGCATCCTGCGCTACTCCTGTCGCTGACGCAAGAAAGGCAAGTAGGGCAGCCGGGAGCAAAGCAATCCTAAAATGTTTCGCCATGTTCTCTCGCTTTCGGGTGCATGGTTTCAACGTCAATCAAGTTCCGCTTCTACGAAAAGGATCGCACCGCGGCAGGACGGCGCGAAGGTGTGAACAGTTTTTGCAAGTGAGACAGTTCACCTGAGAACTGCTCGTACTCAGAGAGGATGGTACTGATGTTACAACGAGAGCATTCAACGTGATGCCGCATTTGGCGACCTGGCGGTATCATGACCTTAAAGCTCGCGCCCCTTGAGACCGTCTATTGACCAGGGCGAGGAGCCATAAAACGTAATCAGGAGGGCAATGCAGCCGAGGGGTATGGGATATTCAATCCCTCTGTCGATCCAAGGATACGTTGGTCCCAGTGCTACACAGATTGTCAGCATCTGGATCGCAAGCATGGGGCCAAATACTCTTGTGGCGAAGCCAATGGCTACCGCCAGCCCTCCAAACGTCTCCAGCATCGCGACGAAAACGGCCAACTCTGCCGCGAATGGCAGGCCAAGCTGTGCTCGATCAGGTTGGTTGATCCTTGGAGTGGGTTAGCCATCGATCCGTGCGCACGACCGGTGAGCTTCGGTATGCCATGCGTCACGATGGTAAGACCGAAAGCGGCTCGCAGGATCACGTAAGTCATTGCCCTGCCTCGCGCGTAAAAGCCCTCAAGCGCCGGAAACAGCAATACAGGTGAAGAGCGTGGAGGCCTGCGGGTGGGCGGGAGTGTGAGTTTAGACATCTTCAAGCCACCGTTCTATGAGGGAAGGAGAAGCCGCCATTGCTCGCTCCGGCTTGCAACATTGGCAGGCTGTTTGTCGGACTGCCGGTGAGAGCAAGTATTGCGTTCGCGATGGCTGGTGCAATGGGCGGTACACCGGGCTCCCCCATTCCCGTCGGCCGATTAGTCGAGGGCAGTATGTAGGTCTCAATAGATGGCATCTCGTTCATGCGGATGACGGGATAGCTGTCGAAGTTGGTCTCCTGCACGACGCCATCCTTTATCGTCACGGCACCAAAAAGAGCGGCAGAGAGACCAAAGCCAATGCCCCCTTCCATTTGTGCAGCGATCTGGTCGGGTGAGATGGCGATGCCGCAGTCAACGACGGCGACGACCCGACGGACTATTGGTCTGCCCTCATCGATGCGGACCTCGGCGATCTGGCCAACAACCGTGCCGAAACATTCATGGATGGCCAGGCCGCGTGCCCAGCCAGCCTCTAGACCCGTGCCCCAACCCGCCCTGCGGCAGAGTTCATGGAGCACCGCAAGATGCCGCTTGGCGCCTGCACGGCGATACAAGGCTCTGCGATACCCCGCGGGGTCCCGACCTACCCGCCGGGCGAGCTGGTCGACTATGTGCTCCATCACCATGGCGTTGTGCGAGTGACCGACCGAACGCCAGAAAGCGACCGGCACCGAAAAGGTAGGAGAGTAGATCTTGCCGTCGATGACCTTGGCAGCGGCGAGATAGGGGGATTCTGCGACGCCTTCGACCGCCTGGGCATTAGGCCCTAGCGGCAGCAGCGGCTGCGAAACGGTGCGGTGCCGCCAGCGTGCCGGGAAGCCGTCTTTGCCGAGTTCGACCAGCACTCGGTGATGGCTCATCGGTCGGAAGAACCCGGACGACATCTCGTCCTCACGTGTCCAGATCAGCTTGATCGGGCGTCTCGGCATTCTCTTTGCGATCCGCACACACTCGACCAGATAGTCGGCGCCCATGATGCCGCGTCTGCCGAAAGAGCCACCGGCCGGTATCACGTCGACGTCAACGCGGCCGGGAACGGTGAGCGCAACGCGGGCCGCTTGCACCTGATCGACCGTAGCAAGGTGTGATCCGGAGATGATCTTCACATCCCAGCCATCAACTCGGGCGACGCAATCGAGCGTCTCCATCGGCGCGTGAGCGAGGTAGGGGAAATCGAAGCTGAACTCGACCGCGTCCGCCGAGAACGCCGCTTCCGGATCCTCTCCCTTGCTGTGAAAGTCGCTCGGCTCGACGTCGGTACGACCTGCGGCGACGTCGTGGAAGTAGCGGACGAGGTCGGCAGTGGAGCGCTTCTCCGCCTCGCTGTTATCCCATTCAATGGTCAGGGCATTCCGGCCTCGGCGGGCAGCGAACGTGTTCTTCGCCACCACAGCTACCCCGGTCTCGATCGCGAACACGTCGACAACGCCCCTCACGCTACGCGCCGCAACTGCATCGAACCGCGCAAGACGGCCGCCGAAGCGGGGGCTGTGGGCGACCATCGCGACGAGCAAATCAGGCAGCTGCACGTCCTGCGTGTAGATCTGCGCGCCGATGCTCTTGGGCAGGCTGTCCTTGCGCCGCACACGGTCGGTCCCGATCAGTCGATAGTCCTTGGCCTCCTTGAGCACCGGAGTTTGAGGGGTCGCTTGGCGCCCTGCATCCGCGAGAAGTTCCGAGAATGTTGCTGAGCGTCCAGATGGGCCGTGGGAGACCACGCCGTCGCGCACGTCGATCAAGCGCCTGGGCACACTCCATCTCATCGCCGCCGCCGCGACGAACATAGCACGTGCCGCGGCGCCGGCATTGCGCATCGGATTCCAGTTGCTTGCAACTGATCTCGAGCCCGCCGTGATTTGAGGGCCGTAGGCACGGAAGTTCGCGCGAGCGCTGACGACCCGAACCCGATCCCAATCCGCATCCAGCTCCTCAGCGATCATCGCAGCCAAGCCAGCGTGGATCCCCTGCCCGAGTTCTTGCTGTTTGTTTACGACCGTCACCCAGCCGTCCGGACTGATCCGGATGAAGGAACCAAAGGCGCTTTCCTCTGGCTCAGGGCCTCCGCCGGACAAAAGCGCGCCCGCGGCCTGCATCGGGTGAGTGGCGGTGTAGCCAATGACGAGGGCGCCACCTGCCAGCGTCCCGCCAAGGATCATCTTGCGACGGGTCATCTGAAATCGGCGTTTTGATGCCGGGGCGTCGGTCACGAGCAATCTCCTGCTCTGCAGGGGGTCAGGCGGGACATTTAGCACCCGTGTCCAACCACGCGCTGATGAGGGAGCCGAACTCTGCCTGAGAGCCAGGAGCGGGCTCTCGGTTGCCGCCGGGGTGCCAAGCCCAGCCAACCAGTTCGTCCTCTGTCATATGGTGAAGGAGCTGGGCCCGGCTCATGTGCGATCGGCTCGGGTCGAGGATCTGTCGGCAGATTTCACCGAGCGTCTCACCCTGCCAGGCCATCTCGATCGGAGCGAGCTTCCACTTCGGGCTGCCGGGAACCCCAGACGCCTCGAAGTTCACGTCGCGATGGCAGGTTGCACACCGCAAGGTCGGCGCACCCGCATTGTCTGGACCGCGGGTGACCCATGGCATATGGGGCCGCATGGCCGATGTCTGGGTCGGGCGGTCGCTGCGCGGATGGCAATTCATGCAGCGCGGATGCTCGATCACTCGTCCCGCCTCTTGGAACAGCGCGAGGGATCGCGTCTTCGGATCCTCGATCGACGCGAACGATGATGCCCGCCGCAAAGCCGAGGCGCGCGGTTGTGCCTGCGCAGCGAGCAGCGACTGTGATGTTGGCATGCTCTGAGGACGGAAGATCATGGCAAGGCCGAGTACGACCATTGCGATAAGCGACGCCAGGATGGAGAAGCACCCGAAGCGTCGACGCTCGCCTTGCGCACGTCGCCACCTCATGACTGGGTGGACCTCACCTGTCCTGCAGCATCATGGATGGCGGCGCGGATCCGGTTGTAGGTGCCGCAGCGGCAGATGTTTCCGCTCATCGCTAAGTCGATTTCTGCGTCACTTGGCGCAGGAGTGGCGCGTAGAAGCGCCACCGCGCTCATGATCTGCCCTGATTGACAGAAGCCGCACTGCGGCACATCCCGAGTCACCCAGGCATTTCGGATTGCGTTAGCTTCTGCCCCGTCGCACCCTTCGATCGTGACGATCTGCGCAGCGGAAGCGGCCTCGAGCGGAAACGAGCAGGAGCGTACCGGCTGGCCATCGATATGCACTGTGCAGGCACCGCATTGCGCGACACCACAGCCATATTTCGTCCCCGTCAGCTTCAGTGCATCACGCAGCACCCAAAGTAGCGGCGTCTGGCCGTCCTCATCGACATGATGCGTCTTACCGTTGACCCAAAGGGAATACGCCATGAGCTAGGCCACCACAGTGTTGATCATAGCCCGAGGATAGGCTTCGCAAGAGGTGCGGCGAACGCCGGATCCAACGAATAATGTGCCTAATCCTGCAAGGTTATCAGGTCAGCCGGCTGTGATCAGGTGCAGAGCCATGCCGGCAACAAAGGGCATTGCGCCAAGCACCGCAATGATCGCTATCCGCACTCGCATGTAGCTGCGTACGTCGGCACGCAAGAACAACTCTCGTGCGAAGCTAAAATCCTCGGCGACGGTCAGCATCAATCCCGCGACGGCAGCGTAGATCGGCAGATACCACAAAGGCGCTCCCAAATGGCCTAGCCTGAACGGCAGAGCGCCAATTACGATCAGGTTGCCGACACACCGCAACACGATCTCAATCATCATGGTACGATAGGACCCAACGCAGACCGACTTATCCTTCATTGTACGCTCCCAATCCGTCGAAGCCGGTAGACGGACGCAGGGGGGAAGTTTCGCAGCGCCGAGCCCACCTTCTCGGCGGAGAGGTTGAGCCGATCCAAAACGTCATCGGGAACCGAACAGCGGGCCCCATATGTGAAGAGATAGAAGGATGCCGCCGGTGCAAGCACGGCGAAGCTCCCTCGGATGATATCCTCCACTTGCGACGAGGTCATGTTGCGAAGACCGAGCCCGCATACGACCGCGCCGAACTGCTGCGTAGCCAGCAGTGTGCCTTGGTGAAGGTGAGCCGCATCGGCGTTGAGGATTGTCGATGCTGGAAAGCGGCTCTTCAACAGTCCGACGAAGGCCGGGCTCTGTTCGACGAGTGTAAGATCGCGCTCGGCCACTCCTCTCCGAGTAAGAGCCCGCGTGAAGACGCCGGTGCCGGGGCCAAGCTCGAGAACCGCTCCCGAAGATCCATCGATCTCGCGGGTGATCAGCAACGCCAAGGCTTGCCCCGACGGGGCGATCGCGGCGGTATCAAGCGGCCGGCGCAACCACTCGAGCATGAACTTCGCTCCGTCGGACCAGAAGCGGATCTTTGATTCCCCGCCGGTTGCTGTCCTTACCTTGCGTAGAAGTGTGGCGCGGAGTGAGTTCACTCCAGTGTGGGTTGGTATAGCGCTTGCCAAGGGTCCCGGGCCTGGCGCCCTTTGGGCTGAACAAACCCGGCTCAATAGCGGCAATATCGAGTTCCGACGTGGAGGCATGATTTGGTTCCGCAGACAAGTGGCGTCGAGGTGCAGCAGGCTGCCGCAACACGTCTCCGTCGTATTGTTGGGCGTGTCCTGATCCCGTTCGCACGAAAGCACAGACGACAGCGATGACTGGGGTGTTCAACCAGCTACACGGTTGAAGATGACTGTACGACCAAGCATGGGGGATCCCACATAGCCGCGCAACTCCATCTTGCCGTTCTCAAGTTCGACATGCGCGGAATAGGTTCGCCCAGAGGAGCCATCATAAAGACTGCCACCCTCCCACCGACGGCTGCCGGGGTTCCACTTCAGACCCTTCACCACCATAACGTTCTGAAGCGACCGGGCTCGAAGCGCTGGGTCTGGATTGTGAACGTCTCGCGTAAAGCTCCTGCCGTCCGCCTCCATAACCCGGCGTCCGTAGAGCCTACGACCTGAGTAGCTACCTCCAGCATCGAACATCTCGATCTTCAGACTTCCGTCCTGCGCGTGCCAGACCCCAACGAGCGGTGACGCTGCAGCTACTTGGGCTGAGGCCGCCGAAATGCCTGTCCCGCTCGACGCGAGCGCACCCAGGAGCAGCGGCGCCATGACCGTTTTCAACATTGTCGTTTCCTCGAAGAAATTGGAACGCAGACAAGCGATCATGCCGCCGCGAGTGAAGAGACCTCCTCAAGATGAGGCTTGCGTCGGTCGAGCGAAGGTGACGCGAAACGCACGCCAGTCATGGCTTCGGACACCTCCCACAGCCGTGCCGCGACGGCTTTGTTTAATGCCTGCGGTGGTACTTTTGCCGCAGTCGGGAAGCCACGCGTCTCGGCCAGACGATCAGGACCATAGTAGCCGCCGGCCGCAGCATCTGGCGAGGTCGCAGCATACAGCGTCGGAAGTGCGCCTTGTGCCGCAGGCTGAAAGAGGAACGGCAGGATGGTACGTGCAACTCCATGTGCACTCCAGCGTCCGGGACCGTTGTGCAGCAGATCGGTTCGCGCGATGCCGGGGTGCGATGCGATACTCGTAATTCCCCAATCGCCGGCGTCGCTGCGTCGCTGCAATTCGAAGGTAAACATCAGACAGGCCAGCTTCGACTGGCTGTATACCGACATAGGGGTGTAACTTTTCTCGGCGTTCAGATCGTTGAAGTCGATGGCACCGGCCGGAGCCGCGACGCTCGCCAACGAGATGACGCGGGGATCGCTGCCCGCACGCAGGAGAGGCAGCAGATGTGCCGTGAGCGCGAAGTGACCGAGATAGTTGGTGCCGAACTGCAGCTCGAAGCCGTTCGCCGTCGTTTTGCGTTGCGGCGGGATCATTACTCCTGCGTTGTTGATCAGGATGTCGACACTCTTACGCTGCTTCGCCAGGCGATCTGCGAAGTCGCGGATCGAGCTGAGTTCTGCAAGGTCGAGCTGTGCAAATCCGATCTTTGCGCCAGCTACGTCGCGCCGAATGCGGTCTATGGCGATAGCGCCTTTGCGAGGGTCACGCCCCGCCAGAATGACCTCACAACCGGCGCAAGCCAGTGCGCGGGCATCCTCATAGCCGAGACCACTAGTGCCAGTGACAACGGCCAAGCGATCTTTTTGCGACGGAATGTCGGAAGCGGTCCAGCGGGTCATGGAACTTGCCTTTCAAGAAGCCGGTGTCGGCGACCGCTCACAAGTTACTGTGATCCAGCTCTTCCTCCATGCCGGATGCCACACAAGACTTGCCCAATCCTGGGTCGAACGCCTGGAACCGGATCAGACATGCGTTTGATCGCGCTGCTCCGTCCTACCTCGCCCCGCGAGCCACCAGCGCCTTGTAGTTCATCACGTCTTGCTTTGGCGCGACGCCAAAGTTTCGGGAATATTCCCGGCTAAATTGTGAAGCGCTTTCATAGCCGACCTGATAGGCAGCCTCCGACACGTTGGCAGCATTAGCGACCATCAGCCGCCGCGCTTCGAGCAGCCGCAACTGCTTCTGATATTGCACTGGCGTCATCGATGTCATGGCCCGGAAGTGCTGGTGGAACGATGACAGGCTCATTCGGGCAACCTCCGCCAGCTGCTCGACGCGCAGCGTCTGAGCGAAGTTGTCCCGAAGATAGTAGATGGCATTCGCGACGCGGTCCGTATGGGAGTCCGGCAAGGTCAGCTTGGCGATCTCGGCCCCATAGGGGCCTGTCAGCAGCCAGTAGCAGATTTCGCGCATCACAGATGAATAGAGGATTTGGGCCGCGTCAGGCGTCATCGCCATTCTGGTAAGGCGCAGGACGCACTCGGTCAGCGGTACGTCGACTTGACCGACAAACACGCAGGGCCCCGAGGCTGGAGCTGGTCGCGGCGGATTTGCCAGCTGCTGCATGACCTCCTTCAGCATCGCCACATCAAAGTCTATGCTCATACCCAGATAAGGGTTTTCAGGGCTGGCCCCTATCATCCGGCCGCTTGCTGGGAGCTCGACGCTGACGACTAGGCATTCCATCTCCTTGTAGATCAAGGTCGTTTCGCCGAACAGAATCTGCTTGGCACCCTTGAGAACGACGCAGAGCGATGGCCGATAGATCCTGCGCATTTGCGGGATCTCCTGATAGCAGCGCATGATGTGAACGCCGGTCATTGGTGTTTGAAAGTGCCCCTGACCTCCGCCCCTGGACCTCAGGAACTCCTGCGCGGCGTCGAAAAGCGCCGGTGGAGTGCGACCTTCTCCGCTGCTTTGCAGCCCTGGCGAGGGGCTATTCATAGCTATTGAACTGCGCTCGTCTGCAGAAAAAGGCAAGATTTTCGCGGTATCGGGCATTCGGTCCATGGAACTGCTCCTGTAGCCTGACGGTGTCAGATCAAGGTCAAGCGGTTTAGTTATGACAGACCAACACATTCGGTCAAGATCCCACGCTCCACAGGTCACAATTGGTCAGAGCAACCCCGTCGAGCTTTTAAGTGGATTGCAGGCAGCCTCCATGTATCTAGCGCCAGTTCTTCTTTATCTAATCTTCAACGCAGCCAATTACCTTAGCGACGCTTCGGCCAGTCGTACTGATCAGCTGATTATTGCGCGCTGAATAGGTAGCGAGGTGCCGGCGCCACCAACACAGCTTGAGATCGGGTCTGTAGGGCGGCCCCCTCCCTTACCTGCCGATCCGAACGGCGCCGTCCTCCCCCTATCCCCGGGGCGGCGTCCGGTCACCGGAGGCACTGGGTTCCCCGCCTCGTGGCTCCGGTGACCGCCACCATTCCGAACAAAGGACCCTCCGATGCGCTTCATCCTTCCCTTCGTCGGCATCTGCACTGCGTGCCTGCCTTCGGCCATCGTGGCGCAGGAAGCCGCGCCCAGTGGCGTACCTCATGGCCAGGTTGCCATTGGCGCAGGCGTCGCGCCAGAATATGATGGCTCGAGCGACGTTCGCGCCATCCCCTTCGTGCTCGCGGACATCCGCTGGCAAGGCATCAATTTCGAGTTTCGCGGTCTGCGGGCGCGGGCGGACCTGGTTTCTGATCCGCGTTTCGCGATCGGACCTGTGATCGGCGCACGGCTTGATCGAAGCGGCGTCGACGGACCCGTCGGCCTCCTTCCCGAGATCGACGCCGCCATCGAGGCAGGTGCCTTCATCGGCTATCGCTTCGGCGGCGATCGGCTTGGGCAAGGTTCGCTTCTACTGGATCTGACTGCCGTACACGACGTGTCGAACACGCATAAAGGGCTTCTTGCGACCGCTAGTGCCAGCTACGCAGCGGTTCGCAAGCCGAACACCTTCGTCACGGTGGACGTGCAGACGACCTGGGCAAACGCCGACTATACGCGCACTTACTTCGGTGTCCCGGCGGGCGAGGCGGTCCGAAGCGGTCTTGACGCCTATCGGCCAGGATCAGGCATTCGCGATGTGGGAGCAGGCCTCAGCGCGGGCTACTACTTCGATCGCCATTTCGGCGTGATCGCTCGGGCGGGCGCCACCTACCTCGTCGGCGACATCGCTGACAGTCCCGTCACCGAACTAGGCAGCCGATGGCAGCCACTTGGCGGCGTCACGCTTTCCTACCGCTTCTGAGGTGAGATAATGCGCCAATCACCCGTCAATTCATCGCTGCTCACTACACAGGCTGAGCGTTCCGCGGTCACCGTCCCTCAAAAGAACGGCTTCGACCTGACATCTCTAGTCGCAGCGGCGATCGAGATCGGTCGGATGCCGGGGGAACCTGCGGCCGTTCTTCCCGCACGGCAGCGCCCCCTCCTTCTCGGCTATCTTTTTGGCAGGAAAACTCATAGACCGCTCGCTGATCCGCGGCTCGAGGTGATCCGCGCCATCAGCGCGTCATTGACGCGTGGCATCGACACAATCCGCGCAGATCTCATCACGGCTGCTGCGAAGGTCGGATGGAGCCGGAACGATCTGTCATTGATGTTTCCAGCCGTCTCGCTGCGAGTTGCGTCATGATCGGTAGCGACCCGCTTGGCGAGGCGATGCTAATCATCGCTCCACTCGGACTGGCGGGCATCTTCGTGGTGACGCTTGTTGAGCGGATGGTGCCGCTGCTGCCATCCCAAGGGATCTTCGCGGCAATTGGCGTTGCCGCTGCAGATGGCTTGTGGTGCCTTCCCACTGCCATAGCAGCCTCCATCGTTGGTGGTGGCACCGGGGCTTTCGCGGCGTACAGCTTCGGCGTCAGCATCGCCGGCCGGAAGACTGGAGGCGGTCGTATGCAGCGTCTTCTTCACCGCCGCGATCGGCTCGGGCGATATCTTCGGAAAACCGCCGGAGCAGCACCTCGCTTCCTTTCATTGCGCAGCTTCTTCCGGGAGCGCGGCTCCTCGCTTCCTTTCATTGCGCAGCTTCTTCCGGGAGCGCGGCTCCTCGCTCCGATGGTTGCGGGCACCATGCTTCATGATCGACGCAGGCTTACCATCTCGGTTCTTGCAGGTCTCTCCGTTTGGAACATGACCTTCATGTCGCTCGGCTACGTAATGGTGCGCCTGACAGGGTCGTCAAACGCGACGTTGATCACGTTCGGCTTCGGCTTCCTTGTTGGAGCAGTGCTTTTGTCGAGGTCATTGGCGGCACGTTCACGCGACTTGTTACGGTTTGTCGCAAGTCATCATCGGCTGCTCTCTCGCCAGCATTTCGCACCTGCTAACTGGAGCTTCAAGCGATGATAGAAGATGCCGTGATCGTGATAACTGGCGCCAGCAGCGGCATGGGCGAGGCCGCTGCGCGCTACCTTGCTGCCAGGGGCGCCAAGGTCGTCCACGGGGCTAGAAACGAAGGCAAGCTTCGCACCATCGTCGACGAGATAAGCATGGCCGGCGGAGACGCCACCTGCCTAAAGATCGACGTCGTGAGCCTCCAAGAAAATCAAAACTTGGCCGCCCACGCTGTCGACACCTTCGGCCGCCTTGACGTCTTTGTTGCAAACGCTGGATCGATGCCGATCGGCCCCATGGATGAATTGAGATTCGATGATCGGGGCGCGATGGTCGACGTGAACATCAAGGGCGTACTCTGGGGCATCGCCGCGGCCCTGCCGATCTTCCGCGGGCAGAAGGCGGGGCACTTCATCGCCGTCGCTTCAACCGCGGCAAGGAAGATCGTGCCGAACATGGCAGTGTATGCCGGGACCAAGGCTGCTGTCGTCGCGATCTGCGAGGGGCTTCGCCAGGAGACTGCGGGTGAGCTACGCGTCACGACGCTGCTACCCGGATACACCGCAACAAGCCTCGCGGATCATATCCGCGACGGTAGGCTTCGCGAGCAGATCGCCGCTGGAGGCTCCTTTGCAATGTCGCCCGACGTGATCGCGGCCGCGATCGCTTACGCGATAGAACAGCCGTCCGAAGTAAATGTCGCGGAACTGGTCGTCAGACCCACTGCTCAGGCCTGACCGTTGACACACTTGAGATGCGATCGAGCTCCTCCTCTTCCAGGCTTGGCGAGAATAGCTGCCGCGTACCAGAAGACCCAAAATCAGGTTCCGTTCGATTGAGGAACCATCTCCGACCGCTGTGTGCGACCGCGGTTCTGGCGGCGATCGCCTACACGGCAGCACGGCCCAGATCGGCGGCCCCTGCGTTTCGCGGCGGACTGCGGCTCGGAGCGAAGATTGGCCGTCAATGCCCAACCGTATACTCGTGAAGCGCTGCTATCTGCAGTTCGCGCTGCATCAACCCGCCAGGCTGTACTTACAGTGGAGCGGGACGAAAAGACGTTGGATCGAGCGATAAAAGGTGGGAACACTGCGGTATCCAAAGCTTGCTCGAATGGCCGGCGCTCCTGAAGGTCTTGCGGCGCTGATCAAGCCCCGATAACAGCAACATAACGTTGCTGCGCGCACTACCGGCTATGGTGGCGCTTAGAGCAGACCGGGCCTCAAGGTGAGGGCGGCGAATAGTCGGTCAATGAAGTCTTGAGCACCCCCAGCCGGTGCCGGACATAGCCTCCGAGGAAAACGTAAGCGAGTAAGAGAGGGACTCCGATCGCGATCCACACCCAAAGGTGTTGGCCTTGCTCCGAGGTCCAGAGCCAGATGAACGCGGCGCCGCTGGTCAACAGCTCGACGAGACCTATGATCGCTCTCGCCAGCAAACGCCGCGGGGCGGCTTCAGGGGGCTTGAACTGGTGCTTGTTTCGGCTCATCGATCGACCCTTAGGGTAAGGTGCCAGCGAAACCCTCCGGTTGTGGGCATCTGCTCTATACGCGGGGGGAGTTGAGCACCTGTACCAAGGTCAGCCTTAACTGTTGAACTACAAACCTCTAGCGCATGCCCGCCAAGCGGGTGCGCCATACGGCAAGGGGTCTTAGGACCCCGTCCGCCGCCCGGCAGCTAGGCGCCAGCAGCTGCCGTTTAGGGCTGCCCGCGCGCTTCCCAAAAGCTGCCGTAGGTCGTCTAATCGCGTCGGTTGCAAGGGGCATCTGAGATACGTTGCCGGGAGCATGGTCGTCTTCGCGGTCAGCATGTG
>NZ_JACIJF010000031.1 GCF_014199255.1 Sphingomonas xinjiangensis | reverse complement strand
ATCAACAGGCCGGACACACGGAAGCACCTGAACCTGCGCGAACAAATCTCTCGAACACCCCCTTGCATCCAGAGGGGCGTCCACACACGGACGCGGACGGTCGTTGCTAAGCGCTTACAAAAGACGCGTGGACTGGCAGCTTGTGGCCTCATCCTTAGCGGACGACCTCAATCAGCACGCCTGTCTTAAGCTTGCTCCATGCACGATCAGAGGTGACAGCGGTTGCGCCCGCGGCTGCAGCCGCAGCCAGACAGGCGCGATCTCCCAAAGACAGGCCGTAGCTTCGTGTGTGAGCTCGCAGAAGTCCGGCATGTACAGCTTGAGCTCGGTCGAAGGGCACCACATCCAAATCGAGTTCGGCAATTGTGCTGGAGATCACTTCGTTCGGAACTCCCTTTTCCTGTAACTTCGCTATCACCTCAGAGAGGTTAACCGTCGATACCTGGGCGTTCGGTAGCACGGCATGCACTGCCTCCGCACCATCCTCGCCAAGCATCAGTGCGAGCAGGGCCGACGCGTCCAGCATGTAGCGCGTCTTACTCACTAATCGCCTCCGCTCGCCGGTCAGCTATCAACTCGGCAGACAGACTGACGTCGGCGGAAACATACTCCCGCAGACGTGCCTGAACACGGGAGACGGCGTCTCGAAGGGGACGAACATGTATTTCCCCGCCTACGATCTCTAGTAGTACTGTATCTCCGTCGTCAAGAGACAGAGCCTTCCGCATCTCGGCCGGCAGCTGAAGCCTACCACCCGAGACAAGCCGCCCACGCTGAACGTTCACTGTCGGACTCCTGAAGATTGTGGAGATCGATGATACTACAGCTCAGCCGCGCCGGTCACCCATAAATCTTCCGTACATCCCGGCTTTCGGGGACAGATGTCCGCTAACAGACCGCTGTGCGGGCACGACGGCCACTTGCCACACAGGATTTGCGGTCAACAACAAGGATCGCAATTTTACCCGCACTTCGCTTACCCGGTTTATCCAAGAGGCCGACGAGAAGCTCGCCGCTTACATGAAACGGCTTGATGAGAGCGACGCCGATGATGATCGTACGCCGAACGGGTCAGGCCGGGGTGGCGGGAAGCTGGCCGAGAAGATCGCAGCCATTCAGGGCAAGCGAGATCGACAGAAGGCCCTGCTGACCGAGATGGAACGTACCGGCGCTGAGCAGATCTCGCTCACGGATCCGGATGCCCGCGCAATGGCGCGCATGACTAAGGTGGGGGTTGGCTACAACATCCAGCTCGCCGTGGACGTGAAGCACAAGCTGATCGCCGAGCAGGCGGTGAGCAATCAGGTCCTCGACATGGGCCTACTCGCCCAGACCGCGACAGCGGCAATGGAGGCGCTCGGTGTCGAGCGGATCGAGGCTGTCGCCGACCGCGGCTACTTCAAGATCGAGGACATCGAGGCCTGTCAGACGGCCGGCGTCACCGCCTATGTTCCCAAGCCGATCCGCGGGCCCGCTGTGCGTGATGGCTTCTTCAGCAAGGAAGTGTTTCGCTACGAGCTCGACCGGAACGTCTTCGTCTGTCCGGCCGGGGCGGTGCTCTCACCGCGTCACTTCGGCAAGTCCCGCGACAATGTGAAGGTCGATTACACCAATCGCGATGCCTGCAAGGCTTGCGGGCTGAAACCCCGCTGCACCCGAACCTTCCGCCGCGTCTCGCGCCTGGAGAACGAAGCCGTGCTCGACCGCATGGCGGCGCGTCTGGCACTGCGTCCCGACATGCTTGCCCAATGGCGAAACAGTGTCGAACACCCGTTCGGCACCATCAAGCAATGGATGGGTCAGGGCGCGTTCCTGATGCGCCAGCTGGAGAACGTTCGCGGCGAGTTCAGTCTGACAGCGCTCGCCTATAACATCAGGCGAGCCACTACCTTGGTCGGCGTGCCGGGTCTGGTCGCCGCGGCAAGGGCATAATAACGCCTCCCGGCGCCTGAATGTCGCACCGGACGCCAGCCGAGGCGCTTCTCGCGGCCCCAAAATCACCAGGGCGAAATACCGAGACATCTCCTGCCGAAGACGGTTCAACAGATAGCATCTGCGGTACACTCTAGGCTGCTCACGCCTTTTCACACGGTCTGCCTGACTTTTGCGACGGGGCAGGCAAAGAACAGCTCAGAGTGCGAAGCCGTCGCATAACTCCGCCGCTGAACGGGCGCTTTCGATGCACCTTTGCGTCAGCCGCGCCGCCGCGCGGACTTGGCAAGTTGTCTGTCGCGGCTGATACGGACGCTAGCGGATGTGTTCCACCATAAGGCCCTTTACCTTGACCTTCTCCCACTCGCGATCCGCAGTAAGGGCAGGGACACCCAGCTGCATGGCGAGCGCCAGACACGAGCCGTCACCAAGCCCGCGTCCGAACTCACGGGTTTGCGCATGCAAGCCAGCGGCAGCATAGGCCGCCTCGCCATCGTGCGAGCGGACATCGAGCCGAAGCTCGCCTAGAAGTTCTCGGATGGTCGGCTCGTCCAATCCGCTAAGCAGCAGCTCCTTCAGCACCTCCTGCAGGTTAACTGCTGAGATCGCAGCGCGTCCAACGTAAGGGCTGACCTTGTCAGCGCCGGCTTCATCTCGAACAAGAGCCAGGACGGCGGATGCATCAAGAACTATGGATGTCATGCCGCACTACCTTCCTCATAGGTCACTGCGACATCACCAGCGTCCGCGGCAGCCTCTGCCCTGCGCTCATTGAGAAAGTCGTCGGTCGTTCGCGCTTGTTTGGCATGTTCCCGGTAAAGAGCCTGCGCACGCGATACGCCATGACCAATCGGCGACAGCCGTACTTGATCGCCCTCGACGGTGAGGATGACCTTTCCATCACCATGCAATCCCATTGCCTTCCTCACGATCAGCGGCAGAACCATTCGCCCATTCGAAGCCACCTTGATGTCCATTGTCTGAAAAGCCATGCCCTCCTCTCCTGCCTTGTGCACGTAATCGTCGTTGTGCCATTTCGAATTCAATGACTCAAGATACGGCCGTGTCAGTATATCGCTCGCAGGCATGACGAGCCCTCGATGTCTTGTACCCTGATGGCATAATTAGCTGAACACATACGACGCTGGCCATTTAGCATCGGCTTGGTTAGCTAGGCCACGTAGCTCCGCTGCAGCTGCATAGTAGCCATGCCGCCGGTACTTAGCTACCTGGGGTATACTCAAAGGAGCCAATGCGTGAACACACCGCCCCACGATATGCGCGCCGCTCGTGTGTTCTGCGCGTAAGCACCGACGAGCAGGACCTCGCGCGCCAAGAGGCAATCGTCACCGGGGCTAGAGCAGCCGGTTACTATGTCGCTGCCGTGTATCGGGAGAAAGCGTCGGGAGCTCGGCCTGACCGGCCCGAGCTGCTGCGCATGGTGGCTGACCTTCAGCCAGGTGAGGTCGTCGTGGCAGAGCGCATCGACCGCATCAGCCGACTGCCGCTGCCGGAAGCCGAACTTCTGGTGGCGACGATCAAGGCGAAGGGGGCGCGCCCCGCCGTGCCGGGGATCATCGACCTGTCCGACCTTGTCGCGGACAGCTCCGGCGTTGCACGCATTGTGTTAGAAGCGGTGCAAGAGATGCTGCTGCGCGTTGCGCTTCAGACTGCGCGCGACGATTTCGAGACCCGGCGCGAGCGGCAACGTGAAGGCATAGAGATCGCTAGGAGGGCAGGGCGCTACACCGGCCGCAAGGCTGACGTTGCCCAACATCGCCGCATCATTGCGCTGCGAGAAACCGGCATGAGCATCGCGCGGACAGCCGAACTAACCGGGTGCAGCGTCGCCCAGGTGAAGCGCGTAACAGCGCTGCACCGGGCCAAGTCTGCTGATTGTGTCGCTAACGAGGGCACTGCTCTCTTGAGCGAGACGTTATAGACCTTCCTGAACTGCCGCACCGAAATCGGCAACTACTCCGCTGAACCAGGCGCTTCGCAGCGGACCTTCCCACCAAGAAGCTTCAAGCAATTAGGATGTGTAGATGGAAGACCTGGCAGGCTGGGTAGCATTAGCAGCCACATGCATTGCAGCCTTGATGACAGCCTCAAACCTCGGCGCACGCGTGACCGGCTGGGGCTTTGTCATCTTCACCATCGGAGCAGCCGCGTGGATCGTCGTTGGACTGGTGACCCAACAGACCCAACTCCTCTACTCAAACATCTTCCTCGGCCTTGTAGACCTTTTTGGCATTTGGCGCTGGCTGGGTAGGCGCGCTCGGATAAGCGACACTGCTGCAGCCGAGGTCGAGCGCAGCAAGGAACGCTCGGGCGAGGAGCTCTTCTCAATGGGTAGCCTTGATGGCTTACCAGTTAAGTCCCCAAACGGCGATACTGTTGCCTATGCCGTTGATGCTTTGGCCGCGTGTGTTGGCGGACGCATAGACTATCTTATCATCCGTACAGGCGGCGTTGGTGGCGTAGGCGAGACCTTGCATCGCCTCCCGTGGAAGCAGGCGATCGTTTCCGATGGTCACATCCAATGCAACATCAGCGCTGCGGATGTTGCAAACCTCCCCCTCGCGACTGCAGGCTGAAAGCGGCCCTGCTAGCTCAAGCTCGATACCTAGTAGAACGCCCATCATTCGGCTGCCTCTCTCACCACGGTTGCAGGTGCGGCCGACGTGCGTCCTACCTCGACGTTCGCACGTTAGCGGTTCGGCAGGAACAATAGGAACAACCATGACGACTTACCCCCTGAGCGAGCCAGCCACGATCTACGCTTCTGAGGAGGACGGCACTGAGCGGAAAGTTGTTGGGCAAGGCACGCTTGAAGCGTGCGCTGAGATCGTCGAACGTCTACCAGCCCAAGGACGCACCTCTGCCTGCATCGAGATGGATGAGCTGGACCTCAAGTTTGGTCCTGATGAGGTCGACGAGCTTTCCCGATTTTTGCGGGAGGAGGGCGCGGGCTTATCGAACCGGGATATCTCGGCCATCCCAGATCAGACCCTGTGATCCGGCGGCTTCGTCTACGTGTCGCCGTACTCGAGACCCCTCGGCAGCCAACCCTCGCCAAGTCGCGTTTCACCTCCTTCAACCACGCGTTTAGAAGGTCGGCAGAGTAGCGAAAGCTTCTGGGTAGCGTCTTCGTGCTATGACACGGAAAACCCCTAGCGGCTTCGGCCGCTTTGGCGTCTAGCAACGTACGAGCGAGGCCGGCACTGGCTGCAGCTATCGGATAGCTACTAATTTGGGCTGCAAACCTCGGCTGATAACGAGTGCAGCCTTGCACCAATTCCCTGCATCGAAGGGTCACGCTTGGCCGAAAGCTGCCCGGCAGCTTTCAGGCGAAACACGCGGTAAGCTGCCGTTCGTTCAGCTGAGCTGCTGGATCAAAAGCCGCTAGCTTAAGATACAAACGACAGATCAGCTACTCGCTGCCATCTCCCGACGGCTGAGGCAATAAGCCCTTCCGCGCGGAGCGATGATCATTAAGGAGGGGCTTGGCGGTGACGAACGGCGTCTAGCAGCGTCGAGCGTATTCATGCCGCCGAAGGAGGTGTATTCTCTATCGGACACAGTGAACTAGCACAGTTGCTCATCGGTGGCGCCATGCTTTGCATCGCGTTCGCCACTTTGGTGCTGAAAATCATCGAGGTCGCTCGCAAGGGCGAGTGAGTGACGGGGGCCGGCGTCTAGCAGCGCCGGCCCCTAAAAATTTGAGGCTCGAGACGCTAGCACATCTCGAGCCTCAGGGTTGGTGTATCCGCTATCTTGAGCGAACCAGCCTTCTAAATATAGGCCGTCATCAACTACGGATCAATGGGCGATAAGCGTGCGGGAGAGGCCCGCGTCGTCGCCTTAGATAACTTTGAGGGCGCACCGCGGCACCTCCCGGCCTTCCAGCTCGACAATGCCTTCGTAAGGACAGTATCCCTCCAAAGCTGGAATGTGTCGGGTGTTCCTGAGCGGTAGACACGAACTGAGCGGTGATCGACGCTCTCGGAGGCACCAGATCGAGGCAGGCTTCCCAGTAGGTGTCACAACCCCTCGGTTGTGACACCACGTTCAATCGCGTTCCAGTTGCAGGGTGACGAACATCGCCCGATTGTCGGAAATGCTTGACGCGGCAGTGGTGTCGTTTGTCATGCGACCGCGGGGGATGAAACCTCCAGTGCAAGCTACAGGCCGGCATGAACGTCATTCATGAGCTCGGCTTGTTGCAAGGGCGCCTGGGCTTCACTCGCGGGATCTTGTGATCGCTTGAAAAGGACGTCAAACCTGAACGTCGTCGGCTTCTTCACCAACCTCGTTATCCCAACGCTCATCATCAGCGTCGGAGGCGTAGCTGGCGATCCCTAGCGCTGCTTCAACATCGTAAAAGTCATCTTCTTCGATCTGCGACTCATATCGCTCACCCGATATAAGTTCCCGAAGCAGTTGCAGCCTTTCTAGCAATTCGTCGAATGTGATGACGCGTGCGTCCTTTAGCTGGCTTCGCATGAGTTCAAAGGATGTGCGCTTGTCCTTCTCTGTGGGGGTGGTGCCGGCGACCACGACGCATTCAACCGCAGACACGTCTAGGTTGCTGAGCTGCTCATTCTCACTGTTGTTATAGCGAGTAGTCATGATGTTCGTGGTGAGCTTGAGCCGCTGATCGAGAAGCTGGATCACAGAGCCCATAAGTGGGGCTGACGGGCCGAACACACCTTTGCGGTATTCCTGCCCCAGAAGCGGAGTTTTTGGAGTCTTTAGCTCGACCAGCGCCGCGTTCTGGCTGACCGGGTTTTTGGCAAGGAAATCTGCTATTTTGGTTCCGCTGCCCGTAACGGTCTGTCCACCAACGGATGCGCCAGCTTGAATAACGATTATGGGCTGTCCGAACAGCATCGAGAGAATGAACGGGTTGATTTCAAGGAGCCGCTGCCACTCGGCCTCGGCGCTGTTTCTCCTCAGGCGCAACTCGAAGTCTGCAATCAGTTGATCCAGACTGACGAGTTCGATGTCTTTCTGAAGCTGCACGAATTCCTTGGGATCGCGCCGAGCAATCGCGGACGCATTGTTGGCGAACGCGGCAAGTAGGCCTGCTCGATCCTTACCCTTGAGCGTCACGCTGCTCGCCTGGGTACCTCCAAGTAAACGATAGATCATGCCCGGCTCATAGGGACGTTCCTTGAGCGGGAACTTATCCGGCTGGGCCACGTGGATAGAGGCGTTGTGGGCCAGAATACTTCGGTCAGTTAGGCTCTGTTGCTGAGCGCGGCGGGCAATACGGTTCATGCCGGTGCGTAGGATGCTATATTCGCCTTCACCCATGTAGAACGTGTCACGTTCAACGCGGGTGTTCTCGATCTCACCGATCACGAACCGGGTGACGCCCTGAATATGCTCGATGGCATGAACCAAGGGCTTCATCTCTCTGACGAAGCCGAAGCCCCACTCAGGGTCGCGCATCAAGCCGCTCGGCAGGCTCTCCAATAAGCCCATGACAGCGAAGTGCTCCTCAGGCCTCTCATGATCCTTGTCGAGATCAACGACGATTTCCTTCAAGCGTCGGTATTTTTGCCGATACAGCTTATCTGTTTCCAGAGTAAGCTGAGGAAAGATGCTTAGCTGACCCTCGTGGAAGTCGAAGCGTAGGATGCGACGGGGCGTCGGAGGCTCGCCGTCGAGAAAACGATGGGCAACCCGCTGCTCCACGATGTCGGGCAATCGCAGCATGACGTCCACGATGTCACCGGCGCGATCAACTATGAGGCGGGATTCCGTGCGGGGCGGCTCCGAGACGAACTCGACGGCTTCGTCAATCTCTGAGTTGGTCGCCACTTTCACCTCTGCGCCTGCGAGCGTTGGAAGCTAACTACCACCAGTGATCAGGTCTAGGCATCCCAGATTTCTCGATACGCAGTCACCATTCTGGATGATCTCCCGGTTTCCCGCGCCTGTTGCCCGCGGATCGACATGGGTCCACCATCGAGCAAGCGGCTGAACGTGAACAGCAATCGTCGCGCGGCGCTTGGGGGGATGCATGAAGTTCATCTATGTCGACGAGAGCGGAGCCCGCGACCAAGGCGACGTGTTCGTGATGACGGGGCTGATGGTCGACGCCTACAAGCTGCGCAAGAAAACGGCCGACTTCGACGCAAAGCTCGAGGCCATATATGCCCAGCACCCCGGCACACGCGGCGACCTCAAGACGAAGCGCTTCATCAACGGTGCCGGCGCGTGGAACCAAGTGCCCGCGCAGCAGCGCAAGAACTTCCTGCGCGAGATCTGCGAGCTCGCCGTCGCCAACGGCGGCAAGGTCTACGGCGTCGCCCTCTCCTACGATCGGTTCGACGTCGCGCTTGCCGCCGGTCACAGCCATCCGTTCGCGAACAGCTATTGGATCGCGGGCGCCATGTTCGTCTCCTCGCTGGTGCAGAAGAAAATGCAGGGGGTGGCGAATTCCAAGGGACTCACCGTCTCTATCATGGACGACAACAAGCAGGAGATGGCGAACCTTTCCGACGGCCTTTACAAGTGCAGCGAATGGTATGACGGACTTTATCAGCGTCGAGGCACGAAGCGCGGTAAGAGTGTCTGGCTGGACCGGAAGCCGAAGGATCGCTTCGACCAAATCATCAACACCGCGTTCGCGATTAAGTCGGATCATTCTTCGCTGGTGCAAGTCGCCGATGCGCTGAGCTGGGTCTACCGCCGTCATCTCGAGCTAAAATCGCAGGCAGAGGCTTATGCCGGCGAGCAGGCCTATTACCAAGATTTGGTCGACATCCTCGAACCGCAGCGCGAGAAGCTCGGGCACTGTCCGCAAGAACCGTGCGTCGCGTTCTATCAAGCCGCGCGTCATGAAGGGTGGGCAGTCTAACGGGCCGGGGTGGCGATACGGGAGATCGAGCCGTCGGCTATCCTATCGCAGCGGTGTCGCGTCGTCCTAGGTTGGTGGGCTGACGTGCTGAGCGACATCCTCACAAGCTTGGATGATGGCGTCCAGCACCAGCTCAAGGCCGGACGCGTCATAGCCGGCCGGCAATTCGTTGAGCTTGAGGAAGCGGCGGTAGTAGCGTTCTTTGCCGATCAGCTCACCCTGATACACCCCCTCAGCCGAGCGGTAGCTCGTCCAGCGAATTACGGGCCTCTCTGATTCCGCGTAATTGAGGTCCAAGTAGCATTCGATCGCCGCCGCCCGGCCATTGATGTCGGCCAAGCCAGAACCTTCAGGACCTTCGGTGGAGAACGCTCGAAGCCGGTCGTTTGACGGTAGACAGATTGCTCGCATGTTCGGGGGCAGGCGCAGCGACAGAGTGTCGCGATGGCGCGCCGCGCCCTCTGCATCGTTGTCATACACGACCAACACCCTGTTTTCGATGCCGATGCTGACCAAGCCCTGGCAGAACCTGTGAAGGTTGCCCGTCCCGGTGAACGGATATCCTTCCTCCATGTCGACGAACGAGAAGAAGTCGGCGACGTCTGGTCGGAGAAGGCGCAAGCCCTGTCCGATGATCCTCGCGTCCGAACTACCCTCGGTTACAATTAGGAACCGTCGCACGCGGCCGAGGCTGTCTATGATGCTCTCGCGGCCGGCCCAGCCACCTTCGATCACGTCCGCGAATTGCCACGTCACAGGCGCATCGAGGTTCTTGGGGTTGAGTCCCAAGAGCACCATGACCGAAGCCGGCGAAAGATTTTCGAGCGCGTAACCGAGTTCCCGGGCCACCCAGCGCTCGCCGCCAAACCTGTCGAGGCCCAGTCGGACATAGATCTCGCGCGCGAAGAACTCTCCGAAACCGTGGTCTTCGCTCTCATCCACAATCGGTGAGCTTACATCGAAGGCGGTCAGCGCTTCAGCCAGCTGGTCAAACGTGATCGACAGCGGCTCTCCGCTCTGCCCCTCGATGCTGGCGAACTCGGCCTTCGCCGTAGTGATGGAATGGCCAAGAAGCGCCAGTCGGGGAAGTACCCGGCGAAGGGAACGACTTGCGCCCTCCTTGAGATCGTCGATGATGGCTTCCGCGTCCTCATCCCAGTAGGCGTAGGGCACGAGATGGACATCACCTGGCTGGAACATTTCACCATGCATCGTGAACATGTTGTTTTTGCCCCAGTCGACTTCAAAGCGGCCGACGGCAAGGTGGATGGGGGAGCCCATCCTGCGATCCTCGCACGGGCGGCGAGACTGTCCAATCGTAATTGGGGCTGACGGCGGCACTGCGGAACGTCTTCTTTTGAGATCGCAGTCAGAAGCGGAGACGGACTCGAATTGGGGCGCCCAGCTCCCGGTTTCGGCCATCATGGATGATGCCCGGCTTCGGGAAAGCTGCAACACCGCCCCAACATCCGCGATTGGGTCTTTGGTGTCACAACCGGACGGTTTTGGCACCCGTAGCTGACGCACGCTTCTCTGCGGGTTCCAGCGTGTCAGAAGTCAGTGTCAGAATGTTCGCTCACCAGATCGGCGACCAAGCGCTCGATGAACGAAATCGTAGCGCGTAGCCGCCGTTCACCGCCAGCCCGTTGGAAATCGCCGGTCCGGTTCTCGAGCGAAAAGGAGCCTGTCTGCTCTCGCTCACTTGCGCACGTTCAGGATAGCTCCGTCTCGCATAAGAATGGTAGTTAAGTCGCGTCTTTCGATTGCTCAACCAACCTACGCAGACGGCGCCAGTTTTCGGATCGTCAGACGCGTACTTGCGAGGGCGCCAGCATTCGCCCCAAGAAGTCGCGGATTCGATCTGCGATCTCGTGGTGGTGGGTCTCCAATGCAAAGTGCCCGGCATCAAGCAGGTGCACCTCCGCATCGGGCACGTCACGCCGATAAGCCTGCGCGCCGGCCGGGATGAAGGCAGGATCATGCTGTCCCCACACCGCAAGCAGCGGAGGACGATGCTCGCGGAAATAGGCGTGAAAGGCGGGGTACAATGCCACGTTGCTGCGATAGTCGAGAATGAGGTCGAGCTGGATCTCATCAGAGCCGGGGCGCGCCATGTAGGCAATGTCGAGTTCGTAGCCGTCAGGTGACAACAGCGCGGGATCCGCCCCAGTGCCGTACTGCCAGTTGCGGATCGTTTCCGGTGACAATGAGGCGCGGCAGGCCTCACGATGCGCACTTGTAGGCTCACGCCAGTACGACTGCCACTCACTCCATTGATCGCTGAAGCCCTCTTCATACGCATTGCCGTTCTGGCTGATGATCGCGGTCACGCGTTCCGGATGCTGCATCGCCAGCCTCAAGCCGACGGGCGCGCCATAGTCGAAGATGTACATCGCGTAGCGTTCGAGACCAATCGCATCGACAAAGCCGCCCAGGACCTGGGCCAGCTGGTCGAAGCTGTAGGTGAACCTATCCCGCGCGGGAGCCTTAGTTTGGCCAAACCCCGCCAGGTCGGGCGCAATCACCCGGTAGCGATCTGCTAGTAGTGGGATCAGGTCGCGGAACATGTGGCTTGCCGATGGGAAGCCATGCAGCAGCAGCAGGACCGGCGCGTCTTCAGGGCCAGCTTCGCGGTAGAATACGTCGACTTCACCGACCTTCTGGCGGCGGTAGTGGATGGTGGACACAGACGGCTCCTTCAATCGCAGGGGGGGCAGCAGTAAGAAAGCCTGGGATTCTCACCATTGCCGGTCCAGCTGCCAGCAATGAGGGAATGGTCCGGCGCGCGTGCAACATCTGACACGCGCATTGATCGAAGAGTAAGCGGATCAGCCGTTGCGGGCGACCCCGGTCACCGCTGCAGGAGGTCCCTCGCGGCCTCGACATGCTTGTTGGCGGAAGCCAGGAAATCCGACGGTTCCGGAACGTCGATGCCGCGGATACAAGCCGGCCGAGCCGCCATTCGCAACTCCCAACCCGATAGATCATCTAGCCCGGTCATATCGATGCCAGCCCATTCGTGGATACGGATCCAGCACCAATGGGCGATATCAGCGATGCTGTAATCGTCGCAGATGAAGTCTCGCCCCTGCAACTGCCGATCGAGCACCTCGAAAAGCCGACGGCATTCATTCTGGTAACGCTGGATTGCGACCGGGATCTTCTCGGGCATATACCGGTAGAACACATTGGCCTGCCCCATCATGGGGCCCACGCCGGACATCTGGAACATCAACCACTGAAGGACACGAGACTCCCCGTTCGCGTCCGATGGGAGAAACTTGCCATATTTGCGGGCGAGATAGATCAGGATCGCGCCGCTTTCGAACACCGCGAAGTCGCCGTTCGCGCGGTCCACGATCGCCGGGATGCGTCCGTTCGGGTTGATGTTTAAATATGTCTGCTGCTTCTGTTCCTTGCCGGTGAGATTCAGGGCCAAACCGAGCTCCTCCAGCATCACGGATGCCTTCCACCCGTTCGGTGTCGGTGCCGTGTAGAGCAAGATATCGGGCTTACTCATCGCGCTGCTCCTCGTTCCAGGGCTTGTGCCTCTGTCGCGGGAGTGCGATCCCAGCCGCTGTTGAAGGCGCGCACGATCGGCACGCCCGAAAACCACTCCCGCAGATAGGGCCCGGTTCCGCGGCATGATCGCCGCACTGCATCCGCCGTTGGGCGGTTCGCCGTTTCAAACAAAACTTTGCGACCGAGCGCTTCGGTCATGCTGCGTCCAAAGTCGAGCAGGGCAGCGAATGGCTTCGACAGGAGGACGACGTCTCCGAAGGCAATCGACTCTACGGGCGTGCCCGCCCGCGCCGCGCCGCCTGGCTGTTCGACCAGCTCGGCCAGCTTCTGCGGATGGCGCGACGAGAACAGCACTTGGTGCCCCGCCTGCGACCAGAGCTTTCCGAACTGGCCACTTCCCACGATTCCGATCTTCATGGTTCGTCCTGTCTTGTTGCGCTTGCGATCGCAGGCGCCTCAAAGGTCCCTGTCAGGGTCGCTGCGACCGGGAGCCGCTTACGGCACCAGTACCGAGATGCCCGAAGCGGTCCGGCTCTCGACATGGGCATGGAGCGCAGCCGCATCCCGCAGGGGGTACCGTGCGGGCGAGATCTCGCCGAACCCGCCGTCGCGGTAGAGGGCGAACACTTCCGCCATGCCAGCGCGAAGCTCGGCCGCTGTCTTGATGTAATTCGGGACTTGCGGGGCGACGACCGTAGCACCGCGGCGCGCAACCGCGTCAGGGTCGGCCTTGGGCCAGCCGCCGGAAGCGCCGAACGAGATGATCGTCCCGCCCGAACGCACGCTACCAACGTCGAGCAGGCGGTCTGCGGTATCTGCGCCGATCCCGTCAAACACGACATCGACCCCGTTTCCCTCGGTGAGCCGCGCGACCAGATCGATCGCATCGTCCAGTCCGATGGCGACCTCGACGGCACCGTTGTCGTGCGCGAGGGCGCGCTTCGCTTCGCTGCCTACCACGCCGATCACGCGGGCGCCGCGATACGTCGCGAGCCGTGCCGTCAAAGACCCAACGCCGCCCGCAGCGGTGGTGACAAGGACGGTCTGGCCGGGCTGAACATCGAAGAGCCGAACCGCGCAGAGCCACGCCGTAAACCCCTTCACGGTCAGCGCGGCAGCAGCCTCGAAGCCGATGTCTTGCGGCAACGGGAACAGCAGGTCCGCCTCGATCAGGCGGGTGGCGGCATAGGCTCCCTGCGACCGGAGATATCCGACGCGATCGCCAACCGCAAAATCGGTGACACCCGCCCCGATCGCCGTCACCACTCCGGCGCCTTCGATCCCCATCACGCGGCCCGGCTCGTCCTGGGAGATGAAGCCCCGGCGCTGCAAGGCATCGAAGTAGTTGAAGCCGATTGCCTTCTGCTCGACCTCAACCTGTGTGGCGCCGGGTGCCGCAAGGTCGCGATTCTCGGCCCGCAACACATCCGGGCCGCCCTGTCCGTATTGAGCGATCACCAATGTCATCACGACCACCCTATCAACTCCGCCAATGCGGTGGGTAAGCAGCGTCATAGCCCCGCACTGTCTCCATGCGCGACAGCCAGGCGCCCAACGCTGGCAGGCGCGCGCCGAGGTCTTCGAGGCCAAGCTCCATTTCGATAGCTTCCGGACGCACTGCGACCCGACGCAGCATCTGGATGTTCGGCAGTGCGACGATGTCTGCTGCGGTGATATCGTCGCCTGCCAGATAAGGCGTAATCGACAGTGCCTGCTCCATCCAGCCAAGAGCATCATAGACGCGAGCGGCTGACGCGCGCATCGCTCCGGGATTGTCCTTCGCGTAGCCCCGCAGCAGCGGCCGGACGATCTCCACGTCGAACAGATCGCGCGTGTAGTTCTCGAACTCGCTCACGCGCTGCCAGATGTGGCCGTGCTCCTGCGCTGTGTGTCCGAGCAACGGCACGTCAGGATACGCGCGATCCAAGAAAGCGATGATCGCCACGGACTCGTATAGCGCCGTGTCGCCAGTTTTCAGCACCGGAACCTTGCCACGCGGGTTCAGCGCGAGGAATGCCGACGCGCGATGTTCCTGCTTGCCCGCATCCAGGCGGCGCGAGACATACGGCACACCTTTGTATTCGAGTGCCAACTGCGCCCGCCACGCGTAGGGGCTGCCGCTTATCCAAAAGAGTTCGTGGTCCATCGTTCGACCTTCCGCGCTCATAGTTCTCTCTCTGCACCGGTCCGTGCGTGCATGTGCAGGTTTTGGCAAACGTGACCGGTACTCGTCGCCGGAGCTTCAATGTCAGGCTACGAACCGCACCACGCCGCCATCGACGCGCAAGGCAGCGCCGCTCGTCGCGGACGCTTGCTCGGAGCAGGCGTAGACGATCATGTTGCCTACTTCCTCAACCGTGGCGAAGCGCTGGATCAGGCTCGTCGGGCGAAGCGCCTGCAGGAAGCCCTGCTCGGCCTCCTCGACTGTTATGCCGTTGTCCTCCGCCTGCTTCGCCATGTAGTTGCCGAGGATCTCGGATCGGGTCGGTCCCGGAAGCACTGCGTTAACGGTGACGCCCGTGCCCGCGACCGCTTCGGCCAGTCCGCGTGAGACGGCGAGCTGCGCCGTCTTGGTCGTGCCGTAGTCAAGCATTTCCATGGGAATGTTGACCGCGGATTCGCTACTGACGAAGACGACACGTCCCCAGCCCTTGCCGACCATCCGCGGCAGATAGTGGCGCGACAGACGCACGCCGCTCATCACGTTGAGCTGGAACAGCGCAAGCCAGTCCTCGTCCGGGATCGCGGCGATGTCCTCGATACCGTTGTAGTCCCGCAGAAAAGCCGTGCCGACGTTGTTCACCAGAATGTCCGCATCCGGCGCCTGCGCGATAAAGGTGTTTACGCCTTCCGCAGTCGCAAGATCGGCAGCGATGCCGGAAATGGTCGCTTGCGGAAGCGCAGCGCGCATCTGTTGCAGCGCCTCATCAACCCGCGCCTGCGTGCGGCCGTTGATGATGACTGAGGCGCCAGCCCGCGCCAACCCCTCCGCGGCTCCTCGGCCAATGCCGGCGGTGGAACCCGTTACGACGGCCGTGCGGCGGCTCAAGTCGATCTGCATGGAACTACCTTCATGGTTTGGCGCCGGTCACCTTCGAGGTGCCGGTGCCAAGTTTCAGAGCGTGATTCCGGCGCCGGCCAAAGCGCTGTCGATACGCTCATCGACTTCTCGCTTCGTTGCAGCCCAGGCTGGCACCGTATCCAGCAGGCGCTGCTGCCACGCGACGAGGTTAGGGAACTCGTTGAATGGCACCTTCGTGCGCTCGTTCTGCGAGAAGGGGGCCGCGATGTCGATATCCGCCAGCGTCAGATGATCGCCCACGATGAAGTTCCGACTCGCGAGGTGCGCATCCAGTACGGCTCCAGCGGCGCGGATCTTGGCGAACGTCAGGTCGGTGATGCTCTTGTCCTCGGGCTGACCCATGAAGCGCTTGCCGATCCGCTCATCGAACGTCAGCACGGAGAAAATCCTCCACTGCTCGCCCGACCAGAACATCCACTGCAGCACTTCGTACCGCTCCCGCGGCGTGGCGCCGAGCAGGTCGCTGCCGGCCTTTTCCGCTAGGTAGATGTTGATCGCCGAGGACTCGTAGAGGACGACGTCGCCGTCCACCATCACCGGCGATAGCCCGTGCGGGTTCAGCTTCAGGAACTCGGGCGTGTGGCTCTCGCCCTTGAAGAGGTCGATTCCCACGCGCTCGATGTCGATGCCCATAACAGCAGCTGCCGACGTAACGCGACGCAGGCTGCCCGACCCGGGATCGCCATAAATCTTGATAGCCATCGAAGTTCTCCTTTTTAGGTGCTTTGGGATCAGGCCGAAAAGCTCGCACGCAACCGCTCAAGCACTGGCAGCAGCTCGGACGGATCGGGGCGTCGGGTGTAGTCGGGGTTGACCTCGGCATAGGCGATCACGCCGTCCGTCCCGATCACGTAGCGCGCGGGCATCGGCAGCACCCCTGAGGGATCGTCATTGACCGTTGCTAAGTCGGCGCCGAACTGTCGATAGACCTCGATCAGATCGTCGGGCAGAGAGAAGCGCAGGCCGAACTCGGCCGCGACCGTGGCACCCGGATCGCTCAAGATTGCGAAGTCGAGCTTGTTGTCGCGCCGCGATTTGCGGCTGTTCGCCGGCGTCTGCGGTGAGATAGCCACAAGGCTCGCGCCCCGTGCCTCGATCTCGGGCCGGACTTCTTCCAGCGCCTGGAGATCGTAGTTGCAATAAGGACACCAGATGCCGCGATAGAAGGTCGTGACCAGCGGGCCCCGTTCCAGCAGCGCGCGCGAACTCACGCTGCTGCCGGCCGCATCCTGAAGCGTGAACTCGGGCGCCTTGTCGCCGGCTGCCAGCGCGTAATCGGCCCTTTCGCTGTCGATCAGCATCTGGGTTGCGCGCTGCATAGTCTCAAGCTGATCGCGGGTCGGGACGAGCGGCAAGCGCCCGTTTTCGAAGTCCTCGCGCATTGCGTCGAGCTTGTCCTGGAGCCTCATTGCCATTCTCCGTGTCACGGCAGATCCGTAAGAGGAGATCTATGTCATCCGTGGCAGTCGGTGTATCCGTCCGATGCAAACAACATATATTCGGATTTCGAATGAGTGACCGCTGGCAGGAAATGACTGTCTTTGTACGTGTGGCCGACAGCGGGAACCTGTCGCGCGCCGCGCGCGAGCTGAATCTTTCGCAGCCCTCGGTGTCGCGCATCATCGGCGCGCTGGAAGCGCGGCTAGGAACGACGCTGCTGCTACGCACTACCCGCAGCATCTCGCTGACAGAAGCCGGTTCTCTTTATCTCGAGCGTGCGAGGTATCTGCTTGCAGAGATGGAAGAAGCCGAGCAGGCGGCTCGCGGCATCGACTCGCTGCACGGCGTGGTTCGTCTCGCAATGCCGGTGCTCTACGGCACCCGCGCGGTCATTCCGGCGCTCGCCACCTTCCTGCCCCGGCATCCTGAGCTTCGGGTCGAGATCGTCATGAGCGATGCTCGCCAGAACCTTATCGCCGATGGGGTTGATATTGCCATTCGCTTAGGCGTGGGGCTGCTGGATGATTCAGCTTTCGGCGCTCGCAAGCTCGCGTTCGTCGAGCGGCTGGTAGTTGCGGCACCGGCCTACCTGTTGGCATTTAGCGCCCCCGACAATCCAGCCGATCTCGCGCGACACAGTTGCATCGTCCAGCATGGCCTGTTCGGTCGTGAAAGCTGGCGCTTCACGCACGATCAGACCGTCACTTCTGTTGATGTCCAAGCGAAACTTTGGATCAACTCGGCGCCGGGGGTTCTGGCGGCTGCGGTAGCGGGGCTGGGCATCGCGCTGGCGACCCGTGTTATGGCAGGAGAAGAATTGCGCACTGGCCAGCTTATACAGCTGCTACAACCCTACCGGCTCGATCCGGCCGAGGTCTATGCTGTTTTTCCGGCGGGCCCGCGACCATCAGCAAAGGTCCGGGCGGTCGTGGATCACCTCGAAGTTGCGCTTAACACTCCGTCCTGATCGGAACTGAGCTGCTGCGCGTCGCGGGAGGGCCGCCTTCAGCGTCGCGCCGATCTACCGAACCGCGCGGATTGGGTCGCTACCCGCCACTTCGAGCGGCTGCGATCAATGGCAGCTATCGCGTTCTGCCACGAAAAATGTTGAAGCGGGAATCCACCGGAAGGTCTTCGGTCGGGGGGTGGTTCGTAGATGAACCTACGGCAGCTTCCGGGAAGCGGGCGGGCAGCCCTAAACGGCAGCTGCTGGCGCCGAGCTGCCAAGGCAGCGAAGCTCGGATAGAGCACCAGAGCTAAAGAAAGTTGCGAACTACCTCCGGGTCCAATGCCTTCGGGAGCTTCGTTGAGCTATCGAGGCAGACCCAGGTGCTCTCTATTTCAGCGAGCAGCTTTTCCCCGCTCGTCACCGTGGTGATGAACAGCGCTCGCACGCCCTTCAGCTTCTTTATTCGGGTATGTGCCACAAGGTGGTCTTCGTGGCGACCCGCGGCCTCGTGTGAGACGACGTGCTTCACTGCGCTCCATAGCGTTGAATCTTGTGCAGCCTTCGATGCAAATCTCTCCCAATGCCTGATCACCACCGCCTGCACCCACCTCAGATATGCGGCTGTGTCGATGAGCCCTGCCGAATTGAGATCGCGCGGCATCACCTCAATTAGCATTTCGGTCGTGGTGGACGCGTCCGACATAACTATCCGACAATGCCCATGATTAACTGCCGTTCCGTCATCGTCCGCGGGCGATGATCCCTCTATGCGTCCTTAACGTGTGGCCATGCTGGATTTCGCCGTGTCCACCGGCGCGACAACTCAGGACCGATCTTGATCGCTGGCCGTTGAGGTCGGGCAACGATCAGGATGGGTAAGTGGCACGCTTCTTTTTTCACCTGCACGACTGCGGCACTCTCATCGCCGACGATGAAGGTCGCGACTTCCTCGATATGAACGACGCTGTAAAGCAAGCAAAAATCGAGGCGCGTGCTCTGCTCGCTGCTGAAGTCGCCGAAGGAAAACTGTGTCTTGGGTGTCGGATAGAGGTTGTCGAGGAGAGTACTGGCCGCGCCATCATCGTTCCGTTCGCCGCGACGGTGCATCTGGAAAGCGCCGTAGCCGACAAGCCGCCTGCAATTTGAGCTCGGTTCGCCGATAGCCAAGCAGTTGCCTGGTCTCCGGAGCGACAGCACAGCTTTGGCGAGATTATTATGGAGGCAGTCACGCCTTGCAGCGCATTGTTCCGACGAACATCCAAAACCGTGCCGTCGGCGCTAGGCCGTTTGCGTCGAGCGGCCGCCCGAACGCGTCAGGCACCCGTGTTCAGACTAGCTCCCAGTGAGCATAACGTTCCAAGTTTCGCACGAGAGCTCTGCCCTCATTACAGCAGCTCGGCGCAACTTTGTGCAATGCACAATGGTTGACGTGAGATGACACAGAAGCCGAACAAGAAGTCTCACCAACATGTTGAGCGGACCGCGCCTTCCAAGACTTCTTGGCTCACCACCATCAAGCACAACAAAGGGTGGCTTGCGGGCGGCTCCGGCGCAGCAGCGCTAGCGGCCCTCGCCCTGTTCAATCGGGCGAGCGCCAAACGCGCTGAAGCGGATTACCCGCCGACTGGCGATTTCGTCGAAGTCGATGGCGTGAGGCTCCACTATGTTGATCGTGGTGAGGGCCCCGCCGTGGTGCTTCTCCACGGCAACGGCGTGATGCTGCAGGACTTCGAGCTAAGCGGCGTGCTCGAACTGGCCGCGGAGCATCACCGCGTCATCGCGTTTGATCGGCCCGGCTTCGGTTACAGCGATCGTCCGCGTTCCAAAGTTTGGACCGCCGCAGCGCAGGCCGACCTGATCGCGAAAGCGCTCAAGCAGATCGGCGTGGGACCGGCAATTGTCGTGGGCCACAGCTGGGGGACGCTGGTCGCGTTGGCGATGGCGCTTGAACATCGGGAGGCGACCGCCGGTTTGGTGCTGCTCTCGGGCTATTATTATGGCACGGCGCGCCCGGACGTCGTTCCGTCTTCGATTCCGGCCATTCCGGTGCTCGGAGATCTAATCGCCAGCACTACAGCACCGCTGACGGCCCTCCTGATCGGGCCGGCAGCGGTTAAGGCGAGCTTCGCACCCGCGCAGATATCGGAGAAGTTCGCGTCCTTCCCAAAATCCATGGCTCTGCGTCCGTCGCAGGTGCGTGCGACGGCTGCCGACACCGCGATGATGATCCCGAGTGCGATGGCGCTGAGCAAGCGGTACGCCGAGCTCGACCTTCCGGTGATCATCATGGCTGGAGAGGGCGATCTCATTGCGCACGTCGGTAAGCATAGCGAGCGGCTTGTCGGCGAGGTCGGCGGCGCTGAGTTGCGGATGGTGGCCGAGCAAGGACACCTATTTCACTACAAGGTTCCTGAGCAGGTCGTGACCGCTATAGCCGACGCCCGGCGGAGTGCATAAGCATACGTCGAGAACGCAACCACCGCGAACGGCTTTGTCGATGAACAAGGAAGCGTTCTGCCATCGACGCGCTTGCGACTCAAGTTGGGAATGATCGGACGGCCGCTTCTGGGCAAGTGACAGGATGCGGCGTTCGTGAGTTGAGGCACTTATGAAGCTCGCCATCCGACATAGTACTACCTATCATTATGCGCGCCCGGTAGCGCTCCAGCTCCACCGCCTGCTACTCTTCCCGCGGGGGAGCCATGAGCTTCGCGTTCTCAACAGCGCTATCCGGTGCACGCCCAATGCCGCGTTGAACTGGAGCCAAGACGTTTTCGGGAACCTGGTCGCTACCGCCAGCTTCGCCGAGAGCGCTAAGGATCTCGTGATAAGCAGCGAATTGATTGTCGAGCAGTGTGCACCGGCGTGGCCGATCTTCGAGGTCGCGCCCGGTGCTAATTCTTACCCCTTCCCGTACTCGGAAGCTGAGCTACTCGACCTCGGTCACCTGATGACGCCCCAGCATCCAGACCCTGGAGCAGTTGTCCGCCGCTGGGCACGAGCGTTCGTGTACTCGTCGCCGACGGACACGCTGTCGCTCCTCAAGGACGTCAACAACGGTCTCTTGGCGGGCATTTCTTACCGCATCCGGGAGGAGGAGGGCACACAAGCCCCAGCGGAAACGCTGTCTCTGGCAAGCGGATCATGCCGCGACATCGCGGCTCTCTTCATCGATGCCGTGCGTCATCTCGGCTTTGGTGCACGGGCTGTGTCGGGCTATCTCCTGGACCCTGACGCTACGCTGGACGATGCGGGCTCGACTCACGCCTGGGCAGAGGTCTATCTGCCCGGTGCCGGATGGATCGCCTTTGATCCCACGCACCAGCGGGTGGGATCGGCCAATCTCGTGGCAGTGGCGGTTGGGCGTTGCAACGCGCAGATCATGCCTATCAGCGGCGGCTTCGTCGGCGCGCCTGAGGATTTCACGGATATGGAAGTTCGGGTCAGCGTGCGGGCCGTGTAAGCCAGTCGCACGGACGTTGAGCTGAATTGGATGGCCAACAAGAGTTTGCGAGGCGCCAACGCGTCCTGTCCGAACTCGGTAATTTCGTGCTCGGCCACGATGATATTGACGAAATCCTCAACGAAGCGTGCCGGCTGATTGCCGAGGCGCTGGACGTAGATCTGGCGAAGGTTGGTGCAGGCTCTCGATCGAGCGCTGCATTCCCATAAGGAATAGCGCTACACCACAGAACCAAGCGGCAAGTTCTAGGCGTCAATTGACCGGTCAGGAACGGCAAAGATCCGGTCGCTAGCCACCGCATTACTCGGCTGCGATCAACGGCAGCTATCGCGTTCTGTCACCCGAAAGTGGTCAGGCGAGAATTCACCGAGAGATTGTCGGTCGGTGACCGGTAGTTCGAATATGAACATGGGGTAATCGCGGGAGCGAGCTACCTCTATCAGCGATGGTGCGGAGGGTGGCTGTTCCCCG
>NZ_JACIJF010000030.1 GCF_014199255.1 Sphingomonas xinjiangensis | reverse complement strand
GAGGCTTGGAACAGGCTCGTCGATCAGCCTTGGCGCATCATGACCATCGGCCGGCGCCAGTGGGCATGTCGGTTCTGATCAATGCAGGTTGGTATGAGCCCATCCGTCTTTCTGATACTCAACCTTGAACGGGTAAGTATCGGGCCAGGCTGAGCCACCGCCCCACACTATCGTTCCGACCACAGTTCCGGCGTAGCGCGATTGTATTTCGTCGTACTGCTTGAACCACGCCTTGCCGTTAAACTCGGGATTGCCTGAGCCGTTCTCGAGCCAGCCACGGGCACCGCCGCCGACACCGATCTCAGTGATCATGCACTGAAGCCTGCGAGCTTTGCAGCCGTCGAAGAATGTCGGGATGGCGGGCGATACCGAGGAACCGCTGATCTCTGGGTTGCTCTTGCCGGACTTCGCCTGATCATTGCCGGTGGTCGTCGGGTAGTGGTGACCGGTCCAAATCAGCCTATTGAGCGGATCGATCGTCCCCGGCCCGCCGACCTTGTCGAGATCTGCCATAGCCTGTCCGAAGTTGGCGACGTTGTTCCAGTTCCCCCAGCCAATTGCTAGCGGGTACGTTATGCCTGCTGCACGAATGCCAGCGACGAGAGCCTTGACAGACTGTGCATATGCAGGGTCCCAAGCCCCTTTTCCGCTCTCGTTCTGAAGCTCCAGTACGATCAGGTCGTTGTTTCCAAATCGTTGTTGGAGAGCAGTGCCAAACGCCACCCAGAACTTGAGCAAGTCCGGTTCCGCATACTGCGAATAGGTGTGGTCGTCGATCACAAACATCACGTCGTTTGAAATACTAAGCTCGATGTTCTTGAAGATAGGTTCGAGCTGCGGAGTATCGTAACCGTTGAGCTTTATGACCGGGGTAAGCGCAACACCATTCCACAGGTTCTTGCGGCGCAAGGGCATCCTTATTGCACGTGCGCCTGCATTCACGATGTATGGCTTAACGAATCGAGTGATGTCCTCGATGTAGCCGTTGATGCTGTTGCTCATCGAAACACCGTTTCGGAAAAACGGCTTAGCCGCTACAGCCGGAGGGCTATAAATTGGATTGTTGGCGCTGGTGTTAGAAGCTACTGGCGCCACGGCAGGGGCGAGCGCTGAGATCGTCGCCGTTTCTGACGCAGGAAGAACGATACTGCCGGGAGCCTTGCTCGACTCAGGCCCACACGCCGAAACGGCGAAAGAAAACGCGCATACGGCCAAGGCCGCTGCCGACTTTTGGTTGTTTGCAATCATTGATCATGCCCTTTCGATGGGCCCTAATCGCTTGATAAATGAAATAATCGTAACCTTGATCACCATGAAACTACGGGTGAGGTGGCCCCTCAAATGACCTGACAGGGTCTCGCTCTTAGATAAGAGTGAGGCATATGACTGACGGTACGACCAGGCGTTACAACGATGGCGAGGTCCTCTCCGGTGTTCAGCGCCGGAGGCGGTGGACACCGGAGGAGAAGGTCCGGATCGTCGAGGAGACGTATCTGCCCGGGATGAGCGTGTCGCTCGTCGCCCGCCAGCATGGCATCAGCGGCAGTCAGGTTTTCACCTGGCGCCGGCTGATGAACCAGGGAGCGCTGACTGCCGCGGCCGCTGGCGAGGAGGTGGTGCCGGCGTCCGAGTACCGGGCGCTGGAGCCGCAGGTACGCGAACTGCAGCGTCTGCTGGGCAAGAAGGCGATGGAGAACGAACTGCTCCGCGAGGCCGTGTCCCGGGCCGCAGGCCCAAAAAAACTGCTGTTGCGCTCGACCTCGTTGCCCGGGGATCGGCTGTGACCACGGTCGCCGATGGGCTTGGCATCGCTCGCCCGCATCTGTCCGCGATGCGCAACCGGCCACCACCACGACCGCGTGGACGGCCCCCGCTGCCAGACGCAGAGCTGGTCGCCGACATCCGGCTGCTTGTCGCCGAACTGCCTACGTACGGCTACCGTCGCGTCCATGCGCTGCTCCGCCGTCAGGCCGAAAAGAACGCGCGCCCAGCGCCCAATGCCAAGCGTGTCTACCGCGTCATGAAGGCGCATGGGTTGCTGCTCCAGCGCGACGGTCAACGCCGCGAAGAGCGGCGTCACGATGGTCGTGTCGCCGTCGACCAGCGCAACACCCACTGGTGCTCCGATGGACTGGAGATCGCCTGCGACAACGGTGAGAAGGTCCGTGTCGCCTTCGCGCTCGACTGCTGCGACCGCGAGGCAATGGGGCATGTGGCGACAACGGGCGGCATCACCGCCGAAGACGTGCAGGACCTGATGGTCGCCACCGTCGAGCACCGCTACGGCCGCGTGAACCGCGTGCCCCAGCCAATCGAATGGCTGACGGACAACGGCAGCTGCTACACTGCTCGCGACACTCGCACCTTCGCCCGCGACATCGGGCTGATCCCACGCACGACCCCGGTCAGCAGCCCGCAGTCTAACGGCATGGCCGAGGCGTTCGTCCGCACCCTCAAGCGCGACTACGTCCGCGTGAACCCAAGGCCTGATGCGCAGACCGTCATCGCCCAACTGCCCGCCTGGCTTGACCACTATAACGAGGTGCATCCGCATCGCGCTTTGGGCTATCGATCTCCACGCGAGTTCATCACGACAACCCGCGAGGCCCTGTCAGCTATTTAAGGGGCAACAACAACGGGTAGGATCACGCCGTAGCGACGGGTTCGAAACGTATTCAACCTGGGGACCCTCCCTTGTTGGTCATGGCCGCGCTTAATGGCGTCCCCGCTATGGACACGGCGCTTCAACCACTCAGCCTTCATAGGCTCACGTTTTAACATGTGCGGGAGCTCCCGATCCGGGGAACCAGCGCTATCTCCTGGCGCGGCGTGGGAGGTCCCGGCTGCCCGCTCCCGCTCGGTTCGCACGGAGGTTCGACAGCCGAAAGTAGTAGGGCGAGTGCCGCTCACGGTGAGCACGACCTCGTAAGCGCGGAACAGTGGTCCGCAGCCATCCCGGCTTCACGCGGCGCCGGCTGAACAACCGCCATTTGTGGCGAATATTGAATCGCCGATTTTGATAATAGCCAGTGGCGACTATCGTGCGGTAACGTGCTGCAGAAATCGTTGAGGAACCAGCTCAAGTCGGATGTCTGCTATGACGGCCTGCCTCTACATGATGGCCCTTCGCACCCTCTTACTGTTCGTGGTCCCGTGCCGCTAACGTCGGCACACGAGAAAACAAACTGTGCCAAGGCCTCGATGTTCTTGAGGGGCGTGGTGTCTGTAATAAGCGATGCAAGTTGTCTAGGTCATCAGTTCAACAACCCGGCATGTTTGGAGAGCGTGCAAACTGAAGGCGCGAAAACGCCTTAGGGGCAATGTTGATGAAGTACCTGCTACACCAGGCTCAATGCCCGCAGACGTTCGCCGTTTTTGGACGATACCGGAATGACTATAGGTGATCTGCCGCCTGATAATATTTCTGTGCAGGACCGGTCGAAGACGGGACACAACGCGTGCCTCCTGAGGGTGAGTGCGGCTGCAGAAACGCGGCGTGCACTGCTGGTCTAACAAAGCGCGTGCTCGTTCAAGGCGTCAGAAAGATCCGGTATATAGGCGAATTGCCGTACATTGTACCGATCTTAAGTGGGTCTTAACACCCTTAGCCTAATGCCATAAGCATGTATGAAGCGTTCGGCATGCTGGATGAGCGTAAGACGCGGCGGTCCGATACCCATGTTGCCGCGACTGTGGTACATGAATTTAAGGATACAACTCACGTCTATTTGCTTGACGTGGGGCTGCACGGTTGCCGTGTTAGCACTCCCACGCGGCTAACAGCGGGTAGCTTCGTCACCGTCATCGTCAAGGGCTTGCCTAGCTTAGAAGCTTGGGTTGCTTGGAGCAACGACTCTGAAGCTGGGTTGAACTTCGCCCACAAGCCACCTCCTAATGTGGTAGCGGCAATATTGGCTGCCTGAGCCGACTAGCTTAGGCGTGAGTTTCGGGATTTCGCCACGGTATAAGTCCGGGCCAGTAGGGCTGCAGCGACTTCGCCTCGAGGCAAGGGGATAAAGCTGCTGACGCCCGAACGATCTGGCGTTTATCTCGGTGCGCCAAGTTCGCAACCGAGCGCCTTCCGATATAAGTTACGTAGTTGCTGCGGTTTCAGCCCTGCTGAGCCAGAGCTCCAAGAAGGAGCATTCCGGATCCGATCCAAAATGGGGCTGACAGAAGTGAACCGATAAGCACGCCGCGAAGGGCCTTACCACCATAAGTGGGCTTCGCCACTCGCTGAAGCGATCCTGTCGCCATACAACCTCTCCACGCTCTTCTTACAGGCAACCCGTTGACCCGCCTACGGTTCTCCCGTTCTACGTGACCAACGTCATCATTGTGTAATGGTTTCACCGCGGGATCAACTAGGTTTTTCAGAAGAGAGGGTCTCGCTGCAATACGAGGCTCGGACCAGTGATTTGCACTTGGGCATCTCGCCCTCTCAAAGGCGGCGAAAGAAGCGCCCGACCTCGCTCAGAGCGTGTCCATACAAAGGTGACCGAACGAGGAAGGGGAGGGTGAGGGTGGCACCGCCCGCGGGTGCGGAGTGAGGTGCCCCTTCTGAATGGTCTACTACGACAGCCTGGGTCAAGAAGGGCGACAGATGCCTTCAAAGAAGCTCAAGGCGGAGGAGATCATCGGCAAGCTGCATGAGTTTCTGATCATGATCAGCCAGGGCGGCGCGATCGCGGAGGCGTGCCGCCGAATCGCGGTCAGCGAGCAGACGTACTATCGCTGGCACGGGGGATTGGGGGCTGAAGACGGTCTAGGCCCGCCGAATGAGGGGTCTGGTCAACGAAACGTGCGGCTGCGCCGTGCGACATCCGGCCTTACGCTGGACGAGCTCATCTAGAGGAGACCACGCGAGGGAACTCCTGAGCCCCGCACGGGGCGGGCGCAGCATCGATCAGGTCTGGGAGGTGCTGGAGGTATCCGAGCGACGCGTCGGCAACTTGCTCGGGTATGGGGACGTGCTGGCCAGGTTGATCGAGCTGTTCATCACCGGGACCCGCCCGCGCAGATCAGGTCAGGCAACAGTAGCGGGTTTATCACGACCGCAGCGCAGAATCCGGCTTGGCGGGGTCGGCGGAAAGACGTTCTAAGTCGCGCCGGGCTCGCCATGGGAGAACGCTACAACAAGCGTTTCAAGAGTCCCTGCCAAAACTGCTCGAGGGCGAGATCCTACATCCTCCAAGCAAGCGTGATGATCAAGACATGGCGGCGCGCAGACACCACCTTACGGCCGCACAGCAGCCTCAGCTACCACCCGCCGGCACCAGAAGCGGGGACATTGCCAACCAAGAAGCTACGGCGATGATCTGACCTAGCCTTCTGTCATGCCCAAAGTGTCGTGAGCTTGCCGGTGTCAGTTAGCCGACACTGTTCAGCTCTCGGGGCGATGGACGGACATGATCGTAACTGCAACTTGGAGGTCTGCGGTACGTTCGGGCTCCATTCAGTTGGCAGCTCCCTTCGCAGAATCGAGCTCATATGGGCGCTAAACCAATTGCATAAGCTTATCGCTTCGGAGTGTGAACCGCTCCGGATAACGATACGGGTAGGATGACACAGAATGGCGCTGGGATTGCTTATGACGATGGTGTTGTCGCTCATGAGCGACCAACGAGACAAGGGGCAGCCCAAATCCGAGATCAAGCTCGATTTCAGCCTTGATGAGAAAATGATCCGGCGTTTCGATGTCGATCGAGACGGCGAGCTGAGCTTACCTGAATTCCAGAACGCAATTGTTGCGCAATTGCGCATAGCCGCGTCTTCGGCCGGACATGAAAGCCGCACCCTTAGGGAAAGTGATCTGTCCAACTTCAAAGCAGGTCTTGTCGCTCCGTTCAGAACCTTTGATCTGAATGCAAATGGATCCGTAAACATCACGGAGATGCGCAATGCGATTGAAAGGCAAACAAGACGAGGCAAGCGACCATAGCCTCAACGCAGACGTGCTGAGTTGATCGATCGACGATGAGCACGCTCCATGCTCTACTAGGTTGCATTGCGATGTTGGCTGGGCGAAAAGCAGAGCGCCACTACCTTTGACGAGAGGCCCACCTTGTTCGAAGTTGTCAATGAGTGCGATCAGTGGTGCGCGCCTTCGCGCCTGAGGTTGATGTCCTCTTCGCGGGGACGGCCCACATGAGCACGGTGCGAACGAATAGCCGCCAATGGGCCAGATGAGCGCGTTTGTGCTCAGCGCGGAAAGAATATGAGATCGCCGGTGATCGACGACCCTATAAGCTATTCGATCTGATACATAGCTGTAGAGCGTGCCTATTTCTACGAGGGCCTAGTTTAATCCGAAGCAGCGTAGTAGCTAACGTTTCATACTCTAAGCATGCAACAAACAGGCTCAAAAACGCGAGGATAGAACGCCCGGGTCACCGACACCTTCAACTGAGATAGATCCCCAGTTGACTGGCGCGCTTATCTTCTACCTGTGGTAGGTGACGAGTGGTTTATCATCATTTCCTGCATAGCGAGGGTTAAAGACATTGGCCTTGCGATGGTGATTCTTGTGAAAGTACGAGCCGAACGAAACGAAATTCAACAGCTTGTACCAAAGATTATGGTTCAAATTGAGAACTTCGTATCCGCCGTTCCCAGTCGGACGATGAGTTCGATAGTTGAAGTCTGCGTAGATTAACGTGTTGGCCATTTTAAACGGCACGTACAATGCCACAAAAGCAGTCGGGCCGAGCAGAAGTAGCACGAACAGAACTCTCATGAAACGCACTAGCGGCAATAACATACCGACCAACGCCCACGTTACCCTAGAATGAGCGTTTTCTTTGTGGAACTCGAAGTACTTCAAGGTTAGACTCGTTTTCATCAACGGCCCCATGGCGTTCACATAGGCGCGGAAGGACATGTCTCCCGGGGCATGTGCATCCTTTTCTGGGTGATCCGGAGCTGCGTGATGGATGAAATGCGAGATGCACCAGCCGGCGAATCCGGTTAGCTGAAACAGGCCGCATATCTCCCCCCAGAAGCGGTTGAGCCACACGCCACGAAAGTTTCCATGAGCTGCGTTATGCATGAGGGCTGCGGAAATAGTTCCGGCTAAGATTCCCAAAGGAACGAGTCCGAGGGACGTTAATGAAAAGCTGTGTGGTTGTGCAACGCAGATAAGAGCGAGGTAATAGGCCCCGGATAGGAAGATCAAGGAGAAACTCGGTAGAACAAAAAGAACAAGACCAACGACCCATAAAGGCCAGAAGTGCATTTGATAATAGTTGGCAAAGAGCAGGTGCGTGGCTAGGCCACCGATAAACAGCAGGAGCATATTCCAGGCGTAATATCTAAGGAGGTAGTAACGATCCTTTCGAAAGCGCATGTGGGCATTGCTACTTGCGGCCGGAGTATAAGGCTTTATGAAGCCTTTGAAAACTGCCACGGCCTCGATGAAAGCTGCAAGCTTCCCTGCCGCTGGTATGGGCAATTCAGAATCATGGTGGATGACAGTTTCAGCCATGGCTCGCGTCCAAAATGAGTTTCTACAGCTCCCTTTTAGCAGGACTAGGTTAACTCAGTGGAAACGCGGTACTACGGGGTTTCGACCTGCGCCCCTGTGTAGACCATGAACCTCTGCCTGCCACCGACCAAACGGACGGATCAGCAGGAGCGGGTTGGAAGTTCAGATCCACCCCCTTGCATGATTTGAGCTATCGGGTGGGAGCCGGGCGGGTTCCAGCGGCCACTGTCGGGCGAAGAAGGGGGAAGGCACACCGACACCGGCAGTGCCAACTTCGTGACGCCCAAGGCTCTGGACGAGAGGTTGGACATGCCCGCGCCTGGCCGCGACGTACTGCGGCTGATGACGCTGCGGAGCAACGACGAGTTCAGCACCACCGTGTACGGGTATGACGACCGCTTCTGGGCGTCAAAAACACGCTCAAGGCATTGCTGATGAACCGGTCGGACATGAACAATATGGCCGGCTCGCCCTATCTGCTGTGGCGGGTGGGAAGCCTCGGCCTTCTCGCCGTGGTCGCCTGCGTGCTCGCGATCCGATCTTTTTCGCCCACCGCGCGAACTCGGCAGGGGCTGATGCTTGCCTGGGCTGTCGCGGTAGTGGCCATTGCCGCCAGCGCGTTCGTCGTGCCCGAAGGAGTGAGCGACCGCGCGTTGCTCAATCGCATCGATCCGGCGAGCGGCGTGAAGTGCGCTACCTCCATCTTCGTGCTCTCCCTGCCGATCGTGGCGCTGCTCGGGGCGCTGATGGGAAGGGCTGCACCGACCCAGCCCAGGCTCAGCGCACTCGCCTCTGGGATCGCCGCAGGCGCCTGCGGAGCCTTTGTCTTTGCGTTCTGCTGCCCCTTCAACGACCCTCTCTATGTGGTCGTCTGGTACAGCGTTGGATGCGCCGCCGTGGCTGGCGCGGCGCGATGGCGCCTGCCGCGACGCTTCCGCCTCTAGCCTGATCCGACGCGGCCGACCTTACGCCGCGCTCCGTCGAAACCCTCCGGTCACCAACCCACCCGGATTCCGGGAAGGGAGAGGTGCGCCCTCGTAACAGAAGGAAAGCTGCCATGACGAGCACCACGCAAGCGAAAGCTCCCGACCGGGACTGGCTCAAGTCTTATTACTATCTGCGCTTCGCGGTATCCGCCGTCTGGGTCGTGCTCGCGTTAGCCGCCCGGAGAAGCCTGCCCCAGCTGGCCGCTGTGATGCTTGTCGCGTATCCCGCCTAGGACGCCTTGGCGAACTACCTCGACGCCAGCCGGAGCGGCGGTTTGGCTAACAACAAGAGCCAGATGCTGAACTTCATCGTCAGCGTGATGACCGCAGTCGCCGTCGCAGCGACCCTTTCGCATGGCATGCATGCGGTTCTTCAGATCTTCGGCGTCTGGGCCGTGCTGTCTGGCCTTTTCCAGCTCATCACCGGCGTGCGGCGCTGGAAGTCATTGGCGCACAGTGGGCGATGATCCTGAGCGGTGCCCAGTCAGGCCTCGCCGGGATGCACATGCTCAGCAAGGCGGCCGGCGCCGCGCCCGTCAGCACCGCTGACGTCGCACCCTATGCGGCGTTCGGCGCCTTCTACTTCCTTGTCTCGGCGGTCTCGCTGACGATCAGCGACGCGCGTCGCCGCTCCAAGGCCGTGACAGCATGAGCACGGGTCCGATTATCCGCCGCAGCGAGAGCCTGCGGTGTCTCACAAAAGGATTGAACCGTCTCTGTCGACGTCAAGGATCGCACCACCGCTGCCTCGACCTGAGACCGGGACGGCCGCACCCGCACCGAAGACGGGAAGCTCGACCTGCAACTTTCCACGTTGAAGGAACGAACTTTTTGGGGGCGGCGCTGTCGGACGCGGCTCTCTTAGTCATGCCTCCAAGAATAGACGCGAGACGCCGTCGCGGTGCAGATGACATGCTGGCGAATTGGTCCATGATGCGCTGCCATTTTCGTCCAGCCTCACACGGTCGGCTAGAGCCCGTTCAAGGGCACCGTCCGGAATGTCATGCGCGATCGGGCATTCCGAGGAACAGCTCGGCTAATGGGGGTGGACAGTCCAAGACGGAAATCCACACGATCAACTAGCGTGAAGCGATGTTCACGCCGCAGCCTGGAAGCTCCTCTCGATCAAATTGCGACCGCGCAACTGCTCCGACTGTCTGCGCTCTTCGAGGCGCAGCTTGATTGCGTGCTCTTCGGTCTGTGAGAGAAAGAGTGAGTAAAGCGAACGCGAGCGTGTGATACCAATGCCAGATCGGTGGGATGCAATGCTTTCCGCCACGTCAGAGACGTTCAGCCACATCAGCTGCGATGGTGCATCCACAGATGGGTTGGTTCTGAGATCGCCGACTGGCGTGAAACCGAGCATGTTCTGGTAGAACCGGCGGTGACGCGGGTTCACTTCGATAAACAGGTCCGTGCACCGGTGGTTCTGCAAACCGTACAAAAACACGGTGTGGAAAAGCATGGCGAGGTTCTGCTGGTCAGGGAGTTCAGTCTCGAAGGCGAACTTGATGAGCTCGCAGACCTGAGCACCAGGAGCAGCTCTGAAACGGTCGATCTCATCCTTAAACACCGAGTCAACGGCAAGGCCGCCCGGCGCATCTACCCCCAAGGTGATTGTCCCAACGATTTCTTCGTCCGTCAGTGCGATCAAGGTCGTATGGCTCTCATCGTCCGGGATCTGGTGTTCCGAACCATAGCCACGCCACCCAAAGCGTCTGTTAAGCAGCTGGCCCGCACCCTCGCGATCCTCGGAGGTTTCGGCGAGCCGCAAGGCCAAAGTCCGGGCCAGATACTTGCTACCAGGCGCCTGCTTCACCAGAGCGCCGGCTTGCCCCATGTCTCTGACCACTGGTGGAACATCAACGCTGATACCGCAGTGCGGCAATGTCGACAGCTGAGTGTACATCGAAACCCCGACTATTTGCGAGAACCTGTTGTCTTGCAGGATCCTGATAGCGGAGTCGTTGCAGACGCCCCACTCAGGAGAAGCAACAAGTCGGGTTTTCCCTTAGGACGTCAGTAACTTAGCGGAGCGAGTGGGGGAGATGCTATACTCCAACCGGAGCTGCGACAGTTAGGTCGTGCGAGTGCGACTGCCGGCGAGAGATACGAATCAGTCAACGGAGCAGCCTTCAATGGTACGCGTCTTGCTCGCGATGAGCGTCTCTCGCGTCGATACGCTTGATAGCCAAAGAGCTCTTCGCCCGGCTGCGAACATGAACAGGGGGTAGTCCCGGGAGCCAGCTACCCCGATCAGCAATGGTGCGAGGTGCGGCATGGAGTACGGTTTCGAGCAGGGGAGCTTGGACGCAGGCCGCTGGGGGGATGCCAGGCGCAGCGGAGCTTGTCAGCTGCTCATGACCGTTCCAGGCGTCGGCGTCGTGACGGCAACCTCCTTTATTACCGCAATCGAGGATCCGGCGCGGGAGCAGAGACGCGGACGTTAAGCCAGCGCCGGGTGGACTTCTGGTATCCTGCGTGTCGCCTCAAAAGCCGTCAGACAGCTTCCGCCCAACCCTTGCCGTCTAGATGTGCCGCGGTCGCCGCAGGATCTGACCGTCGGTTCATGTTGCCCTCAACAGCCGAAACCGGGCTAAGCGGGACAGCGCAATCATTGCCGACCAGAGCGCGAGATCTAGCGTCATCAACCGGACGCGGTGCCGATTGTCCGCCAGCCGTCCAGTGGAACGCCGAACAGCGCGTTTAAGCCGCCGAAGGCAGTGCCGTAGAGAAAGCGAATATCGGCGTCGCTCAGCCCCAAGTCGCGGCGGATGTACGGGGCGTGGGTAGTGAGGATCTGCGGGGCCGGCCTTCTCGGGGACGGTGGGGGCCATGGTTCACCTCCCTTTGTCATGTTTCCGCAGAGCGGAGCGAGCATACCGGCTTCACAGAGAGGGTGTTGAGGTCCGACTTACTGCGTGCCTTGCGCCGAACGGCCTCCGGATAGCGGGAGAGGGGGAATGTTAGGGTTGCACAGCAAGGCTTGGCTGATAGGTTTGGGGCAAGGGGATGAACATGGTTGCTTACTTCGTCGACACGTTGCCCCATTTCTTAGCGTATTTCGCTGCGGCGGCGGGGCTCGCGGTGGCGTTCCTGGCCGCTTACGTGCTGATTACGCCCCATCGCGAGTTCGCGCTGATCGGGCAGGGCAATACCGCTGCGGCGGCGCAGGTGACGGGAACGTTTCTCGGTTTTGCGGTGCCGGTGGCGATGGTGATCGGGCATTCGGTAAGCATTCCCGACATGCTGATGTGGGGCGCGGTCGCGGCGGTGGTGCAACTGGCTGTGTTCCTCGTGATCGCGCGATTGGTGTTTCGGGCGGTCTCGCAGAAGATTGCCGAGGATTGCATGGCGTCGGGCGTGTTTGTGGGCGGCATGGGGCTGGGCTTCGGCGTGCTTCAGGCCGCGTGCATGGTTCCTTGAGCAAAAGGTGACGCCATGCGCAAGCAATTGACGATGACCACCGCAATGGCGGCGGCGCTGCTGGCGCTGCCCGCCTGTTCGTCGCGCAACGACGAGTGGGAGGCGGTGACCGCCGACCGCGACACCGCGGTGTGCGTGGACAAGGACGGCAAGCGCGTCGACGACCGCCAATGCAATCCGCAGGCGCGTGGGGCGTATGGCGGTGGCGGCATGTCGAGCGCGTTCCTGTGGTACTATCTCGGGCGCAACGCGGCGGTGCCCTTTTATGGCGACTCGATCAGCGACCGACGCTTTGCAGGACACGGATCCTACACGCCGGCGCAGGGGGTCCGCTATGCCGAGGCGCCGCGCGCCAGCCGCATGACGCGGTCGCAGGCGGTGTCGCGCGGCGGGCTGGGCTCGCGCGGGCGCAGCTTCGGCTCCGGCCGCTCTTGAGGTGCAGCGCCACGGGATCGCGCCCCGGCCCGACTGGCAGAAGACCGTCGAGGAACAGGGCCTGATCTGGCACAGCGACGGCGACGAGCGCTATTGGGAAGAGAGCGCCTATTACTCCTTCACGTTGATGGAGATAGAGCGGATCGAAGCGGCAACCGAGGCGGTGTACGGCCTGTTCCTGGAAGCCGGCGAGCGCATCGTTTCCGATCCCGACGTGATGGCGCTGTTCGGCGTTCCTGACTGGTGCCACACGGCCGTCAAGGCGGCGTGGAAGAACGAGCCGCCGGCGCTCAATTATGGCCGGTTCGACTTCGGCTATGACGGCACCGGTGAGCCTAAGTTGTTCGAGTTCAACTGCGACACACCCACGTCGATGCTCGAAGCCGGCGTGATCCAGTGGGAGTGGAAGGAAGATGTCTTTCCCGAGCTCGATCAGTTCAACAGCCTGCACGAGAAGCTAATCGAGCGCTGGGCCAACGTTCGCGCGCGGCTGCCCGGGCAGCGGGTGTGGTTCACGCACGCCGCCGATCCGTCGCACGAGGACACGATCACCACGACCTATATGCGCGACCTGGCCGAACAGGCGGGCCTCGAAACACTGGGAGTGGTGATCGACGATATCGGCGTCGACCGCGCGGGGCGGATCGTCGACACCGATGAACAGTTGATCTCCGCACTATTCAAGCTGTACCCGTGGGAATGGATCGTCAGTGAGGAATATGGCCGCGACATCGTGCGCCACTTGCCCGAGACCGCCTGGATCGAGCCGATCTGGAAGATGCTGTGGAGCAACAAGGCGGTTCTGCAGGTACTATGGGCGATGTTCCCGGGGCACCCCAACCTGCTCGCGGCGTCGATGTTCCGGGAGAAGGTGGGTGCGGACTATGTGGCCAAGCCGTTCCTGGCGCGCGAGGGCGCGAACATCGAAGTCGTGGCGAACGGCGCCACGCTGGCGCGCAGTGCAGGCGAATATCGCGAGGGGCTGACGATGTACCAGGCGCTGTATCGGCTGCGCGATTTCGGCGCGGGCTATCCGGTGCTGGGGTGCTGGGTGGTGGACGGAGCCGCGGCGGGGATGGGTATCCGCGAGGATGGGCTGATTACGGGAAACCGGGCGCGGTTCGTGCCGCACGTGATCCGGGGGTAGTTGAAGGCGCGATCCTCCCTGACATGGCGAGGGGAGGGCCGCGCACAAAGTGCATGATGGAGGGTGAGCTATGCGAAGCTCCGCTCAGGTGAACTCTTCACGAGGTAGATCGCCACCGCTTAAGCAACGAGCTCGACAGCGCCTATGGCGTGACGCGGCGTCCATGCCGGGACGTAGGCTGGTCCATTCCGCAGCTGCCGTTGCACCCCCGAATTACGTTACGCGGCGTGCGTAACGAACATTAGAAGGACTGACCCGCAAAGCCCCACCGTGCGGAGCCTATGCCGACCGCGAAGACGGCCATGCTCCCGGCATACAACGCCACCGGTCTTAAGAGCTTTCGGAGGTCGCTATTGGACGACGGCAGCTGTTGGTGCCCTGCTGCCGTCGAACCCACTTCATTGTCCTTTAATGCCACGCGATCCAAGCCAGCAAAAGTGCGCTTAGCCCATCGCGAGTGCATTCACGGGTACTTCATCAACACATTGAACATTCACGTCCGTGCGCGCCGGGCGAAGGGGATTATGGGAGCGCTGCTGCTAACTCGCTGCAGCGCGGAGGTCAGCTCACGCAAGCTGAAGGGCTTCCGTAGGAGCAACACTCCCTGAAGCTCCGAAGGATCAAGGTCGGCAAAGCCGCTTATGAGGAGCGTCCGCATGCCAGGCAGGTGCTCACCAACCTCCTTGATCAGCTCAAGACCAGTTTTGCCCGGCATCAGGTGATCTGTGATAAGAACGTCGAGTTTGGGCTTGCTGTTGAGCTTGATGAGGGCGTCGTTTGCCGAACTCGCCGTTAAGACGACGTGGCCTAACTCCTGCAGCATGGCTGAAGTATTATCCAGGACGAGCGGGTCGTCATCGACCACCATCACAGTCAGACTTCGGCTGCTGACCTCAATCGCAATCGGTTCGCTTTTCGTGACTACAGTGCGGTCTTCAGCCTCCTTGGTCGCGACAGGGAGATAGAGTTCAGCGGTCGTACCCTTGCCCGGACAGCTACGAAGGTGCAGCCGTCCGCCAGACTGAGCCGCAAGTCCGTGCACCATGGAAAGCCCGAGACCCGTTCCCTTGCCGACACCTTTTGTGGTGAAGAAAGGGTCGGTCGCTCTTGCGAGCGTTTCATCATTCATGCCCTCGCCATCATCGGAAACAGTAAGACGAATGTAACGGCCCGGCCGAAGGTCATCGTTGACGCCCGAGGGGAGCACCGGTTCATCGGCGGAGATTTTTAGCGAGCCCCCAGCGGGCATCGCGTCGCGTGCGTTTACCGCCAAGTTGAGAATCGCCATCTCTAGCTGATTGGCATCCACTCTGGCCTGCGGAAGGTGTAGGGGGAACTGAGTGTCTACCCGGATTTGCGGCCCGATTGTACGCTGAAGTAGATCCGCCATGCCACGGATGAGGCCTGGTATCTCGACGGCGCTTGGCCGAAGATCCTGCCGCCGAGCGAAGGTCAGTAGTCGCTGAGTTAGCGACGCACCGCGCTGTGCGCCCTCTAGGGCACTTTCCACCAATCTATTTGCCTTAAGATCGTCAGCTGGCAAGCGCCGGCGAAGTAGGTCTAGATTACCGACGATCACGGCGAGAAGGTTGTTGAAGTCGTGAGCAATCCCTCCGGTTAGTTGGCCAAGTGCCTCTATCTTCTGTGACTGGCGGAGTGCGTCTTCGACCCGCTTGCGATCAGTCACATCGGTTAAGCCTCCAAGGACGTGGAGGAAGTTCCCCTCTGCATCCCGCTCAACTTTCGCGGCCGCGACAACATCCAGGAACTTCCCGCTCTTTGTTACCGCTCTGTAATCCCGTGGCGGCAGCACTTCCTTGGCTATCAATTCCGGCAGGTCCTGCTGACGAAACTGTCTGGCCGAAGCTTCTGTGAGGAAGTTAATAAGCGGTCGGCCTTCGACCTCGTCTCGTGAATAGCCCATCAGGCTTAGCCAAGTGTTGCTTACCTGCTCGATGCAACCGTCTTCATTCAGCGAATGCAGAGGAAGCGGCGTGTCCTGGTACAAAGAGCGAAAGCGCTCTTCGCTGGCACGCAAGGCGTCTGCTTCCCGCTCCGCCATGACAGCGAACCTGCGGTCGAACATCGCGGCCATCAACGCTAGGAAAAGGATCAGAAATGTGGCTGCCGAGACGCTCATGGCGAGCGCGGTTTGTCCGATGCTCGCGCTGCCCTCTGCCATGTCCGTGCCGGGAGCCACCGTAAAGATCGCGGCACGCATTCCGGCGTAGTGCATGCCGGCAACTGCGACGCCCATCAGACACGCTGCCGCGAGACGCTGCAGCTGGCTGCTTTCGCGCGATGCGATCCAAAGCGCCGTTGTCGCAGCACCTATAGCTATGAGGACGGATATACTGAGCCACAATCCGTCGTAGCTGATCGACGAACTCATCTGCATCGCCGACATGCCAATGTAGTGCATGGCGACAACGCCAAGGCCCATCAAGAGACCCGCCGCGGCAAGCATGAGCCATGAGCGATAAGCTCGGTTCATCATGGTGAAGCTTGCGCCAGTCGCTAAAATCGCGACTGCCAGTGATAGAAGCGTCAGGCCAAGATCGTAGCCAAACTCCATACCAGGCATGCTGAAGGCGAGCATGGCAACGAAGTGCATCGACCAAATTCCACCCCCCATCGCGATAGAGGCCGACCCAAGCCAAGCGCGCTGCAGCCAGCCTTCCGAGGCTCGGACGCGACTGGCCAGGTCCAGGGCAGTGTAGGATGCGACAATGGCGATTACGATGGATATCGCTACCAAAACAGAGTCATGCGTGCCGCTCGTTGGCATCGAACATCACCTCCCAACCACGTGGCGAGTGTATGCCTTTCTCCGCGATCGGCCATCCTATTTTTATCGCGGACGCTGCTGGGAGCGATTTCGACGCGAGCGCTCCGGATCATTGAACCACTCCGCGCCGCCTTCCTTTAGAAGATGTTGGGGAGTCCCGTTCGCTCACGCCTAGTGAGCAGCAGGACGTTTCTGCCAATCCCAGGCAGCGTGCGTCGCTTCGCACGTAGCGAAGAACTATCGTCATCCGTACTGCCATCCAGGGCGTGTGGAGCTAGAGCGCTGTCTGTTTCTCGGACGCTAGCTTGGATGTCCACGCTGGCTCTTGGTTGCCAAGTCAGCCAACGATAGGATTCAGGCTAATGACCGGAGGTACAGAGGACATCGGCCTTCTGACGGAGGACGTCTGTGGCCCTTTTGAGCGAGGCGTATCTTTTGGTTGGATACGAGCCGTTGATCGGGTTGGTAGCCGAGGCCTGTCTCCAAGAGCATGGTGCGGAAGTTGCCTGGGCACAGACGGGGTCACGCCGCTATACCGCGCTTGAGGAACATCCGTCGAGCTTCCACTTTCTCATATCCGACGTGAATCTTGGTGTTGGCACTACCGGTCTCGACGTGGCCCACTTCGCAAGGTTGAACAAGTCAGACCTTTCCGTGATATATATGAGCGACCAGGAGCCGGAGGCTCTGTTACCGTTCGCCGTCCGAGGTGCGACATTCGTCACGAAGACCGCTACAGAGCACAAGCTGGTGCATGCCGTTGTTGCCTCATTAAGCAATCTTGCCACGCTGAGCACCGCGGCCGCGACAAGGAGCTGCTCCTCGTGAGGCACTCCATCCTTCTGCGGGCGATTTTCTCGGCGGCCTTAGCCACTTGGCTGTTCGCAAGCGCGCCAGCGTCCGCTCAGAAGTACCGCGCGCAGGACGTCCGTGGATGGACGGTCGCCGCAAGCAAAGGTGGCAGAGGCTGCTTCTTGACCAAAGATTACGGTGGCGTCGGAGGAACGACGCTCCTTCTTGGCCTCGGCGTTGACGGCGAGAACCATTTGTCCGTCCTGAACTACAATTGGTCCATCAAGCCGAAAGAGCGATTGCGTCTTAACTTCCGCCTTTCCGGTGGAGGCTACTCCAAACACCTCGCTATCGGCATGGCATCAGACGGCAAGAAGGGGTTCGTCACGAATTTCGAGCCGAAGTTCCCCACCTACTTCGCCGCCTCCAAGGCCCTTCAGATTTATAGGGGGGAGGTCCCGGTGGAGCAGTTATCCCTCGATGGGAGCGGCGCGGCCGTTTCAGAACTGCGCCGCTGTGTGGATCTGCACCGCACCGCGCCCGCGGCGGAAGCACAGGAGAGGGAGCGGTCGTCCAACATACCGAAGGATCCGTTCGCACCTCGCCCCGAGCGGAGATCTAAGAGGTAATGTATCGCATCACCGGCGGTTGCGAGTCCCGGCATCCCGCGGACCCAGAAGGTTCGATCGGTGCCGGTGGAGCTCCCTCGCTCCTCGGGCGTGTCTAGTACCGTAAACCACTGGACCGAGAAGATGCACAGCCTGACAGAATAGGATTGATGGAACGGCAGCGCTTCGGCTCGGTTATTCCGGTTGGTTAACGAGTGAAAGATTAGCAATGTCGCGTGTAACGAAACTTGCTCCTGCTATTATGATCCTTGCTGGCGCGATTGGCCTGAGTGGCTGTGCTACCAAGTCCTATGTCCGCGAGCAGATTGCTCCTGTTAGCCAGCGCGTGGACGCGCTTGAAACGAGGCTGCAAGAAACTGACGGCACCGCTAAAGCAGCGCTTGCAGAGGCGCAGGCCGCATCTGCGCAGGGGCAGGGCAATGGTCAGCGTCTCGACCAGCTCACCACCCGCGTGGACACCGTAGAGCAGCAGCAACTGCAGGCACAACAGAAGCAGCGAAAGCGTCCGCGCAACTGAGGCACGTTATCACGAGCGTTGTTCCCAGACTCATCTTTGGGTGGTCGCTCTCTGAGTGGCCACCGTTTACTTTCGAGCGCCCGCATTGGTGACGAAGATTTCTCTGGCGCTGGCAGGGCTTACAATGCTCGCGCCCGCAGTCGAACTTGCGGACGCATCGCCGGCGGCACAGTCTCGGTCTGAATTCAGGCGGGTTGAAGGGGCTCAGCGCCCCTCAACCGCAGTCAAGCGCGTCTCCGACTGGATACTTTCATCGCGCGACAATCATTCCTTTCCCTACGCCATCGTCGACAAGGTAAATGCCTCGGTCTTCCTCTTCGATCAAACGGGAAAGGCTTTGGGCGCCGCTCCTGTTCTGATCGGGGTTGCCCTTGGAGACGATGCTAGCCCCGGTATCGGGAGCAAAAACCTCGCCGAGATTGGTCCTGCAGAGAAGACGACGCCCGCCGGTCGTTTTCTGGCGAAGTTTGGCTTGGCCGCCGGAAGGGAGCGGGTTCTTTGGGTGGATTATGCCACCTCCGTGGCTATTCATCCTATACCCAAAACCGCTAGTAAGAAGGAAGCGCGCCGCAAGCGGATCCTCTCACCAAGCGCAGAAGATAACCGCATCACGTTCGGTTGTATAAACGTGCCTAGCGCCTTCTATGGCAAAAGCGTACGCCCACTTTTTCAGGGGAGAGGTGGATATGTTTACGTACTGCCCGACACGAAGGCGCTCGAAGCAGTCTTCCCCCGCTTGCGCGTGGATGCGCTCAGCGAGCACGAGACCCGGTAGAAGGCGTTTGCGGCCGTGCGGATCCATCAATGGCGCTTTGGCCGGAGCCGGCCCCCGACTGAGCTCAGTCAAGTACGCCTTAGCAAGAAGCATCGGCCCTAAGCTGTGGTGAGCCAGTGCTGACTGTTGTCCAATTCGCAAGAAGCCCTTCAGCGCGCCCTGCAAGAAACCGATGGCAAAGCGCCCGCGAGGGGAAAGGTGCCCACCTACATGGGTGCCTCGTCCTGATCTCCTTGGCAGCATTCAGCGGCAATTGTCTCCATCAACTTCGCGACCAGCTAGTGCGCCGACATTTGCCCCGATAATTATACCCAGTCGTGCTGCGACCCCGCCAGGAGTTGCTGCAACCGATCTCGCCGCTGAGCAGACCGCCGCTGCGCCGAGGACGAGTGCCGGTGATGCCACTGCTGCAGCTTCGATAGCTGTCGCGCTGGCGAAAGGCGCCGTCGCCTCGGTACGTTCGGTTGCCTCAACTGCCACGGCAATTTCGGACGCCCTATAGCCATTGCTATAGCGCCGGTCCCGGTAGCCGCCCTTCAAAGCGCTGCGCCACGCAAGGGGTCGCGGCCATGCCGCCCAGAGTTACCGTGGTGGCGAGCAAGGCGGAGAGCAGGGCCTTATCCATCGCAATCCTCTTGTCAGCGGCTCACTGCCGCCATTCGATGGTCACCTTCTGCGAAACTCCAGGTGCAGCACGCCTGAATGGGGTTGTTGATCGCCGTTCAGGTTACAAGACGCCAGCGTCCTACACTGCGCGAGATTGTATGCAGTAACCACAACTTCGTTGCAGCGCCTAACCACCCTCTGTGCGTCTTCGCAGCATGCTCGTTGAGACCCGGCCCTAGGGAGCAAACGCGAACGAAAACGAAGGGCAGTCCCTAGGAAGCGCGAGCTGTTCGGGAAAGCAGAATTGGACGCTTAGCCGTATGATCTTTGCTGGACAAGCGCGGCTGAGTGGCCGCTAGTCCAGCTGGAACAATTCGCACGTTATCGTACGTCTTTCGAGATCAAGCCGTTTGTCGGACGGGGAGTCGCAGATAACGAGCAATTTTCGAATATCCTGGTCGTGGACGACTGCCAGTGCTTCCGGGTGATCGTTGCCACGGCCAAACCCAAGTTCGATAATCCGCTCGGGTCTATGGAGACAGACGGTATGTTTGTGTGCGGGCGGCTCGTCCAGCCACCCGCGCCAGCGGTAAACTGCGCAAGGACCGTCGAGAGCGGTGGTTGGCCCTGCCAGAATGAGCAAATCCTTACCCACTCGCTTCAGATCGCGTATGCCCAAACCCTCGAGATCGAGCATCCGCTTGTACAAGCTACCGTCGATAGCGAGTTGCGTTTTAGCTCGCTCTCGCAGCTCGAACTCTAACAGCACGGCGTATTTTTCGATCACAGGTCCGCGCATGCCGAGGGCTACGCGAGGAAACGCGACAGCAATTCCTTCGAGATCCACGCCTCCTTCCTTCGCGGGGATCTTAGTGAATGGGGCCATTAGTGGGTCTCGCGCGAGAGCCCGAGCGAGAGCGTTCCCATGCTTGGTCTGCTTCGTTTGTTTTAGCATCTGCGCCCGGCGTGCGTCGGTCCGGCCGACCGGCTTGAGTAGACCTGATGCCTGGTCGTCGGGCACGAGCGGCAGGCGGGCGAGCAGGCAGCGCGCACCCGCATTCCGAAGGTCAGCGTAGGTCTGGAGATCAATTCGGGCATCATCGCGTTTTTTTAGCTTCGGACGCGTTTTTGCATGCGAGCCAAGCACCCACAGCCAGCCATCATCTTCGGCAAGGCCCTCGATGTCCGCTTCTTGGTCAGGATCTATCGGAAGGCAATCGGCCAGTTGCAAGCGCCCAGAGCTTTTCCAACCGTTCTCAATCTGTCCGAGGCGCTCGATAGAAGTGCCTTCATCGCTGCCAAGGAAGAGGGTTCCATCGACCAGAACTGCGGCCGAGAGATCTTGGATGGGATCATCCTCACCTGCCACGGCTGCCTCAACTTGCAGGTCTACCTGCCCAGCTGAATGCGTCAGCTCGGGCCAACCGTCTCGTCCGTTGTCCACGTCGCGCAAGCAATTGCCCCCTTTTGGTTCTGCCTTGTAGATCATCGGCTTATCACGTCTGGGAAGCGAGCGGGAAGATGCTGAGCAACTGATGGCGATCGAGCGGCCCGGAGGGGCAACAAAGGGTGCTCCGCTAGATTGATTTTCGTCTGACGCTGCACTGCACAAGATGGTAAACGTTTCGCAGCGCGAATGGTTTGCTGCCTACGGTGAACTAAGAATGGTGGCGGGGAGCTTGTCTGGCGAGCCGCAACCATGATCGAACTATAAGGAGGCTCGAGCGACACATGAACGCTAATGTTCCGGACCTCCGCTCAAAGGTCGGCATCCGCGCAGCAGCGCGCACGTGCGTTCGAGAACCGGAGACAAGCCTCAGTTACGATCCACGAGCTGAGGCCCGGTTGTCGCGCTCCGCAGGGGACCCTGAGACTGATCGCCCCGATGCAGTCGTCGTGGTAGGAAGGCTCCTTGAGCTGGTTCGGTTTGCAGCTATTGATCCTGAACCTTGGCGCTTCACGATCGCACTTGATGGGCAGCCTTCGCTGCTTTCCAACCACATTGCTGATCTGGCACGAGAGTGGGCATTGAGAGATTCATAGAGGCTTGAACGACCCGGGTTGAACTTGGGAAGCACCGTTAGGCAGCTTCGCATGGGTGTAGGCCCCCACTTTCGCACCCTCCCGTCGCGAACGACACTCGCATGTCTGCAAAGCCGTCGTTAGACGCGATGCTTAGAAGATGAACCGGTGGCAAATTGTGGAACGCGTGCGGGAATCCTAAACGGCAGCTACTGGCGCAACTCGGCCTTTGAAGAATTAGTCTCGTCCGCCCCAGCCGTTCCTTGCCACCGCTAAGGTGCTGCCGTGGCACAAGGCGGAGCCCGGCTTCAAAGTCGCGCTCGCGGCGGAAGGTGCTGGCAGATGGCGCCAGCGCGACCAGCGCGGTCGTAATCACCGAGCCGACATTCAGCATTGTCGTCAGTCGCTTCGCCACGGAACCGGCCTTTGCCGGGTTTGCGGTTTCGCTGTCTAGCAGAGCGATCTGCTCCCGAAGTGCCTGCAGGCTCTGGGCCAAGACTGTCAGCACAGGCCGCGCCACGGCGGGTATGTCGGACGCAGGAGCGGTGAGGATTTCGACCAACTTATGTTCTTCTGCCGTTTCACAACCGGCTTTACGTAATACCAACCTGCATTGATCAGAACCGACATGCCCACTGGCGCCGGCCGATGGTCATGATGCGCCAAGGCTGATCGACGAGCCTGTTCCAAGCC
>NZ_JACIJF010000029.1 GCF_014199255.1 Sphingomonas xinjiangensis | reverse complement strand
GACCCGAAAGCGGACGCAGACGGTCGCGGGCTAAACGCTTACGCGGAGGCGAGAAGGCGCCGTTTACGAAAGCACGGTTCAGACCGGACGCTTACTCATGACGAATCCCTATTGCCGACTCGAAGGTCATCTAAATACATGCTGTTCCGCGTTTGTTCTACAGGGTCCAGTCGGATGGGTTGGAACGACTTCAGCTTGCCAGCGTGCGGCGAAGGGTACGAAAACGAGGACGGCAGCAGCCCCCAGGAGGAGCTGGCGCGGTGCTGGCCTGGGGAGATCGTCGACCTCGTCCGCGAGCCCGGCGACCCCCACGATCCGCTCGCCGTGGCCGTCGTAAGTATGAGGGGGGTGCGCGTCGGCTACTTCCGTCGCGACCGGGCGCAATGGATCGGCAGCAAGATTGACCGGGGCTACGATGTCCGCGCGATCGTGGAGGGCCTGAAGGGTGGTCACTTAAAGGAGGCACCCTTGGGTCTCGTCATGCGCGTCAGCATCGCGGCACCAGGCGAAGAGGGCGAGCCTCCCGAGGCGCCGGATCAGTTCGGACCGATCCGGCTGGTTGCGTAGAGTCCCGGAAAAGCTTGATATGCAATATGCGCAGGAGTGCGGGCGTTCTCCTGGCATGGTTCGAGATGAGGCCTACAACGAAGCAAGCGGCGTCAACGTCCAGAAAGGCAGCTTGGCCGACGTCCTACGTATCAGTTCGTAATGTAAGTTACTGATTCAGATCAGCAATGAGCGACTAAAGAAAGGTCGCTTGATGATTCTCTCCCGCATACGAAAATTGGCGGCGTTCTCCGCCGTCTCAGCCGTTGCACTGGCAATCTCCGCATACGCATCACGATCCGGGGATGCGCTCGGCGAGATGATTGTACCCGCCGCAAGTAGCCCTCAGATCGCCATCTCGCCACCTGCACGTGCACCTGCGGCCGCTTTGTCAGTGATGCCCGCCCAGATGGTCGCGCAGCAGTCCGTCGCTATCGCAGCGCCGGCTACTGCCCTGTTTGGAGCTAACCTCTCCGGGGCAGAGGCGAAGGATAGCGATGCAGTGCGTCCCTCGTTCTCTGACCTGCAGGGCTATATCGATCACTTCGGCTTTAAGCTCATCCGATATCCCTTCAAGGATAGCCGCATGACGCCAGCGCGCATTAATGAACTGCGCACGCTCACCGAGCACGCGCGGTCGAGAGGCGTGCGGATGATCCTAGATAATCACACGTACCAGTGGACCTCTGTTCAACAGCAGGTCTCGTTCTGGACAACCTTCGCCCGTAATTTCTCCGATGATGGTTCCGTCGTGCTCGACCTGGTGAATGAGCCCGGAGGGTTCAACGATCCCGTCCTCACGAACGATTGGATGCAGTGGATCCGCGACGCAAAACTCATAATCGCGGGACTGCGAAAGAACGGTATCAAACACCCTATCGCCATTCAGTACCCGCAATGGTCGGCCACGTTCCGCTTTGACAAAGCGGAGCCCGCCTCCACGGCTTGCGAGAGTGCTGGCTGCGCTATCGACCGTGACAAGAGCGGTCCGATTGATCCTCTAAATCGCACCTACATCAACGCGCACCGGTACTGGGACAAGGGCTCCAGCGGCACCAACCGGGTCTGCGAGACCACCTGGGGTGCGAGCAGCGGCTTAGACGGCTTTGCAGCGCAACTGCGCAAGCGCGGCTTGAAGGGGTACGTCACGGAGGCTGCGTTCGGATCCAGCTACAGCGTCGATAAGACCTGCGTGGGTATCGGAAAGGACGCGATCGCTGACATCAAGGCTAACAGCGACGTTCTTCTTGGCATCACGTGGTGGGGCGGCGGCCGTGTCTGGCCAGAAAGCTACCACTTCAAGATTGAGCCTGCGAAGGCCACCCGCTTCACGTCAGCAATACCGACCTACACACGGCAGCTTCTAGGACAAAGATAGCTTGTTGCAAGCTGAGCGCGGGGCGCCGAGCGTCCGCCCCGCGTTACATACTCTCCTTTGACTTAGTGCTACATAGATCAACACGGATTAGAGAGTGGCTACACGGCGCTTATCGCAGACACCTCTAGATCCCGGACCTCACCGGAACCGTACTGGCCTGATGCTCGACGCTTGTTCTGCAAATTGAGCACGTCTCAGCATTGGACGCGCCTCCTGATTCCCGCACTATGGCTGCAATCGCACCGAAAAGGCCCCCGGTTCGGTTCCCCTCAGCTCCACGAGCCGAAAACCCCGCAATTCAGCTGTCGCGATCTCCGCCGGTACTTGATCAGCTCCCCACTGACGCCAACAGGCCGAGGGCCGAGGGCCGGCGCGATCGACCGGCGCTTGCTGGTCTGGTCACGCTCAAGGTCGAGGAAGTAGATCGGGCGCGGGCGATCTGGTTGTCGTGCAGGTCGAGGATCGCTTCGCTCCGCCCACAGGTGCTTAGGTGTTTCTCCCAGGCATCCGGTGGACTGGATTGACGCTGAACCGGTCTTGCTCTGAAGTCCAGACTTTAGGCGACGAATTCGCAGGGTGTGAGGCCGCTGAGCGTCTTGAGCCGACGGGCGAAGTTGTAGGCGGCATTGAAGTTGGGGGGGGGCGTCCGACGTTGCTCATGGCTCCCTATTGAAAGCGTTTGACGGTCGCCTCCCTGATGGTGCGGTTGATCCGCTCGACCGACCTGACCATTGGCTCAGGGATGGTTGGAAATGGTGAGGCGATGCTCCATGTCGTTCGCTTCGCAGATCATGTCGAAGCGGATCTGATGCGACCAGGCGGTGTTCCGGTTGCGGGGCTACTCGGCGAAGTGGATGCCATTGTCGGTCAGGATCGTGTGGATGCGGAAAGGCATGGCTTTCAGGAGATGCTGGAGGAACTCACAGGCCGTCCGCCTGTCAGCGTTGTCGACCAGTTGGATGGCCGCAAATTTCCTGGTGCAGTCGATATCGGATCAGGTGAGGAATTGATTGCTGCGACGTAGGCAGTGGTCGAGCGGCAGCAGTGTGTGCCGCCGGAACGCGACAACCATCGCCACTCTGCCTCACTCAGCGTCGTTGAATGAGGGGCCTTCAGGTCCTCCGATCGTCGCCCTCTTGCGCTACTTCGCCACCCTCTTGGGAGTGATCCCCAACTTGCGGCTCAGCGTCGCGAGCGAAGCTTGCGAGCGCTGTATTGCTGCTTGTCGGCGTGCGTGGTCGTGAGCTCCCGTGACGAACCTGTACCAGCTACTGGTGACCGATTGGGCGAGCCACAGCTCGTGGTTTGCCGTCGCACTTGCAGTCGGGCGGTGTCGTTCTGTCTACGGGCGTTGCTGCCCTTTTGCACGTAGCGACAAACCGGTCGCGCAGGCCCCTGAAGTGAGGTTCGTCGGTTGCTATTCTCGGTCGAGAAAGCCCACAGCTCTATTCCGCACTGTTCTGTATGAACAACTATTTCACCATTGATTGACGTCACATTGAACATAGGTAGCTTTCCCCCAGGCACGCTCATAGTGCGGGTATGATAATAATCATCCTGAGGGAGTAACTTTAGCTACTTCCCGATCAGCAATTGAGCATACGCCGGTATGGGTGCGGTGAATCGTGTTGCTTTAGCTGGCTCGATCTTGAAGAGGTAACTTTCTGGCCAAATCCGACCTCCGCCCCACCAGGTTATACCTAGGATTACATCCGCGTTAGCCTTGATGTCCGCGATTGCGTCTTTTCCGATATCGGAGCATGTTTGATCAACGCCAGAAGACGATCCAAAAGCTGCTTCAGTGATATACGCTTTTAATCCTCTCTTCCGAAGCTGTGAAGCAAATCCATCGAAGCCGCTTGTGTGTCCCCAGGTAAGGTCGCATGCTTTATTGGTGCCGGAGGAGCCTTTATCCCAATACCGGTGCGCATTGATGAAGGTTCGCTTTTGCGGGTCCAAAACACCGGGATCTCGATCTATAGCACAGGCCGCACTCTCGCAGTCCTTCCAAGCCCCTTCGCCCTTGTCGAAGCGGAAGGTCGCAGACCACTGCGGATACTCTAGAGCGATGGGATGGTTGATGCCATTTGCCCGAAGTCCAGCAATCACCAGCTTAGCATCGCGGATCCACTGCATCCAGTCGTTGGTTACTACCGGGTCGTCGAAGCCACGCGGCTCGTTCACCAAGTCCAAGATCACTGAGCCGTCATCAGGGAAGTTTCCAGCTAGTTTGGTCCAAAAGTCGATCTGCTTCTGAACCGGCCACCATGTGTAATCGTGTTTGTCAAGGATCACCGGCGCACCCCGAGACCTTGCGTAATCAGTCAACTGGCGCAGCTCACTGATCCGGTCAGGAGTCATCAACTCGGGCTTGAACGGGTACCTAATTAGGCGGAAGCCGAAGCGATCGACGTAACCCTTTAGATCGTCCAGGGATGGCCGAATGCTATCTCCGCCGCTTGCTTCTGCGCCAGACAGGTTAGCGCCAAACAGCGGACCTAGGGAATCTGTCGCAGACGGCGATAAGCTCGGGCTCGGGCTCGGGCTCGGGCTTCGGATGGCAGCTGGGACCGGCGCGGCAACGCTGGTTTGAGCGCTCTCGGCAGTAGGGGCTACGACATGGACGCCGCTATCAGAGCCTTCAGGGCCGCAACCTGAAATCATCAACGCCAGTCCAAGTACCGCGTGCTTTTCAATCGGAGTGCACCTGGTAATCATGCCTATCACTTTTCACGGGTGTGCGACCACCTAGCTAGAGAAGCATAGTAAATAGCGGGTTAAGGTGACACTCCGTATACTTGGAAGGATGCGCGATTCAGGGCAGGTGCACCTAACGTTTTACTCCCTGAATATGGTGGTGTGGTTCATGTCAGAGGGGCGTGAGGTATCTGTCCAGATGTGATTAATTACCGTCCAATCAATTTAGTTCAGGCGCTCAAAGGCCTTCCTTTCGCCTGAGGCGGCTCGGCTCCTTGATTGCTCTCTAAGCTGCTTCACGCCGACAGAACCAAAAGTTTCCGAGCGGTAGCGTTTGCCAACCCAAAACCAGTCGCGCGGCAGCGTCGGTCAAGTGGATGGCTACTCGCTGACACTGTGCAGGATGTAAGGAGCGACCTGGATCAGCGTCCTGAGGCATGCCACTGCTGTGCTTCGGTGGGTCGTATTTAGCTGAGCAAGCGCGAAGATTGAAGACGGGCGGTGGCCGATATAGATGTACCTTACACCCACTCGTAAGGTCTTGGCGCTTTGGACGCGGTAAGGTTCTTCGACTAAGAACCTGACGATTAGCTGGTGTCGAGGAGCTGCGGCAGTCGTGTAGCAATGAATCGGGAGATGGGGAAACTCGGCCCGGGCGTTCGCTGGCCGAGCACGAGGTGAGCACCAGCATCGCAACCTTGTGGCGGTTCTTCGCCCGTCACCGGATCACGCGCAATAAACGACGGCTCATGCAAGTGGGCAGGACCGCGCCGACATCGTAGAGCAGCGCTGGGCTTGGTTCGACGACCAACTCGACCTGAGTTCGGAAGAGCGGTGTTCATCGATGAGACCTGGGCATCCATCAACATGCCCCGCCGCCACCAAGCTCGTCGCGGAGCTCCGCCGCATCGGCACGGTAGCGTCTATGGTACTCGTCAGACCAATCTGGAACGCCTAGTGAGCCTATGTCGCTGCTCTTGCCCGAACTCAGGCGCGGCGATGTCGTGATCATGGAGAACCTGTCGAGCCACAACGCGCCAGTCGTTCGCGAGATGATCGAGGCGGTCGGAGCCAGCCGGCTCCTCTTCCCGCCCTGCAGCCCAGACCTCAACCCAATCAAGCAGACCTTCTCCAAGCTTGGGGGCGCACCTGCGCAAAGTCGCCAAGCGCACCATCCACGGCCTCTGTAACGCCATCGGACCCATCCTCGACCCTCTTCGATCACCAAGTCCGCAAACTTCTTCGCCAACTGCGGCTAGGATACAGATTGATCGACAACCGCTCTGGGCTTTCCAACCCCCACGAGCTTGAAACCCGCGCGTTCAGCCTCCCCAACCGGATATATATTTCTAAGATCGACTAATAGCGCCGAGCGCGATCCGGCCGCAAGGCGTGGCAGATCGAGGGCGCGAAATTCGTCCCACTCGGTGACGATCACTATCGCATCCGCATTTTCGGCCGCCGCGTACGGGTTTGGGTGAAAAGCCACATTTTGCACCAGCGCTTCGGCATGCGCCATACCCTCAGGATCATAGGCTCGAACATTGGCACCTGCATCTTGTAGTGCCGCGACAATCGCGAGACTTGGAGCATCCCGCATATCATCAGTGTTCGGCTTGAATGTTAATCCTAGCAGCGCAACGTTTTTCCCGTGAGCGTCGCCGCCTAATGCTTTGATCACCTTACGACCCATCGCTCGCTTCCGAGCTTCGTTAACTTGAACTGTCGCTTCAACAATTCGCTGCGGCACTTCAACATCGCCCGCGGTTTTGAGTAGCGCCAAGGTATCCTTCGGAAAGCAGGATCCGCCATAACCCGGCCCGGCATGCAAAAACTTGGAGCCGATCCGCTTGTCCAGGCCGATACCGCGGGAAACTTCCTGAACATCGGCGCCAACGGCTTCGCAAAGATCTGCGATTTCGTTGATGAAAGTGATCTTAACAGCAAGAAAGGCGTTCGCCGCATACTTTATCAACTCAGACGTGCGACGACTTGTAAAAAGCAATGGCGCCGACTGGTTTAGCGAGAGCGGCCGATAGATCTCGCGCATGATGTCTCTCGCGGCTTCATCATCGGTCCCAACGACGACCCGATCAGGCCGCTTGAAATCTTCAATGGCCGCACCCTCCCTGAGAAACTCGGGGTTGGAAACCACAGTCACGCCCTGCTTGAGAAGAGAGAACTCCTTCAGGATTCGCTCCACCTCATCCCCCGTGCCCACAGGTACTGTAGACTTGGTAACTATCACACAGGGCTTCGTAATGCTTTCAGCAATCTCGCGCGCGGCAGCGAACACGTAGGAGAGGTCCGCGTGTCCATCCCCCCGCCTGCTTGGGGTCCCCACAGCAATGAAGACTGCATCCGCATTGCGCACGCCCTCCGCTAGGTCTGTGGTAAATGACAGACGGCCGGCGCGGACGTTATTTGCTACGAGCTCAGCCAGGCCGGGCTCGAATATTGGCATTACGTTCTTTTCAAGCAGCTGCACTTTCCGCACGTCCTTGTCGACGCAAACCACCTGATGCCCGAAATCGGAGAAGCACGCCCCTGATACTAGGCCAACGTAGCCGGTGCCGATCATCGCAATGCGCATATCTAAAGTCTCCTTGCAGCCGCGTTCAATGAGGAGGCCCGTTCGATTCGAGCCTTGTGAGCACGATCACAAGCTGTCGGTTGTCGCGACAGACACGTCGCACAAGGGCACAGCTCTGATGGCCTCTGTCGTGGGACAGAGCGATTCGATTAATCCTCACGCCGTAACTCAAAGCGGCCCCATCCGCACCGCTACCGGGCACCCCAACCCTCAGTCAATTTCAAAGCGACGCCTAATCCATCGCCGGTGGAGATTTCTTGCGCAGCAAACGCCAGGCAGCGAGCTGCGCGTGTCGAGAGGTGCAGCTACGAACCTGACCGATGCAATCCGGAACCTGTATCGCCGCCTTTAGAGAACGCGAGCTAAAGCAGGTGTCGGCGCGGGAATGTCAACCCGACGAACGCAGGCATGCGGTCGCCGCCTTGGCTTGCCCTTGTTAACGTTACTCGTACGCAAATCATTAACCCCTTGGGGGGTATAAGCGTGCAGTCGCTGTGCAATAAGGCTTTAGGAAAATGGCAGTTCCCAACTTGCGAGGACCGCTTCATGAGGCCGAGCTTCCAGTAGACGAATCTACGCTTGCTTTCCCTATCGGTGCCCCCAGGAATCCCGCACATGAAATGCAGCGGCTTCTGGTTGAACGGCTCGGGGGGGAACTCTCGGCGAGCGTCGCTGGACTCCATGGAAGCGAACCAGACCCACTGGACGTGGCAGTGACCTTCCTCTCCAGATTGGCTGGGCCAGTAGGCTTCATTGGGTTACTATCTGCGCTCGGGTGGGCGATTTTTTTATAGGGAAGTCGTTCGCGGCCGTGGCCGCACCACGATTTGAGTTGGCGAAAACACCGTAACCGGCGTAGAGTTTGTGCATCGCACCACGGGTGAGTTTGCCTGTACGCTACGACTGGGGAACTGCGGTGAATGCGCATCAAGAGGTTTTGCCGTTGACGAGCTGGAACACCGGGAAGGCCGCGAAGCGATCGGGCTCTCGGCGGAACCTCCGTTTCGCTTTATATGCCGAGCTGTGTCTTCTTGATCTATTGTCTATCGCCCTTGGACCTGTAGCGGCGAACATCGTGCTGCGAGCACTGGGCCTCCCTGAATTCGAGCACCTGATTGTCGCTGCCCTCCTCCCTCTTTATGGGGTTCTGGCGGTAAGTCGCGGCGCATACTCGCGTACGGCTCTGGAGCGTGCATCGGAGTCGATCCGGAGGGCGTCTGTGGCGTTGGCGCTGTCCGTGCTCTTGATCTTAGTGATAGCGTTTTTTCTGAGCAGTCCGTCGGAGGTTTCGCGCTTTGGCCTCGCTGTAAGCGTCTTAGTGAGCGCGTCCTGCATGTGTTTTGGACGTGTGCTGATTGCCCGGCATGCGCATAGCCTCTCCGGCGGCAAGCTAATCAACGAACTGGTGATTGTAGATGGTGTAGATGAGGTCGTCAATTCGAAGTTCGGCGTTGTACTTGATGCGAAGTCGGTCGGATTGGAACCAAATTTGCATAATCCAACAATGCTCAGCTTCTTTGGCAGTATCGTTTCTAACTTCGATCGAGTGATCATTCATAGCGTCGGCCCGAATCATCGTGCTTGGTCGCTGCTCCTGAAGGGAGCAAACGTGAATGGCGAGATCGTTATGCACAGCGCCAACGAGATCGGAGCAATCGCTGTTGGTGATTGGAACGGACGCCACACGCTTGTCGTAGCTCGACAGCCACTCAGCATTCCGAATAGAATGAAGAAGCGCATTCTCGATCTTGCAATTTGCCTCCCTCTACTTGTTCTTCTATCGCCGCTTCTTGTGACGATTGCTCTCGCGATAAAGTTCGACACGCCAGGACCAGTGTTATTCAAACAGGATCGTGTTGGTCGCGGGAATCGCTTGTTCAAGGTACTAAAGTTCCGGAGTATGCGGAATGATCTGCGCGATACGGTCGGGAGTCGTTCGGCATCCCGTGACGACGATCGCGTTACCAGGATCGGTCGTTTCATTCGAGCAACAAGTATCGATGAGCTCCCTCAACTTATCAACGTCGCACTTGGTGACATGAGCCTCGTCGGACCACGACCGCACGCTCTCGGCTCACTGGCAGGTGACAGGCTCTTTTGGCAGACGGTGGACGAAACCTACTGGCTTCGCCATCAGCTTAAACCTGGCATCACCGGGTTAGCGCAAGTTCGAGGTTACCGCGGCGCGACAGCCGAAGCCACCGACCTGATTGACCGCCTTCAATCAGACATGGAGTATATACAGGGTTGGGATATCTGGAGGGATCTTGCAATCTTAGCGAACACTTTTCGCGTAATCGTTCACCGCAACGCGTACTAAGCTTCCAGCTACGCGCCCTCAGAGTCGGAGGCAAAGCAAATCAATGCCGGCTTCCTCATGCATTGCCAGGCGGTGGCTGCGCTTGAAGTGCCCCCGAACCGCCGATGCGGAATTCGTTGTCGTCGAACAGATCCCTTCGATAGCCGAGCTGGACATTGCCATATGTGACGGGTTTCGGAGCTTGAGCGGCCGTTGGAGCCTTGATTCGGGTCGGCGGCGGCCAGTCCGCCGCCGCGCTCGCCCAGCTCCAGTCCGAGAACGCGTGAGAGCACCTCGCTCGTGTTGCGCAACTCGATCTTCCAATTGGACCCGCCGGTGAACGCATAGCGCGGGCAATCGCCGCGCCGCGCGCCCGTCTGGCGCGTGCGCAGGCGCGTGGCCACTAAGCCGTTCTTCACGTCGCTGCCAGCGCATGACGCTGACTTCCATTGTCTGTCAATCCAATTGAGCGCAGGGCTGGCCTCTTAGGTCGAGGCGAGCTTGAAATCCGGATCGAGTGCCGCAATCGACGCCGCAGGCGGTGTGCCGACGCCGGCGAAGAAGCTACATCTTCGGGATTTGCCCGCCAAAGGTGCAGCGGTTTACGACCCCTGCGCCGCGCTACGCGCTAAAGCTGCAGTGGCAGCGACTCGGCCAGATGTGCGAGCGCACGATTTCATCACGGGACGAGTCGACCGCTTTGTGCGTCAGTGAGACGAAACATACTAAGAAATCGTCGATCCTGTGGCCAAAACCATTCCGACCTATGATATCGAGGGCGGCGTTAACGCGAAATTCCGTGGCAATCTTCTGGGCGTAAGCTTGTATCAGCTGACGTTTGCGGCTTTGGCAAACTCCAAGAGCACTTCTCCGATTGATGTTTTCTTGCACGGGAAGAACATTTACTCGGTCACTCCTGCCTCCGCTAATGCGCAGGATTACACCACGACGTTCAAGTACTATGGCGACAACACCCTGACGTTCACCGGTTTGAACAGCAGCACGGGTAACTCAGTCGATAATGTTCGGGTGTCGCTCGTATCGGCATCGGCAGTGCCGGAGCCAGCCACGTGGGCAATGATGCTTTTTGGCGTCGGGGCTACGGGAGGAGCGATGCGTCGCCGGCGGCACAAGGGGCTCGTGCTCGCATAAATCCATCATCTGTAGCAGTGAACCAAGTTGGTAACGAGCCGCGTAGCTTCGGGTAGCTGCACGGCTCGTTGCCCGTTAGGCTTTTCTGGAGGGCGCCCAGAAAAGCCGATCGTACAATGCTCGGCAGGCAGTTTTGCTGCCGTGACAACGGGTAAACTTTTGGTGGAGTGCGTCTCAGTACGGGACGAATGGAGCCGAGCCGCAAAAGGGTGACTGCGGCTCGGCTCAAGAGGCAGGAACCTCAAGAGCTTTTTAGCACGAGCGATGCACGTTGCCACCGCGGCGGAGAAATTTACCAGCGGCCACGGATGCGGGAGTGAGCTCGATCTCGCGGACCGAGGAATTTCAGGAGGTATTCACACTCGAAAGTTCGAAGTCCACGAGTACGCACCACGATCAGCCGGGCTCGCAAGGTCGATCGCAAGCGCGCTGAACGGGATCGTTGATCCCTTCGCGGACGTGGCGGAATGGTAGACGCCGGTGACTTAAAATCCCCTGCCCCTCGGGGCGTGCGGGTTCGAGTCCCGCCGTCCGTACCAACCTTTGCTAAAAAGAGGTGGACCCAACAGCGCACGACTTCGTTAATTGGTTGAAATTTCAGCGAAAGAGCGATGCGGCCATGTGTCACGTGTTGATCATCGAGGACGAGCCCATGGTCGCCATGTTCATAGAGGAGGCGCTTGAGCTTGCAGGCGCTTCGTCTTTCGACATCGCGGCTACCGAGGCAGATGCGGTTGCGTTCGCAGCAAAGCATCGGCCTGAGGTCATCACGTCAGATGTAAGACTGGTGGAAGGGACTGGTCCTCGCGCCGTGAAGCAGATCCACGATCAGCTCGGCGACATTCCGGTGATCTTTATCACCGGCACGCCGTTTGAGTGCGACGAGCAGAACATGAGCCCTGTGCTCATGAAGCCCGTCACGCTGAACGCCGTTATGGAGGCCTTTGAGAAGGTCGCGCCTGAGGGTGATGGCTGTTCGAACTAGCGGCTCCGTCGATCGACGAGCAGATCATCGAGTTGGACAAAGCTCTCGCCGCGCCGTTAACCAAGTCTTTACGTATTTTACCGGAGGATGGCGCATCGATCCGGGGGGCCGGAGAGTAGCGATGACCGAGACCTATGGTCTGACCCGCGAACTGGAGCGGGTCCAACGTTTTGCGCAGGATCTAAGCGATCCTCGCTCAAGCGCGGCGCTTAGCCGCTATCGCCGGGATCTCGAAGTGGATCTCGGCAAGCAACAGCGCGGGCAAGTCCGGCAGGTGATGTTCTAGGCCCATCAGGGCCGCGACGTTCAGCCGCAGCCCAGAGGCTGGTTTAGGCGTTCTCAGCCGGCGCGCTTGCCTTTCGGGCAGCAGGTGCCTTCGCCTTCGTTGCCGCCGGCGCTGCGGCCTTGGGCTTACGGCCCAGGCCAATCTTCTTGGCGAGATCGCGACGCTGCTCAGCATAGTTCGGCGCAACCATCGGGTAGTCCATGGGCAGGTTCCACTTGGTGCGGTACTGCTCAGGGGTCATCTGGTAATGCGTCATCAGGTGACGCTTGAGCATCTTGAGCTTCTTACCGTCCTCGAGGCAGACGATGAAGTCTGGCTTGACGGAGGCGCGGACCGACACTGCCGGCTCCTGCTTAACTGGTTCAGGTTCGACAGGTTCGCCAAGTCCGTTCAGCGCGCTATGAACATTGGCAATGAGCGTCGGAATATCGCTTACCGAAACACTGTTGTTGCTGACATGCGCAGCAACAATGTCGGCGGTAAGGGTAACGAGGGATTGTTCGATGTCGGTCAAATTACATGTCCTGCTGCTGGATGGAGCGCTTGATCGCGCTGGCGTCTAATTACACGCGGATGGGTATATTCACCAGTTCGTTTGACCGCTTACGCGTGTCCGATAGAGAGACGTTGGAGCTTTCTAAGGAACTCGAATCCTTCTGGAGCAGCTACAGCAAAGCCGTCGCGCTTGTAGCTCTGAGAGCCTGTTCGGTGCGCGCGTAATAACCGGCTTTGTCACCTTGAGCGTCTTAGCAACGCCGCGGATCGTATGGGGCCCTTCGTAGAGGTGGATCAGCAGCAACAAAGCCATGACGATTGGCGAGGTCGGGAACGCCTGACCGGACGTAATCGAGCATCGCCCCCTTCCGCTTTGTGAACGGCGCCTCGCAACCCTGTAAGTCCATTAGCGGCCTCCCCTGGTCTTGCTAGCTGCAGTGATATCAGAATTTTAGCTGCACAACGTTTCGCTTGTGCCAGGTGTCCGTGACTAGCTCTGCCGCCGAACGCCTGCGAGTTCAACCACATCAACCAGCGATGCGTGCCGCAGCTTGTCGCTTCCTTTGAGGTAACCCACGCTCACCCGCATCTTCGGCTCGATCCAGCGAGCCTTCTTTGCCTTGGGCATGTTGGGTAGCGGCTGGGAACGCTCCAGCTGCTCGATCACCGCGTAGAACAGGTCTCGTATACCAGCCGCCAATGTCACGGCTGCGCCGCCGACATACTCAAGCCCCTCCCCCGTTTCGTGCGCGAGCAACGCCGAGACCGGCTCTCCTGGCGTCGCCTCTGTGTCCACCACCACGAACTCGCCCCGAGCCCGAACTTTGGCCTCTAGCCTATTGTGTGCTCGGCCGCTGTGGTAGCGGCTCCCCCGCTTCTTTGAGACGATCCCCCCAAGGCTCATCTGTTCGACCGCCTGGAACAACGCCTGCCCTCCCCCACGCACATTCCGGCTGAATGTGGATCGGACTGCCGGCGTCAAACTCGCCTACCAGCTCCTCGAGGCGCTCGCGGCGCTGCTCGATCGCCAAGGGCCGCACGTTCGTACCGTCGTGATGCACCGGGTCGAAGACGATGAAGACGAGGCGCTCGGGCGCCGAGCGATTGCGGAGCGCAGGCCGGATGAGCCACAGTGCCCACAATGATCCTGGAGCACGACCTCTCCGTCAATGACCGCTCGCCGGCAGCTTAGGCCCGGCACAGCCCCCACAATCGGGTGGCACTTCTTGGTTCAGTCACGCCCGTTCTGGTAATAAGCAAGGACATAAGCATCATCGATTACCGTCTGGGTGCAATAGCCGCCTAACTTCACCTCATGGATCCACCCGTCACCCGCCGGTGCGGCGTCTACCAGCGTCGGCAGCATCGGCTCGACGAACTAAGCGGTGGCTCAGGTGCGTACTCGGTAGGCGGTACGTGAGCAGGCTCATCAGGGTGGAAGAAGCTGCCTAATTGGGGCAGTCGACTGCCAGCCCGCACTCGAGGGAGGTGATGAAGTGGATGGACTCAGGCCCCTCGGGCGTCGTCACGGGGGGCGTTTAGCTGCTGCCGGAAAAAAGGCGGATCGAAGCGCTTCATCAAATGGGGTCGCTCGCGTGCCGGACTTGTTCCCGCCAAGGGCTCGAGGTGGTGCGGCCCCCTGCCCTTCTACGTTAGAAGCTCTCGACAGATTGAGGGACTGGTGGTGAACCCGAGCATTGTACCAATCGTCCGCGGCTGCGTCGTCGCGGGTGCGTTGCTTGCCCTCGTCCTGTTGAGGTGAGGTTCGCATTCGTCTCTGACGGTCAGTTTGGATCCCGAGCGGAGCAGAGCGTCGCAGCAGTTCGGCACGAGACTTCGGGAACGCTCGGGCAGCAACTGCGATCGCAAGCGTCGCTCGTGAGCTGCAGGATCAAGGCTTCGTGCCGACATGGTACGAGGTAGGCGGCGAGTACGGAGCGGTTCACCATGAGGAAAACCATCCGTGTTCAGTAGTAGGTCGCGTCGACTGGCAGCCAGGTTCGAACAGCACAATTGCCACGGTCCGTGTCGTTCATCGCGAACAAGGGTGACTCTGACGCTTAGGTGTTTCTCCTGCGCCGCATGCCCGTACGCCAGCGGGTAAGAAGCTTGTCTATTTCGGAGCCGGGGGGCTCGACCGAAGGTCGCAGAAGAGCCAGGTCCAGCCATGCTGAGCCTGGCTTTTCTAGTTTTTAGGACGCCCCGTCAGTGCATGAAGGAATGTAATCTCCAACGCCAGCCGGGCGAAGGGAAACGCGTCGGTGCCCGCATAACCACTCTGCGTGAGATTGCTTCCGACCTAGAGATCCTCCGGTCTGAGACTTGCTCATTGCCATACCAGCAAATGCGTATCTCACCTGCCCAATGGCTGAGACAATGACGAGCCCACTTTTGAGGCGGCTCACAACCGGAGAAATTCACGGGCTAAGGCTCGGAACGGTGAAGCTTCTCTATAATGTAAATAACCTCCTAACGCCGAGCCACTTTGATGACCGACCTGAGATCCACCCACCCAACAGGCTTCAGTCACACGCCTCATGAAACGTGTTCGCAAAGCACGAATGAGCTTCAACATTTTGAAATTTGCCCAATGTGCGGACAGGCTGTTGATCGACGCGATGACGAAGGGGTGATGCACCACCTACCGCTTGGACACCTGCCGACGCTCATTCACTAAATTTGCCCCGGGGGGTTCAGCCTCAGCGGCAAATTGTAAAAAAAGGTGCTTGATGTCCCCAAGCAGATCAAGCGCGGGCTCAGCCCTCCACTAGCCTGTGATAGGGACATTCCCGGACGTCATGGTTTACACCTTCGTTAACCATTGGGAGGCATTCCTGTTCTTGTGAACGGGGCGCGGAGGCACCCTGGCACAATCAGGGGGAAGCCAGTACATGTCGAAGACCACGATCGCGCTCGAGGCCGCTGTTGCCGTGGTTCTTGAGAACTCCCCCAAGGACGTGCCGCAGACCAACCGCCAGCGCGTCTATGTCGACCGTGCCTTTGCCCAGATACTGAAGCTGATCGCGCCGCGCATTCGCCACTTCGGGCGTCAGTATGGCCTGATGGCCCATTTCGACGATGCCGAGCAGGCCTGCGCTATCGCCGTCCACCGAGCGATTGAAGCTTACGATCCGACCAAAGCGCAGTTCACCACCTTTGTGAACTGGCAGATCCGCGGCGAGCTACAGAGCCTTCGCTTCCGCCTGATGACCGATCAGCGTCCCTCAGCCAAGAAGGTGGAAGCCACCACCGTCTCGTTGAGCACGACCGTCACGGGTCCAGGCGGGGAGGAGATTTCGCCCGCAGCGCTGCTCGTCGACGATGGCGCGCTTGAGCGCACCGAAGCTGGTGCGTCTGACTACCTCGCCGACGGCGCCATCTCTACGCTAGTCGATGCTTATGTAGACCACCTTCGCAAGGTCGGGATCGAAGCGCTCGCCCGCCGCCCCCTCCCGAAGCGCAAGGAAGCTGCGATCCGTCGCGAGGGACGCCGTCTGCGTACCGCCACCAGCGGAATCAATCATGCAGATCTCGAGAAGCTCGAAGCGAAGCTCGAGCGCGAGCGCGAGATCGTGGCCGGCCGCGTATTCCATGGCGCCACTCTTGAAAACCTGTCTCTGGAGACCGGCATCACTAAAGAACGGGTCCGCCAGATCACTAAGCGGGCTGCAAAAACGATCGCCGACATTGCCGCGGCCGATCCGCGCTTCTCCGTCATGGCAGAGTTTGACCGTCCGGTTGTGAAGCGTCGTTCGGCCGCATCTGCTCCGGCAACGCTGCTCCCTGACGCTGACCTGCCGCACAACCGCCTGAGCGACGTCCGTCTCGTTGGCCTTCCACAAACCTCGCTGCATGCGGAACAGGCCTTCGCCCCTGCTCTATCGACGACCGCACCGCGCATCCAGTAGTCTGAGTTCGGGTCGTCAAATGCTCGTCAGCTTCCTGCCAATAGCTGCGTCTTGGGGAGCTCAAGCGCATCCTGTAAGCTGCCGCCGTTCATCCTCGAATACTGGTGCTGCCAGGCATGCCACGGCAGAGGTGCCTGCATACTCCTCAAAATTATGAGCGACAGCACCGTCCTTCTCTCCCGCAACCCCTGTGGTGCTTAGCTAGCGATTACGCTCGCGCTAGCCGGAAGGTGTAGCGGTCTGTCAACGCCTTTTGGCATCGATCAGTATGTCAACCATCGTTGACGGATGATCGGTTCCAAGGAGCGGGAAACCGCGGCTTTGATCGATGAAAGAGCGAGAAGTGGGCATCGGTTCATCCGCTAGCCGACTTCGGTTCGTCAACGATTAGACGAATTCTGAGGATGACGGCGTCGTGGCCACCTGAAGCGCTAGCCCTGCGCACCTACTGGGCAGCTGGCTGCACCGTCAGAGGATGATGGACCTTGTCGGCACAGCTTATCGGGGCCCACTCGTCGCGTCCGGTGCTGAAGCCTTCATCGGCCCGTGCTTGGGCGGGAGCTCGATGAACAAGTCAGTACTAAATGCCGAAGCTCAGCTGTCCCTCAGGCGGCGCGGCAAACAGTTCGGACATCAGCACGCCGGCTTTGAGCTCCCATAAAACGACCATAAAGGGCCACCATTGGCGTGCCCGCAGCATCAGTCATAAGAGAGACCATAATTTTTCATGGTGTCGTTACATGGCCGTAACCTACAAAACACAATTCATCCCTAGCTGACCTTTGCGTCGGATGAACAGTGCGTTCGGCGCCCTTGAAGGTCCTCGTCAGCAACGCTGAAGCGAGCGACCGAACCACATGGGAGAATTCATGCGTAAGTTGAACGGCATCGCGATGCGCGGTGCCCGGGGTCAGGTCGCGTGCTCGGCAATCACGCTCGTCACCGCTCTGCTGTCCGCTCCGGCTGTCCACGCGCAGGCCGCACCCCAGCGCCAAGCCACTGATGCCGACGCTGCAACGGGCGAGAGCGCCGAGATCGTCGTCACCGCGCGCCGCCGCGAGGAGAGCGAGCAGGACGTGTCTGCCGCCCTCACCGTAATAGGCGGCGGCGAGCTCGACCGGCGAAACATCTTCAACGTTAACGACCTTGAAAACAGCGTTCCCAGCCTGGAGGTCGACAGCCAGTTTGGCGGGGGCCAACCGCAGTTCCGCCTACGCGGCGTGGGCGGCACCGATTATGCCGCGAACAACACCAATACCGTAGGCTTCTATATCGACGAACTGGCCTACCCCTATGGCGTGATGACGCAGAACGCCCTGTTCGACGTGTCGAGGATCGAGGTTCTGCGCGGGCCGCAGGGCACGCTCTATGGCCGCAACACCACCGGGGGAGCGATCAACGTCGTCACCAATGCGCCGACCCGCGAACTGAGTGGCGGCTTCGATGCGACCTATGGCAGCTATGACGAACTAGGGCTGGAAGGTTTCCTCTCAGGCCCGCTGACCAACACCTTGTCAGCGCGCCTCGCGGTCTCGACCAATTATGGAGGAGCTTGGCAGGTCAACCGCGACACCGGCGAGGAACTGGGCAACCGCAACCAGGAATCGGTGCGCGGCAAGCTGCGCTGGGAGCCGACAAGCGACACGCTTGTCGATCTGAGCGCCAATTACACGCGCGACCAATCCGACGGACGCGGCCTTCAGCTGCTCAACGACTTCCAGAGCCATAATTATCGACCGCTTGGCGTGCTCTATCCAGCGGACACCGACAAGCGCGTGACCGGCTGGGGCATTTCGGACTATTTTGCGAACCTGATCGGCACCGATACCAACGCCAAGCCGTTCCGGGACAACGAAGGCTATGGCGCCACGCTGCGCGTCCAAAGCGATTTCGGCTGGGCAACGCTGACCGGCGTGTTCGGGTACCAGAACTTCAAGCGCCGCGAATTCAACGATTGGGACGCGACCGCGTCGAACGAGGCCGGCACGTACTTCTTCAACGACATCGAGACGAGCTCGGGCGAGATCCGGCTTGCGTCCAACGGATCGGGACCGTTCAACTGGATCGGCGGCATCTATCACTCGACCGAAAAGGTGGGCGGCGGCTTCTACTCCGATTTTACCGAGTCCTCGGCGACTGGCGCGGTTTGGAGCACCACCTATGATCAGCACGTGAAGACCACGGCGCTGTTCGGCAATGTCGAGCAGCGGATTACCGACAGCCTGTCGATCTCGGCGGGCGGACGCTACGAATATGAAACCCGGCGGTTGAATGGTTTCCGCTCCGAAATAATCGCACCCACCTATCAGCTGCGGGCCACTGCCTCGCCGCGGCGCTCGATGCGCGAATGGTCCGGACGCGCCGCGCTCGACTGGCGCTTCGCGCCGGACGTCCACGCCTATGCCAGTGTGTCGCGCGGCGTGAAGTCGGGCGGGTTCACAACCTACAACAGCGGCATCCCACAGCAGCTCGATCCCTATGATCCAGAAAAGTTGGTCGCCTACGAGGTGGGGTTGAAGTCGACGCTGCTCAACGACACGCTGCGCCTGAATCTCTCAGGCTTCTACTACGACTATCGCGACCAGCAGCTGCAGGGCGTGATCTACACCGCCACGTCGCGGGTCGGCCGCATCACCAACGTGCCCAAGTCGCACATCTATGGCGCGGAAGCGGAACTGACCTGGAACCCGACGCGGAATCTGCGGATCAGCCAGGCGCTCTCGTACAAATATGGCGAGTATGACGAGTTTCTCGCGCCGGACACGGCGGTGCAGGATCCGGCCACGGGCGAATATGTGGACATCATCTACACCGATCGCTCCGGCGAGCGGCTGCCGCTACCCGACCTCGATTATAAAGGGTCGCTCGCCTGGACGATTCCGATCGGCGATTGGCAGATTGAGCCGGAGGTGAACTACGCCTATCGCGCGGACCGCTTCAGCGTCTCCGACGCGTCGGTGATTCCGGCCTATTGGCTCGCCAATGCCAATCTGGGGATTTCGCCGGCGAAGATGCCGGTCAAGATCACCTTGTGGGTCCACAACCTGTTTGACGAATACATCCAGGAGACGCGCAACCGGTTCATCACCGCGCGCACCGTGTCGACGCACGCGCCCCGGACGGTCGGCGTCCGGCTTAGCTACCGTTACTGATGCTTCGGCGGGACGCGGCCTCCGTCCGCGTCCCGCCGATTACCGAACCTGGGACGATCAACACCATGACTGCGCTTCCCCTCGCCCGCCGCCATTTCCTTGCCGCCGGGATCGCCGGCGCACCGGCGGTGCTTCTTTCCGGCCGCGCCCTCGCTGCCAGCGACCCATTCTCGCTCGGCGTCGCCAGCGGCGAGCCGCTTGCAGACGGCTTCGTGATCTGGACCCGAATCGCGCCCGAACCGCTCGCAGAGGACGGCTCGGGCGGCGCGCGCATGTCGGCGCCGGTGCGATGGGAAGTGGCGGAGGACGAGCGCTTCGCCCGCGTCGTCGCGCGCGGCGAAGCGGTCGCGCAGCCGGCCATGGCCGGCGCGGTGCATGTCGATGTCCGCGGTCTGCGTGCCGACCGGCTCTACTGGTACCGTTTCATCGCCGCAGGCGTGAACAGCGCCACGGGACGGGCCTGGACCGCCCCGGCCCCAGCCGTCGATCCCGCCGCGCTGCACTTCACCGCAGCAACCTGCTCACACTGGGAGGCCGGCTATTTCAGCGCCTATCGACACATGACGGCGGAGGAAGACAGTAAACTGACGCTGTTCCTGGGCGACTACATCTACGAGTCCACTGCCACCGGCGAGCGCGCCAAGCAGATGGTCCGCTCCTATGCGATGCCCGAAGCGACGACCCTGGGCGATTATCGCCGACGATACGCGCTTCACCGCACCGACCGCGATCTCCAGAGCCTCCATGCCGCCGCCGCATGCGTCGCCATCTGGGACGATCACGAGGCGCAGAATGATTATTCCGGCATCTGGTCGCAGGACGCGGCGGTTACCCCGGCAGCCTTCGCCGCCCGACGGCTCGCCGCCTATCGCGCCTTTTGCGAGAACATGCCGTTGCGCCTGTCGCAAGTGATGCGACCCGACGGCAGCTTTCGCATCAATCGCCGCTTCCAATGGGGGCGTCTCGCGCAATTTGATGCAGTCGACGGGCGCCAGTTCCGCTCGCGCCAGGCCTGTGTCGACGGCCTGCCAAGCCGCCGCGGCCGGATCGCCCCGGCGGACTGCCCGGATTTCGCCGATCCATCTCGCACCTTTCTGGGGTTCGAGCAGGAACGCTGGCTGTACGACGGTTGGGCGCGCAGCAATGCGCGGTGGAACCTGCTCGTCCAGAACCTGCTGGTCGCGCCGATGCGCTTCGGCAAGGGCGACACGGCCAAGCTATGGACCGATACGTGGAACGGCTTTGGTGGCGCGCGCAGCCGCCTGATTGAGGCGATGGCTGCCACCCGCTTGGCCAACCCGGTCACGCTCGCGGGCGACTATCACAGCTGGTGGATGACGGATCTTCGATCGGATTTCGACAAGCCGGGCGAGCGCCCAGTAGCGACCGAGATTGCGGTGACCTCGATCACCTCCACCCCGCCGCCGGGCGAGGGGATCAAGGCGGCTATGGCCGACAATCCGCATATCCGCTATTTCGAACAGGGGGCGCGCGGCTATCTGAGCGTCAGTCTGACAGACAAGTCGCTCGAAGCGCGCCTGATGGCGATCAGCGACCCGCGCGCTCGCCACGCGACTTCGCGAATTTTGCGCCGCGGCTTGGTGGAGAATGGGAAGGCTGGCTGGGCGTGAGACGTTCGAGACCAGCTGGCGCCGAACATCCCCTCCTTGCTGCCGTGGAGACATTGGACGGCGCGACCCACAAGATCTTTGCTGAGTTCGGCGCCGATGGCGCCCGCTTCCGCGAGGCGGTTGCGTCACAGCACGCGGATGCTTTGTTCGCAGCGGGTTGGACAGGGCCCGAGATCGCGCCAGAGCCGCACCGCAGCGAGGTGGTTGCTATCGAGCTGACGCCTCCGCGATTCGGGTCATGAGGACGCTCTTCGCGTACCAAGACGACGTTGTGGCCCCGGTCGCGCCACTCGACTACGGGGTCGAAACGCGAGCCTTGCGTTTCGTGGAAATCAGTCTCGTGGCGCTTCGCTACGCGACAATGATATACCGCGGCCAAGTAGCGGCTGTCGAAGAAGCGGCAGCTGAGCGCCAAGAGCTGATGGGGTGGACGCCCCCCGGCGGCATCGATGTGCCAAAGTGGAGGTGTTGATCACCACTTGAGGGAGGCGTCCGTGTCGGAAGTTACCACAATCGGTCTTGATATCGCCAAGAGTGTTTTTCATGCGCACGGTGCGGATGAGCGCGGCGCGATGGTGTTCAGTCGCAAGCTGACGCGGGGCAAGCTGCTCGAGTTCTTTGCGGGGCAGCCGCGGTGCACGGTGGCGCTGGAGGCATGTGGAGGCGCGCATCACTGGGCGCGCGAGCTCCAGGCGATGGGTCACGAGGTGCGGCTGATCCCGCCTGCGTACGTGAAGCCGTTCGTGAAGCGGCACAAGAACGACGCGATCGACGCGGAGGCGATCTGCGAGGCGGCGCAGCGCCCCGGCATGCGCTTCGTGGCGGTGAAGAGCGAAGAGCAGCAAGCCGCAGGGCTGGTGTTCCGCACGCGCGACCTGGTGTGCGCCAGCGAACTCAGCTCATCAACGCGATCCGGGGTCACCTGACGGAATATGGCTGGGTTGCGCCGCGCGGTACGGCGCACATGACGTTGTTGGCCGAAATGCTGGAGGACGAGGAGATGGCCTCATCGCTGCCAGCTGAAGCGCTGCCGATGTTCAGGGCCATGATCGACTTGCTGGCTGAGCTCGACAAGCGCGTCGCCACTCTTGATCGCGAGATCGCACGACGTGCCAAGGAAGACGAGGCGGCACGCCGGCTGATGACCATCCCGGGCATCGGCCCGATTGCCGCCACGGCAATCGTGGCACTTGCACCCCCGGTGGAGACATTCGCCAAGAGCAGCGACTTTGCCGCCTGGCTCGGGCTTGCGCCACGACAGCACTCAACAGGCGGCAAGCAGCGGCTGGGCAGCATCTCGAAGATGGGAGAGCGAACGATACGTCGGCTGCTCATTATCGGCGGCAGTTCGGTGGTGAGGCAGGCGTATCGTAATGGCGCGCCAGCCGGCTCGTGGCTGGAGCGGATGCTCGCGCGCAAGCCACGCATGCTCGTCTCGGTGGCGCTCGCCAACAAGATGGCGCGCATGGTTTGGGCGCTGCTGACGAAGAAAGAGGATTACAGGGCTCCGGCGGTTGCCACGGCGTAAGCCGCGGCCGCAGCCAGAGGCGTCGGGGACGTAGGCGGATCGAAGGAGGGTATGGCACAACAGTCGGCGAGACGGGGCCGGAAGA
>NZ_JACIJF010000028.1 GCF_014199255.1 Sphingomonas xinjiangensis | reverse complement strand
CTGCGCAACTTCGGCCTCAAGGTCGGTGTCGTTAGCACGGTCGGCTATGAGGCCCGTGTCCGTCACCTGGTCGAGGGTTTTCCGCGACTGGCCGCAATCGTCGAGCCGTTGCTGACGGTGCGGCGGGTGATGCGCCAGCAGCTGGCCACGCTCCACAAGATGCTGCTCGACACAGTCCGGCACGATCCGGTGTGCCGGCGGTTGATGACGGCACCCGGCGTCGGCCCGGTGGTTGCTCTCACCTATCGAGCTTCGATCGACCAGCCGCAGCGCTTCATCCATTCCAGAGCGGTCGGCGCGCATGTCGGGTTGACGCCGCGGCGCCATCAGTCGGGCGAGATCGACTATGATGGTGGCATCTCCAAGTCCGGCGATACCATGCTGCGAACGATGCTGTACGAAGCGGCGCAGATCCTGATGACCCAGAGCCGGCATTGGTCATGGCTCAAGGCCTGGGGGATGAAGGTCGCACAGCGCCGCGGCATGCGACGTGCCATCGTCGCCGTCGCACGTCGCCTGGCCGTCGTCCTCCATCGCATGTGGACCGACGGCACCGACTTCCGCTGGGGCAGCAAACCCGGCACCGCGGTCGCCTGATACGATCTCAGACAGGAGTTTTCACGGTTCTGCCTCGGCAGGAAGAGGTCCTCACGGGGACGAAGGTGGTGTGAGATCGTAACGTCCGCAGCCCTGTCGCCAGCGGCAAGGGCGTCCAAAAGATTGATCCGCGCTACTTTGTCTTACCCCATCATGGGGCGGCCACGTGCCGACCCCGGAGAGAAGCACGAACCCCGTGTGGCGATCTCAAGCTCGGCAGGAACCCGATATCCAAATTCGTCGTCTACCAAATCCGTCATCACCGGCGCACTCGAAGCGACGGGGACCGGCCTGCGCCAGTTGACTCGGGCCGCGATAGAGAAGTGGACGTTCAGACCGCCCTCCCCGCTCCCCAAAAGCGGACGTCTATTCATCTCGGAACCGCTGGCCGCTGCGCTCCAAACTTCTGCCGCTCAGCTAGCCCACGAGAGTCACGAAAAGCTGGCGTTTGTTCGGCGAACTCTCCAGCTAAGCTCACTTCATGCTGAGTTACGTCACGCGATAGGAGTGTCTGGTGTGGCCTTGATCTCATCGTTGGTGAGCAGCACACGCCTAGGATGTGGGACTGCCTCTAGCCTAGTATCGCGATCGATCTCCATCAACGGCTTGATGCGGCCATCGCGGATGTCGTACACCCAGCCGTGCAACCAGAGATCCTGCTTTTTAGCGAAGGCATTCTGGACCGTGTCGGTGCGCGCGAGATTGACCAGCTGATCGCGAACGTTGAACTCCACGAAACGGTTGGCCTTGGCTTCCGGCGTTGGCTGGTTTCCCAGCTCCTCCCAATGATCGTCCGCGACATTGCGTGCGGTTTGCAGCCATTCGTCGACAGGTCCACTCGTGCCACCATCCATCGCTGCCATGATCCCACCGCAGCCATAATGCCCACAGACGATCAGATGCTTCACGCCGAGTACAGTGACAGCATATTGGAGCACAGACATCAGGTTGAGGTCATTGTGATTGACCAGATTAGCGATGTTCCGATGAAGAAACATGCCGCCTGTCGGCGTCATCGTCATTTGCTCAGGGCTGACGCGACTGTCCGAACAGCCAATCCATAGGAATTCGGGCTTTTGCCCGTTTGTCTGGCGTTCGAAGAAGTCCGGCTTCTCTTCAACCAATTCGATTGCCCAGGCTTGATTGGCGAGCAGGAGTTGCTTGTAGTTCTTCATGCGAACCGGACTTCCGTGGTCGGGGCGTTGATCAGCGGGGCGCTTCGTTCGGCAATGTCGCCGCGAACGGTGACGTTGATGCCGCGATATGCCGCGCCCTTAATATATGCGTTGATGATATCGACGTTGTCGAGATCGACATAGCTGGTGGACGATAGATCTATCAGCAGATTGGCGTCATTGGGAACGCGACCCAGTTCCTTTTGCAGTTCGTACTTGTGGATGAAGTAGAGGTTGCGGCGTGCGCGAATCAGGCAATCCCCGCCATCACAGACGAACGTGATCGCCGAGCGGAAGTTGCGTGCTACCACGAACACGAAGCCGACGGTAAGGCCGATCACGATGCCGATCAGCAGATCAGTAAACAAGATTGCAGCGATCGTTACCACAAATGGCACGAACTGCGTCCAGCCCTGCTTGTAACGATCAGTGAACAGCTTCGGCTTCGTCAGCTTGTAGCCGGTCGCGATCAGCACCGCAGCGAGCGCCGCCAGCGGAATGAGGTTCAGCAGGAGGGGGATGAATGCCACGCTGAGGAGGAGCCAAGCGCCGTGGAGCATGGTGGAGACCTTGCTCTGCGCGCCAGCATCGACGTTTGCTGAGGATCGCACGATAACCGAGGTTATCGGAAGCCCGCCGATCAGGCCCGAGACGATATTACCGCCACCTTGAGCCATCATTTCCCAGTTCTTGGGCGTGGTGCGGCGTTGTGGATCCAATTCGTCGACGGCCTTCACGCTGAGCAGAGATTCCAGGCTCGCGACGATCGCCAGTGTGAGGGCGATGGTCCACACTGCGCTATTGCTGATTTGTGAGAAGTCCGGGGTGGCGAAAAATGAGGTAAACTCAGCGAAGCTCTTGGCGATTGGCACCTGCACGAGGTGCGACGCCTTCAGTTGCCAGTTCGGCTTGATCAGGCCGAACAGTGCATTGCCACCGACGCCGATCAACACCACGACAAGGGGACCTGGCACGAAGCGCAACGGCCCCTCTTTTGGACGAGCCTTGTCCCACCAGAACAGGAATGCGAGGCTGACGAACGCGATCAGTATGGCACCCGGCGACAGGTGCTGACGGACTGCGGTGGCAATGGCGGAGAAAGTGTTGCGTCCATCCGCCTGTGCGAACTCGAAGCTGCCCTCGAAGTCGCCGTCATAGCCTAGCGCATGTGGCACCTGCTTCAGAATCAGGATCAGCCCGATTGCTGCCAACATCCCGGTGATCACCGAAGAAGGGACGAACTCGGCGGCAATGCCTGAGCGTGTGGCGGCGAGTGCGACTTGAATAATACCGGCCAGCATGACCGCTAACAGGAACGCCTCGAAAGATGGCAGACGCTCGATTGCGGCAAACACGATTACCGTCAGTCCTGCAGCCGGCCCGCTCACTGACAAGGAGGATTTTGACAACGCCCCTACGACGATGCCGCCCACGATCCCCGCGATTACACCGGAGAATAGCGGGGCGCCCGATGCAAGGGCAACGCCCAGACATAGCGGCAGGGCGACAAGAAAGACGACGATCGATGCAGGAAAATCAGCTCGCAACGTCTTTGCAATTGGCAGCGACAAAGTTGGACCTCAAGTCAGTGCCGCGGCCGGATCGGCGGGCTGATATTTTCCTCTAGGCGTCTTTCTTCTATAACGCTCCGCTTATTGCGGCAGCAATGAATCGTTACACGACATGTGACGGGCCTGTGCAACGTCGCTCTGACCTGTGTTGCCGTTCCGAAGAGGCGCTCGCCGCCGACTTCGCCCCTGCCCTGACCAAGGTCGCGGATCTCGAAGGGTTGCTTACACCTCAGCATCCAGACGCGGATGGCGAGCTTCAGCGCTGGGCCAGAGGTTTTATCTACGGCGCGTCTACGGACACACTTTGACTCCTCAAGGGCATCAACAGCGGCGACGACCATGGCCAAGGCCATCCCCCACATGCCGGCGAGCTATCTAACTGCACTCGAGCCCGCGGCCCGCGAATGGGCGACCAAGGCGCAGGCCTCGCTTAAGGAGAATCCCTTTGGTGTGCCTATCACCACGGGCGGCTGGGCAGGCAGCGGCGCCGTGCTGAACTTCGGCCTCACTGCCTATGCCCTGCACCAGGCGTTTCCCAATCTGGTCGACACCGCACCCGTCACCCGCGCGCTCGACTTCCTGCACGGGCACCACCCGGCATCGGACCGCTCGTTCGTCTCGGGCGTGGGCGCGGTGTCGAAGGAAGTCGCCTATGGCAGTAACCGCGCCGACTTCTCCTTCATTCCTGGAGGGGTCGTACCCGGCGTCCTGCTGCTCAAGCCCGACTACCCGGAAACCCGCGACGACTGGCCGTTCTTCTGGGGCGAGAACGAATATGTCGTGCCCGAAGGCGCCATGTACATCTCGCTCGCCAATGCCGGCGCGCGGCTCGCACAGGGTGGGAAATAGCCCCGGCAGACCCGCAACAGCTTCAACAAAAGCAAGCGTTAACAACAGGAGAGGTCGAAAGGCGAACAGAATGAACCAGCGAGCGACGGGCCGCCCGCAGCTTCCTCGGGCGGCGTGCTGCCCTGATTGGCGCACTCGCCTGGGCCCTGTCGGCCTCTCGCCTCAGATCGCCGATGCCCGAGCAATGAGGCCTGAGCCTAGGCTCTCGACCACCGGCTCCAGAAGCCACAACACCGCCACTGCCCGCCTCCGGCTCGCTCCACCTACGACCGAAAATGGCGGCGGGGACGACAATGCACTTACTAGCTACCTGACCAAGCGGCGGGGGCAGCTCAGAATCGCACGCGGAAGCCGGCGCGGTAGGTGCGGCCCAGCGTATCGTACAGCGCTGGGTTCACGTCCAGACCGGTGTTGGTCTGGGGCGCCGGCGCCGGATCATGGTCGAGCAGATTGTCGATCTTGAAGAAGAACGCGCCCTGCTCGCCGACATTGATCGAGCCGCCCAGGTCCAAATAGAAGGCGCCCTTCATCCGATTATAGTCGATGGTGGGGTTGTTCCCGGTCGAGGTAGGGCAGGTTCCGACCGAGCAGACCACATACTGGTTGCCGAAGGTCCCGTCGGAGAACCAGCGTTCCTGAAGCGTCAGGCTGAACGCGTCGTCGCTGTAGGTCTGGATGCCCAGCACCTTCCAGTTGGGCGTGTTGCCGTTGTTCGCGCCCGCCTGGTCGACCACCGAGACCCCGGGTATGCCGGCATCAACCAGGAATTCGCGGACATGCGTCGCCAGCGCTCGGATGGTGAAGGTGCCCGGCATGCCCATCGGCTTCTTCCACTGGTAGCTCGCCTCGACATCGAAGCCGCTGGTCTTCCACGAGGCCAGGTTGAACGGCTGGACGTTCACGAAATTGCCGCCCTGGATCGGGCTGTTCAGCTCAAAGCCGCCACAGAATGCCTGGTTGCCTTCGAAGCAGAAGCGCACGATCTGGTCAGGCGACAATGTTGAGACAACGCCGTCGAGCTTGATTGAGTAATAGTCGAAGGACAGGCTCAGCCCGGGCAGCCAGGATGGATTGGCATAGACCGCGCCGATTTCGGTATTGCGCGCGATTTCAGGCTGAAGGTCCGGGTTGCCGATCGTGTTCTGGAACACCTGCACCGCGACGTTGCGGAACGGATCGCCGAAGTTGGGCAGCGTCGTGACCGTGGGTGCAGCGAACAGTTCGGACAGGTTGGGCGCACGCACGTCGCGAGAGGTGACTGCGCGCAGGCGGAAGCCGTCCAGCGGCGTGTCCCAGGTGCCGCCGACCTTCCATGCCCATACCGTGCCCGAGGTGCTGTAATCCGTCACGCGCGCGGCGCCGTTCAGGTTGGCGCGGCCGATCGCACTGCTGTTAAACAAGGGCAGGTTGAGCTCGGCGAAGCCTTCATAGACATGGTAGCTGCCGCGGCCGTTCTTGTAGTTGCCCGCTGCCCAGTTGCTGCCCAGCGTAGAGTTGAGCAGCGGGTCGGCGGGATATTCGGGGCTGTTCGGACTAAGGCCGGTCACGCCCGCGCCATAGGGATCGCCATTCACACGGTAGAATTCGCTGCGATATTCACCGCCAAAGGCGAGCGACAGCGGCCCTGCCCACAGGTTGAACAGGTCGCCCGACACGTTCACGCTGGCGACTTCCTGGGTCAGCTTGGTGTGCTGGAACGGCCCGTTTTCCGGAGTCACATAAGCGAGTGCCGCGGCCGAAGGCGCGAAGCCGCCAAAGATGTTGATCGGCTGGCATCCCGCCGCGCGCGCTGCGGGATCGGCGCAGACAATCGCGCCGTTCAGCGTGACTGCATTGGTCGCCGCGACATAGCGGTTCTGAAGCACGATATCGTCGACATTGATGTCGGAGATGGTGGTGCCATGTTGATAATAGGCGTCATAGTTCCACTCGGACCCGATCAGGCCGAACCTGCCCTTCGCGCCCGCCACGAAGCGGTACTGGCGGCGGTCGGTCGACACCTTGGGATCGGGGAAGGCAGCGTTGCTGGTCCCGAAGCTGAAGGAAGTGATCCCGGCGACGGCGCAGCGGTCGCGGATCGACTGCGGCAGGAAGGGATTGGCGCATTGTACGGTCAGGCTGGGACGGCCATAGCCGGGGCTCGGCTGGTTGTTGCTGGTGACCTGGGCGATGTTGACGGTGACATAGACTTCGTTGTTCTCGGCAAAGTCGAAGCCGAGCCGGCCAGAGCCGTTGATCCGCTCCAGTTCCGACTTGAGCGATGCGCCCGAGCCGGGCGCGCCCGAAAGGTCGCCGCCGACGCAGAAGCTGTTGCCGGGGAAGCAGTTGGACACGCGGCCATTGCCGAGCGGCTGGCCGTTGGAGCCATAGTTGAAGGCATAGGGCACGCCGTTGACGTCGAACGCAGTGCCCTGGAGCGGGCCGTTGTTGATCAGGCCATAGCGCGAATATTGGTAGGGCTGGGCAAAATCGCGGTAGAGGAACTGCGGCGAGCCGTTGTTGGTGATGCCGGTGTTGACTAGCGTGGTCGCCCGATACCAGTCGCGGCTGCCGGCGAGATCGGTGCCGAAGTCGCCCGGGCCGACGCCGCCTTCATGCGAATATTCGCCGCTGACGATGACCCGCAGGCGATTGTCGAGCAGCGCGCCGCCATAGGCCGCCTGCACCAGCGCCTGCCCGTCATCGCCATAATGCGTGACGCCGCCCTGCACATTGGCCTTGAACCCGGTGAAGCGGGTGTCGGTGATGAAGTTGACCACGCCGCCGACCGCGTCCGAGCCGTAGGAGGCCGACGCGCCGCCGGTGACCACGTCGACGCGCTTCACCAGCAGCTGCGGGAACATGCTGATGTCGGGAACGCCGGTCACGTTGGCGCCGACGACGCGCTGGCCGTCCAGCAGGGTGAGGGTGCGGATGGGACCGAGACCGCGCAGCGAGAAGGAGCTGAGCCCCTGCGTGCCGCTGGAGGTGCTGAAGGTGCCGGTGCTGGCGCCGGTGGAGCCTTGCAGCGCGGGCAATTGCGCGACGGTGTTGAAGATGTTGGGCTGTGCGTTGGCGGCGATTTGTTCCTCGCCGATCACCGTGGTCGGCGTGGGCGCGGTGAACCCGCTGGAGATGATCCGCGTGCCGGTGACGACCACTTCGCCCGGCCCGGACTGCGTATCCTCGATCAGCGTGTCCTGTCCGGTCAGCGGAACCGAGGGGCTGGTCTGGTCCTCGGCCGGCGCGGGCGCCTCTTGCGCGAAGGCAGGCGCGGCGGATGCCAGGGCAGTCGCCAACACAAAGGTACTGGTAGCGGTAACAAATCGGCGCGGCTGGTGACGGCGAACGCGCATGACCTTGTTCATCCCTGCATCCTCTCTGGCAATGACCTCCCGCCGTTCCCGGCGCGGAGGCCACCGATTGTTTCTTTAGAGTTACTGTAACGGATGCAGGGTCGTGCAGCATCTACGACCAAAGTCGCAGGATACTGGTGTCAGGGGCGCGCGGAGAACAGCGCCTTGTGCGTGAGGATGAACAGCGTGCGGCCATCGGGCCCTCCGAACAGCAGCTGGAGCGGGCGTTGCGGCACGTCGATGCGGCCCTGTTCCTGCCCGTCGGCGCCGTAGACGAAAATTTGTCCATTGGCGACATAGACTCGCCCGTCCGGCCCCATCGCGACGCCTTCGCCGCCACGCGACGCGAACGGCTTGAGGTCGGTCACTGCGCCCCCTGCGCCCAGCAGCCCGCTATAGGTGCGGTCTTCCGAGCCATTTGCGATGTAGATGCGCGATCCGACCTTGCCGGTGACAAAGCCATAGGTGTCGAGCGTGTCGGAGAAGCGCCAGCCGATATGATCCGCCGGCCGCTGCTGCCAGACGCGGAAGGCGGGCAGGATCAGGCTGCCGTCGGGCGAGCGATATTCCTGCGCCTTCGGCACCGCCATGTCGCGGGCGAACATCTCCTCCAGCGTGACGAACTGGTCGCGCGCAGGATCATATTGGTCGCGGAACTCGCCATTGTTCCAGAAGCTGGCGGGCAGTGCCACGCTGGCCGCCGCCCGGTTCGCCGTAGGCGTGATCACCCGCACATCCTGCGGCTTGGAGGGATCGATGCCGTACACGGTCGTGGCGGCGCCCGCCGAGGATAGCACCATCAGATTGCCGGAGCGGTCCACCGCCAGATTGACCGGGTCGAGCGGCGCATCGGCAACGATCGACAGGCCTTCCTTCTCCGACCAGCCATGGATGCGGTGGAAATAGCGGTCGATGAAGTAGAGCTTGCCCGCCGAGTCCACCGCGCCGCCGCCCAGCGAATAGAACCCCTCCGACAGCATCTTAACCGGTGTGAGCGAAGCCGTCGGCGCAGGCGCAGGCGCGTCGTTGACGTCCAGCACCGCGAATTCGCGCTCGCGCACTTGCGTGCCCCGCGTCACATCGGTGATCGCATTTTCATAGGGATATTTGCTGGCGCGCAGATAGGTGCCGCAGCCATTGGCGTCGCACGTCGCGAAGCCGCTTTCGGCATTCACATGGACGTTGCGGAAGCGGATGTTGGTCGACCCGTAGAGCAGCACCGCCGAGGGTGCCGGCTGAAGCGAGCGCGTCACGCGATAGGCGTGGAGATTGGCGAACAGGATGTCGCGCGAATTGCGCACCTCCAGCGCGACCGCGTCGCGGCTCTCGCCGGCTTCCTCCTCGGTCTGGGGCGCCAGGAACTCCCAGTTGCGCACGCCATCCAGCACGATCTCGGCCCGGCGGTGATGCTCGGCCGACATCTGGTACACATAGCCCGGCGTGCTGGTGTTGGTGACGTAGAGCCCCGCCTGGGAATAGGTGTTCGGCGTCCAGAGCTGGTTGAACGTGCCGCCGCCGCCATCGGTGACCCACAGGCTGGCATATTGGCCGTCCCAGCGCTTGACCGGATCCTGGTCCGCAGTGTGATTGGCATTGTACGGATCGAAGCGGCTGCCATCGGCCAGGAACGTGCCGTGCCCGCCCTGGAACTTGACGTCGTCAACCAGCGAGCGCTCGCCGGCGCGCCACAGCAACGCGGTTGCGCGCGGATTGCTGCCGCCGGTGAAGAGGCCCAGCCCCGAGACGATCGCCGCGCCGCCCTTGGCGCTTTCGATCATCGCGCGCGGGCTGCCGAAGCCGCGATAGGCCGGGCTATCCTCGGCAAGGACGATCTGAGTCATGCTGGGGTGCAGGCCGATCAGCACGGTGTCGGCGCGCAGCTTGAGCGTGTCGGACACCTTGTAGAAGCCCGCCGGGAAGTAGAGCACCCTGCGGCTGTCGATCGCGCGCTGGATCGTGGCGGTGTCGTCGGCGGCATTGTCGCCCTTTACGCCCAGATCGCGGACATTGGTCCATTGCGACACCGGCGGCAGCGCGCGGATGGCCGGGGCGCGGCGCCGGTCCTTGCCCGACAGCGGCGCTGCGTCGGTCTTCGTCGCGAAGGTGCCGGTGGCGCCGAGCGAGGGCACGTGCAGGCCATAAGTGAACTCGCGGACGCGGTAGCGGGCAGCGGGGCCGGTGACGGTGCGGCCGCTGTCGCGGAAGCGCGCGAACACCGGCGTGCCGGTGGACACGGCATTGTCGAAGCCGACCTGGGTATAGGCATTGCCTTCGTTGCTGATGATGACGCCGGCGCGGGCGACATTTTCGAACCGCACATCCTTGCCCCACAACCAGTCGCCATAGCCGCGGTCGATCTCGATCCCGACGGGCACGTTGCGGAACACGGTGTTGACCAGCGTCAGCCCGGCCTCATGCTCGCGGATCGCGGCGTCGCGTTGTCCCTCGAACGTGGAATCGAGCAGGGTGTACTGCCAGGCCGGCGACGTCTTTTCGGCCAGAATGCCATAGCGGCCGCCGAAGAAGCGCAGGTCCTGGCCGATATTGCCGACCTGATAGACGCCGGCCAGCGCCGAGCCGAGATTGAAGTCCATATGGCTGAGAAAGGTGTGCTGCGCGGTGTGCGAGCGCACTGCGGTCGCCGCGGGATTGCCCTCGCCGATCTGGAAATCGACATTGGTCATCGCCGAATAGAAGGTGCCCGAATTGGCGTCGCCGATATTCGGGTTGAACGGCACGCTGGTGGGTGGCGGGACGGGAACAGGACGGGCGCTTACCGAAGCATCGGGCTTGTTGCCGGTGAAGAAGATCATGCTGCCGACACCGCGCTGGAAGCCGGGGGTGTTGGGGGCGAGCACGAACACCGGACGCTTGCGGCCGACGCCGAACAGGCGGACGCCCGGCCACATATAGATGGTGCGGCTGATCCGGTAGCGCCCTTCCGGCAGGAACACGATGCCGCCGCCGCCCTTTGCGGCCACCGCGTCGATCGCCTGCTGGATCGCGGCCGAAGCGTCGGCCACGCCGTCGCGCGGGGCCGACACGGTGACCGCACGGGGATCGGCGGGCGCCGTGGCATAAACGGAGGTCGATCCCGACGCGGCCAGCGCCGGCGTGGCGACTCCGGCCAGCAGCAGCGATGCGACGGCAAGAAAGCTCGGCCGGGCGCCCGAAATGGCAATCATGATCGTTCGTCCTCGCAATGGCACCAGCCTATGCCCGATACAAGCTGCCATCCCGGGCGGCGACTGCGACGAAGGTCGTAATGGTCAAGCCGGGCTCGACACGGGATACCCGGCCAGTTCCGGCCAACTGGCTGATTGAAAGCGGGGCGGCGGTGCGACAGCTTCAGGAAAAAACCGACAGGACGCATGCCATTGTCCTGATGGGTGTGAGCGGTAGCGGCAAGTCAACGCTGTCAGGGTATCTCGCCGAGCTGCTCGGCTGTCCGGTGCTGGAGGGCGACGCGTTCCACTCCGCCGCCAATGTGGCCAAGATGACGGCAGGGCATCCGCTCACCGATGAAGACCGCTGGCCGTGGCTCGGCGCACTTGGCAACGCTATCGGCACGGCCGCGATGGGGCATGGCCGGGCCGTAGCCGCCTGTTCGGCGCTGAAGCGCAGCTATCGCGAGCGGCTTTGCGCCGCATCGTGCGTGCCGCTCTATTTTGTGCTGCTCGACACCGACCGCGCGGAGATTGCGCGCAGGCTGGCCAACCGTCCGGGGCATTATATGCCGCCGAGCCTTCTCAACAGCCAGTTGGCGACGCTGGAGCGTCCGGGCGTGGACGAGTGCGCGCTGACATTGGACGCGACGCGGGCTCCTGCCCTGTTGTCGGCCGATGTGCTGGGCTGGGTGCAGTCGGTTATCGCGCCAGCCTGAGCGTCACGGCATCAGGCGCTTGCGGCCCTGCGACAAGTGCCAGCGCATCGCCAGCGCCGCGCCATCGGCGTCGCGGGCGCGGATTGCTTCGACGATGGCATCATGTTCTTCCATCATCGCGCCGATCACTTCGGGCGGACGCGAGCGCGAGATTTCGACCCCGGCGCGCAGGATTTGCATCACGGCATCGTGGAGATGGTCGAACACCGGCAGGAATGCGGCATTGCCCGTCGCCTCGAAGATCGCGCGGTGCAGCAGCCAATCCTCGTCATGCGCCGGCTCGTTGGAGAGCAACGCGCGGCGTAGGGCCGAGAGCGCCCGCTCGATGGCGTCGAGCTGTTGATGCGAGCGGCGTTGGGCCGCCAGCCGTGCAGCCTCCGCCTCCAGCACGAAGCGGACTTCGTAGGTGCCGAGCGTCGAAGCCAGCGCGTCCATCGCAACATGGGTGCCCAACCGTTCCGAGGGGCGGCGCTTCACATAGGAACCGGCCCCTAGCCGCGCTTCGGTGACGCCGTCCGAGGCGAGCCGGGCCAGTGCTTCGCGCACGATGGTGCGGGACATGCCGAACATTTGCGCCAGCCGCGCTTCGGACGGAAGCCGATCGCCGCTGACCAGCCCGTCATCGTTGATGATCCGCACGATCGCCGCATACGCGCGATCCGCCAGGCGACCCTCGCTCAACAATATTCTCCACGCTGCCCCCCGGTCAGAGCACATAGGACAACGCCATCACGAGCGCGAGGCCGACGACCGAGATTGCCGTTTCCAGCAGCGACCAGGTGCGGAACGTGTCCGCCGTGCTGGTGCCGACATAGCTCTTCACCAGCCAGAAAGCGGGATCGTTGACATGGCTGAAGAACACCGATCCTGCGCCAATCGCCAGCACCACCAGTTCGGGTGACACGCCCGAGCTGGCGACCACACCCGGCATCACGCCGACCGCACCGATCGTTGGGACGGTCGCTGAGCCGACGGCAAGCCGGATGCTGACCGCGACCAGTCAGCCGAGCAGCAGCGGCGAGATTGCGTGCATCAGCGCCAGGCGCGCGAGCAGGTCGGACAAGCCGGCGGTTACCAGCACCTGCTTCAACGCGCCGCCCGCGCCAATGACGAGCAGGATGGTGCCCGCCGCCTCCATGGTCTCGTGCCAGACCGCATACTGGGTCTTCGCGTCGCGCAGGCGCCGCCCGAACAAGACCGGCAGGGCGAGCAGGTTGGTCACGAGCAGCGCGACGACGGGATTGCTGGCGGCGACCAGCGCTGGCGCGCCGCGCCATTCCGGCACCATCTGCCCCAGCTCGCCGGCAGCGATCAGCAGCACCGGCAGCAGCACAATCAGGAGCGATAAGGCGCGCGACGGCGTGACGATCGCCAAGCGGTGATCGTGGAGCGCGGGGGGCGTCAACCGCACGCCACGCGTGGTGAAACGCGCCAGCAGCGGTCCGGCGACGATCGCGGTCGGCATGGCGATGAGGGTGCCGTAGGGCATGGTCTTGCCCAGGTGGGCGCCAGCGCCTCTATGGCGAGCAGCGGGCCAGGATGGGGCGGCACCAGCGCATGCACCACGCCCAGGCCGGCAAGCGGGCATGATTAACCGCAGCTTGGCCGCGTCGCGAGTCGCGGGATCCGGATTGGCCATCTCCTCTGCTGCGGCGATCACGATCGGCGGCAGCAACACCATTCCGGTTTCGAAGAACAGGGGCAAGCCTATCACGATCGCGATTTTCAGCGTCGCCCAAGGCGCGGCGCGTATGCCGGTGACTGCAATGCCGCCTTTGCCAGTGACGCCGCAGCACCGGAGAGATGCAGCATCAGGCCGAGCGCGACCACCAGACCAGTACCGCCGATGATGTCGCCGACGCCCTTCTGCACGGCCTTTGCAGTATCCTGCAGCGGCAGCCCGGCAAGCAGGCCGACGGCGAACGCGCCGCACAGCAGAGCGATGAACGGGTGGAGCCGGCCGCGCACGATCATCGCGACCGCGAGCAGGATGCCGACCAGTGCGGCGCCGACGAGGCGGATGGCACCGCCGGTCAACGAACGGTCCCTTCAGCGCACCCGAAAAGCTTTTGCGCCTCCGCCAGCGAGCCTCTCCCTGTTGATGGGGGCGCGCTCGGCAGCCCGGCCGATCTGTACGACAGCTTTCTTTAGAGGAGCAACGGAAAAGGCTTGATTAAAGGCAAAGTGGAAGCTCATACTTCAAACCTGTCCAACCGAATCTGCAAAGATGGATGCGGTGGATGGCACCCTCGCTTGGTGCGAACGCCGCGGCGAGGAAGGGCCATGAGCCGATCAGGAGAGGATGACGATGACAAGGATCGCCCAAGATCTGAGCAAATCGGGTGCCCACGCTGCGACGCCGCCGACACTCCCGCGACTCACCCCCACTCAGATCAAGGTATTGCGCGGTGTCCGCTCGGGCCAACTCAACAAGCAGATCGCCTACGATCTTGGGATCGCGGAGACCACGGTGAAGGCGCACATGACCGCGTTGATGCGCAAGCTGAACGTGCGCAACCGCACCCAGGTCGCGATCGCCGCCGAAGCGCTGAGTTTCCGCGCCGCCTGACGCCCGTCTGCCGGCGCGAGCACGTGCTACGACCTTTGTCGTGCATGCCGCGGCGCGCGCGGGCCGATACAAGAACACAAAACAGCGGGGAGTGGACATATGAAGGCGAAGTGGCTGCTTGGCGCGGCGATGATCATGGCGCCCCTGCCGGTGCTTGCGCAATCCTCCGTGTATCGCAGCGCGCCCAACGACCCCCGCGCGATCACCGTTCGCGGCGTCGGCGATGGAGTCGCCGACGATAGCGCTGCGATCCAGCAGGCGATCGATGCGGCGGCGAAGAGCGGCCATGGCGGCGTCGTCTTCCTGCCCTCGGGCCGCTATCGGATCAGCCGGACGATCTTTGTGCGGTCGGCAGTGCGCGTGTTCGGCATTGGCCCCACCCGGCCCGAGATCCTGCTGGCCGACAACAGCACCGGCTTTGGTTCGGGCGTCGCGGCGATGGTCAGCTTCACCGGGGAAGACCAGTACCGCGTGGGCAAGGCGCCGGTGCCGCCGCCCACCAGCGTCCCCTTCGATCCCACCATCTTCGATGCGACGTCGAGCACCTTCTACTCGGCGCTTTCCAATGTGAATTTCCGGATAGGCGCGGGCAATGCCGGCGCGGTCGCGGTGCGGTTCCGCGTCGCGCAGCATGGCTATCTGCGGCATGTCGACTTTCACACCGGCTCGGGGCTGGCCGGCGTCTATCAGGCCGGCAACGAGTTCGAGGATCTGCGCTTCTTCGGCGGGCGCTATGGCATCCTGTCGGAAAAGACGTCGCCGGCCTGGCAGTTCACGCTGATCGATTCCGAGTTCCAGGGCCAGCGCGACGCGGCGATCCGCGAGCATGAAGTGGACCTGACGCTGGTCAACGTGTCGATCAAGGACACGCCGATCGGGATCGAAATCGACCGCGGTTATTCGGACTCGCTGTTCGGCAAGCAGGTGCGGTTCGAGAATGTGCCGAACGCAGCCGTGCTGGTCTCCGAAGAAAACAGCGTCTTCACCCAGGTCGGCTTTGCCGATGCGGTGGCGGTCAACACGCCGACCTTTGCGCGCTTCCGCGACAGCGGGAAGACAGTCGCGGGATCGGGTGCGCGCTACCAGGTCAAGGACTTCTCCTACGGGCTGAAGCTGCCGGGGCTGGGCACGATAGGCGACTATGCGACCGACGTGGAGATGGCGTCGCTAAGCCGTGCGCCGGCACGGCCGGCACCGAAGATCCGCGCGCTGCCGCCGGTTTCGCAATGGACCAATGTCCGCGACCTGGGCGTAAAGGGTGACGACACCACCGACGATACCGCCGCGCTCCAGCGGGCGATCGACACGCACCGCGTGCTGTATTTCCCGATGGGCCGCTACCGCGTGACCGACACACTGAAGCTGCGGCCCGACAGCGTGCTGATCTCGCTTCACCCCAGCCTCACGCACATCTATCTGCGCGACGAAACGCCTGCCTATATGGGCGTGGGCGGCCCCAAGGCGCTGATCCAAAGCGCGAAGGGCGGCAACGCCATCGTGCACGGCCTGGGGCTGTGGACCGGCGGCGTGAACCCGCGCGCGACCGCGCTGCTGTGGCGTGCGGGCGAAGCGTCGGAAGTCAACGACGTGAAGATCCAGGGCGGCGGCGGCACGGTGCTGACCGCAGGCAGCCCGATCCGCTATGGCGACCCGCGCGCACGCTATGACGGGCAATATCCCAGCATCTGGGTGACCGATGGTGGCGGCGGCACTTTCGCGGCCTTGTGGTCGCCCAACACGCTGTCGTCAGCCGGTTTCTACGTGTCGGACACCAAGACGCCGGGCCATGTGTACCAGCTGTCGGCCGAGCATCATTACCGCGCCGAGATCGTGCTCAAGAACGTCGAGAACTGGGAGTTCCTGGCACCGCAAACCGAGCAGGAGGTGCAGGACGGCGTCAACGCGGTGTCCACCGAGTTCCACAATTCCCGCAACATCCTGTTCGCCAACTATCATGGCTATCGCGTCACGCGATCGATCAAGCCAATGGACGCAGCGGTGAAGCTCTATAATTCGGGCGAAATCCGCTTCCGCAATGTGCATGTGAACGCCGAAAGCGGCTTTGCGAGCTGCGACGCAAAGGGTTGTGGCACCTATCTGCGCGCCAGCAAATTCCCGTTCGAGAATTCGATCAAGGACATGACGCGCCAGCAGGAGGTCCGTGAGCGCGAGTTCGCGCGGCTTGATCTGCCACCCGCACCCACCGTCGCGGCGACCCAGCCGACGATCCCGGTGTCGCCGGGCGTGGAGAAGCTGGCCGACGGCTTCTACTCGATCGCCGGCGGGGCGGTGGATGCCAATGGCAAACTCTACTTCGTCGACCGCTTCTTCCAGCGCATCCATGGCTGGTCGAAACCCGAGGGACTGTCGATCGTCGCCGACGCGCCACTTGACGCAGTGAACCTGGCGGTGGACCGTTCGGGCGACCTGATGGTGCTCTCCTCGGCAGGGCGCGACGGCACTGTCTTCAGCATCGACCCGGAAAAGCCCGACGATGTCCGCGTGATCGCGCCGACCGCGACGCGCCCCCGCAAGGGGGCCGCGACGCTGCTGCCGGTGAATGTCTGGGCCAATGGCGAGTTCGCCGACCGGATCGACCCCAAGACCTACATCTTTCCGTCGATCTCCGAGTTCTTCACCTCAAAGCTCGGCGAAGCCAAGCCGAAGGAATATGTCTCGCCCGACGGCTCGCTGGTGCTTCCGGCCTTCCGGGTGTGGAACCAGGGACCGGACGACCATCGCGGCTGGCGCTGGTCGGACACCCTCGACGCCCATGGGCTGGTAGCAACCGATTTGAACGGTCGGGTCGTGCTGACCAACCCGTCGGAAAACCGGACTTATAGCGGCGTGGTCGGCGATGGTGGGCGGGTGACCGACTTGAAGGTCGTCGCCGATCGCGGCGGCGAGAGCGTCGCGCGCGACGCAGCCGGCAACCTGTATGTCGCGAACGGTCAAGTGTTTGTTTATGGCGCGGAAGGACGGCTGCTACGCCGGATCGACGTGCCCGAGCGTCCTCTCCAGCTCGTGATCGGAGGAGCGGATCGGCGCACGCTGTTCATCCTCACGCATCGTGCGCTGTATGGAATTGCGATCTAAGGCGGGTCGGCCGCGCGCTAGGGCCGGATCAGGTGCCGGTGCGGGTAGCGCTTATCTGTAACGATGCAGCGCTCGGGGAGATTGGCTAAAAGGTGCTCCGCCGCGCGGCAGTCCGCCGCCTCCCAAGGCGTCAGGTGAAAAGCGAGCGGTCGTCCGTATCGGTCGGTGACGGCTTGGTGTTGCGACCGCCTCGGCTGCTGCCGATCGCCTGCGCGTGCCCCCCCTTTTGCCGCCTGCCGCCGAGCGATGCGCCTTTACGTGCCCGTGCCTGGTTATGATGCCAACAAGTCACCGAGGGCGTCGGCAAATGCGGCACCAGTATCGGTGGCCGCGGCTTCGTTTCGGGACTGTCGGTGGTATCGTAGGGACGCTAGCTGTCACGCTCCATTCAGCGGGGATGCTAAGGGCATGTTCGTGGAGGGGGAAATCAGCTAGCCGGTGCGCCTCATCGACCGGCTCCTCGTCGTTCCCGGCCTTCGCGCCACCTGGGCGGATAAGAGATTCTGACCAGCTATTTCGGGGTGAACGCCGAGCAGGCTGCGGCTTCTGGCCTTCCCCAGTACAAGCCGTCGAGCGGCTTTCAGGACGTAGGCGCCACTCTGGCGATCAAATATCGTCTCACGGATCACATCAGCTTTGTCGGCTCCGCCCTCATGACGCAGAACCTTGATCGCGTCATGGACAGCCCGTTCACCGAACGCAAATGGCAGCCGGCCAGCATCCTGGGCGTGGCCTACACCTTCTGACAGGAGCGCCAGAACGGAGTGCCGTTTGGCGCCATGAAGACGGTCGTGCGCCGTATTCGGGGAGCACTTGCCCGCAGATCGTCGCATCGCCGGCTGCTCTTGGCGCGCCCTAAGGCACTCTCGTTCTGGCCAGTAACGCTCTGGTTGATTGGCTTGCTCATTCTCATCAGCTTCGGGGTCTTCGCGGCAGAGGAAGCGGATCCAGGCCTGCTAGGGTTGATGAGCAGCTGCATGACTTTCCTCGTAGCGGCCTTGATCTGGTCGTCGCTCAGCTCAGGACGCCGATAGCCCGCCCGGCGATCGCCGCGCACGCTCATCCGACAGCCAAGACAGAGGCATGCTCACCCCCCACGATCCACGCCATCTGCAAATCAGGAAGGCCGCCCCGGCTCTACCTGCTGATTGTATTCGAGCCCAAGTGAAGCAGATAGGCGATGTCTCACGCGTGCTTGCAGCTTAAAAGGCGCGTTCGGACCTTCGATTACCGAGTCGGTGCCGTCAACGCCTAGCTGGACCAGCAATGTTCCCGAAAAGGAATGTGGAATTGGACATTCGGGGCGGGGAACTACGCCGCCTCCGATACAGCCGTTTCCCGGCACCTGTTTCCGATTGGCTTTCCCGAAATTGGCAGGCGGTGACGGAGAGACGGCAAAGCGGGTGCGCCGCGAAAGTGCTACAGACCGTGTGAACTGGCTAAGTTTCGCGACAACTATGACCGCGCGGGTGATCGAAAAGCGATCGCTAGGCTGTCGCAAATGTCCGTTGGGAACAAGACGCGGTTTCCATGCACATTTGCGACAGCGAGTGGTGAGGTCCTTGATGATACAAAACCGATCATTCGCATTGGACTCCCTGCCATCCAGAACCGGCCGTTTGTTCAGGTTCCGACGTCCCAATCAGGTGGCCAGCCACGGCTCGGTCTCCGTGACTGGCTCCGCTGGCGGCCGGGTCAGGCGGCGATCGCCTCGATTTCCTGAGCGGCGCTCGCCATCGCGGCTTGATCCTGCTCCGGTCCGTAAGCGATGCCTTCCGCTCGGATCACCTCAACGTCCAGGACGCCGAGAAAGTTAAAGATCGCCTTGAGGTAGGTCGACAGATGATCGTACGCGGCAAACGGTCCTTGCGAGTAAATCCCGCCTGATGAGAGGACGAGATAAACCTTGCCGCTCAGCAAACCGCGTGGCCCCTCGGCCGTGTAGCTGAAGGTCTGCCCGGCGATCGCTACATGGTCGACCCACGCCTTCAACGTCGAGGGCACCGTAAAGTTGTACATGGGCGAGCCGACCACCACCACGTCCGCCGCCTTGAGCTCGTCAACCAAAGCCTTGGATCGGCTCATGGTCTCGCCCAGTTTGGTGTCGCCGGTGTTCTCGGTCGTCCAGGCATGCCGGATCGTCATGTCCACGTGGGGAAGCTGGTTGGCGACAAGATCGCGGTACACGATTGTCGCACCGGGATTGGCGGTTTTGAGTCGCTCAACGAGTTCGCTAGAGAGGCGGCGTGTATGCGAGGCAACTCTGTCGCTCGCACTGGCATCAATGTGCAGGATGTTCATAGGTCAGCTCCGGTCTAGAAAAGTGACCTAGACCAGCTATGTGACCTTAAGCGCCCCGCCAAGAAGGCATTTTTGCAGGACCTAGTCACATGGAGCTGACCACCCCCGAGCCGATTCACGTCGAATGCAAACGCTTTAGCGGTGTTCTCAGCCTGATCGGCGACAAGTGGACCGTGATGATTGTGCTGACGCTCACGCAGCGGCCACGGCGCTTCAACGACATCAAGCGCACGATCGGCGGAATTAGCCAACAGATGCTCGCCCGAACGCTGCGTGCGCTTGAACGCGATGGCATGGTGGCCCGCACCGTCTACCCAACCGTGCCGCCTCAGGTGGAGTACGCCCTTACCGCCCTTGGCCGCTCATTAGCCGATCCGATCCGCGAACTCGGATACTGGGCCGGCGCACACATCGCGGAAATAGAGAGCAACCGGTCGGCTTTTGACGTGGCGAGAGACAGGCAACAGCCCGCCTGAATCCGGAAGGACCGAGCCTTGGCAGCATTGCTACAACCGGCGAGACGACCCAAAAGTGGTGGTTCAGACCGCCCCGCTTACTCACCGGCTCCGGATATTCGTTCACGTCGATCCGTCGCTTCAGGCAAGCAGGACAAGCCGCGCAGACCCCTCTCAAGGCCAGCGGGCTTATCGCCCGCCGGCCGAATTCCTCAGATTTGCGCCAGGCCCCCATCGGCGAACAGCTCGCTACCCGTCATGAAGCTGCTGTCCGGCGACGCGAGGAACGCGGCAGCCGCGGCGACTTCGGAAGGGTCGCCAACATGTCCGATCGGCGTGGTAGCTCCCATCTCGATCATCGCGTCGCGACCGACAACCTCGGCCGCGAGTTCGGTCAGGGTTGGTCCGGGCGATAGAACGTTGACGCGAATACCGGTACCGCGCAGGTCCTGCGCCCAGCTGCGTGCGAGATTGCGGACAGCGGCCTTCGATGCGCTGTAGATGCTGAACGCAGGCGTTCCCATGACGCCGGTGGTCGAGCCGGTGAGGATCACGGAACCACCCTCGCCCATCAGCTTCAAGCCTTTCTGCACCGTGAAAATCGTGCCTTTCACATTGATGTCGAAGGTTTCGTCATAATGGTCGGGGGTGATGTCGGTGAGCGGCACCAGCGCTCCGGTGCCCGCGTTCGCGAACAGGATGTCCAGCTTGCCACGCTCCTGCTTAACCGTGTCGAACAGGCGGTCTAGATCTCCGCTATTGGCGACCGATCCTGCCACCGCTCGGGCATTCACGCCGAGGGTGGCAACTGCCGCATCCAGCTTCTCCTGCCTCCGGCCAAAGATGTAGACGAACGCACCCTCCTCAATGAAACGCCTTGCCGAGGCCAGGCCGATGCCCGTGCCGCCTCCGGTGATGATCGCAGTCTTGCCTTCCAGTCGGTTCATACGTGCCTCCAGTAATTGGTTGCACGCAGCTGGCCCTCAACCTACCAAGCCACAAGTATGCACCTTTAGGTAAGTACCAGAAATGTCCCATCTGCGCCAAGCCAGCACCGCCACTCCCACTTCAGTCGCTCCCGGCTTTACATGCGGTCTCGACGCGACGCTCAAGATCATCTCAGGCAAGTGGAAGCCGCTCATCCTGTACTTCCTGCTGCGCGGGCCGACACGCTATGGCGAACTCAAGCGCGCCGTGCGCGACGTCAGCGATAAGGTGCTGATCCAGCATTTGAGGGAACTGGAAGCCGACGGCGTATTGCGCAGAAACGACTACAAGGAGGTGCCGCCACGCGTCGACTACACGCTGACGCAGCTCGGCCAGAGCCTTGCCCAGGCACTTGAGCCCTTATGCACGTGGGGAACCGAGAACATGGCTGAGATGCAGAAGATTTTCGCTGAGCGCGATAGCTGGCTTCGCGAGAAGCAAGCCTAGCTGCGCTTGGCGAACAAACGATCGCCAGGCTTCCCACACTCGGCCATTCAGATTACCCCCGGTCCCCAAAAGCGGACTCTCGTTCATATCGACCTTGCGCCAGTTTTAGGCGCGCCTGATCAGTCGCCTGGACGTCCTCAAGTGGGTGGAGAGCGGGACGAGCAAGTGCTCTGCGATAGCGGACGCAGTGAGAGCGGCATGGACCGGTCGGTGCACATCCCTCCCCCCGCGCGATGCTGCCACCCAAAGCGGGGGCCGTCGTGTGGCGGAAGCCAAGACAGGGTGACCTGAGAGGATCGACCGTCTACGGTAAGATCGAGAATAGAGGTTGGATCGAGTGATCATGCAATCTAGCCGCAGGACGCTCCTGACCACTGCCACGCTCGCCGGCGTGGCGGCATCAACGCCCGTTCCGACCGCCGCCGAAGCGGCACCGCTGCGGAAAGGGCGCCAGGGTCGGACCTTTGGCATTGTAGCCAATGGTCGGCCGGCCGGTGTCCTGATCGATGCGGGAGCAGACAGCGCCGTAAGGCATGCCGCGAGCAGCTTCGCGGCCGACCTCGAACGGGTTAGTGGACAGGCGGCCGCGCGTCCGACCAGCCCCGAAGAAGCGAGCGGCCCGCTCGTCATTATCGGTGTACTTGGCGGGAGCGCGATCATAGACCGTCTAGTCGCAGATGGCCGGCTCGACGCGTCCGACCTTAAGGGCGATTGGGAAGCCTATCGGCAAGTTGTGGTTGATCGGCCTATGCCGGGCGTGCCTCGCGCTTTGGTGATCGTCGGCTCCGACCGCCGTGGCGCCGTGTTCGGCACCTATGACATATCCGAGCGGATCGGCGTGTCACCTTGGCACTGGTTTGCAGACGTGCCTGTTGCCCGCCGCCGCAGCGTCTTCCTTCCCGCGGAACCACGCCGCGACCAGCCCAAGGTCCGGTACCGAGGCTTCTTCATCAACGATGAGGCGCCCGCATTCAGCAACTGGGTGATCGAGAAGTTCGGCGGCGCCAATTCGAAGATGTATGCCCACGTCTTCGAGCTGCTGCTCCGGATGAAGGGCAATTACCTGTGGCCGGCGATGTGGGCGCCCCGGGCGTTCAACGACGACGATCCGCAGAACAAGGTGTTGGCCGACGCCATGGGGGTCGTCATGGGCACGTCGCACCACGAGCCGCTGACGCGCGCACAGGACGAGTGGCATCGCAACACCGCCGGTGGGGTAACCGGGGGCAAGTGGGATTATAGGACGAACCCGGACAACTTGCGTCGCTTCTGGCGCGGCGGCGTCGAGCGCATGATGTCCAAGGGCGACGGCCGCGGCTATGAAACCCTGCTGACCGTAGGCATGCGTGGCGACGGCGACGAAGCCATGGCAGAGGGCACTGCCACCGAGCTCCTGGAGACGATCGTTGCGGATCAGCGCCGCATCATCGCCCAGGTCACCGGCCGCCCGGCGGAGCAGACGCCGCAGATGTGGGCGCTCTACAAGGAGGTCCAGGACTATTACGACCACGGCATGAAGGTGCCGGACGATGTGACCCTGCTCTTCTCCGACGACAATTGGGGGCAGATCCGGCGGCTTCCGCCCGCCGGCGCCCCGCCACGCAAGGGCGGCTACGGCGTGTACTACCACTTCGACTACGTCGGGGCCCCTCGCAACTACAAGTGGATCAACACCAATCAGATCGGGAAGGTCTGGCAGCAAATGGACCTCGCCTACCAGCGGGGCGCTCGCAACATCTGGATCGTGAACGTGGGCGACATCAAGCCCCTGGAGTTCCCCTTGAGCTTCTTCATGCGGCAGGCCTGGGATCCCGAGGCGATGACCCCGGCGGCGCTGGCGGCCTACCCCGAAGACTGGGCGACAGGGGTGTTCGGCCCCGAACACGCCAAGCGCATAGGCGAGATGCTAACGACTTATAGCCGCTATGCCGCACGCCGAAAGCCGGAGCTCATCGACCAAGACAGCTTCTCGCTTGGTGCGAGCGCCGGCCACGGGCCGCTCGACGGTGGCGAGTTCGGAGCCATGGTGGCGGAATGGGATGCGCTCGAGGCTCGGATGGCGGACGTGCGCGGACGGCTACGGCCCGAGCAGCGCGATGCCTATTATCAGCTCGTTGAGCATCCGATCTCGGCGCTCGCCAACCTCTATCGGCTTTACTACGCCGCCGCGTGGAACAAGCGCCTCGCGTCGAGCAACGACCCAAGAGCGAACGCTTTTGCTGATCAGGTAGAGTCGACCTTCCGGCGCGACCAGGAGCTGACCGACCGCTATCACTCGATAAGGGGCGGCAAATGGAAGGGGATGATGGCCCAGGTACACATGAATTATGTGATCTGGAACGACCCGGTCCGGCAAAGCATGCCCAGCATCACGCGGGTGGGCGGCGACGTGCCCGAGGAGGAGCGCAACCGCGCGGCAAGGTTTGTCCCACGGGCAGCATCGCCGGCGAGCGTCATCGCCTTCGAAGCGACCGCGTTCAGTAGGAAGCACGATGCCAAGGGACTGGCTTGGACAGCGATCCCGAACCTGGGCCGCACCCGCGGCGCCTTGGTGGCGTTGCCGCAAGGCAGAGGCCCTACCACGGTAGCAGACCAGGTAAGCGTCGGGTACGACGTCCTCGTGCATGAGCCGGGCGCGGCTCGTCTCGCCCTGTACTTGGCGCCGACGCTGGACACGGTTGGGAAGGGCGGCGTTCGGATAGGTGTGTCGGTGGATAACAGCGCTGTCCAGATACTCGCCTCAAATTTGGAAGCAACCGGCGGGGCGCAGGACACACCTGGCAAAGTTCAGTGGGCAGATGCCGTACGGAACAACGCCGTCGTGGTGTCAGCCAGCCTGGGCGAACTGACCCGAGGCAGGCATATAATCAAGATCTGGCGCCTAGATGATAATGCCGTGCCGCAGAAGCTGGTGGTCAGTACGGCGATTGTGCCGGAATCCTATCTTGGTCCCGAACCAGCCGAAAATGGCTCTAAATGGTCGCGGCGACGGGGTAGCTGAATGACCCAAATGCGGACATTCACGACGCGGTCACCATCTCCTGAAACCCGCCGCTCATTCATGTTCTGATCCAGCTCGAATCGGCTGCAGGTGACAGTGAATACATCCTTGTGGGGAAAGGTCGGCGGTCGCCAGTTACCGTTGGTCCTGACCACCTCCACTACAACTTACGAGATCGCCGCTGGCGTTGAGGCCGCGGTGGTCTCCCCCATGCGCCAATGAGTTGCGGGTTGTCTCCTGGTCCGCGCCGTATGTTCAAGAGCGCCGCCAGTCCGATTGCGGAGGTTGCCGCTCCGGCAAGTGCCACCGCAGGATAGCCAAGCCCTGCGGCGATAACGCCGCTGCCGAGCGCCGCGCCGAACGCGTTGCCGAGATTAAACGCGCCGATGTTGACCGCCGAGGCGAGGTTATACCAGCTTGCGTTGAGGTTGACTCACGAAGGAGATTCCCAAGGCGGTGAAAGTCTGAATCATTGGCGTCCTGCATCAGGAGGACGCGATGA
>NZ_JACIJF010000027.1 GCF_014199255.1 Sphingomonas xinjiangensis | reverse complement strand
GCTTGGAACAGGCTCGTCGATCAGCCTTGGCGCATCATGACCATCGGCCGGCGCCAGTGGGCATGTCGGTTCTGATCAATGCAGGTTGGTATAAGCTCATCACCGAGCTTGCTCAACAAAGGGGAGGGCTTGATGAAGCTGATCGCAGCAATCATCGCTGTCTATGCCTCAGCTACAAGCAGCGCTCTGGCATATCCGCAAGCATACAAGCTCACTTGCGTGGGAACTGGCCATTCTAAGGGGAATGCGGGCCTTCGCGGAATAGTGAGACCAAGTACCGGATCGAAGGCGAGGGCCAGCGGATTTCCATCCGCGGCGACAATCAGGAATATTGCGTTCAAGGATCCGCCTGCACTGTCAAAGTGAGTGAGGACGCGGCGCGGTGCACGTTAGCGAGGTTCCTCAAAACGACGCCGCTCCGGCTTCATACAACCGCGCCCAGCGCAAAGGGCGCTTACTTACCCTCAATCCCCAGCAGCTCGATCTTGAACAGCAGCGTCGCGCCACCGGGGATCGGTCCCTTGCCAACCGGCCCATAGGCCAGGTCCGACGGCGACGCGATCTCGATCGTGTCGCCCACGCCCATCATCGGCACTGCCATCTGCCAAGCCGGGATCAGCGCGCCGAGCGGAAAGGTCGCCGGTTCGTTGCGGGCATAGGAGCTGTCGAACTCCGTCCCGTCGACCAGCGTGCCGGCATAATGGATCGTCACGGTGTCCTCGACCACCGGATGCGCACCGGTGCCGGTGCCCTTGATCCGCCGCCAGCGCAAATTTCCCGGCAGCGATTGCCAGCCGTCGCTGGCCTTGAGCTGCGCCAGCGCCAGCGACTGGCGGTTATGCCAGGCGGCGTCCTGCGAAGGCCCCTGCTCATCCGTCTGCGCCACTGCGAACCCCGCCGCGCCAAGACCGAACACGCCCAGCACCACCAACCAAGGCTTCTTCACGTCCCGCTTCCTTTCATCTCACGTGCAGGCGACATCCCCCGAAAGGCGACGGCTTGCAATGTAGGATTTGCGCTGCTTTGCTCGACGTTGCTCTTTCTTACCGTCGAACCTCCATCGTCCGGCCGCCTTTGCAGCCGAAGTGCGGAGTGCGCCTTTGTCACGTCACGCGTTCGGCGCCGCGCCGTCATCCAACCAAAAGGTTGGTTGAAACGCCCTGTTTGCCCCGTGCTCTCTCGGGCGCGGATCATCGCCAGACCGCAACTTCCTCAACTTTACTGGGCGCGATCAGCCAAGCGCCCGCCCAGCCACCGCATCCAGCTTGGCAAGCACTTCCGGGTCCCGCGCATTCGGCGCGGTGATCAGCGCCGAGTCGAGGCATGTATCGATCGGCGACGGCGCGCGCTCCGGCGGCAGGGTACGCAGCAGGTGCATGACCAGCTTGCGCGCCTTGGCCGCATTGTCGGAAAGCTGCGCGATCACCTGCGCGACATCCACCGCGGCCTCATCCTCGCGCCAGCAATCATAATCGGTGACCATGCCTACCAGCGCATAGGGCAGCTCGGCCTCGCGCGCGAGCTTGGCCTCCGGCATCGCCGTCATGCCGATGATGTCGCACCCCCAGCCGCGGTACAGCTTGCTCTCCGCCCGAGTGGAGAATTGCGGCCCCTCCATCGCCAGATAGGTCCCGCCCGCATGCACCTGCGCACCCGCCGCCCGCGCCGCATCCGCAGCCATTCCGGACAGCCGCGGACACACAGGATCCGCCATGGAGACATGCGCGACCATGCCGCTCCCGAAGAAACTGGAAGGCCGCCCTTTCGTGCGGTCTATAAACTGGTCCGCCACGGTGAAGCTGCCTGGCGGACGATCCTCGACCAGGCTGCCGACCGAGGAGATCGCCAGCACGTCCGTGACGCCCACGCGCTTCAGCACGTCGATATTGGCCCGCGCGTTCAGCTCGGACGGGCTGATCCGGTGCCCTCGGCCATGGCGCGGCAGGAACACGACGCCGACATGCCCCACGCGTCCCTGGAACAGCTTGTCGGACGGTTCGCCCCAAGGGCTCGCCACCTCCACCCACGCGCCATCTTCGATACCGTTCACGTCGTACAGGCCCGATCCGCCAATGATCCCGATCGTCCAGCCACTCATGCCGATGCCTTGTCCACGTTGCGGCGCGAATAGGCGAAATAGACGCCCAGCCCCACTAAGTTCCAAATTCCGAACAGGAATTGGGTCTGGCCCGGCAGGCTGATGAACAGGTACAGGCAGCCAAAGATCGCACCCAGCCCCACCAGCCAGGCTGCCGGCGTCCGGAACGGACGTACCGCCTCCGGCGCGCGCCGCCGCATCACCAGCATGCACAACCCCACCGCCGCGAACGCGGTCAGCGTGCCGGCATTGGCCAGTGCCGCGATCGCGTCGATCGGGAAGAACGCGGCGAAGAAGGTCACGACGCCCGCAGTGAAGATCGTGATCCGCACCGGCGTGCCCCGCCTCGACACCCGCGCCAGGCTTTCCGGCAGCATCCGATCCCGCGCCATCACGAAGAAGATGCGGCTCTGACCATAGAGGAACGCCAGGATTACGGTCGGCAGCGCAATCACTGCCGAGGCGGCGAGCACGGTCGCGGTAAAGGGTTGGCCGATCTCCCTTAGGATGAGCGCCAGCGGTTCGGGGCTGTCGGCGAAACGGGTATAGCTGAGCGCGCCCACTGCCGTGACCGCAACCAGCATGTAGATGACGACACAGGCGACCATCGATCCGACGATACCGATGGCGAGGTCGCGGCTCGGGTTCTTGGCCTCTTCCGCGGCCGTGGAAATCGCGTCGAACCCGTAAAAGGCGAAGAAGATGATCGCCGCCGCCGCCATCACCCCACGTTCGACGCCGTCGCCGCTCAGATGCTTGGAGAAACCGAACGGCGCGAAAGGCTCGAGATTAGCCGGATCGAAATAAGGCAGCGCCACCGCGACGAAGACCGCCAGCGCGATCAGTTTGACCACCACCAGCACCGCGTTCAGCGTTGCGCTTTCCCGCGTACCGACGATCAGCAGCCCGGCGACGACTCCGACGATGATCATCGCCGGCACGTTCACCCCCCATTGCGTGACCGCGCTTCCCACCATCACCGGCCCATGGGTAAGGGCGGCGGGCAGGTGGATGCCCAGCCCGGCCAGGAACCCGGTGGCATAGCCCGACCAGCCAACCGCCACTGTCGCCACCACCAGCGTGTACTCGGCCAGCAGGCTCCACCCGACGACCCAGGCGACCACTTCGCCCAGCACCGAATAGCTGTACGTATAGGCACTGCCCGATGCAGGGATCATCGTCGCCATTTCGGCATAGGCCAGTGCCGCGCACGCACAGATCGCCCCCGCCACGATGAAGGACAGGATCACCGCCGGTCCCGCCCGGTCGGCACCCACTCCGATCAGCGTCAGGATGCCGGTACCCACGATCGCGCCAACGCCCAGCGCAACCAAGTGCGGCCAAGACAATGTGCGCTGCAATTGATGCTCGTGTGGCCGATCCGCCTCCGCGGCGATTGGCTTCAAACGAAACAGGCTGGCCATCCGCAATCCCCTTTGCCGATGGTGTAGCGTCCGACGGGAAAGGTTCAATGTCGCTTGCGCGAACGCTGTCGCTACCAAATTCTCAGCGGGCGCAGGACATCAGCGTCTGCGCGTCTTGGGAGGCCACCTTGTCGCCCTGGCGGACCTGGTAGAGTTCGGGCCAGCGCTTGCCGGTGACGAACAGACGCTTGGCCTTGGCATCATAGGCAATGCCGTTGGCAACATCATCGATGCCGCGCGTCTTGGGACCGAGCGCGCCGACGTCGAGGAAGCTGTGGACATGCCCGGTCTTGGGATCGATCCGGGCGACCAGGTTGGTCTGCCAGATATTGGCGTAGATCTGGCCGTCGACCCATTCGAGCTCGTTAAGCTTGGCCACCGGGCAGCCGTTGGCGGTTACGGCAAGCGTTCCCTTGGGCGCCAGCGTCTCGGGATCAAGGAAGCGCAGCGTTGACGTGCCGTCGCTGAGGATGATCGACTCTCCGTTCTGAGTCATACCCCAGCCTTCGCCCGTATAAGAGAAGCTGCCGCGCGGAGCGAGATCGTCGAGCCCGTAGATGAAGCCGGCCTGGTCCTTCCAGGTAACCTGATACAGCCGGTCCTTCCAGGCGACGATCCCTTCGCCGAAATAGGGCGCGGGAAGCTGGTCTTCCTGAAGCACTTCGCCGGTTTCCAGCCGCACCTTGCGGATGCCCGAGCTGCCTTCCTCGCCGGTACCCTCATAGAGCAAGCCATTGTGGAAGAAGAGACCTTCGGTGAAGGCTTGGGGGTCGTGCTTAAAGGTGGCGACGGTCTGCACGCCATAGACCGGCACTCCACTCGGGGTGCGGGCATAAAGGAACCAGCCCCCGGCCAGGAGCACAAGAGTGACGAGCACGAGGAGGATGCGCTTCATACCAAGGGGCTTAAGCCAGCCAGGCGCCAGGCGTCCAGCCGAATAGACGGCTTTGCCAGCCCTCGGGGATCAGCCGCGCGCCGCAAGCGCCCTGGCGCGGGCTTTGGTCACGTCCACCCAGCATTGCGTGGTGACGACGCCGGCCATGGTGCCGCCGCGGTAGCGGTCGCCCTTAGCGATGCAGGTGCGGTCGCGCGACTTCAGCCAGGCGCGCTGCTCCGCCAGGAGCTTCTGTCGCGCCGCAAGCTTCAGGCGGGCGCGGAGCGCCGAATAGCGGGCGCTCATCGCGGCATCGGCGACGCGAAGTTCGTGCGCGGCGCAGTGCTGCATGTCGAAGGTGCTGATGCACGATGTCGGAGCGGGATCCTGGAACGCCGGGTTGGTCATGAACGCGCCGGCACTCTGCGCGGCGGCAGGGCTGGCGGCGGACAGCACGCCCATCAGGGTTATGAAGAAGCGCTTCTTGATCATGCGCCGTTAACGCCTTCCAACAGAATTAGTGCCTCCGCCTCCGGAGCCGGGCTCCGGAGGCGGCGATATGGTCACTTTGCCTCCGTCTCCCACCAATAGCTGCCCCGCTTGGCGGTACCGGTAGCGACTTCGTCGAGCGTCCGAGCGTCGTACAGCCGGCCGCCGAGCATCACCTGGCGCACCTTATCGCTGTTGCGAATATCGGCGGTGGGATCGGCGTCGAGCACCACCAGATCAGCGAGCTTGCCCGGCTCGAGCGAGCCGATGTCGCGCGCCATGCCCAGCGATTGCGCCGAGACGATGGTGCCGGCGCGCAGCGCCTCCACCGGCGTCATGCCGCCGCGCACGAACGACCACAGCTCCCAATGCGCGCCGATGCCGGCCTGCTGCCCATGCGCGCCAATCGAGACCAGCACGCCGCGCTTGGCGAGCTTGCCGGCCTCACGAGCATTATCGTCATCGACGAAGTTGCTTTCGGGCGCCTTGATGCGACGGGCATTGCCTTCGAGCAGCACCGTCGGCGGAGTATGCGCCTGGAGCAGCGGGTGCGCGAACACGTCGGTCGCCTGGCGCCAATAGGGATCGCCGGCAAGGCCGCCATAGGAGACGACCAGGGTCGGCGTGTAGTTGGTCTTGGTCGCCGGGAAGAACTGGAGCACGTCGTCGTAGAACGTCTCGAGCGGAACATTATGCTCCAGCGTCGAGTTGCCGTCGGCGACCAGGTTCATGTCCATGCCGAACAGCGAACCGCCCTCGGCCACCACTTGCATGTTCTCGCGCCGGGCGGCCTCCACCACCTGCTGGCGCTGTTCGCGGCGGGGCTGGTTGTAGTTCTTCACCGAATGCGCACCCTGCGCCTTCAACCGGCGGACATGGGCGAGCGCGTCGTCTAGGCTGTCGATCTGGGCGTACACGTCCGCGGCCTTGGCGCCGTAGACGATCTCCCCGGTGGAGAAGATGCGCGGAGCGAGGATCAGTCCGGTGCGCTGCATCTCCGAGGCCGCGAAGATCTCCGAAGAGCGGTTCGAGGGATCGTGGATCGTGGTGGTGCCGAGCGCCAGGTTCTGGAGCATCGACCAGTTGCGCTGGGGGATCAGCTCGTCGAGCCCGGCGGGGCCGTGCGCGTGCGCGTCGATCAGGCCGGGGATGATGGTCTTGCCGGCGGCATCGACCAACGTCGCCCCCTGCGGGATCTGCGTCGAGGCCCGCGGGCCGACCGCGACGATGCGGTCGCCGTGGATCACCACCACGCCATCGTCGATGATCCCGCCCGAGGCGTCGGCCATGGTGACCAGACGCGCGCCGGTGATCGCCACCGTGCCGCTCGGCTTGGCCGCCTCCACGCTGCGGGCGAGCGACACGCCGGTCGCAGGTGGCACGAACGCGGGAGCCCCCTCGGGCCGTGGCGCGCTGGGGAAGAGCTGCGCAGTCTGAGCGGTGTAGACCGTCGGTCCTAGGCTCCAGTGCAGCTGTGCGCCGTCATTCGACCAGTGGATATAATCGGCACCACCCGCGCTGACGCGGGTGACCGGCAGCGCCTTGGTGTCGGCGGCGAGCGAGACCGACTGGTTGCCTGGCATCAGCGGGACGACATAAGCGGCGTAGTTCTGGCGGAAGGCGACGAACTCGCCATTGGGCGCAACCGAAAAGTCGGTTACGAGCTCACCATTGGCGTGGACGCGCTTGTCCTGGCCCGACAGGTCGGTGCTCACCAGTTGGCGCTGCGACTTGCCGCCTTCATTGGCCTCTCCGAGCATGTAGAGGCGGTCATTGCCCGGGCCGAACTGGGGCGAGGCCATGCCGGTGGCAATGCGAGTGATGTCGCCGCCCCCCGTCGCGATGCGGTAGACGCCGGGGTCCTGCGACCATTTCGGGCTGGTCAGGCTGCCTGCCGACACACGCTCGAACACGATCGTCTTGCCATCGGGCGAGAAGCGCGGGCGGGCGAAGTGGCCGGGCTGCGTCGTCACGTCGCGGGCGTTGCCGCCGCTCGCGGCGACGGTGCGGATATGGCCCAACCCGTCATCAGTCCAGCCGACGAACACCAGCGAACGGCCGTCGCGCGACCAACTGGGGAACAGTTCGAAACCATCATCACCCGAGGTGAGGCGACGCGCGGTGCCGCTGCCCATCGGCTTGACCCACAGCTTGCCCAGCGATTCGAACACGACCAGACGGCCATCGGGCGACACCGCGGCGAAGCGCGGCATCGACGTCGTGAAGCGCTCTGGCGCGACCGCGATCTGCGGGTGCGGCGCGTCGATCACGCCGCGGGTGTCGTCGACGCGGAAAGGGATCTCGCGCATGTTGCTGCCATCGGCATCAATGCGGCGGATCTTGCCCTTGGCCCAGAACACCAGCGACTTGCCGCCGGGCAGCCACGCCATGTTCGGGTAGACGCCGGTCACCGCCCAGGTCTCCTGCACGTCCTGGTCGAGATCGTCGTAGATCTTGCGCTCTTCGCCCGAGACGAGGTCCTTGATGTAGAGCTTGGAGCGAGTCGCTTCGCGGCGGACAAAGGCGATGTAGCGGCCGTCGGGCGAGGGCGTCGGGCGCACCGCGCCGCCGGCGCCGGTCACCGCCTTGCTGATCTCGCCCGTCGCCAGTTCATAGCGTTCGATGTCGAACAGGTTGGTGTTCGAATCCTGGGCATATTCGAAGATCGGACCCGGCGTGACGTTGCGGGTGTAATAGATCGACTTGCCGTCGGGCGCATAGGTCGGCTCGCCCAACTCCTTCTGGTGCGCTTCGTTCGGGCGCTTGACCAGCATCACGCCGGCGCCGCCCGAGACATGGTAGAGCCAGACCTCGCCAGTGCCGAGCGAGCGGCCGGTGGTGAAATGCTTCTTGGCGGCGATGTAGCGCCCGTCGGGGCTCCAGCTCGGCTGGTTGAGGAGGCGGAATTCCTCCTTGGTAACCTGGCGCTTGTCCGAGCCATCGCGGTTCATGACCCAGATATTGTCGCCGCCGCCACGATCCGAGGTGAAGGCGATGCGCCGCCCGTCGGGCGAGAAACGCGGCTGGACTTCCCAGGCGAGCCCTTCGGCGATGCGGGTGGCGGGTCCGCCGGCGATCGGCATGGTATAGATGTCGCCGAGCAGGGTGAAGGCGAGCGTCTGACCATCGGGGCTGACGTCGACATCCATCCAGCTGCCTTCGCTGACGCGGATCGGCACCTGGCGGATGGTTGCGCCTTCGGGCGCGTTGACGTCCCACTTGCGCTTTTCGGCCTTAGGTGCGGCGACGCTCTGCGCGGCAGTTGCGGGAGCCGGGGCGGCGTTGGGCAGCGGCTGGGGCTGCGCGTCGGAACGGACCACCTGGTCCTCGGGAGCCTGGGTCTGCTGCACGGGCGGCTGGGGCGGCGTGGCGGCGACCTGGGCCTGGGCCTGGTGCGCGGCGAGCGCCGCCATCGAGACGAGTGCGATCCGTAGTTTCATGATGTCCCCCTTGTTCTTAGTTCTTGGTATCGGCATGTGGATTGGGGCCGCCCGCGTCAATCCAGCGATCAACCTGTTCTTCCAGCAGCGGCAACGGCACCGAGCCGAGGCTCAGCACCAGATCGTGGAACCAGCGCTGGTCGAACTTCTCGCCCAGCCGGCGCTCGGCATCGGCCCGCTTGCGGCGGAAAGTAAGCTCGCCAAGCTTGTAGGCGAGCGCCTGGCCGGGCCAGCTGATATAGCGGTCGACCTCGGTCTCTACCTCGCGCTGCGACAGCGCGGTGTGCCCGGCGAGATAGTCGATAGCCTGCTGGCGGCTCCAGCCCTGATGGTGAATGCCGGTGTCGATCACCAGCCGCGCGGCACGCCACATCTCGTAGGACTGGCGGCCAAACTCCTCATAGGGCGTGCGATAGATGCCCATCTTCGTGCCGAGCCATTCGGTGTAGAGCCCCCACCCTTCGCCGAAGCCCGAGAAATAGGTCTGGCGGCGAAAGGCCGGCTGGTTGGGGCCCTCGCCGGCGATCGCCGCCTGCAGGCTGTGGCCCGGGCTGCATTCGTGGAGGGTGAGCGCCGGGATCTGATAAAGCGGGCGCGCCGGCAAGTCGTAGGTGTTCATCATGCACGACTCCAACCCACCACGGCCGGCGGTGTAGAAGGGCGCGATTGCGTCTGGCACCGGCCGGATCGTGAAGCGATAGCGCGGCAGGAAGCCGATGGTGTTCTTGAGCTCGCCATCGACGCGCTTGGCGACATAGGCGGAGACGCCGAGCAGCTCGTCGGGCGTTCTGGCATAGAAGCGCCCATCGGTGCGCAGGAACTGGATGAAGGCGGCGAGGTCGCCGGTGAACCCCGCCGCCTGCTTCGTCTTCTCCATGTCTGCCTGGATGCGCGCGACTTCCTTGAGGCCGATGGCATGGATCTGCTCGGCGGTGAGGTCGGTGGTCGTGTATTCGCGGATCTGTGCCTGGTAGAACGCCTTGCCGTCCGGCATCACTTCGGCCGCCAGCGTGGCGCGGGCACGCGGCAGATACTCGCTGCGGAAGAAGCGCAGCAGCTTGGCATAAGCGGGGACGATCTGTTCGGCGATGGCGGCGCGGGCGGCCGTGCGCAGACGCTCCTGTTCCGCCGCGGGGATGCCGTCGGGAAGCTTCTCGAACGGTACGTAGAAGGGGTTCTTGCGCGGATCGGTGATGGCGAAGGCCTCGATCGACGTGTCCCGCCCGGTGAGCGTCGCGCGCGGCACGCTGAAGCCGCGCGCCAGCCCGGCCCGCATGTTGGCGATCTGCTCTTCGAAATAGCGCGGCACGTCGCGCATACGGGCCAGATAGCGGTCATATTCCGCCGCCTTTTGGAACGGCTGGCGCGCGGCGATGCCCGACCAGAAGTTGCTGTCGGCGTTGAACGGCATTTCCCACAGGCGGAACTGCTGCTCGGCGACCGATGCTTCAAGCGTGGTGCGAAACACCGCCGCGTTGATCCGCTCCGGCTCGGAGAGCTCGGCGGCGGGAATGCGGTTCAGCGCCGCGAGCGCCGTCTGCCAGTAAGCGAGCCGGCGTTGCTGGGTCGCAGGATCGACGCGCGGCAGATAGTCGGCGCCCGCGATCCAGTTCTCATCCTCCTCAAGCCGGCCGAACTCCTTCTGCCGCCAGCGCCATTCGGCGTCGTAGAGGGTGCGGAGCTGGGCGTCGGCACTGGTCTGCGCGGCGGCGGGGGCGGAGACCAGCAGGGCGCAGGCCAGCAGGAACTGCTTCGACATTCGCGCTCGGTTCACGCGCGGCGGGCGCGCGTGCGCTGCGCGACCAGTTCTTCCATGACGGTCAGCGGCATCGCCCCGCTGAGTAGCACCTCATGGAACCACTTCAGGTCGAAGCGGTCGCCCAACGCCGTTTCGGCGGTCTTGCGCGCGCGGGTCCAGGCCATGTGGCCAACCTTGTACGAACAAGCTTGGCCGGGTTGGGTGGAGTAGCGCTCGACCTCGCGCTGGGAACGCGGCGCGGCCATGCCGGTGGTGTCGACCAGATATTGCGTCGCCTGTTCGCGGGTCCAGCGCTTGGTGTGGATGCCAGTGTCGACCACCAGCCGGGCGGCGCGGAACAGGAAAGACTGGAGATAGCCGGCACGTTCGAGCGGGGTCTGATAGGCGCCGAGTTCGTCGGCTAGCTGCTCGGCGTAGAGTGCCCAACCCTCGGTATAGGCGCCGAAGAAGCCGAGTTTGCGCAGCAGCGGGATTTCCTTGGACTGCTGCGAGATGCTGATCTGGAGGTGATGGCCAGGAACACCCTCATGGTAGGTCAGCGCCGGCAGGCTGTATTTGGGCCAGTCGGCCGGGTCCTTCAGGTTGATGAAGTAGATCGCCGGGCGCGAGCCATCGAGCGCGGCGCGCTTGTAATAGCCGTTGGAGGCGCCGTCCTGGATTTCGACGGGGACCGCGCGGATCTCCAGCGGCGCGTCGGACACAGTGGCAAAGGCCTGGGGCAGCCTGGCCTGCATCTGCCGGGCGCCGCCGTTCAGCGAGGCGATCAGCGCCTCTCTACCCGCAGGGGTGTCGGGGTAGAGCTGGGTGGGTTCGCGGTTGAGCGCCGTCAGGCGCTGGCTGACGGTGCCGCTCGCCATGCTGTTGGCCTTCAGGATCGTGTCGAGCTGGGCGCTGATCTCCGCCACTTGCGCCAGTCCCATGCGATGGACCTCGTCAGGGGTGAATCTGGTGGTGGTCGCCTGCTCGAGCGCAGTCGCGTAGAGGGCGTCGCCGTCCTTCAGACGCCAGACGCCGGCACCCGGCTTGGTCTGTCCGCGCAGCTGCGTGACGAGCGCGATCTGGCGGTCGAGCGCGGGATAGACCTGCGTCTCGACGATCTTGGAGGCCGAAGCGCCCCAGTCGCCGGCAATCCCCTTGCCCTGGGCACGGTCTGCAAGCGAGCGGACCAGGCTGCTGCTTGCCGGGACGACGCCGCGCAGCTTGCGCATCTGGCCCAGCGTCAGGTCGAGCGCGAAGTCCGGCGCGATGAAGCCCCGCGCCGCCTGCTCGCGCTGGACCGCCAGATCCTGGTCGAGCACGGTTGCGAAGGCAGCGAGCCGGGCCAGATAGGCGTCGGCATCCTCCCGCGTCTCAACGACATGGGTGTCGTTCAGGAAGTCGGGAACGCTGAAATAGGCGCCGCCCTGCTGGAAGATGCGATAGGGGCGGATCGCGGTGTCGATACCGAAGCGCTCGGGCGCAGCCGTCTGCTGGCGGAGCGAATAGAGGACGATCTCGCGGTTGAGCGCCCCGGCGGGGGTCAGGCCGGCGGTGGAAAAGCGCTCCAACTCACCCAGCCACTTCTGGGTCGCGGCCAAAGATTGCTGGCGGGCGGCGGTGGACACGTCGTCCAGCCGGCGCTTGGCGGCAGCTCGCGCGCCCTTGTCGAAGCCGAGCGAGGTGGCGAACTGCGGCGAGCGGTCGAGACGATCCTCGACGATGCGGTCGAACAGCGCATTGAGCCCTGCGTCGGCGCCGCCCTGCTGCGGGGCTGCAAGGGCGGACGGGGTACCCACCGTGGCGACGGCGAAGGCGCTGGCCGAGCAGCCGAGAAAAGTCCGACGATCCATGTGAGTCCCTCTGTAGTCCCTGGCCGAGTGTGGACGACGTGGCCGTCGACCAACAAGGGCTTTCGCGTGTCTGGCGATCGAACGCCAGATCAGGCGTCGGGCAGCCCCCCGGCATCGTCTGCGGCGCTTTCGACGAAGCGGTCGAGCAGCCAGGACGCGGCAGGTCCCGGCGGCGCGTCGCGGCGGTAGATGCCGCAGAAGCGATAGGCACCGCCTGGACGCTCAGGCATGGCGAGACGAAGCAGCGTGCCCGCGTCGAGGTCGGGCTCGATCATCGGCAGCGGCATGTTGCCCCAACCGATCCCCTCGCGCAGCAGCGCGTGCTTGGCGCCGAGATCGGCCAGCCGCCAGGTGCGCGGGCTCTGCACCGCGAAATCGCGGCCCGCAGTGATCGGCGAACGGTCGGTCAGCACCAGCTGGACATGGTCGCGCGCGGCGCCCGGCGGGATCGGGTGCAGGCGCGCGAGCGGATGGTCGGGCGCGGCGACCGGTACCATCTCGACCGAGCCGGCCGCGCGCAGTTCGACGCCGTCCACCGATGTGGCGAGCGGGCCGCTGATCCCTACCCCCGCCTTGCCGTCGAGCACCAGGGCGGTGACCGCGCCGAGCGCCTCGACATGGAGGCGCAGCGTGACAGTTGGAAACTCGGCGCGGAAGGCGCGCAGCACCGCGCCGAGGCGGGCAGTCGGCAGCATGACATCGACCGCGAGGCTGACTTCGGCCTCCAGTCCTTCGAGCAGCCCTTTTACCTTGGCGCGCAGGCCATCCATGCCGTGCGCGACCGTGCGCGCTTCGGCCAGCACCGCCTTCCCGGCGACGCTCAGCTGCGGCTTGCGCCTGCCTTCCCGGTCGAACAGCGTGACGCCAAGCTGCGCCTCAAGATTGGCGATGCCGTAGCTTACCACCGACACCGCACGATTGAGCTTGCGCGCAGCCGCGCCGAAGCTGCCGGTCTCGACGATGGCAAGGAACAGGCGAAGCTGATCGAAGGTGGGTGTACCGGGGGCAGTCATTCAACTTTCTCGAACGATTATGCCGAGTTTATCTCACTGAGCAGGAGGCAGGGCAAGCCGTACATGGTGTCCAACAGCTCAACGGAGACACTCAATGATCGAACTTCGGCCCTTCGCAACCCTTGGCGGCGACAATCATGGCTGGCTCGATGCCAAGCACCATTTCTCGTTCGCCAACTATCATGATCCCAAGCGCATGCACTGGGGCAATCTGCGCGTGTGGAACGACGACACCATCCAGCCCCAGACCGGCTTTCCGGCGCACCCGCACCGCGACATGGAGATCATCACCTATGTCCGCTCCGGCGCGATCACCCACCAGGACAATCTGGGCAACAAGGGCCGCACCCCGGCCGGCGACGTCCAGGTGATGAGCGCAGGCACGGGCATCACGCACTCGGAATATAATCTGGAGGACGAGGTTACGCAGATCTTCCAGATCTGGCTGCTGCCGACCCGCAGCGGCGAGAAGCCGAGCTGGGGCGCCAAGCCCTTCCCCAAGGGCGAGCGTGCCGGGCAGTTCGTGGTGCTCGCCAGCGGCTACGACAATGATAATGACGCGCTGTCGATCCGCACCGATGCCCGAGTGGTGGCCGCGACGCTGAAGGCCGGCGAGACCGCGGAATATCCGCTGGGCGCTGACCGCAAGGCCTATCTGGTGCCCGCCACCGGCAAGATCGAGATCGACGGCGTGACGGTGAATGCCCGCGACGGCGCGGCGATCAGCGATGTGGCGACGCTGAAGGTCACTGCAATCGAAGACAGCGAGGTTGTCCTGGTAGACGCCGCCTGACCTCCCTTGGCCGCCGCGCTTTTCCCCCCGGGCGTGGCGGCCATTCCTCTTTCATAAGGATTTCATCATGTCGGACGCCCCCCGTACGCCAGTTGCCGGCGCCACCACTGCCTATCTTCCCCTGATTGGCCGGATCGGCATTGCTGCCATCTTTGTGCTCAGCGGCTCGTCCAAGCTGACGGCCCCGAGCGCGACGATCGGCTACATCGCTTCAGCGGGCCTGCCGCTGCCCCAGCTTGGCCTGGGACTCGCGATCCTGGTGGAGCTGGGTGGCGGCATCCTGCTGGTGCTCGGCTATCGTACCAGGCTGGTCGCCGCGGCGATGGCACTGTTTTCCTTAGCGACGGGGGTCTTCTTCCATTCGGCGCTCGGCGACCAGAACCAGTTCATCCACTTCTTCAAGAACGTCGCGATCGCAGGCGGCCTGCTCCAGATCGTGGCGTTCGGCCCCGGCGCCCTCAGCATCGATCGGCGCTGACCGCTCCGCCGCTACAGGCGCCGCAGCCGCGTCGAAACCTGTTCGGCCGCCTCAAAGGCTGGCGGCGTGTCGCCGCCCGCACCGATGATGTCCAACCGTCTTCTTTTCCTCCGTCGCGCTCGCTGCCACGGTCATCTTTGGCTGTGATCAACGAGTCCTGACCCTCGCCTGCCGCGACGTGCGCTGAAACCGAATTGCCCTCTGCCGCTTTCATGAAAGAACACGAACTTCCAGGAGACTTGCTCATGATACCTATAGCACCGGCCGAAGCTGGGAACCCGGACGGTACATCGAGCAACAACCGGTTGAAGTCGATCATCGGTGGCTCCACCGGCAATCTGGTCGAGTGGTTCGACTGGTATGTGTACGCAGCGTTCACGCTGTATTTCGCGCCGCACTTCTTCCCGTCCGAAGACCAAACGGCTCAATTATTGAGCGCTGCGGCGGTATTCGCCGTGGGCTTTGTCATGCGGCCGATCGGTGCGTGGATCATGGGCATCTACGCCGATAATAAGGGACGCAAGGCCGGACTGACCCTGTCGGTGACGCTGATGTGCTTGGGCTCTTTGATCATCGCCTGCACGCCGGGCTATGAAACGATCGGGCTCGCGGCGCCAGCACTGCTGGTCCTCGCTCGGATGATGCAAGGACTGTCGGTCGGCGGAGAATATGGCGCCAGTGCCACCTACCTTTCAGAGATGGCTGGCAAGGACCGACGGGGTTTCTTCTCGTCCTTTCAGTATGTCACGCTCATCTCCGGCCAACTGCTAGCCATCCTGCTCCTTCTGCTGCTGCAGGCCCTGCTGGACGAAGGCGCCCTCGACGCATGGGGCTGGCGCATTCCGTTTGCGGTGGGCGCGGTGTTGGCGGTCGTTGTGTTCCGCATCCGCCGCGGGCTGGCCGAAACCGAGAGCTTCAAGAATGCCAAGGTCAAGGACGCGCCAAAGTCGGGCTTCATGGCGCTGCTTCGTCATCATCCCAAGGAAACGGCATTGGTGGTGCTGCTGACCGCAGGCGGCACGCTCGCCTTCTATGCTTACTCGATTTACATGCAAAAGTTCCTGGTCAACACCAGCGGCTTCAGCCGCGAGGTGGCGAGCCAGATCAACGCGGTGACGCTGTTCGTCTTCATGATGCTGCAACCCGCGGCCGGTGCGCTTAGCGACCGGGTCGGCCGCAAGCCGCTAATGGTCGGTTTCGGCGTATTGGGCGTGCTGTGTACCTATCCGATCTTCAGCACGCTGGAGACCACGCGCGACCCGCTGATCGCCGGTCTGCTGGTGATGGCCGCGCTGGTAATCGTCAGCGGCTATACCTCGATCAACGCGGTAGTGAAGGCGGAGCTATTTCCCGCCCATATCCGCGCACTAGGGGTCGCTCTGCCCTACGCGCTGGCCAACACGATCTTTGGCGGGACGGCCGAATACGTCGCCTTGAGCTTCAAGGACGCAGGCTGGGAGCGGGGTTTCTACTGGTATGTGACGGCAATGATCGGGATATCGCTGATTGTCTATCTGTGCATGCGCGATACCCGGCGCACCAGCCTCATAGCGGAGGACTGAAGACCCCCGGGCGATCCGCTGACTTCAGCGGATCGCCCCTACCCGACGCTCCGAGGCACGTCGCCTAGGACCGATTTTCGATGCTGATTGGGAGCAAGCGGCCTGTGACCAGATCGCGGTTGATGGCAGCTGCTGGTCAGACCGTCCTAGGAACCAGGAGGTAAGTGGCCAGCCGGCTCTGGAGCGACGGGTAGCCTAAATATGACGTAGCGTTATGTTGCGGCCTCAATCCACCTCCGGAACACCCCCCACAGCAGCCCACAAGTCGAGTGATCCGCATGAAAAGTGGAAGACATCCCCTTCGACGAGAGCGACTCACCAACTCCCCGTCTGCTGCCACTCTTCCACGTCGCCGCTAGGATCGACATGCTCCGCAAGCTGGAAGGGGCCGCCCCCATCGGCGTGTCGGTCAGGTCGATCTTCAACACCACCCCGGACTGGCGAGCGTTGCGACTCCAGGCCGTAAAAGTACTTCAAGTCGCCATCGTACTGAGCCTGGTCACCATCGGCTCCGCGACCGTTCTCGTTGAGCCGGCCCTGACAGAAGCTGTGGCTGAAAACCCTCTGTTCTACCGTGAGCGCGCACGCGAGCAGGGGGAGCCGTTCAGCGCGTCGCTCTTGCCGGGGACTGGACCATATCAGCAACGCTATCGGGCCGCCTATGCCTCGTACATCGAGCAAGTGGACGCGTAGCGCGGCCTCCTGTTTGCGGGCGTGAAGCTGATCTAGGCGAGGTTGGAACGCCCCACCGCGCTGGTGGCCCTCTACCGCGTTCGGCGACGGCTGGGAGAGCTGCCGATTCAGCAGGAGCCTCTATTTCGTTGCTCTTGCCAGTCGATATTTAACCTGTAGCCTCAGCGTTTTAGGGGGGAAGATATGCGACACTGCGCCTGGATATTGGCAACGGCACTCGCCACCACGACACAAGCCAGCGCACAGGATGTCCCCCCTTCAATCCTTTCGTTTGAAGAAAAGTCGATCGACGAACTGCAAGGCATGATGGCCTCTAAGGCACATTCCAGTGCCGAGATCACCGAGCTTTATATCCAGCGCATCAAGATGCTCGACCATCGCGGCCCGACGCTCCGTTCGGTCATCGCCATCAGTCCCAACGCGCTGGAGCAAGCGCGTGCCAGCGACGCCCGCCGCAAGGCGGGCAAGCTCAAGGGACCGCTCGATGGCGTGCCCGTGCTCATCAAGGACAATATCGAAACGCGCGAGCTTCCCACCACCGCCGGCAGTCTGGCGCTCAAGGACAATTGGACGCGCCGCGATGCACCGCTCGTCGCGCTTCTGCGCGCGCAGGGGGCGGTAATTCTGGGCAAGACCAACTTGAGCGAATGGGCCAATATCCGCTCCACCAACTCGATGAGCGGGTGGAGTGCGGTCGGCGGGCTGGTCAGGAACCCATATGCGCTAGATCGTACGTCCTGTGGTTCCTCCAGCGGTTCGGGTGCGGCGGTCGCCGCCAGCTTGGCGCCGGTTGCGGTCGGCACGGAGACCGATGGATCGGTGGTGTGCCCATCGGCAATGAACGGGCTGGTAGGCCTGAAGCCCACGCTCGGGCTGGTGAGCCGCACCCGCGTCGTGCCGATCAGCCATAGCCAAGATACGCCGGGCCCGATGGCGCGGACGGTGAAAGACACCGCGATCCTGTTTTCCGCAATGGTCGGCAGCGATCCCGAAGACGCCGCGACCAAGGATGCGGGGCGGTACCGGCGGGACTATGCCGCCGCCCTGTCGGACACGGCGCTGCGTGGCACGCGGGTCGGTGTCTGGCGCCCGCAAATGGCTGCAGACTTGAGTGCAAAATTCGACGCGGCGCTGGAGCAGCTTCGGCTTGCCGGCGCGGTACTGGTCGACGTGAAGCTGCCAGAGCTGAATGGCCTGGGGGAAGCTGAATCGCTGGTGCTCTATACCGAGCTCAAAGCCGATCTTGAGGCCTATCTCGCCACCACGCCACCTTCGGTGAAGACCCGGACGCTGGCCGACGTCGTTGCCTTCAATGAGGCCAACCGGGCGGCGGAGATGCCGTTCTTTGGCCAGGAAGGCTTTTTGCGGGCGCAGAGGACCAAGGGGCTGGCTGATCCGGAGTACGTCGCCGCCCGCGCTAGGTCGCAGCGCCAGGCGAGTGTCGAGGGGATCGATGCGATGCTGAAGGCCGGCAATGTGCATCTGCTGGTGACGCCCACCTATGGCACGCCCTGGCTCAGCGATCCCGCGCATGGCGACCAGTTCACCGGCCCCTCGGCCAGCGAGCTGCCCGCCGTGTCGGGTTATCCGCACCTGACCGTGCCGATGGGCCTGGTCAACGGGTTGCCGGCCGGATTGTCGTTCATCGGAACTGCCTATTCCGAGCAGATGCTGCTGAACGCGGGCTATGCTTACGAGCAGGCAAGCCATGCTCGCGTGGTGCCGACGTATCGCCGGAGCGTGCCGGCCGATCTGGGGCCACGCGGCGACTAGGCGGGCGTCCCATTCGAGAGGGTCGCGCCAGACAGGCGCGTCGACGCGGTGTACATCGTCCTGCCGGCGCCTCGCTCAGCTCTCCCATTCAGGCTATTGAACCCAGCAGGAGATTGCACGATGCGTAAGATGCTTGCGTTGCTCGCACTGGTGACGATGGCCCAGGCAGCGCCTGACCCACATCGGCCAACGCCCATGTACGATGCCGTCGCACCTGTGCTCCCCAAGGGATTGCAGCAGGCTGTCCTGATCGTTTCAAAGACCAACGGCTGGCGGCACATCGAACACATTCCGCACTCGAACGCCGTGCTTGCCGACATTGCGAAAAGCCGGGGCCTCTCCAGCTACGTCACGGAGAATGCGGCTGTCTTCAACGATCAACAACTAAAACTATTTTCCGTCGTGGTTCTCAACAGCGCCAGTGGCGATTTCCTCACCGGCGACCAACGCGCTGCATTTGCCCGGTTCGTGGCGCGAGGCGGCGGCGTAGTGGCGCTGCATGCTGCAGGCGACAACAGCCATACCGACGCCTGGTACACCCGCACGATCATCGGCACCAAGTTCATCGGACATCCCGGAGGCAGCGATCAGTTCCAGTCGGCGCGAATTGCCGTCGACCATCCAGATCATCCCGCAATGGCCGGCGTAAAGCTGCCCTGGTCACCAATCGACGAATGGTACTCGTTCAATGCAAACCCGGCAGCAAGCGGCATGACCGTCCTCGCAAGAATCGACGAGGCAAGTTACCGGCCCGGTGCCGAGCTGGTGATGGGATCGCACCCGGTCATCTGGATCAATCCGTTGGGGAAAGGACGGATTTTCTATTCTGCGCTCGGCCACTCACCGGATGCGTATGATGATCCGAACTACCGGCGCATCCTTGCTAACGCGATCAGCTGGGTTAGACGATAGGTCGGAAAAGAAGGATATTGTCGAACAGCTCCCGCCCGCACTGCCTGCGACGGGCGACGACGAGACCCACAAAGCGACGTTCAGGCCCTCTTCGGCCGCTCCCAACTCTAGACACTCGCTCGTCTCGACGAGATGGGAGCCGCCAGACATGGCGCTCCAACGCCAATGCTGTTGAGGTATAGCGGATTGACGACGGCCGCGGCATGAGCTTCGTACCTTATCACGGCTCTGCGAGGACACTATGGCCCACCCAATTGACCGACGATCGCTGCTCGCGGCCGCCACCTTGGGCGGTGTGACCTTGGCGACCGCCGACACCTGGGCCCAGGCCGGGCCTGCGGCAGGAAGCCCTGAGGTTTACGAGCTTCGGACTTACCGCCTAGTTCACGGCCCAATGAAGGAGCGCCTGGACGCTTATCTTCGAGCGGCCTTCATCCCGGCTGCGCGCCGTGCAGGTTGCGGACCAGTCGGAGCATTTACGGTGACCATCGGTCCTGGTAGCCCGAGCGTATATGTTCTGGTCCCCTATCGTTCGATCGCGGACTTCATCGCCCTGCCTAGCAAGCTCACGGCCGACCGGAGCTACGGCAAAGCCGCCGAGCCGTTCCACGACGCCACGCCGGAAGGGCCGCCGTACGCCTCGCTCGACGTGAAGCTCATGCAGGCTTTTCCTAACTTCCCTCGCATGGAGCTTGCTAGAAATCCCCACAACAACAAGTCGCGCATCTTTGAACTGAGGACGTACCATAGTCATAGCGAGAAGGCAGGAGCGACGAAGATTCGTATGTTCGATACCGGAGGAGAGATCGAGATATTTCGCCGCACCGGTCTGAAGCCAGTATTCTTCGCCCAAGACCTGACAGGATCTCGTCTGCCAAGCTTGACGTACCTGCTGACCTTCCCAGATCTTGCGACCCGCGACCGAAACTGGAGCACCTTTGGCGCGGATCCGGCTTGGCGTAAGTTGATCGCGACACCGGGGCTTACCGACCGTGAAATCACCACGGGAATAGATAATCAGATACTAAGCCCAACGCCATATTCGCAGATCTGAACAATCGACAATCATCGCCGGTCACGTTCAAAAGCGGACCTTTGTACACTTTGGTTGAACGCGCATGCCCCGCTCAGGAGCACCGCCAAAGTGGGTCGCCGGGTCGCGCGATCAAGCGAATGCGATACCTAGCTGCCTGCAACTGACAGTTCGGAGACAATTATGCGCGTGCTGGTGACGGGACTGGGTGACATCGCCCACAAAGCATATCTGCCGGTGTTGGCGGCTCTTCCAGAGCTAGAGATACATCTGGCGACCCGCAATCAAGAAGTCCTTCGAAGGTGCGGGCAACTGTTCCGCGTGCACCACCTGCATACCAGTATCGAAAAGGCGTTAGCGGACGCATCGTTCGACGCAGCCTTTGTTCATGCAGCTACCAGCGCGCACCCAGCAATCGTCCAGATGCTGCTCGAACAGCGCACCGCCACCCTTGTCGACAAGCCGCTGGCTGACAATCTTGTGGATGCTCAGCAGCTTGTCACGCTTGCCGAACGTCAGGCCACACTGCTGAAAGTCGGCTTCAATCGCCGGTTCGCCCCAGAGTACGCTGCTCTACGTAATGCGGGCGCAAACTTGATCATCATGGAAAAGCATCGTCATCGACATCCTGACCGGCCTCGACGGGTGGTGTTCGATGACTTCATCCATGTCATTGATACGCTGCTGTTCCTGGCCCCGTCTCCAGTGCAGCGCCGTACCATCGAAACCCACCTTGAGCATGGATTACTCCAGGCGGTTGCAGTCACGCTGACGGGTGAGGGCTACACCGCTATAGGGATCATGCACCGAAACAGTGGATTGGATGAGGAACGGCTCGATGTAATCGGAGGCGGCGTAAGGCGGTCGGTACGAAACATCGCGGAGACGGTTCTTTCGGCGGGCTCAGAATGCAGACATCGCCGGGGTGACTGGACGTCCGTCGTGCGTCAACGCGGTTTCGAAGCGATGTGTGCGGACTTCCTGCTAGCAGTCCGTGAAGGTCGCCGCACTGATGCCGCAGATCTTTTGCCGACCCACGCACTTTGTGAGGCGGTGATCGGCGATGCTGATGACAAGTAACGTGAGCTATCGACGAAGTGATTAGCGCGGCAAGGATGAAGTGTCAGGCGTTCTTATGATTGAGAACTGTAACCGCAGAAGCGTCGGTTTAGGAATTTGGGAGTCCATCCAATCGGGCCGAACGAACGACCACTTCCGGGCAAGCTGGGAGCGGGCGCATATGCCTGAGATTGGGGCGGAAACGGCCCGGCCGCTTCGCGGCAATAGAGAGCACAACCGGTCGTTCAGATCTCCCTCTCTCCAACTTCAGCCGTTCCTTCATATCGACGAGGAGGCCGCTTCCTTGGGTCGGTAGCCCGCGAACTAAGGCGAGATCGCCCGGCTGATGCGGTATGGGCCGGCGCGCCCTGTGAGCGGCCGCCCTTGCCAGCTTAGCCGCACGTGCCCCTCTTCGAACAGGCGGTCAACGGCTGCATGGACCAGCGGCATGGCCTCTCGCCAAGCATGTTCGGGTGCGATCGCGCGGGCTACCTCGCTCGGGCACACTGTCGCGTCCGGCGATCGCGCCGCGAGCAGCGCGAGAGTCGTATCGCGCGCGCCCGATGTCATAGTCTGCGGTGGCGCCTGCGCTGCGAACGGCCCACCGTCGTCGAAGCAAGCCTCGGCAGAGCGCGCCCACCGACAGTCAGGCTTTTCCTCTGCTGACTGGTTCCCAAAGCTACCGCGCCGGGTTGCTGGCGCTTCAATCCGGCGAACTTTGCCGCTTCAGCCTCGGCGGCCGTAGCCCCGTCACATATCGCATTGATCATGTAGCGGCATCGGCCAGCCTCCCGAGATCCAGAGCCAGGACAGTCTCTTCCATTCGTTGTTGCAAGATCTCGATCGTCACTGGCACTCGAGTAAACGCATGACGATGCTTCCAGGTCGCAAGCGGGTGATAGCGCTACGACCCATTCTCCGATATTCAGGACTATCAAGCGGCTACCCGAAACCAGACTCCCGTTCATGTGAACGTATCATGCGGCGCACATTGTCCCGCTCAAATAGGCCCGCTGCAAACACGGTCTGAGCTGTTAATGAATAGGCGACGCTCCAGCCAGCATGTATGTTCGGCCCCTAGTCTCGGGCCATTCTCCACTCTCGCAACTCGCCGCCGATCCCTTACCCAACGAGGAATGGGTCGCTGCACGTCGCCCGACCGGCACGGTCATACCGACCTGCCAGCCGTCTGCGGAAAAGAGGATAGGCGGCGCTGGTCACGACCACGTCATACCAGCCGAAATCCTCCGCACTCGACCACCGATAGGTTCCTGCGGCAGGGCGCACCGCCAGCGTCGCGCGTCCGGTGCGGAGACGCTCGACCATCAGCGTGGCGCCCGCAGCTCCAGAGGGTATCTGCAACGCGACTTCGTGAGCGGTGATGCGCCAGTCGAGCGCGGCGAGCGCTATATCCTCGCGTCCGCCCTTGAAGTGGCGGTGAAAGCCATTGGGTCCCAGCACCCACAAATCATAGTCACCTGCCCCGCTTAACGGCCAATGCGCAACGATCTGCTCTCCAGAACCTACCGTGAATCGACGCGGAACCGCTGCCAGCGCCGCGCAGTCATATACGTGGAAAACCGCACCCGGCGTTCCCGGCGCCACTTGAAAACTCAGGGCGATGCGGTCGCTATCGACCGCGGCGCGCGTCTCCAGCCGATAGCGCAGCGGCCGCGCGCGCCGGATGCCGGGCTCCTGGCGGGGAAGCTTTTGGCCAACCGGGGCTGGGGGACTGACCTGGCGCGGGATCGCCGCGGCACGATCCGCATCGCCGCGCGGGTTCGGCAGTGTCAACGCTTCGCCGCCGCGACCCGCGCTGAAGTCGAACGCGCTGGTCAGATCGCCGCATATCGCGCGTCGCCAGGGCGAGATGTTCGTCTCCCTTATGCCAAAGCGCGCCTCAAGAAAGCGGATCACTGAGGTGTGATCGAACGTCTCCGAGTTCACCCAGCCGCCTCGGCTCCACGGAGAGATGACGTAGAGCGGTACGCGCGGACCCAGGCCATAGGCGCGGCCGCGATAATCGGGCTTGTCGACAGCGGCATCGCCCTTGCTCGGGACCAGATGGTACTCGCCCGTCAGATCGACGCTCGATCCGCCCCACAGACTCCCGTCGGCTGCGCGCGAAGGCGGGGCCGGTGGTGGAACATGATCGAAGAAGCCGTCATTCTCGTCGAACATCACCAGCAGCACGGTGCGCGCCCAAACGGCAGGGTCGGCAGTTAGCGCATCGATGACGTCAGCGGTGTACGCGGCGCCCTGGGCGGGGCTCGACGGGCCGGGATGTTCCGAGCCCTTGGCGGTGGCGATGATGTACGAGACCTGCGGCAGACGGCCGCCGAGCACATCCTCACGCAGGCGGTTGAGCCCGCGTGTGGTCAGCGCCCGCTCCCGCAACGCGGGATCCCCTTCTCCGCGATGCGCGTCGCGGAATGCCGCGAAACCGACCAGCGGGTTGTCGGTGAAATTGTCGGCCATGTCCTGGTAGATGCGCCAATCGACCCCTGCCGCTTGCAAGCGCTCGACTGTGGTTGTCCAGCGATAGGGCGCAGCAGCGCCGCCATCCTCGGGCAGGCTGTCATGCGAATTGCCGATCGCAGGGCCGCCCTGCGCGCCTCTGGGATCGTTGGTTCCGCTCCACAGGAACAGCCGGTTGGTATTGGTGCCGGTTTGGGCCGAGCAATGATAGGCGTCGCAGATCGTGAACGCCTCAGCCAGCGCGAACTGGAACGGGATATCCCCGCGGCGATAATGGCCCATCGCCCGCTGGCTCTTGGCTTCGGGCCAGTGCGCCATGCGCCCGTCGTCCCAGCCGGCCTGGGCGTCGGGCCAGCTGTGCGGCGTGCCTTCCATTCGCATCAGGTCGAAGGCGCGCCGGGTATCGAGATGGAACGGGAGCACCGTGCGCGCGCCGCCCGGCGCGGTGCGGTCGCGCTGCTGCCAAACGGTGCGCGGCTGCGGCTCGCCCGGCATGGCGGCGAGCGGGATCGGCAAGCGGTCGCCAAAGCCGCGCACGCCGCGCAGGGTGCCGAAATAATGATCGAAACCGCGATTTTCCTGCATCAGGATCACGACATGCTCGACGTCGCGGATCGTACCGCTGCGAACATCGGGTGCGATTCCCGCCGCGAGCGCGATCGCCGGGGGCAGTGCGGCCAGCCCCGCGCCGGACAAACCGGCGCCGATCAGCGCGCGACGAGTGAGATCGGTCATGCGTATCCTGTGTTCCACGAAACGGGCCGGCCGCCAAGCCGGCCCCGCCGATCGTCAGAAGTCGAGCGACAGCGACGCCGTAACCGTCCGCGGCGCGCCCAGAAAGGCCGAACCGCCATCGGAGCCTGCAAGGTAGCGCTCGTTCGTGAGGTTGGTGCCCTGGACTGTCACCGACACGCCCTTGAGCCGTCCGTCCAGCCCACCAAGATCGGCGCCGATGAACCCGTTGAGCAGGGTGAAGCTCGGCGTCTGGGTAAGGCCCAGCGTGTCGATATTGCGATCGCCGACGAACTTGGCCGACAGCCCGCCTTTGAAGATCGAGCGCGCGTAATCCGCCGAGAGCACCCACATGTTGCGCGGCGAATTGATCACCTGCACGCCCGGCGCGACGCCCACATCCTTGTCCTGCGCGGCGTTGCCGGTACCGATATAGGTCGCCTTGTTGTACGTGTAGTTGCCCGAAAGCGTCAGGCCACCAGAGATGCGATAGGCGAGCGCCGCCTCCACGCCGCGGCTCTTCACCCCGCCTACGTTGAGATAGGCGCGGTCCTGCTGCTCCAGATAGTCAATGCCCGTCACCAGGTTCGAGGCGATCGATACGATCTGGTTCTGGAACTTGATGTCGTAGAGCGTCAGCGAGGCCTGGATCCGGTTGGTGCTGTAGCGCGCGCCGACTTCGACGTTGTTGGCGGTTTCCGGCTTCAGCCGCTGGATCGTCTGGGCCGGCTGGCCGAGCGGGCCGTTGCCGATCGCGGCAAAGTTCTGCGAATAGCCGGCGAACACTTCCAGCCCGTCGATCGGGGCGCGATACGCGAGACCGGCGGAGACCAGCGGCTTTGAGTGCGAGTCGATCCGGGTGCTGCCTGGCGCGCCGATCCGCTCGATGCGGCCCTGATCGAGGAAGAACTGCTTCACGCCGAACCGCGCGGTGACCGGGCCTAGCGTCAGCGCGTCCTGCACATAATACATCAGTTCGTCTGCGGGATAATCGGTGCTGAACTGCGTGTAATAAGGTGTGCCGTCAAAGGCGGGGCCGATCAGCGCATTGGTCACCTTGTGCCAGTCGCGGCGCTGGTTGACGCGGGCGTGCTCGTACCAATAGCCGGCGCGCAGCTGGTTTTCGAAGCCGCCGAACGCATGCGTCCATTCCAGATCGCCAGTGAAACCGAACCGCTTGGTGTCATAATGCGTGTGGCGATACGACATCACCGGAGTCGATCCCGGTGCGTAGCACGCGGGCGAGCTCTCCGCGGGGACGCCAGCCGATCCGGTGCAGCCCGGGATCATCGTCGCCTTGGCGCCGCTGGGGGTCACGAAGAAGAAGGTGCCGCGGTTGGGCACGCCGATCGCGGGGGAGCCGCCGGTAAACTCGCTTTCCGGCTGCCCGGCGCTGTCATTGACGACATCGACCAGATAGGGCGGCAGCCAGTCGCCGCGGCCGGTCATGCTATGGCCATAGGCGCCGATCTGCATCGAGAGCTCGCCTACTTCGGTTCGTGCCTTGAGATAGCCGAACAGGTTCTTGCGCAACGCCCGTGACCCGGCGCGATAAGCCTGGTCGATATAGGGGATGCCGACCCATTCGTCGGTGAGCGCGTCGTGCTTCGGATCGCTCAGGAACTGGGCCAGCGATACCGATCCGAACTCGGGTTCGTCGGCATCGTCATACGACACGAACGCCGTGAGATCGACATCGGCGACGCGGGTGAGGAGCTTGGCTGAGAGATGGTCGCGCCGGGTTTCGCCCGCACCGCCGATGAAGTCGCGATTATAGGCGGTGGCGCCGCTGATCCAGGCGCGGGTGTCGGGCGCGATCTCGCCGGTGTCGACGCGCGCATAAAGCTTACGGGCGCTGAAGTCGCCGGCGGCCCCGGTGAAGCGCACGCGCGACTCTTGCAGAGGATCGCTCGTTACGTAATCGAGCGTGCCGCCCAGCGCTTCGTTCGAGCGCGACGAGATGTCGGCGGTGCCCTGCGAGACGTTGACCGTGCCGAGGTCGAGCACGTCGATGAAGCGGTTCGCGCGCGAGCCTCCGCCATAGCCCGAGCCGCCGTTGGGCATGCCGTCCAACGTCGTGCCGATCTGCTGCCCGCCACCGCCGCTGTTGAAGCCGCGTATGCTGATCGTGGTTACCCAGGAGGACGAGCCGAATGCATCGCCTTCGGTGACCGAAACGCCGGGCAGTTCGCCGATCACGGCGTTGACGCTGGTCAGCGCGGACTGGCGCTCGAGCATGGGAGGCGTGACGCGGTTGTTGGCAAAGGTTGTTGCCTGACCGACCACGACGATGTCGTCGGTGCGTCCAGCTTCGCCACTCTCGCCGTGGCGCTCCTCAGTCGGTGCGGGTTCCGTCTGCGCATAGGCTGCGTTCGTCCCCGCCACGATCGCAAGGATCGCAGCCCCCATTTCCCACTTCATCGAAAGTCTCCCCACTAGCCGCATTGCAGTGCAGCAACACCGCGGCAATGGCGGTGTGAAGTGACATCTGTGTGACGATATGTGGGTTTATGTGGATTTGTGGGACCGATGCCGGCAAGATAAGCGATATTGTCACATCAGGTTCGAGCGAATAGCTGTGTGTATCCAGCTTCAGAAATCCCGTCCTCACCGCCGGAGCAGCACGTGACTCAGTCCGAAAGAATGACCCAGTTGCTCGACCTGCTCAAAAAGCAGGGCTCCTGGTCCATCGCCGACCTCGCCGCGCACTTCGCGGTATCTGAGGAGACCGTCCGGCGCGACGTTCGACAGCTCGAAGGGGACGGCCGGGCGCTGAAGGTGCATGGCGGCGTTCGTCTTCCCGACACCCAGCTCGAGGGACCCTATCGCCTTCGAATGCGTGAGCAGGCGGAGGCTAAGCAGGCAATCGCGCGCGCCGCCGCCGGGCTGATCAGCGATGGCATGACCGTGCTCCTCGATTCCGGCAGCACCTCTTTCTACGTCGCGCGCGCGCTTGCACCGCTCCGCCGGCTGACGATCATCACCAACAATTTGGCCATCGCCAATGAGATGGTTGGTCGGGCTGATCACCGCGTGTTCTTCGCAGGCGGCGAGGTGAACAACGATTATCGCGCGACATTCGATGCCGGGGCGATCGCCTATACGCGCAGCTTCGTGCCCGATGTCGCGATCCTGTCAATGGGCGCGATCGAGGCGGCGCGAGCCTTTCTCGATTTTGAGCCGGCGGAAGCCGCATACAAGCGCGCGGTGCTCGATCGGATGCGTCGCGTGGTGGTGGTGGCCGATGCAGTGAAGTTCGGTCGCCCCGCCAGCGTCCACGTCGCCGATTTTGCTGAGGTTCACGATCTTATGACCGATGCGGCACCGCCCGCCGACATTGCCGCGGCGGCCCAGCGCGGCGGCACGCGGGTGCATGTCGTCAGCAAAGGGCGCGACGACGGCTGAACCACAGCGCGGAGACCGTCGTCAGCACGACCAAGGCGATGCTGGTGGCTAGGCTCGCGTGCAGGAAAAAGCGCAGCCAATCGCGCGGTGCGGCGCCGGTGTGCCGCAGGATCAACAACACCACAGTACCGGCATAGCCCGACGCGTCGCAGAGATAGATGAGGAATCCGGCATTTGCCGGCGAGCGGGTGACGGCTACCATCCGGTCGAACAGGATCGCGCTGAACGGCGCATATACCAGGTACAGCCCGGTACCGGACATGATCGTCCAGCCCACGGGCCCGATCGTGCCGGCGGTGCCCGGCAGGGCGGAGAACCCCAGCAGCAGCGCGCCTCCGATCACCATTGCATGCACAACGAGCAGTGCGCGCAAATTGTCACGGATCGCCGCGAGGCTCGCCAGGCCGGCAAGCACGACCAGGGTGATCGGCACCTCGGTCGCGGAATAGAGCCCTGCCGAAGCATGGGGCCCCAGCCCTTTCCACAACTCGGGCGCGAAATTGTCGCGCAGGTCACGCACTGCGGTCGCCATCGTGTAGCCGAGGATGAGCGCCACCAGCGGTACCCAGTGGCGGCGGACATAATCGAGGCGGGCTGCACGATCCATCGGCACACGCGCGCCGCGCGCGGCGCGATCCAAGGCGTCGCGCGGCGGTGTGCGTGACAGCACCGCCATACCGGCAAGCAGCAGCGGAGCGAACATCAGTCCGACCAGCGCCGGCATCGCCGAGGCGCTCACCCCGGCATCGAGCAGCAGCTTGCCCACCGATTTCGCCACGCCCGAGGACAGGATGAAGCTGGAGGTGAGGATCGTCGCCAGCACCTCCGAATTTCGCCGCCCCTCCAGGTAACTGAACACCAGCCCCCAGATCATGCCCAGCGGCAGCCCGTTGAGCAGCATGCAGAATGGCCCGAGCCGCTGTGGAAGCACCGCGAGCAACAAGAGCGCCAGCCAACTCACGCCGATCAGCGACAGGATCATGCGGGTGCGGCGCTCTGGCGGACGCCCGGGGACGACATGCACTCCGATCAGTTTGGAGCAGGCATAGCCGATCGCCTGGGCGATGATCAGCGCGGCCTTGTAATCAAGGCCGAGGAGCGTCGGCTGCCCCTCGAATTCGGCTGCGGTGTACGGCTTCCGGAAGCCGTACATGGCGAAGTACACGCAAAAGGCGGCCATTCCGGCAACCAGCAGGCGCTTCCGGGCATTGACTGGCCGAAGAGCATCATTTTGGCATGCCCGGGATTGAGGAAGCATCGCGGCAATGGGGAGGCCGCCGTGCTGGTTCGGGTTGATCAGTTCGCCTGGTCCTTCACGGCAATTCCTCAGCCTCTAAGGCGCCGTTGTGAAAGGACGATTACACATGGCGCCGCCCACACGGGCGCCACGGACGAAGGACTTCGCTGGAATCGGATCGAGGTGGAAGAATAGGTCACGGTACGCGAACGCTGCCCGCGCGAGCTGATCGGCGTGGAGGAAGAGCCTGGCCTCGCGCTGATGTCGAACCTTGCGGAGGCCATAGTCGCGGTGCCGGCACCTGATCGGCGGGCTCGGGCGCTGGAGGTGCGTGGGCGGTTTGCCTAGGGGATTGATCGCCAAACGAAAAAGGCGCCCGGTTAGGGCGCCTGATTATATGATATGGTTGGTTGCGGGGACAGGATTTGAACCTGTGACCTTCAGGTTATGAG
>NZ_JACIJF010000026.1 GCF_014199255.1 Sphingomonas xinjiangensis | reverse complement strand
GCTGTAATGATGGTGGGGAGCACGGCGACATTGGCGTGTCCATCGTCGATGCGAAACGTGATGGCCATCTCGACCTCCTTCGTTGAAACCGCACCTACCTCACCCTCTCTCCTCCACCTGATCGCCGCTGGTGGCCTGTGCGCTGACGGGCCCGATCCGCCGCCGCCAGCGTTGATGGGGAGACAATTGGAGAGCCGAGATGATGTACGATCCAGAGGACCAGAACTCCGCTCCGGACGAGCAGGCGGAGGACATGGAAGAGGCGCAGAAAGATGCCGCCCATGAGCGTGAGGAAAACGGCGGCTATCAGTAGGTCCAGGCACCGCTGCTAGCGCGGCCGGCGAGGCGTAGCGGCGGCGAGACCGAAGGGTCGAAGCCGCCCGCGAGCGAGCCGACCAGGCCGGCATGACCGTGAACAGCAAAAGGCCCCGCGGTTACCCGCGAGGCCCTTGCGTGTGCGTCTGAGCCGAAGGGCCGAAGCCCCCCGGCTTTGTGTCAGAGTGGAAGCTTCGCCACGATGCCTACCGCAGCTCCGGCGGTCGCAATTACCGTGGCAGTCGCGGCGACCAACCAGCGGAGTGTGTTGATATCGCCCCGCATGCTTGAGACTGCCGTCTGCATACTGAGATTGACCGATTCCACCTTCGTCGCGAGCGCGTCGATCTTGCCGTTCTGCGTTCCGACCAGCGCGACCAGCGTGTCGATCTTGTTCTCAAGTGGCTTAACGGCGCCCGCGACCGACATTTCGATATGCTCCTCGACAACCTCGACGGCCTTTGCCGCGATCTCGTCATCGATATTAATGCTTTTCAGCGCGCGAAACAATGAGACCTGCATGTCTTCCTCCTTCTTCTTCAAGACGATTTTCGCAGGAGGGCAGCGCGGTGAGGGTCAAGGATCGCGCAGCGACCGCTTTAGCGGCGATGGGGGCAACGATTTTCCCGCAGGGAAAATGGTGGGGCCCCGTCGTCCTTGAGGCTCACCGCGCAGGCCGGGATAATCGGACGACTTGAGAGAGAGTTTTACCCCCCGCGGCAGCAGCACGCGGCGGGCTCGATGCCCGTCACGTGCTTCTTGTGCCGATGCGTAGCCAGGGGAGGCCCGACGGGGCCGGACCGCAGCGAGCGAGCCGGCAGCCGGTGTTAAGCGTCGACCTCGATCAGGTCTCCGCGCGGTGTCTCCACTTGATGGTGCATAGGTCCGTCGTAAGGCCGCACGAGCGCCTTGGCGGCGTCCGTGTCTCCGTCCAGCCATGTGAGCAGGTCGCACGGTTTCAGGATCACCGGCATGGCTTTCGGGTGCCACGGCCGCACAATGTCGTTCGGCTCTGTGGTCCCGAAAGCGAAGGCCTCCCCGCGCTCGGTCGGCCGCCACAAGCCTGCGAAAAAGCCGATCGGCTGATCCGGGAGGGAGAACCACATTTGCTTAGGCTGGCCGTCGTCACCCTTGCCGCCCTCGGGGTGTGGCTCGGCAAAGTGCGTGAAAGGCACGATGCAGCGCCGCTCGGGATTTTTGAGCGACGGCGACCACATGCTCGAGCTGAGATTGCGAGCGTTGGTGACGTACTTGGACAGCTTGATTTCAGGGTCGCGCTTGCTCGGGATTTTTGTCGGGAAGCCCCATTCCATGAGCACCATTTCGAGGGGCCGATTGCCGCCTGCCGCGCGCCGCACAACGGGTCCGTGGCGCGCCGTTTTTGTGCCTGTCGGGAAGATCTCGCGAGCCGGAGGAAAGGTCTCGTCGGAAGCGTAAGGAGCCTCGAAACCGCACGCGCGCATCACTGCGGCTTGCTTGGCTGAAGACCTATTACACCAACGATCAGATGGCGGAGCGGCCAACGGCGGCAGCGCTGATGGTGTCGAAGGCGTTCTCGCGCGGCAAGTAGGAGGGAGGGCGCGCTACGGCGCGCCGTCCAGCCCTACCAAGTTGGTTTCGCTCAACACCTGGTTACGGCCGTTGCGCTTGGCGCGCTGAAGAAGGGCCTCCGCGGCTTCGATGATCTCAGCAGGGGATCGTCCGCGCGAGGCCACCACGCCGGCTGAGAAGCTGATCGTACCTAGCGGCTGATCGCTGTCACGGACGCGGAGCCGCTTAGCGGTGAGGGTGGCGCGGGCTTTCTCGACCAGAGCCGCCGCACTGCCGATTGCGGCGCTCTCCAGGATGATGAGAAACTCCTCGCCGCCCCAGCGGCCGACAAGGTGGGGCGCACAGCAATCTTCGAGTGTAGTGGCGAGCAGCTTGAGGACGCGATCGCCGACCCCGCTCCCATGCACGTCGTTGAGCTGCCGAAAGTGGTCGATGTTGACCAGGGCGGTGCAGCAGCTTCCCTCGGCCGCTGCAGCGAGGTTCCGCTCAGTGGCAGCGCGGTTGTATAGTCCTGTAACCGGATCCCGGCTCTCACCCCGTGCGACGAAACTAAGCTCATCGCGTAGTGCTTGCGCTTGGCGGATCGTCTCCTCCAGCTTCTTCTCGGCTTCTGCGGTCTGGAGGATCATCGCTGCGACGATCGCTCGCGTGTTGAGGTCGGCCGCGTCCAGTAGCGAGGCCGATGCTTGCACCAGGTTGCGGTTGAGCATCGAGGTAGCGTCGAGCGTACCGCGGATGATGTCGAGCAGCCGCAGCGTAACCTGATCGAGTTTCGGCACGAGCTGACCAAGCGGGAATTCCGATGAAGCGGCCTCCGGATTCAAACGTTCCACATCGTCGGCACTGATCCGGGTTCGACGATCGATCAGGTCGTGAACCTTGGACGAGAAATCCGCCTCATTCCCGAACAAGTGGCGGTGCGCGAACGTGTAGTGCGTCGGCGTGTGCTCCAGGTCGTGTTCGTCGAGGAAGCGCAGCACCTGCATCCCTGGTGCCTCTGTCTCATCGTTCATCGCTTCACTCCGTTTCGAATGACGGCTTAGCTCAAGCCACGCAAGCGAGGACCATTTCGGGTGCGGTGGGCAGTTCTGCTGCAACGCGGAAGGGCTGGACCGGGTCGCCGGTGCCAACGACGAACTGATCGACACCGCTGGCCTCGCGGAGCCTCACTGCGACGGCGTAGGCGTTCTCCAGCGAAGCAAGGCGCGCGCGGCGCGGCGAAGGCAAGATGCTGCTCATACGGGGGTTCTCATCAATGGAAGTGAAAGGTTGGCTGTGGTAGCCGATGAAACATCACCGAACGGTCAGCGTTCGTTGTTGAACCATCGCATACCGAGGGCTCTCTGGATGGATGGGGTCGGAAGCACTGCCGTGGCTTCCGGCCCCATCTGCGTTCTGCACCGCGCGCCGAAAGTTCGTGCTTTCGAGTACGATTACCCGGGTAGCGGGAATCGCGGTCAAGTGACCGGATTGAGCAGCTCCAATGCCGCACAAGCTTCAGCTGGGTAGGCGCTTGTCAGATTGCCGTGCAGCTTCTGGAAGTCCGCGAGGGCGAAGCGCCCGTCAGGTCCAGGCCGGGTGATAACCAAAGCGCTGATGATGATGTCCTGGAGCTTCCGCACGTCCTTGGGATCCCCGTCCTCACCATAGGTGACCGGAGGAGTGAAACCCGCCTCGAGCCAGGTGCCTAGCCCTTCCTCAACGACGTTCAGGTAGTCGGCTGCAGCGCCGATGGTGGCGTCATCATCATCCACGCGAACGCCAAGCGTGTATTAGGTCCCGAAGTCGTGAGGGTTTCGCAGCTCTACCAGAGGGCATCCCGCCGGCGGCGAACCGTACTGCGCGATGATCGCGGCACGATATGCTGCGACCTCCAGCTTGTTGATCCGCTCGAAATCCGGTGTTTGGCCAAGTTGCGCGCAGGGTTCGCTCGCTGGCGCGCCGCCGATGTCGATAACAAAGGGCATTGGGCTTCTCCCGGATCACCATGATCCGGCCATCCCTCCCCCCTCTACTCCGTCGCTAAAGTCGTGTACGCGACGCTGATTTGTCGTTGCGCTCATGCATCGATCAAGATCTTCTACAGACCTTGGGGTTCGACATGCTTCATTCCATCATCACGCTGGTTGCAGCCTTCCTTCCATCGGCAAGCGCGGCAGGGCCAACGTTCCCGTCCAAGTTCCATGGTGAATGGGCCCGTGTTCTGACGGATTGCAACTCGCGCGGCGGCGAGAATGTGTCAGGATTCACGATCCGGGCCTCTTCGATCACCTATTACGAAGAAACCATGGAGCTGCAGCAGGTCCAGGTGAGAGGCGATAGCCTGACGTACACCGGCAAGTTGATCTGGGCTGACGGTGAGGACACGTCTAGCGGCAAGCTTCGCCTTTCAAGCGACGGTAGTCGTTTGTTCGGCGCATCTGACACCGAGAGCCTTGTGCGCTGTCCAGCGTGATGGTGAGCCAATAAGCGTGCTGGGTGGCGTTGGAGGTTCAGCTTGGCATTCACATAGAAAAAGAGAGAGGCCGAAGCCTCCCCCTTTGTTCAGCTGAACAGCTTCAGAAACGCTGGCGCGAGGCCGATAGCTGCGAGGATGAAGCCTACCAAGGCGATGACCCAAGTCTGCGCCTTTAGCTGGGCTTCTACGCCTGCGTTCGCTTCCTTGATCTTCACTGCCAGATACTCCTCAAATGCCTTAACAACCTCGGTTGCCTGATCGTCGCTCAAGTTAAGGGACTTCAGGGCTTTAAACAATGCGATGTGCATTCGGTTCTCCTTCTCGATGATTGGAGGTGAACACACGGTATGGGCTCCGGCGCTGGCTGTCAGGGACCGCGAAGCGGCCGCGCCAGCGGGGAGTGGGGGAGCCGATTTGCGCAGCAAATTGGGGGAACCGCTCATCCTTGATAGGCAGCGCGCACCCATGCCAAACTGCAACATTCAATAGAGAGAAAAACCACCACGGACGGTGGATCAGCCCGATCGGCAACGCCGATCTGCCGGCAGCGCCGGCATTCCTTGCCCTTGGGTCAGCTAACGACGCGACCGCAGAGACATCGGCCCTTCTGACGATCCTCAGTCGGAGATGAGGATCTCTTCGGGTTCGCCCGAAGCTGCTCTGAACACTAAAACGCGGCTGTAGTCGTTGGAGACTAGCAGCCGATCGGCACCTGCGGGAACGACGAAGGTCTGCTCGGTGCCATGCACCTGCTCAATCGTCTCCTGGACCTGCTTTGTCTCACCGCGCTCCACTCTCATCTCGGAACACTTGTCCCATGCCACGTACATGAACGGCTCCCCGTCACTCCAGGTGCCGCGGATGGTGCAGACCGTCTTGTCTTTACCCTCAAGCTTCTGGCCAGCGACGTTAAACGCCTTCGTCGCTTGTGCAGGAACGCTCCCAAAGATCGCTGGAATCATCATCAGAAAGTACATCACTGATCATCCTTGGTGGGCTCGCGCAGAGGCTCGTGAGGGTTGCTTAGATCTGCCGACTAGGTGGCCTTGAGGGCCCGTCCGCATAATCTTGAAGCAGTTTTGCGCGCGTTCCCACCGGTATGGTCGCGAACGGCTCCACCACAGCGATCGCCGCTTCAGGGGTGCGTAGCTCCCATAGTCTGCGCCAACCCACACGATCGGATCCTCATTGGGAGACGCTGTGCTGAACACCTGTGCGAAGAACGTCTCCAGCGGTCGATCCCATCCGACAATGGCATGGTCCACGTCGTTTCGGTCGGCCCTCGGCTCAAGCTTGTATCGGCTCATGGTGCTCCCTCCCAAACGTCAGACTCAATAGTCACTCACCAGCATGATAGTCATCACGCGGCGCGTGACTGAAGCGTCGGCAGGATCTTCCGAGCCATACTCCAATGCCGGATCATAATAATCGATTTTGAAGCAGATCCGTCCACCCGCGAACTCCAGTGAACCGTAGTCGCGCTCAGGGCCGTCCCCTGGCTTGAACTCGTAGCCGCGGATCGCCTTCAGCAGGTTGGCGCCGGCGATCACGCTGGTGACGGTATCGCCGCCGCCAATGGTCGCGAGACAGTTCTGCGTGAACATGGTCTTGGACGTCCGATCCAATCCCAACCGGCATCGATCATTCAGGTTAGCTATGCGCGAATTGCGGCAAGGTGTGATTGCAGTCGTCGTCATGCTGCCTCCGGCAGGCCGGCGTTGAAACGCTCGAGCCAGTCTTTCATGGTTGGGCGGTTTTTGAGCGGCATCCTCGCGGCTGCGGCTTGAAACTCGATCAGCGACGTTGGCGCTTGAGCAATGATCTTCTCGATCTGCTGCCTCAACGTACTGGTGGAGACTCGCGCGGCACCCAGACCGTTCTGAAGCGGCTTCGTCGGTACGATCAGGAAGTCGCCGACCTGAAGGTGTGCTGAGTGAGCAACGCGGGCGGTCGTCAATCCGGTACGATCATCGCTGTGCGGACCGACTGCGCATCTGGTCCGTTGAAACGGTACGGCGTTTGAAAAGATGCTGGTTAGCCAAGAGGAAGTACCCATGACCGACAAGCGGACGGGCATGCCGATAGACCGTGTCGGCAACAGCGACAAACAGGGCCAGGGCGTGCAGGGCTTGGCCGGCGAGCGGACCGAGGATCCTGGTGTGTCACGGCCCGAAATGCGACGCGAAGTCGACACTGGCGAACGCGTGATCACGGTGGAAGAAAGTTCCGGCACTGCCGCCGCCGAAGCATCTGGCGCAATCCACCGGAAGCCGGAGGATCCCGACGCACCGGGGAGCGGTTGAAAGCGTCACTTCCGGCTCGGGATCACACAAGTTGCGCCGAAAGCGACGTTCAATATCCGTGCGCGAGCACCTTCGGAGGGTGCTTACGGATCATGAGCAGGCTCCTGCTAGGCTGACACCAGCGCTGCCCGCGCCCTCCCCCTCATTTCTTTCCCGGCCTCGTGTCGGATCTATTCAAGCCGCTCGGCCGAAGGTCCCGTAGGGCGGCGGCGCGACTCGAGGGGTTCACTAGTTTTCGGTGAACCTTTTTACCTGAAGGCCTGGCAGCCCTGCTGTCGGGCCTTCTTTTTGCGCCGTCAGATGGCGAGGCGTGTCGCCCCGCCAAAGGTGCGGAGGGCCCTCGCCATTTCCTGACGCAGGCGGGCCTTGTTGCTGATGACGATCGCCGGATCGAGAACATGGCCATCGCTGCCAACAAAGCCGTTCGCCGGCGCGCCGTTGAGCAGCTCAACCACGATCAGGTGGCCGCGTGATGGAGCAGGGCCGGAGTAGCGGACGGTGAACTCGGCGAGCTTGCCGGTGAGCCCCTTGGTGACCTTCCCCCAACGGATGTGGCCCGCGCCGATGTTCGCGCCCGCATCGCGACCTCGGGCAAGCCAAGTCCGCAGATGCGTGCGTTGCTGCAGCAGCGTGTTTCGAGTGCGCTCCTGGGTGCGCGCGAGCGGCAGTGCGTCACTCGCCAGGTCGAGGATGCGGAGATGGTCGCCTTGTGCTGTCGTCAGGATGTCGTCGACCTCGCGACCGCTCAGAAGCTGGCGGAGCTGGTCTGCGGGTTCTTCCAAACCGACCCGCGGCGGCAGAAGGGTCGGGCCGCTCTCGGCTCGGTCCACCTCGACGAAGCCGGGGGCCTGGGTCAGGACGACGATCGACATAGCCTCCGCCCCGTCGGTCGCAACAACCTCGTTCAGGAAGCCAGTGCCGCCGGCGCCGACGTCCTTCACGTCATTCTCAGTGAGGATGAGGAGCCGCTTTGACCACCGCGTCGGCCGCGGCTGATCGGTTGGCTTTAGCCAGCTGCTCGGCAGTGGACGTGCCGAGATCTGCGCCGGCTTCGGGCGAGGCTGATTGCTTCCACGCACTGCGGCCGTGAAGGAGCGGCGAGCGGCATCGAACAGGTCGCCAACATCGCCACCGCCATCGCGAAAGCCACGATCATAGGCCTCCCGAAAGCTCACTTTCGCGGTGCGGCCAACCTGCATGGGCAGCGTACCAGCCATCGGCGTAGCGCAGGGCCTCGTCCCAATCATAGCCGCGCGCGTCGCGACCTCGCAGGATTGCGAGGTCGCGCGCATCGATCGAGCCCGAGGAGGCCTTCGCCTCGATGAAAGCGAAGTTGCGGGCACGCCGCTCTCGCTCAGACTTGGCCTGGATCTCCGCATTGAGCGGCCGCATTGCGGAAGCACGCTCCCGGATACGGGCCATTCGGTCTTCCGGTGCAGCGCTCGGTGGCAGATCTGGATAGTCGGTCCAAATCCGCGCCAAGGCTCTCGCGTGATCCGCTGATCGGCCTCGCGCGAGCCAGGTGGCCGGTGATGTGACGCAAAAGGCCTGGGCGTCCATCGCTAGTCCCTCCGGTAGCGGTCGCGTTCCTGTCGCGCGTGCTCACCAATCGCTCGATCGATAAGCGGCGTCGCTCTCGCGATCAGAAGTGGCATGTCTGCCGCGGCGATGTGCGACATCGAGGCGGGCAGAAGCGAGTGGGTTTGGTCTCTCAACCGCCGTCCCACTTCGCACCTGAGCATTGCGTACACGCCAGTATCGCTGCGGTTCTCGCCGCAGGCGCGCCAGAACAGCCGCACCTCGATGAACAGCTGGGTCGGATCCTCGTCGTGCCTGTTCGTCAGCTTAAGGAGGATCGGTGCTCCAAAGCTTACCGATCGCAGCACGTCACCCGTCCACCAGGAGAGTGCGCGAGGATCTTGCTTCCAGCTATGCCGATCGGGGCCATCGACCAGCTTCAGACGACGGTAAGCGGCTTCGTACTCGTCCTGGATGCGACGGGCGAGCGCCTGCTGCGGGTTCAACGGCTCGGTCATGTCGGACACTCCCGGTCAGGCGAAGAGGGGTTCGGCGCGGTCGGGCAGCGCAATATCGAGCTGCAGCTCATGCACGAGGCTCGAGGCGAACCGATCGGGATCAAGCAGGTCGTTCACACCGGCGAAGTGGTTGCGGCCGCCAGTGAAGTCAGCGCGGCCTCGGCAGGTCCGGAACAGCACTTCCTTGTCCATGCCGCACAGCCCGAGGCTCAGCCGGACATAGAATTGCTCGGCGTGGAGCGTGATCTCGCCCGAGACGGCGATGCCGCCCTTGTTGGAGCGAACATCGTAGGTGCCCGATGCCAGGCCCATCACCTTGGCGAGCCGGCGCATCGCTTTGAGGCCTTCATTGTGGAAGAGCGCCTTGGCGGGTTCGTCATAGCTGACGCCCCGAACCGCGAGCGTCGCCAGGACTGGGCTGCGCCGCAGATCGTTGATCCGGGTCATGCACGATGCCCGCAGCTGAATTTCATCGGGGCGGGTGGCGCAAACCGAGGAAAAGTGGCGCGCGAGCATGACGACAGCTGGGTCGTTCTCGGCGTCCACGCCGGCGTTGCGGCAGTCCTCCATGGCCTTGGAAAGGGCATGAAGCGTCGTGCCGATGGTGATCAGTGCGCTAGGATCGAGGGCCTGCTGGTGGCGGAAAGCGACGTCGAACGACATGAGCGGTGCTCCGGGTTTCGAGCGCCCAATCGCGCTCTCCCGCTCTCGCCCCTCTCTCCTCTTTCACCTCGGACGCATCGCGCTTTAACATCCATTTGCGATGCAAATGGCGGCACGCTTATTGCCAACGGCCTTTGCGCTCGCATGCGAGCCGTTCTCCTTTTCGCCAGCGGCTAGGCTCGATGAAGGCGCCCGCGTGAACGCCCAGGTGCTTGGTTCCTGCCTCCTCGTATGCGGCCTCGTAGGCTCGTGCCCTCTCAGGGTCGTTCTTGAGGAATGATGTCGCAGGTACGGCGAAGCCGGCAGAGATCATCGCTTCGCCCATGTCCTGGCCGTCGACCGATACACTGGCGACGGGTCGGCCGTAGCTCTGCTCCCCCGTTAGGTGGATTGTCGCGGAGCCCTGCTTGAGGAAGCGGGAGGCATAGTCCTGGGCGGCCTTGCCGCACGGCCAGCAGGATCCGTCACGCTCGCACATGGCACGGCGTTCAACCGCATCGGCGCCAAACAGGCGGAAGTCGATCGACACGGTGTCCCCGTCGATCGCGCGAGCCTTCGCCTTCAGGGGCTCGCTGTCTCCGATCGAGCCTGCAAGTGCTTCGGGCAGTCGAGCGTCACAGGCGGTCGTGCTTAGTGCGAGCGCTATCGCAATCAGTCGCATGAGATCCTTCGTTGTCTTGGATTGCACGCTGTCAGGTGAACCATGTTGTCGTCGCCCCGTTCTACTCATGACAAGAAGGAACACAGCATGAGCGACGGAAAAGTGCCGATGCCGGCGAGCGGACAGAATAGCCCCAAGCTGCGCGGAGATGGGGTGAGTGACGTCGACACCCATGGGTTAAACGGAGGCACTCAATCCGATGGAGGGGCCTACGAGAACCCCCACACTGGCAAGGAAGATCGCGGCGAAAGTCCCGGCTTCGAGGGCGGTCAGAGCGTGCGCGGCTACTACGGTAAGGGCCAGTTCAATGGCAAGAAAGCCGATCCACAAGAGCCCGGCGCTGTCGGCCAAGGTGGTCTCAAGAGCGATTAACAGGTCGGCCAGGGGCGCACTGGCAGAGCTTCACTTGGTGGCGCACTAACCGCCTGCCTGATACGGCAACCGTGTGTTTTATCGCCTAGCCCTCGCCAACGCCGCAACGTTTGCCGTTGCGGCCGCGGCGAGCCGCACGCTTGCCGCTGATCGAAAGCCGCATCCATCTGCTTTGGTTTTGGCTGAGCGCGGTCGTGGTCGAACTACTAGCCCTTTCGCTTGCACATCAACGACCAAGCGGAAGAAGGCTGCTCCTTAACGGACTCGCGGCGACGCTTGCCATCCTAGCGGCTCGCTGGGCGGTAGAGGGACCTCCTCGGTTCAATCCGCGCTAAGCTAGACCACAGACGCATCTAAAACCACCCGGTCGGCTTCCGCCCAATTCCAGTCGTTCAGCTAGGAAGCGGCTTCCCAAAACCGTTCTTTCATTTGCTCATTGAGGGTGGCGATCGCCCCCGCGCGTCCTGCTGCATCAACGGCACCGGCAAGGCTTTGATGAGGTTGCGGCTCTTCTAGGCAGCAATCTTGCCCCGAACCTTGGCCAGCTCGCTCGGCTTAGTTGACCGTTCCGGGGCTGACGGTCCTTGCGCAGCGCGTCATCAGAAGCAGACCAATTGCAAGTCGGCACGATTCACACGATCGTCCGTTGAGAGGAGGCGCTCTCACGCACCGGTGAAGCTCTTCACGGACTGGATCTGCCGTTGATATATTCGCTCTCGGAAGCAGCTAATCTCGCAGCTGAAGCGCCTAAGATAGAGGAGCACTATTTCGAGATCCTATTCGGACTCGGAGCCATGATCCTGCTGGTCGCGTGGCTTCCAATCGTGCTGAAGAAGCTTCCGCTGTCGCTTCCGATCATTTGCGTGTCGATCGGCTTCGTCTTGTTTTCGTTCGCGCCGTTCTCCAGCTGGGCCCCTCACCCGGACAAGACGCCCACGTTGGTGGAGCGCGCAGCAGAGCTCATTGTTATCGTCTCCCTGATGGGCGGAGGGCTCAAGATAGAGCGTGCCCTCGCTTGGAGAAGCTGGAATGTCACATGGCGACTGCTGGGCATCGCCATGCCCCTCACTATTCTGATGGTCATGCTGCTCGGCTACCAACTCCTAGGCTTAGGGCTTGCCACTGCTTTGTTGTTGGCCGGCTCGCTCGCCCCCACCGATCCCGTGCTAGCGGGCGACGTGCAGATTGAGCACGATGAGGATGAGGAGGAGGCAGAAGCAAAGTTCGCGCTTACGAGCGAGGCTGGCTTGAACGACGCGCTCGCCTTCCCGTTCATTCACCTCGCCATAGCTATCGCCGCCGCCGGCAGTCTTACTGGTGAGGTCCTGTCCAATTGGGTGCTAAGCGCCGTGCTTTGGAAGCTTGGCACCGGCCTGGCCGTAGGAGCAGCTCTGGGCTGGCTCATCGGGTTGATCATCTATCGCCTTCCCCCAAGTACCAGCTTGTCACGCACAGGCGACGGCTTCATCGCCCTGGGTGCAACCCTGGTCGTGTACACCGCGGCTGAGTTCGCGCATGGCTATGGCTTCCTAGCCGTCTTCGTCGCCGGGTTGATGATCCGAAGAGCTGCCAAAGGGCATGACTTCAACAAGCGGCTGCACGATTTTGCTGATGAATCAGAGCGGCTCCTAATGATGCTGCTCCTTCTCCTGTTCGGCGGAATGCTTGCTGCCGGCCTCCTGGAAGGCATCGGTTGGGAAGAAGTTACGTTCGCCGCGGTCATGCTCTTGATCATCCGTCCACTCGCAGGATGGATCAGCCTATGGGGAGTAAAGCGTCCTAAGCTGGAGCTGGTGATCATCGCCTTCTTCGGGATCCGAGGCTTGGGCTCGGTGTACTACCTTAGCTACGGCTTCAACCACGCCGAGTTCGAGTACGAGCATAATCTCTGGGGTACTCTTGGCCTCATTATTGGGGCGTCTATCCTGATGCACGGGATACTCGTGACGCCCGCGCTCAAGAAACTGCACGCGCGCTATCAAGAATTGGGGATCAGAAAAGAAGATTGATCAGCCAAAGGAGCCCGCGACCATCTGAATCTGCCTGCGGTGTTCAACCCGACTGCCGCTAGGACGAAAACTATGGCGAGAGCTAAGCATCTTCCTAACCCGGGGATGGGGAAAGGAGTACGCGTCCGGTCTAAACGGCACCTTCCTAAAAAGCTGCCGGTCGGCTTTCGCCCCTATTGTGTTGAAAAAGTCGGCCCATCAGAACATCGCGAAATATCTGAACTCTGAATACTTCTGGCGCGCACGATCGATGCAAAGATGGCGTGAACCTGGTTCTATCCCTGCGCCTTTACGCAATAAGATTTCGCGCTCCGACTTTTTCAACAGAATAGCCCCAATAGCGGACGTTCGTCAGCTCTGCGCCCGAGCCACCCACTCCAGCCGCTGATCCTCTGGCAGGAAACGGAAAATAACCGCTTCACGCATGTTTTCCATGGTCAACGCGGCGGGCTTGCCCGTAGCCCGCGCCAGCAAGGCCATGAACCCGGACAGTCCTTCGAGCTGAGCTGGTCCAGCCACCTCTCGGGGATCAAGGTCGAACTCGATCTCCTCGCAGCCGAAGAAGTGGCAGTTAAGGAGCGCACCGGAGACGTTGACCGACAACAAAGCTCCGCGCTCGCTCGCTTCAGCAAAGATGTCTTCAACCCGCTCGGGCACGCTCGCCGGCTCTCCGCCAATAGAGAGGCTTAATGGAGGCTCCCACGTCCGCAGAGCGTTGAGGACGCGCTGCCAGTCCCCGAAGTCGGTGCCGAACACATAGATGTCGCGAAGGGCGCCATCAGGCTCAAAATTGGGAGCTATTTCGCGCCATTCCACGGGCCCATTCGACCACAACGGGTGGTTAGAAGCAATGTCCGCTATCCACCATTTCTCGCCGTTCCGGTCGCCGCGCCCGTGATGCAGAAATCAAAAGTTTTGCGTCAACGTCGCGACGATTGGCGGACGTAAATTTACGGGTGTTAGAACGCTGGACGAGCCAGCGCCTTGAGCTTCAGTCTCGTACGTTCTTGCGCAACGACATCGTTCACTTTGCCCCTGAATCCCTCGGGATCGGCGATAAGCGGCAACAGAGGCGCGGCACGTCCAGTGACCCTGTTATCAGTCACGCCATGCAGGAAGGTACCTGCTTCTTCGAAGCTGCCGATTAGTCCCGAGGCGATACCGGCCTCGTAACCCCACCAGCTCGGCCCCATCCTTTCGGGGCTACTCCGGGCACGTTCGATGACGAAATCGGCGATCATGTCGAAGGATGAAAACCGTTCATCCATCGCCAAGGCGTTTGCGCGAGCTGTCTTGGCGATCTCGCCGGCCGCGCTTCTGAACTGGTCTTCGGTTTCGAACTCCGCGTAGCAGTTTGATGAGACGGCCTCATTGAAGCTCATGAAACCAGCATCCACCCACAGCCAGTGAGCCGCGTTCATCAGGGATACGCTCTTGGACCATCTGCTTGGCGTGAACTCCACCACGTTGAGCCACGAGCCACGGTCTGCAAGCCACAGTCGAGATTGACCCTTCCGCCTAAAACCGAGCGAAGTTAGCTCGGTTTTCGCAGCGGCAGCGATGATCTTGCTGTGAGTGTCGCTCATACAGACGTTGCTACCGCAGCAGCATCTTCTTTCCACGATCTTTTCACGTTGGTGATGCAAAACTCACAAGTTTTGCATCATGCCGGTCAGGCGAAAATCCCAGCGCGTATGTGATGCGAATGTCCGATGCAGCCGGCGCGTGGCCCGTACGGGGGATCATGACGGAGCATCCATCCCGGGCAAGGCGGCAGCGCCGCGCAACGTCCGCTATCGCCACCCGTCTTTCCGAAAGCCGCCTGTCGGGAATCCGCCCAGTTAAGGCCGCTCAGGCAAACGATCCAAGGCCCCGTAAGCGGACATTCGTTCAGAGTGACCTGTCCTGCTTCTCGTAGAACTCACCTGCGAAGTATCCTAATTGCGGCCTCTCGCCGCATCTGCTTGCCAACGCGCCCCGTTGGCGACCAGAGCATTCATGGTCGTCGCTATGCAGGCCTGCATTTCTTTCACCGTGTTCACCTTGGGAACACAGGCGAGGACGGCGTTGCAGACAGCATCATCCAACTTGGGATCGCCGCTGCGACGCTTGAACACGCAGCGTGTGATGCCGGTTTTCCGGTCTAGCTTCGTCGTCATCCGCAGCCGTTTCAACCGGTCCATGCGCTGCCCCGTAATGACGATCTCGTCCGAAGCCGTCGGCGGAGGTGCTGCCTGCGCCAGAAGAAGCATGGCAAAAAGGATCATCGTCGCGCCCCGAACGTGCGCACGACACGCAGTCCAAGGTTGTCGATGCCGGGGTTCTGCTTCGAAAACAGCTGGCGGTGGCTGAAATGCTCCCAAGTCGCTTCGACCGCTAATCGGCGGCTCAATCGGACTCCTATCGATGCGTTAGGGTTGAAGAGCACTCGCGAGCCGAACGACGTGCGCGTGCGATAGACATCGTACCGGCGCCGCGCCTCTCCGATGGCTAGACCAGGTTCAAATGGATCGGGCGTGAAGCGGTAGCCGTCGTGTACGGCGAGGCCGATGCCGATTTGGCCATAGAGCCGCCCTTGCAGTAGGCGCTGTCGCCATTCCGCACCAACGCTGGCGAAATTTGTGCGTCCATCGGTATTGATCTGCACCTTGGCTGTCAGGCGCGGCTTAAACATGAGGCGTAAAGGCGGGCTGCGATAGACCAACTGAATATCGACCGTGCCGTCTTCCTCGAAGCCTTCGTATATTTGGCCGCCGGGGGGCTTGGGCAGATCAAATATCAGCTTTCCTCCTAGCGGGTGGAAGTTTGAGCCATGTTGGAGCACGCCAACGGCGACTTCCGATCCGGCCCACCGCGTCGGAATTTCCACGTCGGAAACCCGCTCTTGCGCGAACGCTGATGGGGAGGCGAGCGCCATGGCTGCGCCCAAGACGCCCTTCCAGCCGAGCATGTCATGTTTCCCTTTCAAGGCGGCTGTCGCGCAGCCTGCATCGATGGTGTATGGCCGCAATATCTTATCGTCAAACAGAAAGAAGTAGATGTCTGGCAGGTATTCTCTTCCGTCCGGTAAGGCGCGCGTCTGCCGCGGTGCCGGCATCGCGTTTCTCTTGGTAGCGACGTTGTGGGGACTCGCTGCGGCGGCGCAGGCAGTCGTGCCCGGATGGTCGTTCTCGTGCAGCGATGAGCGCGGATGTCACCAAGCCGCCGATCTCCTCCGCCTGCTTCCCGAGAAGGAGCAGGCCCTCGTGAGAGATCAGCCTGCCGCAGAAGCGCGTTTTGCCGCTTATGTCGCCCGCCCCCTCGTACAGGCGGGACTGGCGGCAAGCACCGTGTTCGAAGAGGGGCTGCTGGTCTTCCTGTTCGTGGCCGTTGGGCTGACCTTGCGCCGGCTTGGCAAACGTGGCGAACACGCGCTGGTGCGTGCATTGCCGTGGTTGAAACGCGCTGCCTCCGCGGCGCTACTGTGGGCGGTCGCGCAACCCTTCACGGACAGCTTGCGTGGAATGCTTCTGTTCCCCGGCACACCGAGTGGTGCATCGTGGTTTGTCGGCATCGATCTAACGGTTGCCGGACCAGCGCTGCTGCTGGCGATTGCGGCTTATGCAGCCGCCTGGGCGCTAGAGGCAGGCATTCGCGCCGAACGCGATCTGGCCGATTTCGTCTGATGCCGGTGATTGTGAACCTCGACGTCATGCTCGCCCGCCGCAAGATCCGGTCCAAGGAATTGGCCGAGGCGATCGGCATCACAGAATCGAACCTGTCCTTACTCAAATCCGGTAAGGTGAAGGGGGTGCGCTTTTCCACCTTGGCCGCGATCTGTCGTTATTTGAATTGTGAGCCGGGAGACATCCTGGGGTACACGGCTTCCGACGACGATCTCTGTGTCGGAGAGGATGGATAACCAGCGCCGTCCTCTTCTCGGCAACTTCACTTCAAATAGCTTGCAGCCATTTCTTCGATCACCTCGAGGTAGTTTTCGCTGATCGCCGCCCGAAAGCCGCCATTCCGCTTACCAACCACTTCCCGACATGCCGGTGTCGCAAAAGTGGCGACATCCCGAAACGTCGGAAAGTCAGCACATTCGCGACATAGCCGCTTTTCCGTCACCACTCCTGACTTCGCGAAAGCGCAATCGGGAACAGATTGAAGGGCCTCACGGGGGGCGACACCCACCCTCGTCTGCCCGACTGTCTCGATCGACCGTCCTCTAAAAACGGCTGGATCAACAGGACATAATCGCCACACTCAGCCCCGTCGTCGTCACTCTGCTTCGAGGAGCGACATGGCGACCAAGGTTTTAGCTAAAGCCCCACTACGGAATGGCTTAGTCAGCCGCGCTACATTCGGATCTATACCCTCCGCTTCTGCGTAGCCCGAGACAATCAGGACGGGCACTTCCGCGTGATGAGCCTTAAGTTCTCGCGCCAGCTGGGCACCACTCATGCCGGGCATGAGATGATCAGTAACAACGACACTCGGCGCCAGTCCAGTGTGCAGAAGCGACAGTGCCTCCTCAGCGGAACTTGCCTCGGTGACGTCGAAGCCGAGGTCGACCAACATGTCAGCAGTACTCATCCGAACCAGTTCTTCGTCGTCCACGAGAAGTGCTACGCCACGGGCTTTCACGGAGGCGAGAGGGGCAGAGGCTTCTTCCTCGTCCCCCACGAGTACAGCGCTGATAGGCAGCAGGAGCTCCATCGTAGTGCCTCTACCGGGAGTGCTATCTATCGATAGACTTCCGCCAAGCTGAGCAGCGAGCCCATGCACCATAGAAAGGCCAAGGCCGGTGCCCTGGCCGACGCCCTTCGTCGAGAAAAACGGTTCGGTGGCGCGGCGAAGCGTAGCCTCATCCATGCCGGTGCCCGTGTCTTTGACGCACAGCCGGACATAATGGCCTGGTTTCACCCCCGACGAATGTCGACCGCGTATGCTTTGCCGTTGAGCAGCAATGGTAAGTTCGCCGCCCGCGGGCATTGCGTCGCGCGCATCAACCGCGAGGTTGAGCAGCGCCATCTCCAGCTGATTCGGGTCGGCTTTTGCAGGCGGGAGATCGTCTGCGATGTCGACGCGCACGTCGATCGATGGCCCAAGAGTAGAACCCAGCAAGCCAGCCATTCCACGGACGAGGCTGGTCACATCTACTGCGGTCGGCTGAAGCGGTTGCCGGCGTGCGAAGGCAAGCAGCCTCTGAACAAGCGTCTTGGCCCGTTCCGCAGATTGCAGCGCGCCGTCGATCAGCCGTCGCTCGCGTTCGCTGCCAACGCCTTTACGCATCAGCATGTCGAGTGAGCCGATGATAGGGGTCAGCAAATTGTTGAAGTCATGTGCAACGCCACCGGTCAGGCTGCCCATTGCCTCCATCTTCTGACTTTGTCGCAGCGCCTCTTGCGCGGCCTTTAGCTCTGCCTCTCGCTCCTTTTCATGGGTGATGTCGCGCCCAGTTGCGTAGGTGAGCTCACCAGCGGGGGCCGCTGTCCAGGAGATCCAACGGGTGGATCCATCCTTGTGCCGATACCGGTTTTCTATAGTCGGCTGCCCGCCAGCTGCCGCAAGCTTATAGGCAGCGGTCGTTTCGCCTTGGTCGTCCGGCACCACGAAGTCGTTGACGTGCCGGCCAACCAGCTCGTGCGCCTCATAGCCGAGCTGGGCCGTCCAGGCCGGATTCACCCTCCGGAACACGCCCTCGAAATCGATCACCAGCATGAGATCGGGAGAGGTTTCCCACATGCGATCCCGTTCGGCGGTACGCTCGTCGAGATCAGCAGCCTGCTCCTTCTCCGCTGTGACGTCGCGTGCGGTACAATAGACCTTACCTTGATCCGGCACGGCTAACCACGAGAGCCAGCGCCAACCGCCGCTCCTGTGACGATAGCGGTTTTCGAAGCGCAGAGCTGGCACGCCACGTTCAATCGCGTCCGTCCAAGCTGCGCGTGTCTTGGCAAGGTCATCGGGATGGATGAAATCGAAGAACACGGCACCCGCAACCTCTGCTTCCGACCAACCCAAGACGGATGCCCACGCTGGATTAGACTGCTCGAAATAGCCGTCGGCATTGATCACGCCCATGAGATCAGGGCTCACTACCCATGTCCGGCTACGCGCCAGCGCCCGCTCAGTTACTTGGCGTTCGAGATCGGCGTTCAACGCCCGCAACTGCTCTTCGCCTCGGGCCCGTGCAACCGCAGCGCGCGTCCGGTCGGCGAACTCTTTGACAAGGTTCAAGTCGCCTTGCGTCCACTCCCGCGGCTCGGCGTCATTGACGAAGAACAGCGCTACCAGTCGGTCCTCTTCGATGACCGGCGCGTTGACGAACGAGCGCGCACTCTTGCTTTCAAGCGCCTGTGCGAACGGACCGACAGTACGATCGTCACGGCGGACATCGCCGATGACGGTAAACTCGCCGCGCTTCAACCCCTCGATGTACGAACCGTAGGTCCGTAAGGGGAGTACACCCGCGAGTGACTCCACGCCCGGCGCAGTCCAGTCACGCTCGACGTGAAGCGTCTCAGCGTCGTGATCGATAGCTGCATAACCGACGCGGCTGACGCTCAATGTGCGACTAAGGACCTCAGCGGCCGTATAGGCTATATCCTCTGGGGACTTCAGATCACGGATGGCCCGGGTTAGCTCGGCAAGTGCATCCCGCCGAATGTCCGCTGTCTTACGGGCAGTGATATCTAGCGTGGTTCCGGTGGCACGCATGCACCGTCCGGAAGCGTCGAATACACCCCGGCCCTTGGCGGCAATCCATCGCTCAACGCCGTCCTCCTTGCCGATCGTCCGATACTCGACGTCATAGAGAGCCCGCACCTCTGGATCGACCGACGCGAGAAAAGCAGTCTTGGTCTCCTCTCGGTCATCTGGGTGAAGACCGTTGTAAAAGTCTGCCATCGTTACCTGGACATCGGGCGAAATGCCGAACATCGCCTTGGTTTGGGCTGGCCAGGTCAACCGATCATTGACGATGTCGACGTCCCAAAAGCCGACATCGGCATTCTCAACAGCGAGGCGTAGGCGTTCCTCACTCGCCGCAAGCGCAGACTGCTCCTCGGTGAGACGTCGCTGAATGACGAAACGACTGGTCGTCTCGGGTGTGACATTGAGGACAGCGGCCACGCTTCCGTCCTCGTCGTACAATGCTGACAGTGAATAGTCGAACCAGCCGGTCTCCGTTCCTCCGCCCTCAACCCGCGGCAAGACGAACGGTGCATCTTCAAAGTAAAGATGATCGCCTCCCGCTCTGACACTATCGAACTGCGGTTGAAGCTCGTCCCAGATTTCACTCCAGACGACGGAGCCGGGCTGCCCCAAAGACGCCGGGTGTTTTGCTCCTAGGATCCGACGGTATGGATCGTTGTAGATAAGCGCGTAGTCCGGACCTGACCAAAGGCAGGTTGGAAACGGCGAGTTAAACATGGACCGGACCATCGTCCGAAGAGCCGGCGACCAACCGGTGGTCGACCCCAACGATGTCTTCGACCAGTTCAGTTCCCGCGCCACCGCCCGAACCTCGCCAGGTCCTGCAAAGAGGCCTGCGGCATCGGCGTACGCTTCTCTCTCAATCGTCAAAGCGCACCCTTGCATCAAAGCCGTTTCTGAACGCGGCTTAGGCTGATATCACCAATCTCGACGAAGATAACGACCTTCACACGTCTCGGTTCAGCGAGACCCGTTCCTGGCGAGCTCCAGGGCAGTACGGCGCCAGGCAGAGGGATGGAAGGCTGCGTTTCAGAGACGGCAGTGAGCCTTTCGCCTGAGCGGCAGGTCCTTTCCCGAAGAAGTTTGATGCACCGCGAGAGCGTCCGTTTGCCTGGAAGCCGGCGGTTCGCTCCTGGCGCGAAAAGCAGACGGTCGGCTCTCGCCCCCAATCTCCGCCGTTAAGGCAGCATCGGTGGTGCCCGAAAGCCGCGGTTCCGCAAGTCGGCAGCACTCGCACACCAGCGATCCCAGCTGTGCCTAGTCGGACATCGCGGCTTCGACATCGGCCCGCACAATTAGGCTCTCAAGCGCCTGCGAGAGTTGCTCTGCGGAGTAAGGTTTCTGCAGAAGTTTGAACCCGTGAGCGCCCTCCGCAGCGAGAACGTGACTATAGCCGCTTGCTAGGATCACCGGCATTCCAGGCATGCGGATCTTCAGCTTTTTGGCGAGCTCCAGTCCTCCGATACCGGGCATCACGACATCCGAGAAGACCGCGTCGAAGCCACTGCCGTCCCGGTCGAGGATCTCGAGAGCGTCTTCGGCGCTCGGGACAAGCACTGTGCGGTAGCCCATGTCCTGCAGCGCTTCGCTGGAGAAGCGCCCCACTTCCAAATTGTCTTCGGCAATGAGGATGCGCAGGCTGCGTTTCACTGGCGATCTACAGGCGTTCTGTGGAGCATCATCGACATGCGCGCCCTCGGCCTCGGGCAGGTACAGCGTGAACGTCGTACCTTCGCCAGGTGTACTCTCCACGTCCACGTCACCGCCCGATTGCTTGGCGAAGCCGAACACCTGGCTAAGACCTAGCCCCGTGCCTTTGCCGACGTCCTTGGTCGTGAAGAAAGGTTCGAAGATCCGCGGCAGATCCAGGGGCTGGATGCCGATACCGGTGTCGGTGAGCGAGATCGCGACAAACCGGCTCTGCACGCCGGCATGGCCCCGTATCGGTGGCACGCCCGCGGCGCACACCGCCTTGATGGTCAGTTGCCCCTCACCGTTCATCGCATCGCGCGCGTTGACGGCCATGTTTACCAGGGCAGTCTCGAACTGGCTAAGGTCTGCCCGCACTACGCAGGGCGTGACCGGCAAGTCGAGCGCGATCGTCACTCTGGCACCCGTCACCGAATTCAGCATGTCTGCCACTTCGCGAAGCCGCGTGCCGACGTCGAAGGCAGCAGGGCTCAATGTCTGGCGGCGGGCGAACGCCAAAAGCTGCCCGGTCAGCTTGGTGGCACGCTCTGCCGTATCGCCGATGGCCTGGATGTAGCGGTTGCGCCGCTCGGCCGGCAGATCGGGGCGGCGAAGAAGATCGACCGATCCACGGATCACCGTCAGCAAATTGTTGAAGTCGTGCGCGACACCTCCGGTAAGCTGGCCGACCGCGTCCATCTTCTGCGATTGGCGCAGGGCTTCTTCCGAAATCATCAGTTCGCGGGTCCGCGCTTCCACGCGGTGCTCCAGCGTCATCGCCAAGTCGCTCAACGCGGCCTCGCGGTCCAGGCGTTCGCGCCCGATCGACAGGAACCTGGCAAAGTTCTCGAAGAACGAAATCGCTTCATCCGCGAAGCGGTCACGATTGACCGAAACGAAGGAGATCACGCCGAACAGCTTGTCTTCGGACATGACGGGGAACCCGGCATAGGCTCGGGTGCCATGCCGGCGGCTTATCTCGGTTCGTGGGTCAGTCGATTCCTGGATATGATCCAGGATCAGCGGCGCCCGCTGTTGAGCGACAAGCCCGCATAGTGGCACATCGACTGGGCATGTGTCCGCCAGCCAGTCCTTGATGTCTTCCTCGACACCGCTCGACTGGAGTAACCGCATACGCGTGCAATTGTTGTTGAGAAGGTAGCTGAAGCTCTTCTCATAGCCGAGCGTTTCTGATCCAGCCGATAGGATCTCCTGCAACACCTTGTCGGGGTCGTCGGAGGACAACAGCCCAGCCGACGCGCGGGCCAATAGGTCGAGCCGTTGCTCGCGCAAACGCTCTTCCGTACGATCACGCAGCACTTTGACGAAACCGATTACCTCACCGTCGTTCCGCTTGAGCGGCGTCATCTCGCCTTGCGCCCAGAAGCGTTGGCCGTCAGCACGAAGGTGCCAGCGTTCGTCGTTGCCATGACCCACTTCGAGCGCGCACTGCATCTCGTGTTGAGGCCGACCAATGGCGCGATCTTCAGGGGTGAAGAACCGGTCGACCGGCTCACCGAGCATCTCTTGCTCGCTCCACCCCAGAATATTCTCTGCGCCGCGGTTCCAGCGTGTGACCTTGCCGTCGAGATTGGTCGCAACAATGGCGAAGTCCGTTGCACTGTCGAGGATCTGGCGATGACGAGTTTCGCCCTCGGCCAATGCGTCGCTGTGAGCGAGGCTGGCGGTCAACAGGTCCGCCTGGTTGAGGTGCAGCGCCACCAGCTTGGCGAACAACCCAAAGCTCGAAAGGATCTCCGGCCTATTCAGATCGCGAGGAAGAGGATCAATTGCACAGAGGGTGCCGAAGAAGCGCCCGTCCGGCAGCAGGATTGGAACGGAAATGTAGCTTTTGAGCCCGTATATCGCTGGCGTGTGATGCCTAGCATAAGCTGGGTCGACGTCCACGTCGGAGATAACAACTGCCTTACGGCTTTGCCGAATTTCATGGCAGATCGTCGTCTCAAGCTTCAGTTCGCTCCCCGGCTTCAAGCCGAAGTTGATTTCGTCCCTGACGCTGCACGCAATCCAGCGGTCTTCCGTAACGCGCGCAATGGCCGCAAAACGCATGCCGGTGATCTGGCAAACCGTGTCCAACAATGTTGGCACGATGTCGATGCGGTTGATCGAATCGACGTCGTCGCTAAACGCGTCGCTCACAAAAGATTCGTTCCCCATCCTCATGCACTTACCGTCGATTCAGGCCGTGGTCACCAGCCGCCGTCGACCTTGATGCTGTCAGACGGTGATCGTCGACGTTCGAGCCCTTGAAGCATTGAGAGGAATGGCCACCGGATGTTCTGCTCACTTAGACAGGTAGCTATTCCCCATTCACTTCAAATTAGCCGCCGTTCCGCTTTCCACCGACAAGGGACATGCCGATGTCGCAAAAGTAGCGACATACGAGACGTTCGGAAGTCAGCACATTCGCGACAACGCCATGGCAGCTTGCGCCCAGTTGTTGCCGTTGGTTCACGATCATCGCGCGCCTCAAAGCAGACCTTAGAGAGGACATCTGGACCGGCACCCGCATCTACGAGACGAACACCGTTCAACGGCGTCCCACCAGAAATTATTCCTCATAAGTCCCGTCAATTAGTTCTTTTGAAGATTTGCCTGTAAACAATTGGTGTAGAGAGAAGTGGACTGGTCATGGTGGTATCCGCCACCAAGTCCTGACCAACACTACGATACGTTGTAACCCGCTCACTGTCGGCGCTACGGAACGTTAGAGAAATAGCTTCACCATTTGCTTTTGCCGACACATCGAAAACAAGCACTTCAATGAGCTTCCACTTGACCGACTGTCCGCCAATCTCAACGGCGAAAGGTGCTTTGTCATCGTATGCGATTCCGACTCGACTTCCTGCAATCGAAATTCTCATTCTGTACACCGCAATGGACTTGCTGAGCCTCTTGCGGGCGAGAGGGCGCTTGGCGCTGGGAACGCCAGAGATAGCGTTTTCGATCGCTTGAAAGGCGTCGTCGCTCCTGTCCTCGTCACGAACATAGCTGCCCGAAACCACACCTTGCGCCGGGCTTGCTGAGCCTGAGCTAGAGATCAAGATGGCAGCTCCGATCGCCGCCGACAAAGCCCAATGACGCATCACGCTCTCCTCACATCCCGCTGCTCGTCCTAACAGGTGTAGTGACGATCCGGCTTAGCGCATAGATGAGGCCTTAGTTGTTGTAGCCGACGTACTGGGAGGGCCGGCTGGATCAAAAGGGCCGAGCCTCGCGGCCGCTAACTCGATCTGCAAACTCGAAAGCGGACCAGCTGCTCTCCACCCAGACCCGGACATTCCCAAAGCACCATCCTCTTCAGGAAGAGCGGAGCGGAGGCCATTGTCGGGCGGTGTGGATCAGCACGAGAATCCAAACCGTGTCGTCTGCAACCTCATAGACGAGGCGATAGCTTCGGTGCGGCGTAAGCTCGCGCGTGCCGGGCACCTCGCCTTCGTGTCCGAGCCTCGGAAACTCCTCCAGTCCTGCCACGGCTTCGCTGAACAGGCGGTCTATTCGAAGTGCAGCATCGGGATTGCGGGCTTCGAGGTAGTCCCAGATCGCCGCACGGTCCTGCTCGGCTTCCGGCGTCCATAGGACCTTCACGCCCGGTCAATGATCCGGGCACGACGTGCGGCGAACTCAGCTTCCACCGCCTCGTTGGAACGGCCCCGTCCTTCTTCAGCGGACGTGCGTGCAACCTCGATCTTGCGACGCAGGAAATCGCTATGGTCCCGCTGATCCTGCTGGCGCTTTACGAACTCGCGCATCATCTCGCGCACAACCTGCGATGCGGGGCGATGGCTCGCTTCCGCCGCAGCCATGAACTCGTCTCGCAGATCGGGTTCAAGCTTCATCGTAAACACGGCGGCTTTGGGCATGGCGTCCTCTCTTTGATACTGACGAGGTATATACCATTTCAGATCGGGGGCAAAGCGGCTGCCAGTCCTAAGTTCGGTGAACTCTAGAACGCCCGCATCGCCTTGCTGGCTCTCCCTTTGGTACCACCGCCGCGCAATGTCGGCTATCACGGCTTTCCTTCCCGGAAGCGGACCATCTGCTTGCGCCCTATTCTGTTGAAAAAGTCGGAGCGCGAAATCTTATTGCGTAAAGGCGCAGGGATAGAACCAGGTTCACGCCATCTTTGCATCGATCGTGCGCGCCAGAAGTATTCAGAGTTCAGATATTTCGCGATGTTCTGATGGGCCGACTTTTTCAACACAATAGCCCAATCTCGGTCGTTCAGCGCAGCGCGGCGATTACCGAACAGCGGACGTTCGCCAAGTCGGTTAAGCGTGTCTCATGAACGACAAAGGCTTCGATGCGCTGATGCATGTGGCGTGCGTTGAGTTGGGCTTCTGCGGATGCATCAAGCGGCGTGCTCCCCGTCACGTAATGATGTTCATCCTTCGAGGCGCGCCTGTTCACGCGGGTCAATCTGTCGAATGGCTTTTGCTCGCGGACAACGTCAATCCAAACCTGCCCGAATACGATCATCAGAAGGCGGCGTTGCGCGAGGCTTTTATCGCCTACATGGGCGGCGAGATCGTTGAAGCAACTCTACTTCGCTGGAGCGACAGCGAACCCGATAGTGGTAGCCCCGGCCCGAAATTCAGGGGCAGGATCGCGGACGGCGCGTAAGTGACGAGCAACGGCAGCTAACGCCCCAGAAGCAAACAGTACCTGAGCCTCACATTTCGGCTTCCGCACTCTCACACACAAAGGCGCCGCCGGCGATCTGGACGAAGAGATTGGAGTTCGAATGCCGCCGGTTCGTAAGCACGTTATGAGGAACGTTCTGCCGCCGCAGTTCCGCTACGATCAACTCGTGGATCTGCTGCGGTGCTTCCGCGACAAGGAAGGACCTGGTGTTTACAGTTTCGCAAAAGCGGGAGAGGGAGCCGTCTGGGACGTTGAGGTAGTCTCTCGCGGAACGTGGGGCGCCAGTGCTCCATATCTGGTCCTCAACTAGAGCGTAGAGCCTCAACGGGTTCGGCAATGGCCCCGAGCAGTATGTCGAATAGGACGTGCCGCTCTCCGCCCACAGTTCCTCTGACAATCGGGAAACTGAGAACCCCTCAAGTGCCTCATCCTCCTCCATGTCGAGCAACGTGCCTACCTCTAGCAGCCCTTCCTCAACTCCACCGAACGAGAAGACGATCTGCGCTTCCCCGCCACCTGTGCCTGACCGCCACCAAGGGTAACCAGCTATGGTGAGGCGAAGTTGACGGTGGCCAGCCTCAACAGCGACGACGCGGGTTGGGTGCACGATCTCGAAATCACGCAGAAGGTCAACGATGTTCGTTTTCATGCCCCCACATGGCCACCCGAGCTAAACGAAATCAACAAGCCACCACGAATGCCTCTTCGCAGCGAGTCTCGAGGTCCTCGAGAGGCAGATCGAACGCCCAAGAGCAGCCGGTCGGCTGTCGCCCAAAAGCAGCAATGTCAGTTGGTTGTCGCGTGCTGGCGGATACCCGGGATAAGCAGGGCCGGATAGATCGAGGCTAGCGACGCAGGGTCGGATCGGATCGAAGCAGCAGGAGTGAAATCGGTGACGTCAAATCGAGTACTATCAATCGCTGTGACGCGCATTGCACCTGCGATTTGATGCCCGGCTTTATCGGTCGCACGTACCCAAAGATAGTATTTCGGATATGAGACCCCGCTTTGCGTCGCTCCTTTTCGAAGTAGTTCAATCTCAGCGCTTTCCGACGGCAAACCGTTCGCAGCAAGGTAAGCTAGAACGTCACGGTGCAATACGGTCATGAAGCTGGCGTCGGGCGGCGCATTCGCGGCGATATGGCTTGCCTGTAGCTCCACCATCGCGCGTTCCACAGCGGCTGTCGACTGCTGCTCCTCGGCGGCGCGGCTCGCCGATGCAATCGAGAAGAGGGCTACAGGGGCGATCAGTGCACGTATCATCATGCCCATTTGTCGGCGGAAAGCGTCAGGTGGTCAACGTCGGCTTCCGCCTCAGTTGCAGCCATTCGCTCAGCCTGCATAATCTCGAGATGCCGAACCAGAAAACTGATAATTTGCCCACCTTCTTCGTTCGAAGCGTCACTTTCGATCTAGAACGTTTGCTGCTCGTCCTCGAAGACGGAACGGGAAACCAGCTGCTTGAGCTCTCGTTTGCGCCCCCGCGAGCATATCGGGTCTACGCCGAGAGCGATAATTGGCAGTATCTAAACGAATTTACGGGCTGTCCGTTGGTTCAGAGCGCTGATCCAGGGTGCGGAGTCGAGCTCAGCAGCAACGCGCCCTACCTGCACGAATATCGTGCAAACATGCGCGCTCAGGAGCCGGAAAAGACGTTCTCCTGCCTCATCAGAACGCCAGATCATTGCGTCGAGGTCATCTGCTTCGAGCAACCAGCGGTTCGGCTTCTGTAAGGTCCACTTTCCACCAGGTTTTGCCATTCGCCATCGGCAAAGCGGACCCCAAGAGCGGACGGGCGGCTAGCGCCCCAAAGTCGGTCGTTCAGGACGGGCGCCGCAGCGCCTGAAAGCGGTCGCTCGTTGATCCGGCGAACTGACTTGGCGGACACCTGCAAACAGAGTTAAGGATCGCACACTTCGATGGCTGGGGGCATCTTGATGATTGGCATCGTCTTAGGAATTGTGGCCTCTTCGGTATCCCCTTTCGACGCAGTTTCGGCTCAGGCACGCGTTCCGTGGCAGATGCCGGAAAACGACTTCGGCGGGGCCACCCCCAAAAATGCTGAGAAGTGGCTGACCTTCCGCGATTATCCTGCATCAGCAATGCGTGCCAACGAGCAAGGCTATGTCGTGGTCTCGTTTGAAATCGATTCCAAAGGAAAAGTGCAGGCGTGTGAGGTAAAGCGGAGCAGTGGACATTCATCGCTCGATGAAGTTCCATGTAAATTGCTCAAAAGCAGAGCTAGGTTCACGCCCGCGACCGATAATCAAGGGGTCGCAAAGTCGACAGTAGGTACAGCGAGCTTTCCGTTCTGGATGCCTTAACAGCGGCGGCTAGCGCCCATGAGCTGCCTGTCGGCAAGCGCGCCAGTAGCGGTCATCCGCTAAGCGGTGCATTATCGCAAACAAACACCTAAAGGCGACCAGTATGGAATTTGCGATGCTCGCCACTTCGCTCTTGGGATACGTCGCTGGAGTTGGTCTTCGTCGCCTAACCAGCGCGCTGGTTCTTGCCGGGATCGTGGGTTTTGGAATGGCCATCGCATATCACGTGTGGCTCAACGCTGATCCCTCTCGAGGTGATGCACTCGAAGGGCTGGGATATTTCGCGGCGGTGGCTTACCCCCTAACCGGTTGCACACTCGGTAGGCTGAAAAGCCGCCCGAAGCGAAAGCCTGAGTGATCGTTCGTCTACTCCCGCCCACTTGCGGACATGAAGGTGATGCCCGATGAACCGGGCATGCGTCCATATGCTGTCGTTATAGCTCTTCTTCTGGTCACGCATCCTTGCTTGGCTTTTGCTCAATCACAGGGCGTATCGTTACCGCCGCCGACTCGCCAACTTAGCGGCCTCACGTCTGACGAAGCGAATGCGCTCATAATCAAGCTCCAGGTCGCGCAGCAGAAGTTGAAAGCGGGCACGTTTCAAAACTTCGAGTTACTGGCAGGTTCAGTAGCATCCTACGATATGACGAAAGTGTCGCCTCGAGACGTTTTTTTGAAAGTCCCATTCGCTGCAGTGTGGAGTATCGAGCGTGTTCGCACCGATAATCCATTATGGCAGCCATACAGACTTGCTTACGCGCCGACAGGGCTCGGGAAATTGTATTGGGACATCGAGGTGACACTAGGTATCAACGGGAATATTGAACAAGTGGTGATGACCTACAGGCCCCCCGCACCTTCCTGACGCGAGCGGGCGTACGCTTCTCACCGCACGACGACCTTCCGCCCCGGCGAAGCGGACACTGAAAGCCGTCCTTCCGCTTTCGGCCCAATCTCAGCCGTCCTGATCGGCAAAGCGGACCCTGAAAGCGGCCCGTCGGCTTCCGCCCCGTTGCGGACAATGCGCTTCGCCGATACCATGGCCAGCAGCGCTTTTGAGAGGCTTATTCTGTGAGTAGAGTTGCATATTCCGCAGCGCTCACGGCATTGTTGATATCCTTCCTCTATCTTCTGATCCTCTTGCCTCATGCCGGTGGCATAACAGCGGACCATTTTCGTTCAGGAATATTCCTAGCTGCGCTTTGCGTAGCGTTGTTGTGGATACCGACCTTAGTTCTTCTTCGGAGCCTGGCTCGCGAAAGGGGCCGCTTACTGCTCGCGGTTTCATTTGCCCCGCTCGCCTTTGAAGCGCTGTACTTCAGCACGCTTTTCGCGGTTGCATAGCAACAGCCAACGTCCGCTCCCCAATGTCGGCCATCGCAGGACCCCCGCCGCTTTCCCGATTGCAGACATTCGAGCCGCCCCTATCGTAATGAGCATGACGCCCGTTGCTGCCGACCTGAGGCTATCCGCACAGCGTGCCCTCTTGGGTGCAATCTACCCCGACGTCCGGATGGTGAAGGTTCGGCGTGACGGAAGCCGCATCACTTTCACGGCGATTTGCGACAAGCCGTTCAGCGATGACGCGCTCGACGCTCTGACGACGGCCGCTTCCGAGATCGCGGCCGACTTCCCCGATTGCGATGTAGACGAGATTATCGCTGGCAGCAGCGATCCACTGCCGCAAGAGGACGTGCTAACGGAAGGTTGGCTGTTCCAGCGAGCGGAGACCGACGAGCAACACAGCAAGGGGCAGTGAGTATCGCCCGACCACTGATGAGACGCATGACCCTGTGGTGCCTCGCCTACCTGTGGACGGCTGCTGCTGCCCTCGCCATCGCCCTATTTCGCTAACTGGCAGTATGATGGCGATGCGGGCTGGTGGTTGGTGACGGCCTGCAGCTTTCCGGCTCTGGCGCTCGCGAGCCCTGTGTTGTGGGTGGCTGGCAATTCTAACCTCGGCGCGACCTATTGCTTAGTCGCTTTGGCGGCTCTGACGGTGGCGCGGTGGTCGTTATACGTCGTCCCGCTAAACAGCCTAACGGCAGCTAAGCGGTGCGGATTCCCAAAAGCAGACGGTCCGCTTCCCATCTGTGGACGCCCGCAAAGACGCAAGCGGTAATTGGAGGGTGAGGCATGTAGTCGGATGCTGCCATCTGTCCGGCCTCTAGTGCAGCCTAGA
>NZ_JACIJF010000025.1 GCF_014199255.1 Sphingomonas xinjiangensis | reverse complement strand
TCGCCATCGTTGTAACGCCTAGTCGTACCGTCAGTCATATGCCTCACTCTTATCTAAGAGCGAGACCCTGTCAGGTCATTTGAGGGGCCACCTCACGAGCCATTTGGATGCTTCTGACAAAGGATACTCTAATAAGTCGTTACCGCCGCTTTTGGTCCCGAGCGAAGAATGAGCTAAGGGCACGCTTATACATTGACGGTCGTCAATGTGCGTGGTCTCTAGGGGCCGTGCCCCGCCGACGGCTCCCCAAGCGCTTTCGCGCTATGAGGCTCCTGCCTCACACTCCGGCCAGCGTCTTGGCGCTGGAGCCCGTTTCGTAGCATGGCGATCTACCGCTTCTCGGCCGCGATCATTTCTCGCGCCAAGGGGCGCTCGTCGGTCGCGGCTGCAGCATATCGATCGGGATCGCAGTTGGCGGATGAGCGGACGGGCGCAGTGCATGACTACACGCGCAAGTCCGACATCCAGCACAGTGAAATCTTGGCGCCGGAGGGTGCCCCGGATTGGTCGCTGGATCGCGCCGCGTTGTGGAACGCGGTCGAGGCGGGCGAGCGTCGCAAGGACGCCCAGCTCGCCCGCGAGGTGCAGCTAGCCTTGCCGCGCGAGCTGAACGCCGATCGGCAGATCGCTCTCTTGCGCGGCTTCGTGCGCAGCGAGTTCGTGGCGCGGGGGATGGTCGCGGATTTTTCGCTGCACGATCATGTCGGCAGTGACGGCCAGGCCCAACCCCACGCGCATGTGATGCTCACCATGCGGTCTATCAACGAGACCGGATTCGGGCCGAAAATGCGTGAGTGGAACAGCGACGAGTTGCTGGTGCACTGGCGCGAGCAATGGGCGCACCAGGCGAACACCCAGCTCGCCGAGGCGGGCGAGGAGGTGCGGATCGATCACCGCACGCTGGCCGCGCAAAGGGCTGAGGCACAGGCACATGCGTCTGCCGAGCCCGAAGGCGAGCGGCGCGATGCGCTGGAAGTGCGGGCGGCCGGTATGGATCGCGAGCCGTCACCCTATCTGCGGGCGTCCTGGTACATGGAGCAGAAGGCACGGGCAGCCGCCGAGGCGGCAGGGCTCACTTACGAGCCGATCACCGACCGTGGAGGCTGGCTTGCTGAGGTCAGGACACTCGCAGCCGAGCGATTAGAGGCGGTGAAGGCGTTCGCCCATGAGCTGGCGCAGCGAGCGGCCCAGACGTGGCGGCACTGGATGGGACAAGAGCATGAGAAGCCGGTGGAGAGCGATGCCGGCAGCGAAGCGGTTGATCGGCTGAGGCGGGGTAGAGAAGTGGCTCAGGGCTCTCAGCCGAGCCAGCCTGATGCCGGTCCCTCGTCGGCTGCCGAGCTGCTACGACGTGCCAGCCAGGTTGCCCACGCCGCGCAAGCGGAAGGTACGTCAGCTGGAATAGATCGGCTGTATCGAGGAAGAGAGATCAACCTGGAAGCCACTCGAACATCGCTCCGGGGCCAATGGAGCGACGACCAAGAACAAGGTTAGGCGTGAGCCACGACGGATGTCAGTCGGTTAGGTGAATAGTATCCCAGAACCGCGCAGAAGCGCTTGATATCCTCCTCAGTCAGGTGGCGGCGCTCGGCGAAGTTACCGTAGCAGCGGGCCGAGCCCGCAACGATATTGTGGCTCCAAATAGAATAGGTCTTGCGGAGCCAGCCACGTACATGAACGCGATTGCCGCGCTTCCGGAAATCGGCATTATCCACTTGGATAGGAATTTCTATACCACGAAAACCATTCTCGACTTCGAGAATGATATGGTAGCGGGTATCTTCTATCCGTACCCCAGACACATGCTGAGAAAGCACCGTATTTAAGACGTCGTTTCGGCCGAGTTCGTCATTCCACAGGCTGGTTCCGAACTTGGACTGAATTACGATAATATGAAGCACGCCCTCGGCATCATCGAGGTGAATACCAAATTGAGCTTCGCAGGGGCTCACGACGCCGCCAAAATAAATTGGTTTTAACATCGCTGAATACCTTGCCTTGAGGTATTAACAAAATGTTGATTGAAACCGTCCGACAGTGTGGCGATAATTACCCATCAACGGAACAGTTCTAGCAAACGCCGCGCCATTCTCAACTTGATCCGCTTCCGTTTAACAGCGTTTGGGATTAACGACGATGCTCGAAAAGCACATCCATGTCGATTAAGCGCCCGGTGACAGGATCGGAGTAGCCCCGGCCCACCGAAGCTATCTCGAATCCCAATGCTTCGATCTCAGGAAGGGCGCTGGAGAGCGTGTAAGCTCCCTCATATCCTGGCTCAAGGGCAAGCTCCATTTCCAAGAAAGCTATGCGACTGAGAAGCGCGCTAGCGCCTTCCAGCGCCTGCTTCTCAAAGCCCTGAACATCTAGTTTCAGAGCGATGCGCGAGCTTTTAGGAAGGTCGACCGCGTCCAGTCGGATAACCTCGACTTCGATCTGCTTCACAATCTGTGCCGTAGGGATAGCATCTATAAGGCTTGCGGTCGGCTTAAGCAGCGAGCTGCACACGGAGTCGGCAGAAACGTTGATCGATGCGCGACCAGGGGCGGACCCGGCAGCGGCCTGCATTCCACTCCAGAGTGGATCATGGTTCATACTCTCGCTGAGCGTTGCGAACGCATCGGGAAGAGGCTCTATGGAATATATCGGGCCGTCATAGCCGCCCTCCCGCAGGCTCCGCGCGTATTGTCCGCTGTTCGCGCCCACATCGATCACCAGGTCCACGCCCCCGCGTCGGAATGCGGCCCCTCTGCATGCGTCGTATGTCTGGCTGATCGGAGTGGTGGCCTGGCCCATTCTTCTCAAGCCGGCCTTGATAAGCTGTCTCATACGCCCCCCTGTCGCCCGCCTTGTCGTCGATGGTCGGCGAGTACGTACTAGCCATTGGACTCATCTCCAAGCGGATGCGCATGCCTGACCACGACCCGCTGATATTTCCTACTCGAAAGCACGAACTTATGAGGGAGGGGAGACGGTCCCCGAGGCGAAAAGCCGCACTAGGCCGTCGCATTCGTGCTTTCGAGTATGAATTCCATTTGGGCTACGAAGATTATCTGATCGGCCCAGACGCTGGCGAGGATCGTTGCGGTTGACGGATTCTCGCAAAATGAAATAATGATCCTTAAGCAGTTACGGGTCTGCCGCTGCTGGGAGGAGCTCATTTGCACGACGCCGCAACTCGGGAGATGATCGCCTATGGCCTAATCGGCCTGATCCTGATCCTGGTCCTTACGGGCGGAGGCATTGGTTGGCAGCGCCACCGGCGCACTAAGCTGCGCCGGCGTGGGATCAAACGCCACGGTCATTGAATTCAGCGCGACTGCGCACGCATCAGACCAAAATAATGTTCCAGCATTCGCCGCATACAAGTCGAAACATGCAACATGTTGCCGATCACGCGAAACGCGGTCTCGCGCGCTGCTCTATCGCGGTTAGAATAGCCTGCCCATAAGCGGTTTTCGCCAGAGCACGACCCCGGGCCCAAGCCTGTTCGGCAGTGATGATCCTTGATGATAGGCATGACTGTCGCGGCGGCGGTCGTAGAGCTGCGTTTGCGGCTTTGAGCGCGTGTTCTGTGGCGACACCAGGATCTCGCGCCGCACCTGCGCTCGACCATCCAAGCGCGTGCTGCCTGCGCATCGCGACAATTGCAACCGTATCGACGGACCACCGCTTCCCCGCCGGGGATGACGACGGGCTATCGCGTGCGTTCGCGACGCACGGCTGAGCCAGACAGCAACATCGCCGCGAACACGATCATCGCCATCATCAACGGCGTGCGGGCGGGATAGTCAACCACGCTGGCTGCCAGTACCAGCGCCAGTATCCCCCACCCCAGCCTACCCTCGGCCGCTTCCGGCAAATCCCGCTCGGTGATCCACACGCGGATGCCGCGCAGCACCCACCATCCGCATCCGGCTAGCACCAACGCGAGGCCGGCAAGGCCGGCATCCAGCACAACTTCCATGAAATCGTTATGCGCGTGGTTGAAATACAGAATCTTCAGCAGGCTGAACGGTTCGTGCAGGCGGAACAGGGGATCGAACGCCCCCATGCCGCTGCCGACCGGAAAATATTCCTTGATCATGGTGAGCACGATAGGAAAGCCTCGGACGCGCATATCCTGACCGCTTTCCACCCCGAACAACCGGGTGAGTGACTGCGCGCGGTCGACCGAGAAGCTGATGAATGCAAACGTCACGATCAGCCCGAGGACGGTCACGATCAGGAGTGGAAACGCCCAGCGGGGATAACCCCGCGTCAGCCGCCGGATCGCGGACTGTTGCAGATACAGCCCTAGGCACAGCCCTATGCCGCCGAGGAGCATCCCCGCGCGCGACCCGCTGGCGAGGATCGTGAGCGCCAGCAGGAGCAGTAGTCCCAAGGCAACGGGGATCCGCCAGTTCGCACGCTGCGCATTGCCTAATGCCCATACCGGAGCAAGAAGGCAGCCAATCGCCATGAACAGCGCGAAATGGTTGGGGTTGGCGAAATTGCCGCTAACCCGCCCTACGGTTTCGTTGATCAACGGATTATTGAAATTCATTCCCGAGAACTGGGCAAGCCCTAGCACCATCGAGACGATGACTAGGATTAGCATCAGGCCCGGGAGGCGCAAGCGCTCCTTGTAGTTCAGGCCGGCGGCAAGAAGCAGCATCGTGAGCGGCACGACCAGCGAGGACAAGGCGTTGACTGTCGCACCGGGAACGATGGCAAGCGGTCGCCACGGCAGCGGCCGACCAACAAGGGATGCCACGTCGGCGAAGCGTTCGCGACCGGGCAGGGCCTGCCAGATTAAGGGTGGTAGAGGAATGAGTTGCAGCAGGGGAAGCGCAATTGCGGCGAGCAGCAGGATCAGCACCGGCCGTGCTCGGTTCAGCACCGGCTGCTCGCCCGCCAGCGCCAGGACGATCAGGCTGATCCATGACCACGCTCGCACGACCGCCTGCCCCAGCGCGTCGCTGCGCGACGCACCGCCCGCTATCCACAGAACAGCAAGCATCCCGCAAACTAAGACGAACGATACACTGGTTTTGTAAACCGGGGACGGGCGATGCAGGGAAGAAAGCATGTCGGCATTGCCCTTATGCTATAATCCCGTTCGGCGGAACCGACTGTTTGGCGCGATACGACCAGAGCCTGCGAGTTGACGGTAGCAGGTCATCCTCTTACCCAGCAGCCCCGTCAACGACTTGGGCGACAATCCAGACAAGTCCAATCATTTTGAAACTGATTGGCAGGCGCCGCCGGATAAAAGGATTTTATACCCATGGCAGTCTGCGCGTCGTGAAGATTGCGATTATATCCAACTTCGCGGATTCGCTTATCCGGTTTCGTGGCCCCCTGTTGCGCCTCCTTGTCGAGCGCGGACACGAAGTGCATGTGCTGGCGCCAGAATTCTCAAGCGTTCAGCACGGGGAGCTCATCGCTCTGGGGGTGCTGCCCGGAACCTACCGGATTGAGCGTACCGGCCAGAATCCGCTGTCCGATTTTCATACGCTACGCGATCTCACCGCATGGCTGCGTCGCGAGCGGCCGGACGTGAGCCTGACCTATTTCATTAAGCCTAACATCTATGGTGGCCTTGCCGCCGCGATCGCCCGTGTTCCACGCCGCATCGCTATGGTGGAAGGGCTGGGCTATCTGTTCACTGACGACGGCCGCGACGGAATGAAAAAGCGATTGGCGCGGCGAATGGCCATCACTTTGCTAAAGATCTCGCTGGGACGTGCGGACCGGATACTGTTCCTCAACCCCGATGATCGTGCCGAATTCATCGACAGGGGGATCGTGTCCCCGGCCAAGGCTCAGTTGCTGGGCGGTATCGGGGTCGATCTTTCGCATTACGACGTGGCACCCTTCCGGGATGGCCCGCCATCGTTCCTGATGATCGGCCGCCTGCTGCGCGAGAAGGGCGTGGGCGAGTTCGTGGCCGCGGCGCGGATGGTGCGCAAGGACTTTCCAGCGGCTCGCTTTCACCTCATCGGCGGCATGGACGCCAACCCCAGCGGGATATCAGCGGAAGAGATCCGCACCTTCACCGCCGACGGCAGCGTCAAATGGCTGGGCGAGATGCCCGACGTCCGCCCGGCGATTGCCGCTTGTTCGGTCTATGTGCTGCCGTCCTATCGTGAAGGTGTACCACGCAGCACTCAGGAAGCGATGGCGATGGGACGCCCGATCGTTACCACTGACGTTCCAGGGTGTCGCGAGACGGTGAAGTCCGGCGTGAACGGCTTTTTCGCGCAACCGCGCGATGCCGCCAGCCTCGCAAATGCGATCCGCAAATTCTGTGTCGATCCCTCGATGATCCCCGCGATGGGGCGCGAAAGCCGCCGGATGGCGGAGGAGCGCTTCGACCAAATCAAGGTCAACGAACGGATCTACCAGGTCATGACCGCCCCCCTGATGCCAGAAACGCGGCTGTGAGTTTAGCCAATCATTGGATTACCCATGGTAGCCGAATGGTGCCGTGTCGCGTGCGTGACTATCGCCGAAAGGACGCGGCGCGTCCCCGGATCCTTGTGGTGTTGCCATGCTACAACGCGCAACGCTGGATCGAGCCGTGTCTGGCGGCGCTTGCCCGTAACGCCGAGCCGCACGACATCCTGCTCGTTGAGGATGGGGGTGTGCCGCTTGAGGGGCTGCCCGCCGTCGACAATCTCGTCCATTGCCGGATGGAACATAATGTCGGCCTGATTAGTGTTCTGAATTTCGCCGCGCGGTTTGCGCTGGACGAGGGCTATGCATTCTATGCTCGGCAGGATGCGGATGATTTCAGTATGCCCGACCGTTTGTCGCTGCAACGCGCCAAGGCCGACGCTACGGGGGCTGACCTAACGGTGAGCGGCGTTCGTGTGATCGATGGTGACGGCAAACGACTATGGGATGCGTCGGGCGACCTTCCCGACGATCTGGTCGGAGCGCTCGCCGTTCGCAATATTTTCGTCCATTCGACATGGTTCCTGCGGACGTCGGTGTTCGCGACGATTGGCTGCTATGACGAACGCTATGTCGGCGCCGAGGATTATGAGTTCCTGCAACGCATCGTCCGCAACAGTATCGTGGCCAGTGTAACACAGCCGCTGGTCGAATATCGCGTGCACGGCGGATCGATTCTGGCATCGTCGAACCGGCCCGCGCGAACTACTGCGCGGATCGTGCTGCGGTATTTCTCTTATCGCCGACCCGCATCGTACAAGGGGGTCGTGCGCAGCATGGCGGCGGCGTTAGTGCCGCGCAATCTCAAGGCAGCGGCACGCAAACGCTTCTCGCAACGCTGAGCCCAGCTGGGGGTGCCCCGCCCCGCTCAGCCCCCGCGGATCAGCCCGCCAGACCAAAACAGTGGCGTATAGCCGTACCACCCCAGAGCGAATTGCGAGATGGCGATGCCCGCCATCCCTGCGACGATTGCGCTCCGATACGCCTTCATCGCCGGGGCTGACGCAACAACTAGTAGAAACAGCAGCACCGTCAGATACGCGTAATAGGCTAGACGATCAGCATAGATCAGATAGCTCATCGCATAGAACGGGATGGTCAGCGTCGTATAGAACAGAGCGAAGGCACCGAGATCGTCCTGCGGCACGTCCGAACGGTTCCGCAGCAGGCGGAAGCCGTAATATAACAGGATTGGAAGCAGCAGGAACACGGCCCAATCCAGGCGGTTGCCCGTGCCGACGCCCGTGTTCATGATGTTGACGAGATCGGCGGCAGACGCTTCCTCGATATCGTATCGCCGAAACCCCGAGATGCGCGACGTCAAAGGGCGCAGCGGATTGAGGCCGAAGAAATTGGCTGCGAACAGCGTCAGGTTGACGATCCATATCGTCGCGATCAGCCGGTCCCGCTGGCGGACCAGCGTCAGCAGCTGAAAGAGGAATACAATCGCCGCCGAGGAGTGGATCGACATGGCAACCGCGCCGATCAGCGCGCAGATCAGGTGCGCACGGCCGGGCGAACGGGAATTGGCGAGCAGCAGGCTGATACCGACCAGCACCAGTCCGCCGGCCAAAAACTGCCGCGTGATGTTGAGCACCCCGCTCCAGAAGGAGAAATATCCAAGTCCGCAGCACAGCAGGAACGGAAAGTACGCCTCACGCTTCATCACCGAAAGTACGCGAAGATAGCCGAGCAGCGTGATCGTAACGCACAGGACTAGAAAGGTCGAGAAATCAATTAAAGGCCGGCACAATGCGATCAGGGTCAAGAACCCTTTCTCATAATCCGTATAGGAAGATAGCTGCGGCGAATAATACAGCATGTAATAGTTGAGCCGATCGGTGACCGGCAGCCCCTCTATTTCTCTGCCGGGTAGGGGGGTGATGATGCACCAGCACAGGATCGCGCAGCACACTACGATCGGAATCGCTGCATAGACTATGAAGTAGCGCGGGCTCTGCGACGCCGTCCACGCCAGCACGAAGACAAGTAGGAACGTGGCGATTAGCCCGAGATAGGCACCCCAGAACACGGTAGTGGTCGATTGCAGGACCAGTGCCGCTACCATGGCGACGACGATGCAGACACGCTGTGCGGTCTCGCTGGCGTTCGACCGTGCTGTCGGAGCGAGAGCAGCAGGGTTGGCAGGTTGCGGAGACATGGCGCCACCTATCGTAAACCCAACGCTCGCGGCAAGGACGCCCTGCGCTTGTTCCATGTCGTGGCGTCCCGGCCGGATAGGACGCCTTCCCAAGAACGAGATCTTGCCACTGCCGCCTCTTGTATGCCGGGCATCATTCGCTAACGCGGCTCGCGAAGAAGGAGTGTTCGATGAAAGTGATGAGCATTTTTGGAACGCGGCCGGAAGCAATAAAGCTGGCACCCGTCATACGTGCGTTCGAATTAGAACCAAGTGTCGAACATATTACCTGCGTCACAGGCCAACACCGTGAGATGCTCGATCAAGTGCTGGGTTTGTTCAGGATCAAACCTGCATTTGATCTCAACGTCATGCGCCCCCGGCAGAAACTTTCCGAACTTTCGGCGAATGTATTGCAGACTGTCGACAACGTGCTGGCAGAAACCAATCCGGATTGGGTTATTGTGCAGGGCGACACCACATCCGCGTTCGCCGCAGGGCTGGCGGCATTCCACCGCAAGATTAATGTTGCGCATGTCGAGGCGGGGTTGCGGACCGGCAATATTATGTCGCCTTGGCCTGAGGAGATGAACCGCCGGCTGCTAACTCCGATCACCAGCCTTCATTTTCCGCCGACCGCGCGGTCTCAGGCCAATCTGCTGGCCGAGAACGTCCATCCCGACCGGATCGTTGTCACCGGCAATACCGTGATCGACGCGTTGTACAGCATCGTAGATCGGCTCGACCAGGAACCAACGCTGCGTGAACGTGCGGGGCGGGGTATGTCATTCCTGAGCGACGAACGCCGCCTGATTCTCGTCACCGGCCACCGCCGCGAGAATTTCGGAGAAGGCCTGCGCCAGATCTGTATCGCGATTAAGGCGCTGGCGGAACGTGGCGACGTCGACATTGTCTACCCGGTGCACCTCAACCCCTCTGTCCAGGAGGTCGTGCACGAGATGCTGGGGAATGCCCTCAACGTGCATCTCATTCCACCACTCGAATATCTGTCTTTCGTCTATCTCCTGAAGCACGCCTATATCGTCATCACCGATTCCGGGGGCATCCAGGAAGAGGCTCCCGCGCTCGATAAGCCGGTGCTGGTGACGCGCGATTCAACCGAGCGGCCTGAGGCCGTCGACGCGGGCAGTGCGCGCCTGGTCGGGCCGTCGGCGGATCGCCTGCTGACCGAGGCTCGGCGACTGCTGGACGATCCGGTAGCGTATGCCGACATGATAAAGGGTGGCAGCCCCTATGGCGATGGGCACGCTGCCCGCCGGATCGTCGAACGGATCATGGCGGGGTGATGCGATGGATCCTGTGGGGGTGACATCCGTCTCGTCCCTCGATGGCGGAAAAATGGGTTTACCGCGCCTTCTGGCCGAGGTGGTGGCCCCCGGTTCGTTGATTCAAGGCACCATGTTGTCCGTCGTTGGGGCGGGGGGTAACCGGGCCCTGCAGATCGGTGCGCTGCTTCTGGTGGCGCACCGGTTCGGGCCGGGCGGTCTTGTGACGGTGTCGGCGGTGATCCTGTGGAGCAGCATCCTCGGGCTCGCGATCGCACCGGGCTTCTCGCTGCCGCTGACCGGTGCCGTCGCGGGTGCGCGAGCGCGCGCCGAACGCGGCATCTGGCCAATCCTATTTCTGGTGACGGCGGCGATTCTAACGGTGATCGTCGTCGCCGCCGTCGTATGGCTGTCGGCCGGGATAACCGCGCCGGGACTAAACCCTGCGTGCTTCGCCATCCTGCTGGCGGTGATGGCATCGGGTTTTTGCATCCAGGCGGTGACGCTTGCGGGGCTGATCGCGGAGCGCGCCTACTGGCAGGCGATGCTGAGCAGCCTTCTGCTCGGCGCGGGACAGATGGTCGCGGTCGTGCTCGCGGTCGACCCTGCGACGGCGGCAGTTTGCGTGGCAGGCGGCACGCTATTGGTTGGCGCCATTTCGGCAGCCCTGCTGTTCTGGCAAACCGTCGCGAGAGACCGAGACGCGAAGGCGCGTTTCACGCAGTGGCGCGTCATGCTCGGGCGGATCCCGCCTTCGCTCATTGGTTCGTCGGTGGTGGAGCCGACCAACCTGATCGTCCTGACCTATATTTTCACTGCGGCGCGCACGCCGATCAACACATCGGTCATCACGGTCGCGCAGCAATGGCTCAGCCTGCTGCTGTTCGTTCCCGCCATCGTGAACCAGGTCATCCTGCCGCGTCTGATGCACAGGGTTGAGACCGGCGACCTCATCGGCTTCCGTCGGCAGGCATGGCGGATCGTCGGGCTTAATTTCGCGCTGACGCTGGTGCCCGCGCTCGCCCTGATGATCGCGCGATCGTCTCTCCTGTCAGCCTATCACCTTACCGGAGCCGAATATCCGTTCGTCGTGCTGCTGTGCGCGGGCTGGTTCAGCGCGCTGGCGTTTCCATTCGGGACAGTGCTGACCGGGCTTGGTCATTTCAAGTTCTCCGCATTCGGCAACATCTTCTGGTGCGTCGTGTTTCTCACCGTGTCGCTGCTGCTCGTGCAGCGGTCTACCGACGGTTTCGCCGAGGCGCGATTGTCCGCCTATTCCGCCTTCCTACTCTTTGTTTCGCTTGCGACTTTTGCCAGGCTCAGGCGACTGACCTCCATTGTCGGCGGCGGGGGAACGTCATGAAGATAAGCATCTGGTCCTACGCCAATCTCGAGCGCGTCTACGGCGTCGCGTTCTCGCTGGCACGTTTCCTACGCGCGCAAGGGCACGACGTGCGGGTCCTGTACGTCGGCGAGGTGGACAAGCGGTTCGTCGACGAGGATGGTATTGAGGTCCGGTCGATCCGCTCGCCGGCGAGGAGCGGGCTGAAGCGCGCGCTTGTCTTCTGGTGGGGCGTGTTGCGCGCGCGCGACCGGTCCGATGCGATATTGATGGTGGGAACGCGCTCCGCCCTCTTTTCATGGCCCTTTTGGTCACTGCGCCGGGGCAGGACGATCGTCTTCGCGTATGAACTGGACGGAGACGGCCGGATGGAGGCCGTCGCCAATCGGCTGCTACGCGCCGTGGATCATGTCGTCGAGGTCAACGGCCATCGTGCTCGCCTGCGCGCTGTGATCGCGCGTCGACCCGACGCCGTCATCCGCAACGTGCCCGATCGCAAGACTGCGGGCCAGATATCGGCGTTGCACGGTGTTCCGCGTGCGCCGAACCCGCACCGGATCATGTATGGTGGGCTAATCGCGCATTATCAGGGGCTCGACCTGCTAGTACGCGGCTTCGCGCAGTCGGAGGCACGCGAACTTGAACTGATCGGCAACCACGAGGAAGCGGCCTATCTAGACATGCTGCGCGCGATACCGTTGCCACCAGATAAGCGGCTGACCATTACAGGTCCCATGCCGCGCCCGGTCCTGTTGCAGCGGCTGTGGGCCGAGGCTGCCGCGCTCGTATGCCTGTACCCGTACCGGGACATCGCGGGCCGAATGAACCGCCTGAACACCAAATATGCTGAACCAACCAAATATTACGAATACATCCTGCTCGGTATCCCCTTCGTGACCTTCCGCCATCCCAGCTTACCGCAGGGTGAGGACGGTATCTTCACCGTGTCGCAGAGCGAGGACGCAATCGCCGACGGGCTGAACCGTGCGCTGGCCTGTTCCCGGACGCGCGAGGGGCGGCCCTTCGCGAGGGGCGGCGGCTTTCCGGTTTACGAGGCGGAACTGGCCTCAATCCTGCCGCTGCTTAAGCGTCCATCAACCAGCCCCTGACGATCGCCCTTGACCCGCCAGATGCGATCACGGTTGCTGGGGACATTGATCCGCAGGTTGTCGCCGCCTTGGCTAATCGTGGCATAATGTCCCCAGTATCCCGGACCAGTCATGGTCGCGCGTCCGCCAAGGATGACGACATGATCGGCGGAGTAGACCGCGATGCCGTGGCGGTCATACTGGTTGTCAATCGCCTCGATGCCGTCGAACGCCACGGTCCGGTCCTGGAAAGGGTGGCCGGTCCGAGCATCGACCGCGTAGAATAGAAGTGAACCATCGCCGGTAGTCTGCCCTTCCGGATCGGATAGCAGGCATTGTTCAACCCGCAGGTTGCTCGCGATCCGGCCGTCTTGATAAAAATAATGATGGAACAGTAGTCCACCAACATTGTCGCGCATGTCGACGTCGGCGAAGGTGATGTTGCGAAAGCCTTCCCCCGGCAGCGAACTCTCGCAATCCCAGGGCCGGCCATAGCGGCGCGTGCCCCCCCCCGCCGCCAGCGCACGGGCGCGAGTGCCATTAGAAGCCGGCAGGGCGCCCGAGGCGGCAAGATCCTTACCATTGTTCTTCAGGTACCCGCCCTGCATCCGGAACCCATCGACTCCCATCAGCGAGCCTCCGTGCCGACCGTTCCACTGGAAATCGCAGTCGACGAGCTGGATGTCGCCGAAAAAGTAGCCGGCGCCGGGGGGCTGCTCTACGCCGTTGCACCAGGTGGCGAACCCGTCGGTCGCACAGTTCCATGCCCGGCACCGTGTTAGACTGACGCCTTTGACGGCACCGGGGCGATAGCCGCTGAGCAGCCACCCAAAGCGGCGGCCATCGCCGCCGGAGGTCCGCAGCAAATCTTGGTTGCGGCGGTTGCCGTCCACCATGCAATCGGTGAAGGTAAGGTCGCGTTTGGGTTCGTGTGTTGAGGCGATGGTGTATGGTGTGGCGTCGGTTGCACCGGGAGTGGTCAGGATGTTCAGTCCGATGACGTGCGATCCCGAGGGCCAGTCGATCGTTCCCGCAACATACCACCGTCCCTGCGTTCCGCCGCACGCCACCCCACGCCGTGCCGCTTCGATCGCCATGCGCTGCAACGCCTCCGTCGCATCGCGACCCTGCGCCGCCTGCGCGCGCGTGGCATGGCCAATCGCTCCGAAGTCCTCCGGGATCAGCATCGTGGAAGGCGATGCGGCACAGGCACGGGTGAACATCAGACTGCTTCCCGCTAGCGCGAACGGCAACGTCAGCGCGGCACGGCGGGACAGGTGCAAATCCGACATTACTGCCGATCTTTCGGCATGATGGTCAACAGCCCGAAGGGCTTCATAACTGTACCGTCAACGTTGGTCCTGCTCGATTGAGCATACGATAAGCGATTCTGCTTAGACAACGATTTGTAAATGGCAACGTCATGCTGTAGAAGGACGGCGTATTCCAATTTCGACAGTAATTAAAAACTACTGGCAAATATCGTAGGACGAAAAGCAGTTTCGTGAGCAGCATGTGGAATATTATCGAGCCCACTATCTTCGCTGTCCTGCGTTATCTTGTAGGTGTTGGCCGGACAGTCAAGCTTTTTCTTGTCATGGCCAACGACGCGTTGCTTTGCGTGATTGCAGTCTGGATTGCCTTTTCGCTGCGATTGGGCGAATGGGTCTTGTCCAGTCGAGCCGTGCTTGCCGTCATCGCGGTAAGTTTGGCGGCGTGGCTGACGATTTTCACGCTATCTGGCATCTACCGATCGGTCGTGCGGTTCATGGGAGCGCGCACGATGGTGAACATCGTGACCTCGTGCATGATGATCGGCGTGGTCCTGGCGCTAGTATCGCTCGCAAACTTCGTTCCCAGCGTGCCGCGTACGGTCGCCGTCATTCAACCGCTGGTTTTTTCAGTCCTTTTGATCATGAGCAGGCTCGTCGCGCGCTACGTGTTTTTCGACCTTCTCAATCAGAAAAGTTTCTTTGGGCAGCGCCAGCGGGTCTTTATCTACGGCGCGGGATCATCGGGGCGACAGCTCGCGTTGTCGCTGCGGTACGAAGGTAACATGTTGCTGTGCGGCTATCTTGACGACGACGCGCGCATGGCCGGCAAGCACCTGGACGGGGCGCGCGTGTACAAGGCGGACAATGTCGCCGAACTGATCGACCGGCATGAGATCGACATGGTTCTACTGGCCATTCCTCGCATCTCGCGCCAGGAGCGGGAGAAGCTGGTGCGCAAATTCGAGGACATCAGCGTCCGCGTACTTACGCTGCCAGCTATCAGCAATCTGCTGGACGGTTCGATTTCGGTAGGCGATCTGCGTGAGATCGAGATCACTGACCTACTGGGTCGCGACCCCGTGCCGCCGAACCAGCATCTGCTGCACAAGACCGTCACCGGCCGTTCGGTGATGGTGACCGGTGCGGGCGGATCAATCGGCAGCGAACTCTGCCGGCAGATCAGCCAGCTTGAGCCGACCGACATTATCCTCGTCGAAATGACGGAACACGCGCTCTATCTGATCGAGGGGGAACTGCGCGAGGCCGAGAAGCAGGGGATGCTCAGTGGGTCCGTCGCGATCCACGCCGAACTGGGCAGCATCGCCGACCATGACACTGCACGCCGCCTGTTCGATCGCTGGAAGCCCGCGACGGTGTTCCATGCCGCGGCCTACAAGCATGTTCCGCTGGTTGAGGAGAATGTGATCGCGGGCATGCGCAACAACATCCTCGGAACGCTGCAATGCGCGCTGCACGCGGACCGTGTCGGTGTGCAGAACTTTATCTTGGTCAGTACCGATAAGGCCGTACGGCCAACTAACGTGATGGGGGCCAGCAAGCGTGTCTGCGAACTAATCCTCCAGGCGCTGAACGGGCGCGGAAGCGGGACGTTGTTCGCGATAGTGCGGTTCGGCAACGTGCTGGGCTCCAGCGGGTCGGTCGTTCCCCGGTTCCAGCGCCAAATCCGTCAGGGCGGCCCGGTCACGCTGACGCACCGGGATGTGACGCGCTATTTCATGACGATTCCCGAGGCCGCACAACTTGTCATCCAAGCCGGGGCCATGGCCGAAGGGGGGGAGGTCTATGTCCTCGACATGGGCCAACCGATCCGAATCTACGACCTGGCACGTACGATGATCAATCTTTCGGGGCTCAGCGTTCGCGACGCGGCCAATCCTGATGGCGATATAGAGATTTGCGAGATTGGGCTGCGTAAGGGAGAGAAGCTGTACGAAGAGTTGCTGATCGGCAATTCGCCGCGTCCTACCGACCATTCCCGTATCATGCAGGCGCGCGAGGCGCATATCGACTGGCCGATCCTCAACAACTATCTGCACGATCTACAGGATGTGCTATCCCAAGGTGATCGCGAAGCGTCGCTGGTGATCTTGAGCATGCTAGTGCCGGAATATAACGGCTCTCAAGCCCGCCGCTCTAGCAACGCCGCCTGATCCTTCTTGAACGGATGATTTCCGATGCCGCGTGCCCTCGAGATTGTTCTGGTCGCGCTCGTTCTACCGATCGTCGCGCCGATCCTGCTGCTGCTGATGGTTCTAGTATATTTCGATTTGGGGCGTCCGATATTTTTTCGACAACCCAGGCCAGGGTTGCACGGCAAAGTATTCGAACTGCTCAAATTCCGCACGATGACCAATGCACGCGACGCCGATGGCGTCTCGTTGCCAGACGCGCAGCGCCTGACCCGGGTCGGTAAGGTTCTGCGTTCGCTCAGCCTCGACGAGCTGCCCTCCTTCTGGAACCTGGTGCGCGGTGACATCCGACTGGTTGGCCCCCGCCCGCTGCTGGTGTCCTATCTCCCGCTATATTCCCCCGAACAGGCCCGACGGCACGACGTGCCCCCCGGTATTACGGGATGGGCTCAGGTGAATGGACGCAATGCGTTGAACTGGGAGGAGAAGTTTGCGCTCGACGTCTGGTATGTCGATAATCGCAGCCTCTGGTTGGACTTGAAGATCTTGTGGCTGACCGTGCGAAAGGTGCTTGCCCGCGAAGGCATCAGCGCGGAAGGCGAGGCGACGATGTCGCGATTCACCGGCACCAAAGGCGAATAGTCTGGAAGGAACGACCATGCATTGCATCGCCATTTATGGGGCCAGCGGTTTCGGTCGGGAAATCATGCCGCTTATGCGACAGCAATATGCCGGCGAGGGGGTCAGCTTCGTCTATATCGACGACGAAATGGCGAATGGGCAGAACATCCTGACGTTCGATGCCTTTGTAGCGCGACCCGAGCCGCAGAAATCCTGTATTCTCGCCATCGCTAATTCGACGATCCGCGAAAAACTGGAAGCGCGCTGCCTCGCGGCGGGTGTCGCGATCATTGGAGTAAAAGGAAGCAACGTCATTGTTCTAGACAATGTCGAGATCGGCGAGGGCGCGATCCTGTGTGGTTTCGTACACCTGACGTCAGACATTCGTGTCGGCCGCCAGTTCCACGCTAACTTATACGCCTATGTCGCACATGATTGTGTGATCGGCGACTTCGTCACGTTCGCACCCGGCGCCAAGTGCAACGGCAACGTACATATTGACGATCATGCCTATATCGGGACGGGCGCGATCCTGAAGCAGGGGACGCCTGACAAGCCGTTGCGGATTGGACGCGGGGCGGTGATTGGCATGGGCGCGGTCGTGACCAAGGACGTTCCGGCCGGTGAAACATGGATCGGCAATCCCGCGCGACCGCTGCGGCGCGACTGACTCCCGGTCCGCTGCCTGTTCGGGGGGGGGGCAGATGGGCCGATCTTAGGCCGTTGCTTGCTTCAGCACGGCACCCACCGCGTCGCACATCTTGGCGACTTCCGCGTCGGTGATCGTGGGGTGGGTGAGAAACATCAGGCTGGTCTCGCCCAGCTCGCGCGCGACCGGCAGTCGCGCTTCAGGGCGCCACGGCGTGTTGTCGAACGCCTTTTCAAGATACACCTCGGAACAGCTGCCTTGGTACACCGGCACGTCGAGCGCAGTAATCTCGGCGACAATGCGGTCGCGGTCCCAATCAGACTTCAGCCCTTCGGGACAAACATAGGCATAGAGGCGGTAGAAGGCGTGGGTCATGCCTTCGCTGGGCAGTGGTGCGCGCACGCTGTGTGGGAACGCGGCAAGGACGCCGTGCAGCTGCCGTGCTATCGCGGTTCGTCGCGCCGTCCAGTCCACCATGCGCCGCAGCTGGATCCGCCCGATCGCAGCTTGCATCTCCAACATGCGCCAATTGGTCCCGAACTGTTCGTGAACCCAGCGAAAGCCCGGGGGATGTGCACGCTCGTACACCGCTTCCCAGCTCTTCCCATGGTCCTTGAACGACCACATGGCTGACCAGAGGCCGGCATCGTTGGTGGTTACCATGCCCCCCTCGCCGCCGGTCGACATGATCTTGTCCTGGCAGAAGGACCATGCTCCGATGTCGCCGATTGAACCGACCATGCGATCGCCGATTTTCGCGCCGTGCGCTTGGGCGCAATCCTCCACGACCCGGATGCCGTGCGGCTGCGCGAGTGCGAGTATGCCGTCCATGTCGGCGGGCCAGCCGGCCAAGTGCACCGGAATGATGGCCCGGGTGCGCTCCGTGATCTTGGGGGCGATGGTGGCGGGCGAGATATTGCCGCTGTCGCGGTCGACATCGGCGAAGACTGGGGTGGCGCCAGCGGTAACCACGGTGGAAATCGATGCGATGAAGGTGCGCGGCGTGACGATCACCTCGTCCCCCGAACCGATGCCCAATGCTTTCAGCGCAAGGTCGAGCGCGAGCGTGCCGTTGGCGACCGCCACCGCATGGGAAGTCTCGGTCCACTGCGCGAACTCCTCTTCGAACGCACGGCCCTCACCCCCTGTCCAGTAATTGACGCGGTTCGATCGCAAGGTTTTGGCAACGGCGACCTGCTCTTCCTCGCTGAAGCTCGGCCACGGACTGAATTTGGTGTTGAGCATATCTGGAGCTGCTCTGCCTATGGAGGTTTGCGGGGCGATATTGGGCCGCCTTGCCACGGTCACAGCGTGACAGCAATCTGCGCGATGTCTGCCGCGGGGTGCCCATCATCGGCGGGGTTCCTCTGCTTTACCCGAGGATATCCAGCAACTATAGGCTCCCGACTTCTACTCTATCCACCGCGGATGATCCCAGCGCATGCGTAAGCTCTGTATCGCTCTTCTGATGGCGAGCGCCCTTGCAGGGTGTGCCGGTCATCAGCCTCTCCAATCCACCCAGCGGCTGACCGTTGTCGACAGTGCGGGGATGTTGCCTCCGCCGAGCCGGACCGACCTGACCGCGGCCGACCGCCCGGCGCTCATCGGTCCGCTGGACACGATCCAGGTTGATGTGTTCAACATCCCAGACCTCAGCCGTGAGATGCAGGTGGACTCCAGCGGGCGGATCGCAATGCCGCTGGCGGGCACGCTTGACGCGCGCGGCAAGACGGCGCAGGAACTTGCTAGCACGATCGAGACGGCGTTGCGCGCGCGCTACGTCCGCAACCCCGAAGTTACCATTAACATCAAAAATTCGGTCAGCCAGGTCGTAACCATCGAGGGACAGGTGGTTGAACCCGGCCTGTACCCCGTCACCAACCAGATGACGTTGATGCGGGTCATTGCCTCCGCCAAGGGGCTGTCGGAATTCGCGCGGCAGGAAGAAGTTGTTATCCTCCGAACCGTGGGCAATCAACGCATGGCGGGGCTTTACAACGTCGCGGCGATACGTCGCGGGGAATATGACGATCCGCCTGTCTACGCCAACGACATGATCGTAGTGGGTGATTCTCCGCAGCGGCGTCTGTTCCGCGACCTCGTCTCGCTTTCTCCGCTTCTAGCGGCACCGCTGATCGCGGTCATTCAATAAGGTTCGGCCGTCGTGAATCTCGCACTCTCTAACCCGCGTACCAGCCCCATGAGGGGAGCCCTTCTTTCGGAGGCGGAGGATATTCCCGTCATCCGTCAGTATCTGCGAATTGCGCTGCGGCGGCGGTACGTCATACTTGGCGCGACGGTCGCCTGCCTGCTGCTCGGGCTGATTGCTACGTTGCTGATGACGCCGAAATACACGGCGTCGGCTACGATCGAAATTTCACGCGAAGCCAATCAGGTCACCAACTTTCAGGGTGTCGAGCGCGAGACGAGCGTTGCCGATCAGGAATTCTACCAGACGCAATATGGCCTGCTAGAGTCCCGGTCGTTGTCAGAACGGGTCGCGACGCAGCTCCGTCTAACTGACGATCCCCAATTTTACGAACGGTTCGGCGTGTCGTCGGACGAGCCGGCGTTCGCTCTGGTCAACAGCCGCTATCCGGCGGCAGGCCGCGCGACCCGTCAGCGGCTGGCGGGCGAGATCCTGCGCAAGCATCTGACGATCGTGCCGACCCGGCTGTCGCGGCTTGTCGACATTCGCTTCACCAGCCCGGACCCCCAATTCTCGGCAAAGATCGTCAACGCATGGTCCGACGCGTTCATCCAGACCAATTTGGAACGCAAGGTCCAGGCAACCTCCTATGGTCGCAACCTTCTGAAGCAGCAGCTGGCGCGGCAGAAGGAACTGCTTGACGAAAGCCAGCGTCAGCTGGTCGCCTATGCGTCGCGCGAACGCATCATCAACCTGCCCGCACAGGCGAACGCGAACGGATCGACGTCCGAGCGTTCGATCGTCGCTGACGATCTGGCGTCGTTGAACGCGGCGCTGAGCCAAGCGACGGCCGAACGCATCGCAGCCGAAGCCCGCTATCGCGAAGGAGCGACGGCGGGAGCCTCGTCGGAAGCGCTGCGCAATCAAGCTATCAACACCCTGCGGCAGCGGCGTGCGGAATATGCGGCCGAATATCAAAAGCTGATGATCCAGTTCGAGCCAGGCTATCCTGCCGCGCGCGCGCTCAAGTCGCAGATCGATCAACTCGATCGCAGTATCGCGAACGAGGAACGGCGCGTGTCGGGATCGGTCCAGACCGACTATCGTAGCGCCGTGGAACGTGAGCGCGGGTTGCAGGCGCGTGTCGAACAGCTCAAGGGCAGCTATCTCGACCTGCGGCGGCGATCGATCCAGTATAATATCTTCCAGCAGGAAGTAGATACCAACCGTGCGCTGTACGATGGGCTGTTGCAGCGGTTCAAAGAAATCGGCGTCGCTGGCGGTGTCGGGGTGAACAACGTGGCGGTGGTCGACCAGGCCGATGTGCCACAACGTCCGTCGTCTCCGCGACTGATCGTCAACCTGGCTATCGCGTTGTTGGCGGGGCTAGTATTGGGCACGCTAATGGCTTTGGCGCTCGAGCAGATGGACGAGGCAATTGCCGATCCGGCCGAGATCGAACGGCGGCTCGGGCTGCCGCTGTTGGGATCTGTGCCAAAGGTCGAAGGGGTCACCCCGCGCGAGGCGTTGCTCGACCGCAAGTCGGAAATGGTCGACGCCTATCTGGCAGTACAAACCAACTTGGCGTTCACCACCGAACACGGCGTGCCGCGTTCGCTGTCGGTCACGTCGACGCGACCGGCGGAGGGCAAGTCCACGACTGCGCTGGCGTTGGCCACCATGCTGGCGCGCAGCGGCAAGACGGTGGTACTGATCGACGGCGACATGCGGTCGCCATCGGTTCATCATCTGGGTGGGGTTCCGAACGACCGCGGCCTCAGCAACTTCCTGGCCGGGCATGACGATCTCCTGCCGCTGCTATTCCGAATGGAAGACCTAGGGCTGACCGCGATGGCGGCTGGACCGATACCGCCGAACGCTGCCGAGCTGCTGACCGGCCACCGCCTCGCCGACCTGATCGGACGTCTGCACGAGCATTTTAATTATATTGTGATTGATAGTCCGCCAGTGATGGGTCTGGCCGACGCACCGCTGATCGCGAGCCGGGTCGAAGGAGTCGTCTACACCGTTGAATCGCACGGCATCCGTTCGACGTTGGTTAAGGCCGCGCTCGCGCGATTGGTGGCGGCGAACGCCCATATCTTAGGCGGCGTGCTCTCCAAGTTCGATGCGCGTAAGGCGCATTACGGGTACGGGTACGAATATGGCTACGGCTATGGTCAGGACCCCGTCGCAGAAGCCAAGGCACGGGGATAATGCGGCAACGCCGTACCCTCCCCCGGCGGACCTCTGTCGAATGGGGTGTACGCGTGGCGCTGGCAGCAGGCTTGGCGGGGCTAGGCTATGTGTCGGTCACGCACGCGCTTGCTGATCACATGCGCTCCAGCGCGCCCGAGTGGGCCTATGCCTCCGCACCTTGGGACGGGCGAATGGCGGCGCTATTGTCTGTGAAATTGTCCGGTGCCGAGGCGAGTATGGCGGACCGCGCCGAGGCTGATCGCCTGGCGCGGACGGCATTGCGACGAGATCCGACCGCCGTGGCCGCCGCTGCGACGCTGGGCATAAACGCCGAGATTCGTGGAGATCGCGCGGCGGCATTGCGCAGTTTTGCCTATTCGCAAATGCTCTCCCGCCGCGAATTGCGCACGCAGCTGTGGGCCATCGAACACGCCGTCGGGCGCGACGATATCACTACCGCTCTGTATCATTATGATGTCGCTCTGCGCACGTCGCGCATGGCACCAGACCTGTTGTTTCCGATACTAACGTCAGCGATCGCTGACGCGCCCATCCGCACCGCGCTGGCGAACAGGATGGCGGCGCGTCCGGCATGGAGCGATCTGTTCGTCGCCTATGTCGCGGGCAACGGTCCGGATGGCCAGGCGACGGCGGCGTTCTTCACTGAACTTAACCGGCACCGGGTTCCTATTTCTGAAATGGCAACCGCCGCACTTATCACCCGGCTGTTGTCGGAAAACCATCTTGACGCCGCATGGGCTTATTATGCGGCGATCACGCCGGGCGCTGACCGGCGCATGTCGCATGATCCCGAGTTCGCCGTGAACCGCACAGTACCTTCGGCCTTCGACTGGACGCCGGTAAGTGACAGCGGGGTCTCCGCGGCAATCCAGCGCGACGGCGAGCACGGCGTCTTCGATTTCTTAGTGCCCGTTAACGTGGGAGGGGCGGTGCTGCGCCAGACCCAGTTACTGCCACCGGGTGCGTATGCCCTGACCGGACGAAGCGCCAATATCGAACAGTCCGGCAGGACGTCGCTTTACTGGATGCTGTCCTGTGCTGACGGGCGTGAGCTGGGCCGGGTTATCGTGCCCCCTTCCACGCAGAACGGAGGCAATTTCGCCGGCCGCTTTACCGTGCCCGCCGATTGCCCGCACCAACAGCTGACGCTTATGGTGCAGCCCTCCGACGAACCATCGGGGGTCAGCGGACAGATCAGCAGCGTCCAGTTGCGCCCGACAGGGTAACAAGGATATTCACGCTATGCGGCGCCTCCTCCGGTACGCTATCAGGCCGAAGATGGTTACCATGCGATCCCTCATGGCACTGGCCGTGGCGTTCGTGCCTGCGGTCGCCTATGCGCAGTCGGGGGATACGCAGGGCGAGGCGATGCCTTATTCCCAAAGCGATGTTCCCTCCACGCCGGCGACAGATCGATTGATCGTTGCGTTCACTGGCCAGCGACAGACTCGTGAGCAGGTGGCGCAGGACGCTGGCATCGAGCCGATGGGACGAATCGGCCGGCGGATCCAGAACCGAGTGCAGACACGGATCCGTAACAGGGTCGACCGCTATTACGACCCGCAGGCCAATGCGGCCTCGCCGTTCGCGGTGGCGGGCGAGCAGGCGCGCATCGCCGGTCGCCGCTCAAGGTGACGCAGGCGGCGGGCCGGGGCGACCGGTTGGCCGACTTCCTACTCGAAAGCACGAAGACGCAGCACACTGCCCGGCGGAAGGGCATCACGGGAGCGTCGGTCTGAAAATTCCTTGGAGGTCCTTCGATTCATATTCGTCCTATCCGAACTGACGAGGACCATGAAACTGCGCTGCGGGAATCTAGGGACTATGGGAAGTGGGTGAAGGCACTGACGCCGGGGATCGGCTTAACGTGCTGGCGACGTTGGTTGAAACTTACGAAAGCCATCGCTGGCTATTGAACCGGCTTGATCCAGTGCGCGCGATCGAGGCGCAATGGAGATGAATGGCCTACACGCGTGCAGAACTAGCTGCGCTGATCGGTCAGTCGCAACCAAGATATTGGGCTGTCATGGTGCCCTATGATTGGCAAGCTCGCCGGAGCATAGCACGTGCCGGAGAAGGTCCTGGTTCAAGACTATGCACTGGCCAAGAGGTAGTGGGATATGTGGGCCGGGCTTATCGAATGTCGGCATACAGCGATCGGCTGTCGTCGAGCATGCTGATCGGTGTGGGGGTGATCCAGTCGGCGCCCCATTGCGGATAGGGCCCGTAGAACAGGTCGCCGAGCGCACGCCGGTGATGTGCGTTCATCCAGCGCCGGCGCCGATGCTCGGGAGCATCGTGGAGCATGTGGCAGCGCTGGCACAACGCTGCCAGCTTGTGGAGCGCGCTGTCACTGGGGTCATGATTAAGGTGCGCGCAGGCCAGCACTACTCGCGTCCAAGCACCTAGCAACAAGATGTTCTCCGTGGGCCGCCGTACGCGCCGGCCTTGACCGTCGCGCCAGCGATGCCGCTTCCGGTCCCACCATCGTCCGTCCCGCAGACGGAATACCCTCTGACCGTGGGGGCGGCCGCAATGCTCGCAGCAGCCTCCTGCCCGCACAAAACGAACATGGTACGAGAGCTGCGGCCAGTCGATGGGATACAGGTATATGTGTTCGGGACGGATCGGCATCAGGCCGCTCCTTCCGGCACCTTCGGCTTCAGATTGCTGTGCATCATGCGGTGATCGCCGCAAGAGTCAGCGCGCGGTAAAGAGTAGCATGGTGGCATTTGAGCAGCTTGGCGGCTTCCCGCACCGATATGCCTTCGCCCACTAACCGCTCACCTAGTGCGACCTGATCGGGGGTGAGCTTAGGTGGGCGGCCGAAGCGTACTCCCCGCGCCTTAGCTGCTACTCGCCCGCTGCTGGTGCGCTGGTGGATCAGCTCGCGCTCAAACTCGGCAATGCCAGCGAACACAGTCAGCACCATGCGCCCAGCGGGTGAGGTCGTATCCGCCCAGGGTTCGGCGAGCGAGCGCAGACCGGCACCGGCCTCCTTCAGCTTCTCGGCGATGTCGAGCAGGTCGCGGGTGGATCGCGCCAATCGGTCGAGCCGCGTCACTACCACAGTGTCATCATCGCGCAGCTGCTCGATCATTTTGGCCAGCTCAGGCCGGTTACGCTTCGCGCCCGAAATCTTCTCCTCGAACGTCCGCTTGCACCCGGCGTCCTTCAATGCGGCGCGTTGCAGTCGTAGATCTTGGTCGTCGGTGGACACACGGGCGTAGCCTATTAGCATGTCGCAAAACTGTATCAGAACAACAACATTTTGCAACAGACTTTTGCGACAGAAGCATCAGAGTGAAGCGGAGTGCCGGAGCCTCTGTCGCAAAACTTAGAACATTTGCGACTACAGGCGTTCTGGGCGGTCTGACCACAGAACTCGCTTTGCGTTGGTCGCGAGCCGAGACTGCCTCTGAATGGGCTAGAGGGGCTTTGACCGATACACTACCGACCGACGCTGTGCTGTTTGCTCAACCGGCGCACGACCGACACGAGCTTGGCCATAGCTGGGTCACGGATCGGCTCTGCCACACGGATCTCCCGGCTGCGCCCGTCGATTGTCAGGCCGACCGTGTAAGTGCGGGCATCCGGTCTCGCGGTTTCGTTAGCCGGCGTACAGTCGAAGAAGTCTGCCTTATCGGCAAGAGTGGCGAGCTCCCGACGCTCCGGGCTAGCAAGATCGTGAAAGGAGACCGTCTGCTCCTTCGCCAGCCCCGGGAAATGGGCGAGGCCGCCCTCGATCCGTACCCGGGCCTCCCCCGTTACCGTTTCATCGCTAGCCTTGCCCGTCTGCATCAGATCACTCCAACTGCGCTCCAGGCCTCGGTGACTGCGGTCGCCTCGGCGCTCCCTGAGCCGTACAAACGCCCCGCGACGTCGATGGTTACGCGGGCGAAGCCGGCGAAGTCCGTGTTGGCCCTCGTATTGGGGTCCAGGAGCGCGTTGTACCAGATTTGGCCGGCGCGTTCCCATGAGTTTCCACCGATCGTGGTCGCGGCAAGATAGAAGGCTCGGTTGGGGATGCCAGAGTTGACGTGGACGCCGCCATTGTCCTGATTGGTGCGGATGAAGTCGTCCATGTGTCCCGGCTGCGGATCCTTGCCGAGAACCGGATCGTCATAAGCTGTCCCCGGCGCCTTCATCGACCGTAGCGCGCTGCCGTTAACCTTGGGCGTCAGGAGCCCGGCACCGATCAGCCAATCGGCCTCCTCGGCGGTCTGCCCGAGTAGGCGCTGCTTTACGAGGCTGCCGAACACGTCGGAGATGCTCTCGTTGAGCGCGCCCGACTGGTTGAAATAGGCGAGACCAGCCTCCTTTTCGGTAACGCCGTGGGTCAGCTCGTGACCGATCACATCGAGCGAGATCGTGAAGCGGTTGAACAGCTCGCCGTCGCCATCACCGAACACCATCTGGGTGCCGTCCCAAAAGGCGTTGTCATAGTCCTGATCGTAATGGACCGTGGCATCGAGCGGGAGGCCGGCATCATCGATCGAGTTGCGCCGATAGGCCTCCCAGAACAGCGCGAACGTAGCACCGAGGCCGTCATACGCCTCATCGGCCGCGACATCGCCGGTCGGGCCGTCGCCCTCGCGCCGGACGACGGTTGCGCCCGGTGCCTCGGGCTCGCCGCCCGCATCGCGGATGGTCCTGAGTGGGCTCGGAGCCAGAATGTTACCCGCCGCGGCACGCCGGCGCGCGATCTCGCCGGCGACGGGTCCTGCGGTGCTGGCGCGGACGATGCGGATGGTCGGATCGACCAGCAAGCTGCGGATCGCCATCGCCCGCATCTCGGGCGAGCCGTTCTCGGCGATCTGCGACAGGATGTAAGGCGGCAGGATGCAGTGAAGCGAATGACGATGGATGGAGGTGCACATGGTCGTATCTCCTTGGGGAGGGTCAGCTGCGGGCGCGGCGAAGCACGAAGGGTACGAGTGCGACCCACATAATGGTGATGAAGGCGAGGAACTGGCTGGTCTGTTCAGCCCCGCCCGGGAGGTAGCCAAAGCCACCCAGCGAGGCCGCGTAGAGCTGGAACGAGATGACCGAGACGGTGATCGCCACCACATCTGCATCTCCCCCTCCCTCCTCCTGCGTCCCAAACCAGCGCAGCGCGACGATGAAGAGGGTGATGATGCCGATCAGGATCAGCCGAATGACGGTATCGCCGGCAGCAATCCCAATCGCCAGCGGGTAGAGCGTCACCGCCTCGACAGGGAACAGCTTCACGAGGCTGGCATAATAGGGTTCGGGGGCCGGGTCAGGTCGTCGCCCTCCCCTGACCGCCGGTGCCGAGCGGCTGCGCAACCGCAGCGTGCCGCGCAACGCAGGTCGCGAGGTTGCGTCACCCTGATCGTCCATCGCCGCGATCGCGCGCTGCACGGCCCCGGCGTAGCGTGACACCGCGGCATCGCCGGGGGTCAGCGCCACGCCAATGGCGGTCGCCTGCTCGCATCGGTCGAGCACCGTCGCGAAGGCCGAGAGATCACCCTTCTCCCCGCTGTGCAGCCCGGCGAAGCAGTCGCGGGCGCTGCCGATCGCGGTGCGCAGCCCGAAGAAGGTGTCGAAGAATCGCGGCAGGTAGCGCGGGTTGGCGGTGAACTCCTGAAGCTGGTCAGTGAGAGCGTCGGCCGCATCCACGGCCTGGGTGAAGGTGGTCATCGGATCCTCCTCAGGCTGGGGTGGCGAGCGAGGCGATCAGGCCCAGCGCTCGGGTGATACGGTCGATATTGAGGCGGGCCGCGGCGCGGCGCTGCTGCGGCGTCAGGCGGCCGGCTAGTGCATCGCGCAATCCTCCTTGAGCCTTGGCGGCAAGGTCGATCGCATCAGCGACTTGGGCGGCGCGTGCCGGTCCATCCTTTGCGGCCTCGCGGGCGGCGAACACGCGGGCGGCGAGCTGCTCGCGCTGGTCGGCCGAGAGGCTTGCGCGGTTGCGGATGTAGGTCCGAAACAGGGCGTTGCCGTAGAGATCGTCGGCGTTGCGGGCGGCCCCCCTGCCCCATGTGGTCACCTGAACTGACAGCGCGGCCAGCGCGCGATCCACCACGGCACCGCGTTCGATGACCAGCGCTCGGACATCCTTCGTCTGCCGTGCCTCGCGGGCGAGGTCGCTCGCGAAGGCGATCAACGCGACGAGGCTCTGGCCCTGTTCGCTGGCGACGGCCGCGTTGACGTTCGGCAGGTCGGTGCCGGCGACGAAGTTGCTGAAGCGCGCAAGCCGATCGGCCTGGTCTGCGAAGGCGGTGATCTCGGCGGAGACGTCAGTCTTGGGTGCATCGAGGATAGCAGCCAAGGCATCGGCATAGTCGCTGATTGCGGCAATGAGTGCGATTCGCGGTTCGAGCACGGCGCGAGGGCTGCTGCCGATGTCGATCTCGAAGGCCATGTAGCCCGGCGCCGGGGCTTCATTGCCGAGGCACAACGGCGCTGCTGACGCGCTTGGCGCGATCGGCACCTGGATCTGCAGCGGCGTCGCCGGCAGGCAGCTCGGGTCACTAGCGACGAGTGCGGCTGCGGCTTCGCGGCGACGCTGCTCGACTGCATCGAAGTAGCTTGCGGTTGCCGTCACCGCCTCGCGGCTTCTGGCTTGCACTGCCCCTGCTGCCTCCAGCCGGATTGCGTTCGTGGCGCAACCGGCAAGGAGCAACGGGACAGTCAACAACGGTAGAACGGCACTGGCGCAGCGGCGCATGGCGGTCTCCTTCAGGCTCTCGGGCATCATGCCCGTAAATTGCGATCCTCCCTTCCCTTTCTTCGTCGGGGGACGCGTCGCAGCCGCAGTCGGTCCTGAGGACGGTCAGGGGGCCGCAGAATGGTGACGACATTGGCGAGACTGGTGATGAGTGCGGCGATACCTACGAGCATTGGGCCGTCGATCATGTCGGTCATGTCCCCGACTCCTTGTTGATCCGACAGCCCATGTTCCAGATATGTTCTCTGTAGGACAGTGCTTTTTTGCGGCTTAGACGAGGATGTCCTCCGGCCCGGAAATCAGCCGTCGCACGGCCTCGCCGGTTGCGTCTTCCTCATTCGAGAATCCATCAAACTGATGCAGCTCGCCGAAATCGAGGTTGGTCAAACCTTCGATTGCGGTGACGGACCGCTGATAGGTCTTGAAGGCCCCGAACAGGAGCGATTGCTCGGTCAGCTCGACGTCGTGATCGATGAGGTAGGCGGACGCGGAGGGCCGGCCATCGTCATGGATGAAAGCGACGACCTTCCAATAGGCGAGCGGGATCGCGATGCCGCGGTAGACGGGGTCGTTCTCCCGAAAGACCGGACCGGTGAAGACCGTCGCCCGTTCGCCGACGCGGCGGGTGTTGCCGAGAATGTAGTCCTCCAGGCTTAGCCAGGTGCGCTGATTGAACGCGGAGAGCTGCGGCGCGCAATTAGTGAAGTGAAAGGTGTCGCGGTTGGCAACGCGCGCGGTTGGACCCCAGTTGGGATCCTCACGGCGGACGAGGTGGCCACGGTCGAAGTCGTTGTTGGCGTAGAGCTCGTCGCCGGCTTGCGCGTCTTCGGGGATGCGTCCGTCGAACGCCCACGGATCACCACCACGTGAGACCGAGATGCTCGCGCTGCCATCGATGTTGACCCCGGTGAACAGCGCCAGGCGACGGCTCTTCGACATGACGATCGAGAAATGCTCGTAGTCGAGCCGTGCATCGGTGTTGCCTGGGACGGGTAGAAGATCCGCTGCAATCGCAGACGTGTCTGGCAGGGGCACGACAAACTCGCCGAGGTGCTCGGCCCGGTATCCCTGCCGCTCTGCCAACGCCGATGCCGAGGATGTCCGGACGTCGGCCGCATCAAGCGCGAGCAAGCCTTCGTCTGTTGAAACGAGCGGGCGCAGATCGTCGAGACGGGGTCGATAGGACAAGTCGATCATAAACGGGGTTCTCCAAGGGTCTCACGTCGGGCTCGAGGCGTAGTCGCTCGACCGCGAGCGCGTCCTGATGTGTCTGGGTCAGCTTCATAAGAGCGGAAAACGGCAGGCGCGTTTCATCCAGCCGGGTCCCTCCCGTTTGTAGCGGTACGGCTAAGCCCATGAGGTGAAGGTGGTTCGCCCCCTCGGCCAACAGTTCGTTGCGCTCAGCTCGCGTAACGCGCGATCAATACCGTTCAGCCAGCCTGCACGTCCCTCTACGAGCATTGTCTTGCAGCAAGCTGCTCGTTGTCGTGTGGGCATTCTAGTATAGGATTCCAGAGCATCCGGTCGCCTAGGCTAACCACCAAGTTCTGGCATGCGGATGTCGCAAAATCGCGGGCATACGCGACGTCCTAATCTCAGGACATGTGCGACCCTGCAGGGGTTCGCCATCTCAATGACAGCATGATGTTAGAGTGTCTCACATAGACGGATCCAATTCATCGTTCCAAGAGTCGGCGCGCGCGCGATCGCTGCCACTCATCAAGCAGGTCCGCGAAAGCACGAAAAGAGGCCTCAGATGGGTGCCCTGCCCTCCTATTCTAAGGGGACGAGCGCCTCTGTTCGTGCTTTCGCGGACCGGACTGAACGTGCTGCCTCCGGAGGTTGCTGCATGATCGGGCGTGCAGCAGGGCAGCGATCTGTTCGTCCTCGACAGCCCGTTGCTGACAGAAGTTCGCGGCGAGCAGTCGTTGATCTACCTGTTCTTCGTGGTGACCCAAGACAGCGTGGAAGCGGTCGCTGATCTACAAGACGGACTCGGTGTCGATTAAAGGTGGCGACATACGGAGCGTACGGAAGTCAGCATTTCCGGTATACAGGTAAGGCAGCTTCGCCACACGCGACCCGTGATTGCCGACTATTCTTAGGAAAGTGTCGGCTCGCTGCCATTGCTGCTGACCCGCACGCCGATGCCGCCGTTAAGGCATGAGTTGACGCGTTCACAAGTGGGCTTGCTATCTTGGCCGCACGCTCGCTATCTATCATGTTCACACGCAAGCACGTTCAGGTGGCCACATGAAGACCATATCAATCATCAGCCAGAAGGGTGGGGCGGGTAAGACCACGCTTGCCATCCACCTTGCCGGCATCGCCACCAGTGCGGGCCTGTCTGCACTGATCCTCGATGCAGATCCGCAAGCGACCGCCAGTCAGTGGAATCACTGGCGAGGCGGCGCCGACCCTGAGGTCGTGGACTGTGCCTCCCCTACCCTCCTTCCGCGCAAGGTGCAGCAAGCGGCCGATCTAGGCGCGGACCTGGTCATCATAGACACGCCCCCACACGCGGACATCATGGCGCGCGAGGCTTGCAAGGCCGCAGACCTCATCCTCATTCCGTGCCGCCCCCAAGCGTTCGACTTATCAGCGGTCGAAACGACGGCCGAGCTGGTGAAGGCCGCGGGCAAGCCGGCCTTTGTGCTCTTCATGGGCGGCCCTCAGCGAGCACCAACTACTTACCGGGACGCGCGCGAGCTGATTGAGGGCAGTGAGGGCGTCAAGGGCATGGGCGTGCCGGTCGCGCCCGTCATGCTCACTATGCGCGCGATCTATCACCACAGCACAGCGCAAGGGAAAACCGCGATGGAGGCGGAGCCGGACGGCAAGGCGGCAGAGGAGATAGCCGCGCTATGGACGTGGACACGAGAACGTGTGAACCTGTCCGCAGGTAAGAAGAGCAGGAGGATGCGAGGTTAACATGAGCAAATTTGGTGCCATGAGGCAGCAGCGCGCAGAACGCGCGAAGGTCGAGCCGAGCGTCTCGGCTCCAGCCGTCGAGGGCCCAGCGCCGGTGCGATCGGCGGCGCGGCAAGGCAAGAAGGCCGTTAGCGCATATTTTAGTCCGGAGGTCAGCCGAGGCCTAAACGTGCTGGCGGCCGAGAACGGGACTACCCTTCAGGCTCTGATGGGCGAGGCAATCGACCTTCTCATGCGTCAGTATGGCAAGCATCCGTTTGGCGAGCGGTGAACTAGCGCCATATGCCCTTGAAAAGCATTGCCGCGCATCTGCGTCTTACCTCATGGCGGTGAACTGGACTGCGCCTAGTGCGGGGATCGTGATGAGACATGGGATCATGTATTTGCGACAGTGCGGAATAGCCGCTTCAGCGGGTACGGCCATCGGCTCGGAATCTCATGCCGTGTTGCAAACCGTGTAACTCCCGAAAAGGGAATAAGCGCTGGCAGGCGCACTTGGAAGCGCTGCAACTCTCACCTGCTCACTATGAGCAACGGCGGGATGCTATCGAGAGCTTCCTGAAAACCTATGCAAGCATCGACCCACTCTTGCAGCCATCACCGGACCAGAGCTGCCTCGACGAACGTAGATTTCTTCATCGGCGGAATCCCTTGTCCGGCACCTGCCAAACCTAGCCGGGAATTTCTCACAATGAATGGAACAGTTTGACGGGCTCAGGTCACTCACAAGCAGGCTCTCGAACTTCTGAAGGAGGGCGACCACGTTGCTGCACGCATCCGGAACGGGAAAAACCAACGCCTACTCACATGAGAACACGTGCACTTGTTTAAATGCGAGTGTGTGAACATGCTCACCTAAATGCAAGCGGCGGCTTATCGGTGAGTTTTGGGGTAGCGGCTCACCTTTCGGCCGGCGCGCTAAAATCCACCAGTACCGGCAGCTCGGCTGCTAACCCGCGCATCTTGGCGCGACGGACGACGCTGTGCTGGTCGATCAGGCTTTGCGCATCCCGCTTGCCGCTGGAGGTTTTCGAGAACCAGTGAAGCGCAATTCGTTCAACCTTGCGGCCGTTCTTGATAGGGGTAAAATCGACGTAAAAGGGACAGAGTTTGTTGATCTCCTCCACCGCCACCTTGAGGCAATATTTATTGAGATCGGCGAACCGCTCAAGCTTGCCAGCGGGCACGTTAAGTAGCCCACGCAGCTCCTCAATCGTGAACTCCTCAGTCTGCTTGTACTCTAGGCCGATCCGACGCTCGATCATCTCATAGAGGCAGAGGGCGTATTTAGACTCAAAGCAGTACATGACCTGCGTTTTGAGGCGGGCATATACCTCGCTGTTGCGCAGAATTTCGATCAGCTCCTCAGGGATGCGGTAGTGGAGGAAGCCATCTTTCTCTAGACTTTCATCGCTCGGACCGAGGAGCTGCACCCGGCGCTTGTAGCTCTTGCCGCTCTTGCGGATGGTGACGATCGCGATCGTGCCCATTAAGCGGAGCAGGGAGGCCTCAATCCGCTCGTTGCCCTGATGCGTGCCTTTTAGCGCGGACTTGGCGATCCGATGGACGATCGGTTCGCCGATCCGCTCCCAGGCATTCGCGATCAGCAGATTGTAAGTGCGGCGATCGGCGAGGGTGAGGGGGCTTAGCTCGACGATATCGACCAGCTCGCCCGGCTTTACGATCTCGCCGTAGTGAGAGGGATTGAAGGGGTTGCCCTTGCCTCGTTGGGTTATGGTGCGGAACGATCCATCGGCAAGCACGGGCTGGGGCATGGGGTGTCTCAAAGGTGAGCGGTAGTTGTTTGTGGGCTCACCTTTAACATGAAAAGTGAGTTGGGCAATCCGCTTGGCTCCCCCCAATCTTCGCTGAGGAGCGACCCCAAAGCTCACCATCAGTTTTACGGATACCCTAAGGCTCACCAGGTTCGACCCGAACGCTCACCTTAACCGACCCCAGGGCTCACCATTGCTTACCCCAAGGCTCACGCGAATCGGCCCTAACCCTCACCGGTAAAGCTAATTTCTGGCAGTTTTCTGCAGGTTTCGAGCTCCTGAATCTTGAATCTAGAAGAATTATTGAATCAGAAGGCGAAGGGTGAGCTTTGGGGTACGTCAACTCGCAGACAGACAGAATAAATGCGGAATTGGCCTAAGGGCCAATGCCCTTGAGAGGCGTGCCGGCTTTCGCCGGCACCGGAGCGGCCCACCGGCCGTAGGCTTCCGGATAAAGCCAAGGCAAACCCGGCTATCTGTGCCTCCAGCGGTTTGCTGGGGGGACAGGCAAGGTGAGGAGCTGCCCCAAAGCTCACCTTTCAATCTCGTCGCGGTCGGCGTGTGCTTGCAGCATTGCGAGGGAAGGCTGAGGGGCTACCCCAAGGCTCACCGCTTGTGTCAATCGACCGAGAGACTGATCGGCATGACGCGGTTGATGCCGGCGAACGTCACGAAGCCAGTGCGGACGGGCAAGTTACGTATTTCGGTCGCGAGCTGGACGGGTGAGCGAGTGTATTGACTGGAGAACGAGGTGTTCTCGCCGGTGGACGTGCGACTTTGCGCCTGACGGTTGCGGCTGCGAGCGGTCTGGGTACGGATCTCCTCATACTCCGCCTCGCCTAGCTCCTTGGCGACCTTCTCGGCGAGATCGCTGGCGATGCACCGCAGGAACAGCCGATTGGAGAAGCAACCGAACAGGGTTTGGGCCGTCTCCCGGCCGTAGCGCTCGACGAGCTGGCTCAGGTCTTGAATTGCGGCAACCACCGCCACGTTGCTCTTGCGCAGCCGGGTGACGGCTTCCTTCAGCCCGCCGATGATGCCGATTGAGTCCAACTCGTCGATGATGATCCAGGTGCGGTGTGTGGCCGACTGGTCGGCGCGCTCCAGCCCGGCCAGGACGAGCATGTCGATCCAGGCGGCGATTGCCGGGCCCTGAGTGCCCTTCTCCATGTCGCGGTAAGGCAACCACAGCCATCGCCGATCGTCGCCGGTCATGTAGCTGCGCAGCGAGAAGTCGCCGGACTTGCCATATCTCCAGCTCGCCAGCTTCTCGCCGAGGTTGTTGCGGACGCTCACCAGGTAGCGGTCGCCGCCTTCAGCGAGGAGCGAGGCGGCAGGCGTGCGCTCCAGAATTTGAGACAGAGCCTCGGCCTTCCAGGCCGTCGCGATCTCCAGCAGCTCGGCGTTGGTAGTCTCGGCGCCGACCTGCTCGCAGATCGCGGTGAGGAAAGATTGGGCCTTGCGGGTCCACTCGCTAGATTCCCCGCTGCCGATCGCCGGCACCACCGCCGCCACGAACCGCGCCCATTCCGAAGGCTTGCGTATCTCGTTGCGCAAATCCCAGCCGAGTGATCCTTCCTCGCCGGCGGCCAGCACAAGGTCGTCGTCGCGACGGAAGGTGCGGGAAAGGTCATGGCCGGCATCGATAACGATCGCGCGATCACCCCGGCGTCGGATATCGCCAAGGAGCTGACGGAGAGCCACGGTCTTGCCCGTGCCGGTGCTAGCGCAGATGAGGCTATGCAGGGTCTCGACATCGGGCGGCATCGGCACGCTGCCGAAGCGGACCAAACCGTGACGGGCAGCTTCGTCGCCGATTAGGTTCATGCGGGCGTCGGCCAAGGCCTCTGCCTTGCTCAGCTCGCGTTTCTGATCCCGGGCATCAGTGAGGATAGTGCGGACATCTGCATCGCTAGATTTGATGGCGGCGAGCGCCCGTTCGTCTCGACGGCGTCGGCGATCGTCGCGCGGGTTGAGTGCCCGTGCGACCAGTGCGGAGGTGAAGGCCGGCATGTCGGCGCGGGCGATTAGGGTGGTGCCGCGCATGTGCCGGCGCGCCACGCTGGGGAGGGCAGGGAGCTCGCGCCAGTGGCGGTAGGCGGCTCCCAAGGCGCACGAGACGCCCAAGCCACCGGCGAGTGCCAGCGTGACCGTAACGGCCTTAGCATAGGCCGGAGCGGCGTCGTAGGTGCCGCCGAGGTAGAACTTCAGGTGCGTCCAGAAGACGAACCAGTGGGCAGGCTGGTCCTCGTCGCCGAACGCGAAATCGGTCCAGGCGGTGAGCGAGCCGAAGCCGGTTACGCCTGGTGCCATGCCGAGCTTGAGGATGCCGGCGACGATCGGGAAAGCGAGGGTTGTGGCGACGACGGTGATGAGCAGCGCCAGCGCGACCAGGCCGACAATCCGCCAGCCGAGTGTCGCACTGGCGGTCACTGGTCATCGCCAGATTTACGAGAGTTGAGCATCTCGACCATGCTGATCGGCATCTTTCCGCCGATGAACACGTCGACTCCGCCGGCCTGAGCCCGTGCATCGCTTAGCTCACGCACGTACCGCTCCTTTTCTTCCGGGGAGAACTGCCGAAAATTATATCGTCCGCGAACGGTATCCTGCGGTCTGATCTTTCCGGCCATGAACATGGCAGGCGGGACGGCGAAGAGTTGCAGGAAGGGCCAGCCTTGCGTCTCGTCGTCGGGATAGGCGAAGGAGACGAGAACCGTGTCCGCCATGAGCGCGCTCGGCGTGTCGTTCCACCGCAGCAGCGGTTCCCATGAAATGACGCCGGGTCGGTCGAACTCGATCGGTTCGTTGAAGGTCGCCATGAACGCCTTCACCTCTGCGTCGGTATCGAGCAGCACGAACGTTGGTTCCGGGCCTGAGGGATCGATCAGCGGAGGCCGGGGCCGCAATCCGATCGCGTAGGGCATTAGGTCCATGCTGCGGTCGTAGCGCATCATGTCAAATAGGTCGGCGTAGGTGCGTGGAGGCGGGAGAGGCGACGGATCGACCTGCGGTCCAACGCCCTGCAGTTTGTCGAGCAGGCGGCGTAGCATCGCGTTCATTCCTTTTCGTTGGGGATCGACCGAAGCCTTTCGACAAGACCGGCGACGGCTTTCTTGTCGTGATCGCGCATGGGTTCGGCGTCGAGGATGGCGAGGAGCCTACCCGCGAGGCTTGACGATCGTAGCGCCTGCGAGATCACAGCCGCGCCGACTACAATCTTCTGCCTAGTATCTTCTGATCGAGCCTTGTCCTTGAGGCGAGCAAGGTTCGCTTGAGCCTCGGCAATTTTCTGTTCAAGCGTTCGAGCTGTTGTTGCCCCCTAAATGGCTGACAGGGCCTCGGGTGTTTTCGCGATGAACTCGCGGGGTGACCTATAGCCGAGAGCGCGGTGTGGATGCACCT
>NZ_JACIJF010000024.1 GCF_014199255.1 Sphingomonas xinjiangensis | reverse complement strand
GACTTGAGCAGTCCCACACGATGCTGATCGGCACCACCGGCGCGGGTAAAACCACCGCGTTGCGCAAGCTCATCAAGCAGATGCAGGAGCGCAAAGACAGCGCCGTCGTGTTCGACCTCACCGGCGCTTACGTTGAGGCCTTTTACGACCCCTCGCGTGATACGATCCTGAACCCGCTGGACGCACGTTGCCCGGCCTGGACGATCTTCAACGACTGCACGACCTATAGCGAGTTTACCGCCGCTGCTGCCGCTCTGATCCCCTCAGACGGCGGCTCTGCTGAGCCCTTCTGGGCGATGGCTGCTCGGACCCTCTTCATCGAAATGTGCATGAAGCTCATCGAGAAGAAACAGACTTCCAATCGGGCGCTCGCTGAGAACCTGATGACGGCCGATCTCAAGCAGGTTCACAAGTACCTCGCAAAGACGATTGCCGACCCGCTGACAGCCCCGGAAGCGGCCCGCATGGCAGAGTCCATTCGCGCGGTCTTCAACACCAACGCACAGGTGCTTCGCTTCCTACCGAATGAGGGCGAGCCCTTCTCGATCCGTGACTGGATCACCCGCGACAAGAAGCCCGGATCGATCCTCTTCATCACCTCCAACTACACCGATTTGGAAATGAACAAGGCACTGCTCACGCTGTGGAGCAACCTGGCGATTTACTCGCTCATGTCCATGCCGCGCACGCGCTCGCTGCGGACCTGGTTCATGTTCGACGAGCTTGGCGCTTTGCACCGGCTTCCGGCCATCGAAAGCGGCCTCCAGACCGCACGAAACTTTGGCGGTGCGATGATCCTCGGCCTCCACTCCTTCGACAAGCTGGTGCAGGTTTACGGCGAGGAAAACGCCCGCAACCTGTCCTCGCTGGCACGCACCAAACTGATCCTTGCAGCGGCCGATCTTGAGACCGCCGAACAGTGCAGCAACTACATCGGCAGCCGTGAGGTTCGCCAGATGGATGAGGCGTACAGCTACGGCTACAACAACACCCGGGATGCTTCGACGCTGACCCCGCGTAAACAGGTCGAGCCGCTCGTCATTCCTGACGACATCACCAACCTTCCATCGATGCACGGCTTCGTGAAGTTTCCCGACGGATTCCCCGCTGCGCGCATCCAGCTTCAGTGGGAGCATTACCCCACCGTCGCCGAAGGCTTCATCAAGCGCCCGCCGGCTCCGCCGGCCCAAGAACTGCGCGGAAGAAGTGGGTCCGCTTCGGATCGGGAAGAAGGCGGCGGGCGTGATGGATCGCCCGAGTTGGTTGAGGAGGTGGAAGAGCCAAAGAACGAGGCGGCGGCATTAGCCGCTGGCATCCTCTCCCAGCCCAGCGAAGGGCAGACCGAGGAGGACCAGATCGCAGGGCGTGAGGCCATGGAACGCATGGATCCGTCGGCACCGCGCACAGCGCCTGAGAAGGGTGATAATGATGATGAGGCGGACCTTGGCCGCTCGCCTGACCAAGAGTTTTCGCCGCGTCCTGCCAGCGACAAAAGTTACGATGCGACTGACCTTCAGGCGCCTGAGGTCGAGGATCAAACCTACAAGGAGCTGCGGCAGGATTTTCAGCCCGACGATGACCAAGGGCTGGGGATGTAGGCGATGCACTCAATCTCCTCGATCAAGTCCGCAGGTGGCGCGGCGGACTACTACGGCAAGGATGATTTCGCCGCCGCGGAATACTACGCCGGCGAGAACGCTGCCGATTACAGCGAGTGGGGCGGCGGCGCGGCCGAGGCTGCGGGCGTGTCAGGAGAGGTCACCAAATCTGACCTGGGCAAGGTGCTCAATGGGCAGATCGCATCGGGTGAGAAAGTCGCCCAGTACGAGGGCCGCCGACCCGGCTATGACCTGACATTCTCCGCGCCCAAGTCAGTGTCGATCATGGCGCTGGTCGCCGGCGACAAACGCATCCTGGGACCGGAAGGCGCGCACACTAAAGCGGTGCGCCAGACAATGGCCTGGATCGAAAAGAACCTCGCTGAGACCCGCCAGGATGTCGACGGGAAGAAGGTGCCGGTGAAGACCGGCAACCTCCTCTACGCCCTTGTGCAGCACGACACGAGCCGCGCGCTGGATCCGCAGGCTCACATCCACGCACTCGTAGCCAATCTAACGAAGCACAACGACAAGTGGATGGCACTTCACGCCGACAAAATCTGGTCCAACAATACCGTGATTGGGTCGATCTATCACGGCTTCCTGCGCGCAGAGTTAGAGAAGCTCGGCTACCAAATCGAGACCCGAGGCAAACACGGCACCTTCGAGATCGTCGGCGTCCCCAAGGACGTGATGGAGGTGAACAGCCAGCGTCGCGCCGAAATCCTGAAGGCCGCAGCGGCGTTGGGAATTGCGTCCCCCAAGGGCCGAGATGGGGTGACCATCACCACCCGGGATCCGAAGCTTAACATCGAAGATCGAGACAAGCTGATCGCCGACTGGCGCGAGAAGGCCTCCGCTCTTGGGTTCGACGGCGAGAGCTTGCGCGATAAGGCAATGGCGGCCGCGATGAGCCGGGAGGGCGCCGGCCCGATCGAGCGGGGCTATGCCTTCATGGCTGAGGTCGTGAAAGGCGCACGTGAGTTCGTCGGCAATCTCACGCGAACGCCAGACCCCTTGGTCGATAAGGGCGTGGCACGCCTTGCAGCGTCTCCCGAGGCGGCCAGAGCGCAGTTTGCGGTGGCTTCCGCAGTGAGGATCCATTCGCAGCGAGAAGCAGCGTTTGACGTCTACCGGCTAGCTAAGACAGCCCTGGACCTGGGATTGAAAGGCGTGACCATCGATCACGTCTCGCAGCGCATCGATCGGCTTGTCGACCAAGGCAGGCTGCTCCCCGGCGTCACGAGGGAGGGCGAGACCGGATACACAGTCGTAACCACCCGCGAGGCGCTACAGACCGAGGAGAAGATCCTTGAGCGGGTAGAGGCGAACAAGGGTCAGGCCACGCCTCTCATCGCTGCCGCCGAGGCGCCAGAGCGCGTGCAGGCAGCAGCGAAGCATGAACTGAACCCGGGCCAGCTAGCCGCCGCCACATTGATCGTATCGAGCCAGGACAAGGTGGTGGCGATCCAGGGCGTCGCCGGCGCCGGTAAGTCGACGATGCTTCAGGCCGTCGCCCAGACCTTCGAAGCTGCCGCTCGCGTAGCGGAGAGCGGAGGGAAGACACTCCATGGGCTGGCCTTCCAGACTAAGATGGTCGCGGACCTGAAGGAGGGCGCCGGCATCGAGGCGCAGACGATCGCGTCCTTCATCTGGCATAACCAGCGCTTCCTCACAGACCGCTCCAGCCCTGAAGCAGTCGCAAAGCGCGCCGAGATGAAGAACACCATCCTGGCAGTCGACGAGGCGTCGATGGTGTCCTCGAACGATATGCTCAAGCTCATCCAAATCAGCGAGGCCCTGGGCGTCGACAAGCTGGCTTTGGTCGGGGACCGCAAGCAGCTCGCCTCGATCGACGCGGGCAAGGCTTTCTCGATGATGCAGGCAGGCGGGGTCACCGTCGCTTACATGAACGAGAACCTGCGCCAGAAGACCGACACCTTGAGGACCGTGGCCGCGCTCGCAAATGTCGGCAAAGCCAGCGACGCGCTGCGTGTCCTTGGTGACAAGGTGGTGCAGAACGAGAACCCTGCCCTTCATGCTGCCGACCTCTGGCTGGGGCTCTCGAAGGAGGAGCGCGCCGCCACGGCCGTGTTCGCGTCGGGCCGCGATGCTCGCGCCACGATCAACAACCGGATCCAGGAGGGGCTTGCCGCCGAGGGCACGCTCAAGGGCGAGGGACTTGCGCTGACGGTGCGCGAGCCGGTGAACCTCACCCGCGAGGAACTGCGCTACGCCAAGAACTACTCCGCTGGTCAGATCCTTGAGGTGACCGGCAGGATACCGGAGCTTAGGCTATACCGCGGCACGTTCAACGTTTCGCGCGTCCTCCCCAACGGCAAGGTCGAGCTCGAGCGCGATGGCCGCAAGCTGAAGATCGACCCGCAGAAGATCGATCCGAAGATCACTGAGAACCGCCTCGAGCTTTCGACGCCCAAGGGCATCCGGATCCACGAAGGCGACGCACTTCGCTGGACGGACAAGGATAAGGATCGAGAGCTTCACCGGTCTGGAATGGCCCGCGTCCTGGCGATCGACAGCAAAGGCGTGACGGTCGAGACCGGAGCGAAGGAGACGCTTACTCTTCCACACGGCGATCCGATGCTTTCGCGGATCGACCTGGCTTACTCGCTCAACATGCACATGGCCCAGGGCGTGACGGCCGAGAAGGCGATAACCGCCATGTCTAGCGCCGAGACGAACCTCACCAATCAGCAGCTCTTCAACGTGGCCGTCACCCGTGTGCGATCCGAACTGACGGTGGTGGTGAATGACACGCAGAAGGTGTCGCAGCAGCTCGACCGCAACACCGGCATCAAAACCTCAGCGGTCGAAACAGTTGGTCGCCTCAACATCGACGGACCTGGTTCGAGCCTCGGCGGCACATCCCCAGCTTCAACTCCGACCGTGAGCGTTCGCATTGGCCAGGTGCGAATGAGCGGAGCCGACGATCTCGCAAGTCTGCCGCGCATTCCTGAGTTCACTGAAAAGGATGCGGCTCGCTACGCCAAGCCCGACGAGATGGGCGTGGCCAAGAAGCACGACGACATGGGCGTGAACATCAGCGCTGCAAAAGAAGGGCGGCAGCTGCCTGTGCCCGAGAAGAACCTGGGGTTAGAGCTATGAGCAAGATCGAGGAAGGATCGTTATCGGCCGAGCCCGAGCCGGGTGGTTTCAGCAAAATCTCCGACGTCGATCTGGCTGATGGCTTCCGCACACAATCATTTCACCTCATGGAAGCCCATCCGATTGCGGCCGCACACCTGGTGCTCGCTGCCGCCTCAATCGCCCCTGAGTGCGATGCTGAGAAGGACGTCGCGGACGAGTTCTCCTACCTGATCGTGGACTTTGCCCAGGAACTGCGGATCCTCCACGCCCGTGCAATCGCGCGGCGCTCCCAATGCGTCGAGAGGCCGACCAATGGGCATTGAGGATCGCGACTACATGCGCGAGCGGCACCGCGAGCGAAGCGCTCGCGCGGGACGTACCGTCTGGAACGACGCTAGATCGAGAGTGGAACTCGGGTCCAGCTTCCGGGCACATCCAGCACAAAAGTGGATCTTTGGGCTTGGTGCGGTTTTGGCGCTGATCCCTTTCGTCATGGACGCCAAGCGGTCAGGATGGCTACCCGACCTCGAGCAATCGATACCCTTCCCGAAGTCGGGCAGCGTCACGATTAGTGCGGACCTCGACCCGAAGACGGCAATCTCCAAGTTCCGAGTGACGACCAAAAAGGCGAACGCCGTTGTTCAACTGCTCGATCCTTCTTCGGGCAGGCACATCATCTCGATCTATGTCGAGCGAAATGACAGCGTGACAGTCCCGGTGCCATCCGGCACATTTCGGGTGAACATAATCGAAGGCAACAAGTGGCACGGACCGAAGCGCTTCTTCGGATCCTCTACCGCTTACGAGACGGTCGCTCAGAACATGACAGTCGAGCCGGGGTGGACCCGCGGGATCGATCTGCATCGCACGGTCAACGGCAATCTGAAGACGAAGCTCAACATCACCGATCCTGAACCATTGCTCTGAGGGGAAGTGTTTATGCGGTACCTGTTTGCAACAATCAGCCTTGCTTGCCTCGCTGCCATGCCTGCCCAGGCACAGAAACTCGGCAAAGGCGGCACTGGCGTTGATGAAACCTCCGAAGTGCCGCGCTGTGCGCAGCCCTTTGGCACCATGGCGATCGTGGAGAAGCGCAGCGCTGCGCCATCCGCCCAAGACCTTCCACCTGGCATGGCCGCGCTGGTCCGCATGGCCGAAGCACAGAACGGCGGCGGCGCAGCGCGTGTCGATCCGATCCCGCTGCTCAAGCTCCTGACTGCTCAGTCGAACTGCTTCCAGATCGTCGATCGTGGTGAGGGCTTCGACGCCCTGCAGCGCGAGCGCGAACTTGCCGCCGGCGGCTCGGTAGCGAACGGCGCGAACACCGCCACACTTCGCGCCGCTGACTATCTCCTCCACGCAAGCGTCGTCTATTCAGACGGTAATGCCGGCGGCAGCGGCGGCGGAATCGGGGGCATGTTCGGCGGCGCCATTGGATTTAAAAGCAAGAAACTGGAGAGCCAAGTCGTCCTCACGCTGGTGGAGGTGAAGACCGGCATTCAGCAGGCGATCGCGACGGGCCAGGTGCGAAAGAAGGATCTCTCGATCCTTGGCGGCGGCTTGCTTCTGAACGCCGGCATCGGGGCGCTGGGCGGCGGCTATACCAACACCGACATGGGCAAGATCACCTCGCTCGCGCTCCTGGACGCCTACAGAAAGCTGGCGCTTGACGCTCGCACCCGCCTCACGCCTGTGGTGGCGAGCGCCCCTGCCCCGGTTCCCGCTCCAGCGCCTGCAGTGCCCCAGGTGCAGCCGCTGCCTGTCAGCACGGCCCCTGGCGTCAGGTGAGGAAGAGAGGGTGAAGGAAGGGCGGCGTGAGCTGGAGGTGTCAGATGTACCTCGGCGAGCGCTGCCCCCTTCCCTGATTGAGGTGCGCGATGAAGCTGCAAGCAGACCTGTTCGCTGAGCCGGAGCCACTGGATGAACCTACCTCGGATCTTGTCTGCGAGGTCGAGCTGGAGCCTTTAGCCGTACCGTGCGGGTACAAGGATCGAGCGAACCAGCCCTGCAGCCGGCTTGCTCATCAGCCTGTCATGATGGACGGCTATCAGGCCACTTGTCGCGGTCGGCGCCTCGTTCACTGCGCTCCCGAATGCTATAGTGCCTTCCACGACACCACAGGAAGTCAGGAAGCATGAACGAGGCTGACGATCGCGTGCGGCTTGCCGGTACGCTGGCGGCGAACGAGCGCGGTATGCTTCTGCGCGCACCTGACGGCATGTGGTGGAAGCTGATCGGTGACGCCGCTCCGGATACGGATCTGGCAGGCTCAGTGACGATCGAGGGCATAAAGCGCGGTCCGTCGACGATCGAGGTGTACTACTGCCAGAGCGGCCAGGCATGAACGCGCCATTCGGCCGCCGCCTGCCGCAGTGTCCCTGTTGCCGGTCACCGCTGCTCGGTTGGCCGGCTGAAACTAGGCTGCGCAGCTGCAATGCCTGCTATCGCCCGATCATCAGGATTCCAAGCATACGCCACGCGGGCGTGTCGCACCTCCGCAGCCTGCTGGACCTTGGCTACACAATCTACGGGGTGCTCACCCTCGTCCTCGTGGCGACCTTCGCCCTCAGCGACATGAGCGCACTTCGGTTCGTGAAGCTGTTCTCCGTGCTGCTGTTCATTGTCGGCTCGGTGTTGATCGTCGAGGGGTATCTCTCCATCCGGACGAAGGTGGGGTTTAGCCGCCGCAAAGTGCTGCGCAGCCAAGCGGCGTATTGGGCCGGCGTGGGAAGGTTTGCAGCGGGAGTTCTGGCGTTGTGCCTCATGCTGGTCGGGCTTGGGATCTAGTCTAGCCCGCGCAACGAGCCCACGTGCTTTCAGGCATCGTGAGAGAGATGATCAGTGTCGCAGCTCAGAGCTTTGATCGCATCTAACTGCCGGCGGCAGGCTTAACATCGTCCACAAGGATGGTCGCTGAGAAGGCCTGCTCCGCGCCGACATTCACCGCTGAGTTACCGGCACAGCGCAAATCGCCAATCACCAGGCTACCAGACAGCTGAACTTCTCCTGGTAAGGAGAAGGCCTGCTCACCCAGGCGGGGATTGTCACGCGGGAAGGCGATCGCTGCGCCGTATCGGGCAGCCTCCGGTAGATCGCTACCCTCTGCCGGGGAAAATCGCTGCGGAGAATGTTCATCGGGCCCAAGCATTTGGCCGAGCACATCGCGCACCGGTGTTACCCTGGCGTGCATCCAATGGCAGGCGCCTGTTAAAGTGCTTGGTTGTTCATAGCGCGCCAACAGTGCCGCTATGGCCGGCTCCAGGTCAGGAGTAGGTGCGGCGCTCATGCAGCCGTTCGTAAGCAAGCCAGCTGCGGCCAACGTCCTGAGATGAGAAAATCTGCAGATTCTCGTGATCATCCGCTTCCCACTTTCATCCAAAGAGGCCTTTGGCCTACCCACAATCTACTTCAGAAATCCCAGACCAGTTTCTAGCACAGGAGTTCAGTCGGTCACGGCCGTACTAGCGCATGACGCTGAAGGCCGAACGCAGACACATTCGATCGCCTAACGCCGAAGGACTGGCACCGGCGTGATCGTCGCGTGACCGCGCCTCCTACACGAGGAGCAGCGTAGGCGCGATGCGGCGAGCGTGACGCTCCCAGCATACCGGAAGCGCGTCAGGATCTTGTCAGAAGGCAAGTTGATCGTCCGACCGCATTTGCAGACGATGAGCATGTCCGCGCGGTCCTCAGCCCACTCAGCCAGAGTGGAGTATGTGCGATCAGCTGCCACCGCCACCTTGGGTCTTCGTTTTAGCCAACGGGATCACGACGGTGTTACTTCCTCATAGCATCCAGCGCGCCGGAGCTGCCGGACAATGCCGTTAAATGCGGCGGTGACGCCTTGAGCCCTGCCGATCTCGTTTTCCTGCTGGGCTGCATCCCAGTAGAGCTCGAGCGGCCAACGTTCTGGACAGTGCGGCAGCAGGCAGCGCAAGGCGAGCCGGACCTCCACGCCATCGACGCGGCTGTCACCCGAGCGTGTAACGCCCGAGCGCAGAATGTGAACGGAGAGCGCGATGACGACGCGCTGATGGCGGTGGAGCTTCGCCATGGATCAATGGAAGTCGTGCGACTTGAAGCGCACGACCTCTTCGGGATCCATGCCGTCCGTGTGAGGCGGCCAGTAGCAGTTGCGCGGCTCAGGGCTCCAGCTCTTGTCGCGCTGGTCCGGCGAACCGGGATGCTGACCTGCATCGCCCCTGCCGGTTCGATGCGGGAAGGACATACCACCGATGCGGTGGAGCAGAGCGCCATGATCGATGATCTTCTCGCAGATGACGTGGATCACCTCGCCTTCCTTTTGGACGATTCCTTTCATCCCGATCATCGACGCCGACATTACGGTGCGGCGCTGCGCCTCGAAGCGGTCAGGCCACAGGATGCCGTTGGCGATCCCTGTCTCATCCTCGATGGTGATGAACAGGACACCCTTGGCTGAGCCGGGCTTCTGGCGAACCAGGATGATGCCAGCGACTTCAACGCGACGGCCGTCGCGGATGTTGGCGAGGTCGGCGCACTTGGTCACACCGCTGCGCGTCAGCTCATCTCGCACGAACGTCAGAGGGTGCGCTCGAAGCGAGAGCTGGAGCGAGCGATAGTCCTCGATAACTTCACGGCCGTCTGTCAGGGGCCGCAGCGCGACACCCGGCTCGATCCCCTCCGCGCTGAAGGTCTCGGCCGAGCGGTCGGCGGCAGCGAAGAGAGGCAGGGGCGCCTCGCCCAAGCCCCTCACCTTCCAGAGCCCCTGCCGGCGATCGGCGCCAAAGGCGTGGAAGGCGTCTCCATCAGCCAGCTTCTCAATCGCGGCGCGCTGGACACCTGATCGGCGCCACACATCCTCGACGGATTCGAACGGCGTCGTGCTGCGTGCGCCGACGATCTTGGCGCCATCAGCGTTGGAGAGACCGCGGATCTGCCGGAGACCAAGCCGCACGGCGAGGAAACGTCCGCCGGTTGGCTCCAATGTGCAATCCCACCGGCTTGCGTTCACGCAGGGTGGCCGGACATCAACGCCATGCTCGCGAGCATCACGCACGATCTGCGCCGGCGCGTAGAACCCCATGGGCTGCGCGTTCATGAGCGCGGCACAGAACACGTCAGGGTGGTGATGCTTCATCCACGACGAGGCGTAGGAGATCTTGGCGAAAGAGGCGGCGTGGCTCTCAGGAAAGCCATACGAGCCGAAACCTTCGAGCTGGCGGAAGGTCCGCTCAGCGAACTCGCGCGGGTACTGACGCGCCACCATTCCTTCGATGAGCTTCTCGGAAAAGTGCGACACGCCGCCGGTGAACTTGAAGGTGGCCATGGCGCGACGCAGCTGGTCGGCCTCTGCCGGCGTGAAGCCGGCACCGACGATCGCCACCTTCATCGCCTGCTCCTGGAAGAGCGGAACGCCGAGCGTCTTCTCCAGCACCGCGCGAAGCTCGGGGCGCGGGTATTCGGGCTTTTCCAGCCCCTCGCGTCGGCGCAGATAGGGGTGAACCATGTCGCCCTGGATCGGGCCGGGGCGCACGATGGCGACCTGGATCACGAGATCGTAGAAGCGCCGGGGCTTCATGCGCGGCAGCATCGACATCTGCGCGCGACTTTCGATCTGGAAGGTGCCGAGCGTGTCCGCCTTCTGGATCATGGCATAGACCGCTGGATCGTCGTCCTGCAGGTCGGCAAGCCCGATGCAAATGCCCTTGTCCTGCTCGAGCATGTTGAAGGCACGGTTCATGCAGCCGAGCATGCCCAGTCCCAACACGTCCACCTTCATGAACTTCAGAGCATCGATGTCGTCCTTGTCCCATTCGATGATCTGGCGATCTTCCATCGCTGCCGGCTCGATCGGCACTAGGTCATCAAGGCGATCATGGGTCAGAACGAAGCCGCCGGGATGCTGACTCATGTGCCGAGGCACGCCGATCAGCTTGCGCGCGAGATCCAGCGTCAGGCGCAGCCGGCGATCGGCGATGTCGAGGTTGAGTTCCTCCACTTGCTTCTCGCCGACGCCTTCGGCCGACCAACCCCACACCAGCCCTGCCAGCGAGGACGTCAGGTCCTCCGGCAGGCCGAGCGCTTTGCCGACATCCCGAACCGCGCCACGTGCTCGGTAGCGAGTGACAACAGCGGTGAGCGCGGATCGATCACGTCCATAGGTCTCGTAGATCCACTGGATGATCTCTTCGCGGCGCTCATGCTCGAAGTCGACGTCGATGTCTGGCGGCTCTCGCCGCTCGCCTGACACGAAGCGCTCGAACAGCAGCTCGTGCTTGATGGGATCGATCGACGTGATCCCCAGCACAAAGCAGACACAGGAGTTGGCGGCCGAGCCGCGGCCCTGGCAAAGGATGCCGCGTCGACGCGCCTCCCGCACGATCGCGTTCACCGTCAGGAAGTAAGGCGCGTAACCCAGCTCGGCGATCAGCTTGAGCTCATGCGCGATCTGATCGCTGTAAGCCGCCGGCACCTCGCCGCCATTGAACAGGCGGGTGAGTGCGTCGCTCGAAAGCTGCTCCAGTGCCTCCTGAGCGCTCAGGCCTTCGATGACGCGTTCGTGCGGGTACTGGTACGCCAGCTCACCAAGGTCGAAGGTGCAGAGGCGAGCGATGTCCACGCTGGCCTGCAGCGCATCGGGATAGGCGCGGAAACGCCGCACCATTTCTTCAGGCGGCTTCAGTGCTCGGTCGGCGTTGACCTCACGCCGGTAGCCCAGCTCATCGACCGTGCATTTCTCACGCACGGCCGTCACTACGTCTTGCAGGAGGCGAGCCTCAGGGGCGTGGTACAGCACGTCACCGGTGACGACTGCGCGGACGCCGGCGCCTCCAGCTTGACGCGCCAGCGCGTCGATCCGCACGGTGTCGTTGGGCCGCCGGCGCTGGAACAGCGCCATATAGCCGCGGCGCCCGTAGATCTTCTTGAGGTCCGCAAGTGCGGCAAGGTTCTCCTCGTCGGCCTCGTGGGGAAGCAGGATCGCAATCACGCCTTCCGACCAGGGCTGGAGGTCGGTCCAATGGAGGAGGCATCCGCCCTTCCCCGCCCGCTTCTTTCCGACAGTCAGAAGTCGGGTGATGCGCGACCAGGCTGGGCGGTCTGTGGGGTAAAGCAGCAGGCGTCGGCCGCAGGACAGCTCAACCCGCGCACCTGCAATCGAGCGGACGCCGGTGGCCTTCTGCGCCTCCCAGGCTCGCACCACACCGGCAACGGTGCCGATGTCGCTAATCCCGATGGCCGGGTATCCCTGAAGAGCCGCCGCAGCGAACAGCTCGTCGGGGCCCGACGCACCGCGCAGTAACGAGAAGTGGGTGAGCACCTGAAGCTCGACATACCGGCTCATGCGAAGATGCCGTGCATCCACCAGGTCAGATCCCCAGTGTTGCCTTCAACGCCGTCGCCACGCCGGAAGACCCAGAAACGGCCACCCTCCTCATCCTCGACGCGGTAATAGTCCCTGACGCCCCACGTCTCCGCGTCACGGCGCCACCACTCACCATGGATGCGCTCAGGCCCGTCAGCGGCCACGACCCTGTGAGGCTTGCCGCGCCACTCAAAGCGTCTTGGAGGTTGGTCCGGCATCAGAGCCATGACCCCCGAAAGCGGCTCGGCTCGCGCAAACAGCCGTATCGGGCGCTCCCACTTGGGCCAATCGCCCGACGCTTCTACCGGGTCCGACCGCGTCACCGCCCGCTCCGGCACGTGGCTATCAACGGGAGTTACGCGGAAGACAAAGCTAGGTCCGATCCGTCCGGCGATCACGTCCACCAAGCGAGAGGGATCTCGTACCAGCGTCTCGCCGGCGAGTACCGCGCCGAGGTCCACCGCATCGAGCGGCTCAGTGTGGGGCGCGACCAGCGAGAACTGCTCCAACCCCATGCCTGGGTCGATCCGCTCAATGCGGAGCTTCAGTAGGCGCAGAAGGTGCGAAACCTCTCGCGTTGGGCGTGAGGTGCCAACCGCCACGGTTTGCTCCCCACCATCGATGCGCAAGCCGGTCAAACGCAGCGAGCGTGCTCCGAGCCCACGCGCCTGCAGGACCTCTGCAAGATCGCGAAGCAAATCGCCCATGACCTGCTCGATGGCCTCTGCGGTCCCGATCGGCTCGAGGAGACGCCGCTCCACATGAGGAACTTCGGCATCCTCGCGTGGCGTGATTGGCTCAGCAACCGCCCCTAGCGCTTGATCGAGACGCGTGATCGCAGGCAGCCCTAAGCGGCGCGCCAGTGGTCCTCTCGCGACGGGAAGAAGATCCGCGACGCGCTCGAACCCGAACTTGCGGGCAGCTGCCAGCGCAGTTGGTGCGAGCCGAAGGGCAGCAATCGGCAGCGGTGAGATCGCCTGCGCGGTAGCACCTGGCTCAACCCGTATGATGTCGCCAGGTCCAAACCTCGCTAGGGCGTGCGCGGCGCCGGCGGTGTCCGCCACAGCAACGCGAGCGGTAAAGCCAGCTCGGCGACAGAATGCGAGCAATCGCCGGCAGAACCGCTCCTCCCCGCCGTGCAGATGCTCGCAGCCGGTTAGGTCAATCCAGATCCCGTCCGAGGGGGTCACTGCCGCGATCGGCGACCAGCGCCGCACCGCTAGCAAAGCCAACCGGTCGAGCAGCGCCGCGTCTGCTTCGGGTTCGGCGGGGCGGAAGTCGAGGTCCGATACCAATGCGCGGGCATGCGTGGCCGCCATGCCGGGGTGGATACCAAGCGCGAGGGCCGCGCTGCAGGCAGCAACAACCTCCTCGCGGCGACCGACCTTGCCCACCAGAGCCAGCGGGGCATACTCGACTGCCGGGGGTGCCGCGATCGCCTTCAGGGGAACGGCATTCGCCGCGCCTTTGAAAGGATGACTAGCGGCCTCCGAGCGCCGGCCAAGCTCACGCATGGGAGGCTGCGCATGCACGGGCAGCGAGGCGATCTGCGCCTCTACGTCCTCCCGTGAGCTGCCTCCTCGCGCCCAACGCGCGCCTGGGCGCCAGCCACCGCCACGAGGAACGGAGCAGGCACCAGGATCATCGTCGACGGGAAGCTGGAGAGCTGGCCGCTCAGGCGGCCGAGTAGCGGGCCGTTCCAACCGTCTCAGCCGCTCGATGGCCAAATTCGGCAGGAACAGCGAGACGACCCGTCTCATCGCTGCTCTCCACAATCAGAGAAAAGGGAGCGCCGCCGCGCTGCCGGACCAGCTCAACAGCCCACCGAGGCCTGCCGACACCCGCGACACGCAATCGCTCTGAAGGCGCAGTACCGATCCGCCAGCGCGTCCATGCCGCAGATGGCTCGGCAAGCGGATCCTGGTCGCGGCCACGCCGACGGCGAAGCAACAGGACGGGCATGTCGGCTTCTGCGGCTACGAGCTGCAGGCGGCGTGTGGCAACCATCGAGACCTTGCTCGCTTCGGCAACGATGGCCGAGGGCGTCCCGTCGCGCACGGCGTCCTCGATTACTGCGAGCAGCGCGGCATCATCTCGCGGCTGAGCATGGATGACGTTCGTCGGAGGCAGACCGGCTTGAGCCAAGCCAGGAGCGTACAGGTCCGTGCGGCAGCTCGCCCACAGGACCGGGGCCCCGGTGCTTGCAGCCTCTCGTGCGGCGATACCTGCCAGGAACAGCGTTGTTGCCGCGTCGTCGACAAGCGACCCGCTCCTAGCGGATGCCTCGTGCAGCGCTCCGGCGCGCAGTCCCCCTACCCCAAGCCGGCTGTCGATCTCGCCTACGCCAAAGGGCAGCACGCGGTAATCGGTTGCTGGCGTGGCGATCGATCGCAGGTGCGTTATGCTAGGCGCGATGGAATCGAGGGCGGCGGACATGATGGTTCTGAGACTCTACTCGTTCCCCTAATGTTCCGTTACTGCAGGGGTTTGGTCAACCCTCGCGAAGCGGATTCAGCGCTCCGAAGCGCGAGCGCGGGCGGTGCGGACGTGCAACGATGTCGGGAAAGCGGCGGGTTTCCGACTACGCAGCCGAGCTAAAAATATCGTTCCGGCGGCTTTGACTGGGGGGCGGACCGGCGCGCCAACTTCAGGTCGATCTCCGACTCGCGGCAACGTTTCGCCTTCGTTTTCGTTGTGCGGCCGTCGATGGAGGGGACCTATGGCTGAGAACTCGGCTTTTTACCGTGAGCGCGCACGTGAGCAGCGGGAGGCGGCGGAAGCGACCACCCTGGTCAACGTCCGCAACCGCTGCATCTTGGCCGCTGAGACCTGGGAGCGGATGGCAGAACGAGGCGAAGGTATCGGCCGCCGCCAAGCGGAACGCTTGTTCGCCGCCACACCAGCTGAGTAGCCGGCACATTCATCCCACCGACTGGAGGACCTGCCGGCTCTTGCTAAGAGCAGCCGGCACACGGTAGCGCGCGACACCAACGAAGAGAGCAGAGTTCGCATGCGAGTAGAAGTTCGCGATAACAACGTCGACCAAGCCCTGCGGGTCTTGAAAAAGAAGCTCCAGCGCGAGGGCGTTTATCGCGAGATGAAGCTGCGTAAGCACTTTGAGAAGCCTTCGGAGAAGCGGGCGCGCGAGCACGCTGCTGCGATCAGCCGGGCTCGCAAGGCAGATCGCAAGCGGGCTGAGCGGGATAAGTGATCCCGTCGGGCTTCGGCCCGCTTGACCTTTAGAGCGGCCGACGCTTCTCCGGTCCAACCGTGCGGACGTGGCGGAATGGTAGACGCCGGGGACTTAAAATCCCCTGCCCTTCGGGGCGTGCGGGTTCGAGTCCCGCCGTCCGTACCAACATTCGCTAAGAAAGAGACGGACCTTACAGCCCGCAGTGGCGTTAAGTCGTTGTAATCAGGGTAGAAGGCGCGCTGGCTCATGTGTCACGTGTTGATCATCGAAGACGAGCCTATGGTCGCCATGTTCATAGAGGAAGCTCTCGAGCTGGCGGGCGCCTCATCCTTCGACATCGCGGCTACCGAGGCGGACGCTGTTGCGTTTGCAGCACGACATCGGCCCACGGTCATCACGTCAGATGTCAGGTTGGTTGAAGGGACTGGTCCTCGTGCCGTGGAGCAGATCCACAATCAGCTCGGCGACATTCCAGTGATCTTCATCACCGGCACGCCCTTTGAGTGCGAGGCGAAGAACACCAGCCCAGTTCTCATGAAGCCGGTCACGCTGAACGCCGTGATGAAGGCCTTTGAGAAGGTTGCTCCCGAGGATGCGGGCTGTCTGAGCTAGCGGCTTGCGCCTACTCACAAGCATTTTTGCCGATCGTCGCGCAGCCTAGCGCGTTCATCGCGCCGTTAACCAAGTCTTTACGTATTTTACCGGAGGATGGCGCATCGATCCGGGGGGCCGGAGAGTAGCGATGACCGTAACTGTGGGTCTGATCCGCGAGCTGGAGCGGGTTCAACGTTTTGCGCAGGATCTGAGCGATCCTCGCTCAAGCGCGGCGCTTAGCCGCTATCGCCGGGATCTCGAGGCAGATCTCGGCAAGGAACAGCGCGGGCAACTCCGGCAGCTGATGTTCTAAGGCAATCTGGGCCGCGACGTTAGCCGCGACCCAGAGGCTGGTTTAGGCGTCCTCAGCCGGCGCGCTTGCCTTGCGTGCAGCAGGTGCCTTGGCCTTTGTAGCCGGCGCCGCTGCCGCCTTGGGCTTACGGCCAAGGCCGATCTTGTTGGCGAGATCGCGCCGCTGCGCAGCATAGTCCGGCGCAACCATCGGGTAGTCAGCAGGCAGGTTCCACTTGGTGCGGTACTGCTCAGGGGTCATCTGGTAGTGCGTCATGATGTGACGCTTGAGCATCTTGAGCTTCTTACCGTCTTCCAGGCAGACGATGTAGTCGGGCTTCACAGACGAGCGGACCGAAACCGCTGGCTCCTGCTTCACAGGCTCAGGCTCGACAGGCTCACTAAGTCCGTTCAGCGCGCCATGAACATTGGCAATGAGCGTCGGAATGTCGCTCACCGAAACACTGTTGTTGCTGACATGTGCAGCAACGATATCGGCGGTAAGGGCTACGAGAGATTGCTCAGTTTCGTTCAACATACCTGTCCTGCTGTGATGAGCGCGTAATCGCGTCACCCGCTACTTAATCGGGATTGGGTATATTGCCAATTTCATATTATTGCTCAGGCGTGTCCAAGGTGGAGATGTTGAAGCTTTCGTAAGAACTCTGCGCCTTCAGGAGTAGCGACGGCAAAGACGTTTCGCTTGTCTTTTGGATCGGGAGCCCGTCGGGCAAGCCGCAATTCAGACAGCCTGGTCAGCGCACGCGTAATCACCGGCTTGGTCACCTTGAGCACCTTGGCCACGCCGCGGATCGTGTGAGGTCCTTCGTCGAGGTGGATCAGTAGCAACAGAGCCATTTGACGGTTGGTGAGGTCGGGAACGCCCGATCGCACATAATCGAGAACCGTTGCCTTCCACTGCGTAAGTGGAGCCTCGTAAGCTTGTATGTTCATAGTGCTGCCCTCTCCTGGTCTTGCTTGCGTGCAGTGTTTTCAGGAACTTGCTGCACAACGCGTCGCTCGGGCCAGGTGTCCGGGGCTAGCTCCGCCGCCGAATGCCAGCGAGTTCGACCACATCGATCAACGAAGCGTGGCGCAGCTTGTCGCTCCCTTTCAGGTATCGGACGCTCACGCGCATCTTTGGCTCGATCCATCGAGCCTTCTTGGTCTTGGGCATGTTTGGTAGCGGCTTCCGACGCTCCAGCTGCTCGACAACTGCATAGAACAGGTCTCGAATGTCAGCAGCCAACGTCACCGCAGCACCCCCGACATACTCAAGCCCATCATTCGTCTCGCGTGCGAGCAAAGCTGACACCGGCTCTCCCGGCGTGGCCTCGGTGCCGACCACCAGAAACTCGTCCTGTGCCCAGGCTTTGGTCTTGAGCCAGTTGCGCGCTCGGCCGCTATGGTAGCGGCTTCCACGCTTCTTCGAGACGATCCCCTCCAAGCCCATCTGCTCAACGGCTTGGAAGAACGCCTCCCCTCCCCCGCGCACATCCTGGCTGAAGTGGATAGAAGCGCCGGCATCGAAGCACCCGACCAGCTCCTCGAGCCGCTCTCGGCGTTGCTCGATCGGCAAGGGCCGCACGTTCGTGTCGTCGTGGTGCAGCAGGTCGAATGCCATGAACACGAGGCTCTCGGGCGCGCGGGTGATTGCGGACCGTAAGCCGCCAAAGTCACATCGGCCGTGCTGATCCTGGAGCACGACCTCGCCGTCGATGATCGCTCGCCGGCAGCTTAGGCCAGCGGCCGCCTCGACGATCGGGCGGTACTCCTTGGTCCAGTCATGCCCATTGCGCGTGAGGGCTCGGACCTCTCCTCCATCGATCACCAGCTGGGTGCGGTAGCCGTCATACTTCACCTCGTGAATCCAGCCATTCCCCTCGGGCGGGGCGTCCACAAGCGTCGGCAGCATCGGCTCGATGAACGTCAGCGGTGGCTCCGGCGCATGGTCCGGAAGCGGCTCGTGCCCCGGCTCCTCATGGTGGAAAACGTCGCCTAGGTTGCGGCAGTCGACTGCCTGCCCGCACGCCGGACAGGTGATGAAGTGGATGGACTCAGGCCCATCGGGCGCCGTCACAGGGAGGGCGTTCAGCTCGTGCCGGCTTAGAGACGGATCGAAGCGCTTCACCGAACGGAATCGCTCGCCACGCGGACTCGTTCCCGGCCGGCGTGATGGGAGGTGCGTGCCCCTGCCCTTCTACGGTAGGATCGCCCGACAAGGGGAGTGATGGTGGTGAACCGCAGCATTGTACTGATGGCGCTCGGCTGCTTCTTCGCTGGCGCGATCCTCACCCTGCTCCTGTGGGGGGGCGGCTCACCTCCTTCTCTGACCGACGATCTGGATCCCGACTGGAGGAAGGCGTCGGTTCAGTTCGACACGAGACTTCGGGAACGCTTCCCGGCAGGAACTCCGATCGCCAGCCTTGCCCGTGAGCTGCAAGAGCAAGGTTTTGGGCCGACATGGTATGAGGTTGGTGGGGAGTACGGAGCGGTTCGCCACGAGGGGAACTTCCCCTGCTCGGTGGCGGCTCGCGTCTACTGGCAACCCGGTCCGAACAGCACGCTCGCGTCCATCCGCGGCGTTTACCGCGAGGAAGGGTGCCTCTGACGCTTAGGTGTTTCCCCTGCGGCGCATTTCAGCGACATCGCGGCTAAGAAGCTTGTCTACTTCGGAGCCGGGGGGCTCGACCGAAGGTCGCAGAAGAGCCAGGTCCAGCCATGCTGAGCCTGGCTTTTTGCTTTTCGACTGCCGGCAAACGCGAAACGCCCCGCCGGGGGGGGTGGCGGGGCGCTCAATGGAACCGGCGCGAGTGGGGGGATGGCGTCGGTGCCTAGATAACTGCTCTGCCGGGAAGTGGTTCCTCGCTACCCGGTCGATGACGAGCTGCTCATTCTCGACCTTACACAAAGAATCGAGGGAAGGCGTTAGCCGAGCATAAGCGGTCCACGCCTTAGTTGTTGCATGCAAAGATTAGATGTTTTGTCGGAATACCTTGTTCGCGCGCCAAGGCGATCTTAAGATCTCACCAGTTTGCGTTTATGACATCTAGGATCCACCATTGGATCCGTAGCGTCAAAGGCGCTTCTTTCGGTATTGTAACAGCTTCTCCCTGATGTGCTGCCACTGTCGTAATCTTTGCAACATCAATTATCTCAGCCTTATGCGAGCCGACTACAATCGCCATACGTGACGCATTTGCAGCTATAGGCCGACCGGTCACCATGGCGGCGCGACCCTCCTGCTTGTAATCGAAGCACCCGCTCGCGCAGCTATTTGCCGAAACTAACCACTCAGCCTGTGACACGCGCCAGTTGCCTATGGCAGATCCAGACCAGAGGAGCAGAAAGGCCAATAGCGGCACAATCATGGTGATACCCGTCATAAGGGCTCGCTGGGTCCGCTTCGCGGGATCAGAAGTAATCCAGGCCTCAAGCCTACGAAGTGCTGCCGGTTGACCGAACCGACCGACGTACAGGCCGCCGATCCAACGGCTCAGCGCTGCCACAGGCCATCCTAAAGGCCAGTACAGCACGAAAACAATGATTGAAAATACGAGAAGCGAGCCAAGCCCTCCGCCAATTATCTCCACTACTGAGCCCGAAAAACCCGAAGGATCGAGCCCGTATGGCGACAGCGTGGCCTTGTTGGCCGTCTGAAAGAGGAAGTAGAGACCGGCCGAGATGACGGCGACGACCGTAGCGCCATAAGTGAGGGCACGCTTAGCCCATCGCGCGATGACGAGGTCGGGAAGGGATCCGGCAGGATGAGCCATTCCAACTATGTAGTTTGCAAACAGCCACTGTCCAGCAGCGCGTAAGCCATGCACGCCGCCAAGATCGTGTGCACAGCTTAGATGCTGGCATGCATTCGTTAGATGCGGCTCACAGCACGGCTAATCAGCGCAATCGAAATGCCGCCAGATAGCGTGCGCATTGACAGCCAAGTAGTGCGCCGTAAGAGGGACACCATGGATGCACAAAAGCCCAGTTGAACGTCCGGTTTGGAGTGACCGACTGCGAGATCTGTCATTCTGCTATCGACCAATTCGGCCTTGGCCGTCTGGAGCAGTTTTCGAAACACGAATATTGCCGCACAGTGTCCAACGGACCACGCGAACTTAGCGCGAACTTTCTACTTCAACTTCCGACGGCTACTTCTTCCTTGTTGTGAGCGAGGACAGGCCACGATCCATCTTTGCAAATCCGTCTATTAAGTCCGCTGGCCAAGTCCCTAGAGTCGTGGGCGAAACCGTGTTGGTTGCAGCCACGACCGAAGTGTGCGCAGCTTCACCCCGGTAGGTTGCGAGTTGGGCTATGCGAGATTTGAACGTAGCGCCGGGCAAATCGACATCAAATCCAAGCGCCGTCAAAAGTTTGAATTGATACTTCAGGGCCGCTCCATGGTTGTTTGCGACGGCCTGCTTGTAGCGCTGATAGCCGATGTTCAGCAACTTTCCGTACTCGGCTCGGTTTTGAGTGATTGTCTTGGTGGTTGCCATGATGCCGAAGCCGCTATTTCCGAAAATGCTCAGCATTTTCTCCAAGTCAGGTTTCTGTTTCGGCGCATCTATGAACGGAAAAACGCATAGATGCCTGGCAACCCTTCCGAAATCGCCGCCGCTATCGAAGGCTGCTGTGGCATCGTCCGCAACTTTCAACGCCCGCTTTTCTAGGAAGTGCTCACACTCCGCATGCAACAGAACCACGAATGCTGCCATTTTATCGACATCCTGACTTGACGGCGTGGCACCCGCCGCTGGTTGCGGTGGCAGCAGGTGGGTCAGACTCGTCAACCTTGCCCTCAGAGTTAGATAGTCAGCTGTATATGCGAGCGGCATGACGGTGGTTTAGCCTAGGAGTTGCGAGCCAACGGAAATTCAACGACGACTCCGCCGATGATGTCTCTCAGTGCGTCACCCCAGTCATGGAACCGCTGGCTGGTAGCTTTGGTAGTCTTCGTCGATGTCTGGAGAGCCTGGAGAAACTTCGCGTTCCTATCGCAGAGGTTCTCAAACGCAGTGCGAATGGCCACCCTTTCGTTGTCATGGATTGCGGCACGGACGGCGGGATCAGCAAAATAGTAGGCCATTATATCGATGACGGCCCGATTTGGACTGCGCTGATATTTTCCGTCCTGTCGAGACTTGAACGCGTTGTCGCCGAATATGTCGCTTGCTAGAGACATACCTCCCTCAAACTGCATCCAGTCATCCTCTAACTGGCCCAGTTGATCATCGAAGTTTTCCGACAGCCGTTTGGACGTGTCGTTCAAAAACTTCTTCATGTTGCCCGCATACAGGTCGGCAAACCTTTTGAAGCCGAGAGCTCGAGTTGCGACTTCCATGTCGCGCATTCGGAAATCCGGCACCTTTTTGAAGACGGATGCCATTGCTGCGGATTGCGCAGTTTTATCGTCCAGCCAATCCATGAACTTGCCGGGATAGAGAGCCCTGCGAAGTTCTTGAGGGGAGAGTGTCACGCTGTTTTGGTTCAACCTTAAGAACAGCAGGTAGAGCAGGCTATCGGACTTCCAATTCTTAATTACAACCGTTCGTACCGTGTGATTTTGAAACGCATCCACAGAAGGTTCCATGGCCGGGTCGACTTGGAGATCGTCGTAGGTTTTGACGTTGAGGTCCGCGCGGTACTCACATCCACTCAGCCGCAGAGGTGCCTGATCATCCAAGCAGAACCGCGCCAGCGAGTTGATACGCTGCTTGCCATCGATAACAGCGAAGACCCCGGGACGCATCTCAGCCAGCACGATCTGGGGAACCGGAAGCCGCATGAACAGGCTTTCAATGAACCGAGACATCTTCGGCTCGTCCCACGCCACTCGTCGCTGGTAGTTCGGCTGCAAATCGATCTTGCGCTTGCGTAGCAGATCAACGAGGACGCTTATCGTCCAGTCGGTCGGCGCGACGACTAGTTGCTGAATATCGTCCGCAACCAAGCCCAGATCGTCTTCGGTGATCTCACCGTATTGTAGGGCTACATCGGGACCGATATCTTCGCCCTCGTTACCAGACATCACTACACCTATGAAAAGTCATGCTTCATATGGCCGACGCCAGCTCAGATTAGCAAGGGCTCCCGCTCCCTATCCGCCGTGTCGCGTTGCAGGGTGATTAACGCTCGAACTTCTGAAAAATGGCACCATGTCTGCCGCGAAGCAGCAGCCGGGGCAACGCCGCTTTCAGCCCGGTCTATCAAGCGCGCCGGCGCCGTTCCTCATAAGTCTCGGCGAACTGTGATTTCATGGCCGTTTGGGGGCACCTCGCGCAGACTCAGCGTGCATGAGCTTACGCCATTAATGTTTATAGCTAAGCCGGTTTCTGACCTGAGTAGAAGTCGGCGTTGCATTGGGTGGAGGTTGCTCAAAACGGTGCGTCAGGAGATATCATAGGCAATGACCGTCCCGCCTAACTCCACCGATGAATTGGTCGCCTTCCTCGACGCGAATATCGTGCTTGAAGGTAAGCCAGTTGCCGAACTTCCTTGGACAGAGATCGCAAAGACAGGACTGATCCGTGCCTTGATCGTCCCGAAGGCGATGGAAGAGATCGACGCCAAGAAGCGGGACGGGCGTTTAGGTCCGCATGCAAGGGCGTTCAATCGGCTGATTGCCCCGTCTGTCATCAATGGCGAGCCGATTGTTCTTCGTGAGGCCGACCCACGCGTCGAACTTCAGATGGCGACATGCTCGCGCATTCCGTGGAATGACTATGACGAGCTCGATCCAGATGACGGTGACAGCAGGATTGTCGCTGAAGCGCTCAACGTGCGCAATGTGGCCTCGCAAAATCGCATTCTTATTAGCCACGACATCAAGCCCTTGGCTTATGCGCGCGGTCGCGACTTGCCAGTTCATCAAGCATCCGACGGTTGGCTTCGCGGTCCTGAACCCAGCCCCAAAGACAAGGAAATTCAGAGGCTCAAGCAGCAGGTCGCCGAATACAAAAAGGACGAGCCGACTTTCGAGATTTCAATCGTGGTGTCCGACATCTCTCCGCCGACAATCTACCGGGTTGCGAAATTGGATGCCGAGCAGGCCGACGCCATCACCGCGCTTATCAAGAAGCAAAACCCTAAGAAGTCGAACGGCAGCAGGGACAGCTACGGCATTAGCTCCGCTTTCGGCAGCGACCGCGATAGCTCCTACGATGGGAAGTATAGCACCTTCATAACGCGTGAAGTGCCGTCGTTCGTTACGAAATTCAGCGAGAAACTTGAATTGCTATTCAATCAAAGGCTTCTCACGGTGCGCGTCACCAATGGCGGCGACATACGGGCTGATCACCTTGTCGTGTCGATCAAGACAAGCGATGGGTGGATTAATCGTCGGGTCGTGGCCGTATCAGCTAGTGGACCCGCCGCCCCCGTGCCACGGCCGGATCATTTCAGCTCGCTTAGCATGCATCGGCAGTTGGGAAACATGATCCCCCCGCGGGTCGGCCGGCACGAATTTGAGACGACGCTGCGGGCACGCAGGAGCCACGAGACGAAGGCGAGCTGTGAGGATTTTCACAGCGGACAGGATTACTATTTCGAAGGGGTCGTCGCGCCCACCTCCAGCAACGAGCCGCTAGAAATCACCGTGACGCTCACCGCCAAGAATTTACGGGGCGAACACACTAAGGCTTTTAAGCTCGACAAGCAGATCGTCGCCATTGATCCAAGTGAATTGGTGGACTTACGGACGCTTGAGCTGAAGCGGGATTACCCCACAAAAGAGGAACTAGTCCGCTTGCTAAAGGCCAAGGAATACGATGAGATTGAGTGGGACAAGGAAGACGACGACTAACGCACCGTGACCTAAGGCAGCTTCTGAAGCGGCGAGTGTCGTCGCGGGACGAACCGAGATCAGGTCGCTTAGTTGATTATTCGCTGCGATAAACCCGATCTTCAGCCTCTGACATAAGCGGTCGTTTGTTTATCTACGAGGCAGGTGAGAGTGGTCTGTACACTTGAAAAAAACCGGCGCACCTAGCGAATAGCTACAACCTTGACCTCGACGGCATCCGCGACCTTCTTCCAGTTCCGGTCACTAGTCCACGCCGGCAATCTTTCACGACGTGCGAGCGCCAGACAGAAGCGGTCGCCTAGGCTCAAACCTGCCTCCGCTGTCACGGCTCGCATCCGACCCGCGATCTGCGCGAGCGCCCTGTCCGCCGGCACAATTGTGAGGGGGAGAGGATCCAGCATCTCATCGACCTGCCGTTCCGGCATGCCCGCATGGATAAAGTGGCTGACCACTTCAGCGTAGTTCACGCTGCTAACTCGCGCCCCTGCAATTCCAGCTGCCACCTTGACCGCGCCCCCCTCCCCTTTGAGCATCGCAATGAGGGCAGAGGCGTCGAGTACCACACTCATTCCCCGCTTTCCTCGCGGCGGCGAGCAAGGAAGGCATCGACTGACGCGTCGGGATTGTCGCCGGTGTACTGCTTGGCAAGCGCCTGAGCTCGCGCCACCGACTGTGCGGCTGTTCGCAAAACAATGCCGTCTTCAGTCTCGTCCAGATAGACGGCACCGCCACTGGTCAGGCCCAGACGCTTCCGAATGTCAGCAGGAAGGCTCATCCGACCGTTCGAAGTGATATTGATCTGGAACGTCATGGCAGCACCTTGCGAGACTTAGTTGCCGATAGGTGTTCTGTAGGCATGACGTCGCTTAACGGCAAGGCGTGCTTCCAAATGGCACGCGCGCAGCGGCGTGTCACACGAACGCACTTCTACCACTGACGCCGCACGATGCCAGATCGCGCCGCGTTGCGGTGCCTTTTGGGTATGCCCTTAGGGCACCGCAAAGCGTCAGTCCTTTTTCCGTGCAAAATAAGCTTCAAAAAATAGCAGCTTTTTCGGGCTAAGTCCTTTTGAGTTCTAGATGAATTAAGGACCATCGAGCACCTACCCTACCAGGACCGCTACCGACAGGCGACCGTCACGAGTTGGCAACGCAGCCGACGCGGTCACCTGCCCTGCCGTTACCGTCATTCTTCCGAACGATGGCAATGTGGGCAAGCGAACCGCTGCGGCTGCTTGCATCTAATCGCGATATTCCGTGCGCTGTGCTTCATGCTTCATCCGGTCAGCCCGCAGGGCCTCAAACGCTTTCTGGATCGGTGTGGGCTTTAACACCCTTTCTGACGCAGCCCTTCAACCCTTTTCCCCTGCCCGTGCTGTGGGTCGGCACCGAAACTGGGACCCCGACCAAGTCTCGCTAAGCTATTGAGCCCACTTGCAGGTTCTGCATAGCCAGGGGTCCAGATCGGCGTCGATCGTGACCCCTCATAACCCATAGTTTTCCTAAGGATTACGGGTAGTTTCCTTGCTTAAAGCGGGGTCCCGCTTTCGGGGCCGGTCCACACACAAAGCGAACCGCGTCTATTTCGATCGATACGGCCCAAACCGTTTTACTATCTCCCTGCGGGTATTTGCGTCGTTGAGGACATACACTTCATAGGATTCACCGTCCGGCGCGACGCGAATAACGACATGGCCGTTGTAGCTTTTATATATGCTGTCCATGATCGGACCGATCGCGGCGCGGGTTTCGACGGCCATGCCGATGGAAAAAACGTCTCGGGGACCGGGATAGAGCCCTTTGGAGGCCATTCTGTTGACCACATCCTCGCCGGGCTGCGGAGAAAGCCAGTTCTCCTGCACGAGGACGCGGGGAGCAAGGTTGCGCAGGATGTTCTCGTTGACCGTGTCCCGGTTGCCGTGGTGGTCGAGCAGCATGACGTCGACTGGTCCGACGACTGCCGACACGGGTGTTTCTACGTCCCGCCACCAAGGTTGGTCATAAGCAGGCACACCAGGAATATCGCCGCCAGAGTAGTATTTGAACCGGCCGTAGGCCATCGTCAGGACGTTGCTGAACGGATTCTCGTCGAACCTGCAATCCGAGACGGCGTCCTTCGGAATGTAGTATTGGGTCTCGTCACGAGCACCCGTCCAGATCACGCCGCTCGATGCCACGTTGCGGATGTGGAAGGTGGGGAACGCGCCGGCCTTGCCGAGCCTGATCTGATCCAGCGCACCCGGCTTCAGGCCCACGACCGCCTGACCGTGCTTCAACCGATAATCGGCGAAACCGAGATAGTTGGACAGCGACATTCCGTTGGATCCCGGTAGACCACCGGGACGAGCACATTCGCGCAGGTCGACCGGATAGTCGTAGGTGGGCGCAGCCCGGTCGACGAGTGTACCGATCGGAATGAGATCAGCGACCTCAGTGATACCGGCGAGACGATAAGCACCGGTGCGCGACATGGGTTTGTCCGCTGTGACGGTGCCCATGTGATCAGTATGGAAATGGGTGATCAACGCATAATCGAGCTTCACCGGGCGACCAGCCGGGGCGAACTGCCGGATGTAGTCGGCGATCCAGTAGCCGGCCGAGTGCGAACCGTCGGGAAGCGGAGGGAAAGCCTTCAGCGGCGCTACCATCTTCGCAAACTCGGGGTCTGCCTCCCCGGCATCGATGAGCATGGTCGTCCCGTCTGGCATGACGAAGTAGGTCGCATTACCCCGCCCGGTGCTGATGTGATGGATGTAAAAGTAGCCGCTTGACCAAGCCGGCAGCTTCCCCGGCGTCGCGGCGGCCAGCACGGGCGCGGCGGGCGCGGCGGGCGCGACCGCGACCGCGACCGCGATCAGCGCCGCTCTCGCGACGTCTGCTGCCCACCTGCCAATCTGCGGCAGTGAACGCTTTTGCATCCACATGTTCTGCGCGAGGACACCGGAGTTGCTCATCATGGATTCCTTATGGTGTCGGGTTGCAGGCAGTCTGGGGACGTTGAGCCGCGGGGTCAGCGATTGACCGGTCCGGCGCTGGGCGATCGAGCAGCGCGCGGGTGACGCCATTCGTCCACCCGAACCCATCCTGCACCGGATATTCCCCGCCCCCGCCGGCGACGCCGCGCTCGATGTCGTATTTCTCCACCATCCGCCCGGTGCAGGCGTAGAAGGACGAAACCGTCTTCAACCACCGGTTCGCAAGGTCGTCGGCAAGCCGGGACTGCTCATAACGATCGAGCCCCCGAACCCCGATCCAGAGCAGCGGCGCCCAGCCGTTGGGCTCATCCCACTGTTCGCCGGTCCGAACGGTCGTGGTGCGCAGACCGCCCGGTGCCACCAGCTTTGCCTTCGTCAGCTTCGCCGTCAGCGCGGCCTGTTCCGGCGTCGCCAGCCCGACGAACAACGGATAGAGGATCGCCGCGCTGATCGACGGCGTCGCCTTCCCCGACGACCGATCCCAGTCCGCAAAACGCCTCTCGATCGCCGACCAGAGATACTTCGCCATCGCCGCCTTGCGGGTGTTCGCCTGCCTGTCGAAGTCCGCGGCACAGGCAAGATCGCCCGCCGCCCGGCACCGCCGCGCGATCGCGGTTTCAAGGTTCCAGAGCAGGCTGTTGAGGTCGACCGGCACGATGTCGGTCGTATGGATCGTCTCGACCGACTTACCGTCTTTCAACCAGCGCGAGCTGAAATCCCACCCGCTCTCCGCGCCGGCGCGAAGATCGCGATAAACCGCCTCCTTCGGGCGGGAACCTGCCTTCTCCGCCGTGGCAAGATCCAGCGCATAGGACTCATCCCGCGGCGTCTCGCGGGCATCCCAGTAACGGTTGAGCAGCGCACCGTCGGGCATCCTGACCACGTGCTGGCACGAACCGGTCGCATCGATGCAGGTCGCGCCCGCCATCCAATAGGCATGTTCCGTCTTCAGCGCCGCCAGTCGCCGCCGCTGCAAAGCCGGGTCCCGCGTATCCGAAAGGTCCATCATCAGCGCGAGAAACGGCGGCTGCGACCGGCTGAGATAATAGGATCGCGTTCCGTTCGGAACATGCCCGAAACGCTCCACCAGCGAGACGAAGTTCGCCAGCATCGACTCGATCAGCGGCTGCTCCCCGTCGGCCTTCAGGCCCAGCATCGTGAAATAGCTGTCCCAGTAATACATCTCGCGGAACCGCCCCCCGGCCACGACGAACGCGTTCGGCAACTCCAGCGCAGACGATCCCGGCACCACCGCCATCGGCGGCTTGGACAGCACCGGCCAGAGCGCCTTGATATGCTCACGCAGCGACAGTTGGGCCGGCGTCCCGGCATCCGGTTCACGGAAATGCCGCGCGACAAAGGCGGCAAGCGCCGCGCGTCCCCGCGGCTGCTCGGACCGGAATGCCACCAGGATCACCTCAGGCCGGTCACGCGGGATCAGGTCGGTGAACGCCTTGTTGTCGGGAAAGACGTGGGCGACCTGCACGGCCCGGAACAGCGGCCCGAATACATCCTCCGGCGTCGCGGCGGCACGCGACACCGCAATGGCGCGATCGGCCGCCGATTGCGCTAATGCTCCTCCTGCCAATACGAGCGTGAAAAGAGGCCATGTGAGTAGACCAAGGGTTTTCATTTGCACCTACTCGATAGGATTGCAGGCCCGGGCTGGCGCCCAAGCCTGCGGCCTAGTTAGAACTTCATTTTCAGGCTGACTTGATAGTTTGGCCCGAACAGCGGCCGGCCGAGGAACACGCCTCCAGCGGCTACGCCGCTACCAACGACGCGACTATTACCCTCGGTGATGCCAAGGGTGTTCGTCACGTTGGTGCCGGTAAAGCGGATCTCCAAACCGTTGTGCATGATGAGCGAGGCACCCACGTCAAGCGTGTAGTATTTCGGGAGTGGCTGCAGATTTTGAAGATCTGAAAAGCGGTCAGAAATGTACGAGCCAGTGGCGTAAAACATCAGCCCGCCGACCGGCGTGTCGAACGTATAGCTTGGCGTGACGCGCGCCTGGAAATCGGGGTTCCGAATTACTTGATTGCCGGTGATACCCGGCCCGCCGGCCACATACTTGCCGTGCTGATAGGTCCCCTGCCCGGCTAACGCGAAGCCATTATACCGCACCTCCCCGTTCAGTTCCACGCCATAGGTGTCGGAGCTGGTCAAGTAGTTCACAATGGTGCCATCGGCTAGAAGCTGGGAAGCCGGTTGTCCCCTGAACGTGTTGTAGAAACCCGTTAGATCGAGCGCGAACAACCGGCTAAAGGTCTTGATGCCACCTTGCACCTGATCGACTTTGGAGGTGGTTCTCACATTTGTACGTAGGTCGTCAAAAGTGGGTAGTGAGTAGCCCTTGTTATAGCCGACAAAAGCGTTGACGTTGTGAAATACTTCATAATTAGCGTCGACGTTAAAGGCTGCGTGCGACCCACTATATTCGACTGGCCGCGTGCTTGGAAGGAGCACGGAGGCACCATAGTCGTACAACGCGAGCGGATCGGTAGAGATGTTCGCCCTCGCAGAGTTCTGGAATGTCGCGTCGACCTGCTCCCACTCATAGCGGACGCCTGCGTCCACCTTCAGCTTCGGCGTGATCCTCCAAGAGTCTGTTAAGAAGACAGCTTCGTTTCGGCCGTGATAGACATTGTGGAGCGCTAGTGCGGTGGGCGTGTAAACGCCACTTCCGTTCGTCACCTTCACGCCGTTGTTCAGCACGATATTGATCGGTAATGCGTTGTTCTGCACCGTCATTAACTGATTATGGCCGGTGAACCATGTATCATCGGAATCGTAGTCGGCGAAATAAACACCGCCCGTCAGAGTGTTTCCTTCGAATATCTCGGCAGACAGACGGGCTTCGTCTTGGAACGACTTAATTTTCTTCAAGACGTAAGTGATGCCGATCCCTTGAACAAATTGATTTAGGTCGGTCAGCGCCTGGCCGTTACTGATGAGCGTCGCTGTTCCGCCTGTCGCGGGTCGACCAGCCGCCGCCGTGGCCGTGGCGTTGGCGTTCGCAGCAGTCACTTGGCTCGTGATGAAAGAGCCGAGCGTGACCGGCGTGGCACCGGTAAATTGGGCGATCGTCGGGGTTGTGCCTGCAGCGTAGGACAGCTTGTTCGAAAAGGAGATGTCGCCGAACGTCTTGTCGAAATCGAAGCCGACTAAATGGTGGTCGATACCACGGCCTTTCGCAAGATCCACGGTCTTCGAAACGGGCGTGTTTGTGCCGTTCGAGGCGATGTTGAAGGTCACGATTCGATTGGCATTACCCAAAAACGTGTCCCGTGTCGGATTAAAGCCAGGGAACGGGCGCAGCTTAATGTCATTGTCCGGTCCCGTTCGGATGAGCGGAACTGCGGTGAAGAACGCGTTCTGATCGTGCGTCTGACGTCCGTAGAGTGTGAATGAGCCATCCTCGAACTCGTGGTGGATCGTTCCGACGATTTGATAACCCTGATCAGACGGAAACTGCGTGTTACGAACGCCCTTTTGGGTCCGGTAAAATCCGCCGACGCTACCATACCAGCCATTGCCGAGGTCAGCGCCATAATATCCGTCGAAACGATACTGGCTGCCGGTGCCATAGGTAAATTCGGCGAGGCCGCCGGGATCCGTTTTGCCGTTCTTTTGAACGAAGTTGACCGTCGCGCCGGGCTGACCGTTGCCGAATAGTACTGCTTGGCCGCCGATGGTCGCTTCTACGCGCTTGATAGTCTCGTCGAGCCTGATCTGGGTTGAATTGTCGAGGAAAGCGAGACTCGATACCGGAAAAATCGGAAGCGAGTCGATCTGCATGGTGACGAACTTTGAATCACCGCTGGTCGGGAAGCCCCGGACCTGAATGTTTGGACCGGAGACTCCGCTCGTCGTCTCGGCGTGAATGCCCGGCACCAGCTTCAACACATCGGCTGCGCTGATCGGTGCTGCGGCCATGATAGCCTCGTTGCTCAGCGTCGTAACAGCGTAGCCGGCCTCACGCCTGCGCTGTCCCGCCGGATTTGCCGAACCAACGACCACAATCTCATCGCCTGACGTGTCCGGGGCGGGCAGCTGATCTGCGGCAGGGGCCGCGGAGTCGACAGGCGCCGGAGCAGCGCTCGTGGTTTGTGCCTGAACGGCTGCCGGCAACGCCGCCAGAGCGACGGTCGCTAACAAGGAATGTCGTAAGGTCACACGCATCGGGTCCCCCCCCTTTGGAATAAGCATGCCCGCGCGCACGAAAGACCTTTCGTGACCCGAACCGCCGAAATTGTGCGGAGGCGCGCCATTGAAGCCGCATCCAGAAGGGAGATGCTTGGCGCTTTCGAAATCCGGCTACATGGCCAGATCTTTTCTAAACTAAATGCAGCCAGCGAATTTAGTCGCTGGGGATGGCCAAGCTGCGCGTTTGTCGGAAATAAGCGGTGTCGTAGTAAGCTCCGGCAAGCTTTGACGGGTCAGAACCGATACCCGATCGAAGCGCTGAAATTGCGCGCAAACAGTGGCCGTGCAACGATTGGCCCGGATGACAGGACCGCTCCGATCACCCGGGTATTCCCCTCGGTAAGCCCAAAGGCGTTGCATAGGTTCTGAACCACCACATCACCATAGAAGCCCCGGTCAGACCCGGCATGGAGGCTGAGGTCCACGGTCGAGTAGGACGGCAGCCGCTGCAGGTTCTCGACGTCGGAAAATCGCCTGCCGACAAAGGTGAAGGTTGCTCGCACCCTCAGCGGCGCGCTTGCAATGCGAGTTGTGTAGACTGGTGCCACCGCAAGATGGATGTTGGGCTGGCGTACGACGCGGTTCCCGTTGTTTCCGCCAAAACCACGATAGCGTCCGTCCTGGAACGTTCCTTGTAACTCGACGGACCATCGCGGCGTGGGAGAGATGGTCGTCTCGAGCTCGAGACCATACGCACGCGCGCCCCCCGCCAACAGGATAGACCCAACGCTGCCATCGGCATTGGCTAGCAAACGCGTGAACTGCAGTCCGTCGAACCGATTGAGGAAGACGTTCGCAGACCCACGAATTGGCCCCACGCCGACATCGACCCCCGCCTCTAGCACATCGGCAGATTGGGTCCGCTGACCGCCAATCCTGAGTTTATCGAAGCTTTGAAGGTTGGAGCCGTGGTTCAACCTCGCGTGCAGCGTCACCTTTCCTGGCACCAGCCTGTGTACGAGCCCTGCCGCCCACGATAATCGCTCCGCATCGTCGCCAAGCGTCCTTGAAGACGCCAACAGCAAGGCGCCATTGTTATTGTAAAGCGTCAGCGGGTCGTCGTCGAAGTCCACATTTGGGAGGACATCGCGTACCTCACCGCGCAACATTTGGTGTTCGAGACGAACGCCGACGTCGAGGCTGGTTCGCTCCGAGACCGCCCAGTCATCGTCGAGGAACAGCGCCATGTTGGTGCTTTTGCTCCTGCCGACAATCTGGCTGGTCGCCGCGCTTACAAAACCGTCGCGCGTGGCCTGCACGCCATTGTCGAGACGCACGTCGATACGCTGCGCATTCGGCTCTGCAAGCAACAGCAGATTGTTGCCGAGGATGCGACGATCACCGGTTTGATAGTGCGATAGATAGAAACCGCCGGTCAGTTGGTGCCCGCTGTTGATCGTGGTCGACACACGCAGCTCGTTCGTGACCGCCGCTATCGACTCTCTTACGGACCAAAGCCCGGCGGTCAGAACATAGCGATCGGCAGGAATGGCGACGCCGGTCGCCGCAATCACGCCCTGACCGGAGCTTGCCGGGCCCGCTGCCGCAATGGTGCGCCCGTTTGCATTGGCCCGCGCAACGGTATCGATAATGTACTGGCCCAGCGTCTCGGGCACTGGGCCGGTGAACAGACCGATTGTATTGGCGTCCCCTTTCGTGACGTTAAGCCGGTTCGTCACGCGGACATGTCCGACCGACCAGTCAAAGCTCGTGCCAGCGAACAGAAGATCGACGCCCCGTCCCTCGTCTAGATCAACCGCACGAAACTCACGCGGACCGGTTTCGATGGACAGGTGCTGCGTGTCCCGACCGATCAGCGTGTCGCGGAGCGGATCAAAGCCCGGCAAAGCGCCGAAGCTGCCGTCCGCGTTCGCGATTAGGGGCGCGCCGGTGTAGAACGCATTATGGTCCCGCGTGTACCGGACGTAAGCCGTGATCTTGCCGTTGGCGAACTCATGCGTCACGTTCGCGCTGGCCTGGCCACCACGATCGGCGAGGAACTGCGTGTTGCGCAGCCCGTCGGACGTCCGATAGAACCCACCGAAGGCAAAGGTCGTATCGCGAGCAAGCGGGCCCGTCAGGTAGCCGTCGGCGCGGTGTGTTCCATAGTCCGTTGTCGTCAGGCGAAGCCCGCCTTGGAGATCCGGCGTCCCCGTGCGCTGAACGAAATTCATCACTGCACCAGGTTGCCCGTTGGAAAAGATCGGGCTTGTACCTCCACGTAAAATCTCGACCCGGTCGATCATGTCGTCAATGCGGAAAAGCGTCGTGTTCTCGCTGAATGCCAGCTCGGTCGGCGGATATATCGGAGCACCATCCAGCTGGACCGTCAGGAACGGTGCGTCCCCCGTGGTCGGAAAGCCACGAACGAAAATGTTCGCGCCCGTGGCCCCTCCAGTGGTCTCGGCCCAGATGCCGGGCGCGAGTTTGAGCAGATCAGCTGTGTTGTTCGGAGCAAGCTCGTGAATACGATCCAGCGACACCGTCGTAACGGCCAAACCGGCGTCGAGCCGTCGTTCGGGTGAAACTGTACCGGTGACGATGATGTCGGTATCAGGCTCCGGCGGCGAAGCTGAAACCTCAGCGGCGACGAAGGAACTTCGTGATCTCGCCGGCTTGGCCGGTTTCGGTTTTGTCGCGCTCTGTCTCGATACGCGGGGTGATAGCGCAAGACTAAGAATATTTCCGTTGCGCGCGACGAGATGGAGGCCAGTAGATCGCAGCAGTCGCCGCAGCCCCTCCTCGACCGTGAAGTGGCCAATGACGGCATGAGTTTTCAACCCTGCAAGACCTGCCGGCGACACAATCTGGATCCCGGCCTGATGCGCGAATTGCGGGATACCCGCCACGGCCGGCCGTTCCGGAACGTTGAAGGCAATTCGTTGCGCAAGCGCAGGCGCAGATACGGACATTGATGCAGCAAGTGCCGCTAATCCCCTAGCGGGAACGTGATATGATCTGCTGATCAACGATCTTTGCCCGAAGCTACAGGGTCCCTGTTGGGAAGATGCACGGCAATCGAAATTTCCGGCTACGTCGAGACAATATTTTTCGCAACTAGCCGAATGATCCCGCCCTCGTCCCTGACATCCGCCCCAAAGCTCGCGGCCACTGCTCTTGCGAAGCCTTTCGCATCGTTGGCCTTGAAGAGCCCGGTGATTTTCTGTCGCGCGAGGTGCGGATCGGCCACAACAATTCTGGTTGAACCATAACGGTCGAAGGAGCGAACCGCATCGCTAAGAAGCTCCCCGCCAAAAGAAAGCATTCCATCACGCCACGCAAGAAGCTGCTCGCGCTGCACCGCTTGCACCGACCGCACGTCACGGGGGTCAAGTTGGTCACGAGGAAACATCGTGAGTGCCTGGTTTTCCTGGACCGTAACAGTGCGCGGCTGACCAAAGATGCCCTGAGATTGCTCAACAAGGAGCTTACCGTTGGTGACGAGCGCAACCAGCGGCGCTTGGCTGAGGCTCTGGACGCCGAAAGCACCTTCAACGATTTCGAGCATGATGCCTTCGGCGCGCACAGCAAGGGGCCGGTTCCGCCAATTAGCCACCTCGACGAACAATTTACCTCGTACGAGCTGCAGCGCTCGATCTTGGGACGAGCGGGCAATATCAACTCGCGTATCGGTATCGAGCGTAAGCGTCGTGCCACCAGCGAGCTTGATATGGCGTATCTCCCCGATGCCGCTCTCCAGGGTAGTGTCACGATTGAAACCTACCAAATAGGCCGCCCCAAGCGAGGCGGCGGCCGCGCTGCCACCCAGGACCATCCGCCTGCTTAGACCGCGGGAGTAAGACTGCCTGATCGACAGCGCTTCTTCCCCTATCTCCGCCTTTTGACCGTCTTCCGGCTCCGGCATCCGGCCGAGCGCTCCGGCGCGCTCGGCATGGATCCATGCGGCTTGGGCGCGAACGAACGCGCCAAGATGACGACTGTCACCGTCCAGCCACCGGTCTAGGTCTGCTCGCTCTTCCGGAACCAGTCCGCGCTCTGCCCTCGCGGCCCAATTGACCGCGGTCTCGTCAATCTCGCTGGCTGTTTCGCGGTTGGGCATTCGACGCGTCATACTCTCGGTGGGTTGGGTCCTGGACATTAGATGACCCGGCAGTCACATTTCCGCCACGCCCAAACTGTCGAAGCAGAAATTTCATTCCCCTCGCGCTGTATTTTTCAACAGTATGCTCGGCCAAGCCAAGCTCAGCAGCCGTTTCGCGCTGGGAAAGCCCTTCTACTCGGCGCAGCCAGAACACCTTTCGGACCTGCGTCGGCATCTCCTCCACTGCCGCCTCGACACGCCGCAGTTCACGCTGGCCGTGAGCATGTTGCTCGGGGTCGGGTTTCTCGTCGATCGCGCCAAGTGCCGCGAGGTCGGAGAGGGAGCCGATCGGGACAATCTTGTTGCGGCGCAGGCCTTGGAGGAAAACCGACCGCGCCACCTGCCACGCGTAAGTTCGAGGGTCGCGAATAGAGTCGACGCTCTCTAGGCGCGCGAGAATGGCGTAACTTTCCTGAACAATGTCGTCGATGTCTGAGTCCGACATCTGGGTCGTCCGCCGTAACCAGGCACGCATGGCCGGCTCGTGCGGCAGCACATTTGCCGCCAACCATCTGCTTCGCGCTAGGTAAGGTTGCTCCATAGAGTTTGCCTTACACGGTATGATGACAAACGTGCGTATTGGAAGACACCGATCGTAATCTCGCGGCCGTTTACAATCGTGCGGAGCGCACCGCTATGACCGGTATCCGGCCGGTAATCGACCGGCCTGCCTCGGCGCGGCTCTCGGAGGTGATCCGGTCGCACTCTTCACTGTTATCGGTGACCCAAATTTTATACTCACCGTTTGGTTGGACACGTACAACGACGTGTCCTTCGGAGCTGCGCACCTTTGGAAAGAAGCGGTCGTTGACGGCTCGGCTCTCAGGACTGGAGCGGGTTACGTAAACATCCTTGCCGGTGCGGCCATGCCCGTAGTTTAGCATTCGCCGGAGCGTCGGCGTTCCCCTGCCCGCTCCGCTACAGATTGCGACATTGATCGATTTAACACCGGTGCCCTTTGGGTATGCCCTTCGAGGACCGGCAAACAGCTGGTCCTTTATCGGGCGCCAACCCACTCGAAAAGGACTGAGTGGTGAGAACCACGTATAGCGGACCAAACAATGTTCACCCGTGAGCGTTCGGTCTGGGCCGTTCGTTTTTAAGAGCGGACTGT
>NZ_JACIJF010000023.1 GCF_014199255.1 Sphingomonas xinjiangensis | reverse complement strand
AAGGCGCTGTTGCAAGCGCAGCAGATCAACAAGTCCGACCGCAACGACGCACGCGGCATTGCGCAGATGATGCGGGTCGGCCTGTTCAAGCCGGTGCATGTGAAGACGCTGGCGGCGCAGGAGCAGCGGATGCTGTTGACCAGCCGCAAGCTCGTCCAGCGCAAGCTGATCGACATCGAGTCCGACATGCGCGGCACTCTGCGCAACTTCGGCCTCAAGGTCGGTGTCGTTAGCACGGTCGGCTATGAGGCCCGTGTCCGTCACCTGGTCGAGGGTTTTCCGCGACTGGCCGCAATCGTCGAGCCGTTGCTGACGGTGCGGCGGGTGATGCGCCAGCAGCTGGCCACGCTCCACAAGATGCTGCTCGACACAGTCCGGCACGATCCGGTGTGCCGGCGGTTGATGACCGCGCCCGGCGTTGGCCCGGTGGTTGCGCTCACCTATCGCGCCTCGATCGACCAGCCCCAGCGCTTCGTCCATTCCAGAGCCGTCGGTGCGCATGTCGGCTTGACCCCCGCGGTAGCATCAGTCGGGCGAGCTCGACTATGATGGCTGCAGCTCCAAGTCCGGCGACATCATGCTGCGAACGATGCTGTACGAAGCGGCGCAGGTCCTGCTGGCCCAGAGCCGGCATTGGTCGTGGCTCAAGGCTTGGGGGATGAAGGTCGCACAGCGCAGAGGCATGCGGCGCGCCATCGTCGCTGTCGCGCGTCGCTTGGCCGTCATCCTCCACCGCATGTGGACGGACGGCACCGACTTCCGCTGGGGCAAAGAACCCGACACCACGGCCACGGCCGCCTGATACGAACCAGACAGGAGCTTCCCAGTTCTGCCTCGGCAGGAAGAGGTCCTCACGGGGACGAAGGTGGCGTGAGATCGTAAGGGCTGCAGCCCTGTCGCCAGCGGCAAGGGCGTCCAAAAGATTGATCCACGCTACTTTGTCTTACCCCATCATGGGGCGGCTACGTGCCGACCCCGGAGAGAAGCACGAACCCCGTGTGGCGATCTAAAGCTCAGCAGAAAACCAGCGTTTGCAGATCGCCGCCTACCAATCTGTCACCACCGGCGCACTCGCGGCGCCGAAGAGCGGCGTGCGCCTGTTGACTCAGGCCGCGATAGAGAAGCCGCCGTTCTGGCCTGGGGCTAGGAACGGCTCAAGTTGGTCGAAAATTGTCGGTCAGCTTCTTCCGCCAAAGTTGATTCGCCTGCGATTCTGCCCGTGGCTGATGTGCGCTAAGCTCGTTGTCCGGGTTTGGTGCCGCGCAGTCCCGAACCGGCGTGACCGCGTGGAGGGGACAGCCGAGTGAGCTGAAAGGGAGGGGATGAACATGGAATTCGACTTCACGAACCGGGACCACGGCGAGTTCCTCTTGGAGGAGATTAATCTGACGGCGCAACTGGCTGCGGTGCGCAGCCTGATCAGGCGCCAGCAGCAGGCGGATGAAGAGCTCCAGAAGGAGGTCGCGGACATACGGAAGGCGGCGATGAAGGCCTCTGGCGAATACGCGATGCACCTTGAGAACACCTGGGTCGACAACATGCATGCCGGCGTCTTCCAGGACGCGGCACACAGCATGTCGGCGCTCGGGATGCTTGCCCCGCTCGTGGAGACGCTGATGACCGCGATCTTCCGTGCCATCGGTCGTGAAAAGCTGGTGGCGGTGGCCGATCTGAAGGAGCTGAGGTCGAAGCTAAAGGCTGACGAAGTGTGGGATCCGCACGTGGTTGCCGGCATCGCCAGGAAGGGCAAGCGGAAGGGCGAGCTCACCAAGAGCACCGACATACTCCGGGGCACCGTTCAGCTAGCCGAACTGACGGGCCTCGAGGCCCATCTACCGGCAGACTGGCAAGTCCGCATGGAGGCGCTGTTTCGCTACCGAAACAGGATGTTCCACAACGGCTTTGAATGGCCGGCCGATGAGCGTGCGAAGTTCGACGAGGACGTGGCTGGGTGGCCCGACGGCTGGTTCCTGAAGTCGGAGCGCGGCACCTCGAAGAAGGGAATCATGGAGCCGTGGATCTTCTACATGAGCGCGGACTTCATTCGCGACACGCTGAAGATGATCGAAGCGATCATCGAGGCTGCCGGGGCCTTTGTGATCGAACGGTCCGCAAAGTCTTGACCGCCGGGTTGAAGGCCTGCGGCCACCTGAAAATCGAACGCCACTGTGAGAACCGAACGGAACCCATCGATGACCACGCCGCCTGAAGCCGATCTCGAAGCCCATCTCAGCGCCCAGCTCCCGAAGATATTCCCGCACATTCCGCCTGGCGACATCGACCACCAGACTCATCTCGTGCTTCGCTTCGGACGCAACGAGATCACCGTGAATGGTGAAACGAAGTGGAAGAAGGAGGGGCGGGCGGACATCGTCCTGAACCACAAGGGCAAGCCGATCGCGGTGATCGAGCTCAAGCGGGCTGGGGTGAAGCTCACGCGCGACGACGTGGACCAGGGGCGGAACTACGCGCGCGTCCTCGAGCATCCGGCGCCGCTCGTGGTCGTGACGAACGGTTCGGATACCTGGCTGATCGACGCCTACTCGGGAGAGGATCTCGCCGGAGACAGCGTCGAGGCCGACCAGCTCCGGGAACTGTTCGCCAACGCGTCGAAGATCGCGGCGGAGAAGCGCCAGGCTGCAATCGAGGCGCTGCTCGGCACGGACTCGTCCATCTGGGAGAGCGCCGTGCAGATGGCGACCGATCGCGTCATCGATCGCCTGAGCACCTGGGATGACGATCTGCGCAAGCCGTTCGGTCGCTTCCATTTCGTCCGGCAGGCTGCCCAAGCGGCCATCGACGCCTTCGAATCCGGCAAGAAGGTGGTCGTCCTCGAGGGCGCGCCCCTGACCGGCAAGACGAACGCCCTGAAGTCGTTCTCCGTGCTGACCGACGTGCTCGAACCGAAGTTCGCGATGCTCTTCGTGAAGGCGTCGATGGCGCATTCCAGCCTGTTCGAACGACTTGCGGACGTGCTGACCAGCGAGCTCGGCTGGGAGATCGAGGGGAAGGACGCCAGGACCTGGCTTCGCAGGTTCGCTTCGAAGGCGGAAGGACCCACGCTGGTGGTCGCGGTGGACGGCGTCGCGAAGGGGTCGCTGGTGGCGAAGGAGCTCGAGACCTTCGCGGAGTCCGGGTTCGGCGACCGACTGAAGTTCCTCGTCACGACAGAGAGTGCGGACGACGTGCTGATGTCCGGCCGGGATGTGTCCGCGCTGGCCGAGGCCGCGGTCTCGTTCCGAATGTCGCCGTTGACGGCTGACGAGTTCCATCAGTCGCGTGCTTCGCTCGGAAAGGGCGGCGTCGGCTTCGATCGTGGCGCGGAACTCTCTCGCGTGCACCGGTTGCCATGGATCCTTCGCGCGGAGCTCGCGCAGATTCCCAAGGACATCCCCTACGGCCGGGAGATCAGGCTTCCCGCATCGATCGGCGTGGAACTGGTCTGGTATGCCCGTGAGCGACTGAAGGGGCTGGCCTACATCCAGCGGCCGCTTCGCGAGATCGCCAGGGCGCTTGTGAACGGCGCGACGAAGAAGTCGGAGGCGCTCGTCCTGGGGCAGATCGGCGGATTCGTCGTCCCGATCGACGACCTCGATTCCAATGGGCGCGCCGCGATGGCAACGCTCGTTGCTGACGGCTGGGCGCGCGAATACCGCCACGCCGGTGGCGAGGACGTGGTCATGCCAACGGTTCCCGAGCTCTTCATGGCCGAATTGTGCGACGTGGTTTCAAGGGAACTCGAGGCGCGGATAGACGATCCGGCCGCGGCCGCGAGGTGGCTCTCTGACACCTGTGCTGGCCTGTTTCTCGGGGACGTGATCGGCGCGCAGGCGATCATCGATTGCGGCTTGCGTCTCGGCTCCTTTCCGCAGCTGCTCATCGTCAAGCTGCTCGAAGACCGTCCCGAAGTCCGGACGATGGGAGCGGCGCTGATCGCGATGACCCTTCGCGACGGGAGCCTGATGCATCTGAAGATCGGAGAGGACGGGAGCATCACACCGAGCGACCGCAGCGGGAATGCGATTGGGAGGACGATCCCGCCGACGCCGGGCGAAGGGCCCGGCCAGACATACGGCGCCCTGACGTCCTGGTCGATCCTTGCGCATCTGACGCGAAGGCCGATGGCGTCGGGGCCGGAGCTGTCCGATCGGGTCGACCTCGTCCTCATCATGGAACTTGGAACATGTCCCTTTCCGCTTCTGCACGTCAGCAACGAGCCGATGGGCGTCATGGTGCATGACCTTGGCGATCACGGCGAGACGCTCGCGCGCGAGCACGCCCTGGCGGATCCGGTGACGATGTCGATGCGGCACCTCTTCGCCCGGGAGTGGGAGCAGATGGACGACTTCATCTCGGCGATGCTGGCCGAGGACAGTCTGGTTCTGATGGTAAGGGTCCACAACGCCCTGCACGCCCTCGAGGACAGCTCGAACATCGAACTGTCAGGCTGGGCGAGCGGACGGCTTTCGAGCACGGTGCTGCCGGAGATCGAGAGGCTGATGGAGATGCCGGCGCATTCGGCTGGCGGAGCAGTGGAAGAGGAGTAGGGTGACTGAGCTGCCCCCTTCTGAGTGGTCCATCGACTATGACAGTCTGGATCATGGAAGGGACGACGAATGCCTGCAAAGAAGCACAAGCCCGAGGAGATTATCGGGAAGCTGCGTGAGGTGGAGATCATGCTGGGTCAGGGCGGCACTACCGCGGAGGCGTGCCGGCGCATCGCGATCAGCGAGCAGACGTACTATCGCTGGCGCAAGGAGTATGGTGGTCTGAAGACGGATCAGGCGCGGCGGATGAAGGATCTGGAGAAGGAGAACCTGCGGCTGCGCCGCGCGATCTCGGACCTGACGCTGGACAAGCTGATCCTGCAGGAGGCTGCCAAGGGAAACTTCTGAGCCCCGCACGGCGCCGGCGCTGCATCGACCAGGTGAGGGAGGTGCTGGATGTGTCCGAGCGGCGCGTGTGCCGCGTGCTCGGCCAGCACCGGTCGACGCAGCGCAAGGTGCCGTGCGGGGCGGATGACGAAGAGGCGCTGACCGAGGACATTGTCGCGCTGGCCAAGCAGTACGGGCGCTATGGCTATCGCCGGGTGACGGCGCTGCTGCATGCGGCCGGCTGGTCGGTGAACCACAAGAGGGTCGAGCGGATCTGGCGACGCGAAGGCCTGAAGGTACCGCAGAAACAATCAAAGCGAGGACGGCTGTGGTTGAATGACGGCTCGTGCATCCGACTGCGGCCGGCGTATCCAGGACACGTCTGGGCCTACGACTTCGTTGAAGCGCGAACCCACGACGGACGTAAGTTCCGCATTCTGACCATCATCGACGAGGCGAGCAGGGAATGCCTGGCTTTGGTGGTAGCTCGCCAGCTCCGCCACGAAGACGTGCTGGCGGCCTTGGCCGAGCTGTTCATCGACCGGGGTCCGCCCGCGCATATCAGGTCGGACAACGGCAGCGAGTTCATCGCAACAGCGGTTCAGAATGGCTCGGCCAAGTGGGCGTGAAGACGCTCTACATCGCCCCAGGCTCGCCATGGGAGAACGGCTACAACGAGAGCTTCAATGGCTCGCTGCGCGACGAGCTGCTCAATGGCGAGATTTTCTACAGCCTCGCTGAAGCCAAGGTGCTGATCGAGGCGTGGCGGCGGCACTACAACACCGTCCGGCCGCACAGCAGCCTCGGCTACCAACCACCGGCCCCGGAAACAGCGACACCGCCATTGCCGGCCTCCGGTTCCGCTTCGCTCCACCTCCGCCCGGCAATGGCGGCGGAGACGACAATGCACTAACTAACAACCCGGACCACCCGGTGGGGGCTGCTCACTTTCGAAACGCCGATTTGCTTACTGAAAAGGGTGTCTCTTAGGCGCCGTTTCGGCTATGAAAAGCCCACCGGAAGTGCAGTTTTCAGCCGTTTTTTGCTCGAGCTATGGCGACCGGACCAAGCAATCTTTCGAGGCAATATGCAACACACCGTACGCTATTAGTAGCAGGCGTGTGCAGGTAATGAAATGTAGCAAAACCAATAGTGTAGCAGTGTAGCAGACCTGCTACAGGATCCGCGAAAGCTGGTGCGAGGGGTACACTAGCTATTGCGGCGAGCGCTAAACGTTTTCTGATCCCGCTGGCGCCTTAGGCAGGAGGCAAAGGGAGCGCCCTTTTCCAATCGTTGCCTCACAATTGCCTTGCGCAGGATCAAGCTTGCTAATCCTGCGTGCGTCTCAGCGATCCGGCATTCCCGCCACCCTTCAGCGAGGCACTCATCGCGTCGGAACACCGACCATTTTGCGACGGATCGAGCAGGCTCGTGTGTTCAGGCACTTCCATTTGCCCGTCGAATAAGGCATTTGGCCGCCACTTGTCCGATTGGGGAATCGGAGCGGACCGCAGTTCCGGCATGCGGCGGGGGTATTGATGCTTATTGGTAAGCGGGCGGTGCTGGCCTTTTCGCCAGCACTGGTCGGTTTGTATGTGCCGGCTCAGGCGAGTGCTGCTTTCGGGCCCGCGCACGGGCCCGAGACGATCGCCGATTGGCGTCTGGCGGTCGCGGCCGATCCATTTTCAGGAGAGCGGCGCTGCCGCGTGTGGGCACGTCGGGGCGCTGTCGCCTACAGCCGCGGTACGATCGTCATCCGCCTCCCCCGGGTCTTCAATCCCTCCGAGGCAATGATCCACGTAGATGACGGTGTGCCGATTCGCTGGCGCGATCTTGTGCCCGAGATTGCCCGGCTCGACCCCGGCTTTGCCAGCGATCGTGATGGTCGCCGCATGCTGGTACCCGCAGAGCTGCTGAAAGGGCGGCGGCTAGTGGCGGTTTCCGCGGACTTCGGCAAGCGCCCGCGAGCGTACCGAATTGCAGGACTGTACGAGGTCGTAGAGCGCGCAGCGGCGCTCGGCTGTCGACCCATTGCCTCGGTCGGCTGATGCCAGGATTCCTGCGAATATCCGCGCTGTTTGCAGCGCTGCCGGGGCTTGCTCTTTGGGCGCCTGCGGCGGCGCAATCACGCGACCAGGCCCTCAATCCCGTTCATGGGCGCTACCCTGCCCCCACCGCGGAGAATGATGACGCCATTGCGCTGCCGCCGAACGAGGATCTCGCCTCCGCGATCGCCGAGGCTTACGCTTCGAATCCGGCACTGGCCGCGAGCCGGTATGACCTGCGTGCAACCGACGACAATATCGGAATCGCCTTGTCGCGCAGCCGCGCGACCGTCCAGCTGCAGACAGCCGCCGGCTATGACTATACTGATCCGGGTGTCATCACCCAGGCGTCGCGGCCACTAGTTGATCGGCTCAACAATCCGAATATTGAGCGCAACGACGTAACGACGCAACTCGCCGTGGATCAGCCCTTGTGGACCGGCGGGAGGGCGCGCGCCGAAACGCTCGCCGCGCGCGCGGACAGCGCCGCGGGGCGCGAGACGCTGCGCGGCCTCGAAGGAGACCTGCTGGTCGATCTGATCGCCGCTTATGCCGATGTCCGCCGCGATACTCAGGCGCTGCGGATCCGCGAGCGCAACGTCCACGTGCTGAATGCGACTCTCGATGAAGTCGTTGCGCGCCGCGAGGCGGGCGAATTGACCCGCACCGATATCGCCCAGGCCGAAACCCAGCTCAAGGCAGCCGAAGTGCAGCGCACTGCCGCAGAGGCGCAGCTCGAGACCAGCCGGTCGAGCTTTGCGAGCATCGTCGGACGCGCGCCCGGTCGCCTCGCGCCGGAGCCTCAATTGCCCCTGCTGCCCGCGTCGGTCGACGAGGCCTTCGCGACCGCGGTCCGCGCCAATCCCGATCTCGCCGCGGCGATGGCGAACGAGCGCGCTTCACGGGCGCGGATCGCCGGTGCGCGTGCGGAGGGCAGCCCGACGATCAGCCTGCGTGGTACTGCCGGTACGAACGGGCCAGTCTCGCCGCTAGAAGGGCGCGATCAAGACCTGAACCTCGGGGCGCGGGTAACCTTGACCCTTCCCCTGGTGAATGGCGGCCGTGTCCAGGCACTCGTCGCGCAGGCGAAGAACCGCAACACGGCCGATTGGCTGCGCATCGAGGCGACGCGCCGCCAAGTACGCGACGCAGTGCTGGGCGCGTGGAACGCCTGGGCCTCCGCCGGCCGCAACAGCGCGGCACAGGAGGTCCAGCTTCAGGCGGCACGCATCTATTATGAGGGCACTTTCGAAGAGTATCGTGAAGGGCTTCGCTCGACCTTCGATGTGCTCTTCGCCCAGAACCAGCTGCGCGAGACCGAGGTCGCTTTGATCTCGAGCCGCCGTGACGCCTATGTCGCGCAGGCCGCCCTTTTGCGCAGAATCGGCCAGCTCGACGTCGCGCGCTTGCTGACCGGGACGAGCCTTTACGATCCCGCCGCCTATACCAGGAAGGCTGAAATGCGCGGGGCTCTGCCCTGGGATCCCGCATTTCGTGTCTTCGATGACGTCAGCCATACCAGCGATAGCCCGCAGGCGACCGAACGGATCGCGCCTCCGTTCGCCGCCCCGCGCGTTGCACCGACCTCGCCGCGCGCTGGCCCAGGCATCGTTCCGGCGAGCAATGACGTTGCGTTGCCCCGCGTATCGGTACCGTCGCGGGGAGAGTCTCGGCCATGAGCGTGAATGACATGGCGGCCGTCGAGACTTCGAACAGTGTAGACGACAGCGGGCTGATTGCATTCGCGACTGTGCTGGCGGTGCATCGGATCGCGGTCGACGCCGGTCAGTTGCGCCATAGCCTCGGTCACCATCGTCCGGTCGATGCCGACGATCTGAAACGGCTCGCGAAGCGCCAGAGCGACGTCCGCGCTCGCAGTCTCCGCACCAGCTACGAGAAGCTGGTGCGGACGCCCCTGCCGGCGCTTGCGAACGGGCCAGCGGGATGGTTCGTGGTCGCTCAGGTGAGCGAGGATGAAGCGATCATCCAGTCGCCGTGCCCGAGCCTCGACGGCGTCCAGCCGCAAGTGCTGAAGATCACTCGTGACGCCTTGCAGGCGATGTGGTCGGGCGAGCTCGTGCTGATTGCGACCCGCGAGAGTGTCGGAGGCGTCAGCCGGGCCTTCGACGTCTCGTGGTTCATTCCGCAGATCGTCAAGTACAGGCGACTGATCGGCGAGGTGCTTCTGGTCACCCTGGCGATCAACCTGCTCGGGTTGGCCTCGCCACTGTTCTTCCAGAACGTCATCGACAAGGTGCTCGTTCACAATACGCTCGACACCCTGAAAATTCTCGTGATCGGCTTCGGCGTCGTATCAATCTGGGAGACGCTGTTCGGATGGCTGCGAACGCGGCTTTATTCGCGCACGAGCCAGAAGATCGACGTCGAGCTCGGCACCAAGCTTTTCCGCCACCTGCTTGGGCTAAATCTGTCTTATTTCGAGGCGCGCCGCGTGGGCGATGTCGCGATGCGCGTACGCCAGCTCGAAACCATTCGCGAGTTCCTGACCAACGCCTCGCTGACAGTGCTCGTCGACCCGTTCTTCACGATCATCTTCCTGATAGTGATGTGGGTTTATTCGCCCACCCTATTCCTGATCGCCGTGCTTGCGATCCCCTGCTATGCGGCGGTTGCCTTCTTCGTCACCGGACCGCTGCGCGCGCGCATCGAGGAAAAGTTCGAGCGTTCGGCGGCCAACAATGCCTTGCTCGTCGAGAGCATCGGCGGCATCCAGACCGTCAAGGCCAGTGCGGTCGAGCCACAGTGGCAGGATCGCTGGGACCGGCAGCTCGCGGGCTACAGCCAGGCCAACCAGAAGGTCATCGATCTCGGGAACACCGGCTCGCAGCTGATCCAGCTGATCTCGAAGCTCAACATGGTGCTGATCCTCTATTTCGGTGCGCAGGCGGTGATCGAGAAGGACCTGACCGTCGGCGGTCTCGTCGCGTTCAACATGTTCGCGCAGCGCGTTTCCGGGCCAGTCATCCGGATTGCGCAACTGTGGCAGGACTTCCAGCAAGTGCGCATTGCGGTCGAGCGCCTCGGGGACGTGCTGAATCAGCCCGTGGAGCCCGGCTCGGGGAGCCGCGTCGCGCTCCCCGCGCTCAGGGGCCATGTCGCCTTCGAAGGTGTGAAGTTCCGCTATGGCCTTGAGGGGCCGTGGACGCTGGAAGACGTGGATCTCGACATTCCCGCGGGCGCGACGTTGGGCATTGTCGGATCGTCCGGGTCGGGGAAATCGACACTCACGAAGCTGCTCCAGCGCCTCTACGTGCCTGCTTCAGGTCGCGTGCTGATCGACGGCGTGGACATCGCGCAGATCGATCCCGCATGGCTGCGCCGGCAGATCGGTGTGGTCCTGCAGGAGAATCTGCTGTTCAACCGCTCGATCCGTGAGAACATCGCGCTCTCCAATCCGGCCATGTCGCTCGAGCGCGTGATCGAGGCGGCGACCCTTGCGGGCGCGCATGAGTTCATCGTGAGGCTCCCGCAGGGCTATGATACGCCGGTGGAGGAGCGCGGCACCAATCTGTCAGGCGGACAGCGCCAACGCCTTGCGATTGCACGGGCACTCGTCACCAGCCCGCGCATCCTCATCCTCGACGAAGCGACCTCGGCCCTCGATGCCGAGAGCGAGGAGATCGTGCAGAAAAGCCTGAAGGCGATCGCGCACGGCCGCACCGTCATCATCATCGCGCACCGGTTGTCGGCGGTGCGGCAGTGCGACAGTCTCATCACGCTCGAAGCCGGCCGCATCGTCGAGCGGGGCAGTCATGCTGAACTGCTCGCCGTGAACGGTCGCTACGCCGATCTCCACCGGCGTCAGAGCGGAGTGCAGGCATGAGCAGCTGGCGGCATCATTGGCAGGTGCTGAAACAGGCGCTGCGCGACGATCGCGAACGCCGCAAGGACTTCGTGCCCTCCGCCGACACCGAGTTCCTGCCGGCCGCCCTGGAGGTCGTGGAGCAGCCCGTCTCCCCCACCGCGCGTGCCGTCACCTGGGCGGCCCTGATTTTTCTGGCGATCACGATCGCCTGGATCGTGTTCGGGCGAGTTGATGTCGTCGCGTCCGCACCGGGTACGCTCATCCCCGCGGGTAACGTCAAACTGGTCCAGTCACCCGACGCCGGAGTAGTGCGCGCGATCCATGTCCGCAACGGTGACCGGGTCCGCAAGGGGCAGGCGCTGATCGATCTCGATCCCACGCTGACCGGCGCGGACCTTGCCCAGGCGGAGAAAGCACTCGCCGCAGCCGAACTCGAGATCGCCCGCAATCGCGCGATCGCCGATGCGCTCTCCGGCAAGGCGATCGTCTTCACCGCTCCCGCGGGCACGCCCCTCGAAGTTGCGGAGACGCAGCGCCGCCTGATCGCCGCCCAACTCGCCGAGGTTGAGGCGACCAGCGCCAGTCTCGCCAATGCCCGGATGTCTGCGCTGTCCGACGCCAGCGCGGCGCGCGCGCAGGTGGCGAAGCTCTCGGACACCGTGCCGCTGCTCGACCGGCAGATTGCCAGCATGAACCGTCTCGATGCTAGGGGCTATGCGCCCGGCGCGCGGTTGATCGAGCTGCAGCGCCAGCGCCGCACCGAGGCTGGCGAGCGTGACGTGGCCCTGACCCAGATCACACGGGGCCAAGCCGAGGCGCGAAAGCTCGACAGCCAGATTAGTGAGACCCGCGAGCAGGCGCGGCACACCGCACTGGCCGATCTCGCCAAGGCCGAGGCCGACGCGATCCTTCGGCGCGAGGAAGTAACCAAGGCGCGGCAACGGAGCCGGTTCCAGCGGCTCGTAGCTTCGGTGGATGGTACCGTCCAGCAGGTTGAGGTGCACACGATCGGCGGCGTGGTCGAACCTGCCAAACCGCTGATGGTAATCGTGCCGAGCAGTGCGGGGCTCGAGGTGGAGGCGCGCATCCTAAACAAGGACGTCGGATTTGTGCATGAAGGGCAGGAAGCGTCGGTAAAGCTAGAGGCCTTTCCATTCACCCGCTACGGTGCGGTTCCCGGCCGGGTCCGCGCAATCAGCCGCGATGCCGTTCAGGATAAGGAACTGGGATTGGTGTATGTTGCGACGATTGCGCTCGATCGCGCCTATGTTGATGCCGACGGGCGGCGTTACCCGCTTTCGCCGGGGCTGGCCGCAACGGTGGATGTACGCACCGGAACGCGGAGCATCATAAGTTACCTCTTGAGCCCATTGCAGTCGACAGTGTCCCAGGCTGGGCGCGAGCGATGAAAGTAAGCAAAGCCTATCGTGAGTACCTGATCTAACGTGACCATTTTTCGCGCGCGCCAATTCGTGTTGCGCAGACTGGGAGCGCGTGTAAGTTGCCCAAGGAAGCGGGGGAAAACGCATTGCTGGAACGTTCTGTGCTGCGCGCATGTACCGATGCGTGTGTCAAACCTTCGCGTCTCCTTCTCGTCTCAGGCGGTGGAACTCGCCGGATTGGATCAGTCTCCTCGGTCGCAAGATCGAAGCGGCGGGCGATCGGTGGCCTCAAAGCCTTCTTACTGATTTCCGTGCTGTCTCTCGCCGGATGTATCCGGGTGCCGGACTATCATGTTCGCGGCTCAAGCGAGGACGCGCCAAAAGCCGCAATCATGCGGTGCCGTGATATGGCTGCGGGTTTTGTCTCCCCCGATGTGAATACCACTCCGCGTCCCAGGTCGAATGCGGAGGAGGCCGGCACCCTGGTCGGCAACTCGGTCGGCGACGCGATACTGTTCCGGCGCACCTATTCCACCTGCATGGAAAGTCTGGGCTATGCGCAGGGCAATTAGCTGGCTGCTGGTCGCAGGTTCGCTGTTCTCCTCTTGCAATGCTGGCGGGGTGACTGAAGGTCGGGATCAACGGGCGGCCTCCCCTTTGATGATGCAGGGCAAAGCCGGAGTAGAGCGGCCTCTAGCTCCGTCGATTCTCGAATTTCGGCACGTCGAAAGCCGAGAATCAGGCGGATCATCGCGGACTTTCATCCAAACATTGGGAGGGGATCGCTGGGTCCGCACGTTCGGAAACGTTACGTTCGGCTGGGCAGATCCCTACGTTGTCGGGCTGATCGGCGAGTCGTCCACGCCGGGCATTGTTGTTCGGGGCCAGCTCGAGCGGCTCGAGCCGGGACGGGCGGTCCTTAACGCAATCCGAGAATATGGGGCTGATCTGGCCGTGCCGGGTCTCGGCCCCACGGGACGTGCATATGTCTTCCTGTTTCCAAAGCGCGTAGACTTCGACCAGACGCTTGCTTTGACGCGGACAGAGAGCATTGAAGGCCTCGAGCGCTTCGCGACGCTCACGCCGCAGTGCTCGTATGCGCGCCTGCATCTCGACCACGGGATCAGACAGGCGGCGATACTGCTTCTTCACGTCCCGGATCTCACGGTCAGCCTGGATGACCCGCAGGATAGCGCCTGTGTTGAGCAATTCTTTGCCCGCAATCTTCTGCTGAGCCGCACTCAGGTGCAGTCACTGCTTTATCCTGCCGGTGCCCGGGAGAGCGGCCGCTGCGTTCTTGCGCGCGTGCTCCGCCCCTCCAATGGACGACGTGAGCCATCGCCCGAGCAATCGGCCTGTCCGGAAGCGCCAATTCGGCGCGCAGAAGTCTTGTCCGCTTACGCCGCCGCATCGGGCGTTGGCCTGCAATCAGACGCTGCGCGAAAAGCAATCGAGTCCATTAAGAAAGTTTGCAGTCAGCAAGTCACGAGCGGCGAGGTGAAAGATGAATCTTGCCGTGCGCTGCTGAACGGAGAGAATTGATGCCTCAGAATCTTGATGCAGTAATCAATGAAATCGCCGGAAAGCTTACGAAGAAATGGAGTGATTCCGGAGTTGCCACCCGCTTCTTGAGTCGTGTTCAGAACGGCGTTCCTGCCGTAGCGATCATCGTGGCGCTTATCCACGATATTCAGGCGAACGGTGGCTATGCCGACATGATCGGCGGTCTAAAGGTTGGAGGCGACGCATCCCTTGCCAACATGCTGGGGATCGGAGGAGATCTTAGCCTCGACAACGAGCAGATTCAGTTCAGCATCGGGGTTCTGTTGAACGGCACCAATTTTGGTATCCAGGGCTCTTTCTCTGACAGTTTTAACTTGGAGCCGCTTCAGTCTAACCTTGAGCTATCCACCGACTTTGACATTGGGCCCGGTGTCAAGATGGTGCTCACTGTCGGCGATATCGAAAACCGCGACGGCCATGTCGTTAAAGCGTCTTTTTCTTTCGCTTTGGCGTCCGGCATTCCTACAAATGGCAAGCTAGACGGCAAGGTGATTGTCAGCCCCTTCATTAAGGTCAGGGCGTACGATTATCAATGGTATGTCGAACATAATCTCACGAACGCCCTGTACGAAATTTCTCAAGGCAATGGTAATTGGGCCAATGTTTCAAGCCGCCTTGGTCTTTCCAGCTTGATAACAAAGGATCAATTTTCGCAGGCTTTGTTCGAAAGCGGCTCTACCGCGGATTTTCTTTTCGATATCGCGCGGACGGCGGCGCGTTTGTCGCCGAGTTCGACCGGCGGCGAGGTGAAGCTTGCTACTAACTATGCAAACCCCGACAGTTTTGTCGACAGGTGGTATCCTGGGCTGGCCGGGCTGACGGAAGCCGGTGCCTCGCCGGGCGCCGAACTAAAGTGGAGCCGCGGCGCTGACGGCGCTGTCCAGATCGAAAAGCATTATTACCAGAATGTTAGCCCGGAAGGGCGCGCTCTGATGTCTGCGGAATATGCAGCGCGGAACAACCTGACGTCCAACGCTCCCGACATCACCACTGTGCAGGTATTTGAAGTCCTTCGCGTGGGTGCCAATGGCCAAGCCGTTGTCGATCCTGCCGGCAAGCCATTGTCCACTCGCATCGTGGTCAGCAACTTCCCCTATAGCGCGAATGGGGTGCAGGGCACCTTCACGAACGGCAGCGGCGAGAAGGCCGCGGTCGTAATGACCTACTTCGATGCCGCGACCGGCCGTTACGAGACCGTCGCTGTGAACTGGGATGGACACAGTGCCGAGCAACTCGTCGATAAGCTGAGGGAGTGGGCATCGGATTCGTCGGTTCTGATCCGCGGGGTGGCCGTCGGAGACACCAACACGCTTCAGGGTGTCCACCGGGACCTAAATACTGCCGGCCTGGTGCGCCGGATCGAGACACCCGGTATATCGATGCTATCGCAGGTTCTTGAGCCGGCAGATCCGGGCAGTGGCGGATCTGTGTCGGCCGAGGACGGAGAGATTGTCGTCATCGGCCGGCGGCTCCCGCGCGATTTCGAGCCGGCAAAGGATGCCGAAATCAGCCGTAACAACGACGGCAGCCTTACCATCACCTACACGGGCAGCGATTCCTCGACCAGCCAACAAACCATAACGGACTCGTCGCTGATAAATCGGATCAACGCCGCGCTTGCTGCTGCCGGCTCCCCGGGCTTACCGGATCGGGCCGAATACGACCACCCGATGTTGGGTAATGCAGTCCTGCTCAGCACCAGATTCCAGGTTACCAAGAACGGCGAAGTGCTGTTGCTCGACAGCGAGCTTAAGTCGGAGCGCGGCGACGCAGCGACCTTCCTCGTGTTCAATGCCGATGGCACAGAGAAATTCCAGGCGGTCCAGGTTGTCAACAATGTCCTAAGTTCCACGGGCGTTGCGCTGCAGACGCCGGATAGCGTTTTACGCAAGGATTCGGCTGGTCGCTTGGTAACTAGAAACGGCTTTGCCATTCGCGACGGCAGCAGAACCAGGTCGGGCGAAAGTGGCACTGTATATCAGTATGTTAGCGGCCCAATGGCAGGCATCACGCGGATCAAGGTCGATAGCGACCAGACGCCCTTGGGCATCCAATTCGATGATGCAGGCAGAATGCTCGGCAACATGCTGGGTAACGTCATCGCCGGAGACAACAAGGTCACACAGGTGGTCGCTTCGGCTGCCTTGTCCACGATTGGTGGAACGTTGGGTGGGCTCGCGAATGCCGCAATCGCAGGCTCGCCGACCGATCACGTCAACAAGCTTCTGGAGAGTTTCGACGACGAGTTTTTATTATCGTTGCAGACCAAGGGCATAGGCGCAGTTAGTTCCTACATAGTCGCGCAGCTGATCAGCGAGATCGGAGTCAGCGGCTTCGTCGGCGACCTCACTAACGAAGTGTTGGCGGAGGCTCTGTCCAGCGCCGCATCGAATCTGCTCGGGCTCGCGAACAACGACGTCGCGTTTAACATTGGCAACGTGGCGGCGACTGTCATCGGCAAGAAGCTTGCTGGGCTGGTGTGGTCTCCGGACACGATTGGCGGTCAACTCGGATCCTCGCTCGGCGCGTCGCTCGGTGCATCATTGGCCGGAAAGATCTTCGGCAACACACTTACGAAATTGCTCGGCTCCGCATTGGGCGGACCAGCAGGCCTTCTGATCGGCGCGTTCGCAGGTTTTCTCGTCGGTGGCCTGATCGGCTCCATCTTTGGAGGGACTCCGCAATCGGGCGCCGATGTGCTTTGGGACGATGAGAGCGGCAAGTTTGCGATTGCGAATGTGTATGCAAAGAAGGGCGGGTCCAAGGAGATCGCGCAAGCGATCGCCGATCAGGTGGCATCGAACTTCAACTCCGTGCTCAACGCGACAGGCGCGAGACTGTCAGATCCGTCGCGTGTCCAGACCGGCAATTACGGAATGCGCAAGTCCGATTACGTCTACCGATCCTACTCCACGCAGGATACGTCTGCGATTGCCAAGCGCTTCTCCGGTAAGACTGGCGGGTCTGCGATCGCCAACTATGGAACCTTCATCGGCCTGACCGATAGTGATTTTCAGTTGGTCGGGGGCGACAACTACGCGAAGCGTGCCTTGTACGCTACGCTACGTGCCGCGTCCGCAGATACGTTCGACTACAGTGCCGTCATTGGAAATCTGACCACTGCTGCGCAATATGCCGGTTATCTCACCAATTCGGCAATGATCGACTCGCTGGTTGCAAGCGAACCTAACAGTGTTTTCGCCATTGAAGTTGCAAGAACCTTGGTGGCAGCCGTCGAGTTGGGACTCAATAAGCGTGCCGCTTCCGATTGGTATGGCGGGTTCGGCGCAATCATCACCGAGCTCGGTGCGAGAAACGCGAGTCAGATCGGACTCTACTTCGACGTGTCGCGGCAGACAGGCGAACTATATCGCGTGATTGCCAGCGGAACTGACCAGCTTGCTGATACTATTGATATTGTCGCGCAGGATGAAATCGAAGCAGGTGACGGCAATGACATCATCACGATCGAGACTTCTGCGCTCAACAGCCGGGGTGTCAGGGTAGAACTTGGAGTCGGGTTCATCGCCGACACGAGCGGTCTTAAGATCAACGGCACTGCACATGCCGGTGCATATACTATCGATGTTGCCGCGAATGTCTTCGCCGGGGCTGGTGACGACGTCGTCCACGGCGGCGATTTGGGGAATAACATCTTTGGCGGTGTCGGCAATGATTCGCTTCACGGGGGGCAGCTTGACGACTGGATCCTTGGCGGCGCTGGGAATGATCGTATCGACGCCGGGAGTTCGAGCGGTGGAGCAGGCGGCAACGGCAACCTGCTGGATGGCGGGGAGGGCGACGATACTCTGATCGGGCGCGAAGGTTCCGATTGGCTGGAAGGCGGCGACGGGACCGATATTCTCTCCGCAGGTGCAGGAGATGACATACTAGCTGGCGGTGGCGGAGCGAGCGACCTGCTTTACGGCGGGTCCGGTAGCGATCAGTACGTTGTTCGTCGTGGCGACGGCACCGACGTAGTCGAGGAAGACGCAACCGGCGCCCCGCTGCCAAGCGGGACTGGCGACGCGCTCACCCAGCGGATTGCGAGGATCGAGGCGTGGAAAGCCAACCCGAATGCTGCAGGTGCGCTGCGACCGGATTGGATAGGAACGTCCGCCGGTGTCCAGGCCGGCATTGTCTCTGGCGGTGAAGATGCCGTCGTATTCGGCGATGGCATTGGCATCGGCGACATCAAGGTGCAGCGCTCCGGCACGGCTTCAGCGCCTGGCAACGACCTCATTGTAATGGTGATGACGACAAGCGGTGGCACCGAGACCTTTAGTGGCACCCAGGTCACGATCCGCGACTGGTTCAGCAATCCCTTCAAACGCGTGGAATGGCTGCGCTTCGCCGACGGTAACGAGATCCGCATCGGAGACATCACCAGCTTCGTAATTGGTGGGGCTGGCAATGACGTCCTGATTGGCACGAACGGTAACGACTTCGTCTATGGCGGCCCAGGTGACGACCGGCTCTTCCTTCTGCCGGGGGACGATGTCGGGAACGGCGGGACCGGAAACGATATGGTCATGGGCGACGCCGGACGCGACCTGCTGATCGGCGGGCTCGGTGACGACCAACTGATCGGCGGCGCAGGCGCCGATGCGATTACCGGGGATGCCGGTGCGGATGATGTCTATGGCGGCGCCGATCGAGACATCATCTCGGGTGGACGTGGCGACGGCGACCTAGTGGTCGGCGGGGCAGGCGACGACACCTTCCGCTACGCGCGTGGTGACGGCCGCGATACGTATATTGACGAATTCGCCAATTACTGGACGGTCGCCTGGACTAGGACCGGTGGCTGGAACAGCGCCGCTGGCTTTGCCCAAAACCTTCAGACCGGCGAAGTCACCGGCTCGGGTGGCGTCGTCCTGCGCAAAAATGTTGGCTCGGCCATTGCTCCCGAGTTCGAATGGGTCGGGCGGTATGATTATGACCACGCGACTGGTACGCTCAAGTTATTCAATCCTCCCGCCGACGCGCCGACCCTCGTTGCGAATGCCGGCGTCGACACGATTGAATTCGCACCTGGTATCAATCTGCAGGACATCGTTCTCTCGAACCCGGCCGGCAGCAGCGATCTCGTATTGACGGTCAGCAGTGAAAACGAGGAGCTCTCCACGGCGGCCTCTGCTGGCGATAGCATCACTATCAAGGACTGGTATCTCGCACCCGGTCAGATCGAGAAGCTTGCTTTTTACCAGACGGGCATCCTCGACATCTCTCCTTCGAAGATGACACTAAAAGCCGGCACCGACGGGGCGGACGGCACCGGTACCAGCCCGCTGCAGGGCACGTCGGTCAACGACTGGATCACCGGCGGCGGCGGCGATGATGTCGTTGCGGGTGGCCTTGGCAATGACATTCTTGCCGGAAACAGCGGTTTCGATACTCTCCGCGGCGAGGCCGGCGATGACGTTCTCTACGGCGGATCTGGCAATGACGTTCTTGATGGCGGCGCAGGAAAGGACGTACTGGTTGGGGGTGCGGGGCAGGACACTGCGTCCTACGCATCTGCTTCAGGCACGGCCCGGGCGCAATTGTCCGCCAGCTGGTCGAATGGCGGAGATGCTCTCGGCGACGAATTTAATGGCATAGAGGATCTCACCGGAGGAAGCGGCAACGACAACCTCGGCGGCGACGCCGGGGATAACGTGCTGACCGGCGGCGGGGCCAATGACACTCTGCGTGGGAATGCTGGCGACGATACATACGTCTGGAATGTCGGCGACGGCGCAGACGTCATCACCGAAGGAAGCTTCGTTGTCGAGGAAGCAATAACTGCAGCAGGTGCGCTTGCCGCTGGCTATACCGTTGCGAGCTGGGCGAAAACAGGTACGTTCGATGCGACCTCCGGGAACGCGTATTGGCGCTTGCAGCTCAAGGGCCCTGATGGTGCTATCGTCTACGACAATAATACCTATTCATATGCGCCGAGCGCAACTCCGGCCGTGCCGTCAACTGATGGATATGTGCAGGCCGGCTGGCTTGGCGATTTCTCTCGCACTTGGGGCAAGCAGGTAACGCGCCAGCGTTTCGACGCTGCAGCGGCTGGCGGAGCCGATGAAATCGAACTCGGCACCAACATCAGCCTAAACGATCTGAACTTCTTCTACAACGGCTTGGACCTAGTGATTCGATACGCGGGCTCCAGTTCGTCGCAGATCACGATCCGGGATCAACGCGGCACGAACGCGAACGTGCTCGTCGAAGCGCTGAAATTTGCTGACGGCTTTTCTGCTGATCTACGAAGCATCTTGATTGCGACGTCCATTGCTACGGTACAGGGGACTCTGGGAGACGACCTCCTGGTGGGCCGCTGGGGCAGCACGGCCGCTGACTTCTTGGCAGGTAACGACGGCGACGATGTGCTTGTTGGCTATGCCGGTGCCGATTCCCTAAACGGCGGGGTCGGAGATGACACGCTCGAAGGCGGCCTTGGTGCAGATTTGCTGTTCGGGGAGGAAAACGGGCAGGTAAGTCAAGGCCAAAGCGTCGGCGATACGGCGCGCTACGTTCGTTCGGCCGCAGCGATCTCAGTCGATTTGAACATCTATACGGGTCAAGGCGGCGCGACTGGCTCCGACTCCGTCGGCGATAGACTTTTCGACATCGAGAACGTCACAGGCTCTGCGTTCGACGACAAGATCACCGGCGACGGTTTGGACAACCGCTTGCGGGGCCTCGATGGCGCGGACACGATCGCGGGCGGCGGCGGTGCGGACGTACTCGTGGGTGATGGCGGCAACGACACTCTGTCCGGAGACGCTGGTGAGGATAATATCGCTGGCGGGGACGGGCTGGACGTCCTTTACGGCGGAAGCGGAAAGGATGTTCTCGACGGCGGCGATGGCGACGACAAACTCTATGGCGAAGCTGATAACGATCAGCTGACCGGCGCGTCTGGAGCAGACTATCTCGACGGCGCGGACGGTAATGATGTGCTGAGTGGCGGCGCGGGCAACGATACGCTCTTTGGCGGGGCTGGCAACGACATCCTGTCAGGAAATGAAGGAAATGACTCGTTGGGCGGCGGCGATGGCGACGACGTCTTTGCCTTCACACGGTTCTCGGGCGCTGACACGCTCACCGACGCAAGCGGTACGAATAGCATCACCTTCGATGCCTCAGTCGCCTTCGATAAGGTCTGGCTGACGCGGGTAGGCGACGACCTGCGCATCGCGGTGATCGGCGGGGATACCGTAGTGGCGGTGACAGCTTTCTTCGCTGTCAACAGCGCTAGCGTCGTTCGCACCATCCAGACAGCGACACATGCGATCTTCCTCGATCATCCAGACACAAGGTCGCTGATCACGGCAATGACTGCGGCTACTGCGACGCCAGCGGCCACACCTGCGACACTGCCTCCGGCCGTGGCTCCCCTGCTCACTTCGCATTGGCATGCCGGTGGCAAGGCCGCGCCAACCGCACCGAGCGCTCCACGCGTCGCGTCGATAAGCGAGGATGGGACGCTGACCCTCGATGGCGCGTACGGTGTCGTCGATCACGACCAGAACCTGACCGGCTATCGCCTGAAGGAAGGCACGGGTCCTCTCAAGGGCGAAATCACCGGATTCAACAGCCAGACCGGTGCGCTCACGTACACACCGTTCGCAGACGCCAACGGCACCGACAGCTTCATAGTGCTCGCGACGGACGCAGACGGGCAATCCGTCGAATTGCCGGTGACTATAACTATCGCGGCTCTCAACGATGGGCCTCGTAACCTGACGGTAGGGGGCAGCGGCTTACTGGAAGTCGCGGAGAGCGCTCCCGGCAGCGCGACTGTCGACGGCACGGTCATCGGACGGTTCACGGCGTTCGATCCGGAAGGGAGTCCCCTATCCTATAGCCTCATCGACAATGCGGGCGGTCGCTTCACGCTCAGTTCGACCGGCGAACTAAGTGTCCTCAGCGCCGCACTTCTCGACCATGACGCAGCCCAGAGTCATACGATCCGTGTGTCGGTATCCGACGGCAGCGAACAGCAAACCGCGGCCTTCACGGTCAAGGTCAACAACGTCAACGAGGCACCCGACACTCCAACGCTCGACAGCGCGACGAAGACAGTTGCCGAATTCGTTTCGGGCGTCAGCCCTGCGCAAATCGGGTCCGAGATCGCGCACTTTGTGATGCGTGATCCGGATAGCGGTACGTTGCCGAACCTGATCTTCGTGCCCGATGCATCGGGTAATCCAGGCAGCCGTTTCAAAATTACCGGGGCCGGAGCGCAGTTCGCGGTGAACCCCGACTTCGAGGCGCTGGTCGCAGCCGGTTTTGCCACCTCCGACGTCGATGGCGACGGTCTGCGCGAAGTAACGCTGACCGGGAAAGTGCAGGCGAGCGACGGTTTTCTGAGTTCTGCGGGTTCGGCCGCCTTCTCGGTGCGGGTCGAGGACGTCAACGAACAACATGTTATCAACGCCGCGGGCGTGGCGGCATCAATCGACGAGCGGGATCGACTGGCGGCGGGAAGCCAGCGTCCCGCGATGGTGCTGGCGTCACTGAGCGCGGCAGATCCCGATCGAACGGATCAGGTCACCGGGCAGCACAACTGGAAGGTCTTTGAAGGCTCCTCCACGACGCCGAGCACCCGCTTCGCGGTGGATGGCGCAAACCGACTGATCCTTCTCGCGAACCAGAGCCTCGATTTCGAAACGGACGGAGCTTCGATCACAGTTCGGGTACGCGCGACAGATCGCTCGACATCGCCGCTCAATGCCGACCGCACTTTCACGTTCGCGATCGTCAACAAGGACGATGTCCTCGACGGAACGGCGGCGGCCGACACTCTGACTGGCCAAGCCAATCGAGATATCCTCCGCGGTTATGCAGGCACCGACACTCTGTATGGCTTGGCGGGCGACGACCAGCTGGAGGGTGGCGACGGTGACGACGCCCTCACGGGCGGCGATGGCGCGGATGTCCTCCTTGGGGGCAGCGGCAACGACCTGTTGGCAGGTGACGCCGGGAACGACACTCTGTCAGGCGATGACGGTGACGATCGGCTGCAGGGCGGTGCCGGCAATGACACGCTAAACGGTGGTACTGGCAATGACGGGACCCGCAGCGCAGGCAGCGAGAGCTGGCGCGGATTCGTGACGGCTGGCCTCGTCGGGGGCGAGGGCGACGATATCCTGAACGGGGGAGATGGCGATGACTATCTCGAGGGAGGCCTCGGCGCGGATCAGCTGAATGGCGGCCTCGGTTTCGACGGAATCAGCTATCTTGGCTCGACCAGCGGGGTCACAGTCAATCTTGCCGCGAACACAGCATCGGGCGGCGACGCGCAGGGGGACGTCTTCTCCGGGATTGAACTCGTTCAAGGTTCGAGCCTCGGGGACACCATAACAGGCTCGGCTTCGGGCAATGTTATCTACGGCGGTGCCGGGAACGATACGATCCGCGGCGGTGCCGGCGCCGATTATATGTTCGGTGGCGACGGCGATGACTGGATCGATGCCGAATCAGGCAACGACTATCTCGATGGAGGTGCAGGCAACGACACACTGCGCGGTGGTGCCGACAACGACACCTACTTCGTCGGCCGCAACCAAGGTGACGACTTAGTCCAGAACTACGATGCAGCGGGCACCAATTTCGATCACATTACGTTCGAAGGATCTGTTCTCTACACCGACATCTGGTTCGACCGGGTGGACGCCGCTGGAGCGATCAGCGCCAGCGGCAATAATCTTAAGATGACAACCCTCGGGGCGGCACGCACGGAGGGCTCCGTCACGGTCGAGAACTGGTTCACGATGCCGGACCGGACGCTGCCCGAGAATTACTTCAAGATTGACCTCATTTCCGACGGGAACGACCGCGCCGCGTTGCCAGTGAATGTGGATGCGCTGGTTGCCCTGATGGCATCGATTTCCGCGGGCAGTCGCCCAACGACTCAGACCCAGATGCAAGCGCTCAGAGCCGGGAACCAGTCCTTCTCGAACGCGATGGAGGATCATTGGGGAAGACTGAGTGCTCCGAAGATCAGCGACACGACGTCGCTCAGCGCCATCGAACCGCTCGACAATCAGACAAAGACCGTCAGTTTCGCGGTCCGCGCCTGGTTCCAGGATGATCAGGGACTCGGAGTTACGATACCGGCGAGTAACATCGATCTCACGCTTGTTGCGACCAATGGCTACGCGCTGTCGAACTATGTGGCTGCGGTCGACTATGGCACGCCTGACGCGAGCGGGAACCGTACTGTAACCCTGACGCTCGCTGCTAACGCCAGTACCCACCTGCTCCCGGGCGGATCGCTGCCGCTGCAGCTGGAGGCACGCATCCGTGGCACGACGCGAACGGCGCTCGACCCGAACGGAATCGCGCTCACGATTGCGGCGACCGCCGACACCCCGTGGCTGACGCAGCTTGCAGGCACGAACGGAAACGCAGGCCGATACTTGCCCATCTATGTCGGAGCGACATCGCCCGACGTTGATGGGTCGGAACGCACTGATGTACTCATTTCAGCGCTACCTTCGGGCTATGTGTTCACCAACGCCTCTGGTCAGCCTGTCGGCACACAGGAAGGCGCATGGTGGCGGTTCACCGCCGCCCAGGCATCGAACCTGCACCTCTACGTGCCGCCGTCCGGTTCGCAGGATGCGATACTCACGGTCAAAAGCCAGTCGGTGGACGGCTCGAGCGTCCGGGACGGCGCGTCAACGACTTTGACAATCAAGGTGAACGGCGCGCCGACAGGCCTGAGCATGCGCGGGCTCGACCTGGCCGCCATGCCACATCTTAACGAGTACGTCGGTAACGAGACCACGACGGACGGTGTGAAGATCGGGGTCGTTGTGCCCAAGGACCCGGACAGCGTCGAACTGAGCGTGATCTCGCCGGACGTTGCGCAGCTTCCAAGAATGGGCGCGGGCGAGGAGCGTCTGGTCACCGTCACCGGCCCGCTCGGCAGTGCAGTACAGGTGCTTGAAACCGGCCAGGGAGCTACGATGGACGCGGGCGGAGGCGTCGGTTGGGCGCCTGGCGGGACCGCGGACACCACGCGCGCTTACAAGTTCACGATCTACTTCAAGCCAGAGAACAACCTCAATCACCAGCTCTACTTCGGCACGTACGGGAACGTTCAGGACGCGAGCACAGGCAATGCAAACGGCAACCCTTATTTCTGGTACGGGAACTCTAGCAGCCTGGTACAGGACCGCTGGTACCGAATTGAAGGATATGTTCTACCCGAGAGCCACGCACTCATAGGTAACGACACCTATGGAGGTGTCTATGACACCGTGACCGGGGACAAGGTTGCGAATACTTTTACCTACCGGTTCGGTCCGGGAGGCTCCGACACCGGGGCGCGGTTCTTTAGCTATTATGGCTCAGTCTCAGGTTACAGCGCACAGTGGTATCAGCCTGTCGTGGAGAAGGTCGAGTACACCTACTCGCTCGATGACAATGCAGGTGGCCGCTTCACAATCAATCCAATCACCGGACTCGTGACGGCCAACGGCTCCGCCTTCGACCGCGAGACTGCTGCGAGCCATAACATCACGGTTCGAGTAACCGATGGCGGCGGTCTTAGCAGGACAGAAACCCTCGCGATCAAAGTCGACAACATCAACGAAGCGCCAAATGCGCCGGGTGGCGGAACGACGATTTGGTCTTTCTTTGAGGAAAGCGGGCTCGGCACCAATCCAGCCAGGCCGGGCGCTACGGTCGCTAGCTTCACGCTGACCGACGTGGACAGCACGGCTATCCTGAAGTTCGCAGACGACGTAAATCCAGGCAATTGGTTCAAGATTGTCGGTAATGAGGTTCGCTGGGCCGATAATGTAAGCTTCGATTTCGAAGCGTTGAAGGCGCAGGCATACAGCACGTGGGACTGGAGCGGTGACAGCCGTATCGAAGCGCACATTGCCAACGTCTATCTGGTGGCATCGGACGGTCAAAGCACATCGGCCCCGACCCTGCTTCAGGTGTTCATCACCGACGTCAACGAGCGGCCGAATGGACCAATTCTTGACGGTTCGAGCCTGTTTTCGGAAACGCTAAACGGCGACATGGCACATTCCGGACAGCTGGTTGCTCGCTATAAGTTAAGCGACCCGGATGGAACGACCCCGGAGCTTGTGATCACCGGCGGGAACGGCAACAACTGGTTCCGGGTGATCAATGGCAACCAGGTCGTTTTCAACGACGGCGTGAACTTCACCGCCGACTGGCTGCGCGCATCGCTCGGCCAGCATGGAATGGACGCAAACTTCTACTACGACACCGACGGCGACGGCTTGAAGGAAATCCGCGTCGCGAGCCTCACGCTTGCCACCAAGGATGCCGTTGGCGGCGGGTTGTCGGATGGGATCGCGTATAATGTCCTTATCGAGGACAAGAACGAAACCCCGGTCTGGTCATCCGAACCTTTCAGCTTCAATTTGCGAGAGAATACCGGTTGGTACCAACATGTTGGTACTGTCTCGGGCAGCGATATCGACGGTCCGGTCAGCGATCTTCGCTACCTGTTCGCCAATTGGGACTGGTACTATGACGGCAATCTCGCCAAGCAGGTGTCGCGAACGCCAGATCAGCGGTTCGTCGTTACCTATGATGGGCAGGTGTACGTCAACGGTAATCAAAACATTGACTTCGAAAACCTGCCGTCGACGCTGAGCTATTCAACGCTCCTCTACGACCGCGCGTTGGGCGCAAACAACAGCTACCGTTACGGCACCATTGCTATAAACCTTCAAAATCAGGATGAGGATTTTACGCTGGGTAGCTCCTTCGGAACTATGCTTGAAGGCGACTACGTGCCGGCCGCACTGGGCGGCCCATCATTTAATCTGGCTGCGCTCATGCTCTCTAATATTGAGCAGGAGCAGATGTACTGGTCCTTCGCCGACGGCTCAAACACCAGCGGCATTTGGTCGATCGAAGGTAGTACTGGAAAGCTGTTCCTCACCTCGGGCAGCGTCGATTATGAAGCGCTCACAACGTCATATCAGACCGTTATAAGATGGGACCAGAATACCGGTGAGTCTTACGAGGACTATGAACAGGTTCGGGATCTCTCGCTGGCTACCCAAGCGTTGTCGATATCAGTATCCGACGGTCCGCCTGGAGCTGCAGACACTCACACCCGATCCGCTACTTTCACGGCGAGCATCACAGACAAACCCGAAGGGCCGATCCTCGCGGGCACCAGGCGCTTCATTGTAAAAGACGATAAAACGAACGGCGCACTCGGCCAGCTCGTCGGCTATGATCCGGAGGGCGGCGGAGTGGCCAGTTATAGCATCCGGCTTGTCAGTTCGGCCGAGCAATTCCCATCACCTAACAGCAGCTCGGACATCGATAATTATGCCAATCCGACGGTAACTGTGTCCAGCACGGGCAAGCTGTCGTTCAACACTCCTGGGGACGGGGAATGGGAAGGCGGCATCCGCAATCACCCCGTTTATGGCGGGCGTTGGGCGTACCAGCTCGTCTACAATATGGCAGTGACGATGACTGACTCGTCTGGCACACCGGGTCCGGAGCAATCCTTCGAGATCATCTTCCTCAAGCATGACGTATCGAACGTGCTCCCCGTCATCCTCGATCTTGATGGCGACGGTGTTGAGATGGTCGACGCGGACACGTCTGGGGTGCATTTTGACATGAACAGCGACGGTGTTGCGGACCGGACCGGTTGGGTCGGCGCCGATGACGGCCTGTTGGTCCTTGATAGGAATGGGAACGGTATCATCGACGACAGCCGCGAGCTGTCCTTCGCGAAGGACGATGAGCAAGCGATAACCGATTTGGAAGGTTTGCGGGCGTGGGACTCCAATCGCGATGGATTCCTGGGCACCAATGATATCGAATTCGGACGCTTCCAAGTTTGGCGCGACCTTAACCAGAATGGAACCAGTGAATCGAGCGAACTATTCTCCCTATCTTCTCTTGGGATTAGGAGCATCAACCTGACAATGAACCTGACCGACCAGGAGTTAGTCGGGGACCAAAATGTGATCTTCGCAACATCCGAGTTCCACCGAAACGATGGTACTATCGGAACTGTCGGCGACGTGAGCTTCGCGTACGACCCCGAGGATGAACCCGAGACCGTCGCTCCTCCGATCGTCCTTGATCTTGACGGCAACGGTGCCGCGTTGGTCTCGCTGTCGGACAGCAAGACCCGCTTCGACATGAACGGCGACGGGGTGGCCGACAAGACCGGATGGATCGCGGCTGGGGATGCTTTGCTCGCGCTCGATCGCAACGCCAACGGCTTGATCGATGGGATCGACGAGATCTCGTTCGTCAAGGACAAGGCCGGCGCGAAGACCGACCTGGAAGGTCTTGTGGGGTTTGACAGCAACGCCGACGGGAAGCTCGACGGCAGTGACCTTCGCTTCGTCGAATTTCGCGCCTGGCGAGACGCGAATGGCAACGGCATCACCGATGCCGGCGAGTTGCTGAGCCTTGTCGAAGCGGGCGTCACCTCGATCTCGCTCGCCGGTGCCGCGACCGGCCAAACCGCTGCCGCAGGCAGCAACATCGTCTACAATACTGGAACGTTCGGGCGTGCGAACGGCACCAGCGGGACCCTGCTCGACGTCGGGCTTGCTTTCACGGCAATGTCGAAGCTGCCGGCCATTTCTTTCCAGAAAAGCGACTGGAACGGCAAGGCGAGCAACTACCAGGTTACTGGCGGTGCCGGCGCGGCTCGCGTGACGCCGCGCTACGCCAAAGGCGTGCTCAGCGGCGATGCGGGCCAGATAGCAGCTGCAGCGATCGTGAAATTCTCCGATCGTTCAGTGGGACTGGTTTCGACCATCCTTGTCGATCTCGACGGGGACGGGCTCGAGGCGCGCAGCGCCGGCCGCAGCCGCGCATTGTTCGACATGGACGGCGATAGCACTCCTGACGATACTGGCTGGATGTCCGGCGGCGACGGCATGCTCGTCATCGATCGCAACGGCGATGGCGCGGTGACGCATGCCTCGGAACTCAGCTTCCTTTCCGAGAAGGACGGTGCCACGAGCGCATGGGAGGGCCTGTCGGTGCTCGACAACAACCGTGACGGCAAGATTGATGCGAAGGACGCGCGGTTTGGCGAGCTGAAGATCTGGGCCGACGGAAATGGTGACGGTGTGACGCAGATCGACGAACTCAAGCCGCTCGCAGCGCTCGGCATTGCCGAGATCGGGCTGCGCACGGTGGTGAGTTCTGAAAGTACAAAGGCGGGCAACAATCTCCCGCTGTCGACTGCGACGTTCAAATGGACCAACGGCGTCACTGCGACGATCGGGAATGTGGCGATGGCGTTCGATCCGAGCTCGACAAAGCCGAGGAGAGATGCGGGTTCAACACCCGCAGTTGTTACTACTCCCGACGAACATGCAGCCGCACTCGCTGCTTCGCGCCTGGTCCAGGCGATGAACAATTTTGGCGCCGGGATGAACGAGGGCAGCCTGTCCTCGCGCTGGACCGAACGGCAGTCCAATGTGGACCTGCTTGCAGCAAGAGTGGCGTAAGGTGGATACAATGATGGATAACCGGCGCATGGACGCGGCGACGGATCACGCCGCAATCGGCGGTGCGGAGCAAGGTCCGCCGACAGTCAGTCATCTGCTGGGCGAGATGGTGTGGCTGCTCACCCAGTCGCCACTGCATCGCGGGCTCGCCATTGGCGATCTCGAGTGGCTGGTGATTCCGGCGCTGATCCACCAGCAATTCTATATCTTCCGCGACGGCGAACGGCCGGTCGGGCTGGCGCTTTGGGCGAAATGCTCGCCCGAGGCTGCCGACAAGCTCGACCGGGGAATGATCGAGCCTGAGAACAGGCTGACCCTCGGGGAATGGAATGGCGGCGATCAGATCTGGCTTGTCGACCTGATCGCACCCTTCGCCTCGACGCAAAATCGCCACCGCGAGGTAATGATCGCGGATCTGATCTCCAAGCCACTGGCGGGTAAGGAGTTCAAATTCCACCAGACCGATCCGGTTACCGGCAAGCGAACCGTACAGACGGTGGGAGCTGATGCAGGGGCGAGATTGAAAGAAGCGATTTCAGCCGCAGCCAACGCATAGCGCCGGTCGATCTCCGCACATTTTTCCGGAACTGGCGCCGCGTGATTGCAATGGCAGGCAATATGCCGCCGCATCAATGCCCTTCCTTTGAGACTGACCCTGTCTCCCGGGCTGGATGTCGATCTGTCGATCTCCCGTGCGCTTCAGCGGCACGGATTGAGCCGACCGGGACCGCAGAGGCGATTGAACAGGTGATGGGCGACTTGCTCCGCGATCTGGCAGAGGTTTTGCAGGCGCGTGGGCTAGGCGCGCGATCGCTGCGTCTGACCGGCTTGCGCGTTGATGGCGGGGAGCAAACCGTGGCTGTCGTCACCTCGCGCCCAACACGCGAGGTTTCGCACCTTCTGCGCCTGCTGAAGCTGCGCATCGAGCGCATCGATCCCGGCTTGGGGCTAGAGCAATTCTCGCTGATCGCTCCTCACACCGAGCCCCTCGATGCAGTGGATCTGGGCGCGGTACTTGCCGGCGAAACCCTGGTGCGAGATCCGTCACGTTTGGTGGATGTGATCGCCGGAAGGATCGGGCTCAGCTCGGTCTTCCGAGTGGTTCTCGTGGAGAGCCACGTACCAGAGCGAGGGGCAACGCGCTCCGATCCCGTTGAGGCAACGGGGAGTTGGCCAGGCTGGGAACGCCCCATACGGCTGTTTGCGCGAGCCGAGCCGCTCTTCGGGGTCATGGCACTAATGCCCGGCCAACCCCCCAGACGCTTCGAGTGGCGCGGCAAGCCCCACAAGGTTGTGGCTGCTGATGGGCCTGAGCGCATCCATGGCGAATGGTGGCGCCGTGACGCGGAGACGTGGGCATCCCGGACTATTACCGCGTCGAGGCTGAAGAGGGCGGTCGCTACTGGGTGTTCCGGCGTGGGGACGGCATTGAAGGCGGCACTGGGGATCTGACCTGGTGGATGCACGGCATCTTCGCATGAGCCGGTATGTCGAGCTTCAGGTGCTCACGCACTTCTCGCTGCTGCGCGGCGCGTCAGGCCCTGACGAGCTGTTCGCTGCTGCCGCTCTTCGAGGTTATCCGGCAATCGGCATCAGCGACATCGGCACCGGCCGCCGGCGTGGTGCGAGCCTGGGAGGCGCAGAAGGCCACCGGCGTTCGCTCCATTGCGGGCTCCCGTGTTGAGCTGTCCTGCGGCCGACGCCTGCTGCTCTACCCTACCGGCCGCCCAGCATGGTCGCGTATCACTAGGCTTCTGACCGTCGGCAAGAAGCGAGCAGGGAAGGGCGGATGCCTGCTTCACTGTAGCGACCTTCAGCCCTGGTCCGAAGGCGTGATCGCGATCCTGCTTCCCCATGAGGCCGACGAGCAGAACCTTGCGGCACTGTCGGACTTGAAGAAGGTTTACGGGCGCCGCGGCTACATGGCGTTGTTCCAGCGTAGGCGCCTCAACGACACCGTGCGGATCGATGCGCTGGCGCGCCAAGCCGGTGGTGCCGGCGTCCGCGCGGTCGTCACGGGTGACGTACTCTACCACGCGCCTGAAGCGCGACTGCTGCAAGACGTAGTGACGGCGGCCCGGGAGAAATGCACCGTCGATGAGCTGGGCTACCGCCGGGAGGTCAACGCCGACCGGGCACTGAAGCCGCCCGAAGAGATGGTTCGGCGGTTTCGCGCCTATCCCGATGCGCTGCAGGCTAGCGTGGACATAGCTCGCCTCTGCACCTTCGACCTTAGCGAGCTCGCCTATCAGTATCCGCACGAGCGGGTGATCACGCGACGATCACGCCGGTTCCGGTTCTCCGTCATTAAACAGCAGGTCATGGGGTGAAGTTCGGACAGTCCACTCGCGAGTGTCAAAATCCAATCTTCCGTGTCACTTCGTTGACGAAGGTGTCCACCGCCAAGTGAACCCCTGATGGCAGCGTGATGTCGATGGTCCCTGTGCGGGCGTAAGAGGCGGGGCGGACAGTCTCTTCTGCCGCGACGGCAACCCGGTCGGCGGAACGTGGCATGGTGGCCGGCGGCACTACCGGCGTCCCGTGCGGGTGCGGCGTCTCGGTCTCGAAAGCCGGCACTGCACTATACGAGATGAACTGCCTCGGCTGGGCAAGGCTGGCGGCCTTACGGTGCGCCGAGGGCCAGTTGTAGACGAGGCTGTCGGCAATTCCGAACCGCCGCGCCACTTCGCGCACCGTGACCCCTGGTTCAGAGCTTGCGGCTACCACCGCAGCCTTCCCATCGTCGTTGTAGATGCGCCGGCGTTCTGTCCGGGTGATGATCTCCATCCGATCCATCTCCTGACCACCTTCTGAACTCCAGAAGTAGACCCCAGCAGCCACCGACATCACAGCCTATGCCGTTCATCGCAACACGGGTCAGGCCGGACGCGTAGGCAAACCCGCCATCGAACTCCGCGACAAGGTTATCCACAATCACGGGCTCGACTGAGGCGTGCGCAATCCGCCGCGGTTACGTCGACCAGAAGCTCGTACGGCGATGTTCTAAGTGCAGCTGCGATCATGCAAGGCGTAGATAGAGCACGATATCACAATTGCGACAGGGTCGATCAGATTCGTCGTAAAACTAAGCCTTTACAGAAGGGAGACGTAACTGAGCGCAGCCGCCGACGGCCGAATTCGATGTCGGGAGTTTGGCTGGGCCTAGTCTCCCATGGGCCAGCTAATGCCTTTCCGTCTACGGCCGTGTCCAACGCAACTGCAAAGGTGGTACTCGAGTCGAGGCGCGGTAATTGACTCCGCAGCACTAGCCTCGCGGGCCATCATCTCCGCACTCTGTTAAGGTAACATCATCCAGCAACACACTCGGCTTCACACCAAGCAAGGCAGCCACCTGAAACAGCGTCTTGAGCGAGATATTTAGCTCACCACGCTCAAGGCGCCCCCACCGCGCTCTATCGATGCCAGCGGATTGCGAGAAGCCTTCCTGGGAAAACCCCAAGCGCTCACGCTGGCGTCGCACTGCGGCCCCCACCTTTTTGTACGCGCTCTTTTGCACGCCCTCGTTCAACGGCAGCAGTCGCCTCCGGTCCACGGCCATTTCTATCCCCGGGAAAATATGTCCACGGTCTTCTATGTCCCGGTGGAGAGTGCTATGTTCTGATTGAGTGAGGAAGTTTGTGGATCCTAACTGCCACTACCAAGTGGATATGGGACTACGGCTGCCGTGCACTCAATCGCGCAAGGGCCCCGGCTTGCCCAGACGGATTGAAGAGCTCGAAGTCTGAGCGCAGGTAAAGCAGTGCTCTCTCTGAAATTTTTGCAAAACAGTAGCTTGGAGGAACCGATATGGTATCGTTCGACACAGATCGCGAGCTATCCGATGAAGAAATGGACGGAGCGGTTCGGTCGATCATAGAGCACCTAAAACAGAACCCCGACATCGGAAGCGCTGAGATTCGAGTACGCAGATCTGCTGATGCAAAGGTGACTGCCTCATCGGCTGGCATGCACAACCCCCGCATGTTGGTGGCTCGGGGCGTGGACGGCCATTGGGCGGTGAAAGCCAAGGAGGAGTCTCCTTTGCGTGGATTGAGTGCCATCATCGCTGGGCACTTTTGACGCGGCTCGTGCCGCCTGACGTTTCGCCGGCCAGAACTTTGAGCTCGCAATTGAATGCTTCGGAGGGAGGCGTGGGCATGCTTGAAGTGATCCTTAGTCGGCGAGAGCACGCTCAAGAGGGCTGGCAACCTTCGTTGGAGAAGGAGAGTCTCGCGATGGACAAGATCGATGCTACGCTGAAGGTTGTCGGAGCGAAGCAGAAGTTCGGCTGCTTGCGCGTCCGCCCTGATCGTTGCGAAAGTGGCGCCTATGCCCTGATGCATAAGACGACCTCGCGATCGCTTCAGACGTGCGTGCAATGTGGCGCGGCGGCAGCTTCGCGTATCGATAGCGGTTACTATGTCACTTCGTGCGCGCAGCATGCTACTCGGTGCGACCTTGCCGTTGGCTCCAGGAAATTCGACCAGCAAGGGCAAATGGTGATGGGTGCCGCGGCATTGCGGGCCGAGTATTCAGATGTCGCCCGGGAATTCGCCATCGAGGTCTACCGATGATAGTTGTCCGAGTGGAACTCTGGCCGATGGGATCGGAAAAGGATCGCCACGTCATCGCCGAGGCGAATATAGAGAATTGCGGCCTCGAAGGCACTGGCTACCGTTATCGCGCAATACTTTCTGAAATCGGTAACCTCGCCCTTGGTATCCCGCCGCTCGTTAGAACGACGGAGGTCTTTGAGCGCCACCGCGAGCAAAGTGTCTGGTTTTTGCTTGGTAATGTGGTCCGCAATGCCATGATGCCAAACTGCGGTATCAGCTTCGACTCCCGGCGGGACGGACAACGTCACGACGGGCTGGCGCTTTTCCTAGATGTTCTACCCGCTGCTTGGGGCCTCAGTGAGCTCGACGTTGAAACACTCCTTGATCTGCCCGATGGCTGGCTACGTGCGTGGCGCAATCACGAGGTGCAAATCGATGACGAGCTTGCCTTTGATATCTTGGAGCTTGGCGCCCTTCAGATTGGGATTCGTTCGCTTCGTAGGCCGAGCGGATATCCCGGATTTTGGCATAACCGCTGGGCCGCAGATAGTCCGATAGGCGCTAGAACCCCGTGGCAGGCATTCTCTGAAGATGGGCGCCCGGCCTTAGATGCGGTGAAGCGGTACTTGAAAGCTGGCATTCAATGAAAAATAGGCTTTCAACGATGCCGACCGAGCCGCCGAGAAAATCGGAGCTCGAGGCTGGATCTTAATCCTGAGGATCTGCGCGATGAGAAGCAATTATCGCGAGAGAAGGATGACGAAGATTTGCACGAGGGGCGTGTCACCGCTCAGGAGTTGAGATTGCGCAACGGCCTGTTCTCGGGAGTCGATCTGTCTCGAGCCACAATCCGCATCGGCGGAGCAAAGATGCTGCGCGTTCGCAGACAAAATCCTAGCCTGTGCCGTTGACCTATTTGGGGAAATAGAGGCGGAAAGGTGGTACCGCTCCGCCACGATTTCTGTACTTGGTGGGCGCACGCCAGAGGAAATCGTCAACACCGGCGAGGGAGCGATCGTCCTCAGATACGTGAGGCACCTTTCGGCAGGTGGGTCCGGCCCGCAAGGTCACGCGCCACGTCCACGAAGCCGCCCGTTACCTGGCCCGCGATATTGCCACCGGTGACGCTTATTTAACTTCCCGCCGCCAGCGCAAGAAGGTCGAGATGCTGTTTGCGCATCTCAAACCCCAAAGACCAGCTGCGAACAGATTGGCCGGACTTAGATCCGGGTACCGACTGGCAGCAGGTCCCCGCGGCAGCAACGTTCCGCCGCCGGTTTCGTTAGGCGCGCGATGATGGAGGGGACCGATGGCTGAGGACCCGACTTTCTGCCGCGACCGCGTACGTGAGCAGCGGGAGGCGGCTAAACCGATTACTGTAGTCAACGTCCGCAACCGTTGCACTTTGTCCGCTGAGACCTGGGAGCGGATGGCAAAACGAGGCAAACTCATCGGCGGCCGCCAAGCAGACCGCTCGATTGCGACGGCAGGGGCACAGTAAGTCAGAACAAGGGCTAGATTGATCGGGCGAGAAGACCATCGCCTACGACGATATAAAGGCTATGCCGATGGCACATCAGGTTAGGGCTAATACGCCAGATTGGCCCATCATTCGACACCCCTGCTACGCACACGCTACGCGGCTAGCCGCATGCTTATGGGAAAAACTGCAGTAGAATCAACGCGGGCGTTCAGCAAAGTACTTCGCAGTGCGGGTGCCGCTGATGGCCTTCTGCTCCCCGCAAACCCGCAGATTTCCGGGACTCTTGGCGGTCAATTTGGTACGTCTGATGGCCTTATGGTCCCCACCGGCCGGAGTCGCCCGCAGCGGGCTTTGCTGGATGGCAATTTCGCACGGCGCAAGCTGCCGCTGCGCACCAAAGAGTACTGCATCTGGGACACCGAACTGAAGGGTTTCGGCCTGCGCGTCCGGCCCTCCGGCAAGTACCAGTGGTTCGTCCGTGTAAGGCACCGTGACAAGCAACGGCGCTACACATCGGCCTACGCCAATGACGGCGCTCGCCCTCAAGCAGGTGGTGGCAGAGGCACTGGCCCGTGTTGGCGCCGACACCAGCTTCACGCGCGTGCCGAAGGGTAAGCCACGCTCGACCACATGGATCGGCATCGAGAATGGGTTCGGCATCCGCCATTATCCCACCGGTCGCAACGTCTACATCGTCCAGACCCGTATGGCCGGGCGGCTGCGTACCATCACGATTGGACCGGCTTCGGTCATCACCCGCGACCAGGCGACGAAGGTCGCGCGCATGGTCCTGGCCTATGCTCCCATCGGAGAGGATCCTGCCACCGATCGGGCGCGCATACGCTCGGCGCCAAGGTTCGACGACTTCCTCAACGAATTCTGGGCCAAGTGGGCCGTGCGCTGGAGCGACCAGACCTTCAGCAACAATTCCGGCTACCGTCGCAACTACCTCGACAATGCCTTCCACGATCTGTTTGCGGACGAGCTGAACGAGGCGCATGTCACCAAATGGTTGGCCGACCTCAACAATCAGACCAGCCCCGGTGCGGCCAACATGACGCTCAGCCTCCTCAACCTGATGATGAACAAGGCCGAGGCGTGGGGTTACCGATTGGAGAACACAAATCCGTGCCGCGTGGTTCGCTGGAACCGCCGCCGGCATTGCCAGCGCTTTCTCAGCACGGAGGAGCTGAACCGACTTGGCGAGGTGCTGGTGAGGCATAGAGAAGGCGAAGACCGGGTCAGAGCGTTAGCGGCGACCGCAGCGACTCTCCTGCTGCTCACCGGTTGCCGCCGCGGCGAGATCCTTGGGCTGCACTGGAAGGACATCCGCGGCAACCGTTTGAAGCTGCGCCACGGCAAGACCGGTCCGCGAACCGTCTGGTCGGGTGATGAGGCGCGGGCGCTGTGCTGATTTGCTTCATACTCAAGTAAGGTAGCAACGTCTTCCACTGCGACTTCGAACAGCGGCGCGCCAGTATTCGATTAAGGAATTCGCGTGTTCCCTGCCCATTAGTCGCACATGGTCCCTGACGCCGGCTAGATTGCGACGCATCTGCTGTCGGCGACGTCCGCCTTCTAGGCTTGGACGCTCCGAAGCTGACTAAGCGCTAAATGGAAATTTGACGCAAATTTGGTTTGAGCGGGCGTGTCAATGTCCAGATTCCACGCCTTCGCCAGCGGATCCGCCGAGATCGCGACGTAATATGGCATCGATGCTGAAACTAATCGCTTTGACACCTGCCACCGCCTCAACTGCCTCAAACGACAAATCGCGCCACTCTCGGTGACCTCCATCACGATAGCCATGACCAATCATTCGCGGGAACGGGCCAGCGAGGCAATGTTGAGCTGCTCCGGATCAAGCCAAATCGGCACCATGCTGCTGATTCACTTTCGCGAGCAGTCGAAGGGTGAGCCGATGATGCGCGAGCGGACGGCGGCGCAGGAAGCGCTGTTCTATAGCTTCGACCTTGAGCGGCATGTGCCGCCAAATCATCTGCTGCGCTCGATCGACAGCCTCGTGGACCTGTCGGACATCAGTGAGCATTTGCGGCCCTCTTAGAGGCTGTTTGGATAATCGCCTGAGAGCTTGCCAGGGGTAGAGGTGTCTGATTCAGGCTCTGCATGTGGACGCAGCAGAGCCGGGGGCGAATGGCCCAGATTGCCAGGAAAACGAAGCGCTACCCGAGCGATCTCACGGATGAGGAATGGGACCGGCTTGCGCCATTGATGCCCAAGCCTGGACGCCGTGGCCGTCCGCGCGAGGTGGATTTTCGCGAGGTGATCAACGCGGTGCGCTATCTTGTTCGTTCGGGGTGTGGCTGGCGGATGCTGCCGGTTCACTTCGGGGCGTGGCAGACGGTCTATGGCTGGTTCCGAGAGTTGGCGCGCAGGTTTCTGTTCCAGACGATCCACGATCTTGAGTTGATGCTGGATCGTGAGCGCTGCGGGCGAGAGGCTAGCCCGAGCGCGGCGGTGATCGACAGCCAGTCGATCAAGGCGCCATCGGCGGAAAAGCGCGGGTTTGACGCGGGCAAGAAGGTCGTGGGGCGCAAGCGGCACATCGCTGTCGATACCGATGGTCGCTTGTTGATGGTCAATCTGACCACAGCCGATATCTCTGACAGCGCGGGCGCGCAGGTCATCCTCAGTGGCATTCGTAAGCGCTGGCCCTGGGTGAAGCATCTGTTCGCCGATGGCGCCTACGATCGCCTCAAGCTCATGGACAAGGCCAGCTATCTCAACTTTGTCGTCGAGGTCATCCGCCGCAGTGATAAGCAAGAGGGCTTCAAGGTGTTACCTCGGCGCTGGGTCGTCGAGCGAACATTTGGCTGGATGATCCGATGGCGCCGACTGGTACGCGACTATGAGAAGCGGATCGACGTCTCACAGGCCATGATCCTCGTCGCCATGGGCGGTAATCTCCTACGACGAAACACTCATCCCTGGTTTTCCAAACGGACTCTTAGAGCGAGACGGGTCACCCTTGATCGATCCTGAGCTGATGATCCGCATGCTGATCATTGGCTACGGATCCGCTCGAAGCGGCGATTGTACGAACAGGTGCATCTCAATTTCGCCTATGGCTGGGTTTTGAGGGTACGTGCTCACCACTCGACGTTCTCGAAGAACCGGCACGGGTGGTTCCGCGACAGTGACCTGCTGCGGCAATTGTCCAAGATGACGGTGGCGCGTCGCATTGCCGAGGGTCCGGTGGCCGGCGAAGCTTTGCGGTCGATGCCAGCCTGATCCGCGGCGATGTCCGTCGCCAGCGGTCGGTGCCGGGCGAGGAGGCCTTCCACCTGAAGCGGTCTGAGGGATCGCTCGCGAGTATCTGGAATTCCCTGACGGTGCTGCACTAGGTTGCGCCCAACGGACTTCGAAGATGAACTTCGAAGTCCGTTGGTCACTCTAATTTGCCAATCTCCACGTTAAAGCTGTTGGCAGACGGACTTGACGTCACGACCCATCGATTTCCCACCATGAGGGAACGTCAAGGCCAGCGTTACGACAGGTAACACTCGTAGGAATGCGCAAGAGGTATGGCCGTGGGAATTCTCTTGTCTTCGGCGTCATGCTGGGTGCGCCGCTGTTCCTCGTGCTTCCTACCGTATTTC
>NZ_JACIJF010000022.1 GCF_014199255.1 Sphingomonas xinjiangensis | reverse complement strand
ATTGTCGCTTCCCAATCCACCACACCGGTGCCCTTGCGGCAGCGGAGAGTAGCCTTCGCCTGTTGACTCAGGCCGCGATAGAGAAGCCGCCCTTCGTTCAGCTTCGACCGCTGCAGGTTCAACGTCGTGAAAAACGGAAGCTTGGCTTGGGGCGAGGGAGCTCCATGCGTCCCGAGCACCGGCTTCCGCGGGTGTAACTTGAAGTTCACCGGACCCATAGCGCAAGGCTATCAGTGAGGTTAAGGATACGAAGGTACTCCACAGGTATGTGGAGGTTGAACTGCAAGGTGCAGCGCGAAGAACGCCCAGAGACACGCCGCGCGAGAGAGCTGTGGATGTAGTTCGCTCCAAGCATCTTTATGATCGATTGTGATGCGAGGGGCTGGCGCCACTAGGTTTACAGAACGGACCGCGGCGTCGATGGGCTTCGGAATGCGAGAAGATGATCATGCCAACGCGCTTTTGGTAGCGAACACACACGTTCCGGCCCCCGGATCGGAATTGGCTCCATATCTAGTTCGCGCTCTGGGAGGCGCGTTGATCCTTCTGATCTGCTTCAGCTTTTTGAAGCTCTATACGCCTCAAGGCATAGCTTTCGTAATCTGCCTCGTAGGTTCCGGTGTGGCGGCATGGTTTGATCACCGTTTCTGGGATCGAAGGCATGAGAATTGCTACGAAGCGGAATTGAGATTGCGAAAAGCGCGAGCACTTCACGAACGTCAGTAGCTACTTCGTTGCTGGGACCTGCATCGGCAGGACGAGACATCCGTTCCGTAGCTGAAGACATCGGCTCGTCGGCCTAGGTCGACGGCAGCTTCAAGGTTGAGCCCCTGGTTCGTGCGGTCATATTGCGCTGCGCGATCCGAGCTCCCTCATGCCGGAAGCTGGCGGAGCCTGCCTCCGCTGGCAACCTGGGCGATCTTATCGATGGCGGCGAGCAAGGCGGTTGACGGGAGAAGAGGAGCCTCTTGCCGAAGCTCTCGCCGTCGAGAGCATGCACGGCGACGACGCTCCCGACCACGTCTATGAACGCGTGAAAGCGCCCGCCGAAGCGGGCGACATGGCTGGCGTGAAGCGCTGGATGCAGATCGGCGACCGGCTCGACCGGTTCGAGCGCCTGGACAGGTCGGCGAATTGACCGGCGGCGCTAGTGCGCCGCCGGTCAGAAGGGCGGGATTGGATTAGAAGCTTGCCCAGTCGTCACGCGCTTGCGGCGAAATGGACGCGGGTAACGACTTCGAGGGCGAAGTGTATCCCGTATTGCCGGGCCGCTTTGAGGAGGCCGGATGGAACGTCTTTGGTGTCGCGGTGCCGACTTCGAATTTTGCAGACTGCTCGGCGAGCACCGACACTTCACTCGACAGATTGCGCGCAGCGGCCGAGGTTTGCTCCACCATGGCTGCATTCTGCTGTGTCGCCTGGTCCATGGTGCCAATGGCGACGCTAATCTGGCTGATGGCGGTCGACTGGGCCTGATTGTCGGTCGCGATCTGGCCAAGCAGCGCATGTACCTCGGCCACATCGCCTGAGATGTTCGCAAGCGCACCATCGACCTTCTGAACCATCTCCACCGCCGAGACGATGTCGGACTGGGTAGCGGTCAGCTGATCGCGAGCACGCCCAGCTTCTTCCTCTGCACGCATGGCGAGCGCAGATACCAAGTCGGCGACCACTGCGAACCCGCGACCAGCTTCACCAGCGCGGCCCGCCTCCACGGCGGCATTCATCGCCAGAACGCGGGTTTGAAAGGCGATCTTATCCAGCCCCTCGATAACGCTATCGATCCCCTTGGCGCTCTCGTTCACCCGTGTCATCGCGCGCATCGCCTCGTCGGCGACATCACGCCCGCCCTGCACGGTAGAAATGGCTCCGTCAGCGCGCATCACGGTGCGGTTTGCGGCGTCGGAGGTCGCCTTCAGGCGCCCGTCCATCTGCGTCACAGCAGCCGACGTCTCCTCGAGACTGGCGGCATTCGCCTCCGTTCGCCGCGCCAGATCCTCCGACGCTTGGGCGATCTCTCCCGAGCCCGTGCGAATTGCAGCTGCGCTCTCGGCTACTGAGCCAATCAATGCACGCAACTCTGCCAGGGCAAGGTTGAAGTTGTTCTTCAGCGCTACATAGCTATCCGGGAAATCGACCGTAATCTCTTTCGTAAGATCGCCTTGCGCCATGGCAGAGAGGCCTTCCGAGAGACTGGTTGTAACGATATTTTGAACCGCAGCAGCCGTTGTGGCCCCGTCGCGCTCCTTTGCGACGACGGAGGCGACGAACGCGTCAACGGCACGAGCGATATCTCCAATCTCATCCTGCTGCTCGAGATGCGGAACACCCGCTTTCCCGTCTGCGGATGCTAAGGCGCGGATCGCTATCGCAAGGTTCTGAATGGGCGATACCACCTTCCGCGCGACGATGAAGATGGATGTGGCTAGTACAGCGACTCCGATCAGCGCCAATACGACCAGCAGTACAAGCATCGCGCTGGCAGTCTCGAGCGCGGTATGCGTCTCCTTCTCGGCGACGTCGATCTGAAGCGAGACCAACTTCCCGATCGCCTCTGATACAGGATCTATCGTTTGGTACAGCTCTGTGGTTACGAACTGGTCAAGCGCAGCCTGATCCTCTGAGCGCAGGATCGCTTCTAGCTTGTCGGTAGCGGAGGAAGCCTTTGCCATCGCAGCTTCGGCGGACTTCGCAAGGACTTCCTCATCACCTACGATCTTGGTCGCGCGGTATCGCTTCCAAGCACCATCGAGTTCACGTTCACCGCGGATCAATGTGTGAAGCGCAGCCGCGTTAGTGACGTTTCCATTCCGAGCTTTGTGCGCTGCGTCGACTACTTGCACGGCGTAACCATCTGCTACGAGCTTCAGGTCCTTTAGCGGCAGAACGCGATCGTTAAGCACCGTAGATAGAGACGCCTCGCCTGAACGTGCGCTCCAGGTGAATCCACCAACCAGAGTGATTAACGTGATTCCGAGCACCGCTAAGGCGCCAAACAGCTTCTGCTTGATAGTCATCCAACCTCCGACTGCCCCAGTCGAGGAGCCTTAGCCATTTTAGACGGTGAGCGGTCGGATCTGCTCAAATCTAAGGAAATAGCGTCCTAAGGCGCCTTGATCGGCAACCCTGGAACAAATGGAGGAAGAGTGATGTCGGAAGAGGAGCGCCTCGCCGTAGCCCTCGCCTGTGAGTGCGTGAAGGCGCTTGCTGAAGCTGGCGATATGGACGGCGTAAGGCGCTGGATGGAAGTTAGCGAATGGCTCGGCCGACGCAAGCGTCCGGAAGAGCCGACAAACTGAAACTTCGGTCGGCGGTCGCTACCGCTAAACCGACGATTAGCGAAGCTCCCATCGAAGCACAGGTGGCCGCCGCCGGACATGGGCCCGGCGGGGCGTTGCTTTACCAGCGACCCTGATGATCGTGCTTCTGGCGATGAATGCGAGCGCTGGCGCGATCCTGCCGGCGGTCAAGTCGGGCACGCTCCCGGTTGATAAGGCGCCCCCCGATCCAGCGCATGCGATCTTCAGCACGGGCAATTCGCCCCTGATTGCGCTGCAAGCGTTGGTATTCGCGCCTATTCAGCTCACCTGAACGCATTCCCTGTTGGATACGGTGCTGCTGGTTGTACTAATGGGACTCAACCTGCGCTTCAGCCGGGACTGCTGCGACTGCGGTAGCGAGCCCAAGCGCAGCCTACATAAGAAATTTCGTTATCAAACCTCTCCGGACCGATAGCAGCACTTGTAGCCCGACAATGTTGATCAGGCGCTGAACGTCGCGTTCACAACGTACGCGGTGACCAACTGTCGAGCGGCATCTTGGAGGCCGCCGCCGCCGCTTCGGCCGGTCTCACACTCCCGATCCGCTTAAGCGTTCAGGCTCCCAGAAGCCGCAGCTCATAAGCAAGAGCCATATCCATATGGGCGCGGAACACCTTCATGGTCTCCGCTTTGAGAGCTGCGACACGCTCTTGAGCTGCGCGACGGCGGAGATAATCGACTTCAAACATGCAATGCTTTCAATAACGCGCAAGTTCTACTTAATCATTTGTTAACGTGCGCCTCGGTAGTTTTCCGGAGGAAGGCACCTCGGTCCGGATCGTCGTCGTCGAGCATGGTCTCCTACGGTTTACCAGGGAAGTTTGATGGCCCGCATCGTCTATGTCGAAGACGACGAGATTGTCGCCGAACTCGTTAAGTCGATCCTCACTAGAGTGGGGCATTCCGTCACTGTTCTGGATCACGGCACGCTGGCGTACGACACCATTGCGTTCAAAAAGCCTGATCTCGTAATCCTCGACCAGAATGTGCCAGGAATGGACGGTTTGGACCTCCTGCGCATCGTGCGACGGAATCCATCCTTATACTGCCCCGCTGTTCTGATGCTTTCGGCGAAAGGGGGCGAAGATGCCATCGCTGAGGCGTTAAGCGCGGGCGCTAGCGACTACTTGGTAAAGCCGTGCGCCCCGCAAGATCTGGTTAGACGCGTAGAGAGGATCTTGGATGATCACACTGCTAGGGAGTGTTCCTTGCGGTCGGTGTCCGCCTCTCGTGCCGACCCACCATGGCTGGTAAGCTCTGCAACGGCTTCGATGATGAAGGCGATGTTCATTGGCGGGGTTCCTCCGCTGCGGTGCAGATGGGGTCGTCGGGCTGGCGGGTAGGTGCTAGGGTTTCTTCCTTTGCCTGCCCGGCCGAGCCGGACCTGATCCATAAGCCGACGGCAAGCAGGGCGAAGTTTTGCCAGGTGCCGATCATGTCGCCCTTTCACGGCATCATTGGACCACCCAACCACGTACGCGCTGACCGCCGCGAAGACGGAGCAGCACGAAGGAGGTCCGCGACACTGGCCAACCTCGGCAGCTGAGCGCCAGTAGCTGCCATTGCAGCATACCTGACCGCTTCCCAATAGCTGCCCTCCGTTCATCTTCGGCGCACGCCGAGGTTTCTGTCGCACTTTGGGTGGTTTAGCGACAGTCGGCTTTCGGGAGCGAGCGCTGGTAAGCTGCCGGCGCGTCAAATCTTGGGGCAAGCGGGAACGATGATCGACCCGCTCCGCACCATCATCTGACCGCAGATACCAGTGTCCGGCAGGGTCTGGTGTTCGGGCAGGAAGGATAAGTGGTGGCAAGGCGGTTCGGCTTTTTGCTGGTGATCGTCGGCACGCTACTCTGTTCCGCATCGTTCGCTGCGTCACCATTACCGCTCGGCTTAAGCTGTACGGTGATCGGGTCTTGAACATGCGCAGAACAAACCACCAGCAAGCCCAGTGAAGCCGGCCCTGCCTGAGCCGGCCATCAGCGCGGGCAGGGGGCTCCCCCCACCGCCGCGCTGGTGATGCGGACGCCGGAAATGTCGAGTTGCAGCGGCCTCGCGGAGGACACTACGAACGGCCGCGTGATCGCCTCCATGTTGGCGCCACTGGCCGCGAAGCAGCGCAGCGGCACTGCAAACTCGCCCCACTGCCCCGATGCCGCCGTCATCAGCGAGGTGACGGGCACGGTCGCGGTCTGGCCGCCCTCCATCGCGACGGAGACGCCGGCGGGCTTTGCCGCGGCCCGGTACTCAACCACCAGGCTCAGTTCGCCATTGGCCTCGCGCCGCAGGTCGAGCGGGGTCATCACCGCCAGCGCCCCCTCGCCCTGCCCGGTCCAGGTCAGCCGCACGCTGTCCTCCTGGCTGCGGCGGTCGACCCGCGACTGCGCGATCGAGCCCGAGGTGGTCCAGCCCGGCCCCTGCGCCAGCCGGCCGCGCACGAACAGCGCGTTCTGGTCGATCGTCACGCCCGCTGGCCGCGTCTCGTCCAGCTTCGCCACCGACTGGGGCGCGGCATAGCTCAGGCCATAGCCGATCGGGAACAGCGCGTCGTAATTCGGGTCGCGCTTGTTCAACACATATTGGTCGAGCCGCTTGGGCCAGGAGAAGCTGAGCTTGCCCGCGAAGTCGCGCCGCGGCTTGCCGGCGCGGTCGCCGATCAGCACGTCGGCGACGCCGCGGCCCTCCGTGCCGGGCAGGAAGGCCGCAACGAACGCGTCCGCCGCGTTCATCTCCGGGTTAACCCACATCGGCCGGCCAGACAGGAACACCGCGACCACGGGAATGCCCGCCGCCTTCAGCTTCTTGAGCAGCACCAGATCGGCCTTGTCGCCGGGGCTGTATTCCAACGTCGGGCGGTCACCCATGAACTCGGCATAGGGCGTTTCGCCGAACACCACGACTGCCGCATCCGGCTTGGCCTGGAAGCTGCCGTCGACCGAGAGGGCCGCGCGGCCGCCGCCGGCACGCACCGCCTCGTCGATGCCGCGCCAAATCGACTGACCGTTCGGGAAATCCTTGTTGGTCATGTCCGTGCTCTGCCAGCTGATCGACCAGCCGCCAGACTGCTGCGCGATGTTGTCCGCGCCGCGGCCGGCGACCAGGATGTTGGCCGACGGCTTCAATGGCAGCACGCCGCCATTGTTCTTGAGCAGCACCAGCGACTTCGCCACCGCCTCGCGCGCGATGGCGCGATGCTCCGGGCTGCCGAGCTGGTTGAACTGGCCCGCCAGCGCGCGGGTCGACGGCCGGCCCCGATCGAAGCTGCCGGCGATCACCTTGACGCGCAGGATGCGGCGCACCGCATCGTCGAGCCGTGCGGCGGAAATACGCCCGTCCTTCGCCTCGGCCAGCGTGTTGGCGTAGAGCTCCTTCCACTTCGGGCCGGAATACATGAACATGTCGAGGCCGGCGTTGATCGCCGCCGCGCAATCCTCCGTGGTGCAGCCGGGCACCTGACCGTGCGCGTTCCAGTCGGACACGGTGAACCCGTCGAAACCCAAACGATCCTTGAGCACGCCGGTCAGCAGGCTCTTATTGCCGGTCATCTTTTCGCCGTTCCAGCTGGAGAAGCTGGGCATCACGATCAGCGCGCCGGCTTCCAGGCCGGTGACGTAACCGGCGGCGTGGACGTCGCGCAGCACCGCCTCGGACGCTCGCGTGTCGCCCTGGTCGCGGCCGCCGGTGCCGCCGTCGCCGAGAAAGTGCTTGATCGAGGACATGACCCGGCCAGGACCCATGAAGTCGCGGCCGACCTCGCCCTGCAACCCTTCAACCATCTTGCCCGAATAGGACGCGACGATCGCCGGGTCCTCCGAATAGCTTTCGTAGGTGCGGCCCCAGCGATCGTCCTGCACCACCGCCACGGTCGGCGCGAAGCTCCAGTCGATGCCGGTCGCGGCGGTTTCTTCTGCGGTAGCGCGACCGATCTTCTGGATCAGCGCCGGATCGCGCATCGCTCCCAGGCCGATATTGTGCGGGAAAAGCGTCGCGCCGATGATGTTGTTGGCGCCGTGCACCGCGTCGGTGCCCCAGATCACCGGCACCTGAGGCCGGCCATCGGTGCGCTTCATCGACGCGTCGTAGAATGCGTCGAAGAGCTTCAGCCATTCGGCCGCCGGCGCGCGCTCGTCACCATTGGGCGCCGAGTTGCCGCCGTTCAGGATGGAGCCGATCTTGTACGTCTCGACGTCCTTTGGCGTGATTGAAGCGATGTCGATCTGGAGCAGCTGGCCGACCTTGTCCTCGACCGACATGCGCTTCAGCATCGCATCGATCCGCGCTTCCACCTTGGGATCGCGACGACGTTTCATGTGGAGTTGTGGCCAGAGTTCCGGATGCGCCACCGCCGATGCGGTGGGGGCCGGGGCCGTCGCTGTCTGGGCCCAGACCGGCGTTCCGATCGCCGCCAGCGCAAGGCCGAGCGCCGCGCCCGCAACCGAGTTGCTCCGTGCTCGCATCTCCAAAATTCCCTATATTATTTTTTGCGTGGCATGGGGTAAAGAAGGGGGATGACGCGCCTGTCAATGAGTTCCGCAGCCTGACGCGGTGAATAAAGGTCGCAAACTACTACCGTTCACGAAACCTGGAAGAATGGCTGCGGAGGATGCGGCCAACAACGGGTCGTTCGAGGGCGATGGTCGCGCCGGTGCTCCTGGCGCCACTGGCCTCGCCATGCCGGCGCTCGGTACCGATCCGCACCAGCCGAGTACGCGCTGCTACCAACGTACGCGCAAAGCATGCTGTCGAAGCTCTTGGCCCGCACTTCCTTGTGGAAGCGGACCTTTGCCAGATAAGCGAGAGCGTCTGCATCGTTGGGGTCGGTCTTGTTGGCTGCCATGTCGAGCGCAGCCTTGGCATGACGCGCATCGATGAGCAGATCGGTCTTGTGAGCCCACAAGTCCGACATCCGCCGAGGAGCCACGATGCGCAATCGGCGGCTAGATCCTGTCGAAGACGTCGAAGATCGGCAACATGTGGCGAACGACCGGCGGCATCACTGACAAGTGGGAGGGCAAGTACAACTATAGCTGGGGCATCGCATCCATCGTCGATATGAACGAACCCCTATGGCTATATGCGGGGCCGGGTCACTGGAACGATCCAGATATGCTGGAGGTTGGCAACGGCGGACTGACGGACGTGGAGTACCGGGCCCACTTCTCACTGTGGGCGATGATGGCGGCACCGCTGATCGCCGGCAACGATCTAACCAACATGAGCGAGGCGACCCGTACCATTCTGCTGAACCGAGACGTGATCGACGTGGATCAGGATCCTTTGGGGAAGCAGGGACACCGCATTTCGGATACCGGCGATCTGGAGGTATGGTCAAAGCCCATGGCCGACGGCGGGAGGGCGCTGCTCTTCTGGAACCGCGGCAAGGCTCCAGCGCGGATCGGTGCGGACTGGACGTCCATGGGGTTGCCGAGCAAGTTACGCATGAACGTCCGCGATCTTTGGACTAAGAAGGACCTTGGACGATTGTCTGGCCGGTATGAGGCGGAAGTAGCGCTCCACGGCGTCGTTATGGTGAGGCTCAAGCCATGAAGCGCATCTGTTTTCCCCTGATCGTACTGCTTGCGACTTCCTGCCCTGGGGCTGAAGCGGTTCGGGCGCAGGACGCGCCCGCTGCCGCATCGGAAAAGGGAGGTGGGCGCGAACGCACGAACATCGACGCGGACTGGCGCTTCGCGCTTGGCCATGCCCACGATCCGGCGCGCGATTTCGGCTACAGCACGGCGCCGTTCTTCTTCGCCAAGGCCGGCTATGGTGACGGCCCGGCAAGCCCGAAGTTCGATGATCGGGCCTGGCGCCGGGTGGACGTGCCCCATGACTGGGGGGTGGAGGTGCCGTTCAGCTCCAAAGCGGAGGCGAACCATGGATCGCGTGCGATCGGGCCGGGATTTCCTGAGAACAACATCGGCTGGTACCGGAAGACCCTGACCATCCCGGAAAGCGACCGGGGCCGGCGCATTGCCGTCGAGTTCGACGGCATCTTCCGCAACGGGGTCATCTGGTTCAATGGGCATTATCTGGGGCGGGAGCACAGCGGCTATTCGAGCAGCCGCTTCGACCTGACGGATTACATCAACTATGACGGACCCAACACCCTGGTGGTGCGGGTGGACACCAGCACGTTCGAGGGATGGTTCTACGAGGGCGCCGGCATTTACCGCCATGTCTGGCTGACCAAGACCGACCCGCTCCACATTCCCCAGTGGGGCACGTACGTCACCACGACCCTGCAAGGCGCCGATGCGGAGGTGACGGCACGCGCGACGATCCGGAATGAGGATGTCCGCGCCCGGCAGTTCACCGTTCGGCAGGAGGTAATTGGCCCGGACGCCCGCAGCCTAGCGACGACGCAGGGTGCGGCCCAGCAGCTCGCCCCGGGCGCCAGCATCGATCACTCAACGGTGCTGCCGCTCAAAGGCGCGCAGCTGTGGTCGCTCGACACCCCGGTGATGCACCAGCTGGTCACCACCGTCTTGGAGGGTGGAGCTGTGCGCGACCGCTACGTCACCCCCTTCGGCGTGCGCACGATCCGGTGGGACCCGAATACCGGCTTCTGGCTGAACGGCCGCCACGTCAAGCTGAAGGGCACCAACAACCATCAGGACCACGCGGGCATCGGCGCGGCCTTGCCCGACGAAATGCAGGTCTATCGGCTGGAGCGACTGAAGGCGATGGGCAGCAATGCCTATCGCGCGTCCCACAACCCGCCCACGCCCGAGCTGCTGGACGCTGCCGATCGCTTGGGCATGCTGGTGATCGACGAGCACCGGATGATGGGCACCGCCCCGGAGCTGCGCGACCAGCTCGATCGGATGGTGCTGCGCGACCGGAACCACCCTTCCGTCATCCTGTGGTCCGTCGGCAACGAGGAATGGGCGATCGAGGGCAAGGAGGTGGGCGCTCGTCTTACCAAGCTGATGCAGGCTCGGGTACGCGAACTCGATCCAACCCGTCCTTCCACGGTCGCGACCGCGAGCAACGACACCAGCGGTACCGCAACCACGACGGAGATCGCCGGCCTCAACTATATCGCGCAGCATAACGCCGATGCATACCACCAGGCACGTCCGGACGTGCCGGTGGTGATTACGGAAGAGGGCCAGACCACCACGACCCGCGGGATCTATTTCGACGACCGCGATGCCTCGCATCTCGCCGCCTACGACCGGCCTCCACGCCCCGTTGAATCAAGCAGCATCGAGCAGGCCTGGCGGGCGATCGCGCAGCGTCCCTGGATGGGGGGCATGTTCGTGTGGACCGGCTTTGATTATCGCGGGGAAACCACGCCATTCGGCTGGCCGGCGATCAGTTCGCAGTTCGGGATGCTCGACACCACCGGGCTGTTCAAGGATACCGCCTGGTACCTCAAGAGCCAGTGGACCGAGGCGCCGATGGCGCACATTGTCGGCCACTGGAACTGGCCCGACCGGACGGGGCAGCCGATCCCGATCTGGATCTACGCCAATGCGGACGAGGCGGAGCTTTTGCTCAACGGCCGTAGCCGGGGCAGACAGAAGATGCCGGCATACGGGCATTCGGAATGGCAGGTGCCCTATGCGCCGGGTGTGCTGACAGCACGTGCCTATCGCAGCGGCAAGCTTGTCGCATCGGATCGGGTCGAGACGACGCAGGCGCCGCAGGCGCTCAAGCTGTCCGTCGAGCGGCCCGGACTGCCAAGCGCCGCGCGCGACGTGGCGGTGGTGACGGTCAGCGCCGTCGACGCCAAGGGCCGTACCGTCCCGGTTGCGGCGGACAAGGTGACCTTTGAACTGAAAGGAGCGGGCCGGATCATGGGTGTCGGGAACGGCGATCCATCCAGTCACGAACCCGATCAGTTCCTGGACAAGGTCGCGGTGGATAGTGTCACCGGCTGGGAGATGGCCGACCTCGACGCGGGAAGCGCCGCTTCCGGACTGCCGCCTCTGGCAAGCCTTCAATGGCGCGATCCCTTCCGTTGGTACCCGCCCGGCGCTGGGCCAGCGACCCCGCAGGGCTTTGTGCTGCGCGCTCGCTGGGAGCCGTCCACCGAGACTGGAGCCACTCGGCGCACGCTGTTCCTGCCGCGCCTGTCGCCCGGCCAACGCGTGTTCGTCGGCGGAGTGGACGTGACGGCGGCGATGGCGCCGAATGGCAGCGGCGTCGCGGCGGCGCTTCCTACGTCGACCATCCAGAAATCGGGCACCCAGGACATCGTCATCGTCGTTCCCCAAGGCGGGGAAGCGGCACTGGGTGCGCTGCAAGACGTCGGCGCCAACGGCAAGAACGTCGCATATATTCAGTCAGTCAGCCCGGCTGAGCCTTGGTCACGATCGCTGTTCAACGGCCACGCGCAGGTGATCGTCCGGTTTGGTAGCGGCAGTGCTCGGCCCGCGCGCCTTGTCGCGACCGCACCAGGGCTCAAGCCCGCGAGCGTGAGCCTTGTTCCCGCGCGCTGAGCTTCGCGAGTGAGGAGCATGGCATTGGCCGGGACTCGTTTCAGGCTGCCACGATTGCCCAATCAACCTCGCCTACGGGTGCGTGTCTTAATCCAACGAGCGCGCCCTGTAACCAGTCGTCCTTCAAGCAGGAGCATGTGATTTGATCAGAGCCTTGTTGGCCGGCCTGTTGTGCGTAGCGCCCCTCTCTGCCAACCCTGACGCGGCTCCGGTCGAGACTGGCACGATGACAGTTCGGGGACGATTTCTCTACACGGCGGCCGGCGAGCGTGTGGTGCTGCGCGGAGTCAACGAGATGTTCTCCTCATCTCCCGACCCAACGGGCGAGCGCACGTTGCCGGAAATCCCCAAGACCGGCGCCAACGCCGTCCGCATCATGACCCAGCCGCGCTACCCCGCAGCAAGCCTCGACGCTATCATCCACAACACCGTCGCGAACGGCATGATTCCGATCGTCGAGTGTCACGCCGCCACAGGCAAGTGGGAGAAGCTGGGCGACTGCGTCGCGTACTGGACCCGCGAAGACATCGCCGCAGTGATCCGCCGTCATCAGCGCTGGGTGCTGGTTAACATCGCCAACGAAGCCGGCAAGGAGGTGTCGCAAAGCGATTTCCTGGCCGGGTATCGGGACGCGATCGCGCGTATCCGTTCAGTCGGTATCGAAGTTCCACTCGTGATCGACGGATCTGATTGGGGGAAAGAGTACCGAATGCTGCTCGACAGCTGGGCTCCACTCAACGCGGCCGATCCACGCCACGCCATCATCGTTTCCGCCCATAGCTATTGGGTGGGAACGGAGGAGGAGCGCAAGGCACCTTACCGCGAGATCATCGCCCGCGGAAGGCAGGACAACATCCCATTCCTGCTTGGCGAGGGCCCGACCGCCGCGGGATGGGACTGCAAGCCCTCGCCTTCCCGGTGGGCGATGGGCGAGTTGCAGCGGGCGGAGATCGGCTGGCTGACTTGGTCGTGGGGAATGGTGCCGAACGGGGATTGCCGGGAGGAGAACCGATACGATGTGACGGACGGGGGCCGGTTCGGCGCCTGGAAGTCGGCATCGGGAGAAGCCATGATGATCTCCGATCCGGCCAGCATCCGCAACACGTCACGCAGGCCCTGCTCGATCAGCGATGCCGGCGTCGGCTGCGTTCAGCCGGAGTGACGGCGCCGCACTTCATGACGGCGGGCTTGCACAGTCAGACAAATATTCCACAAGTGGTTCTCGAGAGGAAGTTTCGTTGAAAAAGCTGTTGCATCTGTCTGCACTCGCGCTGCTGCAGTTCGCCATCGGCGTGGCGCATGCCCAAGACCAGTTCGTCGATCCGAACACGCTGCGTCCGTCGCTGGATCCGAACCGCAAAGCCAACGGGTTAGCACAAACGCCGCAGATGGGATGGAACAGCTGGAACAAGTTCGGCTGCAACATCGACGAGAAGACGGTACGCCGGATCGCCGACGCCATGGCGACGAGCGGCATGCGCGACGCGGGATACGAGTATGTCGTGATTGATGATTGCTGGCACGGCGATCGCGATGCGAACGGCTTCATACAGGAAAGCCGCGAGAAATTCCCTTCCGGCATGAAGGCACTGGCCGATTACGTCCACTCCCGCGGGCTCAAGTTCGGCATCTACTCCGATGCCGGCACCAAGACCTGCGGCGGAAAGCCCGGCAGCCTCGGACACGAGTATCAGGACGCACTCACCTACGCCCGGTGGGGCGTCGACTACCTCAAGTACGATTGGTGCTCGACCGGCACGCTCAACGCGGAGAGCGCCTACGCTCTGATGTCGGACGCGCTCAAGGCCACGGGACGTCCAGTGCTGCTCGCGATATGCGAATGGGGCAACAACCGCCCATGGGAATGGGGTAAGAAGATCGGCAATTCCTGGCGCACCAGCAGCGACATCCGCGACGCGTGGAAAGGGCGGGAAAAATGGTCCATCGGGGTCGTCGACATCGTCGATGTCAACGAGCCGCTTTACCCCCATGCCGGACCCGGACACTGGAACGACGCCGATATGCTGGAGGTTGGCAATGGCGGGATGACGGACACCGAATACCGTTCGCACTTCAGCCTTTGGTCGTTGATGGCTTCACCGCTGATCGCCGGCAACGACATCACGAACATGAGTGCCGAGACGCGCGCAATCCTGCTGAACAAGGAGGTGGTCGCGGTCAATCAGGACAGGCTCGGTCAGCAAGGTCGCCGGGTGCGTGACGATGGCGACCTGGAGGTCTGGTCGAAGCCGCTGGCCGACGGCAGCCGCGCCGTGATCCTGTTCAACCGCTCGGAGAAGCCTGCCGAGATCGCGGTGGACTGGCCGGAGATCGGCCTCACGCGCTCAGTACGTGCGGACGTGCGCGATCTATGGGCGCACCGATCAGTGGGCAAGATTGCTGGCCGCTACGCCGCCCGGGTGCCGGCGCATGGCGTGGTGATGGTCAGGGTGACGCCCTGATCGCAACCCTTAGGTCGAGCTTTTTGCACGCGGATCAAGGCGCGTGCTACTATGCTGCTGACGGCTTAAACGAGACCGCCTTCCCCGAAAATGTTCGCGATCGGCTTTCACTGGAAATCGGCCGCTCGAGACAGACAAATGGGACTACTGCGCCTGGCCCCGTGTGACGGGTTTCAGTACCGGCCCTTCGTCGCTCGAGCGAGCGGGACTGGGTCAGACCCGGCTCGCATCGGAAAGACCCATCCTTCGTCGGTTAGGCCCCCCGTTTCAGAAGGGCTGTAATGGGACGCATAGCGATCCGGCATGGGAGCGGCCCGTCGTTAGCCAAGTCAGGCCGCCCCGAGCGTCAGATCTCGGTTCGCTCTGCGAGAATCAGAGCATCTTCTATATCCACGCCGAGATATCGAACCGTATTCTCGATCTTCGTATGACCCAGTAGGATCTGGATCGCGCGAAGATTGCCGGTGGCCTTGTAGATCATCGACGCCTTCGTCCGGGTCGGGATGTCCTCGCCATGCAGGGGGACGCAGAAGTTCCCCGCGAGGGAAGCACAGGCAGAGGAGGCTGGTTTGGCACACACAAGGCATGCGGGGACGGTGCTCGCGTTCGCCGCGGTGACGACGCTTTTCTTCGCCTGGGGCTTCATCACCTCGCTGGTCGATCCGCTGGTCGCGGCGGTGAAGGGCATCTTCAGCCTGACCGACGTGCAGGCACAAGCCTCCGCGTTCGCCTTCTTCTTTGCCTATTTCGTGGTGTCGCTCCCCGCCGCGGCGCTGGTCGCCCGGCTGAAGTCGGTCAACTCGATCTTGGTCGCCCTGTGCACGATGATCGGCGGGTGCCTGCTGATGCTCGCGGCGGCCAACCTGGCCAATTACTGGCTCGTGCTGTTCGGCCTATTCGTGCTCGCGGCCGGCATCACCGTCCTTCAGGTGGCGGCAAACCCCCTCGCCGCCGCGCTCGGCGATCCGCGCCACAGCCACCTGCGGCTCACGCTCAGCCAGACGTTCAACTCGTTCGGCACCTTCCTCGGCCCGCTGCTCGGCGCGCACCTGTTCCTGGAGGGCGTCGAGGTGAAGCCGGGCACCGTCATCAGCCCCGCGGTTCGCGCCGAGGCGCTCGCCGGGATCGACATGGCGTATCTGTGGATCTGTGGGCTGATCGCCGCGCTGGCCGTGTTCTTCTGGCTGAGCCGCCGCGTCGTGGAACGCGCCGCCCCGCCGAGCGGCACCACCACCGGGCTGCTCGCCGCCTTCACATCGAAATGGGCGCTTTTCGGCGCGGCGGCGATCTTCCTGTATGTGGGCGCGGAAGTCGCGATCGGCACCCAGATGGCGCTGTTTCTGAACGACAATGCGATCTGGGGGCAGTCCGACGCGGCGTTCGGCATTCCGCTGCTCGGCTATGCCATGGGCAGCGACGGCGTGCCCGGCGTCTCGCTGCAGGAGGCCGGCAAGGCAGTCGCCTTCTATTGGGGCGGCGCGATGGTCGGCAGAGCGATCGGCTCGGCGTTGCTCGCCCGGTTGCCGGCTGCGCCGCTGCTTGCCGTGTTCACCGTCGTCGCGGCGGCGATGTGCCTGTATGTCGCTTTGGTCGGCGGCGTGTCGGCCGGCTTCGTGGCGCTCTCGATCGGGCTGTTCAACTCGATCATGTTCCCGGTCATCTTCACGCTGACGCTGGAGCGCTCCGACGCCAGCGCCGAATCGACCTCCGGCCTGCTGTGCACCGCGATCGTCGGGGGCGCGATCGTCCCGCTGCTCGTCGGACTGGTGTCGCAGTCGAGCGGCTATGCCTTCGCGCTGGTGGTGCCCGCGGCCTGCTATGTGCTGCTGACGGTGTTCGCGCTGGCGGCGCGGCGTGCGCCGGTGGTCGAGCGGGATACGGCAGCGGTGTCGATCCACTAGAAGGCCGCATACGCGACAATTTATAAAATCATTGAATTTAATTGTTCGGCCTGCTTTCTTGCTTGTGCCGGTGACGGGCCAGGAGCGTCCGCGCCAAGACGGGAGAGAGCAGGTGGGCAGGATGATGCTGGGATTGCTGCTGGCGACGGCCACGATCCCGCCGGCGATCGCAGGCATTCCGGAGAACGGCGGTCCGTATAACGCGTCGTTCCTGCAGGGCGGCGTGGGGATCGGGCGCGCGCTTCGCGGCGCCGACGCGATGGTGCGCACGGGTGGTGCCTACACCCTGTCGGCCTGGGTCCGCAGCGACTCGCTCCAGAAGGGTCGCGTGACGCTGATCGCGCTTGGCGACTCCACCGCAGGGTATCGCGCGCTGGCGCTCAACGACGGCAGGCTCGAGCTCATCGATGGCGAGCGGCGGCTGACCGACGGTAGTCGGCTTGCGGCGAACCGCTGGATCCATGTCGCGGCGGTGTATGACGGCAGCTCTGCACGGCTCTATGTCGACGGTCGGGCGCGCGGGCGTGCGCTGGCCCTGCGCTCGTCGGCGGTCGCGCCGCGGATCGGCATCGCCCCGGTAGTGCAGGGTGAGGTGCATTTCGGCGGCGCGCTGGTGCACGCCGTGGTCGACGACCAGCCCTGGTCGGCGCGCACGGTGCAGGCCGCGGCGGCGAACCCGCCCAAGTTTGACCTCGTCCAGATGTGGCGCGTCGGGATCGGCTGGGAGTGGCAGAAGCAGGCCAATACCGGCCTGTGGCGCCAGCAGGATCCCTGGACGCTGCCCCAGGCGAAGGGCCCCGGCACCGCGCCGGTGGCCAAGCCCGTGCCCGCTCTGCCGTCTGTGCAGCCGATCGCGCCCGGACGTTGGCAGCTGAATGGCTGGCGGCTGGCGGGCGCCCCCGACGTGAAGCAGGACGGCGGGCAATTGTCGCGCCCGCAATTCGACGCGCGCAAGTGGCACGCCGCCACCGTGCCCGGCACTGTGCTGACCACCTTGGTTGACCGGGGCGTCTATCCCGACCCCTATTACGGCCTCAACAACATGGCGGTGCCGGAGAGCCTGTCGCGCCAGGACTGGTGGTATCGCACCAGCTTCGACGTGCCGGCCGAGGCTGCGGGGCGCGACCTCACGCTCGTGTTCAACGGCATCAACTATGCCTCCGAGGTGTGGGTGAACGGCGCCAAGCTGGGCACCACCACCGGCGCGTTCATCCGCGGGCGCTTCGACATCACCCCGGTGGCGGGTGAAAACGTGATCGCGGTGCGCGTGTCGCCCCCGCCTCATCCCGGCATCCCGCACGAACAATCGATTGCGGGCGGCGTGGGCGAAAATGGCGGCCAGCTGGCGATCGACGGCCCGACCTTCGTCGCAACCGAAGGCTGGGACTGGATCCCCGGCATCCGCGACCGCAACACCGGCATCTGGCTGCCGGTCGAGCTGGAGGCGCATGGCAATGTGCGCCTGCTCGATCCGAAGATCATCACCGACCTGCCACTGCCGCGCACCGACTGCGCCGATGTGCACGTCTCGGTGCCCGTCGAGAACAAGGGCGCCGCGCCTGCACAAGTCACCGTGCGCGCGAGCTTCGACGGGCAGGCCCTGGAAAAGACCGTCACGGTAGCGCCGGGGGTGACCGAGGTCGCCTTCGCCCCGCTCACCGTGCGCAATCCCAAGCTGTGGTGGCCCAATGGCTATGGCGCGCAGGCGCTGCACGACATGCGTTTCACGGTGCAGGCAGGCGGGCGGGAGTCCGACAGCAAGACCGTCCGCTTCGGCATCCGCGAGGTCAGCTACGACCTGTCGCTGTTCGACGCCAAGGGCGCGCTGCGCCGAGTCAACGTCCAGACCACCGATGGCGGGCTGAGGGGTGAGAAGCTGATCGCGGTCAACCATGAGGCGATCAAGCAGAGCCCACGCGGTTGGGCGGAGTCGCTGACCCCCGCCGGCGAGCGCTCGAGCGCGGTGGCCGACGTGGACGAGACACTGCCCGAGCCGCACCTCACCATCCGCGTCAACGGCGTGAAGATCGCCGCGCGCGGGGGCAATTGGGGCATGGACGATGCGATGAAGCGCATCGATCGCGCGCGGCTCGAACCCTATTTCCGCCTCCAGAAAGAGGCGAACATGAACATCATCCGCAACTGGATGGGCAACAACAGCGAGCCGCAATTCTACGATCTTGCCGACGAATACGGCATGATGGTCATGAACGATTTCTGGCAATCGACGCAGAACTTCCAGGTCGAGCCGCAGGATCCGCAGCTCTTCCTCGCCAACGCCCGCGACACGGTGGCGCGCTATCGCAACCACCCCTCGATCGTCCTGTGGTTCGGCCGCAACGAAGGCGTGCCCTACCCTGCGCTGAACGAAGGCCTGGACGATGTCGTCCACCAGCTGGACGGCACGCGCTGGTTCGCCGGCAGCTCCAACGTGGTCAATCTGCAGGGATCGGGCCCGTACAATTATCGCCCGCCCGTCGGCTATTTCACCGATCTCGCCACCGGGTTCTCGGTGGAGACCGGCACGCCGTCACTGTCGACGGTGGAATCGATCCGCTCCCATGTGCCGGATGCCGACCGCTGGCCGCTCAGCGACACGCTCGCCTATCACGACTGGCACTTCGCCGGGAATGGCGACACCAAGACCTTCATGCAGGCGCTGAGCGCCATGTTCGGCCCGGGCACCAGCCTCGAGGATTTCGAGCGCAAGGCGCAGATGATGAACCTCGAGACGCACAAGGCGATGTACGAGGGCTTTCTGGGCCATCTCTGGACCAAGAACTCCGGCCGGCTGCTCTGGATGACGCATCCCGCCTGGCCGTCCAATGCCTGGCAGATCTACAGCTGGGACTATGACACCCATGCCGCGTATTACGGGGCGAAGAAGGCGACCGAGCCGCTGCACGTCCAGCTGAACCTGCCGGACAACGCGCTGGTGGTGCTCAACACCACGCGCGAGGACGTGCGCGGGCTCACCGCCACCACGCGCGTGGTCAGCCTCGACAATCGCGAATTGTTCACGCGCAGCGACCGGGTGGACGCGCTGGCCAATCGCGCTACGCAGCTCGCCGCGGTGCCGCTCGACACGCTCTATGCACAGAGCCCGGTGGTTCTGGTCTCGCTGCAGCTCACCGATGGTGCTGGCAGGCTGGTATCGGAAAACTTCTATTGGCGCGGGCGCGACACCGCATCGTACCAGGCACTGAACGGGCTGGCGAAGGTGACCCTCGCGGCGCAGGTGGCGGCTCCGGTGGCGGACGGCAGCGACAGGCTGGTCCGTGTAACCTTATCCAATCCCAGTCAGACTCCGGCACTCAATGCCAAGCTCACGCTGGTGAATGGTCGGGGCGAGCGCATCCTGCCGGCCTTCTACAGCGATAATTACGTCGCGCTGCTGCCGGGTGAAAGCCGCGTGATCGAGGTGCGCTATCCCGCGACGATCGATGCGACGCCCTCGTTCACGCTCAATGGGTGGAACGTCGCCGCGGCGAAGGTCACGCCGTGATCGCGCTCGCGCTCGCGCTGCTGGCCGCCGCGCCGCAGGAAGTGCCGGTCACGGGCGGCATCGTCGCAGGCACGCCGGCAGCCGATGGCGGATCGATCCTGTTCCGCGGAATCCCCTTTGCCGCGCCGCCCACCGGCACGCGGCGATGGAAGGCGCCGCAGCCGGTAGTGCCCTGGTCGGGCGTGCGCGCCGACACTCCCGATGCGCCGGCCTGCGTCCAGAACGATTATGGCTGGAACCGCGGCGACTATCTGCGCGGGGCCGAGGACTGCCTGACCCTCGACGTTGCGACGCCGTCGCTCGCCGGCAAGCGCCCGGTGATGGTGTGGATGCACGGCGGGTCGAACCGCGCCGGCTCCGCGCGCGGTACCGTGCAGTCTTCGATCGCCCGGGAAGGCATCGTGCTCGTGGCCATCCAGTACCGGCTGGGCGTGTTCGGCTTCCTGCCCCACCGCGGCGCGGCGGCGGAATCGGGCGGCACCGCCGGCAATTACGGGCTGATGGACCAGGTCGCGGCGCTCCGCTGGGTGCAGGCGAACATCGCGCGCTTTGGCGGCGACCCCGCCAACGTCACCATCTTCGGCGAGTCCGCGGGGTCGCAGGACGTGTCGTTGATGCTCGCCGCGCCGGACGCGGCGCCGCTGTTTGCCAAGGCGATCCTGGAGAGCGGGACTCCGGGCTTCGGCATGCCGCCGCGCCCCATTGCCGACGGCTTGGCACTGGGCGACCAGGCGGACGCGCTGCTCGACACCGGCGGTTCGATCGCCGAGTTGCGCAAGCGATCGGTGCCGGCGTTGCTCGCCGCCGACCTCAAGCTGACCGACGCGACGCTGCGCACCAACGATTATATGTGGTTGCGCACTACCGTCGACGGCCGGCTGCTGCCGTCGGCGCCGCGCGCGCTGCTGGCCGCGGCCCCTTCGAAGCCGGTGATCGTCGGCAGCAACCGCGCCGAGTTCGGTGCCGGCCCCGGTCAGCTCGACTGGAATAAGGCGCTGACCGCGACCTTTGGACCCAATGCGGCGAAGGCCCGTGGCTTCTATCGGTCCGACGATCCGCGGCTGGGGCATCCCGAGCTGCAATATGAGACCGACTGGGTGTTCCGCTGCCCCGCGGGCCGGCTGGCCGAGCTTCTTTCGGGCAAGGGTATGCCGTTGTGGCGGTACGAGTTCGACCTGGCTGAGGGCGGCGGGCGCACCAGCCATGGTGCCGAGCTCGCCTATGTGCTGGGGGGCGCAAGCTTCGCCCAGGGGCTGTCGCTGCGGCGCTATTGGCTGAACTTCGCGCGTACTGGTGACCCCAACGGCGCGGGGCTGCCGCGCTGGACGCGCTTCGATCCGAAGGCACAGCGCCATGTCCTGTTCGATGCGCGCGGGGTCAGTCAGGAGGCAAAGCTGCGCGCGCCGGTATGCTCGCTCCTGGAGGCATTATGACCGACTTCGTTCGCCGCGCGCTGCTCGCCGCCGGCCTCACGCTCCCGCTCGCCGCGCGTGCGCAGGACGACGAGAGCTGGGAGGAGAAGTGGAACCGGATGCTGCGCGAAGACTGGCCAGGGCTCGGCCGCTATGCCGATGCGAACCGCCAGCTTCTCGCCTCGGGCGCGAAGACCAATATCGTGTTCATGGGGGACTCGGATCACCGAGGGGTGGCGCGACAAGCGGCCGGGCTTCTTCAAGCTGGGGCGCGTGTGCCGCGGGATCGGCGGCGAGACCACGCCGCAGATGGTGCTGCGGATGATGGCCGACGTCGTGCATCTGAAGCCCCGTTTCGTGCACATAATGGCAGGAACCAACGACATTGCTGGCAATACCGGCAAGATGACGCTCGCGCAGAGCTTCGACAATTTCCGTATGATGACGACGATCGCACAGGCCCATGGCATCGCGGTTCTCCTCGCATCGGTGCCCCCCGCCGCGAACTTTCCCTGGCGTCCGGGCCTCGACACCGTCCGCCCCATCGCTGCGCTGAACCGGTGGCTGCACGACTATGCCGCTCAAAGCCAGGCAACGTTCGTCGACTACACGCCGACTCTGGCCGATGCTGCCGGTGGAATGAAGCCCGGCCTCGCATATGACGGCGTCCATCCCACCGAGCTCGGCTACGACCGGATCGCGGCGGTGCTCGAGCCGCTTCTCGCTGCGCGAGGGGTTTGAGGGCACGTGCGGGCCGGCCGGGTATGTTGCCCCCCGCAAGACCTTGAAGAAATGCAGACGGGAGAGCGGACTTGAAGACCATCATCGATCGGCGTGCGTTCCTGGGATCGGGCACGCTGCTCGCCGGATGTGCCGCGACCACGCCGCGCCTCGGATCGAGCCGCGCGGACGGGTTCGTTCGCCGCGAGAGCATGCGGCTGATGGTGGGAGACGAGCCGTACCGCTTCGTGGGAGCCAATCTGTGGTACGCGGCCTATCTCGGCGCGGACGCACCCTATGGCGACCGCGCGCGGCTGCGCCGTGAGCTCGATGCGCTGGCGGCGGTGGGCGTGACCAACCTGCGCATTCTGGCTTCGGCCGAGGAAGGTCCCTTGCGCAACTCGATCAAGCCGGGGTTCCGCACCGCCGGGGCGGACTATAACCAGACGCTGCTCGCCGGGCTCGATTTCGCGCTGGCGGAGATGGCCAAGCGGGGCATGCGGGCCGTGCTGTACCTCACCAATTTCTGGGAATGGTCGGGTGGCATGATGACCTACCTGTCCTACGTCAACGGCGGGCGGTACCTCGACATGAACGATCCGGCGCACCCCTGGCCGGCCTTCGCCAACTTCAATTCGCAATTCTACGGCAACGCGCAGGCAGTTGCGCTCTATCGCGACTGGATCCGCACGGTAGTGACCCGCACCAATGGCATGACGGGTCGACCCTATGCGCAGGACCCGACGATCATGGCGTGGCAGCTCGCCAACGAGCCGCGTCCTTCCGGCGATGAAGCACACGCCAAGCTGCCGGAATTCTATGCCTGGGTCGAGGGCAGCGCGGGCTTCATCAAGTCGCTGGATCCCAACCACCTGGTCTCGACCGGGAGCGAGGGGCTGAAGGGGGCGCTGGAGCGGGCGGACATCGTGCTCGCCGAGCACGCACCGGCCGCGATCGACTATCTCACCGTGCATATCTGGCCCAACAATTGGGGCTGGGTGCAGCAGAAGGATTTGGCATCGACCGCCGCGCGCGGCGAGGCGCTGACCGACGAATATATCGCGCAACACGTCACGCTTGCACGGCAGCTGAACAAGCCGATGGTGATCGAAGAGTTCGGCTATCCGCGCGACGGCGGCAGCAACGATCCCGCTGTGGCGACCACCTACAAGGACCGCTTCTACCGCCGGATTCACGCCGCGACGCTGGCGAGCATGCAGGCGGGCGGGCCCATCGCGGGCACAAACTTCTGGGCGTGGAACGGCGAGGCGCGCGCGGCGCATCCAGACTACAAGTTCCGCGAAGGCGACCGGCAATATATGGGCGACCCGCCGCATGAGCCGCAGGGCTGGTACGGCATCTTCACCGGCGACAGCACGGTCCGGCTGGTCGCCGACCATGCGCGCGCGATCGCGCGGCTGCCGCGGTGACCGCGAGAGGCGCGATGCTTGGATCGAGGGCGAGAACCGGAGCCGGCTGGCTGAGGCGCGTGCTGGGGCCCGCACTCCTGCTGCTCGGGCTGCTGGCGCCGCAGCTGGCATCGGCGGCGACCCCGGTTGAGCGACATGGCCAATTGCGCGTCGCCGGCAACCGCATCGTCGATCGGCACGGGGACCCCGTCGTGCTGCGCGGCATGTCGTTCTTCTGGAGCCAATGGGCCGGCGACTTCTACAATCGCGCGACGGTCGACCATCTCGTGGACGACTGGAAGGTCGATGTCGTCCGCGCGGCGATGGCGGTGCATTCGGGCGGTTATCTCGAGCATCCCGAGCGCGAGCGGCGTAAGGTCGAGGCGCTGGTCGAGGCCGCGGTAGCGCGGGGCATCTATGTGATCGTGGACTGGCACGCGCACCAGCCGGAGCCCGCCGCCGCGGGCGCGTTCTTCGAATGGCTGGCGGCGAAGTACGGCCACCTTCCCAACCTGATCTACGAGACCTATAACGAGCCGCTGCGCGAGCATGGCTGGCGCGAGACGGTGAAGCTCTATCACCTGGCAGTCATCCCTAGGATCCGCGCGCACGATCCCGACAATTTGATCATCGCCGGCACGCCGACCTGGTCGCAGGACGTGGACATCGCCGCGCGCGACCCGCTGCCCTTCACCAACGTCGCCTACACGCTGCACTTCTATGCGGGCACACATGGCGAGGAACTGCGCGCAAAGGCGCGGGCCGCGCTGGCGGGGGGCGTCGCGCTGATGGTAACCGAATGGGGGACCAGCGAGGCGGACGGGAACGGCATCCTCGCGGTGGCGGAGACGCGGCGCTGGTGGCGGTTCCTGGAGGAGCAGCAGCTGAGCTACCTGGCCTGGTCGGTGTCGGACAAGCCGGAAACCTCAGCGGCGCTGCGCCCGGGTGCGAGCCGCAAGGGCGGCTGGACTGACGCCATGCTGACGCCGGGTGGGGCGCTGATTCGCGCGCATTTGCGCGAGATGCACGACAGCCAGGCGCGCCCGCCTCAGCGCGGGCGCGGCCAGCCGGAGGCCGGCAGCTCGTCCAGCGTGAGGTAGCGTTCGGACGCGAAGTCGCGGCGCAGCTGATCGTGCCTGTTCTGCTTGGGATCGGTCAGCCAGCGCGTGTGCCAGGTCATGAACCACAGCCAGTCGGCATTCGGCCCCAGCGTGGCGGGGTCCGGCACTGGCCCGTTCTCGTGCAGGCAGATCGGCACGGTATCGCCGACAATCGCCTTCACCTGGGCGAACATCGGCGCCAAATTGCCATGATCCTCAACATAAATGTCCGCGCCGGCGATGTCGCAATAGTCGCGCCCGGGATAATAGGCCGCATCGACATTCTGCCCTGCCCAGCCGAGCACCCAGATCAAATTGTCGAGCTTTCGCACGCGCACATAATAATCGTACATCAGCCGCCAGAGCGACTTGAACGCCTCCGGCCCGTGCTTGCCCCACCAGAACCAGTCGCCGCTGAATTCGTGGAAGGGACGCCACAATACGGGGATCCTGCGGGCCTTGAGCATAGCGAGAAGCTTGGCGACATGCGCCATCTGGCGGACCATGGCCCGGTTCTGCGGCGTGCCGGGCGTCAGCGCCCGGGCGACGTCAAAGTTCTTCTTCGAATTCTCATAGCCCGTCCCGATGTCGGGGGCGCCCCAATGCCAGCAGATCGTGACGATGCCGCCCGCCTTGTGCCACGCGGTCGCGCGTGCGTTCACACCCGCTTCGTCGCGCGGCTCGATATAGTCGAACCCCAGCAAGGCAGGCTGTTCGCCGGTCACCCTCTGGAGATAGTCGAGCTCCAGGCGCGGGCCCTTCGGCGAGAAATTCTGCTCCTGCTGGCCGGTGAGCGTGTGCCTGCGATAAATCGACCAGAGATAGGCATATAGCGCCTTTGCCTCCGCGGTCGCACGGGGATTGCTGAGCATGCCGGGCGCAGGCGCGATCGCGTCCTGCGTGCGCGCGATGGCGGCGGCGGGGGTGCAGCCTAAAGCGGCGGCAGCGAGGATCGTTTCGCGTCGGTTGAGCATCGGCTTTTCGTCCCGTGAAATTGGCCGCAAGGACAGGGATCAGACCGGCGCAGATGCCCCCGGTCAAGTTAAGTATTTCAATTTGATTTTTGGCAGGGGTTCCCGGAGACGGGGGTGCGCCGGCATGACTGGCGGGAATGGGAGAGAATAATGGTGACCGCGTTGGTGCGCATGGGCGCGATCCTGAGCGCCGTACTTGCCCCCACCGGCGCCCTTGCGCAGCGCGTCGCCTCGCCCGATGGCCGCATCGTCGTGACCCTGGGGACCAGTGCGGGCGACCAGCCGACCTATCAGGTGGCGGTGGCGGGACGCCCGGTGCTCGCGCCTTCGCTGCTGGGGCTGGAGTTCGAGCGCTATGCCAAGCTTTCGAACGGGCTGAAGGTGGCTGGCGTGGAGAGGGCAAGCGGCGAGGATCGCTACACGCTGCCCGCCGGCAAGGTTGCGACCGTTGCCGAGCACTACAACCAGATCACCGTGCATTATGTCGAGAGCGGCGGACAGCGCCGCCGGCTGGATCTGGTGGTGCGCGCCTATGACAGCGGCATGGCGCTGCGCTACGCGGTACCGCGCCAGCCTGATCTGAAGTCGCTCCGGCTCGCCAACGAACTCACCCAATTCGCTTTTCCGCGCGACTTTGCCTGCACCGGGCTCAACCTCGGCAGCTTCGGCACCAGTCATGAGGGGGAGTATGATCCGGTGCAGGCAAGCGCGATCCGCCCGCACAACCTCTACGAGCTTCCGCTGCTGTGCGGCACCGGTGCCGGCGGCGGCGCGATCGCCATCGCCGAGGCGGCGGTGGAGAATTGGCCGGCGATGTACCTCACCGGCACTGAGACCGGGGCACTCGGCGTTGCCGCCCGGCTGGCGCGTCGTCCGGACGACCCCGCCATCGCCGTGAAGGCGGAAGTCGGCGGCGGCATCGTCTCGCCCTGGCGGGTTGTGATGGTGGGGGACAACCCCGGCAAGCTGATCGAGAACACGCTGCTCACCAGCCTCAACCCTCCGGCCAAGGGCGATTTCGCGTGGGTGAAGCCGGGCAAGACTGCCTGGGACTGGTGGTCGGGACCCACGCTTGCCGGCGTACCCGCTGCGGGGACCAACAATGCGACCGAACGCGCGTTTATCGACTTCGCCGCGCGCCACAAATTCGAATACATGATGGTGGACGACGGCTGGTACGTGAACAGCGGCGCCGGCGCGACGCTGCTGCCCGGCGCCGACCCCACCCGCCCCATCGACGCGATCGATCTGCCCGGGCTGGTGACTTACGGCGCCGAGCGCGGAGTCGGGCTGATCCTGTGGCTGCATTGGAAGCTGCTTGACCGCGACATGGAACGGATCCTTGGCCGGATCGTCCGCTGGGGCGTGAAGGGGATCAAGGTCGACTTCATGGATCGCGACGATCAGGAGATGATCGGCTTCTACCATCGTCTGGCGGAGGCCACCGCCCGCCACCGGCTGCTGCTCGACCTGCACGGCGCCACGCACCCGTGGGGCATGACGCGCACCTGGCCGCATTTCCTGACGCAGGAAGGCGTGCTCGGCGCGGAGTACAACAAATGGACGCGCCGCATCACTGCGCGGCACAATGTGATGCTGGCCTATACCCGCATGCTCGCGGGGCCGCTCGACTATACGCCGGGCGGCTATCGCAACCGCACGCCCGACCGCTTTGCGATCACCGCCACCGCGCCCGAGGTGCAGACCACGCGGGGGCACGGGCTGGCGATGTACGTGGTGTATGAGAGCCCGCTGCAATCGATCTCGGACTCGCCCGACGCTTATCGCGGTCAGCCCGGCCTCGACTTCCTCTCGGACGTGCCCGCCAGCTGGGACGAGACGCGCTTTCTGGCCGGCGAGCCCGGCGACTATGTGGTGCTCGCCCGGCGCAAGGGCGCCCGCTGGTATGTCGGCGCGATGACCGATCGCGCGCGCACCGTCACCCTGCCGCTCGGCTTCCTGGGCAGCGGGCGCCATGTCGCTCGGACCTGGCAGGATGGCGCAGGCCCGACGGAACTGCGTACCGCCACCCGGAGCATCTCCCCCGGCGGGCGGCTGGTGCTCACGCTCGCGTCATCGGGAGGCGCGGTTGCGGTGATCGAGCCCGCGCGCTGATCGCGTTTGAAAGACTATGCCTGCGCCGGCCACAGCCGTGCCGCGCCGCGCACGCCGGAGGAATCGCCCCAGCGCGCCGGCTCGATCCGGCCCTGCCAAAGGCCACCAAAAGCGTGGGCGGCGATCACCTCCGGCAAGCGGGCATAGATCTCCGGCACGTTCGACATGCCGCCGCCAAGCACGAAGACATCGGGATCGAGCGTGTTGGCCAGCATCGCCAGCGCCCGGCCCAGCCGGTCGACATAGGCGTGAAGGCAGGCAAGCGCCGCGGAGTCGCCGCTTCGCGCCGCCGCGATGATCGCGGGCCCGTTCAACCGCGCGCCGGAGCGGCGGCGATAGTCGTGCTGCAGGCCGGTACCGGAGATCAGCACGTCGAGGCAGCCCTGCCGTCCGCACCAGCAATCCGGGCCGGGAAACTCGTCCGCGCGCATCCAGGGCAAGGGCACATGCCCCCATTCGCCACCCAGCCCGTTGGCACCCTCGACGATCCGGCCGTCGACGCACAGTCCGCCACCCACGCCGGTGCCCACGATCACCGCAAAGGCGACGCGCGCACCTGCCGCGGCACCGTCGACGGCCTCCGATAGCGCCAGGCAATTGGCGTCGTTCGCCACGCGCACCTCGCGCCCGATCGCCGCCGACAGGTCCTCGCGGAAGTGCCGGCCGTTCAGGAAGGTGGCGTTGGCATTGTACAGGCGGCCATCGCGCGGCGACACCGAACCCGGCATGCCCACGCCGATCGTTCCCTGCGCCCCCGCCTCGCCCTCGGCGCGGACGACCAGGTCGCGCACCGCGCGGATCGCCTGATCGTAGGCACCGGGATTCGGCGCGCGCACGCGCGACAGGAAGCGTCCCTCGGCATCCAGCGCAGCCGCCTCGATCTTGGTGCCGCCGAAGTCCACTCCGATCTGGATCACTGCCCGGCATCCTTGCCGCGCGTGCGGAGTGGCAGGCTCGGCCAACGGCCACGTCTCGACGCCCGTACTCTCACTCGCAATCCCCTCCCCACGCTGCGTTCGCTCGTGCTACTGCGGAACGAAACGCACAATAAGAATGTCAATTTGAAATATCCATCGCCGATTGCTCCCCGCTTTCATTTCGGGCTAGGACTCCTGTGTTTTCAGCCGAAGGATCGTTGCTCCGGGATGCACGGCCTGCCCCAATCTTCCCTTGCGAAACCCGGTCGAAGCGATGGGCGGGGTGCCCGCCTGTCGCGGACGCTGTCGGGCACCAACCTGGCGCGCGCGGGCGATTACAATTTGCGCACCGTGCTTCAGTCGATCCGCTTGGCCCCGGGCACGACGCGTATCGACATCGCGCTCCAGACCGGGCTGACCGGCCCGACCATCGCCAACATCACCGGCCGGCTGATCGACATGGGGCTGGTGCAGGTCACCGGGCGCCGCAAGAGCGGGCGGGGGCAACCGGCGATCCTGCTTGAAGTGGTGCCCGAAGGCGCGTTCGGCATCGGGCTGAACATCGACCGCGATCACCTGACCCTGGTGACGCTCGACCTTGCAGGTACCGTGCGCTGCCGCGTGACGCGCGAGATTGCCTTTCCGCTGCCCGCAGACGTACTCCGTTTCCTGGCCGACGAGTGGGACGACGCATTGGCAATCAGCGGAATAGACCCGGCGCGCGTGCTCGGGATGGGCGTGGCGGTGCCCGACGACATGGGCCGCATCGTGCTGCCGCACCAGCCGCCCGGCTATGCGGCATGGAACGGCACTGACCTTGTCTCCCTGCTGGCGGATGCGATCCCCTGGCCGATCCACTGCGACAATGACGCGGCGGCGGCGGCGCTGGGCGAGGCGGAATATGGCAGCGCGTTCGACAATCCCAGCTTCTTCTACATGCTGGTGAGCGCAGGGCTGGGCGGCGGACTGGTCATCGACCGCAACTATCATCGCGGCGCCAGCGCGCGATCGGGAGAGATCGGGCTGATGCCCGATGCCGCGCGTGCAGGCGCGCAGATCCAGGACACCGTATCGGTCTCCGCGCTGCTCGACCGGCTCGAACGCGCCGGCCACCGTGCAGCCGAGATCGGCGACCTGCTGAAGCTGGAAAGCGTCGCGCCCGAGATCCTCGAACGCTGGCTGGAAGACGCGGTACGGTCGCTGGTGGCGCCGCTTACCGCGATCAACTGCCTGCTCAATCCCGACGCGGTGCTGATCGGCGGACGCCTGCCGCTGCCGCTGATCGAGCGGCTTGCCGAGGCGCTGACGCGGGCGCTGGCCGAAGTAGACCTGCCGGCGCGCGCGCCGGTGAAGCCGGCGGTAATGGCACAGGACGCACCGGCGATCGGCGCGGCGATCCTGCCGTTCCTCGATCACCTGCTGCCGTCGGATTCGATCCTGATTCAGGCGGGCCGCTGAGCCCAGCCGCCTTAGGCTAGCGTGCGGAGCAGGAACTCGCGGATTCGGTGATCGCGTTGGGGAGACGGCGGCGCGAGCACGCCGCGGGCCTGCTCGGGCAAGTGATCGGCGACCTGGGTGGCGCCCTCCTCGAAGACATAATGGTCGAACCACGCCCGCAGCCCCGCCCGCTGCCCGGCCGGCAGTTCGCGGATGGCGAGCACCGCGTGCATCAGCGCCGCCATCGGCGATCCGCCCGCGCCCTGCCCCCACCAATAGTTCACCAGCACGTTGAGCGGCCCCGTGGCGCGGACGTCGTGCCACCATAAGGACGGGATGAAGATCGCGTCGCCCGGCTCCAGCTCGGCCACCTGCATCTGCTCCAGGGCATGGGCGAAGAGCGGATAGGCCTCCAGATCGGGAGCTTCCAGATCGACCATGCTGGTCGGCTGCCCCGCGATCGTGTTCTCCAGCGGGCCGACATAGAGGTTTGCGATTTGCTCGGGCGGGAAGAGCGCGAAGCGACGCCGGCCGGACACCACCAGCGCGACGTTGTCCGAGACGTCGTAATGAGTAGAGGCGCGGCTGCGGTTGCCCACCCATATTCGCGGCGTCGCCCCGGGTGTAGGAAGCGGGAGGACATTCTCCTGCGTCCAACCCGGATACGCCTCCGCCGCCGGCGCCGACCCGGCATACAGCGATGGAGAATTCGGATCGTCCGCATGGGCGACCAGCGTGTCCAGAAAGATCGGCACCGCCACTTGGGCGGACTCGAAATTGAAGCTGCTATGGTCAGCGGCGTAGAAGAAGCGCCCGCTCACCGCCGGTGCCGCCGCGAACATGTTAACGGTACGTCCGGCACCGAACCGCCGAAGATAGTCGGCAATCCCCCGCGGCCCCGCACGTCCAACAGCGACCGCCGGCCAGTTCGCCCCGATCCCGCGTAGCACGACGGGCGTATAGCCGGGCTGGACCTCCCGAACGAAGATGTCCGCCGTCACGTCGCTGCGTTCGGTGACGCGCCGTGCCGCGGCAAGAATGTTGTTCATATGCTGGCCTGCCCAAAAAACTCCCGGACCGACTTGCCACACCTCACATGCGCGCGCCTGTTTTTTTGCGACGGGCGCGTGAAAAAGCTGCGGGAGTTACCCCGCAGCTTCTCCAACTGCTTCAGCGTGCCGTCACATCGTTAGGCGAACGCTAAGCGTGTACTGCCGGTCGCTCTTGAAGAACGAGCGCGGCGCGGTGAGTCCGTCCCCATTGAGCAGGAACCGCGTCTTGGTGGTTGTGTCGAGCAGGTTCTGCGCCTCGATACCGATCTTGAAGTTCGGGTTCACCGTGTAGAACAGCGATCCGTCCAACTGGCCCGCAGCATTCGCCATCACCGGCAGGAACGGGAAGCAGCAGTCGCGGTTCGTCAGCAGATATTCCGACCGCCAGCTATACGCCACGCGGGCATAGAGCCCGCCCAGGTCGTAGAACAGCGAAGCGTTGAAGTTGTGCTTGGACAGTCCCTGAAGTGGCAGGTTGCCGTACAGGTCCTGCACGTCCAGAGGCGGCCTCGCGCCGTCCGCTGGCCCGTTTGCTGGCACGGCGTTGGGAATGTTACCCGCATCTACGTAGGTGTAGGTAAGCTGCGTCCCCAAACCACGCAGCGCGCCGGGCAAGAAGTCGAAGGTCTGCTGGTAGGCAACTTCCGCGCCCTTGATCGATGCGTTGCCCTTAACGTTTGCCGGTCCGTTGATGGCAATGTCGAACGTCTGACCGTTGTTAGTAGCCGTACGGATGTAGCCGAAATTATCGACGATGATGTTCGAAAGGTCCTTGTAGAACAAGGCGCCGGTCAGCGATCCGACCTTGGCGAAGTACCACTCGGCCGTCACGTCGAACTGCTTGGCCTCGACCGGGCGCAGGTACGGGTTGCGGGCATTCGCCTGGAACCCGAAATTGCCCGCAGAGTTGCCGCCAGCCGGCGTCGCTCCGACAAAGTTGCGCAGATCGCCGAAACCAGGCCGCGAAATCGCTTTGGACGCTGCGCCGCGCAACAAGAGTTGCGGCGTGAGTTGCAGCTTAAGGTTCAGCGATGGCAACCAATGGTCGAATTTCTGGGTTGCCGTGCTCGGCTCTGTCGCACCGTTCGAAAAGGCCAGAATGGCCGCCTGCTGCGCGGCGCCTAAGGTGCAGATGGATGGGATCGTGCCCTGCCCGTTAGGGTTTGCGAACTGATAACGGCAATATTCGGCCAGAGAGGGGCCATAACCAGCCTCAGTGATCGGCGTGAAGATGCTGCTCGAATTCGGGAACGTCAAAGCCCCTTCGGACTCATCCGACGTTCTGACATAGCGCACGCCGATGTTGCCCGACAGGCTCATGCCGTTGCCGAAATCCTCAACCCCGAAATCAGCGCGCGCGTAAGCGGACCAGGTCTTCTCTCGGTTTCTGTAGATCTCGCCAGGGCGGAAATAGCCATCGATCAGCGCCGAATTGGGCTGGGTCTGGCCGTTCGCTGCGCGGGTGCCGTCGCGATCTTCGACTGGCGTATAGCTGCCGCCTCCCTGCGCAGTCACACGGCGCAACAGCGCCGTCATCGCGTCATGATTGCTCAGGACGTTGTCCGGTAGGAAAGTCGTGCTTGGAGGCATGACAGCCCCGCCTCGGAAGAAATTGTCGAAACTGTACAACGTGCCGTCACCCTGCTGGATGTCGGCGAAGCTGACCGGACCGGAGGAGGCCCAGGTTTCGGACACGTTGCCCCAGTTGCTGTAATCGTTCGAACGCACCACCTGCTTTCGATCCGCATAGCGGCCGCCGACCCGCACGTTGCGCAGGAAGCCATCCTCGCTGACGTCATATTGAGCATCAGCGCGGAAGGCCCATTCGTCACCGTCGTTGCGTGCAACGTTGTTGAACGCGTCGCGGAAATAGATGGAGTTCGGGTTGGCGAAATAGGCGTCCGTGTTCTGCTGGCCGCCGACCAGATTGCCGTTGGCGTCGGTAACCGCGGACGGCGTGACAAACTGGATCGACGGGATGCTGCCACGCGTGTCGATCGCCACCTGCGAGAAGGTCCCGGTGTCCAGGATGTCGTCCATGGAGCGCAGGGTGGATTTCACATATTGGCCATCGAAATTCATGTGGAGGCGTTCGGTCGGCTCCCACTTGATGTTCAGCGACTGATCCTGCGTCGTCGCCTTCGAATAGAAGTGTCGGTTCGACTGGGTCGTGAAGATGCCGTTGGGCGAGAACTGCGTCAGTGGTCCATAGCCGGCACCATTAGGACGGTTGCCCTGGATCAGGCCGGCAGTCTTGCCCAGCGTGCCGCTGGTGAAGATGCCATTGTCGTCATAAGTCGCGTCACCAATCGGGAACACCGTGGTGCTGTCCCCATAGTACACGTTCGGCTCGACCGTGTGCTCGAGCCATTCCTCGGTGCTCTCCGTGCGTACGAACTGCGCGGTGACGAGGAGGCTGCGGTCGGCATTCTCATATTGCGCAGCGGCAGAGATGCCCAAGCGACGCCGGTCGAAGCTTTGCGTGCGCGAGCCGCCGCCGAGCGGCGCGTAGACGAAGTCGCGACCGGCTGGCACCGGATAGCTATCGAAAACAGTCGACTGATACTGCGTCCCGGCGTTGATCACGCGGCCCTCGCCGGCATCCTGCGCGCCGTTGCCGTTTGTGTCGTCATTGTAACGGGGCAGGTAAGACGACACGAACACCGAATCCGCGCGGCTGCGAATTTGCGAATAGGTGCCGGAGGCGAGGATGCCGAAGCGGCCGCCGCCCACGTCCCATGTCTTGGAGACGAGCCCGACGACGGATGGCGCGCCACGCTCTTCGAGGTCGCCATAGGTCATGCTGCCCGAAAGGAAGAACAGGTCCTTCGTAGAATCGAACGGCTTGCGCGTGTTGATGTTCACCGAGCCGGAGATACCGCCCTCGATCATGTCGGCAGTCAAATTCTTGAACACCTCTACCGAGCCTACGATTTCGGTCGGGATGTCGTTGAAGCCGATCTCGCGCCCGCCGCCCACGGCGAATGCGTCACGGCCATTGAACTCGCCGCGCACATAGCTGAGGCCCCGGATCACGACGCCCGAACCCTGGACCGAGAAATGCTGCGAGTCGTTCGACGCGGCGAAGCGCGTGATCGCCACGCCCGGAACGCGCTGCAGCGCTTCATTCACCGAACGATCGGGAAGCGCGCCGATGTCCTCGGCGGTGATCGCGTCCACCACCGTGTCGGCATTGCGCTTGAGCGACTGGGCGTTGGCGAGCGACTGGCGCAGGCCGGTGACGACGACCTCGTCCTCCGCGGCGTCCTGGCCCGGCGTCTGGAGATCGTCCGGCGTGACGGGCGACTGATCGGTCTGGGCCTGCGCGTCGATGCTGGTGGAGCCAGAAACCGGCTTCTTCAGGCCACTGCCCGCCGCGGACTGCGTGTCTTGCGACTGCACCGGCTGTGCCGGATCGGTCTGCTCCGAACCGGGACGGTCGGTGGTCTGCGCGAATGCCGACTGGCTGGCGCAAAATGCCAGCGCCGAGCCGGTCGCAGACAGGCCGACAAGTGCGATCCGGCGCTTGCGCGCGCTCGAAATGCTGATCATCGCTATTCAGGTCCCCTCTGGTGCAGCGCGTCGGTGTTGCCCCGACCTCACTCGTTTCTCGGCACATCCGACGCCTGATAGCGCTATTATCCAGTTTGAAACGGGCAGACAACGCAGATATTACAAGTTGAAATAACAAATGGAGAGAGTGATGAGAAAGGGCACCACCGGCCCGGGTGACGACCGCCTGCGCGTGGTCGTGGTCGGTGGCGGAACCGCCGGGTGGATGACAGCTGCCGCCCTTGCGGCGCTGGCCGGACAGGCGTGCCGCGTGGAGCTGGTGGAGTCGGCGGAGATCGGCATCGTCGGGGTAGGCGAGGCGACTCTGCCCCACATGCGCTTCTTCATCCAGCGGCTCGGCATCGACGAGGCGGCGTTCATGCGCGCGACCGACGCCACGTTCAAACTGGGCATCGAATTCCGCGACTTCGGCGAAATCGGCGAGCGCTACATCCACCCGTTCGGCACCTATGGCCGTCCGCTGGGCGGCGTCGCGTTCCACCATTATTTCCTGCAGCGTCACCCCCGGCCGGGCGGCAGCGCAATTGGCCCCTACTCGGCGGGTGTGACCGCCGCCGAACAGCGGCGCTTCGCCCTGCCCGACAACGAAGCGGACGATCCGGCCACCTCCTTCGGCTATGCCTATCAGTTCGATGCGACGCGCTTCGCTCCGTTTCTGCGCGACTGGGCGGAGGCGCGCGGCGTCACGCGTACCGAAGGCCGCATCGTCGATGTGGAACGCGAGCGCACGAATGGCGACGTGCGCGCCGTGCTGCTGGCAGGCGGCGAGCGGATCGAGGGCGATCTTTTCGTCGACTGCTCCGGCTTTCGCGCGCTGCTGATCGGCGAGCAATCCTGGGAGGACTGGTCGCACTGGTTGCCGTGCGACCGGGCGGTAGCGGCGCCAACGGCGAGCCCCGCTGGCACGATCGAACCGTTCACCCGCGCCGCCGCGATGCCGGCGGGATGGCGCTGGCGCATCCCGCTGCGCCACCGGGTCGGCAACGGCTATGTCTATGCCAGCCGCTTCCTCGACGACGACATGGCGCGCGAACAGTTCCTGGCGGCCATCGAAGGCGAGCCTCTGGCCGAACCGCGCCTGCTGCGGTTCCGCGCAGGGCGCAGGACGCGCAGCTGGACGGGCAACGTCGTGGCGATCGGGCTGGCCTCGGGCTTTCTGGAGCCGCTGGAATCGACCAGCATCTATCTCGTGCAGATGGCGATCACGGCGCTGGTCGAGCACTTCCCAGGGCGCCCGATTGACGCGCTGGATCGAGACGGGTTCAACCGGAGCGTGGATGCCGAATATGACCGCATTCGGGATTTCCTGATCCTGCATTATCACGCCACCCGGCGCAGCGACACGCCGTTCTGGGATCATGTGCGCAATATGGAGACGCCACCCGAGCTCGCGCAAAAGCTGGCACTGTGGCGCGAGACGGCGCAGGTCGCGCAGTACAGCCACGGCCTGTTCCTGGAGCCCAGCTGGGTCGCGGTGCTGCTGGGGCAAGGCGTGATCCCGCACGGCTGGGATCAGCGCGCCGCAATCCCAGATCCGGCCGCGCTCGATCGCGCGCTGGAGACGCTGCAAGGCGCGATTGCCGAGCGGGTGGCGGCGATGCCCGATCATCGCGTGTGGCTGGAAGGACACGCGGCGTGAGCGCTGCCGAACCCTTGCGCACGGTGGCCGTGGTGGGCGGCGGCCCGGTGGCGATGGCCGCGGCGCTGGCATTCGCGCGGGCGTTGCCGCGAGCCGAAGTCACGCTGATCGGCACGCCCGTCGATCCTGCCGCGCTTTCCGATCACCTGCCGGTGCTGCTCGAGTCCGGCCGCGCCCATTTGGCGCTGCTCGGGCTGGACGAGGATGCGCTGCTCGCGCGGGCGCTGGCTACGCCGAGGCTGGCCGAGCGCTTCGAGGATTGGGGCGGCGCGCCCTGGTTGAGCGCGCCCGGCGAGGCAGTGGCCATTCCCGGCAGCGGCGCGGTGCACCAGCGCTGGCTGCGGATCGCCGGGCAAGCGGGTGCGCCGCCGTTCCACGCGCTGCTGCCCGCGGCAGCAATGGCGGAAGCGGGCGTGTTCGCCGCGGCTCCCCCGGCCCCCCTGGACCGCGCCGGGTACGACCTGCGCCTCGACGCCGCAGGCCTCGCCGCGGCGCTCGCCCAAGGCTTGCGCGCCCACAAGGTCCGCATGGTCGCTACGGAGCGTGTCGTCGCCAATTCCGGCGCCGACGGTATCGCGAGCGTCACTCTCGACAATGGAGAGCCGATCGCCGCGGACCTGTTCGTCGATGCTGCCGGGCCGGGCGGGATGCTCGCGCAGCCGGAGGATGGCTGGGAGGACTGGACACCCTGGCTTCCCGCCGACCGACTGCTGCTCGCCCCCGAGCCGGCCGGACCGGACCTCCTCGACCGCTACCGTGCCGTGGATTGCGGCTGGGCCGCCACCTGGCCGCGCGCCCGCGACGCGCTGCGCGTGCTTGCCTTCGACGCTGACGCAACTACGCCCGATCGCGCTCGGCGCGTGCTGGGCCGAGGCGGCGAAGCGGCGACGCTGGTGGCGCTCGAGCCCGGGCGGGGGACCGGGTGGAGCGGCAATCGACTGGCGTTAGGAGATGCGGCGGTTCAGCTCGGGCCGCTGGGGCTGGCCGGGTTCGACCTCGCAATGGCGCAGCTCGCGCTGGCGCTGGCGTTGCTGCCGGGGCGGGCGATGCCGCCGCTGCTCCTCGCCGAATATAATCGCCGCGCGAACCTGCGCGCCGATCGCCTTCGGGACTGGTTGTCGGCGCATTATCTGGCAGCGCCGGTTCGGAAGGGACCGTTCTGGCATCGCTTGCCCCAGCGGGCCGCATCCCCCGCCCTGGGCGATAACCTCGGCCAGTTCCGCCAGCGCGGCTTCCTGCCGCATCATGACGAGGAGAGCGTCGCGCCCGACCGCTGGCGCGCGGTGCTGCTGGGCCAGGGCATCCGGCCGCGCCGCGCCGATCCGGTGGCGCTCGCCGACGATCCCGCGGGCATCCATGCCGCGATACGCGCAGGCGCGGAGTCGCTACGCTGTGCCGCAGCGGCGCTGTCCGTCGGCACGGGGGCTCGATGACCCCCGGCCCCATCGAACGCGTCGTCATCGTCGGCGGCGGCACCGCCGGATGGATGGCCGCCGCCGCGGCGGCACGCTTCCTGGACGATGGCCAGCGCCGCATCACCCTGGTCGAATCCGAGGCGATCGGCACGGTGGGCGTAGGCGAGGCGACGATCCCGCCTATCCTGGAGTTCAACCGCCGGCTGGGCATCGAAGAAGGCGAATTCGTCCGCGCGACCGGCGCCACCTTCAAGCTGGGCATCGAGTTCGCCGGCTGGGTCAATGGCGGCGACCGCTACTTCCATCCCTTCGGCACGTTGGGCCGCACGTTCCACGGGCTGCACTTCCACCAGGTCTGGCTGAAGCTGCGCAACCAGCCCGGCATCGGCGGGATCGCCGACTACAGCATGGCGGCGCTCGCGGCGGCATGCGGCCGCTTCGCGCATCCCGTGTCCGATCCGCGCTCGCCATTGTCAGGGCTGGACTATGCCTATCATTTCGACGCCGCGCTCTACGCCGCGTTCCTCCGGCAGCGGGCCGAGGCCGAGGGCGTGCGCCGGGTAGAGGGCCGAGTCGTGTCTGTCGAGCGCGACGGCGAAACCGGCCACGTCGCCGCGCTGCGGCTGGAAGGCGACCGGCGCGTCGAGGGCGACCTGTTTCTCGACTGTTCGGGCTTTCGCAGTCTGCTGCTCGGCGAGGCGATGGGCGTGCCCTTCGAATCCTGGGCGCACTGGCTGCCATGCGACCGCGCGGTGACGGTGCCCAGCGCGCGCAGCGATCCGCCGCTCCCTTTCACCCGGGCCACCGCGCATGCGCCCGGCTGGCAATGGCGCATCCCGCTCCAGCATCGCACCGGCAATGGACTGGTTTATAGCAGTGCCCATATCGAAGACGACGCAGCCGCCGCGCTGCTCCTGTCGCAGCTCGACACCGCCACGGCAGCCGATCCGCGCCTGCTACGCTTCAGCGCCGGGCGGCGCGTTCGGCAATGGGATGGAAATGTTGTCGCGCTCGGCCTGGCGGGCGGGTTCCTGGAGCCGTTGGAGTCGACCAGCATTCACCTGATCCAAGACGGGATTTCCAAGTTGTTCTCGCTCTTCCCAGATCGCCGTTTCACGTCGGTCGAGCGGAACATGTTCAACCGGCTAATGACGGAAAGCTATGATGGCATCCGTGACTTCATCATTCTGCACTATCATGCCAATGCTCGCCAGGAGCCGCTGTGGCGTCATGCCCGCGCGATGACGCTGCCGGACCGGCTAGCCGAAAAGCTTGCGCTCTTTCGCGAAAAGGGTCGCATATTTCGTTACGATGGAGAGCTGTTTTCAATTCCCAGTTGGGTGGCAGTGCTGCTAGGTCAGGGTTGCATGCCCAAGGGCCATGATCCAATTGTAGACGCGCTCGACGCCGACCGCTTGTACGAAGCCGTCCGGGCAACACGCAGCGTCAACATCCGCGCGGTCGAAGCAATGCTCGGCCACGCGGCGGTGCTGACGGCCATGCGGAACAACGGGTGACGAAGCTCCCGAGCACCTCGCCTTCCTGATCGACCGCTCCCATAGGTAGACCGATATCGCTGCTTAGCTTTACGTACATTTGGTCGAAGTGCTCGCGCGTAAGTGGCAAAGGTCAGGACCCATGATTTGAGAGGCGCGATGTCATTCAGGCCCCGCGAGGACACCGGGCATGAGCAACCTGTATTGGCTGACGCATGAGCAGATGGCGCGTCTGCGGCACTGCCCCAAGTGCGACGGTAAGCCGCGGGCTGACGACCGGCCGGTGCTGAGCGGCATCTTTTTCGTCAACCGCAACGGGCTGCGATGGCGGGAGGCGCCGAAAGACTATGGGCGGCACAAGACGCTCTACAACCGCTGGAAACGCTGGGGTGAGACGGGAGTGTTCATTCGCATAATGGAGGGATTGGCTGCCGCTGGTGCCCAACCGAAGACCGTCATGCTCGACGCGACCTACCTCAAAGCGTGTCGCACGGCATCCAAGGTCGCAATGCCCGGCTCGAGCCCGTGAGATACGACAAGCACCGCTACGGTCGCCACAGCCGCACTGAGATCATGTTAGGCCGCCTGAAGGACGGGCGCAGCGTCGCCACCCGCTACGGCCGGTGCGCGACGGCTTTCTTCTCCGCCGTCGCTCTCGCGGCCACCATCATCATCTCGCTCTGATTAACGAGGCGTGACCCTAGGCGCGGTAGCGGCAGCGATGCGCCCAATTGCTGCCCTTCCCGAAGCCTTCTCTGCTTCCCATAACCTGCCGTTCATTCATCTTCGTTTGAGGATCCTTTAAGACGCGTTCCACTACGCGAGCTGCCACGGCACAGAATGCGGAAAGCGGAACGGCCGCTTCTCTATCGCGGCCCGAGTCAACAGGCGAAGGCCACTCTTCGCTGCCGCAAGGGCACCGGTGTGGCGGATTGGAAGGCGACAATACAACACT
>NZ_JACIJF010000021.1 GCF_014199255.1 Sphingomonas xinjiangensis | reverse complement strand
TGGACCGACCTCGGCCTCACGCTTGTCGGACGACTGCTCGGCCCAAGCGTGATGCTCGCAACTGCGCGCTTCTTCCTGGTTGATCCACCTGGTCGCGCGCAGCAACCCTATGGGCAGTTTGTCCTCAAGTTAGATCATGGAGACGCTACCATCCTTGCGGTCCAGCACTGGCTGCAGGCGACAGGAGCCAAGGATCATGGGGTGCCTATGCTTGCCGGCCGCGCGGGTATGGAGGAGCGAACTTTTCTACGCCGCTTCAAAAAGGCGACAGGACTCAGACCCACGGAATATGCGCAGCAGATACGGATAGCGAAGGCTCGCGAGGCACTCGAACTAACGCGGCGGCCGATCGAGCAGATCGCCTGGCAAGTTGGCTATGGTGACCCTTCGGCGTTCCGTAAGCTCTTCCAACGCGTCACGGGATTGGCGCCCACTGAGTATCGCCGCCGGTTCGGCGTGGCGGCGTAGGCGGAAGGCGCCTGCCGCGCAGTGCAGAAAGGGCGGGCCAGGGCCCGCCCTCGGTTGCAATTAGCTTCGAACGAAGGCGAGCAGATCAGCGTTGATGATGGCAGGGTGTGTCGCCGCCATTCCATGCGACAGGCCGTCATACGCCTTGAGCGATCCGTTCTTGAGCAACTCCACGGCGCGTGGAGCATGGTTCTCGAACGGAACCAACTGATCGTCAGTGCCGTGCATCACCAGGACCGGCACATCGATTGCCTTGAGGTCCTCAGTGAAGTCGGTCGCCGAGAAAGCGGTGATGCAGTCATACTGTGCCTTGGCGCCGCCCATCAGGCCCTGGCGCGACCAATTGTCGATCAGGCCTTGGCTTACCTGTGCTCCTTCCCGATTGTACCCGTAGAAGGGGCCGGATGCGATCTCGCGGTAAAAATCGGCACGATTGGCGATGAGCGAGGCGCGGAACCCATCGAAAAGCTCCGGCGGCAATCCCTGTGGGCTATTCTTGCCACGCATCATCATCGGAGGCACGGCACCCAGAAGCACTGCCTTGGCGACACGGCCTGGCGCAGATCGGGCAACATAGCGAACGACTTCGCCGCCGCCAGTCGAGTGGCCGATATGAACTGCGTCTCGAAGGTCGAGAGCCCCAGCAAGTTCGCTGACATCAGCGGCGTAGGTATCCATCTCGTTGCCCGTGTCAGTCTGGCTGGAGCGTCCATGCCCGCGGCGATCATGCGCGATGACGCGGTAGCCCTCACTCGCGAAGAACAGCATCTGGTTGTCCCAATCATCAGCGGACAAGGGCCAGCCATGGTGAAACACGATCGGCTGCGCTTCCTTGCTGCCCCAATCCTTGTAGAAAATGCTGGTGCCATCCTGGGTGGTGATCGTCGCCATGAGCTATCTCCTCTGCTTCCTCGGCAGGAACGCCGTTGCTGGAGATGCTCTAGAGGATCAGCTCTGAGCCTACGCTTGGCAGAAGTGACACAAAGCGCTGCATAACTGACAAGACCCGAGTGCGGTTAGAGTGGCACGCGCAGTGGCATTCTTGTTGGCGGACGCGAGGCTGCCGTTCGCAATTACCATGACCCTGCGTGTGTCGAAGAAGCAGCGATATGCGCGACGTTTGAAAGTGAGCACATTAGCGACAGAGCTACGGCGGAAGTTTCACCCATGCGCATTGGACTGACCCTAGCGATCCTCACCTACCGGTAATATGAGGCTCGGTCATTGGCGCGACGCACTCGTCGAGATCGGACCGAGCTTCTGCGGCGGCTGATCCGGCGTGTAGCCACGCGGATCAGCGACCTGCTAATTACATCCCATCCCCACGGACGTTAGATTCTTATCTAGATGCAAGCTGACACAGCGATTAGAACCTGAACGCGAGGGTCCCTCTGACAGCATGGAAGTCGAACCTAGGGTCACTGCGCCGAAATTCAGTCCCGGGTGCACCAAAGAGGATGAATGGATTGATCGGGTTTGCGATGCCTTGAACCACGCGGACGCGGTAATCGTCGTCCTTGTAGCGGGAATAAAGATATTCGACCCCCATCGAAACATTGGGGGTGAACTTGTGCTCAAGGCCGCCTCCACCGACTACGCCCCAGCTGCGAGATTTGCCATTGTCGAGGAAGGCGTTCTGAGTGTTCGTAGTTTCGAAGCTGTTGTCGATCCGCGCATAGGCTGGTCCGCCTGTCACGTAAGCGAGCGTCCGCTCCCCCAGAACCACACCGGCTCGAGCCCGCAGATTGGCTTCCCAATCGATCGTCCGCGTCATGGTATAGGATGCGGGTGTCGTGCTGAAGGCGGCGACGCTGTCACCGACCTCGCTGCGGCCAAACTCGCCCACAGCGCCCACGACAAATTTACCGAACTGCACGTCCCACCCTGCCCGCACATGATACTGGATCGTGTCGCGGTCGTCGCCACAGCCGGTGTTGCGGGAGCCGAAGGCACGACCGCCACAAAAGCCCGGCGAAAAGGCGTTGGTGCCAGCGGTTGTGGTCACCGTATCGTCGGTGCCGTCGAAGCCTCGATCGAATAGCATCGTCTCTTCGTCATCATCGCCGTTGAAGCTGTATCCGAACGAGCCGCCAACATAGGGGCCATTGAATTCCTGCGCGAGCGCGGGAGTCGCCAGCAGGAGGGCCCCCGCGGCCGTCAGAATGGAGCTACGCATGATGGTCTCCCTCTTCATCTTGTTCGTCCCTTTGTCTTTCATTTCAGCTAAATTGCACAGCGGCCCCGCTAGGTTGCGCAGGGCCGCTGTGGCGCCGATCAGCTGGCCGCTGTACTGAGACGGATCGTTCCGTTCACGCCGGCGGGGAAGAAACCACCGCGATCGGTAGCCATCTTGTTGAGATAGGCGATGTTCAGCACCTGTCCGGTCGTACGGCTAAACGCCACACCGCTGGAGTCGGTCGGTGCGATATTGCTCGCTGCGGTTTCGCCGGTGCCGGTGGGCTGTATTCCCTGGTCGATGTCGCTAGCGCCGTCGAGGCTGTCTCTGGCGTTGGAGATCGCTTCCGTCGCCTGGATCAGCGCTGGAGTCACGAGGCCCTTGCGGTCGAGCACAGTGCGAACCAAACCCGCATGATATGCTTCGGCAGCAAGGATCCCGGCTGCCGCTTCGAGGAAGGTCTTGTTGGTCAGGAGAGGAGACGCACCTTTGTAGGCCGTGACGCCAACATCTTCGAATATGAATGCGCCTAGAAGGAAGTTCTCGTCGTTCTCATAGGGATTGAACGATACGCCTGAACCAACCAGACCCGCAGCCCGGGCAGCGCTTGAGAAGGCGCCATTGGGGTCAGTGCCGATGTCGATCGCTGGTTGTGCCACAGCAGTCGCGCCAATCGCACCGCGCAGAAAGCGCACGTGCGCAACTTCGTCCGCCGCGATTTCGCGCGCGTACTGCGCAACGAGTGGATCCTTGAACGTAGCCTGACGGCCGCCGGTTACAGCGCCTTGGGCGCCAGATCCGGCGAGGAGGTTGGCTGGAAGGCCGCTACCGGTTGCCGCGTAGGAATAGAACTGCGCCTCGAGATACTCCAGGTTAAGCGCGAAGTTGAGGACATCGGCGTCGCTCAATGCCGGCGTGGGTGTGGGCGTGGGTGTGATGATCGGCGCGAACTCGCCGTCATCGCTGTCGCCGCAGGCGCTGAGGAGCGCGCTGCCAGTGACCGCTGCAGAAGCGGCGCTTGCTACTTTGATGAAGCGACGTCGCGCTGCGCGGCGTTGCTCGCTTGCCTCGAGAACCTCGAGGATCAGGTCGTTCTGGCTCATGACGATAAACTCCCTGTGAGGCTCAATTGGCTGCGCTCATGCGCAGGGCGCCAGTGACGCCGTTCGGGAAGAAGCCGCCGCCGGTGACGGCCGCACGGTTGAGGTAGACGATGTTGAGGACCTGACCTGCACTGCGGCTGTAGGCGAGGCCATTCTCGTCCAGAGGCGCGATGTTGCTCGCGATCGTCTGACCGGTTCCCGTGGGGCGAACGCCTTGATCTAGATCCGTGGCACCGTCGAGGCTGTCGCGGGCATTTGAGATTGCCTCGGTTGCTTCGACTAGCATCAACGAAGGCGTCGCCATGCCCTTTGCGTAAAGCGTCGTGCGGATCAGGCTCGCGTGGTACGCCTCCACCGCCAAGATGCCCGCTGCTGCTTCCAGAAAGACCTTGCTCGAGATGAGGGGTGAAGCCCCCTTGTATGCCGTCACGCCGACATCCTCGAAGATGAAGGCGGCGAGAAGGAAGTTCTCGTCGCTTGCGTAAGGATCGAACGCGGTCGCCGTGGGATTGGCCGAGCCGGGTCCGATCAGCCCCGCTGCGCGCGCTGCAGTGGAAAAGGCGCCATTCGGATCGGCGCTGATGTCGATCGCCGGCTGTGCCGCTACGGTTGCCCCGATGGCTTGGCGCAGGAAGGTGACGTGCGCGATCTCATCAGCGGCAATCTCGCGAGCATATCGCGCCACCAGCGGGTCGGTGAACGTCGCCTTCTTGCCGCCAGTGGCCGCGCCTGCGGTACCGGAACCGGCCAGCAGATTAGCGGCAAGGCCATTGCCGGTTGCCGCGTAGGAATAGAATTGCGCTTCGAGGTACTCTAAGTTCAGCGCGAAATTCAGAATGTCTCCATCGCTTGGGGCGGCCTGCGCCTCTGCCGGTGTGGCTTGGTTCACCAGCGCAAAGCCACCTGCGATCGCTGAGGCAGTGCCAAAGGCTTTGAAGAAATCACGCCGGGCATTTCGGCGCTCTGCGCGAGCCTCAAAAGCTTCGAGCACGTCAGTATTGGTTGTCATGGGACTGCCTCCCTGGATTGCAGTCCACCTGGAACAAGGCTGTGACGGGCCCGTTCCATTTACATAGGTAAACCGTACGCTGTCGTACGGAGTGCATCTTTCTACCAATTCCGAACGAATCTTATAACTCGTTTGTGAATGAGGTCAGGATGCAGTCGATCGATCGGCGCGGCAGATGAACTTGCTGCTGCAGTCACTAAGGCCGTTTGATCTCCGTCTGATCGCGCCCCATTTGCAACAAACTCGATTTGGCGCTGGAGAGGTCCTGCTTTCTCCCCGCATGAAGGTCGCAGGCGTCATTTTCCCGGAAACGTTCTTAGTCAGCTTCCGCGATCACCAGCGCGTGGAGGTGGGCCTCGTCGGTCGCGAGGGGATGCTTGGGTGGCCTCTACTACTAGGCAGCGATCACTCACCGCTTACTGGGATAGTAACCCTGGAGGGGGGGACAGCGCTTACGCTTAGCGCCGATCGGCTCTTCGAGGCATGTCGCGTCAGCCTGTCTCTGAACCAAGCGCTGTTGCGTTTCGTGGACAATTTCATGGCCCAAATGGCGTGCACAATTGGATCGAACGCGGCGCACCCGGTCGAACGGAGGGTGGCAAGATGGCTGCTGATGCTGCACGATAGGTCAGCGGAAAATTCTCTGGCACTCACCCACGACCATCTGGGCGACGCTCTTCACGTGCGCCGCGCAACCATCACGGATTGCCTGCATATTCTGGAGGGAGATGGGCTACTTCGCTGTAAGCGAGGTCACATTTTGATCGAAGATCGTGCGGGGCTCGAGCAAGCCGCGGGCGCTGCATACGGAACCGTGGAGGCGCAGTACGCAAGCGCCATCGGCCCGTTCGGCAAGACCAATCGGGTCAGCGCTAAAGCGTCGACAGCGGTGCGGATCCCAGAATAGCACCGCTCGGCGCTTGGTGTGGCGCGCCGTCGGACGGCTCCAGCGTCACTGCGATCGTCGATCCCTCACGCAAAAACGCGCGCAGACCTGGTCGAGCGGCGAATTCGCTGGTGCCCGTCCGGTTGATCAGCCCCAGCGACTGCGGCGTGCCGCCTGCTGGGATGACCCAGAGTTCGGGCACGCGCTGCCCTCCTGGCAGGGCAACCGCTCTGACCCGAAGAGTTCCGCTCGCCTGATCCAGTCGGACGACCAACAGCGCTTCGCCCGACTTGGTGAGTAGCTGCGCAACCGCAGCTTCCGTGACCGGCTGCGGCTGAGGCTGCGGAACAGTTTCAATGGCGAGTAAAATCGCCAAGGCCGCGGCAACCCCACTCGCCGCCACTGCCGCAATTCGCCAGGCCTTGAGCCTCCGAACGATCCCCGTCTGTGCGACTGGCTCGAGCATCGCTTCGAGCCTGGGCCAGATCTCGGGTGCTTCGACGGCGGGGATAGCGGCGAGCATGGGTGCAAACCTGTCCTGCCATTCCTGTACCGCCGCGCGGAAGCTCCTGTCGGTCAATGTAAGCCGCAGAGCGCGCACGCGATCTTCGCCTTCTACGACGCCGAGCGCCAATTCGGCTGCCAGGAAGTCGAACTCCTCGGAAGAGAGCGCCGCATCAGCCATTGTCGATGCACCTTCTCAATTGCGCCAACCCCCGGCGGACCCAGCTCTTCATCGTGGCAAGTGGCACGTCAACATGCGCCGCAAGCTCGGAATAGGTAAAGCCTTCAAAGAACGCGGAGCGGATCGACGTGCGCGGAGATTCCTCAAGAGCGTCCATGCAGCGGCGCAAGAGGCCGGCTCGGTCGTCTCCCCCGTAATCCCACTCGCCGGTCTGGGCCGTACCGTGCGCCGCTCCTCTCGCAGCGAGGAGCGCCTCCTCATATCGATGCGAGGACCGGCGCCAATCTATCGCCCGGTTCCGAGCGATCATGCAGAGCCACGTAATCGGACTGGCGCGGGCAGGATCGAACCGGCCCGCACCTTGCCACACGTGGATATAGACCTCTTGAAGTACATCCTCTGCCAACGCTTGCTCGCCAAGTATGTGGAGGCAGATCCCGTATAATTTCGCCGAGGTGAGTTCGTAGACTTCGCGCAGCGCCGCCCTGTCACCCTGAGCGACGCGTTCTAACGTCGAGACGAGGTGCCTCCTGGCGGGTTCAGCGGCCGTCATTCACAAGCACCCATTGATCGTTCGGGAGCGGTAACGCAGCGGAAGCGTTACGGATCCGGTTCGATAACGATGCACGTTTTGGTAAGCGGCACTTCAGCTGTTGCCCCGCGTCATTTAAAGCGCAGATTTGGGGGAGCAGCCAACTCATGACGATAAGACGCAGGGGTTCGTTCTGGGCACTTGGCTCACATTCGCACTTGAAACGGACATAGATCGTGACGGGCTGAAGAAGCGCGTGCGTTCGCATTGGCGCATAGCGTCGCCTCTCAGGAGGCAAGTGCAGCCACTTTTGACAAGCTGGATGCTGCGGGTGGCAAATTGCTCCGGGCGGGCGATGCGCCTGTCCATGGTGGCCTTCGCGGCACGTTGCAGACCTGACGAACATAGCTGGGGGATCGCGTGGAGCCCGGCTTGACCGATTAGCGACAACGACCAAGTAAGATTCAGCAGTTGATCGCACGGGCAGCAACCCACCCAACAACAGACATGCCGTTAGCGCAAAGCGGCGACATACGAGACGTCCGAAACTCAGGGCGTCAACGATGTGAGGGCCGACCAGAGGCACCAGCAGGCCGCTAATCTTCTCGCTCTTAAAGCTGAGCTAAACTCGCGGCGAGTTCATCCTTCCGGAAGGGCTTTGCCAGGCGCGATAGCCTGGGATCGACGCCCTCATTCTCCGCATAGCCCGATACTACCAACACCGGCAGTCCTGGCCTTAACGTTCGCGCCGCGAGCGCCAGATCGGTGCCGTTCATGCCAGGCATAAGATGATCCGTGACGAGCAGATCGAAGGATGTCTCCGCTTCTATCAGTAGCATCGCCTCCTCACCCGATGAGGCCTCAATGACTGTGTAACCGAGGTCGTGCAGCATGTCGCCGGTGCTCATCCGAACGAGTTCCTCGTCATCTACAAGCAGTGCAATCCCAACAATCGTGGGTATCGCTGCTTCGCTATCGAGTTGAGGCGAGTCTGGCGCTATGGCGCTCTGCGGCAGCCACAGTTCGACGTTGGTTCCGAGTTCCGGACGACTTTGGATGGTTAGGGCGCCTCCCAGCTGCGACGCGAGCCCATGCACCATCGACAAGCCTAGTCCAGTACCCTTGCCGATCCCTTTTGTGGAGAAGAAAGGCTCGACCGCGCGTGCAAGCGTCGCCTCGTCCATACCTATACCTGTGTCCGCTACGGACAGGCGGATGTAGTGCCCGGTTCGGAGTCTCGAGCGGTGACCCGGGCGAATGGACTCCCGGCTTGCAGAGATCCGCAACGTGCCACCATCCGACATGGCGTCTCGTGCATTCACCGCCAGATTGAGGAGTGCCATCTCGAGCTGATTGGGATCCGCTTTGGCAGGCGGCAGGTCGTCAGCCGTCTCGACTACGACTTTGATCTGAGGGCCCGTGGTGCTCGAGACAAGGTCACCCATGCCGGCGACGAGCTTGGATACGTCGACGGGCACGGGCTGCAAAGGCTGCCGTCGTGCAAAGGCAAGCAACCGCTGGACCAACGTCCTGGCTCGCTCTGCTGATTGCACTGCCCCCGCGATGAGGCGCTGCTCACGTTCGCCGCCCAGTCCCTTGCGCTGGAGCATGTCGAGGCTCCCCACGATCGGGGTCAGCAGATTATTGAAGTCATGTGCCACGCCACCCGTGAGCTGGCCCATCGCTTCCATCTTTTGACTTTGACGAAGGGCTTCCTGCGCCTCCTCGCGCTCAGCAACTGCAGTTGCGATCCGCGCTTCCAGCGTGGCGTTAAGATCGCGCAGAGCCTCCTCAGCTTCCTTTCGCGCCGTGATCTGCACCGCGGTCCCAGCAACACGCAGGCAGCGCCCCGCCGCGTCGAAAAGTCCGCGCCCCTTGGCAGCAACCCAGCGTACGACAGCGTCCTCTTTTCCAACCGTGCGATATTCTACGTCGTACAGCGCGCGTTGATCTGGGTCTGCCGCTGCCGCAAACGCTGCACTAGTCGCTTCGCGATCATCCGGATGCAGCCCCTCATAGAAGTCGTGCATAGTGACCGGCACGTCGGCCGAAATTCCGAACATCGCCTTCGTAGCTGGCGGCCATATCAATGTGTCGCTGACCAGGTCCACGTCCCAGAAGCCGACCTCGGCATTATCGACCGCTAAACGTAGCCGTTCCTCGCTCTCGCGCAGCCGAGCCTCGGCACCCACCCGCTCAACATGGGCCCAGCAGCGCTCGACAACTTCCTTGACTAGGGAGATTTCGTCGGCGGTCCAGAACCGCGCCTGATCCTGGTGCACCGCCATCATCGCGGTGAGACGCCCCTCCTTAACGAGTGGGCAGCAGATGATGGCATCAATGGCGATCGCCTGGAACATCTCCCGCCCCTCTCCAGGAGCAAGCTCGTCTGTGACATCACACACCACCAGTGCTCGCCCCGCGCGCAGGTCAGTTGCGGCACGCGGACCAAACAGGTCCAGACTGTAAGCTCCAACCGAGCTCTCTAGGCCAGGAGCATTGTAATCGCTGCGAATCCAGAAGCGATCGCCGTCGGCGGCGACGTCGGCATAGGCGCAACGCGACGCATTGAGTTTGCGACCGAGCATTTCGGCTGCACCAAGCATGGCATCGAAGGCGTCAGCAGAGCTGAAGAGGCGCTTCTCCAGTTCACCAAAGAAGCGCAGGCGCGCCTCGCTCGCCTTCAGTGCTTGCTCAGCCTTTTTTTGGTCGCCTATATCGACCGAGACTGCCAACGTTCCTTTGATCCTGCCGCCTTCTTCTCGCATAGCTGCAACACTGTTGCGTACCCAGACGGTCGATCCGTCAGGACGACGGTAGCGCTTCTCGATCTCGAAGGTCTCACCGTTAGCACTCGCAGCTTCAAACATGAGCATGTTGGCGCTTAGATCGTCAGGATGGGTGATGTCCTGCATTCTGATGTTCAGCAGGGCGTCTCGGGTGTAACCAGTGATTTGGCAGAAGCGGTCGTTAACTTCGGTGAAGCGGCCAAGAAGGTCGGTGTGCGCGAAGCCAGCCGCGGCTTGTTCAAAAAGAGCACGGTAGCGTGCGTCGCCTTGACGCAGCTGCGCGGCGGCGCGCACCGTCGCCGTGACTTCGGTTAGGGAGTGGAACACCCCTTCGATGCCCCCGAGGTCATCAGTGATTGGCAGGAAGTGACCAGTGAAGAAGCGCTCCTCAAGGTCCCCGCGCCCTGTGCGGAGTGGCACTGCAAAGTCATTCACCACTACCGTCTCACCGGCGAAAACGCGATCAAGGATCGGGCCGAGAAAATCGCCGTAGGCTTCGCTCCAATTTTCGGCGGCGGCTTCGCCTAAGGCCCGCGGGTGTCGCTCTGCCGCGATCAGAATATAAGGATCATTGTAGAGCTGAATACGATCAGCTCCCCACAGGATTGATGCTGGCTCTGGGGTGGCCAGCATTATACCGAGAGCCGCCCTCAAATTTGGCCGCCAAGCGTCCATTGGTCCGAGGGGAGTAGCAGCCCACCCGTGCGTGCGTATGCGCTTTGCCATCTCGCCGTCGGCAATGGAGATCGGGGCTCTACGTGGGTTGGTCTCGCTCATGCCACCTCAACGCACGAACGCGAGTCGCGCGGCAAGACTTTGGTGGCCGATTTTTTGGCCGCTGTGCCCTCCCCGGCTAAGTGGCCGGTGACGTATACCGTCAGCGCCAGGCCGATGTCGCATAAGTGGCGACATACGAGACATTCAAAAGTTAGCACATTCGCGACAGACGATAGGAACAGATCGAAATGTGCGGTGCGATAAGAGCAGTGGGACATCTGCGTCCAACCTTCGCCCTCGCACGTTCTCGCCTCAACGATTATCGATTGGAACAGCGATGACGACTTACCCTCTTAGTGAACCCGCTACAATCTACGCTGCCGGAGGTGACGACGGCGCAACGGCAGATGTGGTAGGGCAAGGAACGTTGACAGAGTGCGCGGATATCGTTGCCGATATGTCGTTGGACAAACAGAAGTCGACTTCCATCCAGATGGATAAGCTCGACCTGCGGTTTGAACCTCAGGAGGTCGCCGAGCTCTTAAGCTTCCTACGTGAGGAAGGCGTAGGTTTATCGAATAATGAGATCGCGGACATCAGGAGCCCTGAACGCCGATCTCCAAGGGAGGATCTGCCCTGTTGAAACGTCAAAGCCAAACTGGCGGATGTGACCTGCCGCCTCGAGCCGCTCTTCCCTTGCTCATAATAGATCCAGCTCATCATCCCTCGATTAGGTCGCGGATGCGGGTTGCAAGCACATCCATTGCAAAGGGCTTGGTCAAGACGTGCATTCCTGCAGCAAGGTGCCCGTGGCTTAGAACTGCGTTCTCAGCATATCCTGTGATGAATAGCACCTTCAGATCAGAGCGCACGGCCCGTGCTGCGTCCGCCACCTGTCGGCCGTTGAGACCGCCGGGAAGGCCCACGTCGGTCACGAGGAGGTCGATCCGCAGATCAGAGTTGATGACTTTCAGACCAGCTGGGCCGTCCGCCGCCTCGATCGCGATATAGCCGAGGTCAGTGAGCACTTCCGCGACCAGCATCCGGACGGTCGGCTCATCGTCAACAACGAGGACAGTCTCGCCAGCGTCCGCGCGTGGTGCAGCCTCGAGCTCGCTTTCATCCTCGGCAGCCTCGGCATCGCCTAGGTGTCGCGGGAGGTAAACGCAAACCATCGTTCCCTGACCCACCTCGGAGTAGATTGCCACTGAACCACCCGACTGCTTGGCGAAGCCATAGATCATGGAAAGGCCGAGCCCCGTACCCTCCCCGATTGGCTTGGTGGTGAAGAACGGGTCGAAGGCCTTGGCGATCACGTCGGGTGCCATGCCGGTGCCAGTGTCAGAAACGCACAATGAGATGTACTGACCGGGATCAAGGCCGCGCTGCTTTGCCATGCGCTCGTCCATCCAGCGATTGCATGTCTCAATCGTGATCGTCCCTCCGTCGGGCATCGCATCGCGCGCGTTGATGCAGAGGTTCAACACTGCGTTCTCAAGCTGACTCGGGTCGATGAGGCTCGGCCATAGCCCAGCGGCATGCACCGTTTCGAGCTGCACCGCCGGGCCAACGGTTCGTGCTATAAGATCCTCCACCCCGGAAACGAGTTGTTTCACGTCCGTTGGCTTGGGGGCGAGAGTTTGCCTGCGCGAGAAGGCAAGCAGTCGGTGAGTCAACGCCGCCGCGCGCTTGGCCGCGCCCTGTGCTGCGACAACGTAGCGATCGACCTCCCCTGTCCGCCCCTGAGCCAAGCGCATCTGGATCATCTCAAGACTGCCTGAGATGCCGGTCAGGAGGTTGTTGAAATCGTGAGCCAGACCACCGGTGAGTTGGCCGACGGCTTCCATCTTCTGTGCCTGACGAAGCGCGTCCTGTGCGGCCATGAGCTCTGCAGTCCGCTCCGCGACCCGTGTCTCCAAGGTATCGTTCAATTCACGTAGCGCGTTCTCCGAGCGCTTGCGCTCCGTCAGGTCCAACATTGCCCCGATCATCCTGACGGCCTTGCCCTGCGCGTCGCGGAACACGTGCCCGCGGTCGAACACATCAGCGTACTTGCCATCCTCGCGCCGAAACCGATACTCGGCTGCCCAGTGCTCGCCATCGCTTTCGATGACCGCGTGAATGGCCCTATCGACCGCTGAACGGTCCTCCGGATGAATGTTCTCGAGCCACCAAGTGCCGGTCGGCTCGATTTGCTGCTCGTCGTAACCGAACAGCACCCTTACCGCTTCATTCCATTGAACGTAGTCTGCGGTGAGGTCCCAGTCCCATATCGCGTCGTTTGTGGCCTTAGCGGCCAATCGGAAGCGCTGTTCGGCGTCACGGAGTGCCGCCTCGACAGCCCTGCGCTCTGTCTCGTCACGGGCAATCTTGATGAATCCGGCAATTGCACCTTGGGCGTCGTGGAGGGGGCGAACGGACCCGTTCGCGAAGAAGCGGCTCCGGTCGCGGCGCAGGTGCCAGCGCTCGTCATTCGCGCACCCTTTTGGCGCGCAGTTGCTAGTTCCTCTGCTGGTACGCCCGCTTCTCGATCTTCAGGCGTGAACAGAATGTCAGCCGACCTGCCCTGGATCTCCTCCGCCGACCAACCGAACACAGCCTCCGCCCCGGGGGTCCAGTCCAGTACCCTGTTCCTATCGTCGACCGTGAAGATGGAGTGGTCCTTCACACCCTCCACGATCCGCCGATTTCGCTCCTCGCTTTCGCGAAGCTCGGTTGCCGCACGGTGAGCATCGGTCGCATCGTGCCCTTCGACAAAGATGCCCGTCACAGTGCCGGTTTCGTCGACTACCGGCTCGTAGATGAAATCGAGGACTCTCTCGACCGGTTGTGATCCGGAGGGGTAAAGAAGGATCGGGACGTGGTCGGCGACGAAGCGCTCACCGCTTTGGTACACTCGGTCTAGCAGTTCGTAGAAGCCTTGGCCCGCCAACTCGGGAAAAGCCTCACGCACAGTTTTGCCGACGAACTCACGCTCTCCAAACAGGCGTCGGAATGTCGCGTTGGCGAATTCGAACACGTGCTCTGGGCCGCGAAGAATGGTGATGAATCCTGGAGCTTGCTCGAACAAGCGGCGCTGACGTTCGGTATCGGCGGCGCGGAGTCGCTCTGCGAGCACCTGTTCCGTGATTTCGGTGCATGCGCAAAACAGACCTTGCACTATACCATCCTTGCCCCTGGCCGGCGTGTAGGAGAAGGCAAAGTGCGTCTCCTCCACATAGCCGCGGCGGTTCATCATGAGGGTGATATCATCCATATGGACGGGCAGGCCTGCATATGCCTGCTCGACGATCGGGATCAGGTCAGCCTCGATCTCCGACCACACCTGCATGAAGGGACGACCAAGCGCATTGGAATGCTTGTTGGCCAATATCGTCGCATAGGCGTCGTTGTAGAGCAGCGTCTGCTCGACGCCCCAGGCGACGAACATTGGCTGGTTCGAACCTAGCACGACGCTGATCAGGGTCTTGAGCGGGGTCGGCCAGTCGGATGGTGAACCCAAAGCAGTTTGCGTCCAGTCGTAAGCGCGAATGGCTGCTCCCATTCCGCCGCCATTCACAAGGAAGCTAAGCATCTGAATCCTATCCGTTGTCGCTGTCGACGTATCAGCCCGGCCTCCCGCTCGCCAGCCCGCGTGTCTTTCAACCAAAGTGGAGTACGGCTCGTTGGAAGCCGGGCTCTTGCCGTTACCCGACCCGCATGATCACTGGGGTCTGCGGTCCAATCGCATCCGAGCATGAGCGTCGAAATGATCTGAATGCTTACTCATGCATTGTCCGACCGCGATGCACAGCGTGGCGAAAATGACCGAGATGCCGATCGAGCTTGTTGCGCAAGACCTGAACGCGATCGGCTACATCGAAACCGCTGCATATCTGAAATGGGTGCAAGCTGTCGTGATCAAGCATTGGGAGCGGTTCGCGTCCGAGGCGGCGCAGGCCTCGACGCTTTGGATTGCAGTCAAGCACGTCATTTCGCACCAAGCAGCAGGCCACGCCAGCGATGCTCTCGTAGCGCGCACTCAGATCAAGAAGCTTAAGGGAGTGCGCGCCCTGTTTGTCACGACAGTGAGCAACGGGGAAACGCGTCTCGTAGATATAGAGAGCACTTGGGTCTGCCTGGACAGCATAACGAAGCTTCCCAAGGCGTTGGACCCTGACGTTGTCCGCCTCTTTGTGGAGACTGGAGCGTCCTAAGCCCGGCCGTGTGCTCGAAGATTACGGAGCATTTGCGTGAAAAACGCATCTTAACAGGAGGCCGGCAGCTTCACTTGAAGCCACCGGCCCATGTCTCACTTCGTCTTGGACGCCTTCTTTGCGACCGTCTTTTTGGCCGTGGCGTCGGCCTCAACCGGTGCTTCCTCGATATCGGCAGCACCGCCCATGTCGCCGGTCTTGGTTCGACCGGCGCCTGGGCCTGCACCCAGATCGGCGCCTGTCGTCGGATCAAGGGTCGGATCTGACACCAGGCGGGCCGCCATCTGCTTGGCGACCTTTGCGTCCTTGCTCGAAAGCGTCACCATCGCGGTGCCGTCGCCGCCATCGATGGGCATGGTCTGGGTCAGATCGTCGATCCGCTCCCACTGATCGCCCGAGTTCCATGGCCCGGTCATGTCGCCCTCACCCTGCGACGCGTTCACATAGACGCTGGCGTACTTCTCCACGCCGGGCAGCTTGCCGGACGGGAAGTTGTTCTCGATCGAGTACAGCGCCTTCTCGAACGACTTCTGGTGCGCGACCTCGCGGGTCATCAGGAAGCCGAGCGCGTCCTTGATGCCGGCATCGTCGGTGATGTTGATCAGCCGCTCGTACACGATCTTCGCACGCGCTTCAGCGGCGATGTTAGAGCGGAGATCCACCGTTGGCTCGCCACGAGAGTCGACATAGGCTGCGGTCCAGGGAACACCAGCCGAGTCACACAGTGCCGGGCCACCACCAAACAGGATCGACTCCTTGGCGCTCGTGCCGGTCGCGCCGACCATTTGGTAAAGCTCGGCTTCGTTCATCTGCCCTTCGGAGAGCTGCGCCTTCACACCCTTATTGAGCATGGTGATGATCGAGCCGATCACCTCTAGATGGCTCAACTCCTCGGTGGCGATGTCAAGCAGGAGGTCCTTGCGGCCGGGGTCTTCCTCGGCGAGGCCTTGCGTGAAGTAGCGCATCGCAGCGGCCAGCTCGCCATCGGCGCCGCCGAACTGTTCCATCATCAGCGTCGCGAGACGCGGGTTCGGTTCAGAAACCCGGACAGTGTACTGAAGGCGCTTGTTGTGCATGAACATGGGGGTGCCGCTCCTCTGGTTAGGCTGCGCGGTGAACCGCTCAGTGCGCGTGCTGTTCCCAAGAGTCTCAATGAGTTGGCTACGTACCGCAGAGGCGCGATCGAGCAGCGTTGCTTGACAGGTACAGGCGTGAAGGCAAGGACCCGCCCAATCTAGATCCCGTAGCCAGCCAACACCGTACGATCTACCGGAACGCCGACCTGAAAGGGCGCCCACTGATCACCAGCGTCGGTGGCCGAAACCTGAGTGTCAGCCGCTCGCGTGCATTCCAAGCCGGTATGCCAACACGGCCTCATAGTCTTCAGCCATGTTCAACAACTGTTCTCTAGCGGGACCTGGGCCCACGGTAGCGCTCATGGCTCGGCATTGCTGGGCAAGCGTCATAAGCTCCTGCTGTCGTGCTAAATCTCGTCTCACGTAAACACCCCGTACGCGTGATATCAGGTCTCGATCGGGGAAGCCGATCTACAGCCTAGCGAGTTCTCCTGGCAGGAGTTATCAAAACGCGATGAACGACAAAAGCACCCTTGAGCGCGCACTAGAGCTCGCTCGACAGAGCAGCTGCCGAAACCTCGAAGAGATCCGCCGCACCCTTAAGACCGAAGGGTATCACGGAATTGAGCAGCATCTGGCCGGCTCCTCTATCAAGAAGCAGCTCAACGCGGCGATCGCCGACCGCTTTAGGGCGAACGAGGCAGCCGAGAGCTGATCAAAGATCGCTCTGCCGTTCCGCGTCCCTGATGGAATCCACGTATCTTTAGATGCTCTCGGGCCTACCCGCCGCTCCGGAGCGTCGGATTGCGCCGTCAACTGCATGCGGACGGCGCGTCGCCTGCGACTTCCATCCAGCCGCGACTGCCGCTCCGCTGTCGCAAAAGGCGCGCCATACGCGACGTTCGAAAGTCAGCATTTCTGCGACGAGGCTGAGAAGCCGGCTTGACCCTGTAGCTGCTACAGCCCGACATTCCGCCCCTAGAAGCAGGATAGCGTCGCGGCGGCGCGCGCGATCGCGGCTTTTGCATGATCGCCGATCAGGGCATTGGCTCCGACTAACGCCGACGACCGTTCATTAAGAAGCGCTCGTTCAATGGCACCGCCCAGCAGCGGTTCCACGCCGCGCAGCATTGTAAAGCTCATCCCCGCATGAACGTCGGCACTAGCCGCCGCTGCCGGCAATCGGGCCAGCCGGGTCGATGCGTCCCCCAATGCGTGCATCAGGTCGATTGCTGCGGACATGAGCGCCTTCTGCTCAGCCTCCCGTTCCCGCCCTTCACGTCCGAAGCTTTGAACGAGGCACCGTAGCAGCAGACCATAGGTAGCGCAGGCGAAGTCGAGCAGCCGTGCCGCGTCCGGGTGGCTTATGAACACCCGGCCTTCCGGCTCGGCGGGCTGGCGCAGGACCGGGCTGTCCGCAACGGGCCAAGCGGCCACGAAGGCCGGATCAGCCTGGGTCAGCCGGCTGTATTCGTCACGGATCGACACGAAGCTGTGGTAGTGGGAATCGTCGCGATCGACCGACGAGCCCTCGCCCTGCTCGACAACGACGTCGATGGCGAGGTTCGCATCGGCCAGGCTGGTGATAGGCTGCACGCCCTCGAGATCGATCACCTCAGGCCCGACCTGGCTTCCGGGGTCACCGAGGAACAGAGCGTCTTGCCCGATCTCTTGCTCGAGCGCCTCGAGGTTTACCCGGATCGCATCGTACAAGTGGCCGATGGTGGCATAGTCCTGCGCGCTGGGCATGAGACCCGGCGTGGCTTGTTCGCGCACATAATCTTCTTGCGCGAACGAAGCCCCGTCCTCGTCCTCCACCCCTTGCGGCCGTTCCAGAAAGATGAAGTGGTCGAGCGTCTCGGGGCTGAACCCAGTCAATCGCACGGAGACGCCTGAGGGAAAATAGCCGGGGGAGACAGGGAAGGCAGGTCGCCCGAAATGGGGGCGGCCGCCAACCGCAACCGTCAGGTTGGCCACGATGACGAGGTGCCCCATCTCCTCGACAGCGACGTCGATGATGGCCGCTCGCCACCGCTCAAGCGCTTCGCCGTGCTCCTCCGAGACACCAGGCTCCCCGCGGCGCCTGAGGCTGAACGCGGCATAAAGGTAGCTGCACATCAGCGTGTGCTCGACCTCGGCGGCTTCGGCCAACAGGTGCAGGAGTTGTTCGCGCGATCCGACGACGATCTCAGGTTCGTTGGCGGTAGAGTTCATGGCGTGTCACCTAACTGCGCCATACAGCGCTGGCGAGCCTCCAGCGTGGCCTTCCTAAACGCCGTAGCCGCGCTCCTACCATTCAGTCGCTGGGTGCCGTGGTACGCCATGCTCGGCGGCTACCCGACAAGCAGCGATTCTGCGCCATCGATCCAGACCGGGGTCCCGGTGATGTGCTTGGCGCGATCCGAGAGCAGGAACAGCACCAGGTCGGCCACTACGTCCGCCGTGCCCGCTTCACCTCTGGTCAAAGGCACCTTGCCTTCCGGATACTCCACCGGCTCTCCGGCGACCGCTTCGTCGCGGTGCGTGGTGCTTTCTTCGATGCCGGTCTCGATCTTACCCGGGCAGACCACGTTCACGCGAATCTTGAACTTGGCCAGTTCGAGCGCCAGCATCTGGGTCATAGCAACCTGCGCTGCCTTGGTGGCGCTATATGCCGTCGCCCCGGGATTGGAGAAGATCCGGGTTCCGTTCACCGAAGCGGTGATCACCACAGCGCCGCCGCCTGCACGCTTGAGGTGTGGGACACCGTAGTGAAGCGTGAGGTACGTGCCGCGTAGATTGGTGTTGATGGTGCGATCCCATTCATCCGGCTCGATCTCATCGATGGGCGCCCAGACGCCATTGATGCCGGCATTGACGAACAGATAGTCGAGCCGGTCGTATTCGCGCACCAGATCGGCTACGGCGCCTTTCATCTGATCTTCGCTCGATACGTCTGCCACCAGGGCCAGTGCCTGGCCACCTGCCGCGGCTATTTCGTTCACTGCAGTCTCCGCCTCATCCCGGTCATGGGTAAGCACGCCCACGGCGCACCCCTCGGCCGCGAGGCGTTGCGCGGTTGCCTTGCCAATGCCGGAGCCGCCACCGGTCACGAGCGCGACCTTTCCTGAAAACTGCATTTCGGGAAGACCTTTCGAGTTGAACGAAGGAAACGATCCAATGACGGTTCGAGTCCTGAACGGGGGTACTCAGCATTCAAACGCAGAGATAATTTTGGATCTCCCGCAGCCACCGCAGCACTTCGCGCTGCAGGGAAATCCTGTGATCCGAGTAGCTATGGTCTGTCGTGAAATGTGCCTGAGACACCTTCCCGGCCGCGCCGATAGCGCTGACCAACGCATCGCTGCCCGACGTGAATCCATCGTCCGAGGTGCATAGCAGCAAGGGGCGGCCTGCAAGGTCACCCGCGAAGTTGGGTAGTCGCCACCGGTCCGCGTTCGACGCTACTTCCGCAGCGAGCGCCTGAGGGGATGTGCCCGACAGGATGTGGAGTCCCATGCTGGTGCCGACATTATCATCCATTACGGCAACCGCGCGATTGTTCGGCAGGTCTCCGAAAGCGCTCCCGAGGTCGGCTGCGGAAATGAGTGCCGCTGCTCTTATGCTTCGGTAACGGGCGGCGACATGGCCTGCGATGAAGCCACCCATGCTGTGGCCGATCACAACCAACGCTTCCGGATCGATCCGCGACCCGGCTATTGCCCCTTCGCGGCGCAGCCAGTCGAATGTTGCTTCGGCGTCCTCGATGCAGTGAGCGAACGAGAATGCGCCCGGGCTGCCCCAAGAACCACGATAGTGACACGTCAGCACGTTCCAGCCGGCCCGCCGCATCGACTGGGCCAGATCAACATTCTGCTCATTGCCCGGAAGACCATGCAACAGCAGGACAGTCGGATGACGTCCTGCGCCCGCTGCGGTGTAAAGAAGGGCGTTGAGATTGACCCCACCGCTGGGGATCGCCTGGGCAAGCGTCTCGGCGGGAAACGAGGCGTCTATGGGTGGATCGCGCGTCAAGGCGTACTCCACCGAGCGTTCGCTCGAGACCGCTCCCTCGCTGAAGTGTGAGGCGCCTTTACGCGCAGGATCGCAAGGGTACATCGTCTACCACTCCGAGGCGGTTAGGCCGTACGTTAGGTACGGCACGACGGTGTCATTCAAGATCCGCCAGCGTCTCCCGCAAAGCGTCTGCCGACGCCAGGAGAGCGGCACGCTCGTCAGCCGAAAGGTCGGGGATCAGCACACGTAGAACCCCGGCTGCGCCGATGAGGCATGGCAAGCTCAGATAAAGGTCGTCGATCCCGAACTGACCGCTGAGGCGTGTCGCGACCGGCAGCACCACACGCTCATCGCGATGGATCGCCTCACAGATGCGCACAATGGCACTTGCAACGCCGAACGACGTATAGCCCTTGCCGTGATTGATCGTGTAGCCGGCGCGCATCACGTCGTGGGCGATTTCAAGCCGGTTGAACGCCTGCTCACCCAGAAACGCGTCGAGAGCGACGCCCCCGATCCGCACGGTGGAATACGCCACGACCTCGCTGTCGCCATGCTCACCCAGCACCAGTGCTTCAACTGCTCCTGGCGCAACGGAAAGCTGATCCGCGACACGCTTTCTGAAGCGATTGCTGTCGAGGAGGGTGCCGGTGCCGATCACGCGCTCCGGCGGAAGCCCCGAGGTCGCCTGCGCCACCTGCACCATGGCGTCGACCGGGTTGGATGAGACGACGAGAACGCCGTCGAAGCCCGCACCCATCGCTTCCTGCACGCAGCCCCGTACGATCGCGGCGCTCTTGGCAGCGATGGATGTGCGGGTCTCGTCGCCATGGGTGGCAGCACCGGCGGTGAGGACGAGGACGTCGGCATCCTTGACGTCAGAATAGTCGCCCGCCCAGATCCGGGCCGGCCGCGCGACGGCATTGGCGTCGGCGATGTCGGTCGCCTCCGCAGCAGCCCGATCGGCATCCCTGTCGATGATCACGATTTCGGCGAACAGGCCACGCAGCATGAGTGCGTAAGCGGCAGTGGCGCCGACATTGCCGGCACCGATGATCGCCACTCGGGAAGATGATGGCATGATGAGTTTTCCTCGGGGTGAGCGATGCGCGGTCCCGCACAGACGCCAGACATTCTGTCGGGCTGTTGCACTGGTCCAGTCTAACGGGCGGCTGTCGCCGCCGTTCCGCAGAAGTCAACAGATCTCAGAAGCTTGATGTGGATCAGTGGGTGAAGATCGCTTCCCAGTGCGAGGGCGACTTTCCTGACCAATGATCGTTGAACCGCCTTAAACCCTTTCGGGAGAGCTATGATGGCCGACACGTTTCCGCAGACGCCCGGGGGTGCCCATCTGCGCACGGTCGCGATGCCGCGCGACGCCAACGCAAGCGGCGACATCTTCGGTGGCTGGACGCTGTCGCAGATGGACCTCGCCGGTGCCACATTCGCCGTCAGCCACTCAGGTCTGCGCGTCGTCACCGTGCGGATCGACGCGGTCGATCAGGGTCGAGCCGCGGAACTCTAGCGATCGTCGCGCGCTCGTTGGCTGCGGCAACGGTGCCCACCTGCATGGGCCGCGTCCAGCGATACGTTATCCTTCCCCGAAAGGCATCTTTCATGGCTATCAAGGCTGTCCTGTTCGACATCGACGGCACGCTCGTCGACAGCAACGATTACCACGTCACGGCCTGGAAGGAGGCGTTCGCAGGGGTCGGCGCCCAGTTCGACCGGCAGGTCATCCACGACCAGATCGGCAAAGGCACGGACATGCTCGTGCCCACCCTGCTGCCGGGCACGGACGAGGAAGCCTTGGAGAAGCTCGGCGAGGCGCATGGCGAAGCGTTCAAGTCGAAGTTCTTGGGTCAGGTGAAGCCGTTTCCGATGGCGCGCGAACTTCTTCAGCGGGTGCAGCAAGCCGGGCAGCAGGTGGTGCTCGCCTCTTCGGCATCGAAGGCGGAGCTCGACCACTATCTCGATCTGCTCGATGCCCGCGACATCGTTTTGGAGACGACCAGCGCCGACGACGTCGAGAACACCAAGCCGGCACCCGACATCTTCGCGACCGCGCTCAAGAAGATTGCGCCGCTCTCCGCGCACGAAGTGATCGTGGTGGGCGACACGCCTTACGATATCGAGGCAGCGAAGAAGTGCGGCATTGCCACCATCGGGCTGCGTTCCGGCAAGTTCCCGGACGAGGCGTTGCAGCAGGCGGGCGCCATTGCGCTGTACGACGACGTCGCGGCGCTGCTGCAGGATTACGACAAGTCACCACTCGCCGGCTGATCCGCGCTTTCCAGCGCATCATTCCAGACGTGAGGTCATCATGAGCATCGCTTCCACCCTCGGGCTCGGGTCCGATCGCAAGGTCCGCTACGCATTCGTCGCGTTGGGCGACATCACGCAGGAAGCGATGCTGCCTGGCGTCAGGCACACCGGTAATTCCGAGATCGCCGCGCTTGTCACCGGCGATCCCGAGAAGGCACTCGGCGTCGGCGAGCAATATGGCATCACCGACTGCTACGGCTATGAGCAGTTCGGTGAGCTTCTCAGCTCGGGCAAGATTGACGCGATCTATCTCGCCACGCCGAACTGGCGGCATGCCGAGTTCGCCATCCCCGCGCTGGAGGCCGGTATCCATGTGCTCGTCGAAAAGCCGCTGGAAATTTCGAGCGAGAAGTGCCGCGCGATCATGGAGGCGGAGAAGGCGTCCAGTGCCAGGTTGATGGTGGCGTACCGTCTCCATTTCGAGCCGGCGACGCTGGCCACGATCGAACTCGTCCGCTCGGGCAAGCTCGGCGAGCTGATCGCGTTCAACTCCACGTTTGCCCAGATGGTCGATCCTGAGAACCACCGCGCAAAGAACGGCGTGCTGGCCGGTCCAATTTTCGACATGGGGCCGTATCCGCTGAATGCCGCTCGTTACATTCTCAACGACGAGCCAACCGAAGTCGTTTCGGCTGTGGGCACCCGCCATCCTGAAGCAGGTCTTGGTGACTTCGACGATACGGTGGCGGTCACGTTGCGCTTTCCCGGCAATCGCCTCGCTCAGTTCGTGCTGTCCTACTATGGGAACACGCTCGACACCTACACGGTAATCGGCACGGAAGGCAGCGTCGAGGTCAATCCTGGCTTCATGTATGGCAAGCCGCTGGAGCAGTTCATTACGCTCGGCGACAAGCAGAGTCACGAGAGCTTCAAGAACACCGACCATTTTGGCGGTGAGATGAAATACTTCTCCGATTGCATTCTCAACGACCGCGATCCTGAGCCCGACGCTGAAGAAGGCTATGCTGACGTTCGGGTGCTAGAGGCTATCGTTCGCGCGCTCGAGACCGGCGAACGGCAGGTGCTGCAGCCGTTCACGCGTACTAGGCGGATCGATACCGACGCGCAGGAGGAGCGGCTTTCTGCGCAGCGCTCGCCCGAACTGGTGAACACCTCCAACCCCGGAAAGGGCAAGGAGAAGGTTCCCAAGAACTAGGGGCCCTCATTCCCCGATTGAGCATCAGACCGAGCAGGAAGCGAGCGCGGCGCTGAACAAGCCGCGCCCGCGTAGACGTCTGCACCAGCCTTTGCCCTCTAGGTCGCTCGCGCAGCAAGTGCCCGATAGAGAGTCGCGTGATGGCACTTCAGCAGCTTTGCCGCCTCCCGAACTGATGTCCCTTCGCCGACCAATCGCTCGTCCAGTGCGATCTGGTCGGCTGTAAGCTTGGACGGACGGCCGAACTGGACGCCGCGTGCCTTACCCCCCTGCTGTCTCGATCGGCCTTCCCTTCGGGAACGTTGTTTCGGCCCTTGCACCCAGCTTCAGCCGACAATGCCGCAAAGCACCTTGCCCGATAGCTGTCATCCGTTCACCCTGGTGTCGCGCAAACGGCGACATACGCACGCTCGGAAATCAGAACATTTGCAACGCCAATTCCGGCGCGGGGCGAGGTGTCCGCTGTCTTACAATTGCAAATCACCGCCCCGTTTGGGGGCGTTCAATCCGTTCCGGTGCCACCTGACGCACCGAAGACCTGCCCACTCGAGTAACTCGTCTCCGCAGACGCAAGTGTGACGTACAGGGGCGCGATCTCCGCGGGCTGGCCCGGTCGACCTAAAGGCGTATCTCCGCCGAACTGGGTCAGTTTATCCTGGGGCTGGCCGCCGCTCGGCTGAAGCGGCGTCCAGAACGGTCCTGGGGCAACCGCATTCACCCGTATCCCTTTAGGGCCAAGCTGCTTTGCCAAGGATTTCGCGAAAGCGACATTCGCTGCCTTCGTCTGCGCGTAGTCGAACAGCGAAGCACCGGGATCGTACGCCTGCACTGACGCCGTGATGATGATTGCCGACCCTTCGCTCAGGTGCGGCAGTGCCGCCTTGGTGATCCAGAATGGTGCGTAGACGTTGGTCTTGAACGTGGAGTCGAACTGCTCCGAAGTGACGTCTGCAAGCGCGTCGACCGATTTCTGTTGGCCCGCATTATTGACGAGGATGTCCAGGCCCCCGAGTTCACGAACAGCCTTTCTCACCATTTCCTGGCAAAAGGCCTCGGTCCGAATGTCGCCAGGAACCGCAACCGCCTTGCGACCTTCTGCACGGATCAGGGCAATTACCTCGCGCGCGTCCGATTCTTCTACAGGGAGATAGCCGATCGCGACATCTGCACCTTCACGAGCGTAAGCAATGGCTGCGGCACGTCCAATGCCGCTGTCGCCGCCGGTGATCAGCGCCTTCCGACCAGCAAGTCGTCCCGAGCCGCGATAGCTCTTCTCGCCATGGTCCGGGCGCGGCGTCATCTCGCTGGCAAGACCAGGGGCTGACTGCGGCTGACGCGGAAAGGGCGGCTTGGGATATTTGTTTACCGGATTGCGCTTCGTAGCAGATGTAACGGCTCCTGCCGCTTGACCCGAACCCGATGCCGCTTGTGCGGTCGCGGCACTTCCAGCCACGCCGAGAGCCATAGCGCCCATTACTTGCCGACGTGATGCCGATGTGTCGTCTTTGCGCATGCTGTGGTTCCTGTCAGATGGGGAATTCGGCAGCTCGTACGGCTGCTACCATGTCTTGACGCATGGTCGCCTGTGTTGTGACAAAGCAGTCGTCCGTCACACGCTCTGACAGGAAGCGCCTGAGCAATCAGGACGTTCCGTGTTTACACGTCTTTCCTAATACCGTTCAGTTGCCGTCCGTATTTCGATCCGACTGAAACCGTCCGGACTCGAGCGCGGGGACATTGCTAACCGCCAATTGTCTAACGCCTCGTGTCCCGGGCGGCTACAGCGGCTATCGGTGAGCTTAACTGTGGGGCGGACAACATGGCTGATCTTAAGCAAATGGTGCGGCGACAGCGGCTTCTCGCCGATTTCGGTGACTTTGGCCAGCAGAGCGACGACCTTGATGCCGTGCTGATGGAGGCTTGTCGGTTGTTCGGCGATGCGCTCGGCACCGACCTCGCCAAGGTCATGGAGATCGAAGCGAACAGCCAGACGCTGTTCGTTCGGGCGAGCGTCGGTTGGCAGCCCGGCGTCGTCGGCGCGCTTGCGTCCCGGATCAGGGGGACGAGGATCGTCGCTCGTCACCGCGAAGGAGGTGTTGGCGGGTCGACGACGACGCGCGGCGAGGTTCTCGGGAGTTCGATTATATGATCCCAGCTGGGACATGATCGTCGAATTGTATGGCGCCACGCGCGAACAGCGGGCTCTTGCGGTCTCCCAGCGGCGTGGTCTGAGTGCCGGATTAACGACAACTGCCTTGCGCCCCATCGAGAATATCGAGGCGCTCGGCAATATCCGTCGCTGGCCTGACCCCGACGACCGTCAGTGGTTAATCGTGACTATGTCGCCACGGCTTGAAGATGCAGACAACTGGCTTGATCTGCAGAAGGGGTCTGAACAACTGGGCCTTTGGCTGGCTTGACCCGCTGCGCCGCGCCCTTCTCTGGTTTCGTGCGGTAAAGCACGAAAATTAAGGGGCCTTTCGTTCGGTAAAGCACGAGTCAGCCGCCTTGCCCGAACCTCCCCCTTCCATGTTTCTGGTTCCACGGCGGGTTCGATGAGAATCGATGCCGAACAGGGAGCGTGCGGTGACCACATAAAAGAATGCCCGGCACGAGGCCGGGCACCCTGCGGAGAACCGCTACCACACGCCGGCAAGCGTGAGGCCTACGTCGAACGTAGTCTTAGGTAGCACCATCCCCAGCCCCGTTCAAGATCGCGCGCCTCGCGCCACGCCTTCCTTATGCCTGGTGACGGCCTCCGAAAATGGAGTGTCGAAGGATGACCTATACCCAGAACGCCTTCACGGGGCGAACCGGGGCCCGCCCAATCTCGGCGCTGGCGCGACATATCGAGCGCGAACTTGCGTTGCGCCTGCCGGAGGCGGGCGACATTGATCGGAATGATCTCTACCGTGTGCTCGACGGAGCCAAGACCGCCGTTGGCCTCAGTGCCTGCGCGCTTGAAACGTTGAAGCACCTCATCAGCTTCACTCGTCCGGGCGACTACAAAGGCGACGCGCGACCTCTCGCATGGCCGAGCAACTACACGCTTGCCGAGCTTGCCGGCGTCACCGAAGGAGCCATCAAGGCTCGACTGCGGCAGCTCCGCAACCTGGGACTCGCTCCCGCAATTACCCCATGTTCAGGTTGCGCATTTGCGCCATCGCGCGAAGGAAGGCAGGTCCTGCATCTAAACTGCATGTGGTGCTGGTAGGTCTCGACTATGCCTAACCCGCATCCGCAGCCTTATGCGCCTCCGCCAATCTCCGAACGCGCTGAGGAGCTGCAGCTACCGGTTTCTCGGCAACGGCCCGGATATGTGCTCGGTGCCGCGCTGCTCCTGATCATTGAGGCTGCGATCGCCCTCATTCTCGATGACTCGATTATACGCCCATACGCTGGTGACAGCTTGGCCGTCGTGCTGGTGTACCTAGTCATCCGCGGCGCGACGCGTTTGGCTTTGATCCCTGCAGTGCTCTACGCTCTCGCCACGGCCTTCGTCATTGAGGTCTTACAGTTGTACCGTTTCGTTGAGGTAATCGGTCTTGGACGAAATCCTGTGGCCAGGGCAGTGCTGGGCACCGGCTTCGATCCCCGGGACTTCCTAGCCTATTCCACCGGTGCTGGAGGCGTTCTGATTCTGGAGCACCTTCTCAGGCGGCGTAGAAGGCTCTGAACTGAGTTTTAGGCGAGGCAGCTGAGCGCCCTGTGGTCGCGCTTCTAGAGCGGCTTTCGCGCTTCTAGGTTCCTGCCGATTGCTTACCTGACCTGCAGGCACTTCGACGACCCATTGCGCAGCGCGAGCCGGCGCAATCACGCTGGCGCGTTGGTCTACCGCCCCGCTCCGCTAAGACCTCGCCAGAAGTCTCCCCATGCGTGCATGCTGCGCTGGCTGACCACGCAAGCGCAGGTTACCCGGTGAAACGCACAACTGCCCTTGTGATGTCGCCCATCACTCGCATACGCGCCGGGATCGGCTCACGCGTGCTGGCGATCATTGCCGCCACTGCATAGCGGTGGCCGTCGGGTGCTACGAGTAGAGCAACGTCGTTGTAGCCGGTGGCTAGGTTGCCGAGTTCCTGCCCTGTTCCAGTCTTGTGCGCGATCGTCCAGCCTGTCCGCAGTCCCGACTTCAGGCGAAGCGCGCCAGTCTTGCTGGCCCTCATCAGCGTCAGCAAAGAGCGCGTAGAGGAAGCAGACAGTAGCTTTCCTCGCGCGAGCAGCGAGATCCCCAGGGTCACCCCGTTCGCTGAGGCTCCGTCGTCCGGGTTCGCAAGGTACCGTCGCATAGCCTTATTGCGTGCCTGGTAGGTCATCGCCGCTCTAGCCCTGAGAAACCCGCCTCCGCCTGCCCATTCAGGCCGCCACTTCAAACCAGCGGTACGTGCCTGGAGCTCGCGCTCTCCAGGTCCGAACCTAACGCCATTGATGCCCTTGCTGGCGAGCATGCGCCGTATAGCACTTGGACCGCCCACCTTGCGGAGCAGGAAGTCATTGCAGGTGTTGTCGCTCTGCGTCATCGCGCAGCGAAGCAGCTCGTTGATCGTCGTCTTGTAGCCATTCTTGCCTATCAGCGCGCGGATCGGCTGATGAAACACCGTCAGGTCGGTCCGGCGGAGGGTCACTCCATCGCTTAGCGAAAGGCGTCCCGAGTCCACGTCTCTCATCACCGCTATAGCGACCCAAAGTTTGCTGACGCTTTGCTGCGGGTGCGCCTTGTCACCATTCCAGGCGATTACCCAGCCTTCGTCGACGTCGCGAACTGATATGGCTATCTGCCCATTGAAGCTCCCGCCCAGTGCCTGAATGGCGTTAAGCAGCCTCGCGGGGGGCTCCGAACGTAGGAGCGATGTTCCAGTTCCCCTTTCCACCGGCGCCCTCGACAAAGCCAGGAAGTGCGAAGGCGTGACCTCGGCAGGGATCGCAGACGCGAGTACGAAGGGAACGAAACCTAGGGAACCCTTGAGAGCAACCGACAGGAGTTGCTGCGATGGTGGCGTGAACGTGCTGATCGTCATTGCGACGCTACCTAACGTCGCCGTCGACTGCGTGAAGCAAAACTTGCCGAGCATGCTGCGACGAATCGAGCGCTGTCTTTGATTAAACGACCCTGCGATATCCGACGTGCAAGCACTTTACGACCGCATCCCGGTCCGCGTCGGCAGCTAGGCGCAAGTAGCTGCCCCTCCCTGCTTCTCGTTAGCTACCGTCCATTCAGGTTAGGGCTCTGCAGGTCAGACGTCGGGGTCGCGTGGAAAACGGCCCGTCCGCTCACGGGTGCTGAAGCGAGGTAAGCGGACGCTTGTTCATGAAGCTCATAACTGGCAGCTACGCGCCCCGTTACTGGTCGTAGCAGCTGAAGCCGAACCCTCGGACAGCGGGCGTTGGCTTAATTCTTGATAAGGCCGAGGTCGTGGGTTTGGTTCTCACCACAAGCAGCATATGCTTGTGTCCCTATGGCGACCCCTATGAAGGGACGTGACACATCCCCGTGGCGCAGGTCTGAGTTGAGCTTAGGCCCTGTTGACATAGTGGACTCCCAATCAGGCTGATCTCTGATTCAAGACTTGCTTTTGGAAGCGGGCTTGGATCGAGGTAATCTGTCGGACGAGGAATGGTCGATCATCGGGGTGCTGCTGCCGTCGGAGCGCGGCCGCAAGGCTCGGCCATCGCACGACAACCGGCGGTTCTTGAACGGTATGCTGCATGTGTTTCGCGTCGGCCGCCCCTTGACTGCCACGTAGCAAGTGCCAAGTGCCGTGGCGAACTTGCTCGACGGGCGACCGTTCGATCCATAAGCTTGGGTGCTGCCCCACCGCTATCACAAGCACGTTCGGGCAAAACCTTTGGCGGCAACACGGCGCGATGCAAGCTCCGCCACTCAGTGTTCGAACAGATCTGCGGAGGCACCGATTTTGTACGCTCTAGCAATGTTGCGTTCCGGCCTGCGAGCTTCGAGTTCGTGACGCCAGTCAATCAGCTTGGTAGGCAGCCCAACCATCTGCTGACCTTCGCCCGCACGGCCTTGCAGATCTGATCGATATTCGAACCAATCGAGCGTTGATGACTCAGTACGTCGACCGCTCCGCCCTGCAGTGTGTTGCAAGGCGTTCGCTCTCTTCCGGAGGTCCGGCCCTCAGCTCGGGAGCGCTATTGGTAGGCCGCTGCCGATTTCTTTTCGGCTGTGGACCTGGGATGCTGCGCTTGTGCCTTGAGGCACGACCGGTCAGCCTCACCTCTCACAGCCTTAAACCGGTCCAACATTCTTGTCTCGAGGTAAGCTGTCGCGAGCTTTTGATGCTCCGCACAGATTGCATCCGGTTTGCCCAGCTGACGAATCAACTACAGCCGGTCCTCAGCGGCGGCGGCGGCGGTAGAGCAGCTGGCCAGGGCTGGGAAGATGAAGACCGGAATTCCTGAACACCCCAAGCGATCTACCCAGCTAGTCTTTCGAAGATTGCAGAGCGCAGCGACCGTCGCGAAACACGCTCGGTTGCTGGCTCCGCGCGGCGTTCAAAGCCTCGAAAGGCTGCGATTGTCAGACTTCATTCTCGTCCGCTTCGTCAGCGTCGACGGCAAGCGCATCCCCCTCATCGTTGTTGAGCTGCTCATTAATGGCGTCGACGATGAGATCAAGCTGGTCATACTGCGCCGTGAATTCCAGAGTTTCGCCTTCGTCGTCTTCGAGATGCAGCCTGTACTCGGCATCTCCAGATGGCGTGATGGTGAACTGTGCCAGTGTCTTCGCCATGTTTCGCTCCCTTGCTTGAACCGGGCCAACCCCGTTGGAGCGAAATGGTTGCCGTTTCGAGGTGTATCCTCGGCCTGGCACCTGCCAACGAGAGGATTCTTGGCTGACATCCTTTGGCAGGAGCTTTGGCCAGGTCACGGTCCTCCAGCGGCAGATGATCCAGGCGAGCTACTGACTTTTGTGGGGAATAGACGTAAGTAAGCGTTGAAGGCTTGTACGGGCGATCAGCTAAAGAAAAAAAATGGACGACCAAGCAGCCTACTCATCGAGGGCAGCGGTGCCAAAGCAGCTGATATCCTGTTCAAGAGCCTCGCGGCGCGCCGCGCGGCGACTAAAACGCGCAAATGAATTTAGGCCTGATCTCGTCCTGCGAGACCACTGGCGAGCACATGACCTGATTGAGGCGCATAAGCGGTTCATCATCGCTGCCGTCACGCCGCGGCTCCTCGTGAGCGCGCAGAGATCGCGCAGGAAATGACGGCTCTACGAATTAGAAGGCAGCAACGCCTTTGCTGCAGGGTCCTCGGCGACACGCGGTTTGAGCTACTTACCCCGAGCTTCAGCAATAGAAGCGCTTAAGTGAGGTGGATAGCAGTCTTACAACAATGCTCAATGCAGATAGCCTAATTGAGCTCCTGCACCTGAAAAAGGATTCTATGGCGAAGAAGCGCATTCGAAGCAGTCCTGAGGCGGAGCTGTTTACAGATGCCGTTAATTACCGCACGGCCAATGGGCCGGAATGGCCCGATTAGCGTTGGCGCACCTTAAACGGCTCTCGGTGGACGCAGATCGAGTGAGTTTCGACCGCTGTGTAGCGCTGATGAAGGTGATGATGCAACTCGATGAGCCCAAGCGCTAGGCGCTTGTCATTGTGCTGCGAGCGTTAGCAGCTGCAGGCTTTTCCGCATCAGAACCTCCGGGGCATGCAATGGAGCAGGCCGGCCACGACGTTCAGGAAGTGCAATCGTGCCGTCTTTAAGGCCCTCATACGTTGCTGTCCTGAAACGCTCGACCGCCCGAGCGGCCTGCTCTCGCGAGCGAGGCGCGACTGAGCGGAGACATTCCTCGGGCGAAGCAGCTTCGTCAGCCGTCCACCAGCTGCACGTGCTCGCGCGAGTGTAGTCAAAGTTATGCCCGATGATCTGCCCGGAGCTATCATTGCACCAGACCACGCATCGAAGCTCGTAGCCTTCTTCAGTATCGTTGAAGATCCGAAACGAACCGTAGTAGGAACTTTCGTCCCACTCCAGCATGTCTGGATCGGCAATGATTCCTCCGATGGCCGACATGATATGTTCCTCTCCAAACGCTGCGTACATTCGCAGCATCAATTCCAGATCACCACACCAGTTCCAGGTTAACACTTCGTTAGGCACCTTTTTGCTGCTGCTCCCGCTAAGACGTTCATCGTCACCTTTGTTGCGCTTCCTCAACGACGTCGCGTACAATGACCGGCCCAACTAGCCTTGCAGGCGGCGCGCTCCCCGGCCGATTAAATCTTGACCCTATGAACTATCTGTCGTGGTCGTCGCCTCGTCCATCGCGCTCCCGGTTGCTATGAAACTTTGCATTGCAATCTGGAGATTCAGTAAGATGAGCGAGTTTCATGATAGTAAAGGGGCTTGCTGAAACGCTGGAGACCAAGGGTCGCGGTGTGCTTCTGCCCGCCCCCGAACGGGATTTGGTGGAAGCTGATTGGCGAGGCTGTCTCGGCCACGAAGGCTGACAGAGGCAATCGCTACCGAAGGTATCAAGCGCGGAACCTTACGATCCAGGTGTACTATTGCCAGAGCGGCCAAGCATGAACGCACGATTCCGCCGCCGTTGGCCGATGTGTCCCTGTTGCTTGTCGCCGCTGCTCGGTTGGCGGGCTGACACTCGGCTTCGCAATTGTAATCCCTCCTACCGGCCGATCATCAGGGTTCCAAGCATACGCCACGCGGGCGTGTCGCGCATCCGCAGCGTGCTCGACTTTGGCTACACGACATACGGGGTGCTCACCCCAGTCCTCGTGGCTACCTTCGCCTTCAGCGACGTGAGCACACTTCGGTTCATGAAGCTGTTTTCGGTGCTGCTGTTCGTCATCGGCTCGGTGTTGATCGTCGAAGGCTATTTACGATTCGGACAGGGGTGGCGTTTAGCGGCCGCAGAGTCCTTCGCAACCAAGCGGTGTCTTCGGCGGGCGGATGGAGGTTTGCAGCGGGGGTCCTGGCGCTGTGCCTCATGCTAGTCGAATTAGGAATTCAACGTGCACCAGGATTCACGTGCTTTCAGGCATGGCGTCGCGACGGATCAAAACGCTCGCGCGAAAGTCCCAGCAGCACGAACATTGGGAATGCCGACGCCTGAATAAGGCCGGCCCCCCGGCCCGAGGAGCTGAGGTCACCTTGAGGTGGTCCGAGAGCCGATTACCCAGTCGAACTCGCTTAATCGACAGCGACAGCGCGGATCGCGACTGAGAAGACGACTTGTCTGAGATGCAGCGTTTTTCGACTTCGGCTGCATCATTCTTGACGTGGTCGAGATGCGAATTGGCGCGGGAACGCAGACTGGCAACGGCGTTCGAATTGCCACTCCAGACAATCAGCGTGATCCTGTTTCGCACGCTGACATGCTCGAGTTCGCGCGCCCGATCAGCGGACCCCCAACGTTCGTATTGGAGGCGGTGCGATTATCCTGCAAGGGAATAATCATCGGGAACGATCGGAGCGGGAAGTGTCGTCACCCGAGACGTACCTGCCAAATCTACTGCCTTACAAATCCTGATTGGTTGCGGTCCATCGCCGGAGTAGAGCAGGATCGGGAAAGCAGCTAAGTTTTAGCTAAGCTCATATCACGGGTTAACTTCGAGAATTGTGCGGTAGCGGTGCGATTTATCTCGGGAGGAGCAGTTCGGTGCTATATCCAAGGGCGAAGCACAGACACCGGTTTAACCGTCGCGTGACCGCGCCTCCTGCACGAGCTGCAGCGTAGGGGTGCTGCAGCTAGCGTGACGTTCTCAGCATACTGGAAACGTGCGAGGATCTTGTCCAACGGAACGTTGATCGTCCGACCGCATTTGCAGACGATGAGCATGTCCGCGCGATCCTCAGCCCACTCCGTCAGAGTGGAGTATGTGCTATCAGCCACCGCCACCTGGTCTCATCGCTTCCGTCGACCAGATCATGACGGCGTTACTTCCTCATAGCATCCAGCGCGCCGCAGCTGCCGGACAATGCCGTTGAACGCGGCAGTGACGCCTTGAGCCCGACCGATCTCGTTCTCCTGCTGGGCAGCGTCCCAGTAAAGCTCGAGCGGCCAGCGTTCCGGACAATGCGGCAACAGGCAGCGCAAGGCGAGCCGGACCTCAACGCCGTCGACGCGGCTGTCTCCCGAGCGCGTAACGCCTGAGCGAAGGATGTGGACGGAGAGCGCGATCACGACGCGCTGATGGCGATGGAGCTTCGCCATGAATCAATGGAAGTCATGCGACTTGAACCGCACGACTTCTTCGGGATCCATGCCGTCTGCATGAGGCGGCCAGTAGCAGTTGCGAGGTTCAGGGCTCCAGGTCTTGTCGCGCTGGTCGGGCGATCCTGGATGCTGACCTGCGTCGCCTCTGCCGGTTCGATGCGGGAACGACATGCCGCCGATGCGGTGGAGCAGAGCGCCATGGTCGATGATCTTCTCGCAGATGACGTGGATCACCTCGCCTTCTTTCTGGACGATCCCCTTCATTCCGATCATTGAGGCGGACATGACGGTGCGGCGCTGCGCTTCGAAACGGTCGGGCCACAGGATGCCGTTGGCGATCCCTGTCTCATCCTCGATGGTGATGAACAGCACGCCCTTGGCGGAGCCGGGCTTCTGGCGGACAAGAATGATGCCAGCGACTTCCACACGTCGGCCGTCCCGAATGTTGGCGAGGTCGGCGCACTTGGTCACACCGCTGCGCGTCAGCTCATCTCGCACGAACGTCAGAGGGTGCGCTCGAAGCGAGAGCTGGAGCGAGCGATAGTCCTCGATAACTTCACGGCCGTCTGTCAGGGGCCGCAGCGCGACACCCGGCTCGATCCCCTCCGCGCTGAAGGTCTCGGCCGAGCGGTCGGCGGCAGCGAAGAGAGGCAGGGGCGCCTCGCCCAAGCCCCTCACCTTCCAGAGCCCCTGCCGGCGATCGGCGCCAAAGGCGTGGAAGGCGTCTCCATCAGCCAGCTTCTCAATCGCGGCGCGCTGCACCCCTGATCGACGCCAGACATCCTCGACGGATTTGAACGGCGTGGTGCTGCGTGCGCCGACGATCTTGGCGCCATCGGCGTTGGAGAGACCGCGGATCTGCCGCAGACCAAGCCGCACGGCGAGGTAGCGCGCGCCGGTTGGCTCAAGCGTGCAATCCCACCGGCTTGCGTTCACACAAGGAGGCCGAACATCAACGCCATGCTCGCGAGCATCACGCACGATCTGTGCCGGCGCGTAGAAGCCCATTGGCTGCGCGTTCATCAGCGCGGCACAGAACACGTCAGGGTGGTGATGCTTCATCCACGACGAGGCGTAGGAGATCTTGGCGAAAGAGGCGGCGTGGCTCTCGGGAAACCCATAGGAGCCGAAACCTTCGAGCTGGCGGAAGGTCCGCTCAGCGAACTCTCGCGGGTACTGACGCGCCACCATGCCTTCGATGAGCTTTTCTGAGAAATGCGACACCCCGCCGGTGAACTTGAACGTCGCCATGGCTCGGCGCAGCTGATCGGCCTCTGCCGGCGTAAAGCCCGCGCCCACGATCGCCACTTTCATCGCCTGCTCCTGGAAGAGCGGCACGCCCAGCGTCTTCTCCAATACCGCTCTAAGCTCAGGGCGCGGATACTCGGGCTTTTCCAGCCCCTCGCGCCGGCGCAGATAAGGGTGAACCATGTCGCCCTGAATTGGGCCGGGACGCACGATGGCAACCTGGATTACTAGATCGTAGAAGCGCCGCGGCTTCATGCGCGGCAGCATCGACATCTGCGCGCGGCTTTCGATCTGGAAGGTGCCGAGCGTGTCAGCCTTCTGGATCATGGCGTAGACCGCGGGATCATCGTCCTGCAGGTCGGCAAGCCCGATGCGGATGCCCTTGTCCTGCTCGAGCATGTTGAAGGCGCGGTTCATGCAGCCGAGCATGCCCAGCCCCAAGACGTCGACCTTCATGAACTTCAGCGCATCGATGTCATCCTTGTCCCACTCGATGATCTGGCGATCTTCCATCGCTGCAGGCTCGATCGGCACCAGATCATCAAGGCGATCATGGGTGAGGACAAAGCCCCCCGGGTGCTGGCTCATGTGGCGGGGCACGCCGATCAGCTTGCGGGCAAGGTCCAGCGTCAGGCGAAGACGACGATCGGCGATGTCGAGGTTGAGCTCCTCGACCTGCTTCTCGCCCACGCCTTCGGCGGACCAACCCCACACCAGCCCCGCCAGCGAGGACGTCAGGTCCTCCGGCAGGCCAAGAGCCTTGCCGACATCCCGAACCGCGCCACGTGCTCGGTAGCGGGTAACCACTGCCGTCAGCGCGGAGCGATTACGTCCATAGGTCTCGTAGATCCACTGGATGATCTCTTCGCGGCGCTCGTGTTCGAAATCGACGTCGATGTCTGGTGGCTCTCGCCGCTCGCCTGACACGAAGCGCTCGAACAGCAGCTCGTGCTTGATCGGGTCGATCGAGGTGATCCCCAGCACGAAGCAGACGCAAGAGTTGGCGGCCGATCCCCGCCCCTGGCACAGGATGCCGCGCCGGCGCGCTTCGCGCACAATTGCGTTCACCGTCAGGAAGTACGGCGCATACCCAAGCTCAGCGATCAGCTTGAGCTCATGGGCGATCTGATTGCAATAGGCCGTCGGCACCTCGCCGCCGTCGAACATGCGGGTAACCGCGTCGGAAGCCAGCTGCTCCAAGGCCTCTTGGGCGCTGAGGCCCTCGATCACCCGCTCGTGCGGATACTGATAGGCGAGCTCGCCAAGGTCAAAGGTGCAGAGGCGGGCGATGTCCACGCTGGCTTGCAGCGCATCGGGATAGGCGCCGAACCGCCGCACCATCTCTTCGGGCGGCTTCAATGCTCGGTCGGCGTTGACCTCACGCCGATAGCCTAGTTCATCGACCGTGCACTTCTCGCGAACCGCCGTCACCACATCCTGCAGCAGGCGAGCCTCAGGGGCGTGGTATAGCACGTCGCCTGTAACCACAGCGCGGACGCCTGCCCCGCCGGCCTGCCGCGCTAGCGCATCGATCCGCACGGTGTCGTTGGGGCGCCGGCGCTGAAACAACGCCATATAGCCACGCCGCCCGTAGATCTTCTTAAGGTCCGACAGTGCCGCGAGGTTCTCCTCGTCGGCCTCATGGGGAAGCAGGATCGCAATCACGCCTTCCGACCAGGGCTGAAGCTCGTTCCAATGGAGGAGGCAGCCGCCCTTTCCTGCCCGCTTCTTGCCGACGGTCAGAAGCCTTGTGATGCGCGACCAAGCTGGACGATCGGTAGGATAGAGCAGCAGGCGACGGCCGCAGGACAGCTCAACCCGCGTACCGGCAATCGAGCGAACGCCGGTGGCCTTCTGCGCTTCCCAGGCTCGCACAACACCGGCGACGGTGCCGATGTCGCTGATCCCGATGGCCGGGTATCCCTGGAGAGCCGCCGCAGCGAACAGTTCGTCAGGGCCGGACGCGCCGCGCAGCAGCGAGAAGTGGGTGAGCACCTGAAGCTCGACATACCGGCTCATGCGAAGATGCCGTGCATCCACCAGGTCAAATCCCCGGTGTGGCCTTCAACGCCGTCGCCACGCCTGAAAACCCAGTAGCGGCCACCCTCTTCATCCTCGACGCGGTAATAGTCCCGAACGGCCCACGTTTCCGCGTCACGGCGCCACCATTCGCCATGGATGCGCTCAGGCCCATCAGCAGCCACAACCTTGTGGGGCTTGCCGCGCCACTCGAAGCGTCTGGGGGGTTGGTCGGGCATTAGTGCCATGACCCCGAAAAGCGGCTCGGCTCGCGCAAACAGCCGTATGGGGCGTTCCCAGCGTGGCCAACTCCCCGTTGCCTCAACGGGGTCGGAGCGCGTTGCCGCTCGCTCTGGTACGTGGCTCTCCAGGGGAACCACCCGGAAGACAGAGCTAGGCCCGATCCTTCCGGCGATCACGTCCACCAAACGTGACGGATCTCGCACCAAGGTTTCGCCGGCAAGTACCGCGCCCAAGTCCGCTGCATCGAGGAGCTCGGTGTGAGGAGCGACCAGGGAGAATTGCTCTAGCCCCAAGCCGGGATCGATGCGCTCGATGCGCAGCTTCAACAGGCGCAGAAGGTGTGAGACCTCACGCGTAGGACGTGAGGTGCCAACCGCCACGGTTTGCTCTCCGCCATCAATGCGCAAGCCGGTCAGACGCAGTGATCGCGCTCCGAGCCCGCGCGCCTGCAGAACCTCTGCCAGGTCGCGGAGCAAGTCGGCCATGACCTGCTCGATGGCCTCTGCCGTCCCAATCGGCTCAAGGAGGCGCCGCTCCACGTGAGGGACTTCGGCATCCTCGCGGGGGGTTATCGGCTCAGCTACTGCGCCAAGCGCCTGATCGAGGCGAGTGATCGCTGGCAGACCCAAGCGTCGTGCAAGCGGCCCTCTGGCGACAGGCAGGAGATCCGCGACGCGCTCGAACCCGAACTTGCGCGCTGCCACCAGCGCTGTTGGTGCTAGCCGCAGGGAAGCAATTGGCAGGGGAGCAATAGCCTGCGCCGTTGCGCCGGGTTCAACCCGGATGATGTCGGAAGGCCCGAACCTCGCCAGCGCATGCGCGGCGCCGGCGGTGTCGGCCACAGCAACGCGAGCGGTAAATCCAGCTCGGCGGCAGAATGCGAGCAATCGGCGGCAAAACCGCTCCTCGCCGCCGTGCAGATGCTCGCACCCGGTTAGGTCGATCCAGATGCCATCCGGCGGCGTCCCCGCCGCGATCGGCGACCAGCGCCGGACCGCAAGCAGCGCCAGGCGGTCCAGCAGCGCCGCGTCTGCCTCAGGCTCGGCAGGGCGGAAGTCGAGATCGGACACCAGTGCGCGAGCATGCGTAGCGGCCATTCCGGGGTGGATGCCGAGCGCGATGGCTGCGCTGCAGGCGGCAACAACCTCCTCACGGCGACCGACGTTGCCCACCAGAGCCAACGGGGCATACTCGACTGCCGGGGGTGCTGCGATCGCCTTCGGGGGGACGGCATTCGCCGCACCTTTGAAAGGATGACTAGCGGCCTCCGAGCGCCGGCCAAGCTCACGCATGAGAGGCTGCGCATGTGTCGGCAGCGAGGCGATCTGTGCCTCGACGTCTTGCCGCGAAGATGTACCCCCTCGTGCCCAGCGCGCGCCAGGTCGCCAGCCACCGCCACGAGGAACGGAGCAGGCACCAGGATCATCGTCGACGGGAAGCTGGAGAGCTGGCCGCTCAGGCAGCCGAGTAGCGGGCCGTTCCAACCGTCTCAGCCGCTCGACGGCCAAATTCGGCAGGAACAGCGAGACGACCCGTCTCATCGCTGCTCTCCACAATCAGAGAAAAGGGAGCGCCGCCACGCTGACGAGTCAGCTCAACAGCCCACCGAGGCCTGCCGACACTCGCGACACGCAATCGCTCTGAAGGCGCAGTGCCGATCCGCCAGCGCGTCCATGCCGCAGATGGCTCGGCAAGCGGATCCTGGTCGCGGCCACGCCGACGGCGAAGCAACAGCACCGGCATGTCGGATTCTGTCGCCACCAGCTGCAGGCGGCGTGTGGCAACCATCGGAACCTTGCTCGCCTCTGCGACGATCACCGAAGGAGTCCCGTCACGTACCGCGTCTTCGATCACGGCAAGCAGCGCAGCATCGTCACGCGGCTGAGCATGGATGACGTTGGCCGGGGGTAGACCGGCTTGGGCCAGGCCAGGCGCGTATAGATCTGCGCGGCAGCTCGCCCACAGCACCGGAGCGCCGGTGTTTGCAGCCTCTCGCGCGGCGATACCTGCCAGGAACAGCGTTGTTGCCGCGTCGTCGACCAGCGAGGCGCTGCGGGCCGTGGCCTCATGAAGCCCTCCGGCCCGCAGTCCCCCTGCCCCGAGCCGGCTATCGATCTCGCCTACCCCAAAGGGCAGCACGCGATAATCGGCTGCTGGCGCAGCGATCGAGCGCAGATGCGCTATGCTAGGCGCGCGGGAATCGAGGGCGGCGGACATCGTGGTTCTAAGACTCCTTCTGTTCTCCTAATGTTCCGTTAGCGCGAGCCTTCGGTCAAGCCCGCCCCCCCCTAACTTGTGGATAAGCGGCGAGAACGGGGGCGGTACGGAGCCGCAACAAACAGGGAAGAATGTGCTTTCCTTCGCGGTTTTCCTGACTCATAGAATCAGGATGCCAATACGGCCCGAGAACCGCTGGCTGGTAAGCGTCCGGTCTGAACCGTGCTTTCGTAAACGGCGCCTTCTCGCCTCCGCGTAAGCGTTTAGCCCGCGACCGTCTGCGTCCGCTTTCGGGTCACGCCCGAAGCTAGCTTTATGGCGACGTTTGGGTGGGGAGCGGAACGGCGGCTTACGGGAAATAACGCTGCTAAACGGACATTGCTTTCGACCAGCGACGCTGCAACGTTTGGCTGATTAGGAGATCCATCGATGATTGTCGCGACGGCGTTGCTGCTCCAGATGGCGTCCCCACCTTCTCCGCCGGCTGGTTCCGGCTCGCACCCGTACCCGGCGCAGAGAAGCGAGCAGATGACTACAGGCAGATGTGGGCGGCAAGACATTGTGGTGCGAAAAACGACGCATGCGGGAACGCTCACGCAGCGCTCGTATCAGTCCGTCGAGGTCAGCATTGCGGGTAAACGCGTGCCGCAGGTGGATGCGATCCGTCTTAACCGCGCTGTGACGGCTTTCGGAGCTGCCTCTAGCGTGGACGTCTACTGCATCGCAGGCCAGGTGGCTCAACTCCGGTTCTATGGGCCTGTCAGCGGTTCTGACCAAGGTAAGCAGATGATCGTGGATTTCGATCGCGATCGCATTACCGATGTCCGGTAATCGGAACGTCACTTGGTGTCGGCTATGACCAGTTCTGGGGCGTTAGCCGCCGAACTTTTCGACCTTCCACCAGTAAGCTGCTTTGAGGTCCACAATGCGATGGCGGGTCACTGCTTCCAAGCAGGCGGGATAGGCTGCGTTGCCGCCGGTGCCCCCATCATAGAGATTCCGCTCAGCAGCACATGCTAGGTCCCGATAGTTGCGCCACGTGCGCTGCGCATCCTCAAACTCTTGTCGGGCTTGAGGGCTCAAGACAGATAGAATCCGTCGGCTTGCCTCGTTGAGAGCGATATCGGCGTCCTTAGCCGCTATGCTGAGGCAACCCGCAAACTCAGCGCCGCTGCCTGCAGATCGACACGGCGCCTCCGCGGCATTCATATGCTGCGCTCTTGCAGGAACGCTGGCGATGAACGGGCTGACGATGGCCGTTGCAAGCAGCATCTTCGAGCTGATCCTGACCATTTCGCCTCCTCCACCGATGTCCGCTTATAGGCAGCGAATTACAACGCGGGAATGACTGACTTTGGGCGGAAGCGGAAGGGCGGCTTCTCTATCGCGGCCTGAGTCAACAGGCGAAGGCTACTCTCCGCTGCCGCAAGGGCACCGGTGTGGTGGATTGGGAAGCGA
>NZ_JACIJF010000020.1 GCF_014199255.1 Sphingomonas xinjiangensis | reverse complement strand
TCATCTATCGGGGAACAGCCACCCTCCGCACCATCGCTGATAGAGGTAGCTCGCTCCCGCGATTACCCCATGTTCATATTCGAACCACCGGCCGCTGACCGACGACTTTTGGGTGGAAAGCGAGCCGTCCGCTTTTTGCCAACAATCGCGGTAAGCGGTCATCAGTTAATCCGGCAGGGGCACCAAACTACGCATCGCAAGCCTTGGTGAGCATATGCATTGAGCGCGGCCACGCGGCGACAGGCTTCAGCCACGCGCAGAGGACCGATGCCTGCATAATCTGCTTCTTCCATTTTTCCGTTTCTTTAAGGGTTCACCTAGTGGCGCAGGCAGACTGTCGTCGGCCGCGGCCCGTCAGCGCATCCTGATGGTCTGGGTCATTCCGGATCAAAGGCGGTCAGGATCGGGCATAGCCCTGCGCCGCCACTGCCACACTCGTTGGCAAGATGGCGCAGCGATGCGCGAGCCCTCTCCAGATCGGCAATCTGCTGGTCCAGCGCGGCTAGGCGCTCAACGGCTAGTTCGCGGGCTCTGGCCCGGTCATTGGTTGCATCGAGCGCGAGAAGCTCGCCGATGTGCTCGAGGGTGAAGCCGGCCGCCTGCGCCGATCGAATGAAGCGGAGCCGGCGTACGTCGTCGTGTCCGTAGCGCCTGAAGCCGCCAGTCGCACCTGAGCCCTGCGGTCGATCGGGAGTCTGGAGCAGACCACGGCGCTGATAGAACCGGACCGTCTCGACGCCCACGCCGCCCTCTCTGGCAAGATTCGCGATCGTCATCCCCGACATTCCTTGACTCCGTACTATGGTACAGATGCCATATGGATGCCGACGACGGATCGGAGAAGAGCGATGACGACCACGGCGACGAAGAAGGCGATCATCTACCGGATGGTGATGCCGACCCATACCTGCCCCTATGGCATCAAGGCTAAGGACCTGCTGCGGCGGCGCGGGTACGAGGTGGAGGACCACTGGCTCCGCACGCGCGAAGAGACCGACGCCTTTAAGGCCGAGCACGGCGTGAAGACGACGCCGCAGACCTTCATCGGCGGCGAGCGCGTGGGCGGCTATGACGACCTGCGCCGCTTCTTCGGCAAGTCCGTGCCTGATCCCAAGGCGGTGACGTACCGGCCCGTCGCGGTGGTGTTCGCGATGACGGCGCTGATGGCGCTCGCCGCGAGCCATGCGGCGTTCGGTACGCCGTTCACTGCGAGAGCCGGCGAGTGGTTCATCGCCTTCTCCATGTGCGTACTGGCGCTGCTCAAGCTCCAGAACGTCGAGAAGTTCGCGACGATGTTCCTGAACTACGACCTGCTGGCGAAGCGCTGGGTGCCGTATTCCTACATCTACCCCTATGCCGAGGGGCTTGCGGGCGTGCTGATGGCCGCCGGCGTGCTGACCTGGCTGTCGGGACCGATAGCGCTGGTGATCGGGACGATTGGGGCGGTGTCGGTCGTGAAGGCCGTCTATATCGACCACCGGGAGCTGAAGTGCGCCTGCGTCGGCGGCGACAGCAACGTGCCTCTTGGCTTCCTCTCGCTGACTGAGAACGTGATGATGGTGGCCATGGCGCTCTGGATGGTCGCGGCTCCCGGCCTGTCCATGAGCCACTGAACTGGCTCGGGCGGTCTCGTCGTCCTAGAAGGTAGGTATGGGCTCAGGCCGCATCCTCCGTGCATTCGCGCTGCTCGTGCTGGGCGCGATGCTGCTCGTCCGCATGGGGCCGCTTTGCGAAACGGCTGCGCAGGCCGCGGCGCCCGCAGCGGCGCATGCCGCCATGGCCGACTGTGAAGAGGCGCCCCGCTCACCGGCCAAGAAGGTGCCTGGAGTGGCCTGCGCCGGTCCCTGCATCGCGGCGGAGCCGCAAGACGTCGCGCCCGTAGGCGACGTGATGGTGGTTAGCGTCCAGCCAGCAGTGCAGCTGCATTCCCCTCTGGAGGGTCGTTCCGCCGGACCTGCGCCACCGCCTCCGCGAGCCGCGTGATCGCCTGAAGACCATCTCGATCCACGTATTTGAAGGAATGACCAACATGAGGAACTTCAAGTTTATCGGCGCCGCGGTGGCGCTCGCTCTAGTTCCCGCCACCGCCTTCGCGGCAGCCGACTGCTGCGCGGCCAAGGAGTGCTGCAAGGACGGCGCCGACTGCTGCAAGGAGGGAGGCAAGAAAGACTGCTGCGACGACATGAAGAAGGGCGGCGACCACGCCGGCCACGACATGTCCGGCATGCCGAAGAAGTGATGAGACGGGTGGGCCGCCCCCGGCGTCCCACCTTCCAGCGTCAGCCGCCGTGGCGGGCGAAGACGCGTCGACCCGCCGGCCCGAACGCGACGACTTCGTAGGGCTGCACCTTCATGCCGGGCATCTCCATCCCCGGCGAGCCCATCGGCATCCCCGCAACGGCCAGACCGCTTACGCCTTTCGGGCGCGCCGCCAGCGCTCGTTTCATGTCGGCAATGGGCACATGCCCTTCGAAGGTCATGCCGTCGATGATGGCTGTGTGGCATGAGGCGAGATCGGCGGGGACGCCGCGCGCCTTCATGAATGCGGGCCGCTTCGCGTCGTCGACGACCCGCACTGCCCGCCCGAACTGCGCCTTCACCTGCTGAGCCCACTTCTCGCAGCAGGGGCAGCCCGGGTCCCGATGCATCAGCACCGGGTCGGCTGCCATGGCCGTTATCGGGACCGAGAGCGCCAGGGCGGCGGCGAAGAGAGGGGTGCGGGTCATGGTGGATCCTTCGGGTGATGCCCCTCCGCGCTCACGAAGGGGCGCGTTTCGTCACTGGGCGCTCATGCCGTGGGCACGCAGCCAACCGTTGAGCTCGCCGACTTCCTTCTGCTGCATGGCGATGGTCTTCGTCGCCATGGCGCGCACCTGGGCGTCCTTGGTGTCGCGCAGCACGATCTGCGACATGGCGATGCCGCCGCGATGGTGTTCGATCATCTTGCGGACCCAGGTCTCCGTCGCATCCGCGCCCTTCGCCGCCATCATCCTCTCGTGCATGGCCATCTCGGCCGGCGGGTAGGGATTGGCCGGTGTGGCCTGCATCATCTGGCCATGGTTCATCTGCCCGTGGTTCATGCCGGCATGATCCTGCATATGGGCGGATGCTGCCGTTGCCGTCAGTGGCAGCCCGGCTGCGGCGAAAACGATCTTCTTCATGCTCGATCTCCTAGGTCGTCACCCCGCCCACGATCGCGAATACGCAGCGACGGGCGACGCCCCTCGCCGGGAATCAGAACCAGGTTCGCACGCCAGCCACGAAGCTGAATCCGCCCGTTCCCTCGCCGCGGGCGCGGCTGAAGCGGGCGGTGTCGCCGAACTCCCGTTCCCACGACACGCCCACATAGGGCGCGAACTCGCGCGACTTCTCGTAACGCAGGCGAAGTCCAAGCTCGAGATCGGTGAGCCCCGAGCCCGTGCCGGTGTCGCGCACGTCCTGGGCGGACAGGTTGGCCTCCACGCGCGGCTGTAGGACGAGGTACTGGGTGATCCGCTGGTCGTACCAGGCCTCGGCCCGGCCGAGCACCTCGCCCTTGTTCGAGACGAAGACGGCGCCTTCCACATCGAACCAGTAAGGGGCCAGGCCCTCCACGCCGACCGTCGCATAGACGCGCGAGGGGTTCGGCTTGACGTCGTAGCGGACGCCGGCCTGCAGGTTCCAGTAAGGGTCGAGCGCCCGGCTGTAGAGCGCCTGCACCTCGGCGCTGTCCAGCGCCTGTCCGAAGGTGCCTTCGCCTTCGCTCTTGAAAGTGAAACGGTTGATGTCGCCGCCGATCCACGCCTCTCCGTCCCAGTGGTAGCCGTCACCACCTTTGCGCGCCTGATATTCGGCTAGATTGAACAGCACCTGGCGATAGGTCATCCCGCCGTGATGCTGGCGGAGGTGATGGTCGGCATGCGCCATCGCGTCGGCGCCCCAGTACCGGGCGGCCGCAAGGCCGGGTTGAGGAGCAGGAGCCGGTGCGTCGCCTGCCGGGAGATCGGTGCCGGCCTTGGGCTGGCGGTTGGCTTGCATCGCGCCCATGTCGTGGCCGGCATGCTCGCCGCCCATGTCCATGCCCGGCATGGCCGACATGTCATGGCCGGCATGCGGATCCTGCGGGGGCGCCGCGGCGGGTGCCTGCATGTCATGCCCCGCGTGCGCGTTCGCGCCCTGACTGCCGCTCATGTCGTGGCCCGCGTGGGGATCGGCCGCGGCCGCGGCGGCAGGGGTCGCGCCGATGCGATGGCTGGCGTGGGGATCGGCGGCTGGTCTCGGTTTTGACCGGGCCTTGGTTACGGGCTTCTTCGCCGCGGGCTTCGACTGAGCCTTCTTCGGAGCGGGCTTGGCTGGCATCTGCATGCCCGGCATGCTCGTGCCGTGCATGGAGTGGTCCATGGTCTGCGCCGAGGCCGAAGCGGCGAACAGCGACGCCGAGGCGCCAGCGAGGATCAGCGCCTTCATGCTGCGCCTCCCTTCGCCGAGCGGACCTGGACGACCTGCATCATTCCCGCGGCCATGTGGTAGAGCATGTGGCAGTGGAACGCCCAGTCACCCTCGTTTGCGGTGACGTCCCAGCTGACCTTTCCGCCCGGCTGTACCAAGACGGTGTGCTTGCGCGGGGAATGGGCACCGTGACCCGTCACCAACTCGAAGAAGTGACCGTGCAGGTGGATCGGATGGCCCATCATCGTGTCGTTGACCAGCGTCACGCGCACGCGCTCGCCAGTAAGGAACGGGATCGGCGCCTTGACCTCCGACAGCTTTTCCCCGTCGAGCGACCACATGTATCGCTCCATATTGCCGGTCAGGTGGATCTCCAGCTCGCGGGAGGGCGCGCGCACGTCGGGGTTGCGGTCGAGCGCGATCAGATCGCGGTAGGTGAGCACGCGGTGGCCCACATCCTCCAGCCCTTGTCCGGGTTCGCCGGTGCGGTCGACAGGCATGGGCGAGATGGTCTGGACGCCCGGGCCCTTCTTCACGCCGGGGGCGACCGAGAAGTCGCGCATGTTCATCGAACCCATGTCGTGGCCGCTCATGGCGCCACTGGCGGATGACCCTTGGCCCGCCGGTGCATCTCCTGCGCCGTGCCCCATTGCGGCATGATCCATGCCCGGCATCGACCCGTGGTCCATCGTGCTCATGTCATGGCCACCCATGCCCATGTCCTTCATGGTGGCGACCGGGCGCTTGCGGAGCGGCGGTACCGCAGCGGCCATGCCCTCGCGCGGCGCCAGCGTCATGCGGGCCATGCCGGATCGGTCCACGCTCTCGCCGACCAGCGTGTAGGCGCGCTCCTCGGGCGGGATGACGACTACGTCGTAGGTTTCGGCCGGACCGAACTGGAATTCGCCGACCTCGACCGGTCGGACGTTCAGCCCGTCCGCCTGCACGACCGTCATCGGCAGGCCTGGGATCCTGACGTTGAAGGTCGTCATGGCCGACGCGTTGACGATGCGCAACCGCACGCGCTCGCCCGGGCGGAACAGGCCGGTCCAGTTGTCCTTGGGGCCGTGGCCGTTGACGAGATAGGTGTAGGTCGAGCCCGTCACGTCGGACACGTCGGTCGGGTCCATCCGCATCTTCCCCCACATCAGGCGCTCGGCAGGCGGCTGGTCTCTGCCTGCAAGCAGCCCGCCCAGCGTCTGGCGCTGGCGGTTGAAGTAGCCGGACTGCTTCTTCAGCTTGGAGAATATCTTGCTGCCCAGAAGCGGGCTGTGGTCGGACAGTACGATCACGTGTTCGCGGTCTGCCTGGGCCGGATCCGTGCCCTTCGGATCGATGACGATCGGGCCGTAGAGGCCTTCCTGTTCCTGAAAGCCTGAGTGGCTGTGGTACCAGTAGGTGCCGGCCTGGACGATCGGGAACTCGTAGGTGAAGGTCGAGTGGGCCGGAATGCCGGGAAAGGACACACCGGGCACGCCGTCCATGTGGAAGGGCAGGATGAGCCCGTGCCAGTGGATAGAGGATTCCTCGCCCAGTTCGTTGACGACGTGAAGACGCACGTTCTGCCCTTCGCGCAGCCGGATCAGCGGCGCGGGCACGGTGCCGTTGACCCCGACTGCGCGTAGGGTGCGCCCGTCGATGGTCACCGGGGTACGGCCGATGCGCAGGGTGATCTCCTCGCCGCTGACGGTGGGGAGCGGCTTGACGATGCCCGCCGAGATGGGCTGTGCCCAGGCTGGCATCCAGGTGGCAAGAGCGCCGGTGCTTCCCGCCAGCGCCGCGCCGCGCAGAAGCTGTCGGCGATCCAGTGTGGTGTTCATCCGTGTTCCGATTTAATCTGGTCATGGTAACCGTTCGTGACGTGATACGCAGCTAACCGTGCTGCCCCTCGCGGCTTTCGAGCGGCGGCTCGACGATGCTCGCGCGAATGACCGAGGCCTGATCAGCCGGCGAGCAGTTCGCCCAGGCGGATACGTGCTCGCCGGATACGCGTCTCCACCGCCTTCTCGCTTGTCGAGAGCACGGCGGCAGCTTCGGCCTGGCTCAGCCCTTCGACCGTGCACAGCACCAGCGGCTCGCGCTGAGAGGCGGGAAGATGCGCCATGGCGCTGCTTAGCCGGGCGAGCTCCATACGCGACGCGGCCTCGTCGTCCTGCAGCGGGCGCTCGTCGGCGTGTCGGTCGACTATGTCCTCCAGCGACGTGGCAAGGCGGAGGAAGCGCCGGACTGCGCGGCGGCGCGCCCAGTCTCGGCACTTGTTTATCGCGATGCGGGAGAGCCATGCCGACATCGGCCGCTCGCGGTCGTAGCGTCGCAGCGCACCATGGGCGGAGACGAAGGTCTCCTGGACGAGGTCGAGCGCTTCGTCGGGATCGCCGACGTTGGCGAGGATTAGCCGATAGACGCGCTGGCGGTGGCGCCGCATGATCTCGGCGAACGCCCGGTCCTGTCCGGCAGCGGCGAAGTCGGCAAGATCGCCGTCGGGAAGCGCCGCGAGATCCGGGCTCACCGCGCGTCGGCGGTAAGCGACTTCGTCACCGCGCGATCGAAAGCTGCCGTCTGCTCGGGCCTGAGGATCTGGCGCATCGCGAAGACGTGGGCCAGAGTCTCCTTCTGGAGCTTGCCCATGGCGACGTGCGAGGCGTCGACGGCCGCGGCCACGCGCGGGCCGTTTCCGTGCTCCGCCTGAATGGAGTCGGCCAGGCGCGCGTTGTCGGCGCGCAGCTCCATCTCGAGCGCGCGACGGCGCACGGCGAAGCGCTGTTCGAGCGCCTCGATCCGCGCCTGCTGGTCGGCGTCCAACTTCAGTCCGTGATGCAGGAGTTCATGGAGCTGCGATCCCTGTGCATGGCGGGCGGGAATCAGCGTGCGGCCGACGAACACGCCCGCGATCGCTGCGAGGAAGGCGACCACCGCCACCAGCGCCATCCAGCGGCCGCGCGTCATCGGCTGGCCAGTAGAAGGGTGGAGGGTGCGAGCGAGCTCACTGCTCCGATCGGGTCCAGAGTGGCCGCTGCCGAGGCCGGCGTAGCGACCGATCCGGCAGCCATGGTGCCGAGTGCAACGGCGCCCAAGGCTGCAAGCGCCGCGGCGCCCAGGCCCGTGCCGACGCTGGTACGGCGTGCCTGGATGCGTGCGAACACCGCGTCCTCGATGCCGTCGAGGGCTGGATTATCGGCACTGGCGATGCGCAGCAGCTGCTGGTCGATGTCGTGATTCATGTTCTACTCCGTACCCTGCATATACGCCTCGTACGCCGATGGCCCTCGCACTTTTCCGTCCGCCGTCGTCATCATGCGAGGGGCCGATGCCGGGCATGCGTATGATCGGGACGCCGGTACGATGCCGGCAGTCGGAGTTCACGAATGCACGGATACACCATCGCTCTTGCCACCGCCCTGTCACTTGTTGCCGCGCCGGTGCTGGCGCACCCCAAGCTGCTGAACGCGACGCCTGCGCCGAATGCGGCCGTGAAGCCGACCGGCACGCTGCGGCTGACCTTCTCGGAGACCCTGTTGCCGAAGTTTTCGGGCGCCGAGGTGACGATGACGGGCATGCCCGGCATGGCATTGCACGCACCTACGAGGATCCCGGCTACCGTGACTGCCGACGGAAAGTCGCTGGCGGTGAGGTTCGCCCGGCCCCTTGCCAGAGGCACGTACCGCGTGGACTGGCATGTGGTGTCCGTGGACACGCACCGCGTGAAGGGCGGCTACCTCTTCAAGGTAGGCTGACATGGACTGGCCGACCGTTGCGGTCCGCTTCGGGCTCTACCTCGGCCTGATGCTGGCGTTCGGCCTTCCCGTCTTCGTGCTCACCTCGCTGCGAGACACCGGGCAAAGCCTACCGGTGCGCCCGATCCTGCTCGCCGCCTGCACCCTTGGGCTTGGGTTGTCGGTCGCAGGCCTGCTGCTGCTCGCTGCGAGCATGTCGGGAACCCCGGTGACCATGGTCGACGGCGAAATGTTGAGCATGATTTTTAGCGAAACCGGCGCGGGCACGGCATGGATAGTTAGGATCGCGGCGCTGGTGATGATTTTCCTTGTCGCGACCCTTCCGGAGCGTCGCTTTTCGGCCCCGCTGGCAGCGACCGCAGCGGCGGTCGCGCTGGGCAGCCTTGCCTGGAGCGGCCACGGCGCGATGTCGGAGGGGGCCACGCGCTGGCTGCACCTCGCTTCCGACGTGGCGCACCTTCTCGCGGCGGGCGCTTGGATCGGCGCACTCCTGGCGCTGGTGCTGCTGGTGTTCCGTCCAGCTGAACGCATCGACGCAGCCCACCTGCGGCTGTCGCATGCCGCACTTCATGGGTTCGCCCGCACGGGCACCATGGCGGTGATGATCCTCGTCGCAAGCGGTCTTGCCAACACCTGGCTCATCGTCGGGCTGCCCGGGATCGCCGATCTGCTGGTCGCCCTCTATGGACAGCTGCTGCTCGCCAAGTTGGCGGTCTTCGCCGCCATGATCGTGCTGGCTGCCGTGAACCGCTTTCGCCTCACACCCGCACTCGAGCGGGACCTGGACGGCGTTCCGCCGCATGACGGCATGCGTGCGCTGAGGCGGTCCCTCGCGCTGGAGATTGGATGCGCAATTGCGATCCTCGTGCTGGTTGCGTGGCTGGGAACTTTGGAGCCGCTCACGGTCGGGGAGTAAGACGTCCCTAGCTGCACTTTCAGGCGACCTTACGCACTGATCGGGTCCGCACTCGCTGAACTGCTGGTTTCAGTCCGACGGACGTCTGAGCGGAACCTGCAACGTGGGACCAATGATACTGATGCAGACGCACGCCGATTGGTGCTCGCCGCATCGGGGCGAGCTCCATTAGCGGGCGGCGATCTTCGACCGAGATTGATGGCACATCCCGGCCGAGTGATCGCGACGAAGAAACGTCCGGCTTGGCCGGTTAACCTGTTTGAAGCTGCCGGCCCGACACCGGCCCACTTCCGGTGGTAGCATCACACCTGAACCAACGTCCGCTTTAGAGCAGCGGCGACGGCAGCTAGAATGGTCGCTATTGGGCGCTTGCCGACCGTCCTTCGTCCGTACAAACCGGGCGCTACCGGACCTTTCGGCTGTCATCGCTGCTACCAGCGATCCAATCTATAAAGCCCCAAAAGGCTGCGGTCGCAGCAAACCCGAAGAGCGCCATGCGTTCGTCGGGTAGAATAGTGCCGAGCACGATCGACAATGACGCCACGCTAAGAGTGAACCATGAAGAGCGCACGAACGACAGCATTCGGGCAACGTGTCATGGCTTCCTTACGTCCGCAACTGGGGCGCTTGCGGACAGGCGGTTTTGAGAAACGGCGGCCTACGTCGGACGCTCCTCTCAACTCGCGGCTCGCGCCTTCGCAAACAGCCGGCTGAAGTCCCTCTTATCGATTGCGCCCACCACAAGAAGCGGGCCGGCGATGAATCCCGGGGTGCCAGATAATCCGATACGAAAGGCCTGCTTGGTATTGGCTTCGAGACGAGCCGCAATCTTCGATCCGTTGGACTTGAGATACTCCTGAGCGCGCCCCCATTCGCCGCCGGCCTCCGTAAGAGCCTCACGGAGCACGGCCTCGTCGATGCTCCGATTGTCCGTCATCAAACGATGATGAACTTCAACATAGATCCCCTGCTCCGCACTCGCGAGGGCTACACTCGCGGCACGCTCTGAGATCGGACCGAAAATGGGCCAATCCTTGTAGATGACCTGCAGGTCACCGTCGTCACGTACCGCTTCCTCCATTGCGGGGTAGGCCTGCCGACAAGCAGGGCAACGGTAATCGGTGAATACGGCGAGGCGCAAGGAGGCGCTGGCGGGACCCGAGGTCGGCGATGCACCACCTTTCAAGATTTCAAGCAATGCATCAGAGCGGCTAACGTCACGCCCGATTGGTGCCGTTCGCCTCAGGACCTGTCCGATTGCCCAGCCGCCGCAGAGTACGGCACCGAGCTGTATCGCGTGTCGACGGTTGAGCGATGCTTTGGCTCTCATGTCGTGCTTCATCGCAGGTGAGCAGATGTCTGCAAATGGGGCGACAGCCGACAGGCTGCTTTTCGCTCCAGGAGCGGACCCGCGACTCTCGGACGGGCTGGCGGCAGCCTGATCCTTAACCATTCGATGGAACGATCAGCAATGGGCGAACATGCCGTCTGGCATCGTCCTGCGGCAGCAGGGCGCCAGTAGCTGCCGTTTAGGTCTGCTCGCGCGCTTCCCAGAACCTGCCATCGGTTCATGTTTGGCTTACCTGCGCGGAAGGTCTTAGTTTGGGCCGGCAACAACCCGATCGCTTCATGAGGTGGAAATCAGGCAGCGGCCGATTGTCCAACCGTTTCCGTTCCATCGGCCGCCTTCGCTGCCCCCGGTCACCTTTTAGCTATGGCCAATGACTGCCGACTTTTCGAGGCGCCTTGGCTGTTCCTGCATGGTATGATGGTGCAGAGCGATAGCCTTCCAGAAGGCAATTTCTGTCTCGTTCCTCTTCAACACAGCGGCACCTAGGTGTTCCGCGATATAGTATAGGCTGCGCGAACCCCGTTCGTCTTTGATCTGTTCGGCGATAGCTAGCAGAAACTCTTGTCTCGATGGTAGAAACAACGCTCGTCGCCTCCTGAACGGGTGCGGGCAGAAAACTCCGCAATCAGTGCATTGACGAGTTATTCGTTGTCCAAGTTAACGCCCTCTTGAAGCTCCAGCGCCTTACCAAGGGCGTGGAACACGTTGTAGTTGCCGAAAAGGGAACTTATAGAGAACGATACCCATCGTCGTTTGAGTAAGCGCGCCGTTCCCGAAAAGCATTTTGGGATCAGCGCCACTTTCGAGAGCGAGGGCGGGAGGACGAATAGAACCGATCCGGATCGAACGGGCAGGGTAGAACAGGTGAGCGATTTTACAGGCGCCCGGGGGTCCAATACCGGCGACGATTTCCATGAACTCTGGGCCGCGCGGCATGCGATGCGGCTCCTTGATGACCGCGATCCGCTACAGGCAATGACGGTCGAGGGCATCGTCCCGACCGACGCGACCGGTGTGGTAGATTCGACTTGGGATGGTGTCGATTGCGCGCTCTACGAAGGTGGACGCAGCGCGTCCGACGCCGATCGCATCGTGATCGAACAGCTCAAATATTCGGCGGCCAATCCTACGGCCACCTGGACTGTCGCGCGGATCTGGCAAGGCGAAAAGCGCGAGGACAGCGTGCTCCATCGCTTGGCGAAAGCCTGGTCGGGAATCCGGAGATTGAAGCCCAAGGGCCCGATCCAGGTATCGCTGGTCACCAACCAGCCCATTGCCGAGGCCTTGGCCGCCGCGACTGTGAAGATCGCGGCCGGTGATGTCGCGGTGTCTCGCGACCGTCCGACGGGGCAAGCCACGGACGAAATCAAGCTGGCCTACGCTTCCGGCTTAGCCAAAAAAGATCTGCCGCTCTTCGCCGGCGCGCTCCGCTTCGACGGCAGCACGGGGTCTCGCTTCGCCATCGAGGACAAGCTGCTCGGCGACATGGCCGGCTGGACCGATCTCGAGATGCAAACGGCGGTCGCCAAACTGCGGCAGTTCATCCGGCATCGAATGCGGCCGGAGTTCGCGGGGGAGGTGATCACCAAGGAGAAAATACTCATCGGGTTGGGCGTCGCGGACATGGGCGCGCTGTTTCCATGTCCTGCGGAACTAAAGCCGGTCGCGAACCGGGTACCGCGGGCAAGCGTAGCCGACGCGGCCTCGAAACTTCTCGCCGGCGAGCAGCGCATCTGCCTTCACGGTGTCGGTGGAATCGGCAAGACGACTGCGCTCCAGCAGATCGAGGCGGCCCTCCCGGGCCATTCGGTAATGGTCACCTTCGATTGCTATGGTGGCGGCACCTATCTCGACGCGGCTGCGCTGCGGCATCGCCCGATCGACGCTTTCCTGCAGCTAAGCAACGAGCTTGCGACCCGGCTTCGATTGCCCATCCTGCTCGGGCGGCATCAGTTCAGCGACCCGGCACGGCTGTTCTGGAATCGTCTTTGCCATGCTGCCAGGGCGCATGCGGCCGAATATCCCCATGGCTTGATCGTGATCGCAGTCGACGCGGCCGACAATTCCGTCACCGCCGCCGCCGCCCGCAAGCCAGCGGAACAGAGTTTCATTCGGGATTTTCTCGAACTGGGCGAGCTGCCAGCAAATGTGCGGTTCGTCGTCACCGCGCGCACCGGCCGGTTGCCGGAGGTCGCTCTGCCTGGCAATTATTTGCCGATCGAGCTCCAGCCGTTCAGTCGTGCCGAGACCGAAGCCCATGTGCAGTCGGTCTGGAACGCGCCGGCCGAGTGGCTCGATCTTTTCCATGAGCTGACGCACGGCGTGCCGCGCGTCCAGGCCTATGCCTTGGACCTAGGCGGGGCTGCGCCAGAACTCGCCATCGACCGCCTCCTGCCCGGTAGCCGGTCGCTGGATCAGGTATTTCGCGAACAATTCCGGCTGGCGCTCGGCAAGAGCGGCAATCCGGCTGACGTCGCGAAATATTGTGCAGGATTGATTGCGCTTGCCCGCCCTGTACCGCTGACGGACTTGAGCGGCGTCCTCGATATTCCCGTCCCAGCGTTGATCGACATCTGTACCGACATGGCACCGGCGATCCGTTTGCGCGGCGATCAGGTCGGGTTTGCCGACGAGGATTTTGAGGATTTCGTGCGCAAAGAGGGCGCGTCGGCGCTTAACGAGATTACGCGCCGAACCGCCGAATGGCTTTTCGCGCGGTGCAAGACCGATGCCTATGCCGCGCAGCACGTCGCGGGCGCGCTCCTGTCTGCGGACCGCGGCGCCGATCTGCTGAACTTGGTCGAGGAAGAACCGTCGCCGCCCGTGATCCTCGATCCCGTGGAGCGCCGCGAAGCGGAGCTTATCCGCCTGCGTCTTGCGATTCTCGCTTGTCGCCAGGCGGGCGATGCTGCGCGCGCGATGCGATTCCTGTTGATCGGCGGCGAAGGGTTGAAGACCGAGCGCGCACTCCGTGCGCTGCTCGCAAACAATCCTGATCTTGCCGTCCGCTTTGCGCCGGAGACAGCCGGCCGGCTGATCCTGACCGACCCTGAGCAGATCGCCTATCAGGCGCCTTTCTGATCCAGAAGCAGGTCGTCGATGCCAATGCGGGCGATCACGTCTCGCTCCGCGAAGGCAGACGCCTGATCCGCGCATGGATGGCCGAGCGCCAGGATAGCACAGCCGAGCGCGATCGGCGCGACTGGCGAGTCGAGGTTTCGGATGTCACGGCCAACATCGAGACCGTGCTGCGCATAAAGGGGCCGGCAGAGGCACTGGAAGCACTTGGCACCTGGCGACCGAGGCGGCTGCGGCTGAAGGTCGCAAGGCAGTTGGTGCCCCGCCTTCTTGCGCAGGGCGAGGGCGATCTCCTTCATCGGATTCTCGCAACCGGTGTCCTGAAACCCTGGGAAGAGCCGTTCCTACTCGTGCCGATGACGATAGCCGGCGAGACTGTCGATTCGAGCCGCCTCGCGGCAGGAATCGCCGCGCTGCTGCGGCGTCGGCTCGACATAGAGCGCTTCCTGTCGGGTCAGACATCGACGACGGATCTGCGTGGCTGGATTATCGATATCATCATGTCGGGGTGCGAGCTGCTGGCCACCGAGGCTGCAGCGAAGACCATGGTGGATGACTTCCTCGACGCCATTTTGCAGCCTGCTAACAGACGGATCGAGAATCAGTTCATCAGCGCGACCGCAAGTCTGGACTTGCTGTTTCGTGCGCATGCACTCCGTGCTGCCCGTGCCAAGGCGACGCCGGTGTCGACCGACCTATATGTCCCGCGTCCCGAGCCGGAAACGAAGGAAGAGAAAGAGCGCCGTGCCTGGCGCGAGGACGATGCGGACCGCAAGCTCAACGAGCTCACGAACGCGATCTTCCCGATCTACGCGGCCACTGCGACCGCGCTGGTCGTCGCCTCTGACCCGGCCGCGCTCGCGGAAATGCTGGAAGCGGCAGCCAAGAAGCGCGAAGACAATAGTTGGAGTTTGGCGCGCGATTTGAGCGGAAGCGCGCTCGCCCAGGCGGCGGCGCGCACCATGATGCTTCTGGCCGCGCACGGCGCCGATTCAAACCTGCTGCTGTCCACGGCGCGGCGCGTGCATGGACGATGGGGAACCGGAGACCTTGCCCCCGATCTCGCATTCGGAGAGCGCATCGCGCTTCGCTCGGAACTGCACGCGGACATGCTCGCCGATATCACCAAATCGGTCGTGGCAATTCGCGGACGCCGTATCGGTGCAGACGAAAAATCAAAAGCGCTGCTCGCTTATGCGCGTCTGTTGGTGCCGATCAGTCCCGACGATGCCAGCGCGATATTCCAGAGCGCAGTGGAGGCGGCGAGCCAATTGGATCGGGAGATCATTGGACAGCTGAAACTGCTGGCGGTGCTGTTCAAGCAGGGGCGCGCCGATGTGGCGGATCGACGCACAGCCGCACGCGAGCTCTCCGAAGTGCTGGCCGACGCCGCGATCCGCCTGGACGGCGAGGGAGAGCTTCCATGGGATTCCGTGATGGACGCCCTTGCCCAGCTGGACCTTCCACTCGCCCTGGCCAATGCCGCCAAATGGGAAGACGCAAACCTCGCAAGTTTCCGAAAGACGCTCGAGCCTGTCCTGAAATCAGGTTTGGCGACCGGCCTGGTTTCGCCGTCTGTCGCTATGGCGCTCGCGCTGATGATGCAGGGCGATCACGGCGTCGTCGAAGCAGCGTTGCAGCACCTCCCCTCCGATGCCCCCCTTGCGGCATTTCTGGAAGAAGCCGCTTGGGATGCGCTCATCCGGCACGATCATCGTGACAACGAGAAGCTGATCGCCCGTGTTGAGAAGGTGCAATCGCCGGGATTCATGGGGAACGCGCTGCTCCAACGCGGCGCGTTCCTGGCCAAATTGCCGGAGGTAAAGCGGGGTCGCGCCTCCGACGGACTGGGAGGTATCGACAGGAGCTCCAAGGCGACAACGCCCCGGCCTGGCTGGGCGCGGGATGTCCTGCTCGACACCGAAAAGCTCGAACAAGAGATCAAAGCGGCGCTCAACGTCGCGCGTGCGAGCAAGATTTATATCTCTGCCTCCGAGGTTGTCGGATGGGCCGCTGGCAATGTTGGCCTGCGGGATCGCACCGCTTTTCTGGACGCCCTGTCCGGCGTGAAGATTGGCGTCGGCGGTGAAGTCGTCGAGCGGCTTTTGACCCTGTTGCCGCAATGGGATTCGCCGGCAGTTCGGCATTGGGCATCGTCGAAACTTCCGGGCGTGATCACCCGCCGGCTCCCGGATTTCATTCGCTACATCGCGCACGGCGAGACGTCGCTCCCCAAGGCGATCGAATGGACCGGGATGGCCTCCGCTTCGGTCGTCGATCTTATGCTCCGCGGGGTGGAACTGCACGGGCAAGCATTCAGCGGTGACCAAGTCTTTGCCCTGGCAGTGCTGATTGCGGGCCAGCTCGGATCGCAATCGGCCGCTGGCACGGCGACCTGGTATGCGCGAAGACTGGCAGACCGTATCGATCTCGAAGACCGCGACCAAATCTGGGCGTCGGAAGACATCCCTGTTGGCGTCCCCGAGGCGGTTGCCCGCTTCCTGTATGCATGCTTGGGCGATTACGATGTCCGAGTCCGATGGCGTGCCGCACACGCGATGCGGCGTCTGGCGAGGCTCGGTGCAACCGCGGAGCTGCAAGCGCTGACTCGCGAGCATGGCCGCAAGACCGAGACCGTGTTTCGTTCGCCCGCTCTCGATTTCTACTGGATCGCCGCGCGGATGTGGTTCGTCATCGCGTTCGATCGCATTGCAGGCGAGGTGCCGCAGGTCGCCACGCTCGCCGGCACGGAACTTCTGCGCACAGCATTGGATCAGGATTTCCCGCACATTCTCCTGACAAGCTTCGCGCGCGACGCTTGTCTCAAGCTGGCCGCAGCGAGCGTGCTTCCGCTTGATAAGGACACCCGGCACGCTCTCGAATGCGTGGGCAAATCGACGCTCGAACCGGTCGAACGTCCGGATTGGTCTGCACGCGGCACGCGAAAACCCCTTTCGATCGACAAGGAACGACGCTTCGATTTCGATCCGATGGACACCATACCCCATTGGTACGATCGCGTGCTCGACGCCTTCGCCGATGTTTCCCAGGCGCAGCTGCTCGCCGAAGCGGAAAACTGGATCATCGACCGCTGGGGTTATGACGGAAAAATCCGCTCCTATGAAGCCGAACGCCGGGGCCACCGGTTCTCGGAGCGGGAATGGTCGCTCGCTAGCAATGGGCATGGGGCGAATCCGACACTGGAAAGGCTCAACACGCATCTTGAGTGGCACGCCCTATGGTGCGCGGTCGGTCAATTGATGAAAACCGAGCCACTCGCGGCAATTCCCGATAGCGATTGGGATGCCATGGCTCGGAGGGTGTCGGGCGAAATGCTTACCCAGCCGCCGCACTGGTCCACGGACATTCGGCAACCCGTGCCGCTTCGCGAGGACTTCTGGCGCCAGCCCAGCGAGCCTCTGGGCACGTGGGTCGATCAGGTAACGGAAGCGGAGATGCGTAGTGAGCTGATGCCGGCGGATCGCCCGAAATATCTGCTGGTTGCCGGCGATTGGCGGATCGCCACCTACGAACGTTCTGAGACAGTTGCGTTTTCGAGCGCGCTTGTGGACCCGGAGCTCGCACCATCGCTGCTGCGCACGCTCCAGACGATGGAGAGTGCCTGGGACTATGGGCTCCCGGGAGACGGAGACGAGTCGGATCATGACGAGGCCGAACACGGCCCATACCAAATGATCCCATGGCTTCGCACGATCTCGGCGGTTGGCGATATCGATGAGCTCGATCCGCTGCGCGGGAATGCCAGCCTGATCGATTGGATGCCTGGCCATCGCGTGTCCGGAGCGCACGGCCTGGCCCGAAACCATGAAGGCAGGATCTCTTGGTCCTCCCCCGGCAAGCCCCCCATGTTCCTCTACGAGGTTTGGGGAGAGAATGAGCGCGACGAAGAACGCTATCAGGCGCAACAATTCGTTTCCGGCCGTCGGCTTTTGGTTGAGCGCGAGCAATTGCGGGAGTTTCTGGCAGCCGAGGGTCTCGAGCTGGTGATCGAAGTGGAGATCAGACGTGAAGGACGTAACAGTCGACGAAGCTATGACGCGGAAGATCAAACCCCCGAGGCGGCGTACGACAGAGTCTACCGCTTCGACGGCGATGGGGGATTCCACGTCGCCGAAGGATATATTGGGCGTTGGGCGGGTGATCGTTCGGCAGCTTGAACTTGATGCCGCGGCGAGCTTCCGACACGATGGATGGCACATCATCTCGCCGAGCTGATCGAGACCGCCGAGCGAAGCGAGGGGAGCGAGCGCCAGTCGGCCGAGAATCGCGCTGTCGATCTCATTTTGAAGCTTTGGACAAATCGCCGCGCGCTCCCAACCCCGGCGGACCCCTTGGCGGGATATGGCCCAGCCATCAAAGTTCTCGCCTCTATGGTGCCCGGTGCCGATCCCTGGCGGGTATATGGCCGCAGGGAGACGAGTGACGATCTGCTGCGCGAGATGTACGCTGCGCTGGTACATTTGGTGATGAGCGGCCTGCTTCTAACCCGTGGCCCGGAGATGCGCGCCATCGACGACGCCGAATGGCAAGCACTGACGGATGAAGAGCGGCAGCTTGTCGCCTTTTTTGAGCGCTGGCGGGCATTCTTCGCAACGCCCGTGCCCAATAAGGCAGATTTGAAGGGTCTCTACGAAAAATTGATCAACGGTGACTTCGAGTCATTGGAAGACGAACCAGCACCGTCAAGACGGAGTGAAGAAGTCTCGATCGATCTGGAAGGTGAGCGCCGCGCGATCTTGTCCCATGTCGAAGTTTTTCAGGAGCGCTTGGATAAGCTCGTTGAAAAGTGGCGCGAGACTCTGGCGGATGATATTGCGGGTGAAACTGATAAGCGGTCGGACGATGCGTAACATTTGTCGAACAACGAACGAACGATTTCTGCTGTCAATCAATAGCCCCTAGTGACGGCATCTTCATCGCGCTTACGGCCATTGTTGTTGTTGTTACACACACGGCGCGCATGATTTGGTGTTCACCAGCCGCAACAACGAAGGCCCTCATCACCGTGCGCGAGCCGGACAGCCAACGCTGATAAAGCGGCGGCTGTCCGGGATTGAAGCCACATTCGGCAGGTCGAGTGCGCACGACCCGAGGATCTGAGTAGTTCGATCCACCTTGGCGCTCAGTCAACAAGCTCGCGCACAAGGCGCAAGGTTTGCAGGCGATCGATGAGCTGTTCGGCCCACCGCTCGCCGAGCAGTTCCGGCGCGGCCTTCGGCCACAGGTCCAAGGCGCGCTCGATCGTAGCGGTGACCTCGCGCTTGATTCCTTTTGGATCTATGCGCAGGAAGCTCGCGACGCGCTCAAACCGGTGAAAGTCGACCGTGTCGAAATTGTGAGTGCGAACGAATCGAAGCGCGAGAGTGTCCCCCGGATTGTACAACACCGTCGGAACGATGTCGTACGCGGGGGACAACCGGACGCTGCCGGGCCGGGCGAAGCGAAACGACCAGTTCTTGAGATGGTTGTCGCCGTTTCCGAGCAGTACGTCGGCTACCACCCGACGGACCGCCTCAAGAATGTCCGCGCGTCTGTCAGTGCTGAACCGGCTCACCATGTTGATGATCGTCTCGGTTGTCGCCATCGTGTATTTGCGGTCGCCGATCGCTCCGATTATCTGACCGGTGTCTTCGATGTGGATCCTTCCTCCGTCCGGAGTGCGATCGAAGCGGTCAACGACGAGAACGTGCTCTCCATGCGCCAGCATCTCTTCGGGAATGTCTTCAACAGCATCGCGAGGCACCAGGCGGCAGGCAGCGATGTCGACGCCGATCATCCGCGCTAGCTGCATGGCGCCGTATTCTGCCTCGGGGAGGCGCCTGTAACGGTCGCTTGGAAGTTTGAGGATGCAGCGTCCGGTATCCCCGCGCCCCGGCGCAGTGAGCCTGCTGCCCTCCTGATTGGCGGTGAATTTCAGTTGCACGCCCGCAAGCGAAAATTTGACCGAGCCGACTGGCCGAGTGGCGCGAAAGCCCCTCATCGATTCCAGTTGAAGGGGGCCGGCCGAAGCGGGGGTATCCGTCTCCGGATTGATAAGCACCGCTCCGGGAAGGTCCGCTCCGAGCCTTGTTAGCACGTCAAATTGATCGTGATTGCCCGGTCCCATTTCGGTCAGAACCAGCTCGCGGAGCGCGCCTTCCGGTAGCAGTCCTGCAAACCAGGGAGGGACATTGCCGTGCAACCCGATCTTGTCGTCGCGTGAGGCCAGTCGGTCGCGCGATTGCGCATCGGACACAGGGTCATACCAGCTCAAGCTCAACACCGGTCGCTCAGGATCGCGCAAGTAGGTTTCGGCAACGGTGAACGCGACTGCGCCGTCTGAATCGCGTGTCAACGTGCCTGCCCGAACCGGGCCGCGCGCCGCGTCGAGCAAATGGACAGCCAAGATTGCCGGCGTCGCAGCCATCATGGTGTCTCTTTCTCTTCGTCTTCGGCGTCCAGATCGACGAAGAGCTCTTCAAAGGCCGATCTGACGGGCTCGTGAAAGTTGATGGCGCGTGCGACATCAATGCGTTGCCGGATCTCAAGCGCTTGCGCCCTAGGTACGAGAATTGGCACGATGTCCAGCGCGTCACAGATATCTGCAAAAAGTGTGAGGCGATCGCGCCCCCAGCGCTCTCCAATCAGGTCGCGTTCCAACTCCGATATACGCGCGCGATTGCGTCCGAGCCGCTCCGCAAGCTCAGGTTGGCTGAGCGCGCGCGCGTGGCGGAATGCGCGCAGTTGCTCGCCTAAGGTAGCAAAGATGCTCGTCGTCATGCGATATTCCGCTCTTTGATGTACATTGTACGAAATTCCGCTAGCACACTTGAAACAGGAAAGCGAGCGGAATGCCGCCATCTTTACGCAAGGATAGCGGAATATCGCATTTAAATCGGGTTTATATATCCTGCCGCTATAAATCTGATCCGCCACGCCAGCTTTTTCGGCACCCTTCGACACAGCACACCCGAATCCGGCATTATGAACGAAGGGCAGCTTACCGCCCGATCCCGCCTAGAAGCTGCCGGTCTGCTTTCGGCCAATAGTGGCCAAGGCGGCCCTTTCCGCTTCCCAACTCCAGACTCCTGTTCCTACAGACGGCTCATGACGTCAATTTTTGGCCATCACTGGTGCTGTGGCCTTTTGCTGCGCGACTAGAACCAGCTCCGCCGCGAGCAAGGCCTGCTGCTGGTCCTGCGCGACTTGGCTGCGCTCGACCACATCGCGAACAAATTGTGGACCAAACGGCAGCGGCACCTGGCCGCAATCGACGTAGCGCACGCCCTTTTTGTCGGCGATGAGGAGGTGGTTGCCCCCGGGCCGCCCGGCGATATCAACATATTTCCGCAGCTCGATATAGCCGTCGGTGCCTAGGATGAACACGCGGCCATCGCCCCAAGTCGGCAGGCCATCAGGCGTGAACCAGTCAACTCGCACATAGCCGGTGCCGCCGTCTCCAGTAAGCGTCATGTCGCCGAAGTCCTGGAACTTAGGAAACTGCGGCGAGCCGACGTTCCCAGCTTGCGACGCCACGACATGCGCGGTCTTCGACCCTGTGTAGAACAAAAACTGGTCCGCCTGGTGGCTGCCGATATCGGTAAGGATGCCGCCATAGCGTTTGGTGTCGAAGAACCATTGCGGGCGGGTGGCAGAGCTCATCCGATGCGGAGCTAGGTTCACCGTCTGCACTATTTTGCCGATCGCGCCGGCATGCACCAGCTCGCCGGCATGTACGGCGGCGCGGACCTCGAGCCGCTCGGAATACATGATCGCGAACTTGCGCTTGGTCTCGGCGATGGTTCGGCGCACCTCGGCGAGCTGTTCCAGGCTGGTGATCCCCGGCTTGTCCGACAGGAAGTCCTTGCCCGCGAGCATCGCCCGCACGCCCAGCGGAGCGCGCAGATCGGGCACTGACGCGCTGGCGACGACCTGGATCGACTTGTCTTCGAGGATCTCCGTCTCGCTGCGAGCGACCTTCACCTCGCCGTAGCGCTTGCGGAATGGGACGAGTTGTGCCGGATCAGCCGCGTGCACCGCGACCAGCATACCGCCTCCCCGGATCAGCGCGTCCGTCATCGCATAGATGTGCGAATGATCGAGCCCGATCACCGCGAAGCGGATGCGGTGGCGCACGCCCGGTTCGGGTCCTGTCGGCGCCGCGTCCGCCGACACTGCATTCCCTTGGGCCACTGACTGCGCGAGGGCGTTGCCGCCGAGGGTAGCCGCGAGTCCTGCGCCAGCGAGCAGCGCGCGACGGTCGATATCATGCATGACAGGCTCCTAGCATCATTCCGTTGGACGTTCGTTGGCGCTCAGACCGGGATCAGGTCGCTCGGCCATGCAATCGCCTGCTGCGTGTCCATTGCCTGCTCGCCGAGCAGCGACGCGACGCTGGCGTGATAGGCCTGTCGGAGCAGTCCGGGCAGTTCCTTGCCGCTGCGCACTGCCTCGCCGAAGCCTTCGAACTGCAGCATCGTTTCGTCGTACTCGCCCCAGCCCAGCGAGTCTCCCGGCGTTGTCACCGGCAACTCGGGGAACCAGGTCGCGCCGCCGATCGGGATTGCACCCTTGCGCCCCGCCTGCACGTCCTTCCGCATTCGCGCCAGCGCCGGCACACTGCCCGGCGGCGTCTCCATGTAGATGCGCCCGAGTTCCGGCTCGATTGTGCCTTTGCTGCCCTGGATCTGCTCCTCGCAGCCATAGCGCGCGTTGTTTAGCAGCGAACTGTAGATGGTCTTGCGGCCATCGAAATAGTCATAGATTAGCGCGACATGGTCGTAGACCTCGCGTCCGTCCTTCCAAAAGGCGATGCTCCCCGACCCCATCACCCGCGTCGGCAACCCGTCCATGAACCAGTTGGCGACCTGCAGCTGATGCGTCGCCAGCTCGGTCATCAGCCCTGCTGAGCGCGCACGGTAGAGCCGCCAATTGAGTTCGCGATCAAGGTTGCTGCCCGGCGGCACTGGGCGGCGCCAGTTGCGGTTGCGATGCCAGCTCGCGCGAACCTGGGTGATCTCACCAATCTCGCCTGCCTTCGCGCGCTTGAGCGCATTCAGATAAGTGGGATTGAACAGACGCTGGTGGCCGATCTGGAGCACCTTGCTTCGGCTGCGCGCACCCGTGATCATCGCGCCGCAATCCTTGATCGTGCGTGCCATTGCCTTCTCGCACCAGACGTGCAGCCCGGCGTCCAACGCGTCGAGGCTATGCCGGGCATGTAGATCGAGCGGTGTCGCGACCACCACTGCGTCGATCCCACGCGCGTCGAGCATCGCGCGGTGATCAGTGAAGGTCGCGGTGCCCGCAGGCACCAATGCGCGCGCCTTGTCGAGGTGCGGCGCATAAGGATCGCAGATCGCCGCCACGGCGCAGTTGCGGGTCTTGAGGATGTTCTGGATCAGCGCACGGCCGCGATCGCCGGTGCCGATCACCCCCAGTCGGACGCGGTCGCTGCCGGTCGGTTCGGCCTGCGCCACTCCGGCCCACGGCGCCGCGGCAGCCATGCCGACGCCGGCCGAGGCGGTCAGCACGCGATCAAGGAACGTGCGGCGCGAGAAGGTGAAGTCCCTGGTCATTCGATCGATCCTGCTGAGGTACGCGACACGCTACTGCCGTCTGCGAATAGAAAAAGGTGCCGGCGCCCAGGTACCTTGCCGCCTAGTCGGCGCCCAGCGACTTCATCCGCCACCAGCAGCGCCGTGCTCATCGCCTCCGCCGCCGCGCCGCTTCGCTCAACGGCCACTGTGGTAGCGGCAGCCGTGACGATCGCCCCATCGGTCGGCCGCACCATAGGCGCGCGCCACGGCGCCTGCGCCCCGGCACCCACGGTCGACGAGATCGACAGCGCCTCGTCTTCCAGCTCGAGCGCGACCAACGTCTCTTCCGGCGCGAACGGATGCGGGATGGTCAGCGGCCATTTGCCACCCAAAGGATGTCCGCCGAGCACCACGATCGAGCTTTCGCCTGCAGAAAGGAACGCCGAGGTCGCGCCACCCACCAGCAATGCGTCAGCGGCGCAGTCGAGCGCATAGCCCTTACCGAAACCGCCAAAATCGAAGGCCAGCGGCCGAGCCGCCTCGATGCGCCCTGCCAGTCGGTCGAATGTCACCAAAGGCCAACCTCCTGTCTCGCCCCCCGCCCCGCCGACGGTAGGGTCGAACAGTCCCACGGTCATCGCCCATGCCGCCGCGACTGCGGCCAGCGCGTCGAGCAGGATAGGATCCTCGACGGGCGCGCTGCGCCCGGCGGCGAGGCAGTAGTTGATCGCGGTGGTGGGCGACGGGCGATGAATGGTGAGCGCATCGTCTACCGCCTCGATCGCACTTCGCGCCTGGGCGAGCGCATCGGTATCGCCGCCGCCGAACAGGTGCAGCTCGATCCGCGTGCCCATCGCGACGAACCGTTCGACGCGCGCTTCTATTGCGGCGCAGCTCAGGCCCGTATCTCCCAGCCCGGCTCGTAGGCCACCGACCACAGCTTCATCGCCTCGGGACCGCTCGGCCGCCCAGTCGCCGGATCGATCGTCAGCGTGCTGCCGGTGCGATAGGCGATGTTGCCCAGGTGGCACAAAGTCGTGCTGATATGCCCTTCGCGAATCGGGGATGCGAGCGCGGGCGTGGTGCCGCGGACCACTTCGACCAGATTACCGGCATGGTAGATGTCGAGCGCGCCTAGCCCGACCGTGTCGGTCGTCTCTGACAACTCAGGCGCGATCACCTTGCGCCCCGGTTTGCCGGCGAGATCGAAAAGTTCGAAGCCGTTGCGATCGACCACCGCCGATCCTTTGGTACCGAGCAGCAGCACGCCGCGTCCACGCCCAAAGCGGGGCATGGCATTGCAGCTCTGTCCATCCCATCGGATCGTGCGATCCTTCCCATAATTCAGCTCGAGCGCGAGGGTGTCGTACATCTCCCAATCGTCGCCGTGGTTGAAATGGCGCGCGCCCTTCGCTGAGACGCTGGTCGGATAGGTCACGCCCATTAGCCAACGCGCCACGTCGAGCTCGTGCATAGCGTTGTTGCAGATCTCACCGGTGCCGTACTTCCAGAACCAGTGCCAGTTATAGGGCACCAGATTGGAGCGGTATGGCCCGCGTGGTCGCGGCCCCTGCCACAAATCCCAGTCTAGCGTTGCCGGGGGCGCGGTTTCCTGGCCCTTACCGATGGAGCCGCGATTGTTTGAATACCAGGTCTGCGCCTCATAGACCTCGCCAAGCTCCCCGGCGCGGACCATCTCGCCGAGTTCGCGGGTCTCCTTGCTCGATCGTTGCTGGTTGCCGACCTGAAGCTGTCGGCCGGTGCGCTGCTGCGCGGCGATCAGCGCCTCGCCCTCGGCCGGCGCGATGCCGATGGGCTTTTCGAGATAGACGTGATGGCCCGCGTTCAGCGCGTCCACGCCGATCTTCGCGTGCGAAAAATCCGGCGTAGCGACGGTGACGATGTCCACCGCCTTGCCATCGAGCAGCCTGCGATAGTCGCGCACAGTTCTGACCCGGGGGTTGCCGCGCCTCTCATGCTCGGCCGCTCGCTTTGCGAGCACCGCGGATTCCACATCGACCAGATGAGTCACGGCGACGTTGGGCAGCTTTGAGAACGCCGCCATATGCGCCTGCCCACGCCCGTTCACGCCCACCACCGCGACACGCAGCCGATCGTTTGCTCCCTTGATCCGCGCGTAGCTGCGCGCGCTGATCGAGAGGCCCAGCGCCGCGCCTGCCCCCTTCACCATCGTTCGGCGGTCCAGCATCGCTTCTTCCCTCCTAGAGTTCGCGTATCTTGATCGAGCGGAAATCGACTCGGTCACCATGCTCCTGCAGCACGATCGGGCCGCGCTTGGCGGAGCCGAACCCGGCGCGTCCGGCGAACTTACTCTGATCCACCAGCGCACCGAAGGCGGGCGAGCCGCGTTCATATTCGACGACCTTGAAGCCGTTCAGCCAATGCTCAACATGGCCGCCACGCGCGACGATCACCGCGCGATTCCACTCGCCGGGCGGGTTGATCCGCTTGCCCGGACTGTCCGGGTCGGACAGGTTGCGCGCCGGGATGAGATCGTAGAGCGATGCGAGCGTACGGTTGCCGTCTCGGCCCATCTTGGCATCCGGATGCCGCGCATCGTCTAGCAACTGATATTCCGGCCCGATCGTCTCTCCCTTCGCAAGCGCTGCTGAATCCGGGAAATACTTGATCCCGCTGTTTGCACCCGGCGTCAGGCGGAAGTCGACCGAAAGTTCGAAATCGCCATAGTCGCGGGCCGTGGCGATGTCGCCGCCCGCACCTTGGACGCGCAGCATGCCGTCCTGCATCGACCAGCCATTGGCGGGGAAGCCACCTCCCTTCACGCCGCGCCAGCCGGAACTGGTGCTGCCGTCCCAGAGCAGCCGCCATCCGGCGCGCCGCTCGGCATCGGACAAGCGGTTCGCCAGCCAGCCCTGCTGTTCCAACGGCGTAGCAGGCAGCACCTGCCTCGCGGCGCCCTCCGTGACGACCCGCACCTTGCGAAAGCGAACTTCAGGTTTTGCGACCGCTTCGGCATCGGAGACCGAATGGACCTGAAAGGCGATGAAGCCGCGCGCATCGGTATCATCGACGATGTCCGCCGCTGGCACGCCGTTGACGAATGTGCGTATGCGATTGCCGACTGCCTCGACACGATAGCGATTCCAGTCGCCGGCGCGAAAGGCACGCCTCGCGGCATCGTTGCGGCTCAATGTATAAAGCCACTGCCGGCGCTGTTCGTCATAGATGCCGCCGCTCCACCCGCGTTTGGTTGGATCGATCTCGGCCTGATATCCGTGCACCACGCCGTTTCGGTAATCCGGCCGGCTCTGGCCGCGGATCATCACGCCGGAATTGAGCGTCGGCGACTTGGCCTCGTATTCGAGGATGAAGTCGCCATATTCCGCGTCCGACACCAGCCAGCTGTTCGGCGAACCGGCAACCGCCCGCCCGATCAGTTCGCCCTGTTCGACTGCGAAGGTCGCCGTGCCGCCCGTGCGATGCCAGCCGGCGAGTCCGTCACGTGGGGTGACGTCCTGCCAGGCCTCTGCGCCTTGCGGGAGCATTGGCCGGGTAGCCGCCGTCAACGCGAGCGGCGCGCATGCAAACGCGAACCATGCGATCCTACGCATCATGACCATCCTCCGTTCGCCCCTTTTTATCGGGCCTGTTCCGGCACTTGACGGAATGGAGCGTAGCGCTCCATATCCCTCTCCTGGCGGGACCCTACGCTTTGGTCCGACAAGTTGCAACATCCTGTCAGATTGATTGTCGCGGTGGGAATCCCCACGTGGCACAGTGGATCACTGCTGGCGGATCGGCCAGCCCACCAAAGAGGAATGCATGAGCGCGAGCGAACAGGGCGGGAAATTGTACCGCAAGATCGTTCAGGAGATCGTCGCTGACATTTCGAGCGGCGCCTATCCTGTCGGGTCGCGGCTGCCGCCGGAGCGGGACCTGACCGAGCGGTTCAAGGTCAGCCGGCCGACGGTGCGCGAGGCGATGATCGCGCTCGAGATGCAGGGCCTGGTCGAGGCGCGGAAGGGCTCGGGCGTGTTCGTGCTCGCCTCCCCCTCCGGCGAGGAGAGCCAGGAACTCGATATCGGCGCGTTTGAGATTACTGAGGCGCGGCGCCTGCTCGAAGGCGAAGTTGCCGCAGTGGCCGCGACGGAGATCGACGAGCCGCACTTGGCGGAATTGCGCGCATTGCTAGCCGAAATGGAGCAGGAAGACACTGTCGCCGCCGAAGACGCCGATCGCCGCTTCCACATCGCTATCGCCAAGGCCACCGGAAACGCAGTCATCATCTCCGCAGTCACGGAATTCTGGGATATGCGCTTCCGCTCGCCGCTGGCGCGCGAAGTACTGCTCAAGGCCGGCAGCCTCGGCACCGAGAAGCGCATGGCGGAACATGGCCGCATCCTCCGCGCGCTCGAAGCCCGATCCCCGATCGACGCCCGCAATGCGATGCGCGACCACCTCAGTCGGGTGATCGATCATCTGCTCGACGTGACCGAGACGGAAGCCGTTGAGCGCGCCCGCGCCGAGTCGCACGAGCGCCGCCGCGCGCTCGCCCGCCGCGCCATCTGACGGATTGCCCTCATGGCGCCGCATTTGGTGACCGGACGGGCGGCTATCGCCACACACGGTTTAGCGAGAACCTAACTCGCACCAACCGTTCGCTAAAAACATAGCCGTCACTTCGGAATCTGTCCGGGGTCCACTGTGTCGCACCGGCCGACCTCGCGCCTCTTCTCCTTAACACACCTCCGGCTGCGAACCGGAATGCGGCTTGACAAGGAGATAAGGGTAAGTCGCCTGATCGAGTGCGATAGGTTGCGGCGCATCTTCGACTCGGGTCCAATCTCACCAGTTGCACCTCCTCACTGGTCTACTTGTCAGGCAGATATTTTGAATGCTACCTGTCAATCATCGAACCCGGCGTAAAACAAGATCAGGTCGATACAGGCGAAATAGGGCAGATCGCCCACCAGCCAGGAGAGAGGGTGTGAACAGGCACTTCCCAAACACGCGCGGCATGCATGCGCGCGGATTGTTCGTCTCTACCAGCGTACTCGCCCTGCTGCTTGCGGCACCGGCCGCGGCGCAAGTGGTTGGACAGCCCGATCCCGCGCCGGCGGAGAACGCAGACGCGCCACAGGATGCCAGCACCGCGCAGGGGCAGGAGATCGTCGTCACCGGCTTCCGTGCGGCGCTCGACAGCGCGCTTAACCTCAAACGCAACGAGACCGCCGCCGTCGATTCGATCGTCGCCGAGGACATCGGCAAGTTCCCCGACTCCAATCTGGCAGAATCGATGCAGCGTATCCCGGGCGTCGCGTTGTCGCGGGGCGACGGCGGCGAAGGTCGCAACATCTCGGTCCGAGGCCTGGGCGCGCAGTTCACGCGGGTCCGGATCAACGGCATGGAGGGCGTATCGCAGGTCAGCGGGACCGACATCCGAGGCGGCGTCGCCGGCGGTCGCTCGTTCGACTTCGTCACCTTCCCCACCGAGATCTTCTCGTCGTTAGCCGTGCGCAAGACCACGTCTGCCGATGTCGAGGAGGGCTCGCTGGGTGCCACGGTGGACCTGCGGGCGCCCAAGCCGTTCGACTCGAAGAAGGGCTTTACTTTCTCCGCCACCGCGCGCGGCATCTACAACGATATCGCCAAGAAGGGAGATCCGCGCCTCTCCGCACTGATCTCGAAGAAGTTCGGCGACAGCTTCGGCGTGCTCGGCAGCGTCGCCTATTCCAAGCGCCACATCGAGGAGTATGCCTATTCCGCGGTTGACGTGCTGCCCTCCTACGTAGCTGGCCAGGGGCAGACAGTGCCGACTGCTCCCGGCGCGACGACCACCCAGAGCGTGCTGTTCCCCTACTGCACGCCGGTTGGCTATATCTATAACGGCGCACCGGTGAACAGTCCCGCGCCGGGCTACGCGAATGGCGGCACCTCAGTTGGCGCCGACGCGAACAATTGCTCGACCGGCAACCCGCGCACCAGCACCAAGTCAGCCTATGACTACATCATGAGCCGCACCGGCCCGTCCGGGCGGCCGGGCGGCGGCGTGTTCCTGCCCCGTCTGCCGCGTCCGGTGAAATCCACGCAGGAGCAGGAGCGTCTAGCCGGAACCCTGACCCTACAGTGGAAGCCGAGCGACCGCACCGACATCTCGCTCGACGGGCTGTACGCGCGGTTCAAAGTCGACCGGCTCGACACCATGCTCGACGCCCGCTCAATGGGACGCACCGCGTCGAACAATGGTCAGCCAATGATGTCCGTCAAGGACATCGAGGTAGATGACAACGGCTCGCTGCTCTATGGGCTTTGGGACGGCGTCGACTTGCGATCGGAAATGCAGGACGAGCATTTCACCTCGACCTTCCGTCAGGCGAACTTCAATCTCGACCATCGGTTCAGCGAGGAATTCCGCGTCTTCGGCCTTGCTGGCATTTCCGAGTCGAAGCTGCAGGTCAATCGCCTGCAGGTGGCGATGGATTCGAACGACACCGACGATTTCTCGATCGATTTCCGTGGTGACCCAAATATCCCAAAGCTGAGCTACGGCGTCGATCCCAGCAATGCGGCGATCTTCCAATACGGCCCGCCGCTGGCCAATGGCGACCAGCGCGGCCAGATCAACAATTTCGACCGCACTAACACAATCCGCAACAAAACGTTCGAGTTGAACACCGAATGGGAAGCCGCGCCTGGGTTCACTGTGCAGACCGGGGGACAGTACCGCACCAGCGACTACACCCAGCGTCAGTTCGACCTGATCCCCTCGCAGCGGCTGCCGCTCACCTTGCCCAGCGGGGTCTCGCTTAGCGACATCACCTTCGTGACCACCGGCGTCGCCAAGAACCTCGGCGGCAACATGCAGGATTTCGCCGCAATTGATCCGGACAAGTTCCGCAACGCGGTGAACTACGCCAGCACGTACCAGTTCTGCGGCATCGAATGCGCCAGCTACTACGCCACGGTCGAAGAGAGATATACCTCGGGCTACCTGATGGTGAAGTTCAACACCCGCGATACACTCCCGATCTCGATCCGCGGCGACGCCGGCGTCCGCTACGTGCGCACCCAGTTCCACACCGAAGGCACCATCCCCACCGCTTCGCCGGCAGGGGCGCAATTCCCGACCTTCGGCGTGATCTCGACCGTCGAGCGAAACTATGAGGACTGGCTGCCCTCGATCAACGTCGCCGTCGATCTAACACCGAACCTGATCGGCCGCCTGTCAGCCGCCCGCGTGATGTCGCGCGCGCAATATGGCCAGCTTACTCCCAGCGGCAATGTCAACGTCGCCACTCGCATGGGCTCGTTCAGCAATCCGCAGCTCGAACCAATCCGCGCCAACACCTTCGACGCCGCGCTCGAGTGGTATTTTGCGCCAGGATCGCTGATCTCGATCGCTTATTTCCACAAGGATATCGAGACCTACATCCAGACCACCCCGCCCGTTCTCGTGCCCTTCCGCGACCTCGGCCTCCCCGCATCACTGCTGACAGGCGCCGGCAGCGGCGTCACCGTCGACGAGCAGTTCAGCATCACCCGGGTCAACAACACGCCGGGCGGGCCGCTGCGTGGGTTCGAAGTGAACGTGCAGCTGCCGTTCCGCTTCCTGCCGGGCTTCCTCAGCAACTTTGGCGCGCTGGGCAACTTCACCCGCGTCCGCTCAAACATCGACTACATCGTGGCGGGCGGCGGAACCCGTTCGGCGCCTCTGGTCGGCCTATCGCCCGAAACTGCGAGCGGCACGCTCTATTACGAGGATGATCGCTTCAGCATCCGCTCCACCGTCAACTATCGTGCAGCCTATCTCACCGGCATCCCGGGTCCGCAGGACAGCGACGCGAACGGCGCCAGCAAGACCATCTTCCTCGACGCGTCAGCCTCGTACAACCTCAGCGACAACATCAAGCTGATCGCCGAAGTGTCGAACATTACCAATGAACAGAACAATCTGTACACCGACACGACCCGCCAGGATCCGCTCTACACCTCCACCTTTGGTCGCACTTTTGCACTTGCGGCGAACTTCCAGTTCTGATCCGGAGCCGTGGGAGGGGAATTGGTCTGACAGACCTTGTTTGCTGATCATCCTGGTCAGCGATGATGGAGGAACGATTGAACTTGGGTCATGCTCGTGGCAGCGGTCCGGTAATGATGCGACAGGCGATGCGCTGGTTCGGCCCGTCCGACCCGGTATCGCTGCGAGACATCGGCCAGTCCGGCGCTACGGAGATTGTCACTGCGCTACACGAGGTCCCCAACGGCGAGGTCTGGCCGCGCGAGGCGATCGCCGCTCGCCATGCAGCGATCGCGGGGGCGGGGCTGGGCTGGAAGGTGGTCGAGAGCCTGCCAGTGCACGAGGGCATCAAAACGCGCAGCTCGGCCTGGCATGCGCTGATCGACCATTATCGCGAGAGTCTGGTCAATCTGGCGGCATGCGGCATTCGCACTGTTACCTATAATTTCATGCCGGTGCTCGATTGGACCCGCACCGACCTGGCCTGGGAGATGCCCGATGGAGCGCTGGCACTGCGCTTCGAGATGGAGGCCGCCGCCGCCTACGACCTCTACATGCTCGGCCGCCCCGACGCCGAGCGCGACTACGCTCCCGACCTGATCGATCGCGCCGCGCGGCGCTTCCACGCTATGGACGAGATGGAGCGACGCCGGCTAGAGCGCACCATCATCGCCGGGCTGCCCGGAAGCGAGGAGAGCTTTACCGCCGACCAGTTCCTCGCGGCGCTCGCGCAATATGATGGGATCGATGCCGATGCGCTACGTGCCAATCACATCGCTTTCCTGGAGGCAGTCTGCCCGGTCGCCGACGAATTGGACATCCGCATGGTCGTCCACCCCGACGATCCCCCCTTCCCGCTGTTCGGCCTGCCGCGCGTGGTCAGCACCGAGGAGGATGTCGCGGCGCTGTTCGCCCGTGTGCCCAATCGCTCGAACGGCCTGTGTTTCTGCGCGGGCTCGTTCGGCGTGCGCGCCGATAACGACTTGGTAGGCATGATCGATCGGCTGGGCGACCGCATCGGCTTCTTCCATCTCCGCTCGGTCAAACGCGAGGACGAAGGCAGCTTCCACGAGGCCGCGCATCTCGAGGGCGATGCTGAAATGGTTTCCGTAGTCGCGGCGATTCATCGGCTCCAGCAGCGCGAAGCCCGATCGATCCCGATGCGTCCGGACCACGGCCACCAGATGCTCGACGACCTCGGCAAGAAGACCCTGCCCGGCTACTCGCTGCTCGGCCGCATGCGCGGCCTCGCCGAACTGCGTGGGGTCGAACGCGGCCTAGCCTACGCCGCTTAGCCGGTTGACCAGCATAAAGAAGACAGGATCTGTTGGAGAGAGATGGCGTGAGGCAAAGGAACAATTCGCGCCAGTCGGGCCCAGTCACCGCCGGCGGAAACATCCGCTGGATCATTTGCGCGCTGCTGTTCCTAGCTACCACGATCAACTATATCGATCGGCAGATCATCGGCATTCTCAAGCCGACTCTACAAGCCGATCTCGGATGGTCCGAAACCGACTATGGCATGATCGTGTTCTGGTTCCAGGCGGCGTATGCCGTAGGACTACTCGCTTGCGGCCCGTTGATTGATCGAGTTGGTTCAAAGCTCGGCTATGGCGCGGCGATCGGGTTATGGAGCCTGGCGGCGCTCGCGCATGCGCTGGTCCGCAGCCCAGTCGGCTTTTCCGCGGCGCGTTTCATGCTTGGGCTGGGCGAGGCCGCCAACTTTCCTGCCGCGATCAAATCAGTCGCCGAATGGTTTCCCAAGAAGGAGCGTGCGCTCGCTGCAGGCATTCTCAATGCGGGCGCCAATGTAGGCGCTATCGCCACGCCGATCATCGTACCCCTCATCACTATCCATTACGGTTGGCAGGCGGCGTTCCTCGTCACCGGAATGCTCGGCTTTGTGTGGCTGATCGCCTGGCTCGGTTTCTATGGCCCGCCGGGGCTGCATCGGCGCGTCTCGGCCCAGGAGCTCGCCTACATCGCCGCCGACCAGACTGTTACGGTCGGCAAGCCAATCAAGTGGCGAACCCTGTTCCGCCATCGCGGCACGTGGGCTTTCGCCACTGCCAAGTTCCTAACCGATCCGGTCTGGTATCTTTTCTTGTTCTGGCTTCCCGACTTTTTTGCCAAACGCCATGGGCTTGATCTTACCAGCTTCGGGCCGCCGCTCATCGCCGTCTATCTGCTCGCCGATGTCGGCAGCATCGGCGGGGGCTGGCTGTCATCGTGGCTGATCAAGCGGGGCTACAGCGTCAATGCTGGACGCAAGCTCGCTCTGCTGGCCAGTGCCGTCTGCGTTCTACCTATCTTCTTCGCCAGTATTGTTTCCAGCCTGTGGGCGGCGGTGGCGATCATCGGCCTGGCCGCCGCGGCGCACCAGGGCTGGTCGTCGAACCTCTACACGATGGTTTCCGACACGTTCCCCTCGCAATCAGTGGCCTCGGTGATGGGGATCGGCGGCGCGGCGGGCGCGATCGGCGGGATGATCATGGCACGCTATGTCGGCCAACTTCTCGGCTCGGTCGGCAGCTACTTGCCAGTATTTACCTGGGCCGGCAGCGCGTATTTGATCGCTCTGCTGCTCGTGCACATGCTGGTTCCGCGCCTAGGTTCGCACGCTTCCTGAAGCTCAACGTCACCGATTAGCTTTCGGCGTTCTGGCGCTCCGAAAGCCGGCCTTGCTAATCAAGAACTCCCGGCTCTGCCGTGCTCGGCTGACTTCTGAAGCGAGCGCTCCCGGGGGTCAGATGACATGAAGCGGGCGCTGGCGCTTCATTGTGCCGCCATGTTCCTTGCCCATGCCCGGTCTGCATTCTCCAAGCGCCGCGACATCTTCCTTGGCGAGATGCGCGACGGTCCGTTTGGCGTGTCTCCGGGATCGGAAGCGGTCAGTCACCTAACGCCAAAATCAACCATCCCTCAGCAATTCGGGCGCCTGCAGTGAAGCAGTTTTCCGCGTGATAGCACGAGGATTCTCCCAGCAAGCCCGTAGACGATCAAGTAGTCACTTCCCGATGGCTGTTGCGGCGAGCTCCCGGACGCCGACCCGCGCCTTCAGCCGCGCCGCCAGAAGTGCCGTCCCACTCACCTTCCGCTGTACGAACAGTGTCTCTGCATCTGGTACATGCCAGATGGTGCGGTCTGCGATGATCGCCCTCGCCTCTTCGCGAACCACCGGTACAAAGGCTCGGTCGCCAAAGTCGAAGGGACCTTCTCGGTTGAGGGCGTCGTCGATGGCTGCGATCATGCGGTCGATCGCTTCTCGGTGTTCCGATGCTGCCGCGGCGCCGATGAAGCCGGTCTCGACTGCGATTTCCCGGATCTGACCACGGTCACGGATGAGGCCCGCCTCGATCAGCCTACGATAAGCGGCCGAGGTGTTCGCTGGCACCTGTCGCGCTGCACCAAAGTCGAGGAGTACCAGTGCACCTGTCGCCGGCTGCCAACGGTAGTTCGCGAAGTTGGGATCGGTTTGCATGGTTCCGAATTCGAACAGCTCACGCAGAACCAGCGTGATCAGCGCGGTCATCGCTGCGTCCCGTTCACGCTGCGGCGCTTCTGCTAACATCTCGATTGGGCGACCTTCGATGAAGCTCATCGCAAGCACGCGCGGCGTGGTCAGCTCATCAACGAGATCCGGCACCACATAGCGGGCGTCGCCGGCAAGTCTCTCAGCATAGCTGCGCATCTGGCGACCTTCCCGGAGGTAATCTGCCTCCTCTGCCAACTGCCGCTTTGCCGCATCAAGGAGAGGTCCCAGATCGATCTCTGCAGGAAGAAGACCAGAGACCCGCAGCAGCGTTGCGACGTTATCGACATCGGCATCGATGCTCTTTGCGACGCCGGGATATTGCACCTTCACTGCGAGCGTCCGACCATCCGGCATAGTTGCCCGATGCACTTGCCCGATCGATGCCGCGGCGATCGGTGAGGCCTCGAAGTGAAGGAAGCGCCTTCGCCAATTCGCGCCCCATTCCTGCTGAAGCACCTGATCAAGCTGCTTGGGAGGCATTCGATAAGCCTGGTTTCGTAGGCGAGCGAGTATCGTGGATAGTTCAGGCGGCAGCAGGTCACCCGCATCCATCGAGATCATCTGTCCGAGCTTCATCGCAGCGCCCCGCAGGTGCGACAGCTGGTCAGCAACCCGCGTAGCATTGGCTGGGGTCAGCATGAGATCACTGAACCGTGGGCGCTTGCCCGAACCTAGCTGCCGAGCTCCTTCGGCCAGGACCCCGCCTGCAACGCCACCGGCAAGACGGCCGAACACACCTAGCCGCGCAAGCCGGCTGCTCGGCATCTGGCGATGGCGCCACTCCCCGGTCTCATCATCATCTCGCATGAAAGCGAAGCGGCTCGTGCTCTTGTGAGTTCCCTGTTGGGGGGCGAGGGTGATCCATCTGTCTTCACGACGGCAGCGCTGAATGCCTAGCAGGTCCTTTCACCAGGAGGACACAGCCTTGTTGATAATACACCTAGGTGCCTCAGAAAAGCCGACTGAAGTGCCGGGCCCGCAGCAGGGCTTGCCGCGTTTAGCAGCGTTGTACCAACCACCTGCTCAACTTCGGAAGATCTCTGCATGGTAATCCCAGCCTCCCCCGTCTGGTTCATCACTGGGTGCTCCACTGGCTTCGGGCGCGATCTCGCCCAACTGGTGCTCAATCGAGGCTGGCCTGCAGTCGTTACAGCACGCGGCCGTGATCGCGTCGCTGATTTGGTAGAAGGCCATACCGAGGCGCTTGCGCTTGACCTGGACGTGACAGACCAGGCTCAGATCGGCGAAGCGGTGTCCGCTGCCCAAGCCAAGTTCGGCCGGATTGATGTTCTAGTGAACAACGCTGGGTACGGCTACCAAGCGACGGCTGAGGAGGGCGAAGAAGTCGAAATCCGCGCGCAGTTCGACACCAATGTCTTCGGCCTTTTTGCGCTGACCCGTGCGGTTCTCCCCATCATGCGTGCGCAGCGCAGCGGCAATATCGTCAACTTCACCTCGGTCGCAGGGCTCGTCGGGTTTCCCGGCTCTGGCTACTATGCGGCATCCAAACACGCCGTCGAGGGCTGGTCCGATGCCCTTCTTGCCGAGGTAGGCCCGCTGGGCATTAGCGTCACCTGCGTTGAGCCCGGCCCTTTCCGAACCGATTGGGCCGGCCGTTCGCTCCGGCAGACGCCAAGCACAATCGAAGATTATGCCGATACCGCGATATCTCGAATGGAAGGCACCAGAGCATATAGCGGCACACAGGCTGGCGATCCCGTCCGAGCGGGCGAGGCCATCATCGCTGCCGTCCAGCAGGATACTCCACCGCGCCATCTAGTCCTGGGCCGGTTTGGCTATGACGCCGTGACCGCCAAACTCAGGGATCGCCTCACCTCCATAGAGGCGACACGCGAGCTCAGCATGGGCGCAGACTTTCCCGATGGTTGATGAGCGGCAGCGGAGGTAATCGGATCTTGATCCGGCTGCTTACGTCTTGCTCGACAGGCTACTGGTCCCGATAGGCAGATGATGAAGTCTCACTCCGCACCTGTCGGCATGCACCCGCGTGAATTCGTAGCATTCATCGCTGCGCTAATGGGCGTCAATGCTCTGGGCGTAGACCTGATGCTGCCTGCATTAGCGGACATCGGTCGTGACCTCCTAGTCAGCGAGGCCAACCATCGCCAGTGGGTGGTAACTGTCTACATGCTCGGGTTCGGGACCGGGCAGTTGGTATATGGCCCGCTTGCAGACCGCTTCGGCCGCAAGCCGATCCTGACAGCGACGCTTGTGGGCTTTGTTGCAGCCAGCATCTTTGCAGCAAGTTCTGCCACCTTCGCTGCGCTGCTTGGCGCTCGCCTGCTGCAAGGGCTGATGTCGGCCTCGACAAGGGTCTTAGCCGTGGCGATTGTGCGTGATGGCGCGTCCGGGCGAACGATGGCACGAACCATGTCGATCGCTCAGATGATCTTCTTCATCGTTCCCATTTTGGCCCCTACCCTCGGACAAGGTTTGCTCGAGTTCGGGCCGTGGCGGTTCATCTTCTATGCTTTGGGTATGTTCGCGGCCTTCGTGCTCGCTTGGACATTGGTGCGCTTGCCCGAGACGTTGCCGCTGGCGCGACGGGTTCCACTCTCGATTTCGAACCTAAGGCAAAGCTATCGGCTAACTCTCACCAACCGCTTTTCGGTCGGCTACTCGGTTGCGGCGTCGCTTACCTTCGGCGGCATAATCGCTTTTGTATCATCGTCCCAGCAGATCTTCGTCGATGAGTTCGGCGCCGGTGACCGGTTCACGCTACTGTTTGCACTTTGCGCGGGGGCAATGGGCGTCGCGTCGTTCGCCAACAGCAGGCTGGTTGAGCGGCTTGGAACCAGACTCATCTCCCAATCCGCGGTTCTTGCTCTAATTACACTCTCAGCGGTGCACTTGGTCGTCGTCATTTCGAACTTGGAGAGCTTGACGAGCTACCTGATCTTTCAGGCGCTCAGCATGACGTGCATCGGCCTATGTGGTGCAAACTTCGGCGCCATGGCAATGGAGCCAGTAGGACACATCGCGGGTACTGCGTCTTCCCTGCAGGGTTTCATCACAAGTATGGGCGCGGTTCTCGTCGCCTCGGCCATAGGACAATCCTATGCCGGTACGACACTGCCGCTTGCAATCGGCTATTTGCTCATCGGTCTGGTGGTGCTGCTGCTCATCTACATCGTAGAAGGTGGCAAGCTGTTCCAAGCACGAATGAGCTCCCGGTAGGTTCAGCTACTTACCGCGGCTCGGCCGGAAACCGGCAGGAACCGGTACACTGTTCCCCTCGATATACCGAGCTGGCGAGCGATGTGTGCTGGCTTCATTCCTTCTGCAGCAAGCTTCCGAATCGCTTCAGGGTCAATCCGTGACTTGCCCCCTTTGTAGACCCCCCTCGCCTTGGCAGCTTGGATGCCTTCGGCTTGCCGTTCCTTGCGCAGGTTCGTCTCGAATTCAGCAAAGACGCCCAGCATGTCGAGAAACGCTTTGCCGGCAGCCGTACCGGTATCGATCGGCTGCTCTGTCGCTTTTAGCGAGACCCCCCTGCCCTTCAGCTCGTGCACGATGTCCTGCAGATCCTTCATCGATCGCGCGAGCCGATCGATGCGGGTGACTACCAGCGTGTCGCCTTTCCGGAGGAAGTCGAGCAGGATTTGCAACTCGGTTCGCGATCCGCGTTCCGTGCCAGACTTCTTCTCTGCTCGGATCGTCTGGCAGCCGGCTCCGCGTAAGGCAGCTTCCTGGATGCCGAGGTCCTGATCCGTAGTCGATACGCGTGCGTAACCAAATAGCGCCATTCTCACCCTTTCTGTTCGATCAGGTTCTAGACCCGCTAAGCCGAGTGTTCAATATCCCTGCGAACAACCCTGATTGCACATAGAAGCTGTTCCATGAGTGGTGTTCCAACACGGTATACCCAGAATGACATAGAGCGTGATAGGCTAGGCCCGATGTCAAAGCTCGCATTGTGTCATATCGGTTAAAGTGGCATGCGCTCCACCGAAGCATTGAGGAGGAGCGCCGCGATGTCTATGCGGTCCATAGACGTTAAGGTTGCCAGTAATGGGCGAATGATTCTGCCAGCATCGGTTCGTAAGGCGATGGGGCTCCACGGAGATGCGAAGGTCACCTTGACGGTTGAGGACGATCAGGTCCGTCTGTCGCCGATTGGTCATGGTGTTTTCTCGCGCTCAGGCGCTTTATCGGGAGCATGCCAAGCAGGCCCGAACAATCGATGACTTCCTATCTGATCGCAAGGCAGAGGCCGTCACTGAGGCAAACAAGTCTTCGCATTCGGACCGGCAGGGAGATCCGGCATGACATCTGCTGTAATGGATGCATCCGCGGTGCTGGCGCTGGTTCGGGATGAACGAGGCGCCGACATGGTCACACCTCACGTGGGACGAGCAGCGATCTCCGCCGTCAACCTACAGGAGGTTATCAAGGAACTCCGGCTTGGTGGTTTGGGCGCAGCCACTATCCGCGAGATCCTAGACGAGCTTCGTCTTGATGTACGTTCTCACGACGTGGAGGCAGCGTATGCAGCCGCTGAGCTGCACACTCAAACCAAGGAGTTTGGGCGCGGCCTCGGCGATCGTTCCTGTTTAGCGCTCGCGATGCAGCTTGGTGTTCCCGCGCTTACCGCCGACCGGGAGTGGAAGAAGGTAAAGGTCAAAGGGCTTAAAGTGGAGAATATCCGCTAGCCGCCTATCCTGCCGTGCCTGCGGTGCCTGCCGTGCCCTCCGGCATTTACCCTCAAACAAGCGTCGCAAAAGTGTTTTGGAACTGGTTCGTTCTGCAACGGGATTATGCGACGATCGAGCATCTGAAGACCGGCGGGTGCCTCGACTGTCGCAAAATTTAGAACTTCTGCGACATGCTTGCTTCCCGGCTTTTCCGTTAGGCGGTTTTCGGTGGCCGAACGGCGGCCGCTCTGCGCTTCCTGACGGAGCCATTGTGCCGAGCCATTTAGAACGTGTCGCCAGTCCCGGCGAAGCTGATGGTCGGGTCAGTTGGTCGCTATGGGAACGCCCGCGGACGCGACTTTACGCGGCAGGAAGAGCGCGGCCACCAAGGCTGCCAGCCCGAACCCGCTGAAGACGAGGTAGGTCCACTGCGAGCCGTGCGCCATCGCAGCGGCGGCGGGTTCACCGACCTGGATGTATCCCGCACTGGCGACGCCCACGACCGAGAACGCGATGGCGATGCCAGCCGCCCCGACCAGTTGCTGGAGCGTGTTCACAATGGCGCTTCCATGGGGAAGAAGGTGCGGGCTCAGGACGCCGAGGGATGCTGTGAACAGTGGCGACCACATCAGCGCCTGCCCGACAACGATGAAGATGTAGGTGCCAAGGAGCAGCCAGATCGGAGTCTCGGGGGCCAGGGTGGACAGGTGGAACTGTCCTGCCGCGATGATGAGCGCGCCGGCGACGATCGGCGGGCGCGGTCCAACGCGATCGTACAGGCGTCCGACGAGGGCCGATACGACGGCAACCGTGATCCCGCCGGGCATGATGAAGAGGCCGGTCTGCACCGGGCTCAACCCGTACGACGTCTGGAGGATGACGGGCATGAGGGTCAGCGTGCCGTAAACCGCCGTCATGAAGCACAGCATCGCCGCGACGCACACGCTGAAGGTGCGGATCTTGAACGGGCGTAGGTCGAGTTGGGCGCGATTGGATTTCTGGAGGTGGACCTGTCGAGCGAAGAAGACCGCGACGACCGCCGCACCCCCTGCGAGCGATGCCCAGGGCGACACCACTGCGTCTGCGGCTCCCTCTCCGAACGATGCGAGGCCATAGACGAGGCTGGCGAACCCCACTGCGGAGAGGACCATCGACAAGGCGTCGAGCCCTACCTTGCGGGGCGTGCTGGGCACGCGGATTATGATGTTCCCGATGACCAAAGACCCTATCGCGATCGGCAGGAGCGTGATGAAGAGCCAGTGCCAGTCGAGGTGCGACAGGATCGCGCCTGTGACCACCGGACCAATCGACGGCCCCGCCGCTGCCGCGACGGTGACCAGCGCCAGGACGCTTCCACGCCGCGTCTCCGGCACGAGCGTGCTGACGGCAGTATAGGAAAGCGGCAGCACGATCGCGGTGCCGACCGCCTGGATGATCCGGCCGACCAGCAGCATGTCGAAGTTCGGGGCGACGGAGGCGACGAGGGTTCCGGCGGTGAAGAACGACATCGCCAGCGTGAAGACCGTGCGCATCCGGTACCGCTCGGTAAGGAACCCGGTCGCCGGGATCACGACGGCCATCGTCAGCATGTACGCCGTCGTCAGCCACTGTCCGGTCGAGGCCGAAACGTCGAGATCCGCCATCACCCGCGGCAGCGCAACGATCATCAGCATCTCGTTGAGGATCACGGTGAAGGTCGAGACGACGAGCACCCCGATGATTGCGACGGCCTCACTCGTCAACTTTTCCCCAGTGACCGGTGGCGGAGATGCCCCCCGGGTTGCGGCAAGCGACATGTCTGATTCCCGTATCAGGCGATCAAGATGATGGTCAGTCTTCGCGATCTACCACTTGCTGCTTCAACGCAAGCCATTATATAGTGTGCTATGAAATCACACGTTGCAGATGCAATGCCTATTCAGGCGCCCCTCCAATCCGGTGCGGGAAACGAGCTGGCGTTCGCCCTGTATGGCGCGGCCAACCGTATGGCTCGGCTGCACAAGCCGTTTCTCGAGCCGCTCGGGCTGACATTCTCCCAGTACCTCGTTCTGCTTGAACTGTTTGCCCGAACCCCCCGTACGGTTGGCGACCTGTGCGCTAAGCTCGGGATGGAAACCGGCACGATTACGCCGCTCCTCAAGCGTCTCGCCACTGCCGGAACGGTCACACGAACGCGCGATGTGGCGGACGAGCGTCGCGTGCTGATCGAGTTGACCCCTGCCGGGAAAGCACTTCGTGAGCGCGTGCAAGCCGTCAGCGGTCAGGTCAGGAGCGCCTGCAAGCTCACCGAGGAAGACATGGCCAGTCTGCGTGCCACGCTCGACGACCTCGCCTGGCCCGCAAACAAGATCGATCGATAAACCACAAGACGATTTGGAAGGTAGTTCATGGCAACCCAGCTTATCCGACCTGAGGCCGAGGCGCCTCGCGACACATTGTCGTTCGAGGAAGCGACCCGCGTGCGCCGCTCGATCCGCGGCTTTCTCGACCAAGCGGTTCCGGAGTCCGTTATCCGCGAAGTGCTGGAAGATGCGCAATACGCGCCGTCCAACTGCAATACGCAGCCGTGGAACACTCACATCGTGCGCGGCGAGAAGCTGAAGCAGCTCTCGGCGGTGCTGCATGCGAAGAACGACGCGGGCGAGTTCACGCCAGACTTCTCATTCGACGTGAACGATTTCTATGGCGAGTATCGCGAGCGCAACAACGCCCTCGGCAAAGCATATTACGAAGCCATGAACGTCATGCGCGAGGATAAGGAGGGGCGGCACCGTGCCGGGGCGAGGAACTATTCCTTCTTCAACGCGCCTCAGGCAGCCTTCCTGTTCATGCCGTCGTTCGGCGACAATGTCCGCGTGGCGGGCGACATGGGGATGTACGGGCAGACCTTCCTGCTCTCGCTCGCAGCACGTGGCCTGGGCGGAATACCGCAGACCGCGCTAGGCTTCTTCGCCGGTACAATCCGCGAGTTCCTCGGGATCCCCGACGAACTGAAGCTCCTGTTTGGCATCTCGTTCGGCTATCCCGATGAAGATGCTCCGGGCAATCGCGTGCGCATGGATCGCGTGCCGATCGAAACAAGCGTGACCTTTCACGCCTGAGTACGTTCCGGGGCGGGAACATCCTGCCCCATTTCTCCAGAACAAAGCCTCTCCAAAGCGCGACGCCATCCGCTGTGCGGATCGTCGCGCATTGGTGACGCATGCACGAAGAGGATCGGTACATGAAGATCGGCATCCTGGGCACCGGCAATATTGGCCGAACGCTGGTGAAAAGGCTCAGCGCAGCGGGCCACGAGGTAAAGGTGGCCAACTCGCGCGGCCCCGAGACGATCGAGGCCGACCTGCTCGCGAACGGCGCGCGTGCGGTCACTTCCGCCGAGGCAGTCACCGGGGTTGATGTGGTGATCCTGTCCACGCAACTCGGCGCCATCCCCAAGATCGCGCCACTGTTCGCAGGCGTACCCGCCGACACGATCGTGATCGACACGTCTAACTACTACCCCAAGCGTGACGGCGAAATCGCGGCGATTGAGGGCGGCCAGACCGAGAGCGCGTGGGTGGAGGAACAGCTCGGTCGTCCGATCGCAAAGGCGTGGAACGCCATCACGTCGGCTTCCTTCGCCGAGAAGGGTGCGCCGGCCGGAACGGCGGGCAGGATCGCGATCCCGGTCGCCGCGGATGGCGAGCGCGAGCGCGAAGTGGCGATGCGACTGGTCGATGAAACCGGGCTCGATCCGGTCTATGCGGGCAGCCTTGCCGACTCCTGGCGGCAGCAGCCGGGCTCCCCGGTCTACTGCACCGACCTGACACGCGACGAGATCCCAGCCGCGCTCGCCGCGGCCGAGCGGGCGCGTCTGCCGAAGCGTCGCGATCTTGCGATCGAAGCGATCATGGAGCGCGTCGGCGACAGCACCACCAATCCTGACTCGGACTTCGCGGTGCGGCTGACCCGCGCGCTGTTCATGTGATCGCCGCGACGGGCGGAGGCTCTTGGCCCGTCGCATCCGACTTTTCGCCCCCGCCAATCATCGGAAGACGCCAATGACGACCGACACCAGCCCTCTCATCTTCCTCATGGGCACTACCGGCCAGACCGGCCGGCATATCCTGGAGGAGCTCGACCGCGACACCGGCGGCGCGCGCATCCGTATCGGCGTGCGCAAGCAGAAGGACCTGGAGCGACTGCGTGCCGAGCGGCGCGATGCGGTCCTGTTTGATCTGGACGATCCGCGCACCTTCGGCCCGGCGCTCTACGGCGTCGACCGTATGAACATCCTCACCGGCTACACCATCGCCATGACCCACCAGACCAAGACGGTGGTGGACGCGGCGAAGAAGGCTGGCGTGCGACATATCGTCAACCAGGGCGTCTTCGCGGCCGACGACGCCACGGACTCGAAATATTGCTGGTTCGCGCTCGTCGAAGCCTACATCGAAGCCAGCGGCATCGCCTGGACGCACCTGCATCCCAATGTGTTTCTCGAGAACATGCTCAGCATGTCTCAGCCCATTGGCGGCACGTTCTCGACGTTCTGGGGCGAGAACCGCGTAGGCTACGTCGCGCTTCACGATCTGGCCGCCGTCACCGCCAAGGTCTTGCGTGATGGTCCGGAGCGCCATGGTTCGAAGGACTATTATCTTAGCACCGAGACCATGACCGCTCCGGAGCTGGCCACTGCGTTCAGCGAAGTGCTCGATCGTCCGATCCGCTGCAACATGCTCGGTGCGGCGGACATGGAGGCGCTGTTCAAGAGGAGCACGATGCCGGTCGAGGACTGGTACGCCCGTAGTTCGTTCGAGCTGCTGACGCAGTTCGACGATGGCCGCATGGGGTATATGGGCACCGTCAAGGACGACGTGCCCTACCTGCTGGGACGCCCTGCGATCGGCGTCCGTGCCTGGGCGGAGATGCACAAAGAGCAGTTGCTCGCACTTGTCGACCAGCCATCGACCTGACGCACTCGTCCGCCCTCGTCAGCGCCCTGGCGACCCAACGCCCCTGGAAGACCGGAACATGAAGAAGCTACTCGAATCCCACGACCTGAGCGGCCGCCGGTTGCAGAACCGTTTCGTCATGGCTCCGATGACTCGCGCCCGTCGGTCCGACAACGTCGCGAACGAGGAGACGGCCGCTTATTACCGCCAGCGGGCAAGCGCCGGCCTGATCGTCAGCGAGGGATCGTTCGTCTCCCCCGAGGCTCAGGGGTATATTCAAGTTCCGGGCATGTGGACGGCCGAGCAGGTCGCGGGATGGAAACTGGTGACCGACACCGTGCACGATGCGGGCGGCACCATGTTCGCCCAGCTCTGGCATGTCGGCCGCATCTCGCACACGTCGCTTCAGCCGGATGGGCAGGCACCCGTCAGTTCGTCGGCGAAACAGGTTGACGACCCCAGATTCAAGGTCTTCGCCACCCAGGAAGATGGCTCCCAAGGTTACATCGAACCGTCCGTGCCCCGCGCTCTGGAGACCGACGAGGTTGCCCGCGTCACGGGTGATTTCGCGCGGGCGGCGCGCAACGCCGCGGCCGCAGGCTTCGACGGTGTCGAGCTTCATGGCGCCAACAACTACCTGTTCGAACAATTCCTGAACCCCGCCATCAACGACCGGACCGATCGCTACGGCGGCTCCGTCGAGAACCGCGCACGCTTCGTGCTGGAGACGATCGACGCCGTGATCGCGGAGATCGGGGCGGACCGCGTCGGCGTCCGCTTCTCGCCGTACAACCAGGATCCCGACAAGCAGGACACTGGCTGGGTCGAGGAAACCTACCATTACCTCGCGGATCAACTAGCGGCGCGCAGGATCGCCTACATCCATTTCAATGACAGCTGGACCTCAGGCGAACCCGCGCTCGATGACGCATTCCTCAGGACCTTCCGGACGCATTTTCCTGGCACCATCATCCTGGCCGGCAGGATGACCTTCGATCGGGCCGAGCAGCTCGTCAGGGACGGCCTCATCGACCTGCCTGCGTTCGGGCAACTGTATATCGCCAACCCCGATCTGGTCGAACGCTACCGCGACGATGTCGTTGTCGTGAAGCCGGACAGCGACACCTTCTACGGGGGCGGCAGCAAGGGATATACGGACTACCCGCGCGCTGTCGATCAGCCCAGCTCGTGAGTGCGCGGGCTAACGTCATGCACCAGCGAGGATTTGCATGGCCCGCCAGATGATCATCGGCATGCACCTAGGCAACGGCTACGGCGCGCTGCCCGGCGCGTGGCGGATGCCCGGCGTTGACCCCACCAGCTACACCAGCTTCGACGCCAAGGTCCGGCAGGCGCAGGCGGCCGAGCGCGGCAAGCTCCAATTCCTGTTCTTGCCCGACGGCCCCAGTGCCTTATCCGCCGAGATCGAATATGAGGCGCCCGGCTTCAACCTCGACGTGATGATGACGCTCGCCGCCGTCGCGCGTGGCACCGAGCGCATCGGGATGGTGGCGACGGGCTCCACCACGTTCAACGAGCCGTTCAATCTCGCGCGCCAGTTCAAGGCGCTGGACATCATGAGCCATGGCCGCGCCGGGTGGAACGCGATCACGTCTGCCGGCGATGATGTTGCGGCGAACTACGGCGTGCGTATCCCATCCAGCGCCGATCGCTACGGGCGCGCACACGAGGTGGTCCAGATCGTCCAGGCGCTGTGGGGCAGCTGGAGCAAGGACGCTTGGGTACACGACCAGGCGAGCGGGCAGTTCGCCAAGTCGGCCGAGATCGCGCCGATAAACCTGGGCGGCAAGTTCGTCGCCTCGCGCGGGCCCCTGTACATCCCACCATCGGAGCAAGGGCAGCCGGTCGTCTTTCACGCCGGCGGCGCTAGCGCCAACGCGCTGGCCCTCGCCGGCCGCTACGCCAGCGCCGTCATCGGTGCGGCGTTCACCATCGAGGACGCGCGGGCGCAGCGTGCCGCCTTCCGCGATGCTGCGGAACGGGCCGGACGCGATCCCGACGAGATCAAGTTCATCCCCGGCCTGATGACGACAATTGCCCCCGACAAGCGCGCCGCGCTCGACCGTCGCATCACGCTGACCGAACGCGCCTTCCCGCAGCGTGCCGCCTATCTGCAGCAGATGCTGGGCGTGCGGATCGATCCGGCGCGGATGGGCGAGCCGTTGTCGCCGGACCAGCTTGCCGCGGCCCGCCCGTCATCGGGCGATCCGCGGTCGACCTATGCGCTAAAGATTGCACGCGAAGGCTGGACCTTGCGTGACATCCTTGCGCACGGCGTGATCGATTACCAGCCCGTCGTCGCTGGCCCGCCGGTTGAGGTCGCCGATCACATGCAGCACTGGTTCGAGGCGGAAGCCGCCGACGGATTTTGGGTGGCACCCGATGTTTACCGCGACGGCCTTGACGACTTCGTCGACGGCGTGGTGCCGATCCTGCAGCAGCGCGGCCTGTTCCACCTCGATTACGCGGGCATGACGCTGCGCGATCATCTCGGTGCACCCGCGCAATACGGGATCGATCCTCGCATCATGCCCTGAGCCGCGCGACAGCTTTGTCCTTCTCAACCTACACGGCCAGAGATCAGAGCATTCGCCGCCTTCATATGATGGCAAGCCTCGCTTCTCGATCTAGCGGTTGGGATGCAAGGGCTTGCTTCATGCATCCGTACGGCATCCGCCCGGCCGGCGATGTGATGGTTCGCCAATATTTCGTGTCGCCGCTGCTTTGGGAAACCTTTCGAGGGCCCCCCTCTCTGCCGGCTCTACCCATTCCAGCCGGAAAGCGGTCCCAAAGCCAGCGCGGTGCAGGCGCTTAGTGTCGCAAAGCCCGGACTGACGCGACATCCGAAACTTAGCACTTCTGCGACAAGCCACGATGCCCCTCAGCCGTTTACGGCAGCGACGAGCAGGATCGACACCAAGCAAGTGTCGTTCGGTGCGGTAATGACGAGGAGCTGAAGCTCCTCGTCGCGCGTGAGGATTAGGCGGCGTTGTAAGTGACCTGGAGGTCCATGACCCAAGTGACACCGAAATGGTCGCGGACCATGCCGTAAAGCGGCGAGAAGCCCGAAGGTCCGAGTGGCTGGATGACGGTCGCCCCTTCCGTCAGCTTGTCCCAGTAGGCGGTCAGCGTGGCGGCATCGTCGCCGCGCACGGAGACGAAGAACGGGATAGTGCCCGCGTCCCATTCGGTTGCAGATGGCACGTCGTAGGCCATGATGTGGAAGCCATCCGGCGCCGACACCTGTCCCCAGATGACCTGATCGGCTTCGGCCGGATTGGTGACGGCATGGGCGTCGGCATAGCTGATAGCCATCAGTTCGCCGCCGAAGACCGATTGATAGAAGGCAAGCGCTGCACGAGCGTCGCCACGAAAGTTAAGGTGGGTGGTAGTTCTAATCGTCATGATCGCTTCCCTCTTCTTGTCCGAGGAGAACTGATCTACGCCCACCCAACTGACAGTTTGCGGCAGTTAGATGATGGCACGCGCCGACCGGCTCTTCCGATTGCTCCAGGCGATGCGCGCCATGCCCGCGCCGATCACGGCCGCGCGTTTGGCAGAAGCAACTGAGATGTCCCTGCGCTCGCTGTACCGCGACATTGACTCGCTGCGCGCGGCGGGCGCCCGTATCGAGGGCGAGCGCGGCTACGGGTACCGGCTAATCGAGGATTACTCCCTGCCGCCGCAGATCTTCGACCGTGCGGAGATCGAGGCGATCGCACTCGGCTTGGCCGAGGTAAAGCACATGGGTGACCCGACACTGGCGGAAGCGGCAGCGTCCGTCTTGGCCAAGGTGGCGGCGACGCTTCCCGACGGCCGTGAGCAGTACCTGTTTCATGCCATCAGCAAGGTCTACCGACCCGAAACGCGCTATGCCGTCGCATGTGACATGAGCATCGTACGCGACGCCTGTTGGCGCGAGGAAGCGCTTGCCATTCGCTACGCCGATAAGGGCCATCTCGTCAGCGAGCGGACGATCCTGCCGCTCTGCGTCATGCATACCGACCGGACGCTGACGGTTCTCGCCTGGTGCTGCCTGCGCGAGGGCTTCCGGATGTTTCGCGCGGATCGGATTACCGAGCTGAAGCTTGCCGGAACAAGCTTCCGACCTCGGCGGGTGGCGTTGCTCCGCGACCACCTGGCCGAACTGACGGCACGATCACGGCAGAATTCGCCTGTTACCCCGCCGTCCTGAACACGCAGTGCCAATTTGGACGAGCTTGTCGCAGCAGGGTCATCCTCCGCCATCTCCGCGTTGATCGAAGCGGGTTCTCGCCGTTCTGAAGGCTGCGGCATTGTCGATGACCCAGGTCCAGAGCGGCATCATCCCGATCAACAGCCCACGTCCCAGCGCAGTAAGCGTGTAATCGACGCGTGGTGGCACCTCGCGATGATCGTGCCGGACTATCAGGCCGTCGCGTTCCAGCTGTCGCAGGGATCGGGTCAGCATCCGTTGGGTGACGCCATCGAGTTGCCGCGCAAGCTCGGCATGGCGGAGCGTTCCGGATACACCCAGAGCATGGACGATGCCGAGCGACCAGCGGTTGCCGGCATGTGCCAGGACTTCGCGCTTCAGCCCATCATCCTCGTCACTCAACGCCTCGCATGCGGCCTGTGAGCGCGCGATCACTTCGTCGAAGCTGATCTCGTCGATCGGTATCACTCGTGTGCCTTCTTCTGCTTGCCGCGCCAGCCCCTCATCTGGCGATCAGGTTCTTACGGAGGCATCGATGCCAAACACAAAGTCCAGCACCAACGCCACCCTTGTCATCGGTGCAGGGGAACTTGGCATGGCTGTGATACGCGCACTGGCCGAGCGTGGTTTGGCGAGCAGAGGAGTGCTGAGCGTCCTCCTTCGCCCCAGAGCCGATGATGCGCCGGGTGACACAGATGAAATGCTGCGGCAGATGGGCGTGAACATCGTCCGCGCCGATCTCGCCACGGCTTCGGAAGAAGCCTTGGCCGCCATCTTCGCCAACTATCCTACCGTTATATGCTGTACCGGCTTCGTCGGCGGACCGGGCACGCAACGAAAGATCACCGCTGCCGTGCTGAAGGCCGGAGTCGAGCGCTACGTGCCCTGGCAGTTCGGCGTCGATTATGACGTCGTCGGACACGGGAGCGGCCAGGAGGTGTTCGACGAGCAATCGGACGTGCGCGACATGCTGCGGTCACAGTCCGGCACGCACTGGATCATCATATCCACGGGGATGTTCACCAGCTTCCTGTTCGAGCCGTCATTCGGTGTGGTCGACCTAGAAGGTGGAAGGATTCACGCGCTTGGCAGCTGGGACAACCGGCTGACCGTGACGACCCCGGACGACATCGGTCGTCTGACCTCTGCCATCCTCGCGCATGAGCCACTCATCCATAACGACGTGGTGTATGTGGCAGGTGACACATTCTCCTACCGCCAGCTCGCGGACATGGTGGAGCATCACCTGGGTCGCAGCGTGGAGCGTGTCCTGTGGGACATGGACACGCTGCGATCCGAGGTCGCGGCACATCCGGAAGATGGCATGCGCAAATACCATCTGGCTTTCGCACGGGAAACCGGGGTCGCATGGGAGAAGGAATGCACCTTCAATGTGGCGCAGGGCATCCCGGTAACGGACGTGCCGGCTTGGCTCGCGCAGCGAAAGGGGCGCGTGAATTGACCATCATGCCCCATGAAGCTCAGCAGGTTTGACAGATACCTCGGCTACGTTGTCGCAGAAGCGGCGACATATGCGACGCCGGGAAGTCAGCACTTCCGCGACAAGACGATGGCAGCTTGCGCCCATTACCGGTCGTTTACCGCTATTGCGGCGCTCCTCATAAGCCGACGTTTGTTCAGACGGGCAGGGTTGTAAGGACCTCAGCCAATCTGAATAGAGCTATCGGTTTCAGTCAGCAGCGTCGATATAGCCGTCACGACCTGGGCTGATGCGAACGGCTTCTGGAGCAACACGCTTTTCGGAACGCCTTGAGCAGCCCAATCCGCTGCGCTGTCTCCGGTCATGTATATCACAGCCAGCTCGGGCTTCTGCTCCCGCCCGCTGCGAGCGACGGCCCATCCGTCTATCTCGCCTCCTAGTCGAATATCTGTGAGGAGCCCCGCCAGGTCCTGTCTGTGCTTCTCCATCAGGCCCAAAGCCTCCGGACCATCGAGAGCGGTTAGCACTTCGTAACCCCCCTCGATCAGCGCATCCTCAATGATGTGCATGATCATTGGCTCATCTTCGACGAGCAGGAGAAGGATGGATTTAGACACAGTGTTCCTGACAACCGGAAAGGACGAGCCGTAGCCGCGGGCGGCAGCGGCTGCAACAATGTGGAAACACGTAACGAGTTCCATCCCTCGATCGGCGAGCGGGGCTAAGCGATCAGACCGCTTCCGCCCCAACGTCTGCCGTTCAGCACGTTCACCGCTGCTCTTGGAAGCGGTCGTTCGTCGTCTAATCGCGTCGGTTGCAAGGAATTTCTGAGATGCTGTTGCCGGGAGCATGGTCGTCTTCGCGGTCGGCATGTGCCGCCGCATGATGGGGCTTCGCGGGCGGCTCTTCCAATGTTCATCACGCACTCCGCAGGCAGGAGCCAAGGGGTGCAACGAATGGCGCGGAATGAGCCAGCCTACGTCCCGGCAGGACGTCTCGTGCGCCTTGCGACGCTGACGAGCTGGGTAGATCAGTCTGTAACGTGCGCGCCTCTAAACGGCTCGCCCGTGCTCAGCATCGCGTGCATGATGACGGCGAGCTTTCGGGCGACGGCAACCGCTGCACGTTTGAATCCGAGGCGCTCGCGCAGCTGCAGCCCCCATTTACGCAGATCGCATTCTGACCTGCTACGGGTGAGAAGTACGGTCGCGGCCTCATAGAGCAGCCCGCGGAGATGACTGTCGCCACGACGGGAGATATGCCCGTCATAGTCGACCTCGCCCGACTGGTAGCGCCGCGTGGTTAAACCCACCCAGGCACCCACCGATCGTGAATGTTTGAAGTTCGTCGGATCCTCGATAGCGGTGATGAAGGAGGTAGCCGTCACGACGCCCACCCCGGGAATCGTCATGAGTAGCTGACAAGCCTCGCTGCGTCGTGCGTCGGCGAGCAGCTTGCGTCCGAGCTCCGCAGCGCGAAGTCGTACTGCATGCCATGCCTCGAGCAGTGGCCGAATGATCTGGGCCAGTTCGACGTTGCCCGCGAGCAGCTCTTTCACTTTATGCTCGAACCTGGTGCCCGTGACAGCCGGAACGATGAGGCCAAACGTCTTCATCAGGCCCCTGATCTGGTTCGACAGCTCGGTACCGATCCGCACCAACCGGGTTCGCGCCGCCACCAGTGTGCGGGCAAGCATGCTGTCGAAACTCTTGACCCGCACTTCCTTGTAGAACCCGACCTCGGCCAGATGAGCAAGACCGTCTGCATCGTTGGCGTCCGTCTTGTTCGCCGCCATGTCGAGCGCAGCTTTCGCATGACGCGCATCAATGCAAATCGCCGGCACCTCTTCTGCGGTGAGCGCATGAAAGAACCAGACCGAGAGTCGGCCGGTTTCGAACACCACCCGCTTCGCAGCAGGCGCATGCTTGCGGATCAATGCCGCGAGCAGCTGCGGGTCGGACGCACACTTGCCACGCCAGATCCGCTTGCCGCCGCGGCGAATAGATACCGCAGTGTCTTTCAGCGAGACGTCGAGTCCGATATATTCATCCATGGCTGTTCTCCGTCCGATGTATGGGCCCGGCTGCAAGTCGTGAGCCCGCACCTTCATCTACCGGGGAACAGCCACCCTCCGCACCATCGCTGATCGAGGTAGCTCGCTCCCGCGATTACCCCATGTTCATCCTGCGACGAACGACCACCAAGGTCCATTGCTGGACATCTAAGTCGGTTGTGCAGAGCCCACGATCGTCGCCGAACGCTGCGCGGACTATCCCACCGCTGATGATGTCCCTCAGATCGGAGTGATTCGGGCTGACGAATACATCGCCTCTGGTCACACGGCTGCAAGCATGCGCAGTGGATTAGCATCGATGCTGGTGCGGCAACTGCTTGACGGGAGGCGTTTATTGTCAGGTAATTGACGTGGGCTGAGCACGCGGTCACGCGAGCCAATGCAAAACAAAGGGGCGGGTCAGGTGCAATCGAATGAGCGGCGACTGAACGCCATCGTGAACAACTCCGCGATGGCCATCTTCCTGATGGACGAACATCAGCAATGCGTTTTCATGAACCAGGCGGCAGAGGAACTCACAGGCTATCGTCTGCAAGAAGCGATGGGCCGGCCTCTGCACGACGTGGTTCACCACCAACACCCTGATGGCAGACCATACCCGATCGAGGACTGCCCCATCGATCAAGCCTTTCCCGAACGCGAAAGAATGCGGGGGGAAGAGGTCTTCGTTCACAAAGACGGGCATTTCTACCCTGTCGCTTTTACTGCTTCGCCCATTGCCGGTGATGATGGTCAGCCGGTCGGCACGATCATCGAAGTGCGTGATTTAACCGAGGACAAGGCACGCGAGGCGGCGCTGCGGGAGAGCGAAGGCCGCTTCCGCAACATGGCCGACCACGCTCCGGTCATGATGTGGGTCACCGATCCCACCGGTTATTCCACCTATCTGAATCGTAAGTGGTACGAGTTCACCGGGCAGACTGCCGCGGAGGCGGAAGGCTATGGCTGGCTGGAGGCGACGCATCCGGAAGACAGAGAGCGTGCGGAGCACGCGTTCATGCAGGCGAACGCAAGTCGTACATCGTTCCGAGTGGAGTATCGTCTTCGCCACGCCTCCGGCTCTTATCGGTGGGCGATGGATGCCGCGAGCCCGCGCTTTGGCGATGAAGGGGAATTCCTTGGCTATGTTGGTTCGGTCATCGACATCGACGAGCGGCGGAAAGCGGAGGAGAAGCTAGCGCTCCAGGAGGAGCGATTGCGGCTCGCCTTGGAAGTGGCCGAGATCGGCCAGTGGGATGTAGATCACGCTTCCGGCAGCATGTTCTGGCCGCCCCGTGTAAAGGCGATGTTTGGCATCTCGCCGGACGTGCCGGTCACCTTGGAAGACTTCCTCAACGGAGTGCACCCCGACGATCGGGAGAGAACTCAGAAGGCATACGAGTCGGCAAGTGATCCCGAACTACGCGCGCTCTATGACGTCGAATATCGCACGGTCGGCAAGGAGGACGGCATCATCCGCTGGGTTGCGGCGAAAGGGCGCGGCCTGTTCGATGCGCAGGGCGCCTGCTTCCGAGTAATCGGCACAGCCATCGACATCACGGCCCGTAAGGCCAGCGAAATCCGGCTCAGCGAACTCAATGAGCACCTCGAGTTCGAAGTCACCGCGCGAACAGCCGAGCGCAACCGGGTGTGGGAGATGAGCGGCGACCTCCTCGCCATCCTGGGCTTCGACGGTCGCCCGAAGGTCATAAACCCGGCATGGGAAATCACTCTGGGGCGGGACATGGACACGCTCCTGAACTTGTCTTTCCGCGAGCAGATACACCCTGACGACCATAAAGCAGGGGAGGACGCGCTGAGGCGACTTCGCCGCGGCGAAGCGGTCGAGCGATTCGAGCATCGGCTTGCCCATGCCGATGGCTCATGGCGCTGGATTTCCTGGACGTTCGTGCCCGAGGGCGACGTTTTCTATGCGGTCGGCCGTGACGTCACGCCCGAGAAGGAAGCGGCTGAGGAACTGGAGAACGCACAGGAAGCGCTGCGCCAAAGCCAAAAGATGGAGGCGATGGGCCAGCTGACCGGTGGTGTTGCGCACGACTTCAACAACCTGCTGACCCCAATCGTCGGCTCGCTGGACCTGCTTCAGCGCAAAGGCTTGGGTGGTGAGCGCGAGCAGCGCCTGATCGAGGGTGCACTCCAGTCGGCAGATCGGGCGAGGACGTTGGTCCAACGCCTTCTCGCCTTTGCGCGTCGACAGCCCCTTCAACCAGCTGCCGTTAATGTTGGGAAACTCGTGGACGGCATGGCCGATCTGCTCGCGAGCACGACGGGCCCTCAGGTTCGTGTCGTCGTCGACGTGGCAGGCGACCTGCCGCCCGCCAAGGCTGATCCGAATCAACTCGAAATGGCGCTGCTGAACTTAGGGGTGAACGCGCGCGACGCGATGCCGCAAGGTGGTACGCTGCGGATCACCGCAACACGCGAAAGTGTTCGCAACGCGCGCGGCGCTCTCAAGCGTGGGCACTATGTCCGGCTTTCGGTGGCCGACACCGGCGTAGGAATGGACGAGTCGACGCTCGCCCGGGCGATCGAGCCATTCTTCTCCACGAAGGGGATTGGCAAAGGCACAGGCCTGGGCCTCTCCATGGCACACGGCTTAGCTGCCCAGCTGGGTGGTGCACTTACCATACACAGCCGAGAGGGCGTGGGCACCAACGTCGAGCTATGGCTTCCGATTAGCACAACGCTTCCGGACAGCGACAGAGCATCGAATGCCCGGGTGTTCACCGGGAATGCTCGGGGGCTTGTGCTGCTGGTGGATGACGAGGAAATCGTACGCGCGAGCACTGCGGATATGCTCGAGGAGTTCGGCTATGAGGTGCAGGAAGCTGACTCGGGCGAAGCCGCACTAGCGCTCATCGCGCAAGGGATCAGGCCCGACCTGCTCGTCACGGATCACCTTATGCCGGGCATGACCGGAGTGGAGTTGGCTTCGACACTCCGGGAACGATTCCCCGAACTGCCGGTGCTTGTTGTATCTGGGTATGCCGAGGTCGAGGGAATTGCCCCCAGTCTGCCGCGGCTTACCAAGCCCTTCAGAAGCGCCGAGTTGGAGGAGTGCCTCGCAGCGCTAATGGCGAACTGAAAAGTCTATACCGAGACGGGTGTCTGATCGGCCGCGGCGCGTAGGATTGTGCCGCTGATGTTTGATCCGGAACGGCAGCTATCCCGCCGTAGCGCTCGAAAGCAGACGGTCCGCGAACCACCCACTTTCGGACATGCCGGTGTCGCAAAAGTGGTGACATACGAAACGTCGGAAAGTCAGGACATCAGCGAAAGCCAGTACCTGGCGCGTTACTCGAAGATGGCCGGCGCTGCCGTTCCAGCCTGCCGCTCGGACAGGCGACGATAATGTCCGTCGTCCGCCTGAAGAAGAGTGTCATGCGTGCCGTCCTCGACAATCCGTCCGCCCGCGAAGACGAGGATGCGATCGAGCGCCCGAACCGTCGATAGCCGGTGCGCGATGACGATGGTGGTGCGGTCCACCATCAGCCGCTCCATCGCCTGCTGGATCGCTGCCTCACTCTCGGAATCGAGGCTGGAGGTCGCCTCGTCCAGGATCAGGATCGGTGCATCGGCGAGGAAGGCGCGCGCGATCGCCACGCGCTGGCGCTCACCACCCGACAGCTTTACACCGCGCTCTCCGACCGGGGTGCGATATCCCTTTGGTAGCGTCATGATGAAGTCGTGCGCATTGGCGAGCCGCGCCGCCTCCTCGATGTCCGTCTGGGTTGCGTCGGCGCGGCCATAGCCGATGTTCTCGGAAAGGGTGCGATGGAACAACACCGGCTCCTGCGGCACGATGGCGATCTGCCGGCGCAGCGAGGCCTGCGTCGCGTGCGCCACGTCCTGACCGTCGATCGTCACCCGGCCGGCGTCCACGTCGTAAAGGCGCTGGATCAGCTTCACGAAGCTGGTCTTGCCCGATCCCGATGGCCCAACCAGCCCGACGCGCTGTCCGGCGGGAATAACGACGGACAGCTGCTCATAGAGCGGCCGGTCCTGCCCCGTATAGCGGAAGGTCACATCCTCGAAACGGATCGCGCCCGCGCCGATCGCGATCGAGCGTGCGTCGGCATAATCGGCGACGCCCAGCGGCTGATCGTGGAGCTGTACCAGTTCCTCCATCTCGTTCACCGACCGCTGGAGTTGGTGGACGTACTGGCCGATGTCGCGGAGATAGCCGTTGAGCACCAGATAACTGGTCAGGACATAGGCCATGTCGCCGGCGCTCGCCTGCCCGTGCGACCACAACCACAGGGCCGCGCCCGTGGCGGCGATGCGGATCAACCAGAGCAGCGCGAGTTGTCCCGACCCCGCCCAGGTGAACGCCATCCAGGTCCGCCGCGTGCGCCGGTGCCACTTGGCGATGGTCCGCGCCAATCGCGCTTCCTCACTCGCCTCGCCGCCGAACGCCTTCACCACCGCGTTCGTGCCGATCGCATCGGCCAGCACGCCGCCCATCTTCGTGTCCCACTGGTTCGACAGCCGCGCGATCGGCGCGAGCACGCGCGTCGCCAGCCCAATCGTCAGCACGATATAGGCCAGCGCCCCGACGCCCGTCACCAGCCCGAGCAGCGGCCAGTGCGCTGCGAGCAGGACTGCCGTTCCCACCAGCACCGTCAGAGACGGCAGCAGCGAGAGCAGCAGCACGTCGTTGAGCGTGTCGAGCGCCCACATGCCGCGCGTGATCCGCCGCACGGTGGAACCGGAAAAGGCGTTGGCGTGCCAGTCGGTCGATAGCCGCTGGACGCGCGCGAACGCCTCCTGCGTCACGTCGCGCATCATGTTCAGCGTCAGCGGCGTGATCGCCCACCAGCCCAGATGACGCAGTATGACCATCGCACCTCCCAGTGCGGCGATGGCAGCGAACGCGCGCCAGGCTGGTCCTGCATCGCCGCTGCCTACGGCATCGATCATCCGGCCGGCACAGAGCGGCACGAACACCTCGGTCAGGGTGGCAAGCAGCATTGCGGCGGCACAGGCGGCTGCCAGCAGCGGCGCGCGTGCCCAAAGGCGGAAGGTGAACGCCAGCACCTTGCGCAGCACGGAGGCGCGCGGGAACAAGTCTTCTTCGTCGTTGGCCATGGAAACCATTACCGCGCGACTGCACGCGGCCCTCGTGTCAGCGATGATAGATATCGGTCGTGTTCGGGACCGGGGGGCGTCAGTGGCGGAGGAGGCCGCCGACGCAGATTACTCCACGGGCGGGCGCAGTATGATCCGTCATCGTCGCCCTCCTCTTCGTTGATCGCTGGACGCACGGCTCATAGCTCATCGCTCTGCCGAAAACTACCGGCACTACACGGAAGATGCTATTGCGCCGTTATGTCCGACTTCCCGCGCGCGATCCTGAATTACTGGCATGAGGCATTCGACGGCCCCATCGTTGGTACGAAGGGCGATTTTGCGCTGACAGTTGTGCCGACTCTGAACCGCAAGCGCCCGGCGATGATCCTGGAGGGGCAGGATGGTTCAGTACGTGCGGCACTCACGCCCGAACTGACTGAAGCTATCGGCGCCTTCTCAGCGGGAGAAATTACGGTCGCTGGCTTGCGTGAGCGGTTGGCTGGGGCGGGCATTGTTCTCCACAGCCCTGATTTCCTGTTCTACTTTCCAGACGACACAATGCCGGCAGCCGATCGGTCGAGGGCACCGCGTCAACTTACCGAAGGCGACCGCGAGTCATTCAACGCCTTTCAGGCGGAGGCGTCGGAGCAGGATCTTGAAGACGCCTATGTCGAACTCGATCACTGGGCTGCGTTCGGTTACTTTGATGGCGACCGCCTGGTTAGCGCCGCCAGCGCATATCCGTGGGAGAACAGCCAGATCGCGGATATCGGGGTGCTGACGCTGCCCGATGTCAGGGGCAAGGGCTATGCGCGGGCAGTCGTGCAGGCGATAATCCGCTTTTCGAAGCGGCAGGGCTATGAGCCTCAGTATCGCTGCCAGCTCGACAATCACGCCTCGGTCGCTTTGGCGAAGGCATGTGGCCTTACGCTGTTCGGCAGATGGACAGTGGCCTCTGGCGCTTCCTAAACACAGGTGCGCGGCATGGAAGGCCGCAGTTTCGGCGGCGGGCCACACACACCCGATTTCAAGCAGCGAAAGCCATTCCGCAAAACCACCTTTTTGGAAAGGCTCATCGCCGCCCTGCCCTTCCCAACCTGCGCGGCCTCTAGCCGCCACTAACCCACTCAATGGCGCAAAAGCTGGGACATAAGCGACGGCCGAAAGTCAGCAGTTTCGCGACAAGGCGCAGGCAACGGCGGCGTCATTGGCTTGGCAGTGGGGCCTACTGGCTCTTAATGTTCTGCAACGTCGTGGGCGGGTGAGACGAGCACCTTGCCCTTTTCAACGATGTAAGTTGCGAGTTCCGCACCATTGGTCAGTCCCGGATTACGCGCCTTGTGGGCGATGCCCGCCGGGACGAAGAGAACGTCACCGGCCTTGAGCGTGACCGGGCTTTTTCCCTCTAGCTGATACTCCAACGTGCCTTCGATGACGTAGATCACCTCCTCACCAGGGTGGCGATGCCACTTCGCCGTTGCACCCGGTGCGATGTCGATACGCGCCTGAACAGTCTCGTGATTGGCGATCGAAAGGTCGTGACGCTGGAGGTCCGTGCGTGTGACACCTTGCTGCTGCGGGGCTGCCAAGGCGTT
>NZ_JACIJF010000019.1 GCF_014199255.1 Sphingomonas xinjiangensis | reverse complement strand
GTCGTGAGCCCGCACCTTCATCTATCGAGGAACAGCCACCCTCCACACCATCGCTGGTCGAGGTAGCCCGCTCCCGCGATTACCCCATGTTCATCTCCGAGGGCACGTGAGGTTTCTGTCGCATTTCGGGTTGTAAACGGACGGCCACTTTGGGCATCAAGCCCGTGTAAGCTGGCTTTCGTTGGGCTATCAGAACAAAACTCGGCGCCCTGCATTCAGGCTATGAGCGCAGTTATCGGCGATCATCGTGGCGCGCATAGTTTCGTAACGTCCATGGATACATAAGCCGGTCATCGACGCACGTTCTCCGAGCTAAGTGCCTGAGCAATCGCCTTTGTCGCACAGCGCTCGTCGTTGGCCGCTCCGCCGGATCCGGCTACTCCGATGCCTCCGATAACCTCACCGTCAAGCAGCAGCGGCATCCCTCCGCCAAGCAGCAGCAACTCTGGAATGGTCAGGAGATTGTGCGAGGTGGGGTCGGTCGCGGCACGTTCGGCTAACGCGGCGGTGCTCGTCTTCGTTGACAAGGCAGTGAACGCCTTACGTTGGGCGGCAAGGGTGTTGTGCGGACCGATGTCGTCACCGCGTTGCAGGGCAATGAGATTTCCGCCGCGATCAACGACAGCAACCACCGCTTCCTTGCCGATCGTGCGACATGACGCGACCGCCGCGTCGGCCAAGCGGTTAGCCAATGCCAGAGACACCGTTTTGCGCTCCGGCAGAACCAACTGCGCGGTAGCGGCAACGGCTGCAGAAACTACTAGGAGGTTGCTCAACACGGTTGCGAGACTTTCAAAGGAAACCAACGGATAGAAGAACAGGCCGTTGTTCAGTTTCCCCGATACGTCGAATAGCCATAGGGGCTCACGACTACCGGGACATGATAGTGCCCCGCCTGGTCAGTGACGCGGAATGTCAGCGTGATCTCCGGGAAGAATGGCGACGCTGCGGCATTGGGGTAGCCCGACATGTCGAAAGCAAGCCTGTAAACTCCGATGCCGAAGGCCTTGGAATCACCGAAGCTACGAACTCGGCCGTTGGCATCAGTCGAGGCGGTGCCGACCTCTTGCCAGCCGCCGTCCGCGTTGCGCTTGGAGAGAACGACTGGCACGGCCTTGCCTCCGATGCCCTGAGCCAGATCAAGCACGTGGGTCGAAATGTCCGCTGCCGCCGCCGGGGCGGCGACGGTGCCGATCAGCAGCGCGAGGGGAAAGGCTTTCATGGGCGGGATCCTTGCTGATAGTCGAAGAGAGAACAGAGGGGCTGCCGCGACCGAGAAGACGCGGAGATCACGAGGTTCACCATCTGCACAGAGCAATGCGCAACAGCCGTGCAGCGGCGGAGGCAGTCATCTCGATGTCCTCAGGATCGTGAGGACATGGAGATGGCAGCGAGCGCATGGATTTGCGAATGAAATATATGAATAGGCGTCATTCAGCATTAGAATGGCGCTATGCTCGACCTGAAGCTCCTTCGTACCTTTGTTGCTGTGGCCGAAACTGCGAGCTTCACGCTTGCCGCCGAACTACTGAACTCCACGCAATCCACCGTAAGCCAGCATCTCGGGCGGTTGGAGGCTGCGGTAGGCCAGTCGCTGATCAATCGATCCTCACGACCGATCGCGCCAACCTCATCAGGCGAGCGACTGCTAGGCTATGCTCGCAGACTGCTAGCTTTGCAGAACGAGGCACAGGTGTTGTTCGCTGATCCCTCGGGAACGACCTCGATCCGGATCGGCGTGCCCGACGACATCGTGACATCAGCGATGAGCCGTCGTTTCGCTGATTTCGCGGCGCTTCATCGTGAAATTCGCCTCGACGTTACGACGGGCCTCAGCCGGGACCTGAAGAAGCGATTTCGGGCGGGGGAGTTCGACATAGCCATTGTGAAGGAAGCGGTGGCCGATGGGGACGCTAGGGCCACCTTTCCCGAACCGCTCGGCTGGTTCGAGGGAAATGCCAGCGGAGCCTGGCATGACCCGATCCCGCTGGTGACATTTCCTCCGGGCGGGTTGTATCGCGATTTGATGATCGACCGCATCGAGCGCGAAAGGCGCCGATGGTACATCGCCTTCACCGGCAACAGTCTCGCCAGTGTTCTGTCGGCGGTTGAGGCGGGGCTGGGCGTGTCGGTACTACCGATCAACACTACCGAGGCTTATGCCGTTGGCGTCAGCAGCATTTTTCCCGCAGAAACAGCTCTCAACCTTTCGGTTTACGCTTGGGAGACCAGCGGGCAGGCCGGCGAGCTCTTGAAAGCAATTCTTAGCGTTACGGCGCGCCGTTAGAGCGCTTGGATGAACCAAGGACGGGTATTGGCACCCGCCACGATGGCGGTGAACCTCCAGAAATGTGCGGAAGCTGCCGTACTCAGGGCAGCTGAGCGCCAGTAGCTGCCTATCCGAGCCTCTCTCAAGACTCCTGCTACCTGCCGTACATTCAGATGCGATCGTGGCGAACTTGCCGTCAGACTCTTGGTATGTTTTCCACGCGTCACGACAAAGACGCGCCCCGGCCCGCGGGCATGCCCGGCGCTCGAACAAAACAGCGCTCATCCTTAACTACATAGTTACCGCCTGAGGCTAATCCGCTTGATAACCAAGAGGATACCTCGTGAAGAAATTCATTGCCCGAAGCGGTGCAGCGATTTTGCTGATTCTGCCCTGGCCGGCTGTGGCCGAGCTTAACGTCCAAGTCGCAGCCCGAGTGGTGTCTTTCCTTCAGCCTGCACCTAGCGGCGCTATTCAAGCTGCCATCATCTACGAACCAGGAAACGCTATGTCGGAAGCTGATGCCGCCGCGATCGAGCGCGAAGTTGGTGGCGGTCTGGCCGCCGGAAAGGCTTCGATCCGCACCCGACGAGTTCCGGTTGGCGCGATCGGCACGCTGGGCAATTACCGCGCGGCGTTTGTGACCGCCGGTCTTCGCGACGAGCAGCCGGGCATTGCGGCAGCCGCTGCCAAAGCGTCGGTAGTGACGATCACGTCCGACCAAGCCTGCGTGCAGGCTGCGCGGTGCGTTGTCGGCATCACCAGTAAGCCACGCGTGCAGATTACCGTCAGCAAGGCTGCTGCCCGCGCCACCAAGATCCGGTTTGGAAGCGCTTTTCTGATGTTGGTGAAGGAAATCTAATCATGTTCTCCCGATCCTTCACCGCGCTTCTTTTCGCCGGCGCCGTAGCACCTTCTACTGCCGTAGCGCAGGCTGTGGACTATTCGGCTCTGAGCGAAGTTATGGGCGAGCCCGTAACTACTAGTGTCACTGGCAAACCTCAGCGTGCGTCCGAGCTGCCCGCCAGCACCGTGATCGTGACGCGCGAGCAAATCGCGCGATCACCGGCACGCGATGTGCCCGGGCTGCTAAAGAGCTATGCCGGTGTAGACGTGAATCGCTGGACGGCGGGCCAGAGCGATGTCGCAGTAAGGGGCGGCGTACAGACCTATAACGCCCGGCTACTGGTTCTGGTCGACGGACGACAGGTTTATCTCGATCATTATGGCATGACCAACTGGAACTTGCTTGGCGTGTCTCTGGAGGACATTCAGCAGATCGAGCTGGTTCGCGGACCAGCGAGTGCATTGTTTGGATTCAACGCGGCCAGTGGTGTTGTGAACATCATCACGCGTAAGCCGAAGAACGGCCTTATGCTGAATGCAAGCGCCGAGCTGGGCAGCCACGACTATAGCCGATTTGCGGGAACGCTGATGGTGCCAATCACCAATCAGGTTAGCATCAAGCTCGATGGGAGCCGATTGCGGGAGGACGAGCGTGACATATCGGCTCCTCTGCTGTCGCCCAACAATGTGCCGGACGTTCAGGCGCATCACGTCTCCGGAGCTGTGATTGCACAGCTAGACCGGACGGAATTGACGCTGGACGGAGGCTACGCTGACAACCGTCAGATCGAGTATCTGCCAAGCCAGTACCTCTCAAACCAGCACTATCAAACTGGGCATGTCGCAGTAGGCGCACGGCGCGACACTGACTGGGGTGGCTTGTCATTTGGTACGTATGCCAACTGGCTAAAGGCGGACTATGGCTTGAGCGAAGGCGCGCCAAATGGGGAGCTGGATCCAGCCCAGGCAACATCGTTCGACAACCGGATCATCGTGGCTCAAGGCTCGGCGCTGATCCGTCTGAACGGTACAGATACACTACGAGTGGGGGGCGAGTACCGCAACAATCGCCTTCGGTCTGCAGCGCAGTTCTCCGAGGTTGTCTCCTACGACGTAGGATCGACCAACTTGATGGTTGATCTCCATCCTATCGAAGCAGTGGCAGTAACGCTCGCCGGGCGGTACGAACGTCTTTGGCTTGGGCAATCCGGTAAGATCGCACAGCCGGCCTTTGACAATGCTTCACATTTAGATCGAGCCTTCTCACGCTTCAGCTTCAATGCTGGAGTGGTGGTACAGGTTGGCCTAGGCGGGCAGCTCCGGGTAAATGGAGGCCGCGGCTACCAACTGCCGCCGCTCGCCGATTATGGCTTGCGTGTCCCCATACAGACGCCGTCTCCAGTACCAGTCTACATCGCGGGCCGGCCAGAGATCCGCCCCGTTCCCGTGTGGAGCGCGGAAGTTGGTTTCAACCGATCGATTGGCGCAGTTGAATTTGGCGCGACCGGTTTTTGGACCCGGACGGAGGATGCGATCGCCACGCCAGGCGACGGCCTACGTCTTGACCTTTTGCTGACGCCCGCACCCGTGCTGATCTCCCGCATCAGCGCTGTAGGCCATTATACGACCTACGGGGCGGAAGTGGCTGCTTCTGGCAGCCACCGCATGCTGAAGTGGCGGGCTAACTACAGCTTCACGCACACCGATCAGTCACTACCCCCGATCACTTCGCCTAGCCCGTTCGCCCTTTCGCCAGAAGCGACGACGCCGCGCCATAAGGTTAATGTGGAGGTCGGCTATGATGCAGGCGCATGGTACCTCACTGCGATCGGCAGATACACCTCATCCACACGGCAGTTTGCATTTACGAGGGCACCTCAGCTGCTGCTTGTCGAGGTGAGCGATGCGCTGGCCGTGGACGTGAGGTCTGGGGTTCGGCTGAGCACAGGTCTGGAGCTTTTCGCCTCGGCCGAGAACCTCACTCTCACTGGCGGTGCTGCTGTGTCACCGATACCTGCCGACCGGCGGGTTCGAGGCGGGCTGAAGATCGCGTTGTAGAATGCTGACCAGGATTTCTGACGCGCTGGAGCGTCGCTTTCGCCTTTCGGATCGACCCTTCGTGGTTAAGGTAGCGGCGGCTCCGGTCCTGATGCTCGTGCTGTTCGTCATCCTGGCGGCCTTCAGCACAGCGGGCCTCTTACTGACAACGCGCAGTATAGATCAGATCGTAAGCCGTGACATGCACGAAGTCGCGCGCGTGAATGCAGTAGCGTCCCGCTTCGAGCAGGCCGAATCCGACCTTTACCGCCTACTCGTGATCAAGGCGGCCTCGCCAAAGATCGACGTGTCGTCGCAATCGGACATCGTCAAAGCCCAGCTGCAAACGGTTCGGCGGGAACTCTCCACGATGCGCGACGCTTCAGACTCGTCTATACGACTGCCGCTGATCACCGCGCTTACTGAACTAGATCATTACACAGCATCGGTGGACGTGGTCACCTCAATGCTGGAGGTCGATTTTGCAAGCAGCGCAAACATGCTTGCGCCGTTCCGCGCCAATGCCAGAAAGATCGAAGCTCAGATCAAGCAGGTTTCAGAACGAGGTGTGGAGCGTGCGAATGCCAGCGCCGCAAGCACCGTATCCAGAACACAGTCTTTCCTGGTCTTGCTCATCTTTGCGAGCATTGCCGCCACGATTTTAGGCCTGTTCACAGCCTATGCCGTGGGCCGAAGAACAGTACGTTCAATCTCGAATATCGCAGAAGCGACTGCAGCCGTCATGCGCGAACAAGAAGTGGATTTCGGTCCTTTGCGGCGCCAGGACGAGTTGGGTGGGGTGGTTGCCGCACTAGAGGCACTGGTAAACCAGAGGGACGAAACGCGTGCGCTTGAACAACGTACATCCGCCCTACAGCACGGGGCTCAGCTTGAGCAGCAGCGCCGCGCAAGTGCTGTCGAATCGGCGCGCAGAGATGCTGAGCAGGAGCGCGAGGCTACGCTGAAGGCTTTGGCCGACGCTTTTGATCTCAAGCTTGCAGCGGTCATTCGTTCGGCACAGGAGGCAGTAGCTAATCTGGAGAACAACGCTGCGACGTTGGACCACACGGCTGTAAGCAATCGCGAGCTATCCGAAGAGTTGGACGGTGCCGCGAATTTCTTCGCGCGTGAGATGCAAGAGGCGAGCGTAGCCGCGCGATCTTTAGCCGGGGCGTTCCAGGATATCGATCGCGAGGTGGCTAGTACCAGTCAAACAGCGCATTCCATCCACGTGCATGCGCAAAGTGCCAGCGAAGCAGTGAAGCGGTCGCAGGATCAAGCGGCGGCTATTGAAAAGATCGTGGACGTGATCGCCGCTGTAGCACAACAGACAAACCTCTTGGCGTTGAACGCTACGATAGAAGCCTCCCGCGCTGGCAAAGACGGTTCAGGATTCGCGGTAGTGGCTGCTGAAATCAAGCAGCTGGCGAAGCGCACGGCATTGTCGACGGACGACGTTCGTCGGCAAATCGAAGCCGTTCAGCGGCAGATTGAGAATGTCGTCTGCAGTACTACGAGCCTAAGTTCACTCATCACCAGTATGGACAGCGCGTCCGAGCGCGTCGTACAAAAGTCCCGTGCTCAAGCCGGTTCGACAGATCAACTCGATGGCTTGATTAACGATGCCTATGATCGCAGTCAGACACTCGCGCGGGCTAGCAGCAGCATTAGCGATTCTGCACAGCAGAACATGATGGCGGTGCAACACGTGCGCAGAGCCAGTGCCCACCTCAGTCAAACACTGAGCCAACTCGCAAGGGACGCTCAGGATTTCACACGGAAGCTGAAGGCAGGTTGAGAGCGCGCTCAAGTCTCTGTTCCCGCTAGCTAGGTAAGTTGCTACTCCTGGAAGAAAGCGCTGGTGCCAACGACGCTCTGCCACGGGCGCACAGGACCAGGGCCGGATACCGCCCGTTGTTGCAATTTTGAGCTGCTCGCCCGCTCCCCCGGAGCCCTGATTTGTTCAGCGTACTCGGGCTCGTTCTTTCAGGCTTCAAGTCTCCGTCCATCCTCTGTCCAGCCCGGAGGAAATTTTGCGCAACATGTTATGTGGCAAGCACAGGGGCCCATGCGGCAAGCTGCCGCCAGCGAAGAAGCGCTGCTTCTCTCCGCTGAGAACGATCGTTCCTCGACTCGGCCCTTTTGGCCATGGAGAACGAGGATGGGAACGTCGCAGTATGATCCACGCCCGCCTGATCGGCGTGCCTGGAACTCAGGATGGAAGGTCGGGGCCAAACGAGCGCTCAAACCAAAGCAGGTGTGGGCGATCCGCTTCTTCCTGGACCAGCACCACCGGATCCGAAATCGAGCACTGTTTGACCTTGCGATCGATAGCAAGTTGCGCGGCTGCGATGTGGTGAAGATAAGGATCGGAGATCTGGTAGCCAGCGGGCAAATCCGCAGCCGCGCGATTGTGGTGCAGTCCAAGACTGGCAAGCCCGTGCAGTTTGAATTGATGGCTGATGCTCGTGCAAGCCTGCTTACGTGGCTCGAAAGGCGCGGCGGCACTCTAGCCGACTACGCGTTCCCAAGCCGTCTTGACTACAAAGACCACCTGAGCGCGAGGCAGTATGCCCGCCTCGTTCAAGAATGGGTGATGTCCATCGGCCTCAGGCGTGAAGAGTACGGTACGCACTCGCTTCGTCGCACCAAGGCTTCGATCATCTACAAGGCGACCGGGAACCTCAGGGCCGTACAGATACTTCTTGGACACAGCAAAATCGAGAATACGGTCAGATACCTTGGCGTTGATGTTGAGGATGCGCTGGCTTTGGCAGAGAACACCGAGATCTAGGCTCTTTTCCGGTCCGGCGCTCTTGCGCTGGACCGGGCTGATAAGGACGTGAGTGGGGCGAGGATTGGCCGCGAAGCGCCAGTATCTGCCCTTCGGAGGCAGCACGCGCGCTTCCCGTTTCCTGCCGTTCGTTCACCTTGCCACCCGGCAGGGGCCATTCTGTAGTGATCGCCGATCAGCTACTAAGTGCAGCTGAGGGACACGGGCGCGGAAGTTATTCTGACGTTCGAAATCGGAAAATGGCGTCCGCGGTTACCTACCACTGGCGCCGAAGCGTTCGGAGACCGTCCAGGCTGTCGATGCGCGCGCGACGCGAGCCTTCCTTCGGCAATGCCGCAGGGGACGGGGTGCGATCCCTTATGGAAACCTGCCGAGCAAAAACGAAATCCGACTTGCTGTAGGCGCCTGCGCCCTCACTCCCGACTGAGGCTGGTGAACCTTGGCTCACCGCGCGAGAAGATGTGGGTAGAACAACCCGAGCGACGACATGCGGGCGCGCTCCTCGAGAGGCAACCTCAACGCGGGCCCTAGACTGCTCTGTGGGCTTTGAAGATTTTCGACCGATCCGTGCAACATGAGGATGGGAGGAGTTGCTGATCGTTTGCTTCGTTGTTCCCGCTTCGCGTACGTTGCCTATCGGGGGGCTGCGTGCAATCTGGCTGTCGTTCAGCCCCGTTAGTTTGGCGGCTGCCACGTCATTGTTTCCTTCGTTGCGGACGATCAGAGGAAATCGATGTGGAAGAAGGCAATCGGATAGCGCTTGAAGCGCTGACGCTTGAGAGTGTCGCCTTCGATGTCGAGCAAGCGGGAGATGCCGTGCCGCTGGGGGCCACGATGCAACGCTGACCGGGTCAGATGCGGGATCGACGGCCGCAACGAATACAGGCAGTCGTCCAGCGACAGCAGGGTGTGCCCCCGGAACGCCACAACCATTGCCTGCGCGGCTTCGGTCAAGGTTGTCGAAATGAGAGGCCTTTGGCCCGATCTTCAGATCCTCGACACACTCCGCTACGGTCTTCGGGTTGATCCCCAGTACACGGCTCAGCGTCGCGAGCGAAGCTTGTGATCGCTGTATTGCTGCTCGGACGCGTGCGTGGCCGTGGCGCTCCCGTAACGCACCTCTCCCAGACGGCTTCCTTTCATTTCGACGAAAGGAGTCGCACCATCAACCTTGGATCAAACACCTAGAGGGCTGCCCGCCTTTTCAGAACGATCAGCCTGATGATGATTCCCCGAAATGCCTTCAAGGGCGCCGGATGACGATCTGCTTGCCTTGGTACACCACCGCCTGGACGCCAGCTTCGAAGCTGAGCGGCATCGCACTGCCCGGTCCATAGAAGCGGACCGAGATGGTGCGACGATCCGGCATTGCAGGATAGCGCCCCTCACGGGTTCCGAGCGTGAGTGTGCCGCTCGCATCGTTCCATCGCACGGGTATGCGTGCGAACCGGCCCTTCTCGTAGTCGCGACTGGTGCCATCATCCTCGTAGATCGAGAACTGGCCGTCCGCGCCAGTATAGACGTGGAGCACCAGCGGCCCGCCCTGGTTCTGCGCCGTATACTGGATGTCCGGTCCGGTCGGCACGATCGCACCGGCACGGACGAACACCGGCATGCGCTCGCGCGGCGCTTCCGCGGTAATGGTCTGCCCACCCTTGTAGAAGCGGCCGCTTTCCAGAGCGTACCAACCTGTGCCAGCGGGAAGATAAACGCTGCGCGTACGCGCCTGGAACGCCGTCACAGGCGCGATCAGCAGCGATGGGCCGAACAGATACTCGTCGTCGATATTCCAGACTCGGCGATCCTGCGGGAAGTCCATGACCAGCCCGCGCATGATCGTGCCGTCCTTGAAGTGCGTGTCGGCACCTACCGTGTAGATATAGGGCAGTAGGCGGTAGCGCAGCTTGTTGTACCAAAGCATCGAGTCGTACATCGCCGGATCGCCCTTCGCGATCTCGTAGATCTCGCGGAACGGCGTTTCGCCATGGCTGCGGAACAGCGGCGAAAAGGCGCCGAACTGGAACCAGCGCAGGTTGAGCTCGCGCCATTCCGGCACCGCCTCGGGCAGCTGCTTGGTATAGCGCTCCTCGACCGAGAAACCGCCAATATCGTGAGTCCAGTTGGGGATACCCGACATCGACAGGTTGACGCCCGCCGAAATCTGGTCGCGGAAATCCTCCCAGCGCGCCGCGACGTCGCCCGACCACAAAGCCGAGGACGCACGCTGCGTGCCGGCGAAACCGGAGCGAGTCAGGATGAAGGGGCGCTTGTTCGGCTCGGCCTTGCGCAGCCCCTCGGCAAAGCCATCGGCATGGACCAGCGGGAAGGAGTTGAACAGCTCGGCACCCGGGCCGATCGCCGTCGGCCCCATCCGCTCCTTGCGCTGGTCGATCGAGAGGTTGGAGTGGATGTCGGGCTCGGTCGCGTCCATCCACCATGCGTCGAAGCCTTTGCTTACCAGCTTCTCACGCACCTGGCGGAAATAGATCTGCCGCGCTTCCGGCGCATAGGGATCATAGTCGGTGTTCTCGTACCCCGGGCCGACCCAGTCCTTTTCGCGCGCATCTAGATTTCCGCGATACAGGTAGCCCTTGGCTGCCAGCTCCTTGGCATTGTCGGTGTTCGGATAGAATTTGGGCCAGACCGAGATCATGATCCGCGCGTTCATCTTGTGGACGTCGTCGACCATCTTGTCGGGATCCGGGAAGCGCTTCTTGTCGAAGTCGTGGCTGCCCCACTGGTCCTCGGGCCAATAGAACCAGTCCTGGACGATGTTGTCGAGCGGGATCTGGCGACTGCGATATTCGCGCACCACGCCGACCAACTGGTCCTGCGTCTCGTAACGCTGGCGGCTCTGCCAGAAGCCGTACGCCCATTTGGGCATCATCGACGCCTTGCCGGTGAGATCGCGATAGCCGGCGATCACGTCGTCCATGTTGCGGCCGCCGACGAAATAATAGTCGATCGAATGCCCGACTTCCGACGACATCCATAGCGAGTTGCGGTCCTGCTTGGGCAGCGGATCGCTGTGGAAGAGCGCGAGATAGCCTGCGTTGGGCTCCCATTCGATGCGCAGGTTGACGGCCTTGCCCTTGGTCATCGGCAGGTCGATATTCTCGAACCAGGGGTTCCAGTTCACCCGCCAGCTGTCATAGACCAGCTTGTTGTCGGCAAAGACCTTGATGTAGCTCGACGAATAGAGCCGGAACTTGTGAACGCCAGTGGCCTCCGGGTGGATAGTGCCGGTCCACACGACGTTCTGCTTACCGACGACGACGCCAGCCGTGTTTTGTCCTGCATTCGCCGAAGCGACCGTCTTGGCCTTGGCCGCCGCAGGCCAGTTGGCCTGGTCCTTGATGAACTGATAGTCGATGAACGCTTCCTGGCGGGTGACTGCGGGCTTGCCGTCCAGGAAATACTCCGCCTTCCAGCCCGGCTTGCCGCCGCTGGTGACCTTCAGCCCCTGCCCCACATGATCATAAGGCCTGGGATTGCCGAAGCGCGTGATCGAGTTGTTGTCCCATAGCAGCCCGTAATTGCGCGTGGACACCAGGAACGGGACGGCGATGTCCATGTTGTGCTGGGCCAGTTCGACGTCCTGGCCGTTATAGTTCATCTGGCGATATTGATGCTGGCCCAGACCGTAAAAGCCTTCGTCGGTGCCGCGGTTGAACTGCTGGTGCGTGGCGACGAACGGCTTGTTCTCCACGCTCACCGGCGTGAAGCCACGCTGGGTCTCACCGAGAACCACCGTGCCGGCAGCATCGCGGAACTGGACATGGCCGTCGCGCAGCCGGATTTCGGCGGAAGCGCGCGCCGCCTTCACGGTGACCATGCCGTTCGCTTCGGTAACGCTATAGTCGCCGTGCGGCTTGGCCACGACCATCAGGCTGGTGGGCAGCTTCAGCTCCTCGGCGGGCGACGCCGTCACGCGGAAGCTGTCCTCGCCATACACGAGCACGCGGACGCGCTTGGCCGCGCCTTCCGCCGGGGTCACCAGCACGCCGCTCGGCACCCGCTCGACGCTCTGCGCGGCGGCGAGACCAGGGGCCAGGGCAACAATTGCGGCAGCGCCGAGGAACCAGTGCTTCACGTCTTCAAACTCCTTCGTTCGTTCCATTCGCCGGCCAATCGGCTCAGCGATAGGTCCCCATCGTCACCTTCAGCAACACGGGCTTGTCGGTGAAGTTGAACCCATAGTCGATCTGGTCGCCATTCCAGCGACGCGACATCCGCCACTGGCCACCGACGAAAGTGCCTTCCTCGGCGCTGACGATCTGCGTAGCCTGCTTGCCCTGCGCCAGCCCCAGCCGCATGCGGACATGGCGGCCGGTCAGCAGGAAGGTGTCCGGGCCAAGCTGCGCGACCAGGGCGCCGCCCTCGGGCTGGTCGGCCATCGGGTGCGGGTCCTGCTTCAGCCAGGTCCAGCTCCTTTCGCCCATCTGCCAATGGCCATATTGCGCCGTGACGCGCCAGCGGCCCAGCACCTGCGACTGGTCCTTGCCGTCGCTGCCCTTGGTCGTGCCCCAGGTCGGGTTCTCGAACGCGATTCTGGCCCAGTCGCGCGCGATCGGCCGCAAGAGCCCATAGGGGTCGGCAAAGGCGGCGACGGTCTTCTCGTCAAAGCTCTTGGCGCCCAGCGGGTAGTTGAAGAACCCGGTCTCATCCATGCCGAACGGTGCAAAGCCGATCGCGCCACGGCCCAGCGCCGGCCACAGGAAGCGCCCATATTCCGCGGCATTGCCGATCTCGGGCACCATCAGCGCGTTGTTGGGCTTGGCGTACTGGTCGAAGAAACCGGTCACCTGCTCGGGGTTGCGGTTGTAGATGTCGGGTGCGATCAGATCGAGCGCGGGCGCCGCCGCTTTCCAGATCGGCATCACGTCCCAGTTGGGACCGCCGGAGGGCCCTGCCCCTTTGGCCGGATCGAACGCGTCGCCCAGTGCCGCATTTACATACATTGGCAGCGGCTTGACGGCTTTGCCCGCCGCGGTGATCTCGCCAATATATTTGGCGTAGTACCAAGTGTTGAAATAGCGGTCGGCATTGGTGCCGAACACCTGGCTCCAGCTACCCGGCTGCTTGTTCATCGCCTTCAGGAGCGGTGCAGGAACGGGTTCGGCGAACAGCTTGCGCGCTTCCGGCGCATGATCGCGGTCCAGCCCATAGCTGCCGCTTTCATTCTCCGGCTGCACCATGATGACGGTGTTCTGCGGATCGATGCGCTTGAGGTGCGTCATCAGCGCGACGAATGCGCGCTTGTCGGCCTCCAGCGTAGCCCGGCCATGCGGGCTAATCACATAGTGCAGGCTGCCATCGGGCTTCTGCATGCGGGCGAACCGGCGCGTGTCGGATTTTACCCAGGCCGGGGCATAGGTGTTGCCGGTGTTCTTCCAACTGGCGAACCACAGCAGCACCAGCCGCATGTCGTTGGCGCGCGCCTGCTCGACCAACGTGTCGACGAACGAGAAGTCGAACTGCCCCTCGACAGGCTCGACCTGCTCCCAGGCGACCGGCATCTCCAGCGTGTTGGCGTGGATCCGCTTCAGGAACGGCCACACCTTGGGCAGCGCGTCGGGATAGTTGCTCGAATTGTTCGCCTGTGCGCCGAGCATCAGGAACGGGGCGCCGTCGACCATCAGCGCATGCTTGCCGTTGCGGTTTGCGATGCGCGGCACGTCCTGCGCCGCCGCCGCGATCGGTGCGGCGGCGAGCACCAGAGGAAGAAGGGCCGAGCCCAGGCGATAGAAGGACTTCATCAACTGGGCTCGGCCTTTTTTTAGTTGCGGATGCGGAAGGTCAGGCCCACCCGGCGATCTTCCAGACGGATGAAGCGCGGGTTGGTCTCGACATTCTGGTAGCTCTCCTGCCGCTGGCGCAGCAAGTTCACCGCATCGATCGTCAGCGACACCTTTGGCGAGAAGTCGTACGAGATCGACGCGTCGAGCTGGCCATAGGCCTTGCGGTAGATCGGCACGCCGCCGGTGCCGTTACCCGCCACCGTCTCGAGATAGTCGTCGCGCCAGTTATACGCGGCACGTGCGGTGAAGCCGTACTTCTCGTACATGCCGATCAGGTTGTAGCTCCACTTGGAAAGCCCCTGAAGCGGCGTCGAGACGCTCTCGCCATCCTGCAACGTGCCGCCGCTGCCCGGCGCATCGGAGTCGGCATAGGTCAGATTGGCCTGCACACCGAAGCCAGACAGTGCGCCCGGCAGGAAGTCGAAGAAGGTGTTGCCACCGATTTCGAAGCCCTTGACTGAGCCATTGGTGCCGTTGAGCCGCCCGGTGTTCTGGAACGTCACGGCGCCCTGACCGGGAACGTCATACGTAACCGGGAAGACGCTGTCGTAGATGAAGTTGGTCAGGTCCTTGTAGAACACGGTACCGTACAGCAGCGTGCCTGGTTTGGCATACCATTCAAGTGCCGCGTCGAGCTGCTTGCTCTCTTCGGGCTTGAGGAACGGATTGCCGCCCGATCCGGTCTGGTTATCGTTTTGCCGGTAGCCGAGCACCGCGCCAGTGGCGGCGTCGGTAACCTGGGTGTAGCTCAGCGACAGCGAACGGATCGCACGGAGGTCGTAAAAGGCAGGCCGGGACATGGCCTTGCCTGCCGCGAAGCGCGCTTGCAGCGTGTCGGTGATGTGCGCGCGCACGTTCAGCGTGGGCAGGACCTTGGTATAGTCCTGATCGCCACTGAACTCCTGATCGACCGTCAACGGATCGGGACCCGGCAACAGGTTCGGACGGTAGGTCAGGCGGAAGCTGCCGAGCGCTTCGCTATGCGTCTTGATGACCCGCACGCCGATATTGCCGTCGATCGGACCTGCTTCGAAGCGCGCCATGACATAGCCGGCATAGGTCTGCTCTTCCTGCGTGTTGATGTCCTGGGGGCCGTAATCGGTCAGTCCGCGGCCGACCACGCTTTGGAACAGCCCGGCTACGTTGCTTTCGTTCAGCACCGACATGCCGACGAACGGCACGTTGCCAACGCTGGTATTGTCGCCGTGGAAGAAGTCGCCAGCGTACGGATTGTTGATCGCGTTGAACCGCGAATCATCCAGCCCGGCGGTGCCGACCGCCCCCGACCAGCTGTAGGGCGTGGCACGGTTGATCGCGCTGCGGTCGGTCACGCGCCCACCCACCGAGATGCTCTTCAGAAAGCTTTCCTCGAAGTCCCAGGTGAGGTCGGCGCGCGCGGTCTTCTGCTCCGCGTCGCTGTTCTCTTTGCGATCCATCAGCGCGGTCACGCGGTACGTGTTGATGGCGCTGAGCGGCGCAGACCCGGGCAGGCCGCCAAAGGTGATCTGTGGCATGTCACCCGCCAGACCGATGGCGTAGGATGCGAGGTCCCGCTGCGCAAACGCCGTATAGCTGCGGTTCTCGAAGTTTGCCTTCACATACTGAAGGTCGACGTTCAGCCGCAGCCGATCGTTGATCTTCCACTTCATGCCACCCGCGAAATCGGTCGTAGCGCTCTGGTTGTACGAAACCTGGCTGTTGCTGGCGACGTTGAGCTGGTTGCGGTTGTCGTAGGGATCAATCGACCAGTCCGGTATGAAGCCCGAGAACCCACCCGATTGGAACACGCCGTCTTCGTCGAATTGGAAGCCCGGCAAAGGTGCAAGGCCGGCGAGGCCAATCGCGTCGGTACCGCGGGTGACGAACGAGGTGTAGTTCGGCGTCTCGATATAATATTCCGAGCGCAGGCCGGTGGCGTAGAACTCAAGATCTTCGTTCGGTGCCCATTGCAGCGCACCGTAATACCCCTTGCGCTCGCGCTCGCCATAGGTGACGCCGATACCGGCGCCCACCGGGACCGAACGGCTGGTGCCATCAATCGCGGTCGTGCTGCGATACGGCTCGACCACCAGTTCGTCGGTGCGAAAGGCCCCACCGAAATAGGATGCATCGAACAGGATGCCGATGTCGCCGATCCCGGTGTTCCAGCGCTTGCTGACCAGGCCCGAGGCATTGAACTTGGTGTCGTCGACCAGGTCGTAGTTGTTGGCGCCCATGGTGACTGCGACCAGCCAGTCATTGCCGCGCTCATCGAACGGCATGCGCGTACGCAGGTTCACGGTGCCGCCGATGCCACCCTCGATCAACTCGGCCGAGGGGTTCTTGTAGACGTCCACGCCGGCGAGCAGCTCCGAGGGCACATCCTCGAAGCTCAGCGAGCGGCCGCCCGAGCCACTGAACGCGTCGCGGCCGTTGATCTCGGTCCGCACCTGGGTGAGACCGCGGATCGCAATGCCGGAGCCTTCGCCGCGGTTGCGGGTGATCTGAATACCGGAAATGCGCTGCAGCGTTTCAGCGACGTTCTTGTCAGGCAATTTGCCGATGTCGATCGCGGTGATCGAGTCGACGAACTGGTCGGCATTCTGCTTGATCGCCTGCGCGGACTGGAGCGACGCGCGAAGCCCCGTGACGACGATGTCCTGCTCTTCGCCAGCAGCTTCTTCCGCGGCTTGCCCGGTCTGCGACGGGACGTCCTGCGCCCATGCAGCGGGTGACAGCCCAAGCGAGAGCGTCGAAACGCCCAGCATCAGCGCGCGGCGAAGCGCGGTGTTCATCGAAACAGTGTCGGTAGCGGCAACGGAGCCGATCATGAGCTAACCCTCCCCAGTGCTCAGGCCCGCCGCGGTCGGCAGGTCCGGAGACAGATTGAAAGAGAAACGAGCGGCCTTGCGCGTGCGGCCGCTATCAGGTGCTCGCCTCTCCTGCCCGCTTTCTCTCTCAGCACGACGACGTGCAGCAGCGGAAAGCTGGGTTAAGGGGAGCGCTAACATGCACAAAAAAAGCCGTCTACAAAAAACAGACACAAATATGAAAATTGACGGCGCAGGTGGCGCTGGGCACAACCACGACGAAAGGAGAGGATCATTGGGCGTCGCGCCGATCAACAAGCTGCTCATTGTCGGCGGCGGCACCGCCGGCTGGATCGCCGCCGCCAGCTTCGCTCAGTTGCTCCAGTGGCAGGAATGCGAGATCCACCTAGTGGAGTCCGACGACATCGGGACGGTAGGGGTCGGCGAAGCGACCATTCCGCCGATCATGGACCTCAATCGGGTGCTCGGCCTGGACGAGGACGAATTCGTCCGCCGTACTCAGGGGACGTTCAAGCTGGGCATCGAGTTCATCGACTGGAAGGCGCAAGGCACCCGCTATTTCCACCCCTTCGGAAATTATGGCGCGGACGTCGGTCATGTCGACTTCGTCCATTACTGGCGGCGCCTGCGGCACGAACTCGGCGAGACGGCGGGGACGCTGGAGGAGTACAGCCTCTCGACTCTCGCAGCCAAGGCCGGCAAGTTCATGCGGCCCGATGCCAACCCCCGCAACGTCCTGTCCAAGATCGCCTACGCCTTCCATTTCGATGCGGGGCTCTATGCGCGATACCTGCGTGAGTACGCCGAGGAACGCGGCGTCATCCGGCATGAAGGAAAGATCGTCGACGGCGTGCTCGACGATCGTGGGTTCGTGGAAGCGGTGCTGCTCGACGATGGGCGCAGGCTGGACGCGCAGTTCTTCATCGACTGTTCGGGCTTTCGCGGCGTTCTGATCGAACAGCTGCTCAAGACCGGGTATGAGGACTGGAGCCATTGGCTGCGCTGCGACCGGGCCGTCGCCGTGCCGTCCGGGAATGTCGGCCCGCCCTCACCGTTCACCCGCTCCACAGCGCGCGAGGCCGGCTGGCAATGGCGCATCCCGCTTCAGCACCGCACCGGCAACGGGTATGTCTATTGCAGCGACCATGTCAGCGACGATCAGGCGATCGCCACGCTGCTGGGCAATCTCGAAGGCGCACCGCTGGCCGATCCGCGCCTGCTGCGCTTCACCACCGGCAAGCGCCGCAAGTTCTGGAACAAGAACGTCGTCGCGCTGGGACTGGCGAGCGGCTTCATGGAGCCGCTGGAATCCACCAGCATCCACTTGATCCAGACCGCGGTCACCAAGCTGATGACGATGTTCCCCGACACCGGCTTCGCCCAGCCCGACATCGATCACTACAACCGCGTCACGGCCACCGAATATGAGCGCATCCGCGATTTCCTGATCCTGCACTATGTCGCCAATCGGCGGCATGGCTCGCCGTTCTGGGACGAATGCCGGACCATGCCGATCCCGGACACGCTTGCCGACAAGATCGAGCTGTACCGCAGCCGCGGCCGCTCTTTCCGCCTCGACGACGAGCTGTTCACCGCCACCAGTTGGCAGGCGGTATTTGAGGGGCAAGGCGTTGAGCCTGAGGGGTATGACCCGATGGCCGACGCGGTGCCGTTCGACAAACTGCACTCCACGATGGACCGTATGCGCGAAACGCTGCTGCGCGGCGCGGGAGCCATGCCGACCCATGCCGATTTCATCGCCCGGCATTGCGCCGCCCAACCTGTCCGGACCTGACATGCGCCCCCTTCGCGTTCTCGCCGCAACGCTGGCATTGTCCGCCCTGGGCGCCGCGCCTGCGTCCGGTCCAGTTCCCTATCGCTGGCAAAACGTCGTGGTTGGGGCCGGCGGCTTCGCGCCTGGCATCGTGTTCAGCCCCGCCGCGCCCGGCATCGCCTATCTGCGCACCGACATGGGCGGAGCCTATCGCTGGGAGGATAGCGCCGGCCGCTGGGTGCCGCTGATGGACGGCTTTGGCGAGAGCAGCTTCTATGGCGTCGAAAGCATCGCCGCAGACCCCCTCAAGCCGAACCGCGTCTATGCCGCGGTGGGTATGCACGCCCGCGGTGCCTCCGCCATCCTCCGCTCGGATGACCGCGGCACCAATTGGGCAACCTTCCCCGTGCCGTTCAAGATGGGCGGCAACGAAGACGGCCGCGGCCTTGGCGAGCGGCTCGCCATCGACCCGCATCGCTCGGACACGCTTTTCTTCGGCTCGCGCCATGACGGCCTGTGGCGGAGCGACGATGCCGGAGCGCATTGGGCTAGAGTCGCCGCCTTCCCCTATGCCGGTGCCAGACTCCCCGCCCCACGCACCACCCATGGCGGCGTCGGCTTCGTGTTGTTCGATCCGCGCCCGGGTTCCACCCGCCTCTTCGCCTCGGTCGCTGACAAGGGCGTGCAGGGCCTCTACCAGTCAGCCGATTCAGGACGCATTTGGACACGCGTCGCGGGCGGCCCTGCCGAGCTGCTCCCGATAAAGGCCGCGCTCGACGGCGCGGGCACGCTCTACGTCACCTATGCCGATGCCATTGGTCCCAACGGCGTGCTGCGCGGCGCCGTCTGGGCACTTGATGCCGAAGGCTTCCGCGACGTCACGCCACAAAAAGGACCTGACGCACCGGAGGGCGGCTATATCGGCGTGACCGCGGACCCGCACCGCAGCGGCATGGTCTATGTCTCCACCTTCAACCGCTGGCAGCCAGGCGACACCATCTGGCGCTCGCTCGATGGCGGAGCGCATTGGCGCGACCTCGGCCCGGCCAGCCGCCGCGACACTCGCATCAGCCCCTTCCTCAAGTGGGGCAGAGCGGAGGCGGAGTTCGGCCATTGGATCGCCGGCCTCGCGCTCGATCCGTTTGCGCCGACGCGGCTTGCCTACACCACCGGCGCCACCGTCTACGTCACCCGCGACGCGCCGCGCGCGCGGCTAAACTGGTCGCCCTGGGTGAAGGGGATCGAGCAGACCGCGATCATCACCCTCACCAGCCCCACCGGCGGCGCACACCTCGTCACTGGCTTCGGCGACCTGGGGGGCTTCGTGCATAACGATCTCGCCAAGTCGCCACCGGGCATGCACCTCAACCCGCGCAACACCAACACCAACACGCTCGATTATGCGGGCGCGACGCCGCGCGTCCTCGTGCGCAGCGGCAATGTTCACGCCGAACAGCATTTGGAGGGCGGCCTCGGCTGGTCGCAGGATGGTGGCCAGCATTGGCGCCCGCTTCGCACCCCCCATTGGCGCGGCGACGGCAGCTCGCTGGAAGAAAATGGCCGCGCCCCAATCAGCGTTTCGGCGGACGGCACCCGCTTCTATGTCGCCGCGGAACGGCCGTTGCTTTCACGCGATCAAGGTGCGCATTGGATTGAGATATCCGGGCTGCCGGCGAACGCCCGCGTGACCGCCGACAAGCTGGACCCGCGCCGCGCCTGGGCGATCGACTATAGCGCCAACAGGCTGATGCGGAGCATCGATGGAGGTCTCCACTTCAAGGCGGCGCCCGCGCATGGAGTTTGCGACAATCTGGGAGCGAGCCGCCCGCGCAACCGCGAAAGCCAGGCCGCACTGCTCGCTTCACCGTTCGCCGCCGGCGACCTGTTTCTTCGATGCGCCGGCGCACTCTACCGCAGCAGGGACGGCGGCGATCGCTTCGCTCGAATCTCCGCCGATCTCGACATCGCCTTGTTCGGCTTGGGGCGCGGCAGGGTACAAGGCCAGCCAGCGATCTACGCCGTGGCGGCGCGCGACGGAGTCACTGCGATCTGGCGAAACATCGACGGTGCGCGCTGGCAGCGCATCAACGACGATGCGCATCGATGGGGCAACCGCTTGCGGGTGATCTCAGGAGACCCGCGTCTCTACGGACGCGTTTACATCGGCACGGACGGACGCGGCGTAATCTACGGCGACGAACGGCCATGAGCCGCGGCTCGCCTCCGACATGCTCTCGCGCTAATTCATGAATACGGCTTTCAGCAAAGTTCGTTCGACTTACAGTGCCCCAGATACCGTTATGCGAGCGACGCGCGAGGTTCAGGAGAGCGATACCATGACACGACAATACGTCCCCTGGAGGGCGCTTCTGACGCTCGCAGGTCCTGTCGCGGCGCAGAACATGGTCCCGGGTGAACCCTACGCCACGGATCCCGTCGGCATTGTCGCAGATCCCTGCCCCAGCCATTCGCCGCCGGCCGGTGGTGATGGAGGCTGGTAGATGTGGAACCCTCAAGTGCTCACGCGCGATTTCGGGCAGCTTTGCCGCTATCGCGACCAGAATGCCGAGGTGAAGGCCCAGAAGGTCCGCATCGTCTTCATGGGCGGTCCCATCACCGGAGGTTGGATCAACTTGGATGGGGGCTTCTTCGTGGTCGGCCTGGTCTATCGCGGCATTAGCGGGCAGACCACGCCGCGGATGCTGGTCCGCTTCCGCCAGAACGTGCTCGAGCTGAAACGGCGCGCGGTGCACATCATGGCCGGCACCAACGAAATCGCCCGCGCAAACAGTATTAAGGTGATCCTCGCCTCCATCCCGCCCGCCGGCGCGTTCCCCTGTGCCAAGGACGAGCGGCCGGTGCCGAAGATCTCGGCGTCGAACGCTTGGGCACGCAGCTATGCGCAGGCGAATGGCTTCACCTTTGTCGGCTATCATGCCGCGACGGCGCAGCCGGGCGGCGCGATTGAACCGGGGCTGTCCAGCGACGGCATGCATCCCACCGCACCGAGCTATGCGGTAATGCGGCCGCTGGCAGTCGCCGCCATTGCCAAGACGCTCAGTAAGTAAGGACATGCCCATGCAGATCGAACGCCGCGCCTTCCTCGCTAGCGCTGCCGCGGCCGGCATAGCCCGGGCAGCCCGGGCGGCCAGCCCCATGGGCCAGGCACGTGGGCCGGTGCAGGCGAACTGGCCCTCGCTGGTCGACCACTATCGCTATCCCGACTGGTTTCGCGACGCCAAGCTCGGCATCTGGTCGCATTGGGGACCGCAGGCGGTGCCCGAGCAAGGCGACTGGTATGGCCGCTTCATGTACATGCAGGGCCACCCGATGTACGAGCATCACGTCCGGACCTATGGCCATCCATCCAAGTTCGGGATGAAGGACATCCACAATCTGTGGAAGGCCGAGCGCTGGGACCCCGAGGCGCTGATGAGCCGCTTCGTGAAGGCGGGCGCGAAATACTTCATGTCGCTGGGCTGCCATCACGACAATCTCGACTGTTACGACAGCCGCTACCATGCTTGGAACGCCACTCGCGTCGGGCCGAAGCGCGATGTGGTCGGCATCTGGGCAAAGGCCGCGCGAGCGGCGGGGCTGAAGTTCGGCATCTCCAATCACGTCGCGCATGCCTGGCACTGGTATCAGCCGGCCTATGGCTATGATCCGGTTGGGCCCCATAAGGGCGAGCGCTACGACGCCTTCCGCCTGCGAAAGGGGGATGGTGCCGGGCAGTGGTGGGATGGGCTGGATCCGCAGGAGCTGTACACCGGCCCGCACGCGGTGATGCCGAACGGCATCGACAGCGTCGAAGCGATGAACAAGTGGCACGACGCCAATAACGGGCAATGGGTCGAGCACGGCCCACCGGGCGATACCCGCTTCGTCACTAACTGGCTGCTGCGCCAGACCGACATGATCGAGAAGTACCGGCCCGACATGGTCTATTTCGACGATTACGGCCTGCCCTTCGGTCCCGTAGGGCTCGAAGCGGCGGCGGATTACTACAATCGCTCGATCCGGTGGCACGGCAAGATTGACGTGGTGCTTACCGCCAAGCAGCTGAAGCCGCATGAGCGGTTCGGCGTCGTGCAGGATGTCGAGCGCGGCTTCACCGATCGGCTGTGGGATGAGCCCTGGCAAACCGACACCTGCATCGGCGATTGGTTCTACAATGTCGCGCGGCTGAACGATCGCAGCTACAAGACCGCTGAAATGGTGATGCAGCGCCTGTGCGACGTCGTGTCGAAGAACGGCAACCTGCTGCTCTCGGTGCCTCAGCGCGGCGACGGATCGATCGACAGCGAAGAGGACAAGATCCTCGACGGCATGGCTCGCTGGATCGCGATCAACAGCGAAGCGATCTATGGCTCGCGCCCATGGCACCGCTATGGCGAAGGCCCCACGGTGCTCACCCCGGGCATGCAGAACGAAGGCAACGCTTCGGCGTTCAAGGCGCAGGACATCCGTTTCACCACCAACAAGGGCGCGCTCTACGCGGCGATGCTTGCCTGGCCCGAAGGCCCGGTGACCATCGCTTCGCTCGCCCGTGGCAAGTGGCACGGCGAAGTCGGGGAAGTCACGTTTCTTGGCGGCGGGCCGGTACGCCACCATCGCGATGCCCGTGGCCTCCACCTGACTCTGCCGAGCAAACCTATCGGCGGCTTTGTGCCGGTGGTCCGTATAGACGGTCGCGGGCTCTAAAGTGTTGGGCTAGGAACGTCAGGACGCGATGAGTGATGATCGGCGGGAACATATTTCGCAGCGCCTTAACAACTGGATTAGCAAAGACGTACTAGGACACTCATGGGTCTAGCGATAAGACATCGATGCCACTGAGGTAGGTGCCTATCTTCGCCATGCACGCGCGCCATTTTGTTGAGTCTGCGGAGCGGGTTTGAGGGTGTGCTCTGCCCGGCACTTGGGCTGAGTATGCCGCAGGGGAACACTGGGGTAACTCCGCGGAGGCCGCTGGCAAGGGCCGATGGTAGCTAAGCGCCCGAGCGTGTTGAAGAAGTCGGTCGTGGCTGGGGACCAAGGCTGTGGCTGGGTGGCACTGAAGAAGCCCTGACCGGCTCAAGCGAGTCGCGGTGGCGCCTGCATAGGGATCAGCTTGGCGAGCTTGCGGAGGCTCTGGGCGGTAGGGCGAGGTAGAACTCGTCTTTGGCGCCATTTGGTCCTCTCAGGCGCAAGCGGTCGAGCTTGAGGATGCGTTTGAGGTGCGCGAACAGCATTTCGACCTTCTTCCGCTGGCGGCGTGAGGTGACGTAAGCGTCGGTGGTGGCGATGTCGCGCGCGAGATCGCGGGCGCCTTCGTGTATTGAACGCGTGACCTTGCGCGCCGGCATGTTTGGCGTGCAGCGCTGCCGCAGATCGCAGCCGGCGCAGTCCTGCTGGCGGGCGCGGTAGCGGATGAAGCCGCCCTGGCCGACATCGCTGCGAGGGTGGGCGAAGTTGCGGTTGCGCGGGCGCAGGCGGTTTCCGCCGGGCAGACATAGCTGTCATCCTGGTGGTCGTAGGTGAAAGCGCTGCGCTCGAACGTGCCGTCGCGCCGCGCCGACTTGTCGAACACCGGGATGTGCGGATGGATGTCGCGCTCGTGAACCAGCCAGGCCAGGTGCCCCGCATCGCGATAGCCGGCATCTGCCGCGAGCCGCTCAGGCCACAGGCCGAAGCGCTCGTGCGTGCGCTCGATCATTCGGCGCTCGGCAGTGACCTCGGCCTGGCGGATCGCCGAGGTTGCCTCCACATCGACGATCACGGCATGGTCGAGATCGATCAGGTGTTTGTCGAGTAGGCAAAGAACGCCCGCTCGCGCGACGGGCGGTCCAGCGTGCGGCCGGATCGGCGACCGCCAGCTGCTTGGGTGTGACCGGCGTGGCAGTCCCGAACGCGGCATCGTCGAGAACGGCGAGATACTCGCGAACGGCGTGGCTGCCGCTTCCCGGCAGCAGGTCGTCATGGCGATCAACCGTGTGCTGTCGGCTGACATCGGCCCGGATCAGGCTGGCATCGACTGCGAAGCCCTCGCCGCCGACCAGACCTTCGGCCATGCAGCGCGCCACCGTGGTCTCGAACAGCGCGCGCAGCAGATCGCAGTCGCGGAAGCGGCCGTGCCGGTTCTTGGAGAAGGTCAAATGGTCGGGCACATCGCCCTCCAGTCCCAACCGGCAGAACCAGCGATAGGCGAGGTTGAGATGCACCTCGTCGCACAGCAGACGCTCGGACCGGATGCCCATGCAATAGCCGATGATCAGCGTCCGAATCATTAGCTCCGGATCGATCGAAGGTCACCCAGTTTCGCTGTAAAACGGCCGCAGCTGCTCGCGAATATCTAACAGGTCTACGAACCGGTCGATCGAGCGCAGCAGATGATACCCCGGCACATGCCGCTCCAGCCTGAAGCTGTAGAACAGCGCCTTCTGCGCTACCGTCCGCTCGCCCATCATCGGCTCGTCTCCCGTATCCTCGGGATCCTTGAATCAGTAGCCAGCGACTACTTCAAGCCTGCCTTTTCCAACACAATCGGGGCTGAAGCTGCCACAAGCAGGGCTGCTGAGCGCCAACAGCTGCCGTTCAAAGGGCCTGAGGCTCTTCCCAAAAGCTGCCGTAGGTTCATGCCCCGACGCATCCAAAGACTTAACCTCGAAGTGGTATTCAGCTGCTGCGGGGCGGGCAAATGGACGATTGTTTCAGTGAAATGCGAGCTTGATGGAAGCGTTGAGGCGCTAGGTCGCTACGAGCAGATGCTCGAGAGTTCTGCAACTGCCGCTATCTGTGCCGGACCAGATAACCTCATCGTCGCGTGGAACACGGCAGCCGAAAAGCTCTTCGGGTTTAGTGCGCGGGAAGCTCTAGGGCAGCCTCTCTCGATCATAATCCCCAAGAGGCATCGTGCGGCTCATGTCGCCGGGTTGGCACGCGCAGTGCTTGTGGGGCGTGCCCGACTGGCTGGGCGGTCGGTGGAGATGTTGGCACTGCATGCGGATGGTAGAGAGCTCCCAGTGGATCTGTCACTGTCCATGTGGTTTGAAGGCGGGCAGCCGATGTTTGGTGCCCTTCTTCGCGACATCACAGACAGGCAGGCGGCTGCCCAGCGTCTTGAACATCTGGCACATTGCGATACGCTCACCTCACTGCCGAACCGCAATGCTCTACGCGCGAGACTCGCGGCGGAAATTGAACGTGGAACCTGTTCACTCCTCCTGCTTGACCTTGACGGGTTCAAGCACGTGAATGACACTTTAGGTCACTCTACAGGCGATGAACTTCTGGCATCAGTGGCCGCGCGGCTTGCGGATGCAGTCGGCACCGGGGGCTATCTTGCGCGCCTTGGCGGAGACGAGTTCGCCATCCTGCTCTCCAATTGTGGTGATCCACTCCAGATTGACGACCTTGCAGGTCGGATCTTCAAGGCTCTTCAGTCCCCGTTCGAGCTCGCCGGCCAGCTAGTTTACGTTGGCACCAGTATAGGTGTTGCCATCTCACCCAAAGACGGGGCGAACGTGGAACAGATGCTGTCCAGCGCGGATCTGGCATTGTACAGCAGCAAGAATGACGGTGGCGGTATGCGAACGTTCTTCGCGCGCGCTATGCAGAATAAAACGGAGCAGAGGCACCGCCTTGGAATCGAGCTGCGTTCAGCTCTGACACGCAACCAGTTCGAGCTCTGGTATCAGCCACAGATATCCTTGGCAGACCACGCATTGGTGGGAGCTGAGGCCCTTTTGCGGTGGCGGCATCATGACCACGGCCTTCTCTCTCCCGAGGCATTTCTGAAAGTTTTGGAGGAGACCGCAATCGCAGAGGAGGTCGGAGACTGGATTGTCGATCACGCCTGCTCGACTGCGGCCGAGTGGAAGAAGGCTGGACTTGGGCGCCTCAGGGTGGGGGTCAACCTGTTCGCAGCTCAGCTGCGCTCGGGGAGACTATTCTCCGTCATATCATCCGCCATCGAACGTCATGGGCTTTGTCCGACCCAGCTAGAAATCGAGATCACGGAGACAACGGTTCTTCGACACAGTAATCAGTCGACGAAGGCTCTCAGAAGGCTGAGATCCCTGGGCGTCGGAGTTGCCTTCGACGACTTCGGGACCGGTTTTGCTTCCCTCAGCCTTCTGCAGAAGTATCCGCTAACGCGCTTGAAAATCGACCGGAGCTTTGTTGCCAAGGTCGACCGCAAAGTCGGCGATGCCGCCATCGTCCAAGCGGTGATCGCAATGTCTCGTAGCCTAGGTCTCAGGGTGATTGCAGAAGGCGTAGAAACGGCAGAGCAAGAAGCGACTCTTGCAGGTCTGGGCTGCGACGAAGCTCAAGGATGGCGGTACGGACGTGCCATGCCTGCCGCCCAAATGGCTGCTGCTTTCGTTCAGCGGCGTCGAGTCGGTTAGATGGAGAGGTCGCCTAAGCGCCAATTGGTGCCTTTGCGGGTATCCGCCGCGCCCCCTATGGCCTGCCATTCATTCATCATCTGCTACGAGTGGGCGCTAGAGGAGTGCGAGCCCACCTCGGCCGATCCGCACCTTTGACGGGTCTACCCCCAGCAGCTCTCGCAAGTAGCTTCCGCCTGCGCGGCGCAAATCGGCGGAGCGGGCTTGGGAAGGGCGTGCTTTGAGCGCTTCGCGGGTGGCTGCAAGATAGGTGGCGAGTATAGCCATCGTGACCTGCGCCTCGATCGCCGAGCTCTCAGTTGCAGCTGCAGCGACCGGCGCACGCATCTGAGCATAGAGGCTGCGGAACTCAGCCTCACCAAGGTCGGCGTTGGCGTAGGCCATGTAGCTCGCTGCGATGAGGGCAGCGGTCGCACCCGCGGGATCACTCGGACGGACACCTAATTGGCGTTCCAGCTGGTCATACTTGGCATAAAGCTCGACAAAAATGCGCCGGGCCTTGTTCCGGTCGTCGGCGGCGAAGCTGCTGGATAGCTGGTTGGCGATCCTCTGTACCTGATCCTGCGTTATCTTAGGTGCAGGCGGAAGAGGCGCGTCGGGAGGCTGTCGGCGGCGCAGTGTCTTGACAACGTCCCCACGGAAGATTTGCTTCTGCGAGCGGCGCAGCATTTCAGCAGCCTGATTATTGAAGGCCCAATTGTCGAAGTAGCCTGGTGCAAACCATGCCTGCGCATTCGCCGGAGTGCTTGCCAAAAGCAGCGCTGTGATCGTTGCCAATCCTGCTTTCAAGCTAAACGCCTCCTTTGGCCCGTTCGCTACCAACGCGTTAGAGGTACGATGTGTCTGTGCTTTGCAAGCCGAGAACCGGCGAAGCGTGGTGCGAGCGCGTCAGTCGTTGATGTGATGTCGTGTGAGGTGCCGAGGGCGGCACAGAATGGCTCGATAAGCCTCAGTAGGTGAGGCAGTGGTAGCTGAGCGCCAGCAGCTGCCGTTCTGAGCGACTATGGCGCTCCCCAATACCTGCCCTCCGTTCATGTTGCAGGACCAAGAAAGCGACGAACGGCAGCGTCGAAGGTAGCTATCGGAGCCATAGTACTATCCGAGTCTTTGACGACGCGAGCCGTGTATCCGCCGAAAATGGAAAGTTTCGGTGGATGGGCTAGACGGCTGGGTGTCTCAAAGACGCCCGATGCGGCCGTCGGCACCTCTAATCGCCTACTCGAGGCGGTTTTGAATTCTGAGGGCCAAGGTAGGCAGAAGAAGCCCAAGCAATTGGTGCTGGCGTTGCACTCGCAGGTGAAGCGCGTCGCATCACCTGCATTGGCAGTTGCCGGCTGGAACCATCAATTGTGGAGAGCTGTTTTTGATGCTTAGCGGGGCCTCTGGTCGGCCGTACGACCGCGTCTGTCGGTACCTCGAGGGCGGGTCGACGAAGGAGATGTTTGTTGGAGGCGTTATCCAGGTCAGAGTTCGAAGAGCCGGAGTGGAATGAAGCGCAGCTAAGGCTGGCGATCGAGTCTGCTGGCGTTGCGCTGTGGTCCTGGAACGTCGAGGACGACTGCCTGCTCATGGACGGGCGCGGGTATGCGCTGTGGGATCTCCCCAATGGCAGGAGGGTGACATTCGCGAAACTCTCCGAAAACATCCACCCGGCAGATGCTGACCGCGTTCGAGCTGCGTTCGCCGGCACGCGTGCTGTACCAGGAAGCTACGAGATCGACTTCCGGATCAAGCTCGGCGACGAGGTGCGATGGATATCTGCGAGGGGCAAAGGTGCCGACGAGGGCATGTCTAACGGTGCTATGTTTGGCATCTTTCTGGATGTGACGGATCGCAAGCTGGCGCAGGAGGGAAGTGAGCTGCTCGCAGGAGAGATGAGCCATCGCGTGAAGAACCTTTTGGCGATTGCTGGCGGCCTGACCCACCTCTCGTCACGTTCCGCATCTTCGGCGAAAGAAATGGCCGGTGAACTGACGAAACGGTTAAGCGCTCTGGGCCGAGCGCATGACCTCGTGCGCCCTCTACCGGGGGAGCAGGGGACGGCTGCATTGCTCGGCGACCTGCTGGCCGTCCTACTTGCGCCGTACGATGATACCGCTGCCTTCAGCGGCCGCATTCGGGTAGCAGTTCCGCGCATGGGCGTCGGCGAAGCCGCCGCCACGACCTTGGCCATGGTCGTGCATGAACTCGCGACCAACTCTGTCAAACATGGCGCGTTGTCGTCGGACTCGGGCTCGCTCGATATCTCCAGTCGATGCGACGGAGACGACTTGAAGCTGATTTGGGCAGAAACAGGAGGCCCGGAGATCGGCGACGAGCCGCAGATGAACGGCTTTGGAAGCAAGCTGATCTCCCGTAGTATGGCAAACCAGTTTAGCGGTGATCTACACTATGAATGGAAGCCCAGCGGACTTGTGGCGACGCTTCGTATGCGGACGGACCGTCTCGCCACTTGACGACCTTCGGCGGATTCAGCCCTCGGCAGCAAAGCGCCGAAGTTTGCCAATCCAGAGTGATCGAGCGCCTTCGATAGCTGCCCTCCGTTCATCTTCGGTGCAGGCCGAGGTTCCTGTAGCATTCTGGTGAAGCGCGGAACGGCCTCTTATAGGTCGGAAAACCGGAAAGCGGTCTCTCATTCAAAAGTATCATCGGACCAGCCTAGTCCGAACGCATGTAAGGGTGCAGAAAGCTTGGCCGAGCTATGTTGGGGGCATGGACCACCGTTCTCTCCTGGCCGCCGTGAAACAGCGGATGGACCGCACCGCTGCGGTGATAGAGCAAACGCATCACCCCATCGCGTCTTCAAAGAAACGCATGGAACAATGTGAGGAGGTAACGCATGTTACCTTCGATGAGCCCCGAGAGCCCCGGACCACCGCCCGAGAAGGCGAACCGACCTAAGCCGGGTGATACGGCGTGGGAGGAAGAGCGTCAGCATCGCCGGGGTGCCTCCCGGCAGCGGCGACTGGCCGCTATCGCTGCGTCCGCGCGCGGTGATGCACTCATCCGACAGTTCGATGTTCGAGATCTGCGTGCCGGGCATGAACAGCTGTGCGTTGGCCAGGGACCATTGGCTCTGCGAGCGATACCCCGTGTAGAGCCCGTCGGCGTAGACCTGCAGACTGTCGGACGCCTGCCATTGTAGCGAGGCATTAGCCTGTGGCCGCTCATACCAACCATAGTCGGAGTGGCTTTCGACCACATTTGGCAGCAGCACACCCGGCATGTTGAAAGGGATGCCGGTGCCCTGCGCCGAGCGGCGAACGCCTTCGCGGGTTCTGGGATGGTTGAAATGGGTCTTCGACCAGCTGACGTTCACTAGCGCGCCGATGTCGCCGATGCCGGTTTGCCAGGTGTCGGTCGCAAGAATGCTGAGCTGCGGATCGAGACGTTCGGCCTTGAGGCCGTAGTTGCCCCGCGCGTTGACGACCACTGTCGGGCGCTTGAAGTTGAATGGTTTGTTGAGCTGGAGGTCAATGATGCCAGCAATACCGCCCTCGATAAGCTCGGCGGTGTTCGACTTCACAACGTCAACGCGCGCGAGTGCGTCGGCCGGAACGTCCTGCATCGAGAAGGTGCGCCCCGTGGTCGTGATGATCTCCCGTCCATCCACGGTGGTCAGGATGTCGCCAAGACCGCGGACGCGGACGTTGCCGATCTCGTTCGAAGCGGTAACCGAAACCTGCACGCCTGGCACGCGCTGGAGGGCCGCGGCGGTAGTCGGATCTGGGAATTTGCCGATGTCTTCGGAGACAATGGAGTCGACGATCTGCGTGGAGTTTTGCTTGATTGCTGCTGCCTTTTCCAGGCTCCGGCGGATGCCGGTCACGACGACCTCTTCCTGGGCGTCGGCGGGTTCCTGCATAGGCTCAGGCCCGGCGCTTGGAGCTTCCGAGGTCTGGGGAGCGGCCTGCGGGGGCCGGGCCTGACCGGGAGCCGATGCATGGGTGGCAGGGGGCAGTGCAGCCAGGATGCGCTGTGCGCCGCGCCGCTTAAGCACGATCTTCGATCCCGAGGTGGTCGGCACGATGTCTGTGCCCCGCAGGAGGGTCCGCAGTGCGGCCGACACATCCATGACGCCGCTGACTCGGTTCACGGCGACGCCATCCACCGCTTCACTCGTTACTAGGATCTGCACGCCGGCCTGCCGAGCGAACTGCGGAATGCCGGTGCTTGCAGGCTGTGAAGGAACCTCAAACCGGCGGACCTGCGCGCTTGCCGGCGTCGCGCCGCAAATGATCGCTGCGCTTGCGAGCAGCCAAGTCTCTCCTGGACGCATTTCATCCTCCCCTAAGTTTTGTCGGCGCCTCGTATCGGCGCTCTAAACTCTAGGAGCTGGCTATCGGCGTTTTCCGTCAGCTGGCGCGTCGATTTTTCGCGCTATCCGGATTTCTGCCGGGCTCACCGTCACCTCCACATCGAGCGACGTGCTTAGCATCGTCGCGAAGTCTTCAGGTTTGTCGATTTTGAAGAGCCCCACCAGTCGTTCGTCGGCCAGTGAAGGATCGGTAAGCACCAGGCGCTGACTGTTGTAACGATTGAATTGTTCGATGGCGTGCGAGAGCGTCTCGTTCTCGAGTGATATCTCGCCGTTGCGCCATGCCAGAGCACGTTCGATCTCGTCGGGTGCCGAGCCTACGACCGGAGCGGCCGCAGGGGCGCGAAAATTGGCGAATTGACCAGCCTTTAGGATGGCCATCAAGCCGTCAGAGCCGCTGGGCCATACGGCAACGGTTCCCTCAGTGACGGCGACCTGAACCCCGTCCTCCCCACGAACCACGGAGAATGCCGTTCCGATCGCCCGCGCCTGGGCAATGCCCGCATCCACGATGAAAGGTCGAGTTCGGTCCTTGGCTACCTGGAACCACGCCTGGCCGCGCGCGAGTTCGATGCGCCTGCCGGCAGGGTTGAGGGAGATGCGCAGTTCGCTGCCGGTGTTGATGGTCGCGATCGAGCCGTCTTCCAGAGGAAGACGCCGTATCTCTCCGCGCGAAGTGGTGACGTATCGGCCGCCGAGCCGCTGCCACCCGAACGTCCCAGCCACCGTCGCTGCGATCGCCCCCCCTGCCGCCGCGATCACCCGACGCCGATTGGGCCTTGCCGGTAAGGAAGATCGGGTCGATCTTTCCGACATGTCGGACGTGAGTGCCCGCTCTACCGCACTCAAACCAGCCATCGCCCGCAGCAGGGCGCCTGCATGGCGCGGATCGCGCCGAAGCCATGCGTCCATCTCGGCCTCTTGCCTTGAGTCGAGCGGGTGACGCACGGCCCAGATGCTGGCTTCCTCCTCAACGTGATCTTGCATGGCGGCCTCCGACGGACAGGTCCTTAGTCATGTTCGCATCGGTCGCGTTCATTACTTTCAGCACGGTTCGAAGGCTTCGGCTTGCGTCGTTCTCGACCACGGCTTCGCTAACGCCCAATGTGCTCGCGATCTGCCTCTGGCTCATGCCGTCGATCTTGCGCATCACGAATATTCGCCGTGCGCGCTCGGAAAGAGTTGCCAGCGCTGCCTGGAGTCGAACCACCTCTTGTCGACCAGCGGCGATCCGCTCCGGACCCGGCGCGCTGCTCTCAAGCTGCTCCTCGAGCACTGCCGAGTATGCCTCCAGCCGCACCACCGCCGCGCTTCTGCGTTGCTGGTGGACAAGATTGCGCGCCATTGTGAAGAGGTAGGCGCGGGGCTGGGTGATGTGGGACACCTCAGTGAGCTGCGCGAGGCGACAGTAGCATTCTTGAACAATGTCTTCCACGTCCGCTGGTGTTATGAGCCGCCGCTGCAACCATGTGCGCAGGTCGTGCTCATGCGGCAGGATCTCCCGGCCCACCCACTCCGCTAATGCCGCTCTGGGATTGGTCATTTTCTCCTCACATTCCCTAGAGCACGTGGATCAGCATTTCCTTCAAGCCCTTCAGAGATATTTCGGATGGCGTTGCCAACGACATGGGCTCGGACTGCTCCCAAGGGGCGCAACCGGGTCCGGTCCGCGCTCAATTGATGCCGTTCCGGGCTTCTGCTTCGCTTCCGCCAATCTGCCGTTCATCCAGCTAGAAAATCTTGCAAGTCTGACGTCGCATTCTGCCGAAGGGGTAAGCTACCAACTTGTACTGGCGGTTGCCGTTGGCGGTAGTAGATTATTGCACGCAGGCCTGGCGGCTGGCAGACTCGTGGAATGAGCTTCTACCGTCGTGCGTGCGTCATCACCACCGCCCTAGCCGTCACCTTCTTCGGAGCTGCGAACTCGGATGTGACTCCGCGTAATCCCATCGTCGCGGGATGGTATGCCGACCCGGAGATCCGCCGGTTTGGCGGGCAATACTGGATCTACCCCACCACGTCCGAGGCTCCTAGCGACGCCCCCCAGCCAAATCTGAACGAGGCGCAGCGCAGGATGCGCCTCGCGCCGAACATTCGGCCTGCCTTTCTGACGCAGACGTACCTGGACGCCTTTTCCTCACCGGATCTTGTGCACTGGACCAGGCACTCGCGTGTTCTCGACACGAAAGGTGTTCGGTGGGCAGCGTACGCGATTTGGGCACCTTCGGTAATCAGCGCCAATGGGCGTTTCTACCTGTTTTTCAGCGCCAATGACGTCCACGAAGGCGAGACGGGCGGGATCGGTGTCGCTGTAGCGAGCACGCCGCGGGGTCCATTCCACGACCTGATTGGTAAGCCGCTTATTGGCAGCATTCACAACGGTGCGCAGCCGATCGATCAATTCGCCTTCCGCGACGATGATGGCCAACTCTACCTCTATTACGGCGGCTGGGGACATCTTGACGTAGTACGGCTCTCACCGGACCTGAAGAGTCTCATGCCGCACTCCGATGGTACCACCTTTCGCGAGATCACGCCGCCTGGCTATGTCGAAGGGTCATTCGTCGTGAAGCGGCGCGGAATCTATTATCTGATGTGGTCTGAAGGCGGCTGGACCGGACCGGATTACCGCGTCGCCTACGCTACTGGTCCGACAGCTCTCGGTCCCTTCACCAAAAAAGGTACGATACTCGCACAGGACAACCGAGTTGCCCGTGGAGCAGGGCACCATTCCGTCATCAAAGAGCCGGGCGTCGACAAGTGGTGGATTGCTTACCATCGTCGACCACTCAGTGAGACTAAGGGCGACCATCGGGTACTGGCCGTTGATAGGCTAAACTTCAGCGCGGACGGTACGATTGAGCCGGTAGTGATGACGAAACAGTGAAGCCAACGAGGCGCGACACCCTTGCCGATGCGGTCTGGTCTGGTGGATGCCCCGCTCGCTTATGGAACTCAGGTTCGCGGGCGGCCATGTCCATGAAGGACGCCGCGGCAGCTACGCGCCAACTGCTGCCATCCTGAGGGGCTCACGTCCTTCCCAAAATCTGCCCTTCGTTCACGTAGGCACCTTGCGTCGTGTGACCGAGCGAAACTTGTGCCTCTGGCGAAGATTGCGCCCCTCCGGTAGACCGATGGTGACCCGGATGGTGGACCTAGCTGATCCGGGTAGTGTCGGAAGGATCTGAGCATATGAAGCACTTCGCCTACGTTGCCGCCACATGGTTGACGTGCTCGGTTGCTCTCGCACAGACACAGGACGGACTCACGTCGGGCTCCGCCCCGGCGCTCGCTTCCCCCTACGCTACTCAGTCGGTGGCTCACAGCCCGAAGGTCAAGCCGTTTCCAGGGGGGAAGATGCCGAAAGTTCCGGAGGGGTTCACGGTGAACCGTTTCGCCGATGGGCTGGACTCGCCTCGCAATGTGCTGGTCCTTCCGAACGGTGACGTACTGGCAGCCGAGGCGAAGACCGAGCGCAAGTACGACGATCCACAGTACCGCGACGCGGGTGCCAATCGCATCACGCTCCTTCGGGACGCGAACGGTGACGGTGTCGCTGAGACGCGCTCGCTTCTCCTTGCTGGTCTGCGGCAGCCTTACGGCATGGCGCTGCTAGGCGATCGATTGTACATCGCTGACACTGACGGCGTGTACTGGGTGCCCTTCAAGCTGGGCACAACAAAGCTCGACACCAATGTGCGGAAGACCCGCATCGCGTCCTTTGAAGCTGGTGGCTATAACAATCATTGGACACGCAATATCATACCGAGCGCCGATGGGCGCTCGCTGTTCGTTGCCGTAGGCTCCGCAAGCAACGTCGGTGAGCACGGGATGGCGGCGGAGCATCGACGTGCAAATATCCTGCAAATCGACCTCGCTTCTGGAAAAGAGATCGTCTTCGGATCAGGCCTCCGGAACCCGGTAGGAATGGCAATTGAGCCGAAGAGTGGAGCTTTGTGGACAGCGGTTAACGAGCGCGATGAGCTCGGCGACGACCTGGTGCCTGACTACATCACGTCGGTACGAGCCGGAGGCTTCTACGGATGGCCATACAGCTACTACGGGCAAAATGAAGACCCACGCCTCAAGGGGCAGCGCCCTGACCTGGTGGCGAAAGCACTAGCGCCCGACTATGCAGTTGGTGCTCATGTGGCGGCACTCGGGATTGCCTTCGGAGAACGAAGTAGCTTCCCCGCTTCGTATAAGAGCGGTGCCTTTGTCGCACGTCATGGATCATGGAACCGCTCCAAGCTGGCTGGGTACGACGTTGTTTTCGTCCCGTTTGCAAATGGCAAACCTTCAGGCGCTCTTCAGCCGTTCCTAACAGGCTTCATCGGAAGCGAGGAAGAAGTCTACGGGCGCCCTCGCGGGGTCGCTATCGCTAAGGACGGAAGCCTGCTGGTGGTGGACGATGCCGGGGGAACTCTGTGGCGTGTTGCCGCTGTTCCTCACCGCGCTAATTGACTGCGGCTTTATTCCGCTCTGCAATTGGCTGGCCCTATGTAGTTTCGGCCTGAATCGGGACCTGCTAATCAGGATCACAGAGACCGGCCGCGGTGGCAGCGGAGCGCCAAACTCCGCCACTGCAGCGTGCGTGAGCGCTCCCTGTTTCCTGCCATTCATTCATCTTCCGCTACGAGCAGTCCCGGTGTCGGTTGGTGGGCCACCGGACGAGCAGGCGCTCCTTATCAGTGGCCGCCCTCAACCCAGGGTATGCCCGCTTTCTGAAAGCCCTCTGCTAATCCTGCCTCTAGCTCGAGCGATTCCCAGCCAAGCATTGGATTAAGGTGCTCATACAGATTTGGGAGTAGGCTGATCCCATACTTTCGGACAACGCTGCTCGCCTTGTACCCGCTCTTGTGTTGATCGAAGCGCCAGTCTGGGTCGCGAGATGTCTGCCCTACATACAAGCCCGATCGACCGCCACGCGCACCGTCGTGCAACAGAACGACGTAGACGGAGTGTGTCGCCCGCGGCGCTCCGCGCGTGCTTGCTCCAAAGGAATGAACGACCCTCTCCGCCGTTCTCATCCAATCAAGCTTAATCATCAGTTCAAAACTGCCTGCCTCGTTCAGCATCAATGGTCGCCTACTGATGCGGTACGGACCCACACGGATGGCGAGCGGCTTACCCTTCCAGCTTAGTTGCACAACACCCTCCGCCAGGAGCTCGTCGATGGTTGCATGAACGGCCGGCATTGCCCCGCGCCATTCCCCTGCCGCCGCTTCACCTTCTTCGAGCGTCAGAATGCATGCCCGCGCGACTTCGCTGGGACAGACTGTTGCTCCCGTAGACCTTGCAGCAAGCAGCTTTAGCACTGTCGTGCGCACAGTGAATTTGCTAACATTCATGGATTCAGAACGGCTGACGAGTCGATCTCCACCGCAGCTACCGCGAAACCGCCCTACCCCTCAGCATACTCCAGCTGCGGCTCTAGTACCTCCGGGCCATCCGAATGTACGGTGACCGGGATCGACTTGGCCGCCGGGGTCTTACTTCCAACGGCATAGTGCCAAACCGGCATCAGCACGTTGCATTCGGGATAATAGCCGCCGATGCAGCCGATCGGGATATCGTAGGCGACCACCAGCATGCCCGAAAGATGCCGGTCGACTCCGTCGTCGGCGACCGTCCTCAGCGTCACCGCCTGACCCACCTTCAACCCGAGCCGATCAATGTCCGATCGGTTCATCAGCACTGCCTTGCGCGTGTTCTTGATGCCCCGGAAGCGGTCGTCGTACCCGTATACGGTGGTGTTGAACTGATCATTACTCCGCAGCGTCATCAGCCTGAGAACGTCGCGACCCGGGGCAGGCATGTCCAGATCCTCGTCCAGGGCCTTGGGCGTCACGAAGTTGGCACGACCGGTGTCGGTGTGCCATTCCCGCTTCTTCGCCGGCAGTGGCCGCTGGAACCCGCCTGGCTCCCACATACGGCGCTCATAATCCCAGAAGATGTCCGGCAGCGTTTCGCCAATCTCGCGACGTATTTCGGCATAATCCGACATATACGCGTCCCAGCGCATGCGCGGGTTGGGGTCGAGCACCCGCTGGGCCAATTCGCAGATGAGACGCATCTCGCTGATCAGGTGCGGCGATGCAGGTTTGCGCAGCCCGCGGTTGCCATGGATGCAGCCAGACGTATCCTCCATCGACAGGACCTGTTGGCCGGTCTCCGTCTCGTCAATTTCGAGGCGGCTAATCACCGGCAGGATGTAGCTGATCTCGCCGGGCAGGAGGGCGCTGCGGTTAAGCTTGGTGATGACGTTCACCGTCAGCCGGATCTTGCGCCAGGCGGGCTCCATCTGTCCGTGATCCGGGATCGCGCGGACAAAGTTGCCGCCCAGCATTATGAACGCGCGGACATCGCCCCGCAGCACCGCCTCGCAGGTGTCCACCGTGTCGTAGCCGCGCTCTCTTGGCGGCTCGAAGCTGAACTGCTCACCCAGACGGTCGAGCGGGAACAGTTCAGGCTTTTCCGTGATCCCCATCGTGCGTTGCCCCTGCACGTTGGAATGACCGCGAACCGGGCAGATGCCTGCGCCTTCGCGACCGATGTTGCCGCGCATCAGAAGGAGGTTCACCAGCATCTGGATGGTTTCCACTCCAGCCTGATGCTGGGTCAGGCCCATGCCATAGATGCCGATCGCGGCCCGGGCTTGACTATAGACCTTTGCGGTTGATTCCATGTCGCCGCGGTAGAGGCCGGAGCGGCGCTCGAGCTCATCCCAATCCTGCGCACGGACCCAGTCGGCGAACGTCTCGAAACCCGTAGTGTGTTCGGCGACAAACGCCTCGTCGAGCACGGAGCCGCCGGATGCTTTCGCCTCGTCGTGCAGGGTCAGCACCGCCTTGCAAATCCCGGCCAACGCCGCGAGATCGCCGCCGGTCCTCACCTGATGATATTGCGAGCTGATCCGCGTCTCCTTGCCGGTCAGCATCTCTGTTGGTGACTGCGGGTTTACGAAGCGTTCCAGCCCACGCTCGCGCAATGGATTGTAGGTGATGATCGGCACGCCGCGGCGGCTCGCCTCTTGCAGCGGGTGGAGCATGCGGGGCGAATTGCTTCCGGGGTTCTGCCCGAAAAACATGATACACTCGGTCTTGGCGAAGTCGCCCAGATCAATCGTCCCGACGCCTTGCCCGATGCTGATCGGAAGTGCCACCGAGGTGGTTTCGTGGCACATGTTGGAGCTGTCAGGCAGGTTGTTGTTGCCGTAAGCTCGGGCGAACAGCTGATAAAGATAACTTCCTTCGTTCGACAGCCGGCCGGAGCTATAGAAGACCGTGCCCTTCTTCCGATCCTCAACCGCCCGCATCTCGCGCGCGATCTCTTCCATCGCGTGTCCCCAGGAAACAGGGACGTATTTGTCGCTCGCTGCATCGTAGCGCAGGGGGTGAGTCAACCGGCCGGGCTGCTCCAATTGGTACTCATCCCAATCGCGGAGCTCGCTCACCGTGTGCTGCGAAAAGAATTCCGGCGTGCAGCGATTGGCTGTCAGCTCCCACGCGACCGCCTTCACCCCGTTCTCGCAATATTCGAATGGCAGCGGGTTCGCCGGTTTCACCCAGGCGCAGCTGTTGCATTGATACCCGTCCACCTTGTTGTGGCGGCTCAAGGCAAGCGGCACACTGCCTAGCACGCCCTCACGGCGGATGATGTTTCCTACGGAGCGGGCCGAACCCCATCCGCCGGCGGGAAGGCGGTACGGCTTATATTCAGGCTTTTTCAATGAGGTTGCTCCGCCAGCGGTGGAACGAAAACACCTCGCACGCGGAGTAGGTTGCACCGGAACCTGCCGCGTGACGATCTGTTCGTTTGGAGTGTCCTGACCCGCCATGGAGGCCAGCGTGCTCGTTGACCGAGATTACCTGCTCAAGAAGCCATCCGGCCCGTCCGCGCCGAAGCTGTTCCTAGACACGCGCATCGTGCCCGCAGGCGTGAATGCTCTCGGTAGCGTGGAAGTCGCGCTCAGTCGCCTCGCGGCACGGACTGGTATCAGGCCCGCGTTCATCCTGGTCGGCGCTGGCGGGATCCTTGCCTGCGCGCTGTTGCACCTTGCAGACAGACGAGCCGGGAGCCGCAGCCACAATCAGCGAGCATCGCTTTAACTCGAACTTGCCGAGAACAGCATGAACAGCAGCTCGGCTTTATCCGCTTCTTATCAGATGTTTGAACGGCCTGCTAAGCGCCAAGAGCTGCCGTTTAGGGCTGCCCGCGCGCTTCCCGAAAGCTGATGGGGTGGACGCCCCCCGACGGCATCGATGTGCCAAAGTGGAGGTGTTGATCACCACTTGAGGGAGGCGTCCGTGTTGGAAGTTAGCACAATCGGTCTGGATATCGCCAAGAGTGTTTTTCATGCGCATGGGGCGGATGAGCGGGGTGTGATGGTGTTCAGCCGCAAGCTGACCCGGGGCAAGCTGCTAGAGTTCTTTGCAAGGCAGCCGCGGTGCACGGTGGCGCTGGAGGCATGTGGAGGCGCGCATCATTGGGCGCGTGAGCTGCAGGCGATGGGACACGCGGTGCGGCTGATTCCGCCGGCGTACGTCAAGCCTTTCGTGAAGCGGCACAAGAATGATGCGATCGATGCGGAGGCGATCTGCGAGGCGGCACAGCGCCCTGGAATGCGCTTTGTTGCGGTGAAGAGTGAGGAGCAGCAGGCCGCAGGGCTGGTGTTTCGCACGCGCGACCTGATCGTGCGTCAGCGCACCCAGCTCATCAACGCGATCCGGGGTCACCTGACGGAATATGGCTGGGTGGCACCTCGCGGTACGGCGCACATGACCTTGCTGGCCGAGATGCTGGAGGACGATGAGATGGCCTCATCGCTGCCAGCTGAGGCGCTGCCGATGCTCAGGCTGATGGTTGACCTGCTAACCGAGCTCGACAGGCGCGTCGCCACGCTTGATCGCGAGATCGCACGACGTGCAAAGGAGGACGAGGCAGCACGCCGGCTGATGACCACCTTGGTATTGGGCCGATTGCCGCCACGGCAATCCTGGCACTTGCTCCGCCCATTGAAACGTTTGCCAGGAGCCGCGACTTTGCCGCCTGGCTCGGGCTTGCGCCACGGCGGCAGGCGTGTCGCCGCGGTGCGCCTGCAGGCTCGTGGCTGTAGCGGATGCTCGCACGTAAGCCGCGCATGCTTGTCTCGGTGGCGCTCGCCAACAAGATAGCGCGCATGGTCTGGGCGCTGCTCACGAGGAAAGAGGATTACAGAGCTCCGGCAGTGGCAGCGGCATAAGCCGCGGCGGCAGCCGGAGGCGTCGGGGACGTAGGCGGATCGAAGGAGGGTATGGCACAACAGTAGGCGAGACGGGTCCGGAAGAACCAGTCATACGGCAGAGCGCTACCCAAGCGCGCAAAGCTGAAATGGATCCGGTCCGCGAACTCCCATACTGGCCCGCAGCTATGGCGCTGCTCATCGAGGCCGGACAGATGACAGCATCCGACTACGTGCCAACATGCCCCGATTTACCGCTTGCATCCGAAGGGGCGTCCACAGATGCCGTAGGTTCACGTTCTAACCATCGACCGCCGACCGACGAATTTTGGGTGGGAAATCTCCGGCACCTTCGCGACCGCAAGGGCCCATATATGGACGTTCAGCAATGTTGGGCGCTCTCCAGAGGCGAAGATCCATTCAGGTCCGAACTGCAACCTCCTCGCCCCAGATCTCTGCCGGCGCCCCTCTGTCCAAATATGCCGGATCGCAGTCGTGAGACGGGTTGCAGCGGCAGGCTGATCGTCATGCTGCCGCTACTCAGGAGGAATTGTTGATGGAGCCGGCGGCAATGGCACGGGCGAGGTGCAGCCGATCTCGGAATCAAGGCTGCGGAAGGTCGCCGGATCCGCCATTGGAAAGAATTTCAGCCGACTTCGCAGAACAATGTGGTTGAGCGGAGTTCGCCCTTCGCAATAGCTCATCCTGCGGCGTGCTGCCTGGTCGAAGACGAAAGTGCTTACCCGGCCGTCGGCGAGCGCGATAACTTTCCAATAGCCCGACGGAACTCGCGCGAGTTCCGGCCCGGCTGGGAGCGGCGCCATCAGCCGCTCGAACAAGGGGCCAGTATATACGTAAACAGCGGTGTTTAGCCGCCTCGCGAGCGTACGCTCCTGCTCCTCCAAGGCGTTCCACGGCCCCTGGTTCAGCGCCGACGATTGAGCCGTGATGTTCGACAGAACGTTAGTCTCACTCGCGAATGGTGTGCCGGAAAAAGCTGCAAGTGGTGCCTGGTGGCCGCGGTCGACGTGCAGCGCTCGGTTGGCTCCATCATAAGCAGATGGCATCAATGTCTCGTCAGCCGACAGCCAAGGGTCCGCCTGCCACGCGCGCTCACCTGACGTCCCGATCGAGGCCGGGGTTACCCGGTACGCCACCCAGTCCGCCACCTTGGTCAGATCGTTTGACGACAGAGTATAGATCTCTCGCACAATCGTGTCATTGGTGGATGGCGCACCGAGGGGGCAGCCGAACAGGCAGTGAAAGGTATGCAGTTCACCATCACTGGCGGCCGAAGCGCCTGCAGATCCGAGCACGAGCGTGAGAGCGAGCAAACCTCCACCGACCTTCATGGCACCATCCTTAGCTACCCGTTCGTCCGCACGAAGTGACATGAGAACGCATGAAAAGCGGCGTATACCACCTTCGGGAACTGCAGCGACCCGTATCCGGGCAGTGCTCACTATCAAGCGGGGAAAACGCTCGTGGAAACCGAACAGCCACTGCCGTCCTATACCGCCGAGTTGTTCGCAAACCCGCCAGAGGAGTGCGACATCGTCTTGAAGGGCGGTGTGACGAGTGGCTTAGTCTACCCCTACGCTGTTCTTGAACTTGCAACGCGATATAGGTTCCGCTCGATCGGCGGCACCTCAGCCGGGGCGATCGCAGCGGCGCTCGCGGCGGCGGCCGAGTACGCGCGCACTCATCGTGACGACCCGTCGGGCTTCGTACGCTTGCAAAAACACTGCGATAAACTGCCCCAGATGCTGCCGAACCTGTTTCAGGCTCGGCGGCGGTATCGTCCGCTTTTCGCGTTCCTGATGCGCGCCCAACGCGGCGGGGGAATGTTGAGTTTGCTCCTGACGATACCGGCCATTGCGCCGCTGGCAGCGGGTGCAGGCGCCCTGGTAGGCGGGCTTCTCCTTTGGTTGCTAAACGGCGGGATTGCCGGGACGGTGCTTGGCGCGCTGGTCGGGTGCATCGCCAGCATCGCTTTCCGGTTGATCAGGCTCGTGCGTCACGAGCTTCCCGGTAGCGACTTTGGACTATGCCCCGGGCTCGATCAACCGGGCGGCCAAGGGCCAGCACTGACCCGGTGGCTGCACGAAGCGCTGCAAGACGTCGCCTTCGGTCCTGACGCACCATCGACGCCAGCTCTGAGCTTCGGCGATCTCAGAGGAACGGCGGCTGACCGGCAGATTGACCTTCGTGTCGTCACCACGAACCTCGGTATGGGACGGCCGCACACGCTGCCAGTACTTGGCATTACCGCAGCATACAGCGAGGAGGAATGGCGCGACTTGTTCCCGTCAGCAGTCTGCGATCAAATGGCAGCGTCCGCTACCGATGTCGCACATATGCCGGGGCTGCTTGCGTTTCCGTCTCCTGATCAACTCCCCGTCATCGTCGCGGCCCGCATGAGTTTAGCGTTTCCGCTGCTGTTCAGCGCGGTACCGGTCCACGTACGCGACTTCGCAGGTGCCGAACTGCGCCGCGCTACGGGAGCCCAGCCAGTGATCGAGAACAGGCGCATCCTGTTTGCCGATGGTGGGATCAGCAGCAACTTTCCCATCCACCTGTTCGACGCGCTCCTTCCGGAGCGACCGACCTTTGCGCTTAGCTTGGACGATCTACCCGGCGATGATGCGCTCGGACCCGAACGCGTCTTCATTCCCTCCACCGCGCGGCACGGCTTTGGACTTCCCTCAGGCGAAGTACACTCGGTCAGCGCCTTTCTTGGCGCAGCTTTGATCGCGGCAAAGGATTGGCAGGATCAGTTGCTTAGCACCATGCCTGGCCAGCGCGAGCGGATCGCGCGCGTGCTGCTTGGCCCCGGCGAGGGAGGGTTCAACCTGACAATGTCACCCGAACTCGCGCGCAGCCTAATGCAGCGCGGGCTTGAAGTGGGACGACGATTCGCAGGTGGCGAGCTCAACTTCGATGAGCACCGCTGGCGCCGCTCGTTGGTCGCCTACGAACAGCTCGAACGCACAGTGGCCGAATTCCACCGGACCTGGATGCACGGCTTCGGGGCTTGGCTCGCATCCTACCTCACGCAAGTCGACAGCTACAAACGACTGAGCAGAGCGGAGCGCCACGAGATTCACAAACGGCTCGACGCCGTTGCCGCCCTCCACCAGAATTTCGAGCCACCGATTGCCGATCAGACTGGCAAGCTGCCTCGCCCGACCGGAGTGCTCCGGGTCAATCCACGATATTGAACCGCGAAGGTGACCGTCTTGAAAACCGCAAGCACCTACCGGTGTTCTCTTTCTGTTCTATAGCGCCTTCCTGCATGATATAACTGGCCCAAGCGAGTCGAGACGAGTTTGGGCCATGGAATACGGATTGGTTGGGGCGAGAAGAACCAGTTGGCCCGAAGGCCTTTCGGATAAAGAAGCTACACAGCGCTTGCGAACCTTGTGCTTAGGAGCGTGCGACGGGATTCAGGATCTCGCGGATGATAGTCGCTACAAGGCACTGCGACGCGCGTTGCTGAACCGAGCAGACCTGCGGCCCCTTGCGCCGGCGTTCGTCGCCGCAGAGGCGAACCTGCCCGCCGTCGTTCGAAATCTGAGGGAGACAGCGGACCGCAACGCGCGTCGTGATCTGGTCCGTGCTGAGTTCGAGCCGCTGGTCCTCAGAGTGGCTGGCGCCTTGGCAGCTGCTTCCTCGTCGTGGACCGGTCGCATGTCTGTTCGCGAGCAAGCAATGGTCGTGCGGGCGCTAGGACCCTCAGCCATGCTGGCGGTTGAGCGCCTCATCGACGACGAAGTGCGTCTTTTCGATAACGGCGGACCAGTAGACAGCGTCAGTGAGGAGGCCGTTTCTCATTTACGCCTGCTGCACCAGGCCCTCGGCGAATTGATAGAGCTTGCCGAGCGCGAAGCCCCACTTGATGGCGTTCTCGGCAAACTGAAGTCGGTTCGACAGTCCGCGAAGGTGACGCTTGGCAAAGCTGCAGCTGCTACACCGGTCACGGCCTCGGCGTTGGTCGCCTTTGCCAGCGTGGTGGGCATCGCAGACATGTTCGTCGGGAACGTCGTCATCTCGCTTGCTGCCGGAGCCTTGGCCGGCAACGCCGTCAAGGACGCGATGTTGAAGTCCGACAAGAGGGCTTCCTAGCGGGTTCGGATGAACACGTCGGACCGCGCCAAAAGCCATCCAGGTCCCCTGCCCAGCCCTCAAGTTCGACCGTCCATTCACGTCGACCTGACGGCTGTTTGATCTCACGGTTGCCACAGACTTCAACCGCGTTGTCAACGGCAACACCGCCGCACTAGCGCACGATACACTTCCATCCTGCCGAGGTGGTGATTGCCGTCTGCTAAGGCAGACGTCTGGTCGTGCTGCCGATTGCTTCCGCTGGGGTGGTCAATCGCCGTAATGAGCAGGTCACACCGCAGTGCAATGAAGCGTCATGCCGATTACGCAACGCGCCCCACTGTCAGGCACAGCCGTGATCCGCGTGATCATGGTCGTCGGCGGCTCTTTGATGGTGTCAGGAGCTTCAGCCCAGACTGGACAGGCTTCCGAACCATTCGACTGGGTGACGCTGGCAATGGGGGCGATCGGCGGGTTGGCACTGTTTCTGTACGGCGTAGACATACTCGCCACTGCCCTGAAGCAGACCCAAGGTGGGCGCTTTCAGAAGCTACTCCAGCGCTCATCTTCGAACCGCTTCGTAGCGCTGGCAAGCGGAACCGCAGCCACCGTGGTACTCGACTCTTCGTCCGTGGTGATCATCCTGCTGATGGCGATCGTGGATGCCGGCTTGATCTCGTTCGCCCATTCGCTGCCCTTCATCTTGGGCGCGAATATCGGCACGACCTTTTCCAGCCAGGTGTTCGCCTGGAACATCGACACCTATGCGCCGCTAATCATAGCCGCCGGCCTGCTGTGGAAGGGGCTCGGAAAGTCCGACAAAGCCAAGCAACGCGCCACCATCCTTTTGGGGTTGGGAATGGTGCTGTTTGGCCTGAACATCATCGGCATCGCCGCCGAGCCGTTGCAGGATCGTCCTGAAATCATCGGAGTGCTGAGGCAGCTTGAGAACCCGCTTCTGGGCGTTTTCGCGGGGGCGCTGGTGACAATCGCGATCCAGTCTTCTTCCGCGATGATGGGGATCGTCATCACCCTCGCCGGCGGCGGGCTGATCACGCTTCCCGCAGGTGTGGCCATGATGCTCGGCGCGGAGATCGGCACGTGCGCGGATACGCTCGTAGCGACGGTCGGCCGATCACGCGCAGCGGTGAAGGCAGGTATCTTCCACCTGGCGTTCAACATCATCTCGGTCGCTATCGGCGTTCTGTTGGTCGATCAGCTCGCCAGCTTCGGCAAGGCGACCGCGGGTGACACCGGGCAAAGCATCGCCAATGCGCATGTCCTGTTTAATATCGCAGGAGCTCTGCTAGTGCTTCCATTCGTCACGGTCGCTTCCAAGCTTATCGAGCGCATGGTGCCGGCGAAACGGGGCGCCGAGCCTTTGGCGATGGCCAATCCCGTGTCGGCGCAGAGAGCCTGAGGCAAGTATCGCCTCAATCTGCGCGCCGGATACAGCCGCTGGTACGATGCCCTCCGAGAGAAGTGCGTGCAAAGCAGCGATGTGTTCATTGTCCCTCGCTCCGCTGGGCATCTGAGGTCATTATCACCGTAAGCGCCAGGTCGGGCACGACGTGATTCATCTGCCCACCATAACCCTTCCAAGCCAGTCGATATTTAACGATCAGTAGTAGGCGAACATCTCTGGCCCCGTGCGTGCGGCAGCTCGGCGCCAGTAGCTGCCTTTCTGAGCCCTTGGCCGGATCCCCGATATTTGCCGGTCATTCATCTTTCGCGGCGCATGCGTCTGGCCAGCTCTCCAGGAGTTTGACCCACGCCCGCTCTAGGGAAGAAGCGCCTTCGTGCAGCAGAGGTCGATGCAAGGGGTCCCGATCTTTGCGCCGCTAGGCGGTGAATCAGCGGCGGCGTCCCACGAGGCTATTTCATTCAACGGCTTGGTAAATCAGGGAGCGTACCTTTCCGTGGTCGTCGATGTCTCCCGCAGGTAGTAGTTGGGTCATGTAGGCGACGGTTAGCCCTTCCTCGGGATCGACCCAGTAAGTGCTGTGATATGCGCCACCCCAACCGAACTCGCCTTCCGAACCTGGCTGGCCCGCGGCTCCCAAATCCATGCGGATCGAGAACCCCAGGCCGAAACCCATACCGGCGTTGTATTCCACGGCGCCGAGATGGTTGGAAACCATGAGCTCCACCGTCTTGCGGCTCAGATATCGGCGCCCGTCGAGCTCTCCGCCTCGCCGAAGCATTTCAAGGAAGCGGCTATAGTCAGTGGCGGTGGACAGCAGACCTGCACCACCTGAGTATGCGAGGCGGGGCCCGCCCAGATAGTGCCCTTGACCGAAATGGCCTCCTTCGTTCCAGGAGCTCGCATCGTCGGCACGCTTAAGCTTGCCTCCGTCCGCTTCATACACGACCGCGAGCCTGCCGACCTTCTCCCGGGGGAGATAGAATGAGGTGTCCTTCATTCCGAGCGGCTTGATTAGGCGCTCGTCTAGGAACGCCTGCAGCGACTTGCCGCTGAGCTTCTCCACGACGACGCCCAGAATGTCCGTGTTGTAGCCGTAAACGAACTTCTCGCCGGGCTGTGCCGCCATTGGCAAGGTCGCCATTCGTGCGACATAGCTCGATACGGGCTGACTTCGGTCTGCGAAATACCACCCGGATAGACCAGCCTGGCGCCACTCCTTATCAGCAGGCCCGGAACCGTAGGAAATCCCCGCTGTATGAGTGAGGAGATCCCGTATCGTGATTGGTCGCTTGGCGGGCACGGTCTCGTACCCGCCCTGCGCCTTCGCCACCGCTACCGTCGTCTTCGTCCATTCAGGCAGATGCTTAGCGACGGGATCATCGAGCAGCAGCTTGCCTTCCTCCATCAGCATCATCACCGCAACGCTGGTCAGCGCCTTGGTCTGGGAGGCGATGCGGAAGATGCTATCCTCACGCATCGGATCACGCGTTTCCCTGTCGCGCCACCCGACGGCTTCAGAGAACACCACCTTGCCGCCTTGCTGAATCCTAACGACGACGCCGGCCAATCTGCCTTCGTCGACATACCGTTGCAGTTGAGCGCGCAGAGAGCCCAGCCTTGCTGCGGAAATTTTTGAAGCCGCCTCCGCCAGTGGTCTGGGCGATGTCTGAGCGTTCGACACACTGCTGAACAGAGCGGTCGAGACCAGCAGGCCTGCAGCAATCCTCGCCGTAAACTTCCTCACTCGTTCTTACCCCTGCTCCGCAACGCAGTCATAGTGCGCGTGAGCCCTCCGGGAGGTCAAGCGAACGGCTTCGCAGGTCTTTTCAGAAGCAGGCGCATATGGCGGCACAGCGGACGTGTTGATCTCGCAGAGAGCCGTAGCTGAACGCCAGTAGCTGCCTTTCCTAGCCCCTCCCCTGCTTCCTATAACCGGCCGTTCATTCAGCTTAACTTTCGGCAGGTCGGACGTCAGTGTCGGATGGATAGCGGCCGGTCCGCTATTGGACTGCGATCCCTCGTAAGCAGACGTTGATTCAGCCGCAGATCGACGGCGGCTACGCGCGCCGATTTCGCTCATCCGAGCGCTTGGTCGCCGATCCGGTGAGCGAACATTCTGACACTGACTTCTGACACGCTGGAACCCGCAGAAGAGCGTGCGTCAGCTACGGTGCCAAAACCGTCCGGTTTTGACACCGGGAGCTGCTCAGGTCACGCGCGAGCCTCCGCGGAAGCATCGCTAAGGATCGCGAAGTAACCCGGCAGCACCTCGGCAAGTTTGCTGCGTCCGTTCTGGGTCAATGCGACACGCTTGAAACGTCCGTCTCCCTCGCCCGCCTCCACCCGCACCAGCCCTGCTGCCGCAAGGCTCTGGAGGGTGCGGGTCGTCACCGGGCGCGACACGTCGAGCCGCTCGGCAATTTCGCTTGCCGACAAGCTGTCGCGCTCGGGTTCACGATCGATGACGATCAAGGCAAGGAAGCGGAGTTGGGAAAGGTCGTGCTCGGCGAAGAAACTCTCCAGACGACGGATCAGAAGGCTGGCTCGCCTCATCATCTGGAGAGTAGCGAGCACGGTGTTGGTATCGGCCTGGGGGTGGGCCACCGTGTAGCCGTTGATCATCCGCCGGCTGGGCAGTTCCTTCAGGAAGAACACTGCTCAGGCCACGGGTGTGAGTTCAATCAGCCGGACAGGCTCGGCAAGCCACTCCTCATAGCGTCGGAAGACGTGCTGGGTGTAGGGCTGCTCATGATGGTAGCGAAGCGCCTCCGCGTTAGCCCACTCCTCGTAAAGGTGCAGGCTTCCGTCCGTCACGTCCTCGTTGACGCGAAACTCCAGACAGCCAGGTTCGGCGCGGGTTCTGTCTACAATGGCACGGATCGCCTCACGGGCGTCCTCCAAGTGCTCCGGACGCGGCAGAACCCTAGCGATTGCATGTAGCCGCTTATTCATCAGTCAGTCTCCATACGGTTACCATGCTAACTATCTTGGGGAGACGGTTCGGTCAACGGCAACCAAGCCAAAGCGGCGAGCGGCGCCTAGCTTGTGATTGTCCGCCTGCCGGTTGCGCTGCCAAGCGCCCGACCGGTCTTTGATATTCCGAAAGGGAACGGCGATCGAGACGGTCGAGGCCTCCCATCGGGATGATATCGGCGAACGCGCTGGTCTCTTTAAGACGTCGCATCAATGTGTCCTGATCGACAGCTCTAAGTCGGACGCTGCGAGAAGACGCAGAATAGGGACGTGCGCTGAATGAATGGCTGCTTCGGGGCTGCGGATAACCGACCCGGTCGTCCGGTTTGGGGCGGCAGCGGCCGGGCTCGCTTTTCGCACCAGGAGCGGACCGGTGGCTTTCGCACGGGCTGGCGGTAGCCAGATCCCAAGTCAGTCGCCGTAGAACAATCAGCAATGGGCAAACACGCCGTCTGGCACCGTACTTGCGGCAGCTCGGCGCCAACAGCTGCCGTTTAGGGCTGCCCGCGCGCTTCCCAAAAGCTGCCGTAGGTTCATATTCGAACCACCGGCCGCCGACCGACAACTTTTGGGTGGTTCTCAGACAGGCAGCTTTTAGGCGCAGGTGGGCGAGAGCGGACGTTCACTCATCTCGCAAGGGTGCCGCTGTTAGACGCGGTTTGCCGATGACGCATCTAAGTGGCGAACTTACATAGTGGTCCGCCCAGCCGCTCATTCACTGGATCAGTCCTCCGCGCTAAGCGTCGTTCGTCGGCTGCGGCTCTTGAGGAGACGGACATGTTCATCTCGCGCATCAGGATACGAATTGCCAAGCCAAACAAGGATGCCACCGGAACCCACCAGGTGCTCGTAGCTTTTCCGTCAATGATTGCGATGAGTCTAATCACGGCCAGCGAGTGTCGCAGATGTGCATTGAAAATGGCCTACTTTCACATCTGACATTCGCGACAGCGAGGCCGTCAGCCGATCACGCATGAGCCTAAACGGCATTGCGTCCGAGTGCCCTATTGATCCACATTTCGCACATGACTCAGTACACACAAGCCGACGTGGATATGGCAGATCGGCACATCGCTCAGGGAGAGCGCCACATCGCGCAACAGGAGGAGCTGATAACGAGGTTGCGGGTTCAAGCGCACTCCACCCAGGAAGCCGAAAACCTACTGGCGCTATTTAACTCAACCATGGTTGAGCATCGCGCGCATCGTGCGGCAATCATCGAAGCCCTGGAAGCCAGACAAGCAACGTGAGCCAACCAAGATACGGCTATCGATTTCATACGAGGATTGGCCCAAGGTAGTGTAAGGTGACTCATCGCCGGCCTACTGTGGGCATGCTGGCGACTGAAGGCATCTGGAGAGCCTCCGCTTTGACGGGAGGCTTTATGTCCGATGATGTTCAGTATCATGAAAATCGTGCAGCTCAGGAGTTGGCGCTTGCGTCCTCTAGCGCGACCAGTGAGGCGCGCGAGCGCCACATGGAGCTCGCGGAGCGGCATTCGAGCCAGGCCCGGGCATTACGTGCTAATCGGGCGGGCAATGCAGCTAGAAGTGTCGAAGATAGCACTTCGACCGCGATCAACTTATCTCGCGAACTAATTCAGAATTCACATCGCATTCTAGCCGACAGCCGAAAGAATGTCTGACGATCGCGATCGTCTAGGTGTAGCTGGCATAAGGTGCGGAAGTGCAACGTGATCGAGGGCGAGAGCAGGAACTGATCATGCTCGCTCAGCAATGCCGCAGCCTGAGCGCGGCGTTAGGAGCAGGTCCTGCTCAGGACCAGTTTCTAGCTATGGCGCAGGAGTGTGAAGCAGAATTGGCCGCTCGCCTTCGAAATGTGTCGAGCAGCCCTAATCGTCCCGAAGCGCGATAGGATCGTCATGAACGAGATTGGGCTGCAGGCTTTGCCACGATCAGTGGCGAAGTCCTCGCTCAAGCATGCGCCGCCTTACTGATCGATCGAACCACTTGGGAGATCTGCACAGGCTTTTCGCAGCGACTCACTTTGTTGAATCGGCTCGGGATCGCCGACGCGTCGTACCCGGTTGTGAACACGAACGGCACTCCGCGAGCCATCAGCTCATCCGCCAACGGAAAGACGTGCTCGCCGCGCAAGTTCACATCAAGAATGGCGCCGTCCAATTGCTCAGTGTCTCTGAGCAGCCTCAAGCCCTCCTGAACCGTTGCGGCGGGTCCGACGATGGTCGCCTTCCAATCCTCCAATTCCGAACAAAGATCCTCCACAAGAAGATATTCGTCTTCAACAACGAGGATCGTGCGGCCCTGTAGCGAATGCTCGGTCATAGGGTGGTCCTCGAGACTGGTATATCGATTACGCAGCGTACTCCGTCCGGTTCCATTACGTAACTTGTCTTTGCATCCAACTGATATGGCAAAGCACGCTCGATGAGCTCCCGGCCTTGGCCGGTCCCCCGAATAGTGCCGGCCGCTGCCATATCGACGCCCTCCTCCTTCCAGACTATCTCAAGCCGCTGATCGCCCGCGGCATCATTGATCATGCGCCAATTGATGTTCAGGTGACCACCTGAGTCCCTCAAGGCACCATATTTACTCGCATTCGTAGCAAGCTCATGCAGGCCGAGCGCGAGCGTCTGTACCATGCTCGACCGAAGTCGGATTCCCTCAGGTCCTTGCAGAGAAACTCGCTCGTCGCCGTCCTCCGACACGCCGTGTGCAGCGAGTTCGGTGTGTATCAACTCGTCGAAGCTAACGCGGTCATGTTCATCCAAGCGTGAGAGAAGTCCCTGCACGCGCGCCAACGCACCGAGACGTTCTCGGAAACGCTCCCGGAAGTCCTCCAAACTGCCTGCGCGCCGCATCGTCTTCTCGGCCATTGAGCGCACGACACCGATTAGGTTCCGGGTGCGGTGCTGTAGTTCGGCTACCAACACTTCTTGCCGCTGCAGAAATTCGCGCGCGTCCGTCGTTTCTACCATCGCGCCGATCATGCGCACGGGCGTGCCATCGTCTCGGTACAAGAATCGGCCGCGGGCCGAGAGCCAATGCACCGACCCGTTTGGATGCAAAGACCGGAACTCGTGGACATATTCCTGATGCGTCTCACGTGCGTTCCGCAGCGCCGCTTCGGCCGCTTCTCGATCCTCTGGGTGAATGCGCGAGACCCAAGCTTCGTGACTTGGACTTACCTCCCCAACTGCGTAGCCGTTCATCCGAAAATGCTCATCCGACCAGTTGATCTCGCCAGTGGCGACGTCCCAATCCCAGGTGCCGACCCGTGCGACTTCGATCGCGCTTCGTAGCCGTTCATCGCTGGCGCGCCGCATCGCTTCAGACTCGTGCGCAGCGGTGACGTCGCTGGCCGCGCCGAGCCACTCTACGATGACCCCGTCATCATCCAAGATCGGCACAGCTCGCGAATGCGTCCATCCAATTGTGCTGTCAGCTCGGTAGATGCGATGCTCGAGTTCGAATACATTCTTCAAGCGGACCGCTTCGTCTATGCGTGCACGTACCCACTGCTGCTCGTCGGGATGAATGTAGGTCTCCATCCAATCTTGAGACGGCGACGTAGTACTGGGAAGAAACTCTCGGCCATCCATTTCCCACATCTCAGACCAGTCGGAGTTCATCCGATAAATGGCATCAGAGCTGGCGGTCACAAAGGCGCGATACCGTTGCTCGCTGTCCCTCATTGCGCTCTCGGCCCTGTGAACGGCGGTCAGGTCCGTGAAGGTAACCACCGCACCGCTGATGTAGTTGTCTGTGCTGCGGTAGGGCAGAACGCGAGCGGCATAGTAGCGATCGGCGTGGCGATCGACGATCTCACGTTCGATCGGTGTTAGTGTCTTCAGGACCCGACGGACATCGTCCAGAAGTTCGGGGTAGTGAACTCTCGAGACGACATGATCGAGCGGCCGACCAATGTCTGTCTCAAGCAGGTGGAAAATCTCAGTAGCTACGGGTGTGAAATTGCGGACCCTAAGGTCATTATCTAAGAAGACGGTCGCAATCTGAGTGGATTCCAACAGATTTTTCAGGTCTGAGTTAGTTCGACCGATTTCCAAAACTCGGTGGCTTAGCTCACCATTTACAGTCTGCAGCTCCTCATTGACGGATTGAAGCTCTTCCTTGGAAGTCTCCATCTCCTCGCTGGCAGACTGAAGCTCTTCGTTTATGGATTGATACTCCTCATTGGAGGATTTCAGCTCTTCGTTAGTGGACTCCAGTTCCTCAATCGTCGCTTGTAGTCGGTCCCGGGTGATGCGGAGTTCGGCTTCGACCCGTTGAACATGATCATCGCCCGCAAAGCGGCCGCTTTCTGCGCCGCCCGCCTCGTGCACTGGCCCAATATCCTGAAACAGAACGACCAGCGTGCTGCTGCTTCCGTCAACGGGTTCCACCACCAGGTTCACGCCTCGGGTGCGGTCGTCGTCGTGAATAGTTAAACCGGCCAGTTCGACCCGCTGGCCATCACTTGCGGCGCGACTTAACGCCGAACGAACGTCCGACCGCAGGTCGCGGTGAACGAGGCTCATCAAATTCAGCGTAGCCGCGCCGGCGCTGGGTTCCAGGTAACGACCGGTCCGGCCAGAGAAGTGGAGAACGTCATACTGCGCGTCCACCACCACGTAAGCGGGTGCATAGCGCTCAGCAATAGCTTCCGCCTGCCGGCTCATTCGGAGGGTCAGCCGGCCTTCATGCATCGCGGGCAGAGATGGCAGATGTTGCGGCTCTGGAGAGCGCACCCGCGTGGAGAGCGGGAAGTCTGGGATGATGCGCGCTGCCGTTTCTAAACGGCGGAAGACCCGGTTCTTACGGTCTACGGGTGCAAACAGCCTTTGGTGCCGCGTCACGTTTTCCGACGAGCCGAGGAACAACACGCCGCCGGGGCGAAGCGAGAAGTGGAAGATGGGTATTACGCGACTCTGAATTTCGGCATTCAGGTAGATCAGGAGGTTGCGACATGACAGGACGTCGATCCTGGAAAAGGGCGCGTCCTTTACGATGTTATGCGGCGAGAAGATGCACATCTCGCGCAACTCCTTGGAGACGCAATAGGTGTCTCCTTCACGTACGAACCATCGCTCTAGCCGGTCTGAGCGCACCTGATCGGCGATGGCATCTGTGTAGCGTCCGGCGCGCGCCAGATTGAGCGCACGCGCATCTAGATCAGTTGCAAAGATCTGCGCATCCGGTGGATTGTCCAGCTTCGCCATGTGCTCGCGCAGCAGGATGGCGATCGAATAGGCTTCCTCACCAGTCGCGCAGCCCAGGACCCATACCCGCAACTGCTCGCCGGCTTCTTTGCCCTCGAAAAGTCGAGGGATCTCGCGCTCGAGGACCTCGAACTCCTGGGGATCGCGAAAGAACTGTGTGACGCTAATCAGCAGATCCTGGAACAGGTGCTGGACCTCTTCCCGGTCCTCCCGTAGCCGCGTCAGGTAAGCAGTGACGGAGTCAATCTGCGTCACCTGCATCCGTCGGTTGACGCGCCGAATGAAGGTACCGCGTTTGTAGCCGTGGAAGTCGTTGCCTGTAACGTTGCGCAGGATGGTCGTTATCTGCGTAATCTGCGCCTCGATCTCAACGGCGCCATCATAGGCGTCGCCACGCTCGGCTAGGCTGGCGATGTTTCTTGTGTACTGCGCGATTTGAGAGGCGATCGCGTTCACTGGCAGAAGCTGGTCGACTACGCCAAACGCTCCGACACCTTCCTGCGTGGTCGCATCCTCACCCTCGACGCGTTCCGCGATCGAAAGGCCACCAAACTTCTTGGTTGCGGTGATGCCCGCCGTTCCATCGGTGCCTAGCCCGGCTAACAACACGGCGACGGCTCGCTCCTGCGCATGTTCGGCAAGCGATATGAGCATGGAGTCGATCGTGCCCCGGTGCCCCACCGGTTCGATCGCAGGGCGAACGTGAATATGTCCGTCCTCAAGAGTGATCATGTCGTCCGGGCCGCCGACATAAATGTGATCCGGCTCGATCGAGTCGCCGCTGCTTGCGATCTTCACTGGAAGAGAGGACTTGCGCCTCAGAAGGTCGAGGACGGTGTCGACGCTCAATCCCTCTTTCTGCCGCACTGCTATCAGCCAGGCGCCACCATTACCCGCACCGACACCGGCGAATAGCTCATCAAGGGACCCGAGCGATGCAGCGCACACGCCAACGCCGACCACTGGCATCTGCTGCGTCGATTTGGCCAAGCCTTCCTCGTGCGCGGATTCTTCAACTTTCTGATTATTAGTCGCCACCGCGTTCCATCCCGAGCTTCTCCACCATAGATAAACCGCGATGGCCTAAAGACGAAGTATTATCAGTCAGATATCTTGTGCACGCGGTGCTCGGCCAAGCCGCAACGATGCGACGGCCGCATCGCGCAAGGTGGCAGCATAACCACGATATTCTTCCGCCCGCGCTTCATACAGTTCGGCAACTGCAGCGCGGCCTGTCTGTCGGGCATCCAGTGCCATGCGCTCGACCAGCGTGACTCGCTCTTCCATGACCCGCATCGCGACGCGTACCGCTTCGTCGACCTCATCCCCGCGCGAGACAAGCACATCGGCGGTGTAGGCGTGACCGATCTGACAGCGATAGCGCAGCGGCCGAGAGTTGTGGATTTCAGAGAGCACGCCGTGACAGTCTGGACAGGACAGCGCACTGGGAGACGCGATCTTCCGGAGATTTCCGCTGCCAAGCCTCACTCCCGCGGCGATCTGAACGTCAAGCCTCAGATCTTCGCTCGAACCGCGCTGAGGTCCTGCTTCAGTTCCAGCGATCTTCACCAAAAGCGCGGCTAGATCAGCAGAGGGCACTACGTGATCGACGTCCGTCGCCTCTAGCGCCGCGACCGGCATCTGCTCAGCCTCGGCGTCCAGGGGGCTTTGCACCACGGCAGTACCGCCGCAGGACTTGATTGCGTGAAGCCCTGAGGCCCCGTCGTTCAGCATGCCTGTCAGCACCACTCCCACGACACGCGAACCATAGGCAAGCGCAGCCGAGCGGAACAGCGGGTCAATGGCTGGCCGCACCATGTTCTCTCGTGGGCCCTCCCCCAAGCGAATTGTTCCGTCGACAAGCAGGAGATGCCGGTCAGGCGCTGCGACGTAGACATGCCCCCTTTCTATCGGCTGTCCTTCGATCGCCTGTGAGACGGGTATAGCTGATCGGCTCGACAGGATCTCGGAGAGGAAACCAGGCGAGTTGGCAGGGATGTGCGTGCTGACGAACACGCTCGCCGGAAAGTCGGCGGGCAGCGCATCGACCAGCCTCTTCAGCACGGCGCCGCTCCCTGCAGATCCGCCAATGGCGATGATGTCTCTCTTTGCCGAAAACGCCATCGCTTCAACCTTCCCTGGGGAAAAGCACCGACCGGAGGCCTACTCGCATAGTTCCGCAAGCTACGTAATGGACGATTAGAGCCGCCCTCGGCGACTTGATACCGAGGATCGGTTTTCGATTTGCCATACGCGTCATGCAGAAATTGGCCGCTCTTTTCGACGCTGCGACAGTGATCCTTTCCGATGAGTAATCCAGAAAAGTCGGAACTGATCCTTACCTCCAACTTATGTGATTTCGAGAGTTTCACATCCACGGCAATGGGTGTCATCCCGAAGCTTTGGCCTCCGGGTGGGGCGGTCGGATGCTGCTCCGGCCGGCGGTGCCCCCCGGTCGGCCGAACGGTGCTCCGACCCCTCACTCGGACTCGAGTAGCCTGCGACGGTTGCATCTGAGACCCCCGCGCCCTTCAGAAGCTTCTGAGCACAGGTTAGCCTGGAACCGTTAGAGCGGGGATCGAAGGTGGCCCACTGCGTAAAGCGGCAGGCCATATTAGAACTCACGCCTGGGTTTGTGTGGGGGTGTCGCTCGGCGCATCGTCGGGGGCCTCTTGCTCGATCACCGGTGCCTCAGGATTGTCTGGGCCGGGCAGCGACTCTGGTTGATCATTAGGTACTGGCGTCCCGTCGGGCTCGCGGATCGGATCTGGTGCATAGGGGTCTGGTGGAAGCGTCGCCATGTTCGTTCTCCTGGTGATTGATGTCCAACCAAACAGCGCTCGCTATCGATCCGCGTGTCGATCGCCGGCTTTGCATTTGCAGGCAAGTCCGTCGGCCCCGCCGAGGGATTGGGATCGTTGAGCCTGTCCACGGCAACAAGAGCAGCATGAGATGAACCAGATCCAATGCGGTACCGGTCGCAAGTTGCTGCTCGTCCATGGTCTCGGCGGAAGCTGGCGCTCCTGGAGCACCATCCTGGATGCGCTCAGCGCCCACCGGACGGTAATCGCAATCGACCTTCCAGGCCATGGTGACACGCCCGCGGAACACGACAGCGGCACCTTCGACGGGCTGGTTGGCAGCATAGAACGCTACATCGCTGAAAACGGATTAGCTGGGGTCGACGTCGTCGGCAGCTCGATGGGAGCAAGGCTTGTGCTTGAACTCGCTCGACGCGGCTGTGTCGGCAATGTTGTCGCGCTCGACCCAGGTGGCTTCTGGCGAGGGTGGGAGCGAATCTTCTTCAAAACCACGATCGGGCTCTCGGGTCGCTTGCTGCGCGCGATCCGGCCGAGCCTGCCGATGCTGAGCCGCAATGCGGCGTCACGGACTGCATTGCTCGCTCAGTTGTCCGCACGCCCTTGGACGCTCGATCCGCAGGTCGTTGCGACCGAATTGGCAAGTCTCAGTACCACGCCGACCTTCGACGCGCTGGTCCACAGCCTAGCGAGCGGTCCTGAGCAAACCGGGCCGGCCGCCGACAACACCGGCCGGATCATGATCGGATGGGGCAGGCACGACCGCCTCTGTCTGCCGAGGCAGGCCGCGCGCGCAAAAGCTGCCTTCCCATCGGCCTGTCTCCATTGGTTTGCGTCCAGCGGCCACTTTCCGATGTGGGACATGCCTGAGGAGACCGTCGCCATGATCCTTGCCGCAACGCGCTGAGCTTCCCCACGCGTGCGGCCTTGTCGCTGATGTGGTGAGCTTCTGACGGCGTATGCTGCCAACCGCTCGGCTGGTTCGAGGGAAATGCCAGCGGAGCTTGGCACGACCCGCTCCCGCTGGTGACATTTCCTCCGGGCGGGCTGTATCCCGATGTAATGATCGACCGCATCGAGCGCGAAAGGCGCCGATGGTACATCGCCTTCACCGGAAACCGTCTCGCCAGTGTTCTGTCGGCGGTTGAGGCGGGGCTTGGCGTGTCGGTGCTACCGATCAACACTGCTGAGGCTTATGCAGTTGGCGTCAGCAGCATATTTTCGGCAGAGGCAGCTCTCAACCTTTCGGTCTACGCTTGGGGGTCCAGCGGACAGGTAGGCGAGCTCTTAGAGGCAATTATTAGCGTCACCGCGGGCCGTTAGATCGCTTGGATGAACCAAGGACGGGTATTGGCACTCGCCACGATGGCGGTGAACTTCCAGAACTGGGCGGAAGCTGCCGTAAGCAGGGCAGCTCGGCGCCAGTAGCTGCCGTTTGGGGCTGCTCGCGCGCTTCCCAAAACCTGCCGTCTGTTCATGTTCGGACTACCGGGATTGAAGGCTAATATCGTCCTATAATGCTCATGTACGCTGTCGGACACTGAGCCTTGTTACGCTTCCAAAACATGATCCTTGAGATGGTCGCGAAAGGAGAGTCGCTTCAAAGAACGGCGGAGCGACTCTGCTGTGAGGTTGAGGAGCGTGTTCCTGGGGTGATCTGTTCCGTGCTACTCGTAGATGAGAGCGGGACCATACACCCTCTGGCTGCGCCCAGCTTGCCTGACGATTACTCAGCCTCTTTGGAAGGCTTGATCACCGGTCCGCAGGCGGGCTCCTGCGGAAGCGCCGCCTACTATGGTAAACCTGTAACCGTCACCGACATCGAGACGGATCAGCGCTGGGCGAGCTTCAAGGCGTTAGCCGTTCCGCTAGGTCTGGCGGCCTGTTGGTCGAGCCCGATCAAAGATGCGGCCGGACGAGTGATTGGCACCTTTGCGTTCTACTTCAGGGAGAAGCGCGGTCCGAGCCGGATCGAGCGCCGCATTGTCGATACTTGCCTTCACCTCTGCGCGATCGCCATCGAACGCCATCAGCGGGTGCTCGAGCGGGAGCGCAGGGCTTATTTTGACGATCTGACCGGGCTCCCTAATCGCGCGGCGTTCGACGCGGCACTCACTCGATTGTCCTGCCAAGAGTCTGGCTCCTGGGCTTTGCTCGTAGCAGATCTAGATAATCTGAAGGTCGTCAATGACACCTTCGGTCACCACGCGGGCGATCGCCTGTTGCAGGGTGTGGCGGAACGGCTGTCGTCGCTTTCCACGCCGGATCGAGCCTTCCGGCTTGGAGGTGACGAGTTTGCGATCCTCGTGCAGTCACCTCAAGCGCTGTCGGGCCTGGAGCAGGTTGCGGGTAAGATCCTTGAAGCCCTCAAAGCCGAAGTCGATGTGGGCGGGCAGTTGATCGCACCTCGAGCAACCATTGGGGGTGCGAAGCTGACCAGCGGCGATCAAAGCTCTGACATCGTACGGCAGAATGCTGACTTCGCGCTCTACCACGCAAAAGAGACCCGGCGCGGTAGCTTCGTACATTACTGGAAGGGTCTGGGTACGACCATGATCCGCAGGCTCGCAGCGATCCGCGAAGTCGATGCTGCGCTGAAAGACGGGCGTGTCGAGGCGCATTATCAGCCTATCGTGAACCTCGCGAGCCGCGAGATCATCGGGATGGAGGCGCTGTGCCGGCTGCGAACGGACGACGGCGTCCTTACCGCAGGCGAGTTCGTCGACGCCTTCTCGGACTCTCGCATAGCAGCCGAGATCACTGCGCGCATGCTCGCCTCGGTAGCGAAGGACGTGCGGCAATGGCTGGATCGAGGCATCCCCTTCCAGCATGTGGGTATCAATGTGTCCTCAGCCGATTTCTTCGGGGGGAAGCTGGCTGACGATATAGCTGCTGTCTTCGACGAGTATCGCGTTCCGCTGAAACACGTCGTCCTGGAGGTCACCGAGTCCGTCTATATGGGCGAACGCGACGACGGACTTGCAACGGCGATTGCAAAGCTTCGCGCTAAAGGTCTGCTCCTCGCACTGGATGATTTCGGCACCGGCTTTGCGTCGCTGACGCATCTGCTTTCCGTTCCAGTCGACATTCTAAAAATCGACAAGTCCTTCGTCGCACAGCTAGCGCCAGGTGAACCCAGTGCTGCGATCGTCGAGGGTCTTCTTTCGATCTCGAAGAAGCTAGGCATGAGGGTCGTCGCTGAAGGCGTGGAGCACGAGGAGCAGGTAGGCCAGCTACTCGCGTTCGGTTGCACGATTGGTCAGGGCTTCCTCTTCTCCGAAGCAGTCGACTTCCATGCCGCTACAGATCTGCTGGAGCAGTTTGCGCAGCGAGCATCTTCTTCGAGACCACCAAGAGGTGCCCAGAGCCGTTTGCTAAGCGTTGAGGCTGGCGACCAACGTTTTCGACAGACAGCCAAGAGAAGCAGCAAGGTAGGCCTGACCGTCTCATGCCCCGCCGATGATTGCGCCCTTTCCTCCTCCTCGACACGGTTGTTTTCTGCTCACTGACTTCAACGATGTTATCCCGTTCGTCCGACGCTCCCGAACGTGGGCGTTCAATGTGTTGGATGGAGCACCCGTCGTTTCACGTGCGTCGAGCTACGTGTGATCCGAACGATCTTCGTCAGAAGGACTAACAGCAAAATTTCGCCAATGCTGGAGCCGGTTTGCTCCGGGAGCGCCTTCCGGTCGCATCGACGGACAATCAATTGATAGGAGGGGCAGCTGAGCGCCAACAGCTGCCATCTCGGGGAGCTCAAGCGCATCCTGTAAGGTGCCGTCCGTTCATCCTTCGAGACCTCGTACTTGCAGAG
>NZ_JACIJF010000018.1 GCF_014199255.1 Sphingomonas xinjiangensis | reverse complement strand
CGTCTCGCTGTATTCACCGATTACCGTTGCCCTGCTTGTCGGCAGGCCTACCCCGCAATGGAGGAAGCGGTACGTGACGACGGTGACGTGCAGGTTATCTACAAGGATTGGCCGATTTTCGGTCCGATCTCAGAGCGTGCCGCGAGTGTAGCCCTCGCGAGTGCGGAGCAAGGGATCTATGTTGACGTTCATCATCGTTTGATGACGGACAATCGGAGCATTGACGAGGCCGTGCTCCGTGAAGCTCTTACGGAGGCCGGCGGCGAATGGGGGCGCGCTCAGGCATATATCAAGTCAAACAAATCGAAGATTGCGGCTCGTCTCCAAGCCAATAGCAGGCAGGCTTTTCGGATCGGGTTATCTGGCACCCCGGGATTCGTCGCCGGCCCGCTTCTTGTGGTGGGCGCAATCGATAAGAGAGACTTTAGCCGGCTGTTTGCAGAGGCGCGAGCTGCGGGTTGAGATGAGCCGACGTAGGCCGCGTTTCTCAAAATCGCCTGTCCGCAAACGCCCCAAAGTCAGTCGTTTAGGTCACGCTCGCGTACCCCGAAAGCGACATCCATTCACTTTCGGGAGGCATTCACAGCTAACGCTCGATCGCGGCCGTTTAGATCCGACGTGGCGCTTCCCAAGCCTGCATGGGTCGCATAGCAGTAGTGCATGAAGTACTTCTGGCTGTTCGCATCCTGAAAATTGCTCGCAAGCTGTGGCGATCCGGCCAAGACGGTGTCTATGATAGACAAGCGCCTGATCGCCAAGCTGCGGAGGTGCGGCATTGAACCAGCAGACGCGCTCAGGTGAGCGAGCGAGTGATCGGGAGGCTAGCGTTTTTAGCCGTCTCGCGCGCGTTATTCAGAACCAACGATCCGCTGCCTGGCACGCATGCTCGTGCCGGCGGACGGTTGCATCAGGAAGTCAGGGGAGGCGTTGGAGCGGGACGCCCATCTTTTGCTGGTGGACGATCAGAGCGATCTTCAGCATTACGTTGTCTTAAGGGGGGTACATGTTCATTCTGCTTGCAACACTTGCAATCATCCAACCAGCGATACCGAAAGATCCTGGTGCGTGGATAGGCCCCGATGATTACCCAAAATCATCAATGAGGAAAAACGAGTTCGGCGTTGTGGGATTTGCTATCCTCGTGCGCCCCGACGGCAATCCAGAGAAGTGCGAAGTGATAGTGCCGACGCGGTTCGAAGATTTGAACCAGTATTCGTGCAGACTCTTAATGCGACGTGCTCGCTTCAAGCCGGCAGTGGGTCCGGATGGTAAACCGGCCTACGGGATTTATCGAAGTGCGACCTCGTGGTTCATGGCCGATGACCTAGTGAGAGTGAAGGAGCTTATAAAGCGTTATCCCTATCCTTCAGCTATCGACCTCACACTTCTTACCAAGGGAACGAAAACGCCGGCACCGATAGAGTTGGTGGTCAGCATTGATACGACCGGAGCAGTCACGCAGTGCGGAACGCCAGAAGCCACTGTCTCGGGAAACATAGTTGAAGTGGCCTGCAAAGGGGTAAAAGCCGCTTGGACGCCATTTTTAGGTTCCACTAAGGCAGGACAAGCCGTGATGACAGTGCAGAGCGTCAAGGTTGGTTTTGAAGCGGAAGCTGCAGCACCCCTAAACCGCTGACGTCAGCTCGCTGTGGACATGTGCCAGGAGGGTGGGTGCCCATGGCAACAAGCTCCGAGGCGCGTGATCGCAATCACGTTATTGACCTTGAGCTTATAATCGGATCGGCGCTTTACCCCCCGCTTGGGCCGTTCCCGATTAGGATTCCGCTTCCCAAATGCAACGATCGTTCAGCAGGTCAGCATCGTGCAGTGACGATATCCTTCAAGACTGGAACCACTACTAGGCCGTAGACTCATAAGCCCGGAGCCACAGACGCATTGAAGCGAGCTGGATCATGGCGAGGAAGTTGGCGGCGAGCTTGTCATAGCGGGTGGCAACACGGCGGAAGTGCTTCAGCTTGGAGAAGAAGCGCTCGATGAGGTTTCGCTCGCGGTAGAGCCGCTTGCTGAAGCACGGCTTCCACTTGCGGTTGCTCTTGGGCGGGATGTTGGGCGTGGCGCCCTGGTCCTGGATCAGCTTGCGGATGCGGTCTGCATCATAGGCCTTGTCGGCGAGCACGATGGTGCGCGGGCCGAGATGGTCGAGCAGGCGGTCGGCGGTCATCCCGTCGTGCGCTTGGCCTGCGCTTAGACCGAGCCGGATCGGGAGCCCCTGCGCATCGACGACGACGTGGATCTTCGTCGTGAGCCTGCCTCGGGAGCGACCGAGACAATGATCTGGACCCTCTTTTTTGCCGTCGCAGCCTGCTGGTGCGCCCGGATGGAAGTGCTGTCGATCATCTGTATCTCGCCGTCGTACGCGGCGCTGATGGCGTCCATAAGCCGCTCCCACACGCCGGCCTGCCGCCATCGATTGAAGCGGTTGTAGCAGGTGGTGCGCGGGCCGTAGCGCTCTGGCAGGTCGCACCACGGCGCCCCCGATCGCAGCACCCAGAAGATGCCGTTCAACACGCGGCGATCATCGACGCGCGGCACGCCTCGGGGCTTGTTGGGCAGGAGCGGCTCGATCACGCGCCACTCGAAGTCAGTCAGGTCATATCGGCTCATGCTGAGCCTGAATCACAATCCGGTGCAGCTTGAAAACTGCAAACGCCCTTGTGCAGGTTTACCGCTTCGACGATCCTGCCTCGATGAGATCATCAGCTCGCAGATACGGAATGCCGCGTCGCATCGCTGCTGGCTCGTTCGGGATCGCCATCTTGGCGTTCCTCACCTGGAACGTGTCGGATGGCGTGATCTATCTTCATGGAAACGGCCTATCGCGCGCCGACCATCCCGTAGGCTTCTGGCTCGAAGCTATAGCGATAGCGGTGGCTGGCTGCGCCGCTATCTACTGGGCTGTAATTGAGGCTCGCCATCACGAGTAGCCTGCCGCCCCCGCCCGCGTTTAATGAGTTTACGACCTAGGAAGGAGCTCATGGCGGATGTATCCGTCCGCGGTGACCCACATACCTACGTAGTTGTTACTCATGCATGACCTCGCCGGTTTCCGCCGTTCGCAGTGGACGGCCGGTTCAGAACGGGCTGGCGGTAGGGCGCACGATGATCTCGCTCGTGTCCACATCCGCCGGTTGTGCGATGGCGAACCGAATCGCGTTCGCGATGGCGTCGGGCTTCAGTGCGATGGCACGGAACGTCTTCATCTCTTCACGGCCTTTCTCGTCAGAGATGCTCTCTGCCAGCTCGGACTCGACCACTCCGGGCGAGATCACCGTCACCCGGATCTTGTCGTTCTCTTGGCGAAGGCCGTCCGAGATCGCCCGCACGGCGAACTTGGTCGCGCAGTAGACTGCGGCGGTCGGGCTCACGGCGTGTCCGCCGATCGACGAGACGTTGATCACCTGCCCCTGGCCCTGTTCCAGCATGATCGGCAATGCGGCGGCGATCCCGTAAAGGACGCCCTTGATGTTGACGTCGACCATCCGGTCCCACTCGTCTACCTTCAAGGAAGCCATGGGTGATAGCGGCATGACGCCCGCGTTGTTGACGATCACGTCTACGCGGCCGAATACCGAACGAGCTTCGTTTGCGAAGTCTGCCAGGTCCTCGCGAGACGTCACGTCGAGACGCCTGCAGCGCGCTTCGCCGCCCGAGGCGGTGATCTCGTCAACCAGTCGCTCGAGCCGATCCGTCCTTCGCGCACCCAGCATCACCCGAGCGCCCTCGCTTGCCAAGCTACGGGCCGTTGCCTCCCCGATCCCGCTGCTGGCGCCGGTAATCAGCACGACTTTTCCTGATACCCCGTTCATGTTCATCTCCATGGTTGGTTGATCGATTGATAGGTTCAGCCCGCAGCGTCGTCCGAGATGTCGGTCGAGAGCGTAAGCGCGCGTCAGGCCTGGATATCCGCCTGAAATCGGGCGCCGCGGCTCTGCACACGCTCCAGGGCGTCGCTTCCTAGAAGCAGGTCGAGGGGATCTGCTTCGGCACGGACGATCTCCGCTATGGCGGCTGCGGCGCGCTCAGGATCGCCGATCTGCTTGAGGCTCTTGCGCAGGAGAGCGTCGATCGTTGGCTCTGCTGTCTCCTCGTATCCGGTCGTCGCCTGACCCGTTTGACGGACCGAGCGAGGCTCCAGGAACTCCGTTCGGAACGATCCCGGGGAAACGGCAGTGACGCGAACGCCGTGCGGTGCAAGTTCCGCTGCAAGGCTGTACGACATTGCGGAGAGCGCCGCCTTTGTTGCCGAGTAGATCCCCGTTCCGGGAGCAGGCGCCATCCCAGCCACGGAGGAGATGTTGATGATGTGCCCGCTTCGTTGGGCTCGCATGATCGGCAGCGCTGCTCTGATGGCTGCTATGGGGCCGAAGACGTTGGTCTCGAATACAGCGCCGACTTCGTCGGCGCTCGCGGTCTCGACAGGACCGAGCAGCCCGTATCCAGCGTTGTTGACCAACACATCCAGCCGGCCCTTCAGATCAGCCGCTGCCCGCACTGCGGATGCGACGCCTTCGGTGTCCCGCATGTCCACTTTCAGCACGGCCAATCGCTGCGGCGGCAGGTCGGCGGGCGCTTCGCCGGACCTCGTGGTCCCGACCACGAAGTCGCCGCCGCCGATGGCGCACTGCGCGATGGCCTTGCCGAGGCCGCGCGAGATCCCGGTGACGAACCAAACTCTATGGCGCATCGGCCACTCTCCTCAATGATCGCGCCGAAGGACCGATCCTCGCCAACGGCGAAATCGGGTGCGGAATCGGTCTTTCGCTCGCGTGATGATCGAGGGGGTCGTTGGCCTGTTCCAGTATCCATGCAGACAGTATCCACCTGGACAATGGAGACGCGCGACGACGAGGAGCATCTTTCGCCCGCGTTGGCCGGACGAGGGCAGTGTTATGCGTTACGAAAAGCGAGACTTTCCCCTTGTCCGGGCACGGGAGCACCTCGAGACGGGTCCCGTCGTACTCGTGACATCGCGTGTGAACGGCCGCTTCAACGTGATGACGATGGGATGGCACACGATGATGCAGTTCTCGCCTGCCTTGGTCGGCTGCTATCTCTGGGAGGGCAACCGCTCCCATGCCGCCATCGTCGAAACGCGCGAATGTGTGATCAACATCCCGACCTTCGAGATGGTGGAGCAGGTCGTTCAGATCGGAAACATGCATGCCGACGACGGTGACAAGTTCGCTGAGACAGGCCTCACCGCGGTGCCGGGCGCACGCGTCAGCGCACCGCAGATCGCCGAATGCTATGCGAGCTTCGAGTGCAGACTGTATGAAGATCGCATGATCGACGAGTACAGCTTCTTCGTCTGGGAGATCGTGAAGGCTTCAGTCGCGCCGATCGATATGCCCAGGACGCTCCACTATCGCGGTCGGGGCAAGTTCATGATCGCCGGTGAGGAGGTCAGCTTTGCGGACCGCTTCCGGTCGGAAAATCTCTGATCCGTGCGACTGATGTCGTCCATCGAGGACCATGGCGCAGGGGAACGCAATGCCCCTTTGGTTTAATTGACGTCCGCGAGCGCTGCGGCTCACGATAAGGCGACATGCTGATGAAGGTAGCCGACTCCATCGATGCGAGTGCCACCGTGCACATCGTCGACGATGATCCCGCCTTGCGCAGGAGCATCGACGGGCTGCTGCGCTCGAGCGGCTACACGTCGCTGCAATATGGCAGCGTCGACGAGTTCCTCGCCTCCGACATGCTCGACAAGCCGGGTTGCCTGGTGCTCGACGTGAGACTTCCGGGCATGAGCGGGCTGGAGTTCCAGTCTCGCCTGCGCGACCAGGGCACCTCGATGCCGGTGATCCTGATGACCGGTTTCGGCGACGTGCCCATGTCCGTCCAGGGCATGAAAGCCGGCGCAGTCGACTTCCTGCCGAAGCCGTTCGCCGCGGAGCAGATGCTCTCCGCTGTCTCCGCCGCGCTTACCCGTGACAAGGCGGCGCGCGCCCAGAATGCACATCTTGAGAGTCTACGCACGCTATGGGCGGCGCTCTCCTCGCGGGAACGGGAGGTGATGACGCTCGTCGCCGCCGGAAAGTTGAACAAGCAGATAGCTTTCGATCTCGGCATCAGCGAAGTGACGGTAAAGGTCCATCGCAGCAACGGCATGCGGAAGCTGGGAGCCACGACGATCATCGCGTTCGCGAAAATCGCCGATGAACTAGGGATCAACGCGTCCCGCTGATCGATTACGCTCGAGTACAATGGAGCCGGGGTGCGCCAAGCCGTAGCTCAGAAGCTCAGCCACTTCAGGACGAGGATCCTTCCCGAGTGCAAGAAGGTCAGTCGGTTTGCATCATCGATGACGACGCCGGAGTGCGGAGGTCCCTCAGCGGTCTCCTGCGCAGCTTCGGCTGCGAGGTGTCCGCCTTCTCCTCAGCGGAGGATTTCCTGCAGTCCGATGCCGTCGGCAGATGCCAATGCCTCGTCAGCGACTTCCAGATCCCGAAAGGCATGAGCGGAATCGATCTCGCCAGGAGACTCGCCAGCCATTCTGAAGGGTTCCCGATGATACTCATCACCGCATACCTGACACCCGAGGTCGAGGCGGAAGCGAAGAGCGCTGGCGTTCACTGCATTCTAGCGAAGCCGTTCAAGGGCGAGGAACTGATCGCCTGCATCGAGGGCGCGCTCGTCAGAGCCGAGGACTGACTACGATCAGGCTGGCCTCCTGTAAGTCGGAACAGTGAACGAGAAGCTGGCACCGACCGCGGAGGGAAGCAGTTCGAGCATTCCGCCGTGGCTTTTCGCGATAGATTTCGAGATTGCGAGGCCCATGCCCATGCCCTCCCGCTTGGAGGTGACCAGCGGCTCGAACAGGGACTCGGCGACCGCAGGTTCGATCCCCGGCCCGCTGTCCGTCACCGTGACACGAACGTGCTCATTTTCCATGCCGAGTTCCAGGTGCATCCTGCGTTCCGTGGACCCGGCGTCCCGCATCGCCTCGATGCCGTTGCGCAGAAGGTTGATCAGGACCTGCTGAAGCTGGACGCGTTGCCCGTATACCACCGGCCGGCAGCTTGCCGCGGTGCGCGTGAGCAGGACCTCGTTCTTTTCGAACTCGGGCCGCATGACTACGAGCACCTCGTCGATTGCTTCCTGCAGATCGATGGCTGTGACTTCCGTTTCGCCCTTGCGGGCCAGAGCGCGCAGTCCGGCGACGATGTCAGCGACGCGTGAAGCCTCGGAGATCACGTCGTCCAGCATCGATTTGGCTTCCTCGACGTCTGGCGTTGCGCGGTTGATCCAGCGCCGCGCACCTTCGGCGCTGGCGACGGTCGCCGCCAGCGGCTGATTGATCTCGTGGATGATGGAGGCCGCCAGTTCGCCCACCATCGCGAGGCGGGCTGCGTGCGCCAGGTCGTGCTGCACGCTTCGAGCCGCATCTTCGGCAAGCTTGCGATCGGTGATGTCCATCACAGTGCCAATGACGGCACCGGCAGGTTCTCCTGCCTCAGGCGCACCGATGCCATGGATGTGGCGCACTTCTCCGTTCGGGCGGATAATACGATATTCATGGCCGAAGGTCGTCGTTTCCCTGCGCGCCTGGTCCATCACGGCGAGGGTGCCGTCGCGGTCGTCCGGATGTATGAGGCTCACTAGCAGTTCGACGGTTGGTGTCACCGAGTAAGGCACGAGACCGAAGATCTCGTAATGCTGTGCCGACCACTCGACTTCCCCTGATTGCATGTTCCACCGCCAGCTACCGGTCTTGGACAAGGCTTGGCCGGCCGTAAGCCACGCCTGGGAGCGACGCAGGGATTCCTCTGCCAGCGTTCTCTCGCGGTTCTCCTTCAGAAGGCCTTCGTAGAGCTGAGCGATCTCGAGAGAACTGGCCGCCTGCGCCGCGATGAACTCGAGCATGGCCGCCTGTTCCTGTGAGAAGGCGCGACTTGCGACATTGTTCTCCAGGTAGAGGAGTCCGGTGAGCGCCCCCTTGCGCTTGAGTGGGAGACACAGCGCGGAGCGTGGCTCGGTTCGAGGAAGGGGGGAGGATGCGTCCTGTTCGAACAGGATGTCCCGGGTGCCGCTGGCCCACACGCGGTTGATCAGCCGTTGTTCGAACGCCGTGGCCATCCTGTCGCCGCCGACCGTTACCTGAACCTCGCGCTCGACCAGGCCGGCCGATGCGACCTGCTGAGGCTTACCGTCGCGCAGGAGATAGAGGGTGCCTCGGGTCGCGCCTGCGGAGGAGAGCGTCAGCCGCATCAGCGTGGTCAGCAGACTGGCGGAGTCGACCTCGGCTGCGATAGCCTGAAGCGCCTCGAGCAGCGCTCCCAGGTCCAGCTTCTCGAGCGTGAGTGCATGAGAGGCGAGGTTCCGGTCGTTTGCCCCCGCTGTTGGCCAAGCATCGAGGAGTGCTTTGGCCTTGGCCCCTGCACCCCATTCGAGATACTTCCTGTACGCAAGTGCCGCATAGGCGGCGGCGACCTCCAGCATGCCTGCCGCGCGCTTCGCGAGCGCGGCGCGTTCCGCTGCGAATGCCTCGATCTGAACGAACCCGTTGTCGGCAGCGGATTGCAGGCTCTGGTCGAAGCAGCTCGAAGCTAGGCCGTAGTCGCCACGGGCGAACCAGCGTGCGCCCTCCAGCAGAAGCATGCGGCATCTGAAGTTGTCGGGCGCGCTGTCGGACCACCGGCGCATCTCGCCGACGGCCGTATCAAGCCTGCTCTGCAGATACTCTCGGTCAGGGTGTCCGATCGCCAGCGCGTCTGCGGCTGCCAGACCCGAATGAAGCTGATATTCGGCCACGTCGAAGAAGGAGGCGCACGTCCATTGGAGGGACTCTGCGTCCCTCGAGCAGGCGAGCGCCTCGTCGAGGCGACCTGCCTGCAGGCGGGCCTCGAGCTTGAACGTGAGATAGCGGAACGTGGCCATTCCGAGACCCGGCCAGGCGTTCAGCATCGCCTCGTACTGCGCCTCGCTGAATTCGCCGTCGTCGAGCGTCCCGAATGCGCTTGCGCCACCCTGCAGGGCTCGGGCCCGCGCAACCTGGACCTGGAAGGTCGAGGCGTGCGCGATGCCCGCGTTGTGAGCCGAAACGACAGCCGACTGGGCTTCACGCTCCACCAGGGGAAGCGGGTCCGCGCTTACATAGCGCAGCGTCTGCATGTGATCCCGGCTATAGGCCGCAAACACCAGATCACCGGCTTCTATGGCGGCGTCGAGGCCCTGCTCGACGAAAGTGATGCCGCTTCGAACATGGCCGTTCCAGGGGACGACGAGTGCTCCGAAGCATTGGATGGCACGTGCCTTGCGGCCCGCGAGTTCCGGCCGCTTCACCAGCTCCATCGCGGTCGTGCCAAACCGGTGGCCGAGCTGGAAATCTCCGAAGCGGAAGCCGACGACCATGTTCATCGTCGCGAACACGTAGGCACCGGTTGCGTTGGGACCGTGTTCCAGCGTGATGTTGGTGATCCTGGTCGTGACCATCGCGAAGAGATTGCGGTCGATGGAGAGTGAAGCCGGGATCAGCTCGGACAGCAGATTCACCTGGAACAGCAGCGCCTCGTCCGAAAGGGCGTCGCGATCTACGATCTCGTCGAGTGCACCATGTTCGACGGAGCGAAGCAGGCGGGCATACTCCGCGTCCACGTCCTCGTTGCTGGGTGACCGGCTGAACATGATGCCTTCAACGCGTAGATGGGCCAGGCTCACGTCGATGGCCTCGCTGTACCTGTCGGAGGCGATCAGCCCAACGACCTTGAGGTAGACTGCAGCTCGTTGCTCCCCGAGCGGCAACGACCGCGTCAGCAGATCTTCAAGCCGATCGAGCGCGAGAGCCATGTTTCCGGAGAGCATGAGCGCGCGCGCCATCGCGATCGCGATCTCGACCGCCAAACGAGGATTGGCATCCCATCTAGTCTGTCCGAGCATGTTCTCGGCCGCGTCGAGCAGATCCACCGCCACCTGGAAGGCCAGTGACCCCTGAGCGATCCCGGCGCCTTCGATGACGCGGCGCGCGACGCTTTCGCGTTCGTTGGGCGCGACGTATTCGTAGCCGCGGGCAATCTGGTTGAGAGCGGCGAGCGCCAGTTCGTCGCCCTCGGCTCCTGCGGCTAGCAGCAGAGCCTCTCCCACCTCCTTGTGAGCCTGCCGCCGTGCCGGCGCGTCGAGCAGCATCAAAGCGGCTTCGTGGACCTTGTCGTGCGAAAACTCCAGTTCGTCGCCGGCCCAACTGACCAGCCCGGCATCGATGGCGGGTATGAAGCCGGCCCTGGCATCCTGTGACCAGAGGGCGCCGGAGATCGGCGCCGATACGGCATGGCCGATGCACGCCGCTTGACACAGGAGTCCGAGCGTATCGGCCGGCAGCTCGAGGATCTTGCTTCGCAACAGCGCAACGACATCCCCGGCCACCGGGTTGTCAGTCGCAAGCGCCTGATGCGGTTGAGAAGCCCGGCTTTCCGCGAGTGCGGACAGGAGTTGGACCGCATGGAGCGGATTGCCGCGCGACTGCGAATGGACCTGCTCCGCCAGGGAGGACACCAGCCCGCCCAGGAGCTCCTCCGCAACCTGCTGAACACCGGCCGGAGTAAGTGGAGGCAGGGCGAGAAGGCCGAACGAAGGATCCGACGCAAGCAGATCGATCAGCTCTGCGACGTCCGACCGCGCCTTCGCCTCGTCGTCCCTCAATGCGACGATCAGGAGCATGTTCGGGATGCCTCCGGACGCGACAAGCGCCCGCGCAAGCCGCACGAACGCAGGCCTCGCCCATTGGATGTCGTCGATGAAGAGGACGATGGGGCCGTGTTCGCCGAGGTATCCAATCAGTCTTAGCAGAGCACGATGCAACCTGAGCTCCGGATCGCCCATCGGCTCAGCGGGCTGGGGGATGTCAGGAAGGAGTTCGCGCAGACCCGGCAGGATCTTCGCGAGCGATCCCAGATCGGCGCCGAGCATGGCGCTGACCGTCTCGGCGACGTCGGCGGCGCCAGGCGCTCTCGCTAGAGCGCGCAGCCGTCCACCTAGGGCCGCCGCCAATGGTCCGTAAGGAAGCTCGTTTCCGACTTGCGAGAACTTGCCATCGCCGAAATGGGCGCCCGCTGAGAGCAGATCGGCCTGGACCGTCCGGACCAGCGTCGTCTTGCCCGATCCCGCACTGCCGCTGATCGCCGTGACGTGGAACTGCCCGCTCTTCGCGAGTTCCGCTACTCGGGTCTTCAGATGTTCCTGCGCCCAATCACGCTCGCGCAGCTCGACCTGGCCAAGCGCGTGCGCTTGCGTGAGCGCCGATGCGTTCGATGCCGGGGCGCAGCCATGCGCTCGCGAGGCGTTTCAGCGCCTCTCGCAAGCTCCCTGCGGACTGGAACCGGTCTTCTGGGTCCTTGGACAGCAGCCGCATGATCAGGTCCGACACAGCTGAAGGGATCAGCGGGCGGAGCGTGGACGGCGGAAGCGCGGTCAGCGCGGTGTGCGCGTGCGCCCATTCCAGGGGATCACCACCGTCGAAGGGTCTTCTGGCCGCGAGCATCTCGTAGAAGATGATGCCCAGCGCATAGAGGTCGGAGTGCTCGTCCGAGCGTGCGGGGCGGCGGATCTGCTCGGGAGCCACATAGGCGAGATCATCGGCCGATGCCTCAAGCACGTCGTGTTCAATGTCGCTCGATAGGCCCTGCACCCGTCCAAGGCCCACGATGCCGACGTTGTTGTCCGGACGCAGAAATAGATGCCACGGCCTAAGCGCTCGGTGGACATGCCCGCTTCGGTGCATCTGCGCCACTGCCTCGGTGACAGCACTCGCGACAGACAGGAAGTGGCTGATGTCCATAGGGCGACCGAGTAGCCCGTCCAGCCTGGTGATCCGGTTGTCCGCGAAGGCGAGTGATTGGCGACCATCGACCTCGACGAGACCAATCGGCTCTTCGGCCCACAGATTGGAGAACGACGAACCGACCTCCAGGGCTCTAGCGCAGAGCGCCGCGTTCTCAGCCAGGCTTTGGCCGCCCTCGTCGAGAAGGACCAGCGGTGGGAGGTGCTCGGCCACCGCTCGCCGGATTGTGGCGGAGCCATAACGGGCTTCGGAGAATTTGTAGCCGTTTAGACTGATCATGTTTCGCTTCTACGGACGGAGCCCGAACTTGGCATTCGGGCTAGGAGGTGGATGGCGCAATTACACGATGGTTTAGCCAAAGCCGTTGCTGGCGAGCGCATCCCGTGCCGTCTCGATCCAGTCCAGCTGGCCTGCATGCCACCGGAAATTCGCCGCTGCGCTCTCCTTCCGCATGGGCAACGACATTCCTCCCGCGAATGATACGACGGTACAACTGCCGCTCGCGGGCCCATTGAATATGATCGCCTCCACACCGACGGGTTGGAGGCAAGGCATGTGGTTCGATGAGCGCCTGATCAGCGGGGTGGGTGTGTTCGCCAGCGCGGTCGAGAGCGGAAGCTTCGTCGCTGCATCGGGCGTCGTCGGCCTCACCACGTCAGGCGTCAGCAGGGCCGTCGGCCGCCTTGAGGAGCGGCTCGGGGTCAAGCTGTTCCACCGCACTGCAAGAGGTATCGTCCCTACGTCCGAGGGGCTGCGCTTCTACGAACAGACAGTTCCGCTTCTGCATAGGCTGGCGGAATCGGCCGATGAGATCAGGGGTGCCGAGGACGACCCGGTTGGGCTTTTGACGGTGCGGGCGGATGCAAGCGCCAGTCTGTTCCTTGCCCACGTGACGCCAGGCTTCATGGCGGTTTATCCCCAGATTGATCTGCGCATCGACGAAGAGGGGAGCGCTGCGAGTTCGACGGATTGGGACGTCCGCCTCTACATCGGCGACGAGCCTTCGCCTCATGCCATCGCGCTTCTGGACAGCGAGACGGTCGTCTGCGCCAGCCCGGCCTATCTGGCGCGCGCAGGTGCGCCGGAAACGCCAACGGACCTGACGAGCAGTCACACCTGTCTCGACCAGAACACGGCTGGCAGCCGAGCGATGACGTGGCGCTTCTCGCAGACAGGTCTGCAAGCGATCGTGCAGACGCCCAACAGGATCAGCTTCAGTTCGATCAGCACGCTCATGCACGCAGTGCTGGCAGGAACTGGCATCGGCTGCTTGCCGCGCCTACTGATCGATCAGGCGCTTCGATCGGGTCATCTGGTGCAGGTTCTCCCCGACTGGAGTCTCGGCACGAAGTCGCTGTTCGCCTGCGCGCCCGTGGGTCAGAGCCGCAGCGCCCGGGCCACTGCGCTGATCGCGTTCCTGCGCGATGAAGAGCGACGTCTCGACCAGCGGCTTGGAGGATGTGAGCCGGTGCGGCAGCGTCCGGCGCTTGCGGCATAGGATAAGGGGATGCGCGCATCGCGCCCCAGACAAGAGCCTCGCATCAGCTCGCGAGTGCCCTGCATCCGCCACCCCCGGGCCGGATGTGACGAGCTGATGCGCAGCGGGGCTAAGCCCCAAATAGCCCCGCCCCGCCGAGAGAAGCCCCCCTCTCTCGGCGGGTATGGGCACGGGCAACCTTCCGGCTCCGTTGCTCTAGGCTGCGATCCTGCCCATGGCGCCGCGCCGATAGTCGCCAAAGGCACGGTCGAGCTCCGAGGGCGTGTTCATGACGAAGGGGCCATAGCGCAGTATCGGCGCGTCCAGCGGCTGCCCGCCAATGATGAGCAACTCGCTACCGGTTTTTCCGTCGATGCGGACCAGGCCACCTTTGGAAAGCACACCAAGTTCGCCCGCCGAGATGACGTCCCCGACGGATCCGAGCTCGGCACTGCCGATTATGGTGTAGACGGCAAGTTCCGCCACCGCCGACAAGTCCACCGTCACCACGGCATCCGCATCGAAGCTGGCGTGGATCACGTGGGCGTCGCCGTATGTCTTCAGCGGACCGGTGTAACCTCCGGCAGTTCCCGCGATGAGCCGCTGCCGCACACCCTCCGCGTCCGAGATCAGCGGGATCTCGTCTGCTCTGATGTGGCGATATTCGGGAGCCACATGCTTGTCTCCCCTAGGCAGGTTCAACCACAGCTGGACCCCGTGCGTGCGCTCGCCCGGCTTCATCTGGCTGACATCGGGCTGCTCGTCGTGGACGATGCCGCGACCCGCACGCATCCACTGGACGTCGCCAGGAGCCATGGTGCTCGCGTTCCCCAGACTGTCCTTGTGGCGCATGCGCCCTTCGAGCAGCAACGTCATCGTCTCGATACCGGCATGCGGATGCTCCGAAGCCCCCTTCTCCTCGCCCGGCTTCCACGCGATCGGGCCGAAGTGATCGAGGAAGATGAAGGGCCCGACGCTTTCCAGGCCGTCGGCAGGGATGGCTCGAAGCACTTCGATTCCATCACCCTCGAGAGTGCGGAAGGCCTGTGTTCGGCGGCTCAACTCACGGGTCGCTGTCATGTCAAATCTCCTTTGCCGAGGATGTCGTCTCCCGTGCGCGAGAGGAAAAGCCGCAAAGAATCGAGCGAAGCATTCGAAGTTTCCGACAAGACAGCTTGCCGAAAAGGTCGAACGAAATGATCCATTCTTTTCAGCTTTTGCGCCAAGCCCACCCTGTCCAGATCAGTGGGCCACGGCGGGGCCTTCCTGCCGAAATGAACAGGAGAACCACATGTCCACTGTCACTGCCAGCGCCGCCCCATCCGGCATCGCTATGTCCAAGGAATCCGCTGCCGCAGGCATTCTGCCTCTCACCGGCCGCATCCTCATCGCCGCCATCTTCCTGCTTTCGGGGCTATCGAAGATTTCGGCTCCCGCGATGACCATCGGCTTCATCCAGACGGTCGGCCTGCCATTCCCGACGCTGGCCTTTGCTGCGGCGGTGCTGGTTGAGCTAGTGGGAGGCGCCGCATTGATCGTCGGCTACCGAACCAAGCTCGTCGCGGCGCTTCTGGCGGCATTCTCCATCGCCACCGCCATCAGCTTCCACGCTGACCTTGCCGACCAGAACCAGTTCATCCACTTCTTCAAGAACATCGCCATGGCAGGCGGGCTTCTTCAGGTGGTCAGCTTCGGAGCCGGCCGCCTGAGCCTGGACGCCAAACTGCGCTGAGGCCTTCGCCCGGAGGGCGGATGCCCTCCGGGTCGCAATCGTCAGGAGCCCACCATGGCCTATCTCGACCTCTCTTCAGAGCTTGCGAACGCTCGCGCGCACGTCGCGCAAGGCAGCAGCAAGCCGTTCACCGTGCTTGAGGAGGAAGTTATCTCGATTTCCAAGCTCGACACTCTGAACACCGTGTTGGAGCCTTCGCGACTCACGCGCTGGCTGCGAGCCGTCACCGCCGCGAAGGTCTCACCGCCCCTCGCAGACAGGCGCCTGGAAGCGCTTCGCCGCTTCGCAGTTCTCGCTCGCCTCGGTGGCCGGAAGTGGCTCGGCGGTGCGACGTCCGAGGCACACGATGCCGGCTATTCGGACTGGCAACTTGCGAAGGTGCGCGAAGCCGTAGGAGCTCGCTCGTGAAGCAACGCCCGAACAGCGCACAGCGCCGGCCGATCGCCGTGGTTCAGGACGCCGCGATGGTCGCTACGGGGGCAGGCGCTGGAGCAGTCACCTTCAATCAGCTGCTGCTTCTGACTCAGGATAGTTTGATCTCGGCTGCAGTCGTGCTCATCCTCGCCGCCTTGCTCGTAAGCCTGCTCCTCCCTCGGCGGTGATCGGCCGACGCCTGATTGATTGCCGGCGGCGCATTGCCTGGATGACCATTAGGCGTTCGCCCTTGGTCCTGCCGACCTCCTACTCAAGTCCAGGCGCATCTGCCGGCAATGTGGGAGATACACGTGGCAACGATCCAACCTTTGAGCACGACCGGAAACGCCGTGAGCGCAAGAGACGTGCTTCCCCTAGTGGGTCGCACGACCATGGCCGGGCTGTTCCTGATCTCTGGATCCGGCAAGCTGCTCGCGCCTGAAGCGACGATCGGGTTCATCGCCTCCGTCGGGCTCCCTTTCCCGTCTCTCGGGCTGTTGATTGCACTTTCAGTCGAGCTTGGATGTGCGACGGCGCTGATCATCGGGTTTAGAACCCGCCTCATGGCAGCCGTGCTAGCCGCGTTCTGCATCGCCACGGCAGTGTTTTTCCACGCTCATTTCAGCGACCAGAACCAGTTCATCCACTTCTTCAAGAACGTGACCATGGCGGGGGGCTTCCTCCAGATCGTGGCGTTCGGCCCTGGCCGGCTGAGCCTCGACGCACGCAGGCATTGAGCGTGCATCCAACCAACCGACTCGGAGACTGAAATGCACGACATCGAAGCGAACAAGGAAATCGTCCGGCGCTATTTTGCCATGTTCAACTCCGGCGACCTGAGCGAACTCGGTGAGATCGTCTCGCAAGACTATGGTGACAAGCTCGAAGGGCAGTCGAGCGGCATCGAGGTGATCCGAAGCTACCTCAGCGGTTTGAAGGCGAGCTTCCCCGACTTCACCTGGACCATCGAACAGATCATCGCGGAGGGAGACCGCGTGGCGGTGATGAACCGGGTGAGCGGCACCCACGTCCACGACTTCGGTGGGATGACGCCCACCGGTAACCGCGTGGATTTCGCGGCGTTCCAGTTCTACCGGATCGAGAATGGAAAGCTCGCAGAGCATTGGGAAGTTGCCGACTTCGCCAAGTTCCAGGAGCAGCTCGGATCCTCGCCCGGTGCTACGGCATTCAAGGACTTCCAAGCAGACCTGGCAACAAGCGCCTCTACCACCACCTAGGCGCGATCCCCGCAACTTTTGGGGGATGAGCCCCATTTTCGCCGGCCGCTCCCCATGAGCACGGTTCGAACTCTCACTCTGGACCACGACGTTCGCTCGGGTTTGGCACCCGAGCGGCACGGCCGACTGAGCTGCCACTCCGTCAAGCGGCGCCTTCCCTTCGTTCGGAGGTCGCGGTAAGCTTGCGGCCGTCACATGCGTCTGCTGGTTCTGGGGCTCCCGACTGCGTTCCTTGTCGCGGCGGCGCTGCCCGCGGCGGCCCAGACACGCGCATATCAGATAGCTCTCCCGGCCCAGCGTCTTTCTGCCTCGCTGTCCCAGCTGGCAAAGCAGGCGCGGACAGAATTGCTGTTCTCCGCCAGCCAGGTTGGTGACCGGGCCGCACCGGCGGTGCGCGGGCGCCTGACCATAGAGGAGGCGCTGCGCAAGCTCCTCCAAGGGTCAGATTTGTCATTCACCAGAAGCGCGGATGGCACGATCGTCATCGTCAGGTCAGGCCGGTACGGCGTATCGGAGATCGCGCCTCCCGAGCCTACGCCGGAGATCCTGGTGGTGGGGAGACGCACTCAGAACGCGGACATACAACGCACCGAGAGCGACATTCAGCCTTATCAGGTGTCCAGCCGTCGCGAGCTCGACAACTCCCACCTCGACACACCTGAGGACTTCCTGCGAACCCGCTTGCCGGTGAACGGCCAGATGGCGACAGCTTCCCAATTTTCGCTCGAGAACATTGGCAGCACAAGATCCGAGATCAACCTGCGGGGACTGGGCCCACGCCAGACCTTGGTGCTGCTGGATGGCCGGCGCCTTCCCTCGCTGCCCGCCAGCGAAGACGGATTCAACCAGCCCGACATCAACGCGGTCCCTATACCAGCCATAGCTCGGGTGGAGACGATAACCGCGACCGCTGGCGGCATTTATGGGCCGGGGGCAACGGCTGGCGTGGTCAACGTGGTCCTGGATCGTGATTACAGAGGAGGTTATTTAGCCATGTCCTCCGGCGTCACGGCGCGGGGCGATGCCGGATTCAGCCGAATTGAAGGCGGCGTCGGCTTCACTCCCGACGGCGGCGATACGGACGTCATGCTCGCGTTCGCGCGAACGCGACAAGACAGCCTTGCATATGGGGACCGCGACTATACGGAGCGCTCGCGCGCGCTCAAGCTGCGGAACGATCCGGCCCAGTTCTTCGGACAATATCCCGTCAGCGGCTCCGTGAACATCTTCGGGTCTGCACCGCTTGCGCTCAGGACCCCCGAGGGCACGATCCCGCTGAACGCCCGCACGACCTACGCGCCGCTTGGCGAGGGCATGCTTGCTTCCGCGCTGCTCTCTAACGCCGGACGCATCGACATCACTCTGTCTCCGGACGCCAATGGCGCGACCCGGACATTGTTGCCCGAAGTCGAGCGGTGGTCCTTTCTCCTCAACGTGCGCCGCCGCTTGCGCGACGGCGTGGAGTTGTTCGTCGATGGTCTGTGGATGGGGAACCGGGGACAGTCCACGGTGCCGTTCTCTCTTCAGTCCGCCTACGTGGCTGATCCGCAGTTCCGGCGGTTCGATGGAGCGGTCACGGTCACCTTTCCCTTGCCGGGATTCGACAACTCACTGGTAAATCGCTCCACGACCAGCCGTGTCACTGTCGGCGGCATCGTCGATCTTCCTCATGATTGGAGAGCGAACCTTGACTATACGGTCGGCACCGCGCGCCAGCGAATAGATCTGGCAGGCGACGGGCTGTCGGCTGATGCTTTCTCAGGCCTGTTCGGGTTTTCGGAACTTGGAGCGCCTATCCCTAATCCCCTCGGAGATTATCCCACCTTCCTCTCCACGATCAACGCCTATCGAACTCCCAACGTGCTCCGATATTCGCTGGTCAACCGGATGCGGCAAGCATCAGCCCGCCTCTCGGGTCCCATTGCGAGGCTTCCAGGCGGACGGGCAACCCTGTCCCTTCTTGCGGAGAGGCGACGCGAGCATGTGCCAGCTTCCTTTGTTCGCGAAAGCCTGCTCGGAACGATTGTCGCACGGCCGCTTCCTGAAGTCTCTCAGGAGGTCCGCTCCTTCTCCGCCGAGCTTCGCGCGCCGCTGATCGATCGCGAGAGCGCAGTCGCGCTGTCCGGCCTCGAGCTGCAGCTCGCGGCACGCAACGATCGGTATCGCAACACCGCGCCTTCACAGTCGCGGACGGGGGACGCCTTGTTCGATCGGCTCGAAACGAGCGACCGAAGCGCGACAGTATATACGGCTGGTTTGCGGTTCTACCCTTTCCGCAACCTGATGGTACGGGGAAGCGTCAGCACCGGTATCCTGCCGCCCAGCATCGACCAGATCTCCGCCCGTGTCGTGCGTTCCTTCGCTGAGCGCGATCCCCGCCGGGGGGGAAGCCTCATCTCCACCGATGTGCCCGTGGTCGTCGGCGGCTCCACCGCCGTTCTTCCCGAGCGCGCGCGGAGCTTCTCGGCAGGCGTGGTTCTAACGACGGCGGATTCCCGACTGCGTCTGTCTCTCGACTACACGCGTATCGAAAAGAAGGATGAAATTGTCCTCACCTCGGCGAATGGGCTGCGCTATCTGACCGACTACGGCGCCGTCGCCTATTTCCTCGCCAACGAAGAGCGCTTCCCGGAACGCATAGTCCGGCTTCCGCTTACCGAGGCCGACCTAGCTGCCGGCTATACCGGTGGGCTGATTACCCGGATCGACACCACCGCACTGAACACCGGACGGACGAAGCTCGCTGCGCTTGACCTCAAAGCAGAGTACGTCGCACCTTTGGGGCCTGCTGGGCAGGTGAGGTTCACAACCGCGGCGACATGGCAGCCCGAGTTCAAGCGCAGGTTCGACGATCAAGCGGTATGGTACACCCTGGCGAACTACTCGCAGGGAGCGTTGACGTGGCGCGGCGTGGCCGGCGTTGAATGGGAGCGGGGTCCATTGGCGGTCGCTCTCGACGGCCAGTATTATGGACGCTACCGCGTGGTTCCATGGGGGCCGCCGGTCGGGCAAGGCAACGAATTCGCGATCCGTCTGCAGGGATCGGATTACATTCCGGCCCAAGCGTATGTGGACCTTGCGATCTCCTACCGCTTCAGCGGAGCTCGGGAGGGTTCCCGATCTGCTGGCATGGAACTGCGGCTGGGCGTACAGAACCTTTTCGACAGTTCGCCGCCCATCGTTGTCGACAGCGGTCGCTACTTCTTCTTCGCCGAGGCCGGCTATAGCTCGCTTGCAGACCCCCGACGGCGCCGATTCGATGCAGTGCTCATGTACCGGTTCTAGGCTCGTGTGGGTTTGGCCCGTGCCTGCGTCTACGGATGAAGATATTCATCATCCAGGGGCCCCGAACGCACCATGGCGAGCAGTTGCCCCATGATCGGGCGAGACGAGGAGGCTGAACGAGCACGCTCGCTAGCGAAGGACTCCGAAAAGCTCCGTCGGTCGCTCACGCGATATTTCGAGCGTCGTGTTCAAGATGGATCGGAAGCGGAAGATCTCGTGCAAGAAGTCTTTGTGCGGATCGTGCAACGCGTCAGTGCTGCCGAAATCGACCATTTCAGCGGCTATGTGTTCCAGACGGCCAGGAGCGTCTTGAGTGATCGGCAACGCCGTCGGGCCGCACGGCACGCGAATGAACACGTTACTTTCGAACCGGAGGTGCATCGCGGCGAGGACTTGGATGCCGGGCGGCACGCCGAAGCCAAAGCAGAATTGCGCGCCGCTACCAAGGCACTTCTCGACTTGCCGGAGAGAACGCGCACCGTGTTTGTTCTGCGGCGGTTGGAGGGCCTGCGACACCGGGAAATCGCGGAGCGTCTCGGTATTTCCGTGAGCGCAGTCGAGAAGCACATGTTGCGCGCGATAAGCTATCTCGCCGCTAACTTCGGAGGGACGCGGTGAACGAATTGCGGATCACGAGGTCGCGGTTGCAAGGGATGAGCGCAGACGAGGCCGCCGCATTGTGGTTCCTCGTCCTTGAGGAAGGCACGCCGCGCGAAGCGAACCTTTTCGAAGAGTGGCTGGACCAAAGCGAGGCCCATGCGGCGGCATGGGAGCGGGTGAACGCTGCATGGGACTGCTTTGACGACGCTCCCGGTGACGAAGTGACGGAAGTCATACGCGCCGCTGCGATGGAGGTTCGGCCATCGGCCCGCCCAATCTGGCCATGGATCGCTGTGACAAGCGCCGCAGCGGTCGCTGGGATTACCTTGGTCACATCCGGCGTATTGCCGCTCGGCCCCGTTTCGACCGGCCCTTCAGATGTCCAACAGACTGCGTCAAGGGCTCCGCTTGAAGAGCTTGGCGAGGTTGATCTGGAAACCGGGATTGGGGAGCGGGTGACAAGGCAGCTCCCGGATGGAAGCACGCTCCACCTGGACACGGACAGTGCCGTCGATATCGCGCTGACGCCGCGACGGCGGCTGGTGCGACTCGTCAGAGGGCAGGCCTTCTTCGAAGTCGCGGCCGACCGCACCCGTCCGTTCTCCGTCTCGGCGGGCGATAGCGTCGTGACTGCGCTCGGCACCCGCTTCAATGTTCGCAAGGACGCCACCGGCTTCGTGGTCGTCCTCGTCAAAGGTGTAGTGGAGGTGGAGATGGGCGGCGCCAAGCGATCACGCCTGCGCCTCAGTCCTGGTGAACAGTATGTGCAGCGTGGAGAGACCGGTGCCGTCTCCACGGCCGATGTCGAGGCGAGTGAGGCGTGGCAGGACGGCTTCGTGGAATTCGACAACGTGCCGCTCAGCGAAGCCCTCGTCGAGATGAACCGCTACGATCAGCGCCATCTGATCGTGCGCGATCCGGAGGTTGCGGCCTACCGGGTCAGCGGGCGCTTCCGAACGGGCGATCCCCTGCGCTTCGGGCGGGCGATCTCGCAAATCTATCCGGTTCGCCTTGTCAGGCAGGCGAATGGCAACATGGAAGTCGTGCGCGCGCGACCGTGATGCTGCCCCGCATCCGGGGTCTTCCGACGCATCGCCCAAGACCCGATCGCGGGTCCCGTGTGTGGGTTTCAGTCCACACTGCGTCTTCCCCGGCAGATCGTCCACGATATGCGGGTCAGGCGCCATGCACCAGGAGCAGCTTCAGATGCCTCACGGCCGTTCCGGTGAGCGGCATGTCAGTGCGGTTTGGGGCACGCCATGTCCTTAGAGCGCCGCCCCGCCGGCCGCGGAGCGTTGCTGACGGCGGGCGAGCCCTCGATCGGTTTAGAGGAAGCGGTTCCACTCCCAGATCATCGGTCCACCTCGGCGGTCGCCCCTCCGGCGGTTGGCGGCTCGCCACGTGAAAGGGCCGGAGCGGGCGGAGCTCTCGCAAACCACGAATCCAATACGATTTCGCCTGCACCCTGCGGCGATCAACGTGACCTGCGTGCTGCGCGGTTGGCGGTCATGGGGGAGCTCGCATCGTCGATCATCCACGAGATCAACCAGCCTCTATCGGCAATCGTGGCAAGTGCCGAGGCAGCGAAGCGCTGGATAGAGAGGGATCGGCCCGTTCTTGCCGAGGCTTCCGCGATGCTCGACGACGTGATCTCCGAAGTGTCCCGCGTGGCTGACATCGTCACTGGTCTGCGTGCATTGGCTCGCAATCAGGAGGCGGACGCCACCTTGGTAGAGATGAACTCGATCATAGAAGAGGTCACCGCCGCATTGCGACCTGAGCTCGCAAGGCTCTCGATACGGCTGGAACTCTCGCTGTGCAGCGATGGGCTGGTGGTCTTGGGCAGCCGCGTTCAAATCCAGCAGGTATTGGTGAACCTTCTCCGCAACAGCATCGAAGCCATTCGCGATGAGCCAGTGGCCGCACCGGCCATCAGCCTCACGCTGCAACCCTCCGGCACGTCGGTCGTCTGCACGATAGCCGATAACGGGCCGGGCGTTGCCCCATCGATCAAGGGTATGCTGTTCGAGCCGCTGGCAACCTCCAAAAGCGACGGCATGGGCATGGGCCTCGCGATCTCGAGATCGATCGCATCAAGCCATGGAGGAGCGCTCGATCTCCTGCCGACGCCAACGGGAGCGAAGTTCAGGCTGACCATCCCGCGGCACATTGCGGTGGCGGGCGATCGTCAGCCCGGACAAGTCTCGTCCGAAGGCGCGCTAATGGCCTCACCTCGTCCACTCGCAAAATGAACCCTTGTCTTCGTCAGGCTTGTCAGAACCGAAAGCTGATGGTCGACGCGCTCATCAACGTGGTTCTCGCCGGGCCGGTGGCTCGGATGAAGGCCCCTGGCGCAAAGGCGCTCAATGAAGTGGAGAGGCTCAGCTCTGGCGTCAATTGCAAGGATCCAGCAGCCTCGAATTGGCTTCCCACGAACCGATCGCGACTGGAGCCGCCTCTTCGCACTAGATCACCGGCGATGCCGTAGACCCCGTCACGCCTGCTTTGTCGCCAGAAGGCCGAAGCTGCCAGCGAAAGGCCCACGCGCTTCGCGGGGTGGAGTGCCAGGGATGGATTCAGGTGGATAACGTTCCGCGGTCCAACAGGCGAAAGCGCGCCGAAATATTTGCCTCTCGGGAACAACGGATTGAAGGTCTGGAGCGTCTTCCGGGCCGGGTCGCGGTCACCGGAAGCGATATCCAGGATGAGCGTCAGGTCGGGGCGGAAGGGAGTTGAATCGAAGCGGCGCCCGATCTCCATCCCCAGTCCCCACGCGCTTACGGAGGCGTGGCCGAAGGAGCCAGATTGCAGCACACCCTCGACGTTCCAGTGCCCCGGGCCATGTTGGCCGAATTCGCGAACACCGAAGGTGTGGAGGAGCTCACGCGCGGCGCCCTGCTCGAAGACTGCGCGCCTATCTCGGAAGCCGATGTAATAAAGGTCGGTTCCGGTCTCGCGCGAACCTTCACGCCAGATCGCGCCGTAGACGCCCCAAACCCGCCTGCGGCTGGATCCACGGTCATCGAAATCATGGGGACCGGTCTCCACGGGTCTGAGGTCGAACATGGTCACTTTCGCTCGGGTGGTCTCGAACCGCGCCTGAAGGCCGTCGAATGGCATCGGCACGTTAGGACCGTAGCGAGTGTCGATGAGCCGCCCTCCTCCCAGGCTGACCAATTGGCGGCCGACGGACGTGCGCAGGGACCCAGAAGCACCAACCGTAAGCTCGAACTCGGCCAAGGCCTGCAGCACGTCGGTTCCAGTCCGGTCAGCTGGCCGATGTGGCGGGGCGCGGCCTATCACGTGCGCGGCCAGCGGCTGCACGAAGAACCGAACGCTGCCGACATGCACGTCCGCATAGGGCATGACGCGCGTCCAGACATAGTCGAAGTCGGGCGCGGCTCCCCAGCTCGGCGCACTATAGCTTTCGGACCTGGCTCGGACCTCGATCCCGGTCGTGATATAGACCGAACCGTCCGAGTTGAGCGGGAGATATTTGAACCTTTCGGTCCATCGTCCAGTCCGGGCGCGGGCATCCGCAAGAGCAGACCAGTCCTCATCATATCGTTCGACGGTGAGCGCAGGCGCTCGTGATACCGGATCGGCACGTTCGGGTATGTCGCTTGTCGCCGTTGGGCAGCGAGGTTGCTCACCGGCGATAGCGGACGCTTCCTGCGCCGGCGCAGGACATTGAACGAGAGGTAGAGGCAATCACGATCTCCTGATCGGCTTGCCGCATCTAATCACCGCATGCTGCGCTTTTGAATTGTACCGGAGCGTAATGGCGGCTTGAGCTCGGTGGCGCGACAGGTGTGCGAGCAGGGGATTCACTACCGGGTGAGAGCTGTCGTTATCACGGCCGCTACGCTCAAATATTCGGTTGCGGCAGTGCCTCGTCAATACCTTTTGCTAAGTGACCGCGCCGCCGAACTGAATTGACTTCGTTCAGCACTCCAAACTTGCCGCCGCCTAGGTCCCCGCCGCAGCTCGCTTGACCCGGCCGAGGCGAACCCGAACGGCAATTTGCTCGAGCAGCGGCCTTCGGATCAGCCTGTCGTTCACTTTGATATGCCGGGTAGTACCGGCTGGCTGGAATGGGCGAAGTAGCACCGGTCGTCATTTGCCCCTTGCCGACGGTGGCGCCGGGGCTCCCCTCATCGACACAGGTCCCGACCACAACATCACTTACCTGCCGCATAGGTTGCGATCCACTGCGGCGGCTCTTGCTCCAAGCTCCCGTCTACCTTGATGCTGCGTTCGCGTGCCCACCTGTAACCCCACATCGGACCGAACCTCGTGGCGTGCGCAGGAGATTGTTGATAGGCGCGATCTGACTGCGCCTCGGCCAACGAGACAAACCGGTAATCGAGCTCCTTGAAAACCTTCAGGAGGCGATCGGCCACCGCGGCGTTGAGGCTGTTCAGGTGCAGCACGATGATCTCAGGAGGGCGGTACCCGAGCACCTTTGCGTTGAGGTCGCTATAGTACTGAATCTGTTGCCTGGAGTACGAAAGGTAGGCCTGTTCGATGCGGCCGTGCATCTCCCCGTCGTTCCTTGAAATGGCCCGCTCGATCTGCCCATTCCTGTGCAGCCGGACGAGCTCGGCACGTCCGGCTGCAACTGCAGCAAGCACGATATCGAAATGCTCGATGATCCTGCGGGTCCGCTCCTCGAGATCAAGCTCGAACTTGGACGAGGCGGTCGCACGCGTGCGATAGCGGTCGAGAAGCTGCGGGTGCAGCAACTCACCATCCCCATCGAACGCCAGCCGTTCGACGGCGGCAAACTGCGCCTTGAACATCGCGGTCTCCGCCGCGTGCAGATTCATGGGCGCGATCGCGTCCTTCTCCTCGGCGGGGCGGGCCAACTTGATCACTGCGCCAAGGGTGGTGCCTTGCAGAAGCACCGTCATGAAGATGACCGCAAACGCGGTAACGAGCATGAGATCGCGGCCCGGCATGGCATCGGGCAACGTCAGCGCCACTGCGAGAGTAACGACGCCACGCATCCCCGCCCAGCTCATCACCAGCGAAGCACGCGATCCAAGCGGTCGCAGGTGCCTCGCTCCAGCGGAACGAAGAAGTTTCACCAACAGATCTGCGCCGAATATCCAGAGAAATCGGGCGATGAGAACGGTCAGAACGATCAGCAGCACCGGCTGCGCCATCGTCTCGAGCACCACCGCGGGTCCTCCAAGACGATCCAGCACGCCCCGGAGGGAGAAGCCGATCAGGACGAATACGGCCGCCTCCAGCAGGAAAGTCATGACCTTCCAGAAGGCAACGGCGCGCACGCGCACGCTCGCCGAGAACACGACGTGCTGATACCATCCACAGACAAGACCAGCCGTGACCGTTGCGATCACACCGGAGACGTGAAGCAGCTCGCCCGCGATGTAAGCGAGCCAGCAGACGAGTGCCGACAACGCTATCATCAGATTGTCGTCTTCGAGCGACCGCAGGATCCGCACCCACAGTCCTCCGACGCCGCCGCCGACCAGCACGCCTCCGACAACGAGCACCACGAAGCTCCCGGTCGCCTCGGCCAGGCTGAAGGATCCGGTCAATACCGCTGCGACCGCGAACCGGAACAGGACGAGGCCGGTCGCGTCATTCAACAGGCTCTCTCCCTCGAGCAGTGCCGTCAATCGGCGGGGCAGACGAACCCTTTGCAGCACGGCGCGCGCAGCGACGGCATCGGGAGGCGACACGATGGCGCCAAGGGCGATGCATGCCGCCCAAGGAAGTCCCGGGATCAGCGTCTTTGCTACGCAAGCGACCACGATCGCAGTGAACAGGACCGCGCCGATTGCGAGAGAGAGGATGCCGGCGAGATTGCGACGAAAAGGCGCAAGCGCCGTAAACCAGGCGCCGTCCATCAACAAAGGCGGCAGAAACAGCACCAAAACCAGTTCGGGGTCGAGTTCGACTGAAGGGAGCCCGGGCAGAAATGCCAACCCGCCTCCGCCCACGAGCAAGGCGGCCGCCGGCGGAAGGTTCAGTCGCCGCGCGACGTAGTGAAGTGCCAGCACCGCGACGAGCATGCCGACGACCAGCTCGAACATCTCAACCGGGTGCATTCTGCGCCTCCGCACCAGCGCAGGGCCGCCGCGCTTTACGGTGTCGCATAGTCGCGACGCTGCCTGCTTGAACAGTATCCACCTGGCCGTTGACGATCAGCCCGCTCCGGCAGGCGTCCTCGCCAGCATCGTCACCGCGGCACCGCGGTACATCGAAGTGCCGAATTTCACGAAGCCGAGCTTGGCGGCCAGCCGGATCGAGCCACTATTGTCGGGATCGATGATGCAGACCGTCTTCTCATGCCTGTGCGCGGCCTCGAACCAGCTGATCGCTGCGGTCATCGCTTCCACTGCATAGCCCTGACCGTGCGCCGCACCGCAGAACATCCATGCGGCTTCGGGGTAGCTGTCAAAGTCATGTCCCAGTCCACGGCGGAAGTCCGCGAACCCGACTTCTCCGATGATCCGGTCGTCCGCCCGTCTGACCACAGCGAACAATCCGAAACCAAGCGCGGTCCAGTGCCCGACGTAGCGAAGAAGCCGGTGCCAGCATTCCTCTTCGTTGGCGGGCAACCCTCGGATAAACGCGGTCATCGCTTCATCTCGATAGAGGGACGACAGTTGCTCGAAGTCGTCCGTGCGATGAGGCCGAAGCGTCAGGCGGTCCGTCGTGATCATCTTGGTCCCACTAGCTGGCAGAGGCAGCCTGCGCCGTGCAGCGGCGCAGGCCCTCGATCAAGGAAGCAGGATCGGAAGACCGTCACGCGCACGCGTTGCGATGTCGATGTGCGCCTGGACGGCGTCTTCGAGCCGATACCGGTGGAGCTTCGGCGTGCCAAGATAGCCGCGTCGAAGCGCATCGAAGACCTCCAGGCTGGCGGACTGCAGGAGCGGTCCCCTGACGAGCTGGGCAGTGCTTCCCCGCGTGAGGTTGATCGCGCGGCTTGCCAGAAGATCGGCATCCGCGTCGGGGGCGCCCGATGCCGCGCCGATGGCAACGATCGTGCCGCCGTCGCGAACCGCCGTGATCGACGCAGGGAAAGTCGCCTTGCCGACAAACTCGTAGACGACGTCGGCCCCGTCCGGCGCAATCCGCCGCAGAGCGGCTCCGAGATCGTGATCATGCGAGTCGACTGCGATCACACCCGAACCTTCGAGCAGATCGAGCTTCTGCCGAGAGCCGGTGCCGATCACCTTTGCACCAAGCGCAGCCGACCAACGCGCCGTGAACGATCCGACGCCTCCCGTCGCCCCTTGGACGATTACAGTCTGTCCCGGCTGCACAGCGTGCAGCCGGCGCACCCCCATCCGCGCGGTAAGCCCCTTCGCCATGATCGCTGCCGCGGTCTCGAAGGAAATGTCCTCGGGCAGGGGGATGAGAGCTTCCGCCGACACGTTGCGCACTTCCGCATAGCTGCCGGGGGCAAAGAAGTAGGACACGCGGTCGCCGGGAGTGAAGCTGGTCACTCCTTCACCCAGCGCCGTCACCACGCCCGCCGCTTCGATGCCGGCGACCGCAGGCAAGGGCGTGCCGAAGCTGCCGTCCCGAAACGCCGTGTCGACGAAATTCACCCCGATGGCATGCTGCCGAAGCTGCACCTCGCCGCGACCTGGAGGACCCACCACGTCCTCCTCGACAACCATTACCGCCGGGGCGCCGGTCTGTCGGAAGCGCACGACCTTGCTCATCGCGCGCCGACCTGCGGCTTGGCGCCGAGCTGCTCCATTAGGGAATACAGGTTGGCCACACCCCAATGCTCGGTGATTTTGCCGTCGACGACGCGCATCGCGTCGACCGTCTCGAAGTGAATCTCCTTCCCGGTCGCGGGGACACCGAGGAACTCGGCGAGATGCGTGCCGTGGTAGATCTTGTAGGTCGTCACCAGATTCCCGTCGGTGGCCTGCCAGCGGATCTCAGGACGGAAATCGGGGAAGGCCTCGCGCAGACGGTGATAGAGCGCTCGCGCACCCGCTTTGTCCGGTGTGCCGCCAGGCTGGGGCGTGTGGTCGAGGAAGTCGTCCGCGAACAGTTCCTCGAACAGCTCGAAATTGCCACCGCCTTGAACTTCTTCCGTGTTGCGGCGGACCACTGCCTTGGCGGCTTCGCTGATGTCGTTCATGTCAATCTCCTGTTGATCAGAGTTCGAAGCCGCCGATGGTCATTCCGCCATCGACCACCAGCATCTGCCCCACGACATAGCTGGCGGCGTCCGACGCGAGCCAAAGCGCGGCATCTGCGATTTCCTTGGGATCCGCGCCGCGCTTGACCGGAATGGCGGTGCGGGCGAGTTCTGCGAACCGAGGGTTCTGCCGGCTGTTCGCGGCAACCATTGGCGTCTCGGTCCAGCCGGGCGCGATGGCGTTGACGCGGATGCCTCGCGCTGCATTCTCCATCGCCGCCACGCGGGTGAGGCCGTGCACCCCGTGCTTCGACGCGGCATAGGCGCTCATCCCTCCCGGTCCTGTGAGCGCGGCGACAGACGCCGTGTTCACGATCGCGCCACCGCCGCTTCGCACCATCGCCGGTATCTGGAACTTCATGCCGAGGAAGACGCTGCGAAGGTTCACGGCCAGCACGCGATCGAAATCGTCGACCGGGTAGTCCTCGATCCGATGCGCGGAACCGGTGATGCCGGCATTGTTGAAGGCGACGTCCAGGCGGCCCGCCGACGCCAGCACATGGGCGGTGAAACGCTCGACGTCGCTGGCCAGGGAGACGTCCACTTCGGATACGCTGAAGCGAAGGCCTTCCGAAGCCGCCAACTGGTTGGTCTGCCGCAATCCTGCCGTGTCCCGGTCAGCGCCGAAGACCCACGCGCCTGCCCTCGCGAAGGCCAGCGCGGACTCCCGCCCGATGCCCGACGCGGCTCCGGTCACCATCACGACCTTGTTCTGCAGGCTCGCCATCGGAGGGCCTCCCCTTCCTTGATCAGCCGAACAGCTTGGCAGCGGCCTTAGCGACCAGTTCGCCTTGGTGACGGGCGCCTTCGAGTTCGATGTCCGAGGGCTGCCGCGAGCCGTCGCTTCCGGCGATCGTCGTGGATCCATAGGGTGCACCACCGACGACAGCTTCGAGCGTCATCTGGCCGGCATGGCTGTAGGGCAGGCCCACGATCGTCATGCCGAAGTGGAAGAGGTTGGTGATGATGGAGAAGAGCGTCGTCTCGTTGCCGCCATGCTGGGTGGCAGACGAGGTGAAAGCGCCGCCCACCTTTCCGTTCAAAGCGCCGCGGGCCCACAGGCCGCCAGCCGCATCCCAGAACGCCGCCATCTGCGAGGACATGCGCCCGAACCGCGTGCCAGTTCCCACGATGATGGCGTCGTAGTTCTCGAGATCGGCGACTGTCGCGATTGGGGCTTCCTGGTCCAGCTTGAAGTAAGCGCTGCGAGCGATTTCCTCGGGCACGGTCTCCGGAACGCGCTTCACGTCCGCGACGGCGCCGGCTGACCTGGCGCCTTCCGCGATGGCGTGCGCCATCGTCTCGATATGACCATAGGACGAGTAATAAAGGACCAGAACCTTCGCCATCTCGGCTTCCTTCGACTGGAGTTCGTATCGTGTGAGTGGCTTGTCGCTCGAACGGAACGGCCGGGAAATCCGAATAGGATCGACCGCTTCGTTCGAGCTTTTCGACAAGCCGGAGGCGTCAGGCTGCCGCGGCGCCAGCCATCAGCTGCAGTTCCCAAGCGAGCGCGCTCGCGCTTGCGCCGCCATGTTCGAGGATGATCTCGGCCGTCTTGGCGGCTTGATCGACGCGCGCCCAGTCTCGCTGGAGTTCTGACATGAACACGACGGTCGTCATCGGGACGGCGCCCGCCTGGATCATTCGAGCGATACCCATCTCATGGGATTCCTGGCTGGTGCCGCCGGACGCGTCGGTGACGAAGTAAACCTCATACCCATCGCCGAGCGCATGGATCACGGGAAAGGCGAGGCAGACCTCGGTCCAGAGGGCAGCGAATACGAGCTTCTTGCGCCCGGTTTCGCGCGCCCATGCGACGCACTTCTCGTCTTCCCAGGTGTTGATGAACGTGCGGTCGATCGGGGTCTGCTCGGGGAAGACGTCGGTGAGCGGCTTCAGGATGTTGCCGCCGCGATCCTTGATGACGCTGGTGAGCAGCGTGGGGACGCCGAAGGCCTTCGCGGTCTTCGCGAGCGCGACGACATTGTTGACCATCAACGATACGTCGATGTTCTTGACCCCTGCCACCTGGAAGGGCTGGTGATCGATCAGGATCAGCGCGCAACTGTCCGGGGTGATCATGGTCTCGAGACCGGTTTTCGGGAACGTCTGGTCGCTCATATTCTTGCTCCGTGATGCTGCAGCCCGCCACAAGCGCTCGGCGCGGCGGGCGGTGCTCAAGGCTTAGGAGCGAGCGCGCTCGGGGCGGAGCGCGCTTTGGTCATCCCGCGATTGACGACGCGGCAATGCCGGCCTCAACGAAAACGGGCGGCACCTTCGAGAAGATGCCGCCCGCACGTTCTACGATGAGAACGACTAGATGACGGAGAGCAGTCCACCATCGACCTGGAGGGCGATGCCTGTGATGTAGCTCGACAAATCGGAGCCGAGAAACGCGACCGCATCACCCACCTCGGATGGTTGTCCGAGACGACGCAGAGGGGTCCTTTGCCTGAATCCCTCCGCCGCGGCGGCGATCGGGGGAGTGGAGCGCAGCAATTCAGTGTCGATAGTTCCCGGCGCGACCGCGTTGACCCGGATGCCATCGGGCCCGAGTGCATCTGCGAGAGCCTTGGCCATCAAAGTGACACCGCCCTTGCTGGTCGAGTAGGCGACGGTGATGCCGGCGCCTGCGAGACCGCCCATGCTTCCCATCAGCACGATGCTTCCGGCTTTGCCGAGAGCCTTCATCTGTCGGGCGGCCGCCTGTGCGCCGAAGAGCGGACCGTCGAGGTTGATCGACATGAGTCGTCGGTAATCGTCCTCGGCAACGTCAAAGCCGTCGGCTCGCAGGGAGATGCCGGCATTCAGCACCATTACGTCCACGCCACCGAACTCCTGAGCAGCTCCGACCAGCCCGTCATTGTCGGCGCGCTTCGAAACATCAGCCCGCACGAACCTGGACTGCACTCCGAGGTCGCGGATCAACTCGGCGGTCGGCCGGCCGCCCTCGCGGGGCTCGGCTTGAATGTCGGACACGATCACCGCACCAGCGCCGTGTCCCGCCACGCCGAGCGCGATCGCCCGACCTATTCCGCTGGCGGCTCCGGTCACGATCACCGTCTTCCCGCTTAGGATATCGCTCATGTCACACTCCTTCGATCATCGTGACTGGGGGGTGGTGGGCGGCACAGGCGTCGGCCAGCGCCGATGCGTCATCCGGGCTTTGCCTGCGCCGCAATCGCCCGTGAGGGTCAGGGGACCTGACGGACAAGGCTGTGCACCATCAGGGCACCGCCGAACTGCTGGAGGCGACCGCCTTCGTCGATCCTGCCGAGATAGATCGGCGCGAACTGCAGCTGCCGGACGAGCTCCGCTACCCGGTCCGCCGCCTGCGGATCGTCGCTCGACAGGAATATGGTCCGGCTGCCCTCCGACGTCACAGGATCCTTTGCGAGGACTGCCGCCGGCAGCGTGTTGAAGCCCTTGACCACCGATGCGCCAGCGAGCGTCTCGCCGACGACGTGCGAGGAAAGCCGGCCGCCCAGTTCAGCGGGCGTGAAGTTGGAGAAGTCAATCGCGTTGGTCGCGTCAACGACCAGCTTGCCAGTCCAGTCGGCCGAACCTGCGATCTCCGGCACGGAGGCGTAGGGAAGCGCCAAGATCACCACGTCGGCTCGGGCGGCGGTCTCTACGTCGACCGCCTGGACCACGGGACCGAACTCGTCCTCGATCTCGCGAAGGACGGCGGCGCCGCGGGAATTGGCGACCATGACCGGCACGCCCACACGAGCGAAATGCCGGATGAGAGCGCTCCCGATCGCCCCCGAGCCGATGATGGAATAGGTCATTAGTAATCTCCTGTTCTGATGTGATGTTTCAAGCCGCGAGCGGTCGGTAGTTCGCGGGCAGGGGGATGAATTCGCTCTCCCCCGGGATCCCGGGGAAGGAGCCGTCCCGCCATTGCCGGGCGGCCTCGTCGATGCGGTCGAGCCTGCTGGACACGAAGTTCCAGTAGATGTGGCGCGCCCCGTCGAGCGGCTCGCCGCCGAGCAGCATCAGGCGGGTCCCCGTGCTGCTGCGCAGGATGACTTCCGCCCCCGGCTTGAGGACGATCAGCTTGTCCTTATCGAAGCTACCCGCTTGGCCCACGACCTCGACTTCGCCTTCGACGACGTAGAAGGCGCGCTCGACATGGTCGGAGTCCACTTTCAGGCGTCCGCCGGACGTAATCGCCACATCCGCGTAGAGCGTGTCCGCGAAGACCGGAGTGGGTGCCCGCAGCCCGGCGAACTCGCCTGCGAGCAGCCGTACCTTCACGCCGTCCTCGTCGAACTCGGGCAGTGCATCCGCCTTCACGTGATCGAAGGCCGGGGCCGTTTCCTCGAGCGATTGGGGAAGTGCCAGCCAGGTCTGGAAGCCGAACATGGTCCCGCCCGTCTTCCGAAAGTCGGCCGCGCTGCGCTCCGAATGCACGATGCCCCGCCCGGCGGTCATCAGGTTGACGTCGCCGGGATGGATGGCCTGCACGAACCCCTCGCTATCGCGGTGGAGCATCTCGCCTTCGATCAGATGGGTGAGCGTCGCCAGGCCGATGTGCGGGTGGGGGCGGGTGTCGACGCCTTCACCCGGACGGATCACCACGGGCCCGAATGCATCGAAGAAGACGAATGGGCCAACCATCCGGCGCTGAGCCGTCGGCAGGGCGCGGCGGACGTCGAAGTCGCCGAGGTCGCGCACTGAGGGAAGCACCACCTGCTCCACGCTCGAAGGATCGGCCATGACTGTCATGCTGTTTCTCCAGAAAGCCGCCGCTGACGTGCGGCCTGGCTGCGAGAAGCAAACTACGCCTAGGCGTTTGCCGATTAAATCGGCATAAGTTCGACCGAACCGTTCTAGGAATTCGTCATGATATCGGAACCCGGCACGCCGACGCTCGATCAGCTGAAGGTCTTCATCACGGTGGTCGATGTCGGCAGCTTCGCTGGCGCAGCGCGCAAGCTGAACCGCGCCACTTCGGTCATCAGTTATTCGATAGGGAATCTGGAATCGCAGCTCGGCATGCCGCTCTTCGACCGCGAGTCTACCCGAAGGCCTCAGCTGACCCTGGCGGGGAAGGCCATGCTGGCGGAAGCTCGCACCGTCATCAGCGGCATTGACGGCATGCGGTCCAAGGCCAAGGGCCTGCTGCAGGGGCTGGAAGGCGAAATCCACGTCGTGCTCGATGTCATGCTGCCTGCGGATCGCGTGGCCGATGCGCTGAGCGCCTTCCGGGAGGAGTTTCCGACAGTCGCCCTGCATCTTCACATGGAGACGCTCGGCGCAGTGACCGAACTCGTGCTGAACCGGAGGGCCGTCATCGGCATCAGCGGCCCGCTCGACCAGGCCGGCAGCGGCATGGAGAAGATCGCCTGCGGAAGCGTCCCGATGATCCCGGTCGCAGCGCCGCAGCATCCGCTTTCCGTCGCGGGCAGGAACCAGCCGGGAGCAGGAAGGGACCACATCCAGCTGGTGCTCACCGATCGCTCCCGCCTGACCGATGGCCGCGACTTCGCCGTAGTCAGCAGCCGGACGTGGCGGCTCGCCGACCTGGGATCCAAATACATCCTTCTGAAGGCAGGCATCGGCTGGGGGAACATGCCGGTGCCAATGATCGCGGAGGACATCGCGGTCGGACGCCTGGTGCACCTGGACATGCCCGACGCGCGCGGCGGCGACTACGGCTTCGACATCGTGTTCCGGACCGACACGCCGCCCGGGCCAGCCGCCCGATGGCTGCTCGAGCGTTTCGAGAGCCAGTCGGTCGGGACCGATGGCGCGCTCTCCGCTACGGCCAGCCCGTTGATGGCCAGCCTGGCTGATCCCAACGGATAATTGCAGGCTTCCGCCCCGCGGATGCACGAGCGATCCGAAGGATCATGCGCGCATGCCAGAACTAGACCTGACCCTGCTGCTTACGCTCAGAACCCTTCTAGAGGAGCGCAATGTGACCAAGGCCTCCGGCCTGCTGGGAATCTCGCAGCCGGCGATGTCGGGCAGGCTGGCGAAGCTGCGCAGGCTGCGGGGAGATCCATTGTTCGTTCCGAACTCCTCCGGACGCGGCGTGGTCCCGACGCCGCGGGCCGAGGAGATCGAGCCGGCCATCGCCGGCCTGATCGACTCGATGCTCGCGTCGACGGGGGCGCCGACCGGCTTCGACCCGGCGACGACCACTCGAACCTTCACCATCGCGTGCTTCGAAACGCCCGCTGCGGTTCTCGCGCCGCCACTGGCCACTGCTTTCCGAACGAGGGCGCCGCGCGCGCGGTTCTCCTTCGTGCTGCCGAGCGTCGACGTCGGCGAGCAACTCGAGGCCGGGGACGCCGACCTGCTTCTGTCGGGGGTCGAAGACGTTCCGGGCCACCTCATGCACCGGACCGTCTGGCGGGATCACTATGCCTGCGCGCGCGTCCGCGGCGCGCACCCGCAGCTGGACCTCGATGTCTTCTGCGAGGTGCCGCACGTGGTGGTCGCCAACGCTCGCGACCGCTTCTCGACGCCGATCGACGACAGGCTTGCGGCTCTGGGTCGATCGCGGTGGGTGGCCGCGTCGGTGCAAAGCTACGCGGTGGCGGCAGCTCTGGCGGCCAGTGGGGAGTACATCTGCACTCTGCCGCGGCGTTTCCTCGAGCTGCCCAAGCCGCTGCCCAGCTATGGCAATCTCGAAGCGTATGGCAATTGGGGCGACCTCGCTGCGGACGAGCGCTGGCGCAAGATCACGCCCCGTCACGTGCTCACGCACTCCACGGGCTTCGCCAATTTCGCCTACCTCGAACCCGACGAGAAGCTGCGCTTCCACTTCGATCCCGGCACCCGCTACGCCTATTCGGGCGAAGGCATTATTCTGCTGCAGTTCGGGCTCGAACAGGGCCTCGGCCTGGACATGGGCGCGGAGATCGACCGGCTTATTTTCCGGCCGCTCGGCATGACCCGGACCAGCCTCAAGTGGCGGCCCGACTTCGCCGGCAATTTGGCCGACGGCTGGACCGTTGAAGGCAAGGTCGAGCCGCATGACGAGCGCAGCCGCATCCGCGTCGCGGGATCGATGGATACCAGCATCACCGATCTCGGCCGCTTCGCCGCCGCGCTCCACGCCACGCGGGCGCTTGCCGAGATGACGCGACCGCAGCTGCCGATCACCAGCCGCAGCCAGTTCCCGACCCTTGTTCCGGATGCACCGCCTGCCGAGCGCTTCCCGAACCTCTCGGCCGGGTTGGGCGTCGTCACGTTCGTCGGGCCGCAGGGCCCCGGCTTCTACAAGGGCGGCCACAATGAATCGACCGGCAACACCTTCGTGTGCGTCGATCGCGCGCGTCGTTGCGTAGTGATCCTCGCTAATGACGTTCGCGCGGAGCGAGCCTTCCCGGCGATCGTGGAGGCCGCGCTCGGCAAGACCGGCGTGCCCTTTCGCTGGGAGTATGGGCGGGACTGAATCCACCCTCATCGCTTCAAAGGCTGCGGCATGGGAGATCGCTTACTCCTGCGCGTGCACTAAAGTGATATGACGGAGGCTATGGAACGCTCAGGCCTGCCCTTCTGGCAGCATTCCACCGAAGAGCGGCGGCAAGACCGCGCTAAGTCGAACGGCGACTTACGGGATGGGGTTTGGCTGAATGACTTGGTTAGGGCGCGTAGCGGTCGAACCTCGCACGCTGCAGATCGGATCGAAACGGATAGGTCGCGCTATTCAGCCGTCCCGCAGGAAGCGGGAACGAGGGGCCTCTCGTATACATCGGTATAACATCCACCCAGACAATTACCGCAGCGGCGAAAGTTCGCGAGAGTGGGCATCTCAGTTCAGGAGAACCCCACCATGTCTGATGCCAATGAAGCGCGCATCCGCCAGCTCTACGAGGCGGTGAACGCGAAGGACCTCGCGACCATCGAAGGCTATGGCGCGGAATACAGCGAATGGCTAGACGTGCCGTTCAATTTCACGTCACGCGGCGTCCGCGCGATCATCGATCCCTGGAAGAGCTGGTTCGACATCTTCCCCGACGCGACCTGCGAGGTGCAGACCCTCGTTGCCCTTGGCGATCACGTCGTCGCACAGGGGATCGGCCGCGGCACCCACCTCGGCACGTTCCACTCGCCCGCCGGAGTGATCGAGCCGACCGGTGCCCGCATGCAGGTCAATTTCTGCGACGTCTACCGGCTTCGCGACGGCAAGATCGAACGCGCCGATTCCTATTTCGACTTCTACGGGCTGATGCAGCAGCTGACGCCCGCTGCCGTTGCGGCATGACGGGAGAGCGCACATGACGGCTTATCTGATCGGCGACCTCGAGATCTTCGATCTCGAGCAGATCCAGGATTACCGCGCAAAGGCACTCCCGCTGGTCGAGCGGTTCGGCGGAAAGGCGCTCGCGCTCGACGCGACTCCGCTGGACCTCGAGAACTGGCAGTCCGGCAACATGATCCTGCTCGAGTTCCCGGACCGGCAGTCGATCGAGGCCCTTTTCGCCTCGCCGGAATATGCCCCGCTCGCCAAGCAGCGCCAGGCGGCTTCCAAATCGCGCCTGATCGCGATCGACGGGCTTGGCAGCTGACCGCTGGACTCCGCCGCCGTGCCTGTCCGCCTTGGAAAGGTGGGAGCATGGCGGCGTGTTCCCGCGACTGGCGACGCTCTCGCAGCAGCGGACGTTTCGACGAGATCTCCCTCACTTGGCCACACGTTATACCGATGTGTAATGGTGGATCCGCAATCGGGTCCTTAGTATCCCTTCACCAGCCGGCAGCAGCCGGCGCATAGTCGAGGAGCAGATGGCGCTCATCATCATCGTGGATGACGATCGCCACGTGCGAGTCAGTCTCGAGAACCTGCTAGAATCTGTCGGGTACGAGGCCGAGAGCGTCGGATCTGGTGAGGATTTGCTCGCGCATGCACGCTGGCGCTCGGCTGACTGTCTGATCCTGGACGTGAAGATGCGCGGCATGGACGGCCTTCAGCTGCTGCGTCGGATCCGGATCGAGCAGGATTGCCCTCCGATCGTCTTTCTGACCGCGCATTCCGACGAGGAGACCCGGCGACGCGCAATCGAGGGGGGAGCTCGCGCATTCTTTGCGAAGCCGTTCGAGGAAGATGCGCTGCTCGAGGCGATCGCCGGCGCTGTCGCAGAACCTCGGGACCGCGAGGGAGGCTAGCCGCGTTGGACCACGACATCGCCGGACAGGAAGAACTGGTCTGCATCGTCGATGACGATCCTTCGGTGCGGAACAGCCTCAGCCGACTGCTCGAGTCTGCGGGCTACCGTGCCGTCGCATACCCCACCGCGCGCGCGTTCCTGGACGGGCCAGTGCCATCCGGTCCAGCGTGCGTGCTGCTCGACGTCCGGCTTCCTGATCTCGACGGGCTTGAGCTGCAGGCGCAGCTGGCCGAGCTCAGCCGACGTCCCCCGATCATCTTCATGACCGGGCATGGCACCATCCCGATGAGCGTCCGTGCGATCAAGTCGGGGGCCGTCGAGTTTCTGACCAAGCCGATCGAGGAGGAAGTGCTCCTCGCTACCATTTCGGACGCGCTGTCGCTCGACCGGAGCCGGCTCGTGGAGCAGCTGGAAGATGGCGGGCTCCAACAACGGCTCGCATCGCTTACGCCGCGGGAGAACGAGGTTCTCCAGCGGGTGATCGCAGGCCCCATGATAAAGCAACTTGCCGCAGCGCTCGGGACGAGTGAAGTGACCGCGAAGGTTCACAAGAGGCGGGTGATGGAAAAGATGGGCGCAAGAACCCTCGTTGAACTGATTCACATCGCCGAGCGCCTCGGCATCGAAGCGCTTCCGATCAAGTGAAGTTCTGACTGATGCGCCTTGTTATACGAGCAGATAATAGCCTCATAGATAACTGTTGCGACTGAAGTGCAGTCCTATCTGCAACTCGGAAGTGCGCCGCTAAGCGGTTTGCTCTTCGGGTCAGAGGAAAGGAATTCATCATGTCCGATCAGAAAGTCGCATTCATCACCGGCGCGTCGAGTGGTATCGGCGCCGGGATCGCCCGCAAGCTCTCTCAGGCAGGATACGCGGTAGCCATCGCAGCGCGCCGGCTGGACAAGCTCGAGGCGCTAAGCGACGAAATCGCCTCTGCCGGAGGCAAGGCGCTGGCCGTCGAGCTCGACGTCACCAGCGAGGAAGCGAACGCGGCTGCGGTCCAGAAGACTCTTCGCGAACTCGGCCGCCTCGACGTGGTGGTCGCCAATGCTGGCCTGATGCCGCTGTCCGACATCGACGCGCTCAAGACCGACGAGTGGCGCCGGATGATCGACGTCAACGTCCAGGGCGTGCTCAACACCACGGCTGCGGCGCTTCCCACTCTCATGGCGCAGAAGTCCGGGCACATCGTGCTTATGTCCTCAATTGCCGGCCGTAAGGTCTTCAAGGGCCTGTCGGTCTACTGCGCTTCCAAGCATGCCGTAGCCGCCTTCGCGGATGGCCTGCGCATGGAAGTGGCGCCGAAGTACAACATCCGCGTCACCTGCGTGCAGCCGGGCGCCGTCGCCAGCGAGCTGTATGACCACATCACCGACCCCAACTACCGCCAGCAGATGGACGAACTGGCCCAGCAGATGACCTTCCTGCAGCCGGAAGACATCGGCGATGCCGTTGCCTACGCCGTCCAGGCACCGCCGCATCTCGACATGGCCGAGATGTTCGTGCTGCCGACCCAGCAGGGCTGGTGATCATTGCGAAGAACGCTCGAATGGCGAAGACCTTTCATGTAGCGGCGTTCTTCGAGGCAAAGCCGGGCTGCTCCACGCAGCTCGGCGACCGCCTGCTGGCGCTGGTGGAGCCCACGCGGCGCGAGCGAGGCTCGCTCCGGTATGACATCCTCCAAAGCCTAGACGACCCGAACCGATGGCATGTGCTGGAGGAGTGGTCCGACCGCGGCGCATTCGATGCGCATATGGCGCAGCCCCGCGTGGTGGCCTTTCTGGACAGCGCACCTGCGCTATGCGTGGACGAACCGCAGCTCGTCTTCCTGGAATGCCGCTCACCCGCAGCCGCTGCCACCCAACCGCTTGAGTGAGTTGAATGGAAGCCGGCGCGTTGCGGCGTGTGCTTTGCTTACCCGCAGCCGACGGCAGCCATCAGAGGGACCGTGAAGCTCAGGACGCCGCCCTTCGGCTGTTGATTATGGGCGATGAGGCTGCCGCTGTGACGTTCTATGATCGTTCGGCAGATTGTGAGACCCAGCCCCATCCCGTTGCTCTTGGTGGTGTAGAATGCTTCGAACAGGCGCTCTGCTCCATCAGTTTCGAAGCCTGGTCCGGTATCCGAAACCTCGACACGCACGTGTCCCTGATCGACCGTGGAGCGGATCCGCAGCACGCGCGAACCCAGGTCGACATCGCGCATGGCCTCAAGAGCGTTGGACGTGAGGTTGAGGAGAACCTGCTTCAGTTGCGCGGCTTCTCCGAGCACGCGCTCGCCTGCAGCTCCTAGCTCCAGTTCCAGCCGGGCGTGCTCGCGCTCGACGTCGGGAGAAATCAGCTCCACCACCTCTCCCAGCAGACCATCCACGTCGAGGGGTGTCTGCTGGATCTGTGCCTGATGCGCCAGTCCGTTCAGGCCGCGAATTACCTCTCCTGCTCTCAGCGCATCCCGCACGATGCTCGACAGACTGGCCTGCAGGCGCGGGACGTTCGGCGGCACATGCGCGAGCCAGCGGTTCGCGGCGCCAGCGTCTGCCACCATCGCGGTCAGCGGCTGATTGACCTCATGTGCGATCGATGCCGCCAGCTCGCCCATCGTGGTGACTTGCGACACCTGCGCAAGCGCGTGCTGCGTGCGCCTAAGCTTGTCCTCCGAACGACGCAGGTCTGTGACGTCGATGGCAGCTCCAGCGTGATTGCCGTCCGACAGGGGCACGCCGGTGGAGAAGAGGTGGCGCACCTCGCCGGAGGGCAGCACGACGCGGTATTCAATGCTCCAGCTTCGTTCGTCCCTCCCGGCGGCGGGCACGACGCGATTCCAGCGGTCGACGTCATCCGGGTGGATCCGATCATGGTATTTCTGGAACGAAGGGGCGTCGACGCCGAACTCGTAGCCGAGCAGGTTGTAGACATTGCGCGACCACATGTCCTCGCCGGTAGCCGGCTTCCACAGGAAGGTGCATGTCCTGGCCACTTCCTCGACGAGGTCCTGATACTCGCGGCGGCGCGTGATCACTGCGCGGATCTGCTCCAGTTCGCATTCGGTTGTTCGGACCTCGGCCCGTGCCGCACAGAGCGCCAGTGCCTCGCAGGTGATCTCCCTCAGATCGTCAGGCAGATCAGGAGAGCGGGTCCACAATGTGCCGAGCCTTCTGCCATCATGGGTCAGAAGGTGAGCCGTTCCTTCCGGTTGGCCGAATTCCTCAAGCGTCGGGATCTCCGGCTCGAACCCCATCGGGGCCAGCCCGAAGAGATCGGCGGCAGCGTGGAGCGCGACCGTTACTGCCGCCAGGCTTCCCCCGAGAGCGGCCTGACCAATCGCCATCAACGAGCCTTCTCGCTCGATCGCACTGATGCTCATGGCCCCGTCCTCGTCGGCAGGTGCACGCGATACGCGCCCCCTTTTTCGAACGGAACGAAGGTGAGCTCTCCGCCGTGGCCGTCGATGATCGCTCTCGCGACGGCCAGCCCCAGGTCCGCAGGATCTCGCCCTGCACCCAGGGCGTCGATGCTGGTCTCGAGCAGGACGTTCGCCTGATACGGCACCGCGTCCGCAATGGTCACGCTGGCACCGGCGCCATCGGCTCTAGCCAAGACTCGGACGTCGCGTGGCCCTCCGCCCGCTTCGGCGCGCGCCAGGCAGTCCATGATCAAGGTAAGCACGACCTGCTGGAGCTGGACGCGATCAGCAGCGATCGGCCTGTCGATCGCTTCGACGTCTAGGGAGAGGGTTCCCGAGCGCATGTCGAACTCCGCTCTGCAGAGCGTGGCGACCTCCAGGATGGCTTCGGCGAGATCGACATCGCCGAATTCGGGCTCGCTCTTCCGGGCGAGCCCCCTCAGCCCCATCACGACTTCCTTCGCGCGACGGCAATCCGCCATCATCTCGACAAGCCCCTCTTTGGCCCGGTCGATATGTTCAGGTCCTCGCTCCAGCCAACGGCGCGTGGCTGCCGCATTGGCGAGGATGGCCGTCAATGGTTGGTTCAGCTCGTGGCTGATGGAAGTCGCGAGCACTCCGAGGGTCGTGAGCCGCGAGGCAAGCGCCAGTTCGGAGCGGGCCTTGCGAAGCGCCTCTTCGGCCAGTCTGCGTCCGGTGATGTCGCTCACGGTCCCGACATAGAGCTCCTCGCTCACGCGGCGGCCCAGCGCGTGCACATGGCGAATGGTCCCATCGGGCAGGAGGTAGCGATACTCGACGTTGAAGCGTTTGCCTTCGTCGGCGATGTCAGCTGCTTCGCGCAGATACCGCTCCACGTCGTCGGGGTGGATCCGAGCGATATTCGAACTGAAGGACGCCTCAACCTCGCCGACACGATAGCCTAGCATGGTATAGACCTCGGGCGACCATTCCCCGAGACTGGGGTCGGCAGGATACCAGGTCCAGCTCCCCGTCCGGCTCAGGCGCTGGGTGAGCGCGGCCGACGCTTCGACCTCCTCGAGCGCCAGACGCGCCTGTGTTACAGCGGCATCCAGCCGGCCCTGTTCCACTCGCAAGTGGTCCGTCTCCGCGCGCAAACGTGCACGAAGAGCCTCGAGATCGCCTCGCCTAGAGTTGGGGCCTTCGGGGACGGCCATTTCTCCGCATCTCGCACAATCATTGCCGTTTGGTCCACGGGACTGTGGAGCCGCCCTATGCTCAAACCGGCAGCCACGCCATGATACCTGGGTGTAATTGGCGCAGCTCGTTGCAGATGCGATCCGATCGTGCCCGCGCCGTTCGCCTGACTCATCTTATGTGATGGTGGATACCGATCCTTCGACCACTCGAGAGACCACCGGCAAGCGATTGCCGCTCAGGCTGGTGCTGGCGGGCGGTCAAAGGGGAAGCGCGCCCGGCCAACGATCAGGGCGAAAGTACACTCTGATCGTTCATTGAAGAGCGCGTCCAGATTGATGCAGGCGACGAAGCCAGAGTTATCGCTCGCGCTCACATGGGGAGCGATGTTGAGGCAGCGCCCGGTTGCCAGCCTGGACCCAAGCCAAAGTCTCCTCACCCTCCCTTCGACCACAGTTCGGCAGCTGGAGTTGGGAAGGTACTGGCGTCTGCGCCGGATGACATTGCGCATCATACGCGAATTGAGCCTTAGCCGCTCGACGTTGCGTCGCTCCATGGGCAGGAAGTGGCCGAAAGCTGCCCGGCAGCTTTTAGGAACGATCATGCGGTAAGCTGCCGTACGTTCAGCTGAGCTTCTGGTCGAAATGATCCAGGAGCGGTTACCCACGTTGGGCCCCCGCTTCCACAAAGCGAGCGTCCATTCATCGCGTTTTGATTCTCGCGGTTATTAGATGCACCGAGGCGGCCGCCCACTGACACGTTGTCCGCCCGCCATCGTATTGTGCGTGGGACGCATTCTGAGCGCCAAGCAAATGGCACCTGTCATCACCATTGGGCGATGCTAATCGGCATGCATGCGCCCTGTACCATCGCCTTACGAATCGACTGAGTATGTCCAGCTTCTGGATACGTTGAAGGAGCGGATCCGGTCGTCCCGGCTCAGGGCCGCGCTGGCCGTCAACGAGGAGCTGATCCTACTCTATTGGGGAATCGGTCGCGACATTCTCGACCGTCAGGAGAGCGCTGGCTGGGGTGCCAAGATCATCGATCGGCTTTCATCCGACCTGAAGCGCGACTTCCCAGAAATGACTGGTTTTTCGCCGCGAAATCTCAAATATATGCGGGCGCTGGCCGAAGCCTTTCCTGACCGCGAGATTGTGCAACGGGTTGTTGCACAATTGCCGTGGGGTCATGCGATCACACTGATTGAGGCGCTCAAAGATCCCGTCCAGCGTATCTGGTATGGCGAGCAGGCGCGAGTGCATGGCTGGAGCCGGAAGGTTCTCAATCATCAGGTCAGCAGCGGCCTTTTTGGTCGGCAGGGCAAGGCGATCACGAACTTTGCGCGTACTCTGCCAGTACCCCAGTCCGATCTGGCTCAGGCACTTATAAAGGATCCCTACAGCTTCGACTTCCTCGGACTCGGCCCGGACATCTCAGAGCGCGAGCTCGAGCGCAGCCTGCTCGAACATCTACGCTCGCTGATTCTCGAACTGGGCAAGGGCTTCGCCTTCGTCGGCAGCCAATATCACCTTGAGGTGGCTGGACGGGATTACTATTTAGATCTGCTGTTCTATCACCTGCATCTGCGCTGCTTCGTCGTTGTTGAGTTGAAGATTGAGGAGTTCAAACCCGAGTTCGCGGGCAAGATGAACTTTTACCTTTCTGCGGTGGACGATCTGCTGCGCCATGCCGATGACAGACCGACGATCGGCATCATCCTGTGCCAAGGCAAGAACGCCGTGGTGGTGGAATATGCGCTGCGCGACTCCGTAAAGCCGATGGGAGTCGCCGACTACACCCTGTCCGAGAACTTGCCCGCCCCCTTGCACGCAGCTCTGCCTACTGCAGAGGATTTGGCGCGCGACTTCCCCATGATGTCGCTGGTGAAGCTGCGGATCGACATCGAGCGAGAACTGCGTGTGCTGGCCGAGGATCTCGGAATAGTGGCTGACCGCCCAATGAGCCTGAACGAACTGGTCAGTGTCACGGAGGATGTGCTCCGGCTGCTTCCATCGATTGACTTCATGAGCATCGTCAGCATCCTCAACAAGGCCGCGCACGGGGTAGATGTGCCTCACGACGAGGTCGATCGCGCGGCCGGTATCTCCACGCGTTTTCTCGCCGCTATCAGGAACTATCGAGCCACCCACTGACAATGAGGCCTAGCCGCCGTTCGCGATCATCTCGGCACTCCGTTGATAGGACGAGCTGGGCTGGCATTCACCAACCCCAACATTCACGACCAGAGCGCCCTATATGATCGCGCCCGACGGACATCAGAGAAAGCCTTCTCAGGCCGGGAAGACCCACAATCGGCCATTCCAGCGCCTTAACCCGCTTCTCAGCTTCGGACACTCATTCAGGTGGGCACCCGGCTAAACGTTTTGCATGTCGCCGCTGACGCGGTGCTCGTGTCTGATGATGAAGCGGGCTTGTGCGCTGAGCAGAAACACGGCGCATGCGAACTCCTGGATGCACGCTATGCGCCCGAGCATACAAGCCCTGGAAGGCCGTCCGAAGACTCAGATCTCCGTATGGCGGACGATGGCCTCACATATCTCATGCGTCGCCAGAATAGCGGCTGCATCGACCCGCCTGCGCTCGCGCGCTGCAAGCAGGAAATCGTCGCACATCGCCTCAAAGCCTCGTTGCCGTCCCACCGAAATCCAGTCGGCCCGTCGATGCAGGCTTCGTGTCCCGCTCGCTTCGATGCGATCAGCAAGGTTCAGCACGGTGTGGCGTGCCCCACCACCAATGACGTCCAGACATTCCTCATCGAGCCCGCTGTTACGATGCATCGTGCCGATGGCAGTAAACACGTCGCCTGCCAGCGTGAGGGTGATCGTGTGAAGCAGCCCGTCCACGACATGAGTTTCGATGTTGCGCCGATGGACTGGCCCAGGGGCGAGGGAAAGCAGCGTATCGACAACATGGATGAAGTCATCGAAGATGACCCGGCGCGGTACGTCGGGTTGCCGGTAGCGGTGCTTCTCCATGATGATGAGGTCCGCGTCGATGCCGTGTAGGGCGACATAGTCCGGCGCGTATCGCCGGTTGAAGCCGACCACGAGCGGTGTTGCACGCTGCGTGGCTAAGGCAACGAGCGCCTCGACCTCGCCGAGGTTATCTGCGAGCGGTTTATCGACGAAGGTCGGAACACCTCGCTCGATAAGGAGCTTGACGAGTTCTCCATGTGCCAGCGTGGCCGCGTGGACGAAGGCGGCGTCGAACGAAGTGACGGCAAGCGCCCCGATTACGCTGGTGTGCCGATGCGCGATCTGGAATGAGCGGCCAACCTCATCGAGGACGGCTTCATCTCGCGTTGCGAGGTGAATATCGAGATCGCCTCGCCTGGACAGCACCGGAAGATACGCCTTGCGAGCGATGTCGCCCATTCCGATCAGGAGCACGCGCATATCTTCAATCCTCGGTCGGCACGACGCCGTTTCTGCCGGACAGTGATATCTTCGCCATTGCGCTCACGACAACCGATTGTCGGGGCGACCCACAATCGGCCATTCAGGCCGACCTCTCGGCTCCCTAACATCGGCCGTCAGGTATTACCGGCCGGTCGTCCGCTACGGATCGAACATTGCTGAAAAAGCGCGTAAGAACCGTCTTGCTCGAACAGGAGGCGCTCATGGTCACTCGAGTCTTTACGCGAAGAGGGTTTGTTGCCGGGAGTAGCCTTGCCGCCGCGTCGCTGGCCGTGACCACAGACTCCGCCGCAACCCTTGCACAGGCCGGCGGCAGCGCACGTCTGAAGGGGCAGCCCTTGCCGGATGGCGCGCGGCTTCCCTCAGCCCCTGATCGCAGGATACGCTCAGACAGCGTCGGGTTCGCGATCGTGGGCCTTGGCGGTTACGCACTTAATCAGATGATGCCGCGGTTCGCGCAAGCAGAGCGAGCACATATCGCTGCGATTGTGTCGGGAAATCCTGAGAAGCTGCGTCGTGTGGGTGACGCCTACGGCGTCCCGACTGACGCACGCCACTCCTACGAGGCATTTGAAAAGATTGCGTCCGACAAGCGCATCGACGCGGTGTACATCGTCCTGCCGACGGGCCTCCATGCCGAGTGGGCAATCCGCGGCTTTGCGGCTGGGAAGCACGTGTTGTGCGAGAAGCCGATGGCCCTTTCGAGTGCCGATTGCGAACGGATGATCGCTGCAGGTCGCAGGGCCAAGCGCAAGCTGATGATTGCCTATCGTTCTCATTTCGAGCCGTACAACCTGGAAGCCATGAGGTTGATGGAGCAGAAGGCAATCGGGACTATCAGGCTGGTGCGCACTGAGCAGTCCTATCGCATGGGACCGACCAGCCCAGGCGAGAACTGGCGAACCAGTCGCGCGCTAGCAGGCGGCGGTCCGCTCGAGGATTATGGGATCTACGGACTTCAAGCCGCATTGTACCTCACCGGCGAAATGCCCCAGCGGATCAGCGCCACGGCGTTCCGTCCCGCTGGAGACGCTCGCTTTGCGGAGATCTTCGCCCATGTTTCGTCGCAATGGCTGTTCCCATCCGGCGCGGTGGCGCAACTGGCAACATCCTATGACTCTGCAGGCACGAACTTCGCGCAGGTGCGCGGTACCGACGGAGCCCTGATCATGGATCCGGCGACCAGCTATGCTGGGCAGAAGATGCGCATCGAGAGTCGCGATGGGCGAGAGTTCACGCCGGGGGATCCCGACGTCCAGTTCGCGCGCCAACTCGACCACTTCGCTAACGCGGTTCGCGACAATACCGCTATCAAAACGCCTGGGGAAATGGGCCTGCGTGACTTGCGACTAATCGAGGCGATCTATGCGTCTGCAAGGACTGGGCGCACGGTTGGTTTAGCGTCGGATGGTAGCATGCTCGGTTGACTGTAAGACCTATTCCGCCGAACCTCTCCTTCGCTCAAGGTACGTGCTGGTCAGCCTAGCGCGAGTTGCCCCGCTCAACCGTTCACCTCCCCCGGCTTCTCGACCTACCTTCGTTCATCACGACCCCCCCAGACTTTCGCGCACTTATCCCCTCAACCGGCCCGTTTGAGAGCGGATGGTGCCCTTGCCGAAACTCTCCCTTAGCTCAACTCCAGCATGTGATCTGAAGAGGCCTCAGCCAGCGAGGTGGGGCATCAGCGGGATCTCTCCAACTGCTCCAACCGCTTTTCCACAATCGGGGTCAGCCGGTTGGCGATGATTGTCACTCCCCGCGCATTGGGATGAACACCATCCTGCAACATCAGTGCTCGCTTGCCGATCACGCCTTCAAGGATGAAGGGGTAGAGCGCGGCTTCGTGCTTCCGCGCGAGGTCCGGCCAGATCGCATTAAAGCGAGCCGCGAATTCAGGCCCAAGGTTCGGCGGAGCCAGCATCCCCGTAAGCACCACGGGGATTTTTCTCTTGTCCAACTCGTCGAGCATCGCCGCCAGGTTGGCGCGGGTCTCGACGGGATCAACCTGACGCAGCACGTCGTTTCCGCCTAATCCCAGCAGGACGAGATCGGGAGCGGTTTTTAGGCGATCAAGCGTGTAGGCAAGCCGTCGGCGGCCTCCGGCTGTGGTGTCGCTCGAAACGCCGGCGTTAACGATCGACGCATCGATGCCGTGAGATCGCAGCTGAGCCTGAACAGCATCTGGCAAACTCTCGCCGCGCTTCAGGCGATAGCCGGCATAAAGGCTGTCCCCAAACGCCAGCACCGTCCGCTTGGGTCCTGAAACCGGAATGTCGGTGGTGGTTCTGGCCTGCGTCTCCGAAGCGGAGGTTGCCGACTGGTTGGGCACCAGGACGTCGTTCGCTCCGTCTCCGCAGGCACTCAGGAGCAGGGCAGCTTGGAGGATCACTCCACAGCATGCATAAGATCGCGATGCCTTTACCACTTCCACTCCGCTTCCGCTCATGACTGCACCCGATATGGTCATCTCGGCTCGCGATGTAAGGCTGACCCTGGGTGCTGCCGAGCCGATCGGAATCCTGCGCGGGATCGATCTGGACGTCGCGCGCGGCGAGAGCGTCGCCCTATTGGGCGCTTCAGGGTCGGGAAAGTCTTCTCTTTTGGCCGTGCTCTCCGGGCTTGAGCGCGCAACGAGCGGGAGCGTACAGGTCGCGGGATTAGACTTCACGACGTTGGACGAGGACGCGCTCGCAATTGCGCGTCGGGGACGTATTGGCATCGTGTTGCAAGCCTTTCACCTGTTTCCGACCATGACGGCGCGCGAGAATGTCGCGGTGCCATTGGAGTTGGCCGGGATTGCTCACGCTTCAGCGCTGGCTGAAGACGAGCTTATCGCCGTCGGCTTGGGTCACCGGACCAATCATTACCCGGCTCAGCTCTCAGGAGGAGAGCAGCAACGTGTCGCGATAGCGCGGGCGCTTGCCCCCCGCCCGTCGTTGGTCTTCGCCGATGAGCCGACCGGCAACCTTGACGCCGTTACTGGGGCCAGGATCGTCGACCTGCTGTTTGAGCGGCAACGTGCCGCTGACGCAAGCCTCGTGATTATCACGCATGATCCTGCGCTTGCACGTCGATGCGACCGAACCCTCGAGCTGGTCGACGGACGTCTCGCTTGAGCCAGTGGGCCATTGCCTTGACGCTTGCCCGGCGGGAGCTGTCGCTACGCTTCCGCGGCCTGAGGCTGCTGCTCGTGTGCCTCTTCCTCGGCGTGGGCGCCTTGGCGGCGATCGGAAGCCTGGCGTCCGCCATAACTCGGGAGCTTGGGGCGCAAGGCCAGGTGCTTTTAGGGGGCGACGCTGAGTTTTCGGTATCGCAGCGAGGCGCCGACCCCGAAGAGGTCGGCGCGCTGCGAGCCTTCGGCCGCGTCTCGGAAACCGTTCGAATGCAGTCCATGGCTGTTACTGTCAGCGGCGATACGGCGCCCATCCAATTGAAGGCAGTGGATCAGGCTTATCCCCTCTACGGCAGGCTTACCCTGTCGGACGGGAGTACCGTGCGTGCTCCGGAGGATGGAGAGATCTGGATCGGCAAAGCTCTGGCCGAGCGGCTAGGCCTGAAGTCACGCGACAAGCTCCGTGTTGGAATGGCCAGTTTCCTCGTTGGCGGGATCATCGGCGAGGAGCCGGACCGGCTTAGCGAGGGCTTCACACTCGGTCCTGTTGCGCTTGTGTCTATGGCCGGTCTGCGCCGCACGGAGCTGGTTCAGCCGGGCAGTCTCTATGAGACCAGAGTTCGAGTGGCTTTGGCTCAACTTGATCCCGCTGCCGTCATCAGCCGTTTCGAGAAAGCGTTCCCTGCGGCAGGGTGGGAGACGCGAACGCGCGATCGTGCTTCGCCCGGCGCCAGCCGCTTCATCACGCGAATGGGTGAGTTTCTGACCTTGGTTGGGCTCTCGGCCCTCGTGATCGCGGGGGTTGGGGTGGGCGGTGGCGTATCATCTTATCTCAACCAGCGCCGCTCAAGCATCGCAATGCTCAAGGTGCTCGGAGGGACGTCCGGCATCGTTACTCGCATCTACCTTATTCAGGTTTCGGCTGTCGCCCTTGTCGGCGTTGCTCTTGGTTTACTCGCGGGGGTTGCGGCAACGCCGCTGCTCAGTTCGCTGGCTGGTGCGGTTCTCCCGATTGCCCCTGGCTCCGCGCTGGAGCCCGTTCCGCTCGCGCTTGCCGCCGCCTATGGCTTCCTCATCGCATTGGCGTTCTGCGCTCCCGCCCTTGTGACTGCCGCGCGCGTTCCTGCAGCGTCACTCCTGCGATCAACGACCGACATGCGGTCGGGCGGATGGACCGCCTGGCGCTGGATCGCTGGTGCGGCGGCTGTCGTCATTGCCTTGGCGCTCGCTTCGAGCGATCGCCCCTGGTTCACGGCAAGCTTTCTGCTCGCGACTTCGGTGACCCTGCTGCTTTTGGTGGTAATCGGCCTTGGGATCCGCGGGGCCGCAGCTCGTCTCCCTCATTTCCGCCGGCCGCTGCTGCGACTTGCGGTTGCGGGCCTTCATAGACCCGGTTCGAAAACGGTAGCGTTAGTGGTGGCGCTTGGTCTCGGTCTCACGCTCTTCGTGCTTCTTGCCGCCATTCGCACCAGCCTGGACGGCAACATCCAGCGCAGCGTACCCGAACGAGCGCCTGCACTCTTTGCACTCGATGTTCCCGCCGAGCGCGAGGCCGAATTCCGTCGCACTGTGGAGCGTTCAGCACCGGGGGCCAAGGTCGACGCGGTGCCGCTCATGCGGGGAAAAATTACTGCCTATGGCTCCACCCGCGTTGCCGACCTAAAGGTGATCCCTGAGGAGGCTTGGGCGCTACGTGGTGAGCGTGGACTTACATTCGCAGAAGGGCTGCCTCCAGGCAGCACGTTGTCGGCTGGTCGATGGTGGACCCCAGCCGAGGGCCGACGGGCGCTCGTCTCTGTCGACGAACGGCTAGCTAAATCGCTGAACCTGAAGATTGGGGACCGGCTTACCGTTTCGGTATTGGGGCTGGAACGGGACGCGACGGTCGCATCCTTCCGGCGCATCGCTTGGGATACCCTGGGCTTCAACTTCGTGCTGGTCTTCTCCCCTGGCGCCCTGGCTGACGTTCCACACAATTTAGCGGCAACCATCGACATGCCCGCGAGCCAAACCCCAGCGGTAACGCATGCCTTGCTGCCGCGCTTCCCGTCCACCTCGGTCATCGAGGTGGGTGGCGTTCTCGCACAGGTACAAGCGGTCGTGGGGCAGATGGCGACTGCCATAGCCGCGGCCGCCGGAGTGGCGGTTCTGGCCGGTGTGGCCGTCCTAATCGGCGCGATCGCAGCCGCCCGCGCCGCGCGAACCTACGACGCCGTGATTCTGAAGGTGCTTGGTGCCACTCGACTACAGGTGCTGACGTTGCAGGCGATCGAATATGCCATGCTGTCGGCGATCATGAGCGCCGTCGCTCTGGCCATCGGAACAGCCGGCGGCTGGTACGTTGTCACGCAGCTTTTCGACTTCGTATGGTTGCCGAACTGGAGTGTCGTCCTTTTAACATTGGCATCTGGTGCGCTCGTGACGATCGTCGTTGGTCTGGCCGGAAGTATGCCTGTGCTCCGCGCTCGCCCAGCAGCTGCGCTACGTGAGCTGTAACGTCGGGAGGACGCGGGCTTAGGATAGGATCTTAACCGCGGACGCGACTAGCTGTCATCAAATTTCCTGAAAGACTCCAGCGACGCCGTGTTCCACTCATTGTATGAGGGCCGAATTGACCCAAAAGCGGCCATTCCGCTATCCACGCGACACCAACGTCTGACCTGCAGAACCCTAACTTGAATGGACGGCAGCTTACGGGAGCAGGGGAGGGGCTCGGAGCGGCAGCTACTGGCGCTTAGCCACAGCGCGTAAAACTCAGTTCGTTGCCCTTCTTGCCCTGAAAAGATGCTCCAAGATCAGAACGGCTCCGGCACCGGCGGAATAGGCTAGAAAATCCCGCGGATCGAAGCCGGTGCCCAGCACCGCTCTGACTACCGGATTTCGTCCGAGGCCAATTACCTCGACGAAATGGTACCACTGCGAGACCTCAATGGCGAAGGCGGTGGCAAGGGCGCAGAGCACTGAAGCGATCGATCCCAACCGCGTTGCGCCTCGGATGACCAAATACACCAGCACTACGGCCAAGCTGTCACCACCGTACGGGCGTATTATCGGATCATCGAGAAACAGGGCAATCGCGGCCTCGATGATCAGGAGCAGCGCGGCACCAAGCAAATATCGCAACCGCAGCCCAGCAATGGAGGGCTGTAAGTCTTCAGCGCGTTTAGAGATCGGCTGAGGCGAGATGGGCTGCAGATGCGGGCTCGGCATGGTCGGGACCTACCAGCACCGGATGCAGTTTGAATGCAGGATCTGTGTTTCCTTCGTAAAGTTGGCTTATGCTCCACATGAACGAAGGGCAGGTAACGGGAAGCTCGCCCGCTGCCCTCAAGGGCAGCAATTGGCGCTTTGCTGCCGAGCGCTAGATCCGCCGAAGGTCGTCAAGTGGCGAGACGGTCCGTCCGCATACGAAGCGTCGCCACAAGTCCGCTGGGCTTCCATTCATAGCGTAGATCACCGCTAAATCGTGTCTGCGCGGCCGACCCTGCCGCATCAGAACGGCAGCGATTAGCGCCCGAGCTGCCGATCAGTGTGTTACCGCCGAATACGAAGTGCCTGCAAGCTCAAGCCGGGGACAGGTGAATCAACGGCATGTTATAAGAAGCAGGGGAGGATCCTGGAAAGGCAGCTGCTGGCGCCCACCTGACGTCGCTTTCAGCCAAAGAGTGGCCGATTTGCACCCTCGATGCTCCAAGTTGCATGGCTTCGTTACAAACGGAAATTCGTCCGCAACTCGCTGCCCGCAGCGAGGACTGGTCGGCGTGCCCCCCCCCTGTCGCCGACCACCGGACCTCACCGGTGAATGCCCCGAACCACAGGGGCGGTGTTCCGCCCCTGTGGTTCAACGTCGAGGTACCACGGACCAAATGCCCTTAGCTTAAGAGCTTTGAACCGCAGGCTCTCCAAAGCTGCGACCTGCGCCAGCCTTGCACGAGATGCGCTGGATGCGCATCGCTAGGTCTCAGAAACGGCCCTCGCCTTGCCCAATACCCAGGCCACGCGAACCGCACTCTCATGGAGCAGCGTAGATGATGGCTGCTCAGACCGTCGAAACCTGGAGCTCTAAGGCGTGGCTTTCCTGTCGGTTCGCCTTTCCTAAAGGCACCTTTTTTACATTCATTACAAAACATCTCGGCTGCGAAATTCTTTTGACATGTGTCTTTTGCACAACAGTTCAGCGGCTGCGAATCAGGGCGAATGATCCAACAATGCCGCCCTGCCGCTACCGCGAGTGCTTTGCGAAGGAATCTGAATGTACATCCATAGTGACGGCGCCTTTCATAGGCGAGGACCAACGCCCGGGACCGACCAGCCACCGCTCGTAGACAACCCGTTTGCCCCCGAGCTGCTGGTCACCGGCTTCGCGGGTGTATCCAACCTGGGTGGGATCATTAAACTAACCCTAGAGAGCCTGCAGTGTGACCACTCGCGCGCGACGCCGGTTCTCGAGCGGGTCGTCGTCGGGCGGCTCGCGCTGCCGATACCGGCAGCTCAAACGCTGGTCCTGGCACTCAATTGTTTCCTGGAGCAGCAGGGCTTCAGCCCATCTCAAGCCGCTGCCAGCGGAGAGGCTTTCCAATGAAGGCTTATGGACAACCGCGGATCACGGTGTCTTGGGCGAGTCCAGTCCAGGTCAGTGACCGACGAGAATCCGATGAGCGGAATGGCGACGGTCCGCAGTTCAGGAAGTCCGTTCGGGAGGGCGGAGCCGTGGGCCTTCGCCGTTCAGATGGCCGAAGTTGAGGTGAGCCTGGCGCCAGAGGCCCACCTGCCTGTGCTTCTTGGGGCGACTGTGAAGCCTATGATCTCGACGTTCGTCTATTACTGTCGGCGCGGCCATCAAGAACAAGTTGCCGCTATCAATGCGCGTTCACAAAGGGCGGCGTTCATACATCGGCGGCTGTGCGAGATGTACACGGCTCGCGCTATCTCAACGCTTCTCAACGTCCTCTCGGATGTTGAGCTACCCTCTACAGCGGCAATCCTCGAGCAAGGCGCCGATGAACGCGCAGCCTTGCAGTGTTCTCGATAGATCGCCCTCGACCCGAGGCAATCCATTAGGAATCCCGATGTTTCACCTCTTTATGTATCTCGGCACTGCGTCGGTTTCGCACGCGGTCGCCGCTGCCGCCACTACTTACGCTCAACAGGACGGATCCTGCTCGAACGCCAGCGGCCCACCGCTTCATGTCAAAGTGGTAGGGCTGAAGGATCTATCCGGTCGACTGAAGCTTGAGATCTTTCCTCCTACCGAGGCTGACTTTTTGAAAGACGACAGGAAGCTGAAAGCGGAAGGTAGGTCCTTTCGCCGGGTCTGGAGCGGCTCGCCTCCGGGACGCGATGCCGCTTTGTGCATCCGAGCGCCGGGCCCGGGCACGTGGGCAGTTCTTTTCACGCATGACCGCGACGGCAAGAACAAGTTCAATCCATGGAGGGACGGGGCGGGGCTGCCGAGTAACCACCCACTTGGGCTCACCAGGCCTAAGGTGAAACCGGCCTTGGTGACGATCCCGGCCGGCGGGATGAGCATAGAAATTCGGGCGCAGTATCTCAAAGGCCTGAACGGCTTTCAGCCTTTGTGATCTGAACCGGCTAGCCGACCTTCGACGCTCAAGCCGCATCAACAGGCTCGCCGACGGATCGAGTATCTGACGCTCGATCTAGCCGGCAGCTTGGTTCTGAAATCGCCCCGACGACGGGCTGGAAGCCCTTCGCTCCCCACCGTTTCGGGAGGGGGTTGGGCGTCCTTCGTCTCGACCTTCGGCGCGTCCGGCGACCGATATCGCACAGTATGCGTGGAGTATCCCATTGTCTCAAAGACCCACTCGAACGAAGCGGGCCCGGCGTGGCGCCCTGTTGCTCGGTGCGAGCTTGTTGCTCTGCGGGACGACCGCTGCTCAGGCGGCCGCGCAGACCGCACCGCTTGCGGATCGGGCAAGGGACAGCAAGCCCAAGCTGGCTCGCTCCTTGCGGGTGGAGGGCGTCCAGCGCGTCGAAGCGCAGACGGTCCTTTCCTATACGAAGTTGCGGGCTGGCGAGCCCTACACCGCGGAGACGGTCGATCAGGCAATTCGCGATCTACTCGCCTCCGACCTGCTGGCCGATGTGGAGATCGAAGGGCTTGATAAGGGCGATCTGATCATCCGCGTTCGAGAAAACCCGGTGATCAATCGGGTGATCTACGAAGGTAACAATCGGCTCAAGAGCGAGAAGATCGCTAAGGAAGTGAAGCTGGCACCGCGCCAGATCTTCACCCGCACTGCGGTGCGTGCTGACGTCGCTCGTATCTTAGAGCTGTATCGCCGCCAAGGCCGCTTCGCCGCCAATGTTCAGCCCAAGATGGTCAGCCTGGAGCAGAATCGCGTGGACGTGATCTTCGAGATCAAGGAAGGCCCCAAATCCAAGGTCCGCCAGATCAACATCATCGGCAACGAGGTGTTTTCGGACGGAGAGCTCCGCGGCGAGATGGCCACCAAGGCGTCGAGCCTGAAGAACCTGCTCAGCTCGAACACGTCCTATGACCAGGACCGTCTGGCCTATGACCAGCAGAAGCTTCGTCAGTTCTACCTGACCAACGGTTATGCGGAGTTCCGCGTGATCTCGGCAGTGGCCGAACTAACGCCGGACAAGCGCGACTTCATCATCACCTATGTCGTCGAGGAAGGTCCGCGCTATAAGTTTGGCCCGGTGACGGTCGATAGCGCGATCCGCGACTTCAACGACAAGAAGCTCGCTACGGCGCTCTCAATCAAGGAGGGGCAGTGGTACAACGCCAAAGCCGTCGAGGACACCGTTGAGCAACTGAGCGAAACCGCTGGCGCGTTTGGCTATGCCTTTGCCGATGTTCGTCCAGAGTTCCAGCGCGAGCGCGAGAGCCTGACGATGACGATGAACTTCCGCATGGCGGAAGCCAATCGTACCTATGTCGAGCGCATCGACATCACCGGAAACCGCCAGACACAGGACAAGGTGATCCGCCGCGAACTGCGCGTGGCCGAGGGCGACGCGTTCAACACCTTTCTGGTGAAGCGCTCGCAGGACCGCATCAACAGCCTGGGTTATTTCCAGGAAAAGTTCGAGGTCGAGCGCAAGGAAGGCTCCGCACCCGATAGGGTCGTCCTTTCTGCCGGCGTAGAAGAGAAGGCGAATGGCGAGCTAACATTGTCGGCGGGCTTTTCAAGCCTGGAGAGCTTCATCGTGTCGGCCTCGATCCGCCAGCGAAACTTCCGGGGAAGAGGGCAGACGTTGTCGGCATCGGTAGATTATTCAAGCTATTCGAAGTCTGTCGAACTCGGTTTCACCGAGCCCTACCTCTTCGACAGCAACGTGGCATTGGGCGGAACCATCTTCCGCCGCGACTACAACGCGTTCAACTATGTAGGGACCGATCGCAGCACGACCTATCAACAGATATCAACCGGCTTCCAACTCGTCGCCGGCGTACCTCTCACAGAAAACTGGACTCTATCTGGACGATACTCCCTGACGAAGGATGATGTTTCCCTCGACACGGCGACCTTCTACTCGGATACCGATGGTGATGGCGACACCGAGTGTGATCCGCTCAAGGCTGGGACCTACTACTGCCAGGCGGTTGGTTCTCGGATCACCTCGCTCGTCGGGCTCTCGCTGATTTACGACAGCCTCAACAGCCGCCTGCGCCCGAGCCGCGGCCACCGTCTGGTCCTCGGCGCGGATTTCGCCGGGCTCGGTGGTGACGTCCGCTACCTGCGTGGGCGCTTCGACGCAGACAAGTATTGGAATGTCGGCAAAGGCTTCATCTTCTCGCTCTCAGCGGAAGGAGGGTATATCCATGGCCTCGAGGGATCGAAGGCTGAGGGAGTCGATCCTGTCCGGATCACCGACCGCTTCTATCTGGGGGAGCCGCAGTTTCGCGGCTTCGACATCCGCGGCATCGGTCCGCGGGTCCAGCGCACCAGCTATACCGGAGATCCCGCGGCCGGCACGCAATTGCTGTCCACCGACACATCTTCGATCACCGACGATGCGCTCGGCGGAAAAGCCTATTATCTTGGAAAGGCCGAGCTTGAGATTCCACTTGGAGCAGGCGCGGCGGAGCTCGGTTTGCGGCCCTCGATCTTCATACAGGCCGGCGCTGTGTTCAACACCACGCGTCCGGCGAAGACTGTCGAGTTCGAGCAGCTGAAGGACTCCTCAGGCAACCTAGTCTACAATGCCGATGGTTCGCCAACGCTTTTGCCGAAGAAGAGCTATGTGTACGATTCGAGCGGGAATCCCTACTACGTAGTCGCGTCGACGGACACGACGAACGCTGGCTTGACGACGATCTGCCAGGTTGGCTATGCCGCGACTTCCACCGATCCGTGCACCGGCACCTCGCTCAACACACAATACTATACCGAGACGGCGCCGTTCTACGAGACGTATTTGGGGGATAGCCCAAAACCGCGCATCTCTGTTGGCTTCGGCGTGAACTGGAATTCGCCGTTCGGACCGCTCCGTTTGGATATAGCCAAGGACATCATCAGCATAGACGGCGACGACCCCAAGCTCTTCACCTTCAACATCGGAACGCAGTTTTAGCTACAGACTTGCTTCGCCCTCGTGTTGGCAGGGTGGAAAGGCTCTGCGGGGAAGGCGTGGCAAAGAAGCCACAGCGCGATCGCATTACACTCCGTTGCAGCTTTGCAAGGCAGCGGATACCTTTACGGTATATTCATCCGGACATGTCTCAGCCAGCATTCGAATTGGATTTAGATACCCGCCTCCTCATCGTCGATGACGATTCCGGCATTCGGGAACTCACTGCCGAGTTCCTGTCGCAGCACGGCTACCTCGTGGATGTAGCTGCTGGTGCAGCTGAGATGCGCGCCGCGATGGCACGGCAGACTTATGAGCTGATCGTGCTCGACGTGATGATGCCCAGTGAGGATGGGCTGCAAATCCTGCGCGGCATGGACCGCACAGGCGGTCCTGCCGTCATTCTTCATTCGGTGATTGGCGAAGATGTTGATCGCATCGTTGGCCTTGAGTTGGGCGCCGATGACTATGTTGCCAAGCCCGCGAACCCTCGCGAACTACTGGCGCGCATCAGATCGGTTTTGCGCCGAGCTCGACCTAGCTCGGTATCGCCACTGGAGCCCGCGCGGCAGTATCTTCGTTTCGCTGGGTGGCGTTTGGATCCTACCGGACGGCAGCTGTTCGACCCAGAAGACGTCTTGATCAATTTATCTGACGGCGAGTTCAGACTGCTCCTCGCGTTTGTCGAGCGTCCAAGACGTGTGCTGACGCGCGACATGCTGCTGGACGCATCGCGCGGTCCAAGCGCCGAACACTATGACCGCGCGATCGACGTTCAAATGAGCCGATTGAGGAAGAAGCTCGCCCAGCCTGGCGCAGACGAGTTGATCCGGACGATCCGCAACGAGGGTTACATGTTCGTTGCCGAAGTCACCAAAGGATGACCAGCCGTCACCGCTCGATAATCGTTCCGATCGTTGCACTCGTATTTGGTGGCGCACTCCTCGCGGTTGCTGTGCAGTTCGCGCTGATGTTTCGCGGGCCGCCTCCCGGGTCGATGCCGCCGCTGCCCGTTTCGCGTATCGCTGAGGCACTGCGGACCGGCACCCTCCCACCCGGACGAGAGCGTCAGATTACGATCCGGCATGTGGAGGCTGAGCCTACAGGGCGTTCCATCGAGCGGCCAGACCTCAGGCGCGACGCGGTGCTCGCCGCCCGCATAGGCGTGCCTGTCGATCAAGTCCGCGGCTATTATCAGATGCAGGCCCGCGATCCCGAGAACGACCTGTTCGGTAGCTGGACCATTGCCAGCAGAAGAACCGATGGTTGGGTCGTCGCAACTAGCCCGGAGAGGCCAGCGTTCACGCATTGGCACCTCATCCGAGTGATCGCGACGCTCGTGACACTAATAGTCCTGACCATGTTGGCCTGGCTCGTGGCCCGAAAGATTTCTGGGCCGCTGCGCGACCTGGCTGACGTGGCAAGCCGCGCTCGCTTGGGCACTAAGGAACCCGTTCCTATCACTGGGCCGCGAGAGGTTCGCGAGCTAGCTTCGGCTATGGCGGCAATGCAGCGACGGATCCTTGAGCAGGCTGAGGGACGAGCGACGATGCTGGCGGCCATCGCGCATGATCTCGGGACTCCTCTATCGCGCATCGCATTCTGGATCGAGCAACTGCCAGACGCCGCCCGGGTGCGTGCTTCAGCTGACCTGGACCAGATGCGCGACATGCTTGGGGCTGCTTTGCGGTTCACCCGTGACGGTGCAAGCGTAGAACGTGCTGAGAGGCTGGACCTTGGCAGCCTGCTGGAGAGCCTGGCCGACGATCTTTGCGTCGCAGGAACTCCTGTGAGCGCGCAGCCGGGACCGCGGCTTGTGATCCGTGGCCACTCGGTCGACCTCAAGCGCCTCTTTGCCAATCTGGTCGAGAATGCCGTGCGCTATGGCGGTCGCGCCGAGTTGCAGTGGCGGATCGAAGGGCGGTGGGCAGAAGTTATCGTCGATGACGAAGGGCCTGGCTTCGATGCAGAAAATTCGGAGAGCCTGTTTCAACCCTTCGTCCGAGGCGAGGCCTCGCGCAACCGTGATACAGGCGGGACCGGCTTGGGGTTGGCGATTGTACGCAGCATTGCGGAAAGCCATGGGAGCGAGGTAACGCTGGAGACGCGCCCTCTCGGCGGCGGACGGGTGAGAGTTTGGCTTCCGATGGCCTGACTGTAATCCGACGAAACGAGCCGCAATGTGCTGAAATCAGCGCGTGAGCTTCCAGGCCGATATTCCCGTCAGACAGGGAGCTGGAAGAAATGTCTCAGGAACATCAACACGAACACGATTTGGGTTTAGCTCACGACTTGCAGGCGATGATGCGCCTTTCAAGCCGGCGGCGTGCGCTGCCTTGGTTTGCCGGAGCCGGCTCGGCCGCGCTTGTCGCGGCATGTGATGGAAGTGCTGGCGAGCCAGTGGCAGGCGAAATTTCAACGCCGACGCCGAGCCCTTCGCCCACTCCGACCGCGGCCAGCACGCCGACGCCGAGTGCTAGACCGTCGCCGGTCTCGGGCTGCGTCGTGGATCCCTCAGAGACCAACGGTCCCTATCCCGCTGACGGCACCAACACCTCGCGGGGTCTGACCTCCAATGCGCTCACTGCGTCGAACGTAGTCCGAAGTGACATTCGCTCGAGTTTCATCGGCACCTCGAACGCCGCCGCTCCGGGTGTGCAGGTGACGCTCACGCTCACCGTCCTGAACGTTAACGCGAGTTGCGCGCCCCTTGCAGGCTATGCAGTATACCTTTGGCACTGCGATCGGGAAGGCCGCTACTCGCTCTACGACCTTCCAAATGAAAGCTACCTGCGCGGCGTCGGGGTTACCGACAGCAACGGACAAGTGGTGTTCACCACCATCTTTCCTGGCTGCTACGCAGGCCGCTGGCCGCACATCCACTTCGAAGTCTTCTCTAGCCTTACGAATGCGACAAGCGGCCGATACGCAGTACTGGTGGGCCAATTGGCAATGCCGGCGTCAGTCTGCACTGAGGTGTACAATGGCGATAGCGGCTATAGCTCCAGCATCCGCAATTTTAGCGGCGTCGCCCTGTCCTCCGACAACGTGTTTGCTGACAACAGTGCGGCGTAACTCGCTCAGCAAACGCCCACCATGGGCGGCAGCATCGCTGCCGGGTATACGGCAGCTGCGTCTATCGGCATTACGCGCTGATCGTCGAGGCGACGGCTTATATATTGACGGAATTGCTTCACTAGGGAAGCTGCGTTGGGCGCGAGCCAGTGTCATGCGGGTGCGCCTAGACTTGGGTGTTGCGTACATCGACGAGGGCTCCACCTCGACGCCGGCTGAAGAAATCTGAATGGACGGCAGGTATTGGCAAGCGCTCGAGCTGCTTGCAACGGCATCTGTGGACATGGGGTAATCGCGGGAGCGGGCTACCTCGACCAGCGATGGTGTGGAGGGTGGCTGTTCCTCGATAGATGAAGGTGCGGGCTCACGACTGGAA
>NZ_JACIJF010000017.1 GCF_014199255.1 Sphingomonas xinjiangensis | reverse complement strand
GCCCGCACCTTCATCTATCGGGGAACAGCCACCCTCCGCACCATCGCTGATAGAGGTAGCTCGCTCCCGCGATTACCCCATGTTCATATTCGAACTACCGGTCACCGACCGACGACTATTGGGTGGGAAAGAGACAGGCAGCTCTCGGGAGCGAGAAAGCGTGTAGCGGACGTCACCCCGGCTCGCTGTGCATGACGTCCGTAGGGGAGACAACGGATGCTATCGTTGCTCACCGGGGGGCGCGCCTAGCTGCTGTTTCGACGCCTCCGCTTCGCTCCAGTGGCACTGTCAGTACGTCTGTACTCAGACGGTAGGATGAATTTGTCGCGTTGATCGTAAATTCTGTCGCCACGTAGCGCGGACGCGCGGAGCAGCCGAGCGCCTCGCCAGGCTACGAAGGCAAACCACATAGCCGTAGCGACAACCAGCGTGGCAAGAACGGTCGCTTCGGCGCCGTTCAGCTTGCTGCGAAATGGCAAAATTGCGAGCCACGGTATAGCCGCAATCAGAAGCGTCAGGTGGCCCCTGCCAACGCCCGTGCCCTGACCCAGATCACGATCAACGAAGCGCCGCAGAAGCTTGTTTGCCAGCATACGATCTATGATGCCGCAACAGATCGATGCCCGCTAGCAGGTATGGACCGTGAGCGATGGAATGACTGACTTTGGGCGGCTGCGGACAGGCCGCTTTCGTGCCAGGATCGTTTGAGCGGCAGCTAACCATCGAGCCGGGACCAAACAACTAGGTCGCGGCCGGCATCTGTGCGGATCGGGCCGCGATGCTCGCTCTGATCTGTTTGCGAATCGACAGGCCGGCGAGGTGCTGGTTGACCCCGGAATAGCCTTCCGCGTTCAGGGTGCGTTTAATCTGCTCCACGTCGCGGCAGCTGCTATCTCGTGCGAGCTCGAGCGCGCGTTCCGGAGTGGTCTTTCTCAGCATCCCCTTAGCCCTTTAGGTACTCTCGCACCTTGTCGGCACTGTTTCCGACCGCGCCAACTGCCTCGCGCAGCCGCGCTTCGGAGACGCCCAGGCTCTTGGCCCAGTCACGAACTTCGTAGTCCTCGCTTAGGCTGATGCGGTCGCGGTCAGGCGAACCCACGTTGTTCTTGTTGTCCGACATTCCACTCTCCTCTGGGATCATAACGCTTCCGACTCACCAAGGATGCAGGATGCTGGTGGAAGTCTGATATTAGGGCGTCAGCGGACGGCGGCTTCTCGCTCCAGGAGCGGACCGGCGGCTTTGAACGGGCTGGCGTTAGCTGGATCCCCTGCCACTGGCCGTGGAACAATCAGCTATGGGCGAACACGCCGTTTGGCACCGTGCGTGCGACAGCTGAGCGCCAGTAGCTGCCGTTGCAAGATGCTTCAGCGCTTCCCGATAGCTGCCGAAGGTTCATGTCCTGCAACCTGAGCGCAGCCGGGCATTCGCCGGCAGTTAAAGGTGCTGCTCTGTTCCACGGGACGATCGTTCTTTCAGTCGGCCCTTTTTGGCCAGGGAGAACAAATATGGGAACGTCGCAATATGATCCACGCCCGTCTGGCTCGCGTGCCTGGAACTCAGGATGGAAGGTCGGTGCCAAACGAGCGCTCAAACCAAAGCAGGTGTGGGAAATCCGCTTCTTCCTGGACCAGAACCGCCGGATTCGAGACCGTGCGCTGTTTGACCTGGCGATCGACAGCAAGTTGCGCGGCTGTGATGTGGTGAAGGTAAGGATTGGAGACCTGGTGGCCAGCGGGCAAATCCGCAGCCGCGCGATCGTGGTGCAGTCGAAGACCGGCAAGCCCGTGCAGTTCGAGTTGATGAGCGATGCTCGTGCAAGCCTGCTTGCATGGCTGGAGAGGCGCGGCGGCACTCTTGCCGATTATGCATTTCCGAGCCGTCTCGACTACAAGGATCATCTGAGCGCAAGGCAATATGCCCGCCTCGTTCAGGAATGGGTGATGTCCATCGGCCTCAGGCGTGAGGAGTACGGGACGCACTCGCTTCGACGCACCAAGGCTTCGATCATCTACAAGGCCACCGGGAACCTCAGGGCTGTGCAGATACTGCTTGGGCACAGCAAGATAGAGAACACCGTCCGCTACCTTGGCGTTGATGTTGAGGATGCGCTGGCGTTGGCAGAGAACACCGAAATCTAGACTCATTTCCGGTCCGGCGCTCCCGCGCTGGACCGGGCTGCTAAGAATGAACTTGGAAGAGGCGCATCCTCCAGCTTAGCGCCAACAGCTGCCTTTCTGGGCCCCTTCCCTGTTTCTTGAAAGCTGCCGTAGGTTCAGCTTGAGGCTCGGGCTGTGCCGTAGCATTTTGAAGCTCATGTGTCGGCTAGCCGCTGATCGACTGCATGAGGAGGCGCTGATGCATTAGCTGCCTCGGCAGCTTAGCCGTCGAATGAGACGCCGTCTCTCCGGATCGGTGAGCGGAGGTAACTCGGTATTTTCGTGAGCGATCCGGGCTCATCGGCCGATATGAAAATGGGGCAGCCTTATTGCTTTGTTGGGAATTCGCTCATATCTCGGGGGCAATCGAACTCGCCAGGCCTCTACCCGTAAGGGTATGCACACTTGGCGGGTCTTTTTTTGTCCTGCTAAGCAGGATCGGTGCCACGCCCTTTCACAAAACCAGCGACGACAATCGCGCAGCAGCTCCAACATCTTCAGGCTGAGGGCATGGCGATCCCCGACAAGGCGCGCGCTGAGCACTGGCTACGGCACGTTAGCTACTACCGCCTGAGCGCCTATTGGCTGCCCTTCGAGCATCCCAAGGGAAATCCCGGGCAACGCTTTCTGCCGGGCACGAGCTTCGATACTGTCACTGCTCTGTACGATTTTGATCGACGCCTTCGACTGGTAGTCCTCGACGCGATTGAGCGGATCGAGGTCGCTGTGCGAGGCAGCTGGGCGTACGAGCTGGCGCAGCGGTTTGGACCGCACGGTTATCTCGACGCAAGGCTCTACTATCATCCGGGCAAGTACCAAGAGAACTTAGTCCGTTTGACCAAGGACGTGGCAAACTCGCCCGAGACGTACATCGACCACTACCGTCGTACCTATGACACACCGGCGATGCCGCCAGTGTGGATGGTGGCGGAGATGATGTCGTTCGGGCAGCTCTCCCGCTGGTATGCGCTGCTCGGCGATCGGGCGCTGCGCAACGCTATAGCCAGGCCCTTGGGTCTACCAGAGGCAGTGCTGGTGCCGCTCCTGAAGCATCTCTCCACGATCAGAAACAGCTGCGCGCACCATGCGCGCCTCTGGAACCGTGGCTTCCTGCTGCGCATGAGGGTGCCGTCCAAACCGGCTGCTCTCCTCAACACGCTCGAACCACCCGCAGCTCATGCCCCAGCCCAACTCTACAACGCTCTGGTCCTGATCGTTTACCTGCTGCGACAGGTAGATCCGACATCTGTCTGGCGAGATGAGCTTACGACGTTGCTCAATCAGCATCCAACCAGCGACCTCTGTGCCATGGGTTTTCCATCAGGATGGGATGCCAGACCCTTGTGGCGTTGATCGACGAGCTCGAACGCTTGGCAGAGGTCCCGCTGGCGAGATGGCTGTTCGGAGTCCTTTGTTGCCCCATAAGAGCGAGCGCTCTTTCCGATACCTGCACTCATTCATACCCCTTGCGACCCCGTTCGGGCGGCATCTTAGGGGGGCGGAGCTGCCATGCTGGAGAAGGTGGTTTACCGGCCGTCCGCTCTTGGGAGCGCCGAAGACGTAGCCTTCGGACAGGATGCGGCCGCTAACGACCACTTTCAGCCACGTCCCGATGGCCCGGGAACGTCTGCTCACCCCCAAACCGGCCACTGGCTTTCCATTAAGAGGTCAGACAGCAGTGCCGGTTCACGAAGCACCGCCTGTCACCGGCTATTCTCGAAAGCCGCCAATCTTCCAGATGTGCGGTTACACGCAGAGAAAAGGCTTGAAATGTGGCTAACGGTCCGCCGCTCGGGATCAGATTGGGATCGTTGATGACCGCGGGCTTGCCTCGTACTTCGCCTCTCCGTCGGCATCCACAGCCATCGCCTTCAACAGCGCGTCGAGCAGTCCGGGGAAGCGCGCGTCCAGCTCGGCGCGGCGGAGCGCGTTGAAGTGCGTGGTGCCTCTGGTCCGGGTGCAGATCAGCCCGCTATCGCGGAGGACGCGGTAGTGATGGGACATGCTCGATTTCGGACGGCCGGCGTTGAGCACGGAGCAGGTCGCCTCGGACATCTTAGCCAAGCGACCGACGATTTCGATCCGAACGGGATCGGTGAGTGCCTGGCACACGTTCTCCAGTGAGATATCGTCGAGGGCGGGGTGGGAGATGCCTTTCACCGGACGGTCGATAGCACAGGTCGGTAGGCCGCACCATTGTACGCTTGTAGTCGAACAATAGAACGACTACTCCGCTCGCCTGCTTTTCCCGCCGGAGATCGCGCGTGCCTACGTTATTTGACCCGTATGCCCTGAAGAGCGCCACGTTGCGCAACCGCATCGCCGTTTCGCCCATGTGCCAGTACATGGCCAAGGACGGCGAGGTGAACGACTGGCACCGCGTCCATTACGAAGGCCTGGCTCGCGGCGGCGCAGGGCTGGTCGTAGTGGAGGCGACGGCGGTTGCGCCGGAGGGGCGGATCACGCCTGCAGACCTCGGCTTGTGGAACGACACGCAGACGGAGAAGCTGCGTCCCGTCGTCGAATCGATCAAGCGCTGGGGCGCGGTGCCCGGCATCCAGATCGGGCATGCCGGTCGCAAGGCGAGCGCAAATCGGCCTTGGGAAGGCGATAATCACATTCCTGAGGGCGATCCGCGTGGATGGGAAACGATCTCGCCCTCTCCGCTGGCATTTGGCGGCGACCTGCCACGCGTGCCGAGGGAGATGACCGTCGATGACATTGTCCGTGTCCGCAGCGACTTCGTCGCCGCCGCCAGGCGCGCCCGCGACCTCGGGTTCGAATGGCTCGTGCTCCACTTCGCGCATGGCTATCTCGCCCAGAGCTTCTGGTCAGATCACGCCAATCAGCGCGCCGACGGGTACGGCGGCAGCCCGGAGAACCGCGGCCGTTTCCTGATCGAGACACTGGCGGCCGTGCGCGAGGTCTGGCCGAAGGACCGCCCCCTTACTGCGCGTTTCGGGGTCATTGAATTCGACGGCCGCGATGAGGAGACGCTGGCACAATCGATCGGCCTCATCCGGCAGTTCAAGGCTGCGGGGCTCGACTTCGTCGATGTCTCGGTCAGCTTCTCGACGCCGAATGCCGAAATCCCTTGGGGCGCTAATTTCATGGCCCCGGTCGCCGAGCGTGTCCGACAGCAAACAGGCCTGCCGGTTTCGACCAGTTGGTACATCAGCGACGCCGAGCAGGCGAACGCACTGGTGGCAAACGGGCAGGTCGATCTCGTCATGCTCGGTCGCCCGCTACTTGCGGATCCGCATTGGCCCTACGCCGCCGCGCGCAAGCTCGGCATCGACAAGCCCGCCTGGGTCCTTCCTGCACCCTACGCCCACTGGCTGGAGCGATATCGCTCCGCCTGAGCGTCATGATTGGCCTCGTCGCCTGTGGCGAGGTCAATTTGGTCAATTCCACACGCACGACTGCCGGGACCAATTATCACAGGGCCCGGCGTTCCGCGTTTTTTAGAACCCCGGCCGGTGCCAGAAAGGCGGCGGTCCGAACGAGAATGGGGCGGACGACAGGGTAATCACCTAGATGCAGGCCGCGCGCGGGACTGGCTGGGGTGCCCGGACCCAGGCTCGCATCAATCGATCCGCCGCAAGCGCTCCACTGCCGGTGGCCCGGCCAGCAGCGTGTTGAACCGCGCCGCAAGGCTAGTGAAAGCTGGCGCCTGCATGTGGGCGTCGAGTGCGGCCTGATCTGCCCAGGACTCGATCATCACAATGACGCCGGGCTCGTCGCGGCTCTCATGTGCAGCATAGGTGAGGCACCCAGGTTCACGGCGCACCTCGGGTATGATCGCCCCAACCGCTGCGGCGAGATCGGCGGCCTTGCCGGGCAGGGGAACAAGGCGAGCGACCACATGGACCACGGCATCAATCAATGTCGGCCTCCCAGCCCTCAAGGACGATCTTCCCCCGCGTAGTCGTGCTCTCGAGCTGGCGGTGGGCGGCGATCAGGTTCGTGGCATTGATCGGCGATAGCCGCTCGGTCAACGTTGTGCGGATCGCGCCGGCATCGACCAGGTCGGCGACGGTGTCGAGCAGGCGGCCTTGCTCGCCCACGTCGGGTGTGTCGAACAGCGGTCGTGTGAACATCAATTCCCAATGGATCGACACTGCTTTGCGCTTGAACGAGACCACATCCAGGCTCGAGGGGTCATCGATTAGGGCGAAGCGGCCCTGCGGCGCGATGAGTTGGGCAATATCGGCCAGGTGCCGATCGGTGTGCGTCGTGGAGAAGACGAACGCCGGCGCGCCCAAGCCGAGCGCGTCCACCTGGCCAGCAAGCGCCTGCCGGTGATCGATCACGTGGTGCGCGCCCAGTGCACGGACCCAATCCCGGGTCTCGGGCCGAGAGGCAGTGGCGATGACCGTCAGGTCGGTGCGCGCGCGGGCAATCTGGATTGCGATCGAGCCGACCCCACCAGCGCCGCCGATGATCAGGATCGTGGCCGCGCCGCCAGAAGGCTTGTCATTGACGCGTAGTCGGTCGAACAACGTCTCCCAGGCGGTAATAGCGGTGAGCGGCAGTGCCGCGGCCTCCGCTGCGCCAAGACTCTTCGGCCGGTGACCGACGATGCGTTCGTCGACGAGCTGATACTCGGCGTTGCTGCCGTCGCGCGCGATGTTGCCGGCATAAAAAACCGGATCGCCAACCCTGAACCGCGTGACATCCGGACCCACCATTTCAACGACGCCGGCCGCATCCCATCCCAGGATGCGCTCCGATCGGCCCTCAAACGGTTCCGCGCCGGCACGGACCTTGGTGTCGACGGGGTTCACCGACACCGCCTGCACAGCGACCAGGATGTCCCGACCGCCCGGAACGGGACGCGGGAGATCCAGATCGATCAGTGCATCAGGCCGGTCGATCGCTCCGGGCTTGCGATAGGCTATGGCGCGCATCCTGTATGCTCCTCCCGTTGGTGACAATCCCGACATAGCTATAGCGGGACGTGACGGGACACATACAATCGGGCCACGGTGTAAATGTATTCGCTCTGACCGCTAAACAACGCCATTGTGCGCTCGATCGGCCGGCGAATGCGACGCTCATCGGTTAAGCGCCGCCATCTGCGGGGCGGCATAGCGGGTGCCGGCCGCCGCGCCGGGCGGCAGCACCTCATCAATTCGGGCGAGGTCGGCTCCGCTCAGCATCACCTCAAGCGCGCCGAGATTGTCCTCGAGATATTTGCGGCGCTTGGTGCCGGGGATCGGCACGATGTCTTCGCCCTGGGCCAGCACCCATGCGAGAGCTAGTTGCGCGGGCGTGCAGCCCTTGTTCGCAGCCATTCCCTCAATCGCCGCCACCAGGTCGAGGTTCTTGCCGAACGCCTCGCCTTGGAAGCGCGGGGCATTCCGCCGGTAGTCGTCGGCTGGCAGGTCGTTGGGGCTCTTGAACTGCCCGGTCAGGAAGCCTCGCCCCAGCGGGCTGTAGGGAACGAAGCCGATCCCGAGCTCGCGCACGGTCGGCAGGATCTCGTCCTCCGGATCGCGGCTCCAGAGCGAATATTCCGTCTGCAAGGCGGTGATCGGGTGAACCGCATGTGCCCGGCGCACGGTTGCCGGCGCCGCCTCGGAAAGTCCCAGATACTTGACCTTGCCCGCCGCTACGAGCTCCGCCATGGCGCCCACCGTCTCCTCGATGGGCACATCGGGGTCGACTCGGTGCTGATAGTAGAGATCGATCACGTCGAGCCCCAGGCGCTTCAGGCTGGCGTCGCAGGCCTGGCGAACATAGTCGGGGCGCCCGTTGATCCCGCGAAAGCTCCCGTCGTCGCCGCGCACGTTGCCGAACTTGGTGGCGACGACGACCCACTCCCGCCGGTCGCGCACCACGCGGCCGACCAGCTCTTCATTGGCACCCACGCCGTACATGTCGGCCGTATCGAGGAAGGTAACGCCGAGATCGAGCGCACGGTTAATCGTGGCGATCGACTCGGCATCGTCCCGCCCGGCGTAGAATTCCGACATGCCCATGCAGCCGAGGCCGAGGGCTGAGACTTCGAGGCCCTGGGAGCCGAGCTTGCGCATCTTCATGGTGTCGTTCCTATCTGGGGCCGCATCGTCCGCCACGAGACGCAGATCTGGTGCGGGTGCAGCGATGCGGTTGTAAGTCGTGCCAACACACGTGACCGTCTAGAGTTGCGTAGCCCTGCCATCGGCGAAGCGTTGTTGGCGGACGATCTGCCGCCTTCGTCGGCTCAGCCAGGCAGGGGCCACCGCGCTGATGGAGCACGGATGTCTGGAACACAGCACGCGGAGCATTCAGCTCATCCCGGCAGCCCGCCGCACAGCCATTGCTACGCTTGCCCAGTCGATGTCTTCGCCTTCTTGGGCGATCGCCGCGCGCAAATGATCGCGGATGACGCCGAGCACCGGCATCGCCACGCGCGAGGCCGTTGCCGCCGCGTCGACGAGGTTCATGTCCTTCAGCCCCAGAGGCGCTGCGAAACCCGCCGGGCGAAAGCGGTCTTCGACGAGGATATCGCCATAGGTTTGGTACACTGGGGCACCGAACAGGGTTCCCGTCAGTACCTCGAGCAGGGTCGCCCGGTCGACGCCGCCCTTCTCTGCGAGCGTCATCGCCTCGGCCATGGCTTCGACGGCGGACATGATCATGAAGTTACCGCTGAGCTTCACCAGGTTCGCTGCCGAGGGCGTCGTGCCGACCCGGAACACGCGCTGCCCGATCGCCATGAAGAGCGGCTCGCACGAATCGACATGCTCGGCAGCGCCTGCGGCGACAACGAACAGCTTGCCTGCTTCAGCCGCCACGGGTCTCCCGAACACAGGAGCCGAGACAAAGCCGCCCTCGCCCGTGTGATCCGCTGCGAGCCGGTCGGCAAGCGCCACGCTGATCGTGCTGTGCGAAACGTGAAGCGCGGGGCCGCCGAGAATACCATCTTGTCCGTAGACCGCCGCTTCCACGGCTGCGTCGTCAGCAAGCATCGTCATGATAACATCACCGTCAGCCGCATCGGCCGGGCAGATTGCTCGGCGGGCACCCGCGTCGACCAGTGCGTCGGCCTTCCCCGGCGTGCGATTCCACACCGCCAGCTCATGCCCAGCCTTGAGCAGGTTGGTGGCCATGGCGCTGCCCATTCGGCCGAGGCCAACGAAACCCACCTTCATGCCGCACCCCCTTCCATGTGCGCCTTGAACGCTTCGGCATGATCTGGATGCCAACGCGATAGCGCCGGACGGTTCTCGATGATGTCGCCTGCGCCCCAGGCGATCCGGCGCTCGTCAATCTCGCGGGTGACGTCGTTGTCCGGGCACAGGATGTAGAAGTCGCCCTGTGCCATGCCCGCGAGCATGAAGTCGGCGACCTGCTCGGCCGTCCATGCCGCTGCGGGCTTCTCCGCGACGCCGCGACGCTTGGTGAAGCCGGTGTAGGTGAAGCCGGGGATCAGCAGATGGGCGCTCACCCGGCCCCTTGTCTCGAGCAGGTCGTGCGCGAGCGACTCCGTGAGCGCCTTCAGACCGGCCTTGCTGACGTTGTACGCCGTGTCTCCGGGCGGAAGAGTGATGCCCTGCTTGGAGCCCGTGTTGACGATCGCGCAAGGCCAATCCGCCGCGATCATGCCGGGAAGGAACTGCTGCACGCCGTAAACCACACCCATCAGGTTGGTTGCCATCGTGCGCTCCCAAACGTCCGACCCCGCGAGGATGCCGCCGCCGCCCTCGCGACCTGCATTGTTCATCAGCAGCGAGACGGGGCCGAGTGCATCGGCGGCCTGTTTGAGCGCCTCGACCTGATCTCGGTCGCTGACATCGGTGGGCACCGAATGCACGTCAACGCCTTGCCCCCGGAGATCATCCGCAGCAAAGGCCAGCTGGTCCTCGTCTATGTCGGCAATCACGAGGCGCATGCCGGCGGTACCGAGCCTCTGAGCAACTGCAAGGCCGATGCCGCTCGCGGCGCCCGTGATTACCGCAACGCGATCCGCTAAGATGGCGGGATGCTGATCCATATGTTGTCCTCGGAAATCAGGGAAGAATGCGCTGCCGCTTCAGACTGTCGATCGCGCCTCACCCAACGCGCGAAAGGCCAAGAAGGCTCGGCAAAGCGCCGCGGCTAGAGCACAGGCTGACGAGCGCGCTTATCTCGTGAGGAATACCTGCTTTGGGCTATGCATACTGACAACGGTTGGGCGCTGGGAGATGTCGGCTCCAAGCGGATGCCGATATCTTCCGGAAGGATCAGGAACGACCGCAATGTTCTTCGACGATTCGCAGTTCGTTCGCGGCGGTAATCGACCAGAACCGGTCGTTCAGATCAGCAGCCGCGAACGTCTCCTCGTGACAGAAGCTGTCGATGGGGCGCCCTGAAGCGGATCGTCAGCAAGGCGCTCCAGCTTCGGTCATTCAGGCTGACCCGCCGCAAGTTCGTAACCTGCCGTTTGCTAATATTGTCCTCTACACCTCAAGACGCTGGCCAAAGGAGCGCACCTAATCGTTGTGCGGCCAGTGTACATGCTCCTCCGCTTTGCCGTCCAACCACAGCAATCCATTGTAGCGGACGCGGATATCTGGGTGCCGTTTTCTCTTGAGCGTTGTCGCACGGCGTTCGCCGATCACCGTCCAAATCGGCTCGAGGTCGTTCTTCCGTGCCAAGTCTAGGAAGGGGTCGCGGCGGACAAGGACGTAACTGCCCCGATCGCCACCCCTGGCACTCCCCGTGACGATCGTCGGTACTCCTTTCGCATCGAGGAAGACGCCGAGGTTATTCGTATCCGCCGTGAGTCCCAGACCACGGATCAACCAGGGTATCGGCACGTGCCGGGAGAACCCGTTGGGCAGGCTTCCGTCGAGATGGCTCTCCCAGAGGAAGTCTGCGATGGGCCGTATACCCCTGTAGCTGCAGGCCTTTCCGATCAGGCGAGCGTCGAGTGTCGTCCACGGTTCATCGCGCCACGTGTCGCGTCGCGCCAGCTCGCCGATGTAGGGACCGTCGGTCGTCTGGCCCGGAAGCCATTCGTGGAAGTCGTATGCGTCGGCGACCGCGTCTTTGATCAGGCGCGCCCTGTCGTCAGGAGAGAGGAGGACGGCGGCGAGGGAGTGGAAGTCGCTCTGGAGCCACGGCGCATCCAAGTGCCGGTCCTCTTGTTCGGCGTCGATGTCGTGTCCTGCGTAGCGATAGAGGGTCAGCCAGCCCGGCTCGCTAACGTCACGGCATGTCGCCAGGGCGAGACGGCTGCTAGGCAGGCCCGGATCCGCCACCCAGTCGCCCCTCCGCTCGACCGGCAGCGGTTCGCAGACGAGTGGCGGGACCTGCGGCAGATCGGCTCGCGTCGTCACCTCCTGGTCGGCAGGCATGATCGAAGGTTCGAGGTCGCGGGTGAACTCGACGTCGAGCGGATTGTCGTAGATCGCGGCACCGCTTCCCCATTGCGGCTTCATCCAGAAATTGTCGGCCAGGCGCGCCAGCAGTTCCATCATGGCGATCCGTTGATACTTCTTGCCGATCCGCTCGATACGACCGCCCCGCTCGCTTCTTCCGGAAAGATCGGTCGCAAGGAAAGCGATCCGCCGTCCAGCCGAACGAAAGCGCTCGGTTAGCTACCCAGACCTTGCATTTCTGCGCATCGAATTTCGCGCCCTTGCCCTTTCCTGGGATGATCCACTCGTGGCCACCGCTTCCCGTCACCCAAGCGTTCGCCTCGGCCGCGTAGCGCCTGCGCTGCGCCGGCGTCAGGAGCGCCAGGAGCGATGCCGTCGCGCAGACGATCCGGCGACGGTCGGCGGGAGGGACGATTACCTTAAAAGAGTCGCGATCGAAGCTGACGCGCCTTTCTGCATAGGCGGCACGGAGCTCAGAGAACGCGCTTTCGACGTCGCTCCGGCCGGCGACGATCTCCTGAAAGAATGCCTCCCCGCTTTCTTCGGCCGTCACCGGACGCGGCCCGGACAGGCGAGCTTCCGAAAAGCGATGCACGCGTCCTTCCAAGACGTAGCGGCCGAAGTCGGCTAGGCCGTCGTAACAGGAACTCAGGATCGAACGCGCGCCAACCCGCTCGCCGCGGGCGTCGACGCGAGACTTCGTGACGTTGAAGCTGGGTGCTGTCGATCCGCAAGGCGGGCGGCAGCGCGCTAGATCGATGGATGGATCGCACAAGCCCGCCGATACGGCCAGTTCTATGGTGCCGCGCGCATAGTCCCTGGCAAGCAGGTGAACCGGGGGGGTGCCCTCGAAGCAGTTGCTCCAGGCAACGCTCGCGAATTTGCTTAGGGTGGCGGGATCCAGCGTCCTCAGCGCTGCTCCGTACAGCGCGGCGTAGAGCCGTTCCACGACGTAAGGATCGTCGCAGCCGGTGAACCGCTCGAACAACGGCGCGGCAAGCACGGGGCGGGTCGCGAGGACCGAGAGAACCGCTTTCGACGCCGTGTCGCGGATGCGGGCGCTCGTGCTGGCGCAGCTCCAGGCAAGGGTCACTAGCGCGAGGCCCAAGGTAGCGTCGGAGGCTTGGCCGACGCCTGAATTCAGGCTCCAATCCGTGAGGCGGACGAGTGGGTGACCAGGATCGTCATGGGCGGCGTTGATCGCGACTGTCCAAAATGCGTCGCGCTCGGCGATGGTTCGCGAGATGAGGTTGCGGTGGAGGAGCTCGACGTTCCAGGGGTGATCCTCGATGACCGCGAGTTCGACCAGCAGCGCGGTGATGTCCTCCTCATGTCGGCTGAGGCGGTTGAGCAGTTCGAGCGTCCGATCGGAGAAGGCCGTTGGCGAACGCCAGCGGATGCTGTCGACGAAGGCGTCCTCCACCGGCCACTTATCCCACCAATCGTCGAGTCCGCCCGGCAGCTCATCGACTAGTTCCACGCCATAGCGGTCGGCGAAATGCAGGAAGAGCGCGTAGAACAGCCCGCTCCACTCGTAGGCGACACCATATTGCGCGAGGAGAAAGGCGAGCTTGCCGCCGGGATCGAACAGGCCAGCGGGGGATGGCACCCCTTCGAGCAGTGCGCGGGCCACGAGATGGTCGCCGAACCGCTGGAACGAGAAGCGGACCACGTCGACAGGGACCGCGAGCGGATCCTTGGTGTCGGTGTGTGGGTCGGGATCGTATCTGAGCAGCCCTCGGAAGCGCAGGGTCTCGAGCCAGGTCTTGCTCGCTGGAGGGGCGAACCCCTCGAACGCCTGCTCGACGATGCGGTGCGCGTCGCCGCGCGGGACGCTGTCCCGCATCGCGTCCCCCATGGACGTCGCCAGCGCCAGCACGGCCGAGCGCAGCGCTCCGACAAGTACATCGCTACCGTCATAACTCGTGCCGAGATGCCGACCGGTCGACGTCAAGTAGAAGTTCAGCACCTCGCTGGTGCCCCGCATCCCGCGGGGGAAAGCGGTACGCCCCTCGGCCTGGAGCGCAAGGCACGTTGTCCGCAGAAACAAGGGATTGGAGAATTCGGGGTTTAGCCAAGGCGTTGCCGGGCGTACGATCCCGCGTTTGTCCATGTAGACGCGCGCGGCCCGCTCGATGTCGGCGGGGGTCTCGAAGCCCGCGATCTCGACGGTCGTCGCCATCTGCGCGACCGCGGGCATGATCAGGTGGTCCAAATATTCGCGCCGGCATGACACGCACAGCGCCAGATTGGGAAACGCAAGCACCCGTCGCGCAAACCCCTGCAGCGTGCTCCTCCAGAGCGCCGCACCGGCACCTTCATTGAGCGCGTCGATCGCGACAAGTCCCCGTGTCCCTTCCGCCTCGGCCCGGGCCGACAGCGCACCCAGCATCTTGTCGAAGGTGGACTGGCCCCATTCGAAGTGCGCGAGCATCTGGTTCTCGGGCGTGCCGTGAGTGGTGAAATCCGTCCCGATCATGAATAGCGCCGGCGCGCGGCTTGCCAGCGCGCGCTCGATCTCGGAGGCGATGAGGTGCGATTTGCCCGAGCCTGCTCTCCCGTCGAGCAGGGCGAAGCGTGTCGCATCGGCCCTGCACGCGCTGGACGCGGTCAGTTGCAGTACGTCGCCGACGGCGTCCTGCAATTTTCGTAGGCCGTGGAGATGATAGTCGAGGGACGCTCGGTCATAACCTTCCTCGATAGGAGTCGGCGTCGCCTCATCGAACGGAGTGGCCTTAGTCTTGTCCTCGGCCTTGCTCAGGAGGTCACCGTCGGCTTGGATCGACTCGAACAGTAGCTTCCGCAGTTCGAGTGCGGTGCTCTCCCAGCCGGAGTATGCTGCTGCGTCGCGCGGGCCGGGAGGCTGCGCCATGCTGTCGATCAGCTTCGTAACCAGCGCGTCGACCGTATCCAATCGCGCGCCGTAGGCGCTGTCGAGCAGGGCCGGTCTACGGCCGAGTCTTCGTACATCGACGAGAGTTGCACGCGTGGTCGCGATGGTCTGACCGAGGGCCGAGTTGTGCAGCAGCCCGTCGAAGACAGACCGAGTTGAAACATCGACGTGATCCTCGGGATGGTATCGTTCCTCTAGTGCGTCGACGGTTCGTTGGCATTCCGCCGCAAGCCGCTTTGGCGTCAGTTCGATCGCGCCGAACCAATAGTCTGAGAGCCCGATCGTCTCCGGTCTGGTGAGCAGTTCCTCCAAGTCGGGAGCAGTCCAGGGGACGAACTCGACCACCCGCCCTAGGGCCACCGCATTGGAGGTCCACTGGGTCCGGTGCGCATCCCAATCGCTCCAGCCGTTCGCGGTGGGCGCGCCCGCCTTGGTTCGCCGCTTCGTAGGTCCGGTGAGAGAGCAAGCGATGGCGATGTGCATCGTCGTCATGGCCGGGTGGGTCGAAAGCGCGGTCTCGACCGAATTGTCGATCGCGGCCCAGTCGATGCCGGCGGAGGTGACGTAGTACTTGGCCTGATATCCAACTTCCTCGCCGTTCTTCAGCAGCCAGACGGCTTCCACCCCGCCGTCGCCCCCCGCGCCATGGATCCGTCGGAACTCGGCGCTTCCGTTCGGCGGCACGCGCCTGGCGATCTGGCAAACTAATTCCTCGAACGTCTCACGCTGACCGGCAACGCCGGCGATGATCCGGGTAAAATCAAGCATCCCGTGGCACCTGATGGACGTTCCCGCTAACTCTTGTCGCGATCTTCATCGGCACACTGAAGTCACTTTGTGGCGCCTTGTCGATACCCGCGGTACCGACTCAACGGCTTCTCGCAGGGAAAGCGCCTCCGCTTTGATCGCGATCCGAGCGTACGCACGGCAGTTCGCGACCAGAATGCGTCGTTCGCCGATTGAGCTCTGAACGGCAGCTTCCGCCAGAACCGGTCATTCGATCAGCGCGAAGGCGTCCGGCTGCAATGCGCCAGTAGCTGCCGCTCCGAGCTCCACCCCTGCTTCCCGTAAGCTGCCATCCGTTCACATTAGCCTCTTGATCGAAATGACCCAGAAGGCGACGTTCTTGGTTGCACCCGCGCTCTTCAGCCGACCGGTTACGTCCGGAACTGGGCCGAAAGGAAACCGGCGGCTTTCAAGTGAAATCACGCGGTAAGCCGCCCTTCGCTCATCTTGCCAGATTCAATGCAGTCGGGCGACGGGCCCCGGGCCTGGCTGGCGCCGTAGAGCCGGAGCATGCCGTCGGCATCCGCACTGCACGACAGACCGCAGAAATTGGTGATGCGCAGCCGCCCGGCATTGTCTGGATCGGCATGCGTTGCTTCGACGACGATGACAGTCGCTCCGGCGGCTTCGGCGGCGGCGATGCCGGCAGGGGCGTCTTCCCAAACCAGGCAGTCGCGGATCTCGACGCCGAGTGCCTTGGCCGCGGCGATGTAGCAATCGGGCGCGGGCTTGCCGTTGACGATGTCCTCGGCCGTCACCAGGAGCGGCGGTGACGGAAGCCCCGCAGCTTCAATCCGCCGGGTCGCCAGGGCCCGTGGGGCCGAGGTGACGACAGCCCAGCGATCGTGTGGCAGGCTTTCGAGAAAGGCCCGCGCCTGCGCGATCTCGGCAATCCCGTCCACTTGCGCAATCTCGGCCGCGGTGATGCGCTCGGCTTCCCGATTCACGTCCATCGCACCGGTAGCGAAGCGCTGCACCGTGTCGCGAACGCGCACCCCGTGCAGCACCGCGATGACCTGCTCCGCGTCGAGCCCATGGCCCTCCGCCCAGTCGCGCCACACGCGATTGGCGACGGTGGTGCTGTCGAGCAGCGTGCCGTCCATGTCGAACAGGAACGCCGCGAAGCTGCGTGCCAGAGGGTGCGGTGATGTCATCGGGTCGCCTTTCACCGGATTAGCGCACATCGACGCGCGTTCCCGTGCGAAAGGCGCCGAGCGCGGCATCCCAGCCCTGCGCCTTGCCACTATCGTCGGCGTTCGCAGGCCGAACCGCGTAGCGCGAATCGTTCGCGAGGCGCGCGCCGGGATCGGGAAAGGCGACCAGTAGATCATAGGTTCCGCGCGGCATCAGGCGCGGCAGCGTCGTTGCGAGCGGCAGCGCCTTGCTCTCCCCCGGCAACCATCCGCGCAAATCGACATCGCCGTTCAGGCGCACCAGCGCGCCGTCCGCACGGTTGCGCAGGATCAGCACGGGCACGCGCGGATTGAACGGCCGCGCCCAGCCGTCGTTGCGAACCGTCAGGTCGAGGCGGAAGCCGCCCCCCGCTACGGCCTGCGCCGGATGTGCGACCGAAACCAGCGCCAGCCGGTATCCCATCTTCGCCGCGACCGCCTCGTGGCAGCCGCCGCGCGCCCACGCTTCGTGGAACAAGCGGCGATAATAATCGGCGTTGAGATAGGTCAGATTGTACCGCGCGCCTTCGCGAAGAATGTCCGCGCACGCCGTTCGTGGCGTCGCGCCGGGATCGTCGGCGGGGTTGCACGTCTCGCCGCCGAACGGAGCGACCTCGCCGAGCCGGTCGAGATAGGCGTGCTCGGCCGTACGCGTGCCCGCATCCTCGCTGAACGTGCCGACATCGGTCTGGCTGGCGAGGAAGCAGTCGTTATGGAAGCCGATCCGGAACCCCTGCGCGATCGTGGTTGCGGGCGTCGGCAGCTCGGGTGCCCAGTCGCGAATATAGGGCGGGTAGCGGAACTGAACGAAGCGGTCGGCCGGCGCAGCGTCGAGCAGCGCGTCCTTGATCGCGCCGCGCGCCGCCGGTTCGGTCAGCCCGTTGGACGAGGTGTGCCACTCGCCCCACGCCCCGACAAAACCCGCCTGCACGAATGCGATCGCGTCCGCATTGGCCTGGAGCACCGGCTTGAGCTGCGCGAGATGGCGCAGCACCATCGGCAGCGCCGCATCCTTGGCATCGCGATACTCGGTCTCGCCGCGGGGATAATTGTACACCGCACGGACGATCAATTTGACCCCAGCGCGGCGAGCAGCGGCAAATCCGGTCTCGAGGCGGCCCAAAAAGTCGGCGGGCAGCGGCGCGGTCCGATACGGCTCGAGATTGATCCGCGCATAGATCAGCCGATAGCCGTCAAGATAGGCAGCATCGAGGAACGCCGGATCGATCCGGTCGAGATCGCCCCGGCTCGCGCGGTAGAAGCCGCGCTCTGGGTTGGCCAGCGGCGCCTCGCTCGGGGCGAAGCGGGCCTCCACCCCCTCTTGCGCACCGGCGTGCCCGACCGCTCCCGTGGCGGCGAGCAGCGCCAGCGCCGCCCGGCGCATTGCACCTGACCCACGCATCAGCGCAGCGCCGCCTCGGCCCACGTCGTGACGAGCGGCAGGTCGCTGGCGCTACCCTCCGCCGTCACGACGATCTCGACCAGCTTCGCTCCGCTAATATCGGCGCTGAGCGGCCGCGCGGCATCGCCGAAGCGCATCGGCGCGCTCTCGGCAAGCAGGCGCCCGTCCCCGTAGACCCGGAAGCGCGCCTGGTCCTTGGTATTGCGAGTTGAGTCGTCGACCCCGACCAGCGCCTCGAAGCGCTTGCGCCCGCTGGTATTGCGGATCTCCAACCGCGAGCGGGCAAGGATGCCGATCCCGGTATCGAAGCGCCGCCCGGCGATCTGAAGCGCCTGATCGTAGGGGGTGGCATCTGCCTGCGCCCCGCCCCAGCCGGCGTAGATCGGCCGCTCGCCATTGTCGCGCGTGCCGCTCCACTGGCCCATCATGCGATGCACCACCGGATCGGCTTCGGGCGCGACGATCCCGTCGGTGGCGACGTTGATGTCGCCGGGGATCTCGGAGAGATAGACGCCATCGGCCAGGCGGCGCTCGCCGGTCGCCTCGAAGATCAAAGTCTGGCGCGGCGCCAGGGTGAAGCGCGTCTCGCCCTTGAACGGCGCCAGCGTCGACTTGTCCCACAGGTTGCGCAGATTGATCGGCGCGTTGTCGGCGAATTTGAGGTGAGCGGCGGTCAGGTCGACCTGCGCCTGGCCTTGCCCGCGGTTGAACAATGCGACCGCCTTGCGACCGCCGCTCAGCGTCTTGACGATGATCTGCACGTCGTCGCTGGCATAGGCGATCACGCCCTGGTGACCGCCCTTGTCCTGGTTCACCGCGACGATGTCGGCGTTGCTCCAGATATCCATCAGGCTTTGCGGCGCGTTGCGCAGGTCGTAGCCAATCAGCAGCGGCGCGTTGATGATCGCCCATAAGGCGAAGTGCGACTGCGCCTCGATCAGATGGCGCTCATCGAAATCGCCATGGCCGACGAACAGCATGTCGGGGTCGTTCCACGCGCCCGGCTTGGCATAGAGCGCGCGGGTCGAGGCGCTGTCAAAATTGTGTAGCATCCGCGTCCAGTTTGGCGTGATATCGCCGCTGGTGCGCCACATATGGCCGACCTGCTTGCCCCAGCTGCGGACATCGGCGCTTCCCCAGGCGCATAGCGAGAAGATATAGTCGCCGTCGGGATTATGCCGCGCCAGCGCCGCGCCGACTGCTTCATAGAGCCCGCGCACCGCCGGAACGTCGGTGCGGTTGATCGAGGCCTGGTCGATCAGCGGCGTGACCGGAGTGTAGGCATATTGCTTCACGATCGCGCTGCCGGGCGCATAGACGTTGATCCCGCAGGCATCGACCTTGAGATAGTCGAACCCCCATTCGCGGAAGTAGAGCGCGACGTCCTGGTCGACATGCCCGAATAGCCCGACTTCGCGCTCGGCGGTGGTGCCCTCGGGCAGATTGGGCGAGTGGAGGTCATAGGCCTGCGAACAGGCATTGCGGCCGATATCGCTGTAGAGCCCGGCCTTGAGCCCCACCGAATGGATCCGGTCGACGAACGGACGGAAGCTGGTGTTGCCGCCCTTACCCGCTGCTGAGGGAAAGATTTTGGTGCGGATCTGCATCCGCCCGTCGCTCGTGCGGCGCTTGAGCCACCAGCCGTCGTCGACATTGACATAGACATAGCCGAGCTTGGCGAGCCCGCTATCGACCAGCTTCTGCGCCGAGCCGATCACCTTCGCCTCGTCGACTTCGGTGCGGAACGCGTTCCACGAGCTCCACCCCATTGGCGGAGTCAGCCCCTGCTTGCGCTCGGGCAGGCTCCAGCGCCCGGTCGGCGCGAGGGGATCGGCGGCCGCCTTGGTCTGCGCCGCAGCTGGCGACGCGGCGGCGAGCAGCAGCCCGAGGGTAAGGAAGGAGGCCGAAAGCGTGCGCTTGGACATGGATGGACCTGTACTGGAGGGAGCGTCCGGCCGCTGCGTCACGCGGCAGCCTTGCTGATGCATTGATCGATATAGGCGGCGTGGTCAGGTAGCCCGGCAAGCCGCGCGGCGACGGCCTTCCGCATCCGGCCAAGCTGGGTGTCGAGCGCCTCGAGCGGCGCCGCGTCAGCGACCGGGTGGTGGCGCTTGGGCATCATCCCCTGCCCGATCAGCACCGAAGCCCAGCTCGGCTCCTTGAACAGATCGTGCGGCTGCTCGATGAACAGGCTCTCCTCGGCGAAGAGGGTGAGCCGCTCGGCCAGGCTGTCGGGCACCGCCATGTTGCGGCAGTGGGCCCAGAACGGCGTGTCGTCGCGCTCGGTGACCTTGTAATGCGCGATGATGAAGTCGCGCACCCGCTCCCATTCGGTCGCCATCATCGCGTTGAAGCGCGCGACCGTCGCCGGGTGCGCGCGTTCGCCGCGCGGGAACATCGCCATCAGCTTGGCGAGCGCCGACTGGACCATGTAGATCGACGTGCTCTCGAGCGGCTCGACGAAGCCGCCCGCCAGTCCGAGCGCGACGACGTTGCGGTCCCAGCTTTTGCGCCGCCGCCCCGTGACGAAGCGCAGCATTCGCGGTTCGATCGTCGCGGGGCCGTCGAGCCGCGCCAGTAGCGTTGCGCTCGCTTCGTCTTCGGAAAGGAAGGCGTCGCAAAACACATGGCCGTTACCGGTGCGGTGCTGGAGCGGGATCCGCCACTGCCAGCCGGCATCAAGTGCGGTCGAGCGGGTGAACGGCGACAGTTGAGAGAGCCGCCCGCTCTGCACCGCCACCGCCCGGTTGCACGGCAGCCATTCGCTCCAATCGTCATAGCCCGCGCCGAGCGTCTGCTCGATCAGCAGCCCGCGAAATCCCGAGCAATCGAGAAAGAAGTCGCCGGCGATCTCGGGCCCGTCGCGCAGCACCAGCGCGGTGACCTCGCCGGTTTCGCCGTCGCGCCGCACCTCCTGCACCATCCCCTCGACGCGAGTCACCCCGAGCCGCTCGGAATAGCGCCGCAGCATCGCGGCATAGAGCGCCGCGTCAAAATGAAAGGCGAAGTGGAGCTGCTGCTCACCGGGCTGGCGCAGCGGGGTCATCCCGAACCGCCCCGCCATCGCGGCGCGGCTTTCGAGATTATAGTCGATATAGGCACCCGCACCGCCTTCGGCACGGTGACGCAGCCAATGTTGCAAAAAGCCGACGCCGTTGAGGTCGGCACCTATCGGCCCGAACGGGTGCAGATAGCGCTCGCCGCGCCGGCCCCAATCGACGAACTCGATGCCAAGCTTGAAGGTTGCCTCGCAGTTGCGCAGCACGTCGAGCGCGCTGATCCCGAGGATCTGGTGGAAGGTCTCGATCAACGGGATCGTCGCCTCGCCGACGCCGATCGTGCCGATCTCCTCGGATTCGACCACGGTGATCGAGCGCCCTTCGGTACCCAGCGTGCGCGCCAGGCCCGCCGCGGCCATCCACCCCGCGGTGCCGCCGCCCAGGATCACGATCCGTTGCATGCCTCTTCCTTCCGAACAGCGCCACACGCCGATGTCTTTGAACATCGGCGCCCGACCACCCCAGGGGTCAGAACTTGGCGCGCACGCCAAACTGGAAACGACGATCATACTCGAACTGGCCGCCGGGCAGGAACATTACTTCACGATCGGGATCGACATCGGTGGGTCCACTGACCTGCGACTTCATCTTGATCCGGGTCTTGAGCAGGTTCGACCCTTGTAAGTTGAACTCCAGGCTCGGCGTGATCGCAACTCGCAGCGACGCGTCGAGGAACCCTTCCGCCTGGTTCCACACCGGGAAGCCCAAGCAGCAATCGTTGATCGAGTTCACATATTCGGAGCGCCAATTATAGGCGAGGCGGGCGCCGACCGGCCCCTTCTCGTACAGCAGCATGGCGTTAAACGAGTGATCCGAGAGATTTTCCAGGCGATCGACCTGGATCATGCCGGACAGCGCCGAGCGGGCAACCGCACTGCCGCCGGTGGTGTCGACCACCAGCTGTGCATTCTTGACGCCGTCGTTCTTAATATAGGTGTAGTTCGCCTGCACGCCGAACCCGCTGAGCAGGCCGGGCAGGAAGTCGAAGTAGCGCTGGAAGGCTGCTTCGAAACCATAGATCGAGGCACCATCGCCGTTCACCGGTCCGGTAACGATGACATCGCGCGTCACGCCGCCATTGGTCACCGGCACGGAGAAGGTGCCGTTCTGGATATAGTCGCGGAACCGTTTGTAGAAGCCGGCGAGACTGAACGATCCGACGTCACCTGCGTATTTTTCAATCGAGATGTCGAACTGATCCGCCTGAATTGGCCGCAGGCGCGGATTGCCTGTCTGAGCAGTATAGGCATAGTTATACGCGATCGCGTTGCCGCCCGCCTCGAGAACGATGTTTGGATTCCCGACCCGGATCTCCGACTGCGGCAGGCCGCCACGGCGGATTTGCGTGAAGTTCTTCAGCAGGCCGATATCGGGCTTGGAAATCGCGCGCGATGCCGCGAAGCGCACGAACAGATCGTCGCCCAGGCCGAAGCGGAGGTTGAGACTAGGCAGCCAGAATTCGTTCTTGTTCTCCACCGTCGAGGCGAGGCTGCCGCCGGTCGAGAACGACTGATCCGAGGTCGAGCCCGCCGCAAGGCAGCCCGGCGAAATTGCATATTGACCCGGCCCAAGCTGACCGATCTGCTCGGGGGTCAGCGGAACGCAGAGTGTCTCCGCTGCAGTGAACGCATCGGCGTAGATCAGCGAACCTTCGCTACGGGTGCTCAGGTTGACGTAGCGAACCCCGATGTTGCCGGTCACGCTGATGCCGCCGAGCGTCGCGCTGTCGCCGCCGAACTTGGCCATGACGTATCCCGACTTGGTCTTCTCCTGCACGTTGAGGAGTTCACCCGGCGTGAAGCAGCTGCCCTCGATCTCCTCCGGACGGTGGCAGATCGGGTTCCACTGCGAAGAGGCGACGCCCCCGTCGTCAGTCTGCCCGCCGATGCTGAAGCGGTTGTAGGTTTCGTTCGGATTGGCAAGAATGTCCGAACGCATGAACAACAGGTTCGGGTTGGTGATCACACCGCCGCCGAAGATCTGCTGCCCGTACGGACGAACCTCCCAATAGGGGGAACCGTAGCCCTCGAAGAGGATCGGATTGCCGTCCCCATCCCGTCCGGTGGTATTACGGCCGCTATTCGCGAACACCGAGCCCGCCGGGTTGGTCTGCCAATCAGAGGTGATGCTCTGCCAATTGTAGACGGACCACTGATGCTCCTGCTGCCGATTGGCATAGCGGCCGCCGAAGCGGATTTCGGAGAGCCATGGCGACTCGAAGCTGTAGCCGCCATCGAGACGGAACGCGTCCATCTGGCCGGTGCTGTCGGTAATATGGTCCATCGCCGAGGCGGGCGTGTAATTGTTCGGGTTGGTCAGCCAATCCGAGCCCGTGGTGTTGTAGCCCGAGGGTGAAAGCAACGAGACCTGCGGAGTCGCGCCGCGCAGATCCAGGCCGATGTCCGCCCAGCTGCGCATGTTGAAGGTGATGTCGTAATTATAATTGGTCGCCTTCACCCGCTGATAGTCGAAGTTGAACATCAGCCGGTCGGTGGCCTGCCAGACGAGGTTGAACGAGGCGTCGGAGACAACGCGGTCCTCGTTGGAATACCGCGTGGCAATGTCCAGAGGGGAGCCCGCGCGGCAAGGGCGGCCGCCGGTCGTGACATCGGTATTGAGGCACGGCTGATACAAGGGCAGCCCATTGGGTAGCACGCCCAGATTATCGGTCGATCCGGGAACGTATTCCCCGGTTGCCCAGTCGGCGATGCCGCCAAACCCCCAACCACCACGCGAGGCGGTGATGGTGCCCGTCTGGAACAGCCCATCCTCCCCGAAGGTGAAGGGCGTTCCATTCGGTGCAGTCGGCCCAAGTGGGCGAGGCGACTGGATCAGGGTGGGGTCGGTCCAGACCGTCGAGTGATTGGTGTTGGCCGGATCAACCCAGGTCCAGTAGCTGAGGAGCTGGTGCTCGACCCAGGCCGTCTTGTAGCTTGAGCGATTGTACTGGGCGGTCGCGACCAGGCCACCGTCGTTGCTCTTCCACTGGCCTGCGACGGCGATCCCGAAGCGCTTGCGGTCATAGTCAGTCTCGGAGAAGCCGATCCCCGAGGGGATATAGACCATCCGGTCCTCATAGACGCCGGCCGCGAACGGCATGATCCGCGGAGTGGTGATGCCTTGCGACCGGGTCACCACCTGCGAATAGGCGGCATTGGCCAGCAGGCCGAACTCGCCGATGCCGGTGGACCATCGGTCGGAAAACAGGCCCGAGATGTCGGGCGTCGCGCGCTGGCTGATGTCGCCGTAGTTCTGCGTCGCACTCAGCGTCAGTACGCGGCCGGACTGGTCGAACGGCTTGCGCGTCCGCAGGTTGACCGTGCCGGCGATGCCGCCCTCGATCATCTCTGCGGTCTGGTTCTTGTAGGTGTCGACGCCCGCCATCAACTCCGGGGAGACGTCGCTCCAGCTCAGGCCATAGCCCGAAGTCGCCGAGAAGCTGTCGCGGCCGTTGAACTCGGAGCGGACCTGCTGGAGCCCGCGAATGACCACGCCCGAGGGTTCCGCCGAATAGTGCATCACGTCATCCCGCGCGGCCGAGCGGATGACGGTGACGCCGGGGACGCGCTGGAGCGCTTCGGCTACGGACTTGTCGGGAAAGGCGCCAATGTCAGTAGCAGTGATCGAATCGACCACCGTGTCCGCATCGCGCTTGAGCTTGGCTGCGGTGGCGAGCGCCTGGCGCTGGCCGGTAACGACGATGTCCTCGGGTTCCTCAGCCCCGGGGGTCTCTGCCTGCGGATCCGCGTTCTGCGCGAGCGCGGGAGCAGCGGCACCGATCAGCCAGAGCGCGGTCCCCGCGACCAGGGCGTTGCGAAAGCCTGCACGTTTCATGTTAGTCATCCCCCAGGCAAATTAATAGAAATCTGACGTTTCGTTACATTGCTATTACACTGGCTCGCATGATCTCTACGGCTTCGCAAGCCTAAAATTGTCAGATTAATGCGAATCTGCTGCGTCAGGGAAACAAAACGAAAGATTGGCGACGCGTGTAGCGCGTCTGAGCCGTCGTTCGCATGCCCCTTTCAGAGCCGCCCGCGCACCCCGATGAAGAACGAGCGACCGGAATACTCGTAGAAGTTCGGCACGTCGCGATAGGTGTTGAAGCGGCGGATGTCCGAGCCGAGAAGGTTCGATCCCTGCACATAAACCGAGACATTGTCGGTCACGTCGTACGAGAGGCTCGCCGACATCTCGTGATACGGGTCTTCCTTGACCGGCAGGTAACCGAGATTTCCCGATTGCGCGTACACGTAGCGGGACTGGTAGCTGTACGAGACCTGCGCGCCGATGCCGTTCCTCTCGTAGAACAGCTTGGCGTTGGCCGAGAACGGGATCGCTCCGGGCAGGTCGGTGGTGACGTCGCCCGATTTAGCGCGCGAGCGATTGTAGGTCAGGTTGGCCTGCACGCCGAAACCGTTATCTAGGAAGTACTGGCCGCCGAGCTCGACGCCATAGACGTCCGCCGCGTCTCCGTTGACCACCTGATATTCGACGAACGGGAAGCTCTGCTGCTGGTTCGCGGGCTGCGCGCTCGGGGTGATCAGCACGTCGACGGGCACGTTCGAGACGAAATTGGTGATATGCTTGTAAAAGCCCGCCAGGGTCAGCGCGAGCCGGTTCGACGGGTAATATTCGAGCGAGATGTCGAGCTGATCCGCCTCGGTCGGCTTGAGGTTCGGGTTGCCCGCATCATAGATGATGTAAGTGCCCGATTGCGCCGAATTGGCGTCCTTGGCGGGCGAGAGCTCGCCGAAAGTTGGCCGCGAGATCGCCTGCGACGCGGCGAGCCGCACGCGCAGCCCATCGGTGATGTCATAGGCGAAGTTCACCGCGGGCAGCAGCCTTGTATAGTCGCCGCCACCGTTAATCGCATCGACGGGATTGAAGTTGACGTCGTTGTCCTGCGTGCCGGCGCGGGGGATGATGCTGGCGATCGTCGCGCCATAGCCGGTCGAGGACACCTTAGTCGAAACCAGCCGCGCGCCGATGTCGCCGCGCCAGCGCTCGCCCGCAAGGTTGATCTGGAGATACCCTGCCCAGGTCCGCTCCTTGATCCGGTACGACGCCGGCAGATCGGGCTCGATCAACTGCGTCGAATAGCCCGCTGGGTAAGGCGATAGCGAGCATCCCGGGATCGGCGCGCCGGTTGCATCGAGGCAGCTGTTCGGGTCGAGGATCGCCGGATTGTTGTCCGCGCGCGGCAGTGCCGCGAGATAAGTGTCGATGTCGAACATCGGGAAGTTGCGTGGGAAATCGCCGCCCAGCTTGCCGAGGATGCCGTTGCCGCTCCCCGGCCGCACGACGTCGGCGTCGAGCTGGCCGAAGGTGAACGGGTAGCCGCAATAGTTGCACGAGGTGGTATATTGGTTGTCGATCGTCGCGACGGTCTTCTCGCGATCGGTCCACGCCCCGCCAAGGCTGATCGACTTGAACGCGCCACCCAGCTCATAGGTCGCGTCGAGCTTGGCGCCCTTGGTCTCGTCCTCGATATTCTGGCCCTGGATGCCAATGTAATGCGCGCGGAAATCGTCGTTGGTCGCCTGATCGAGCGAGCGGCCGCCGGGGATCGTGATCGCCAGATCGGGGATGCCCCCGGGGCGTGCCGCGAATTCGGCCGAAGCACCGGGGATGCCTGCGACGACGAAGCGATTCTGCCCGCCGGTGTTGTCGCGCGCCTTGCCGAAATAGCCGTCCAACCCGAACTTGAGCCGATCGGTTGCGCGCCAGTCGATATGCCCGCCAAGCTGCCAGGTCTGGCTTTTGCGCGGCTCGTCGGTGGTGAGCACTTCGCTGACCAGATCGTCGATCGCGAAATTGGTGACGACGTGGCTGGTGTCCGTCTCAATCGATGCGGGATCCCACCGCAGGGAGCCATCGTCGCCGAGCGGATTGAGGTAGTTGGAGGACCGGTAATTGTGCTGGGTCACCTCATAGCGGCTGTACAGCCCGTCTATTGTTAGCTCGAAGTTCGAGGACGGCTTCCACTGGAACGCCGCCGCCGAGCCGATCCGCTCGCGTTCGCCACGGACATAGCCGACGCTGTAATAGTCCGGCCAGATGAACGCCGGCCCGTTCTCGTCGGGATTGACCTGGCCGTCGCCGTCGAAGTCGACGCCGTACCCTGCCTCGGTGCCATCCGTGATCGAATACTCACCGAGATTGTCGGTGCGGAACTTGTACTTGTTATAGCTCGCCCCGATCAGGATCCCCATCGTGTTATTGGCGAACGTCGTGCTGACCACGCCCGAAATCTTGTAGCCCCCCTTCTCGACCAGGTCGTTATACTGGCCCTCGATCGCCGCCGAGAGGTGGAACCCCGGGCGATCGAGCGGACGCGCCGTGCGCAGGTCGACATTGCCCCCGATGCTGCCCTCGAGCTCGGAGGCGCGCACTGCCTTCTGGACCTGCGCGCCCGAGATGATCTCGGACGGCAGCACGTCGAACGCAAACGAACGGTCGGAGCCGTCGGTCGGAAGGATGCGCCCGTTGAGGGTGGTGATCGCGAAGTTCTCGCCGAGCCCGCGGATCGTGATGTCGCGTCCCTCACCGCGGCCATCGCGGCCAACGGTCACCCCGGGGATGTTGGCCAGCGCCTCTGCGACGTTGCGGTTGGGGAACTTGCCGAGCTCCTCGGCGGAAATCGCGTCGACGATCGTGTCGGCGTCGCGCTTGGCCTGGATCGATCGCAACAGGCTGCCGCGCACGCCGCGGATGACGATTTCGGGCTCCTCCGCCGAGCTTGCCTGCTCTTCGGCTTGGGCAGTAGCGGCGGCCGGTGCGCCATCGCTCTGCGCCAGTGCGCTCGAGGCTGCCAGCAGCGCCGTCGCGCTCGCGCCGCCCATCATCAGATCGCGGAACAGACACCGTCCAGTCATCACAACTCCCCTCGCGCATGGCAGCGCCATTCCGGATCAAGCCGGTCAGCGCGATATGTTGCGTTTCGGTAACTTGCCGTGCGCCAAACAGTCAAACAGAAATGAAACGAAACTAGCCAGTCGGTTGTCGGCGCCGTTATGCGCTGATAAGTAAGAGTTTCGGGAGGGTTTCATGTCCGTAATCCGGGACACCAGCGAACGACGTCAACAGATCAGCGCGCTCGTCCGCGAGCGCGGCAGCGTGCAGGTGGCGCCGCTCGCCTCGCGTTTCGGCGTGTCGATGCAGACGATCCGCAAGGACCTGCATTATCTCGAGAAGCGCGGCGTCGCCGAGCGATCTTATGGCGGCGCGATCTCCGCCGATGCGGTCAACGTCGTGGCCGAGCCGCCGCTCGAGACCAAGCGCGCGAGCAACATCGACCAAAAGGCGCGGATCGGCGCGCTCGCGGCGTCGATGGTCCAGCCCGGCGATTCGATCGTGCTCGATTCGGGCACCACCACGCTCCAGATCGCGCACCACTTGCCCGACGACGAAGACATCACCGTTCTCACCAACGATCTCGACATCCTCTGCGCGCTCGCCCGCAAGGAGCGGATCCGCGTCGTCATGCTCGGCGGGACGCTGCGCCGCCGCAACCGCGCCTTCTACGGCGCGCAGACCGAGAACGCGCTCGACGATCTCCATGTCGACAAGCTGTTCCTCGGCGTAGACGGCTTCGATCTCGAACGCGGCATCACCACCCATTTCGAGCCGGAGGCGATGCTAAATCGCAGGATGGTCAAGGCTGCGCGCCAGGTCATCGCGGTCACCGATAAGTCGAAGTTCGGACGCGTCTGCCTCCACCGAATCCTCAACGTTGCCGAGATCGACGACCTGATCACCGACGGCGACGATGCCGACGGCATGCAGGCGGGCGCCGAACGCGCGGGCTTCCGCCTCCACATCGCCTGAGGCGCTCCGGGCGTGGATGGGCGGAGGCCGCGGCACCGGCTCCGCCCCGCCCGCTCAGGTCATCCGCGCGAAGAAGCGCCTGGCATTCTTGCTGTAGATCTTGTCGATCACCCCACGCGGCAGATCGAGTCCTTCAGCATCGGCCTTGATCGCATCGACTCGCTGGCTCAGCGGGGTCGCCAGATAGCGCCAGTCGTTGCGCCATACCCGATCCGCCTCGCGCGCGAAGTCGTTAGTCGCCGGCGGGTTCTGCGCGCGCGCCGCCGGATCCAGCGGGCTGTCGGTCAGGTCGGTACCGTAGAGGATGCGGTCCTGGTAGCGGATGAAGAAATTGCGCACCCGCGCGCGGTCGCCGACCGACTGCGCCTGCAGGTTCGACATTCGCGCGGCGAGATCGACCACGGTGTTGGGATGGCGATCGAGGAAGCGCGCTAGTTCGTCCACGCTCCACTCCAGGCTCGCCATGTGCGCACCGTCAAAGGCGAGCTTGGGATGCCGCGCGGCGAAGCGGTCGCGCGCCGCCATCAGCGCCTCGTAGCTCGGCTCCTCGGGGTGGAGGTACATGTAATATTCGGGATGCGCGCTGAAATAGGCGCGGTCGTTCTCGGTCGTCATCTGATCGAGCGGCAGCCAGCAATTCTTGGGCTCGCCCTGGTGGACGATGAGCGGGATCTTGCGCCGCTCGAGATGCGCGATCACTCCGTCGAAGCGGGGGTCGTCGATGAACACGCGCTTGCCCTGCGCGTCCTTCTCCACCATGCCGATATTCTTCCAGACCTTCACCGCCACCGCGCCGCGCGCGACCGCGGCGTCGATCGTGCGGATCGTCCGCTCGGTCCAGCCCGGCGTGCCGAAGCCCTGCATCGAGAAGGTCGTGGCGAACTGCAGCCGCGGATCGGCCTTGCGCATCGCCTCGGCGATGGTCGCCTGCTCAGGCACCGGCGGAAAGTCGGGATAATCGACGTTGATCGAGAGCAACTGGAAGCCGTCGCGCCTGGCCACTTCAAGGAAGCGCGGGTCATTCACATTGGCATGCACATGCGCATCGAACTTGGCGACGTTCGTGAAATCCCCTTCCCCATAGCCGCGCTCCGGCGCGGTCGCCCCGATCAACGCGGCTGTCCCCACCAGCAGCACGCTGCGCCAAATCTGCATCCGCAACTCCTACCGATGTGAATCGAAACGAAACGCTATATTTTGTTGCGTTTTGATTTGCGCCGCATGGTTGCTTCGTGCAAGCTCTTTCTCAAGTGGCGCATCGCGTATGGGAGCGGTGGCGCCCGAGCGGGAGAGTCAGCCAAATGCCGTGGAATATCGTCACTCGTCGAACGATGCTGCGGTCGCTGATGGCAAGCGGTGCGATCGTCGCCACGCCCGCGCTCGGCACTCGCGCCTGGGCCGCCGCACCCGCCGGCGCCCGCATCTCCGACGGCGTCCTGACGATCGACCTCGACGCGCAGCTTCGCGCGCACCTGCTCCATGACGGCCGCGCGATCACGCCGGCGACGCCTATCGCGACGCTGCTCACCAATCGCGGCGCCATCGACCGCTTCCTGCTGCTCGATCACACCCAGGCGGCTGCCGAAGGCCCGCATGGCCCCGGCCGGCAGCACCGCATCCGCGCTACCGCGAGTGGCGGCGTCGAGCTCGAACTCGGCATCACCCTGTTCGATCGCTATCCCGGGCTGGCGCTCTACGAGACCCACTTCCGCAACACCGGGTCCGCGCCCGTTCAGGCCACCGGGTGGAAACTCGCGACGCACGAGTTGCTCGCCGCGCCCGGGGGCGCGTGGAGCTTCTCGGGGGCTTCGCATCCCGATCGCCGCGATTGGGTGCAACGCGTCAAGCCAGGCTTCGACCAGCGCAACTTCATGGGGATGAACAGCTCCGATTATGGCGGCGGCACACCGGTGGCGGTCGCTTGGCGTCGTGATGTCGGGCTAGCGGTCGGTCATGTCGATACCGTGCCGCGGCTGATTTCCCTGCCAATCGCTGCGCGCCCGAACAGCACCAGCATCGGCATGTCGGGCGACGAGGCGGTTCGGCTTGCGCCCGGTGAGGCCCTCACCCTCCCCGCAAGCTTCGTGATGGCGCATGTCGGCGACTATTTCCGCCCGCTCGATGCCTATCGCCGGATGATGGCCGAACGCGGCGTCGCCGCGCCCAAGATCCCCGAGTCGAGCTATGCGCCGATCTGGTGCGCCTGGGGCTATGAGCGCAACTTCACCCCAGAGCAGGTCTATGGTACGCTGCCCAAAGCCAAGGAACTCGGCTTCGAATGGGCCGTGATCGACGACGGCTGGCAGACCGCCGAGGGTGACTGGCATGTCGATCGCAAGCGCTTTCCGCGCGGCGGCGCCGACATCAAAGCCTTTGCCGATCGCATCAAGGCGGACGGCATGCGCCCGCGGCTGTGGCTGGCGCCGCTCGCGGTCGATCCGGGCACGGATCTGCTGCGTGACCGTCCCGACATGCTGCTGCTCGATCGCAGCGGTGCGCGCCAGAAGGTCACTTGGTGGGATGCCTTCACCTTGTGCCCGGCCTATCAGCCGGTGATCGACTATCACCGCGAGCTCGTCCGCCGGATCATCGGCGAATGGGGGTTCGAGGGACTCAAGCTGGACGGGCAGCATCTCAATGCCGTCGCGCCCTGCTACAATCCCGCGCACAACCATGCGCGTCCCGAGGAATCGTACGAGAAGCTCCAGGACTTCTGGAAGGCGCTCTACGACGAGGCGGTTGCGAGCAATCCGAACGCGATCATGGAGCTCTGCCCGTGCGGCGACAGCTTCGCGTTTCACAACCTCATCGGCACCAACACCACGCCAGCGTCTGATCCGCTCTCGTCGTGGCAGGTCCGCACCAAGGGCAAGACCTTCAAGGCGCTGATGGGACCCTCGGCTCCCTATGCCGGTGACCATGTCGAGCTCAGCGACGGCCGCAACGATTTCGCTTCGACCTATGGCATCGGCGCGATCCCCTCCACCAAGTTCACTTGGCCCGCCGACACGCCCAACCCCACCGACAAGCTTCCGCCCGGCGGCTATGTGCTGACACCCGCCAAGGAAGCGATGTGGCGCAAGTGGATCGACCTCTATCGCGCCAACATGCTCGCCAAGGGCGATTATCTCGGCGGGCTCTACGACATCGGCTTCGACAAGCCCGAGGCACATGCGATCGCCAAGGATGGTGCGCTCCACTATGCCTTTTACGCCGACACATGGGACGGCCCGATCGAGCTGCGCGGCCTCGGCAAGGGGCGCTATACCCTGACCGACGCATTCACCGGCGCGGTGCTCGGCACGGCGGCGCGCGGCGCCAATAGCCTGCGTGCTTCGTTCCAGCGCTTCCTGCTGGTCCGCGCCACCCCCATGGGCGGAACCCCGGCATGACTGCAACCTCTGGCCGAGCCTGGCTGATTTACGCGCTCGTCACCGTCGTCCTGTGGGGCATCTGGGGCGCCTTTTCGGGGCTCTCGCCGCAGCGCGGCTTCCCCGAGACGCTGGTCTATTGCGTCTGGGCGCTAACCATGATCCCGCCGGCGCTCGTCGTGCTCGCCCAGGCCGGATGGAAGCTCGATCGCACGCCGCGCGCGGTCGCCTATGGCCTGGCGATCGGGCTGCTCGGCGCGGGCGGCCAGATGCTGCTGTTCTATGCGGTCGCGCGTGGCCCCGCTTATCTGATCTTCCCGGTCATCTCGCTGTCGCCGGTGGTGACGATCGCGCTGTCGGCGCTGTTGATGCGCGAGCGCACCGGGCGGCTCGGCGCGATCGGCATCGTGCTGGCGCTACTCGCGCTGCCGACCTTCGACTTCGCGCCTGGAAGCGCCGGTGGTTCTTCGCTGACCTGGCTGGTGCCCGCGCTCATCGTGATGCTGTGCTGGGGCGTTCAGGCCTATTTCATGAAGGCGGCGAACCACGTCACCTCGGCCGAGAGCATCTTCGTCTACATGACGATGTCCGGCCTGCTGCTGGCGCCGGTCGCCTGGGCGATGACCGACTTCACCGCTCCGATCAACTGGGGCTGGGACGGTCCCGGGCTCGCGACCGTCATCCAGTCGCTCAACGCGATCGGCGCGCTGAGCCTGGTGTTCGCCTTCCGCTACGGCAAGGCGATCCTTGTCGCCCCGCTCGCCAATGCCGGAGCCCCGCTCGCCACCGCATTGTTGTCGCTGGCGGTCCTCAACGTCGTCCCGGGCCCGCTCAAGATGCTGGGTATAGGGCTGGCGCTAGTTGCCTCGCTGCTCCTCGCGCTTGAGCCTGACGCCAGCGAGACGCAGCAGGCGGAAACCGTCTAGTTTCGTTATATTTCGCTTAATTGCGTTTCGTGTTCCGCTCGACTATGTGAGCGAAGAAAGGGGAGCCGAGGTGGAATTGATTCGAGACATCGTCGAGCGTCACAAGGCCGGGGAGCAGATTGGCGTGACCTCGGTCTGCTCGGCGCATCCGCTGGTGATCGAGGCGACCTTCCGCCAGGCGCTGCGCACCGCGCAACCTGTGGTGCTGATCGAAGCAACCTCGAACCAGGTCAATCAGGACGGCGGCTATACCGGCATGGTTCCCGCCGACTTCCGCGCCTTCGTCGAATCCCTCGCCGCCAAGACCGGCTTCCCGATCGACCGGCTGGTTCTCGGCGGCGACCATCTCGGCCCCAACGCGTGGACGGCGCTCCCCGCTGAGGAGGCGATGGACAAGGCCGAGATCATGGTCGGGGATTATGTCCGTGCCGGCTTCCGCAAGATCCATCTCGATTGCTCGATGAGCTGCGCCGACGATCCGGTGCCGCTCCCCGAACGCGTCATCGCCGAGCGCGCCGGCCGGTTGTGCCGCGCCGCTGAGGACGCTTTTGCCGGTGATCCTGCCGACGCCCCGGTCTATGTCATCGGCACCGAAGTGCCCGTCCCCGGCGGCGCCGCCGAGGATCTCGAAGGCCTCGCGGTCACCACCCCGGAAGCCGCAATCGCCACCGTCGCCATGCATCGCGACCTGTTTCGCGATCTCGGCCTTGCCGACGCGTGGGAGCGGGTGATCGCGACAGTGGTCCAGCCCGGCGTCGAATTCGACCACGACAAGGTCGTCGAATACCGCCCCGAACGCGCTACCGAACTCAGCCGCGTGATCGAGCCCGTCGACCACCTCGTCTTCGAGGCGCATTCTACCGATTATCAAACCCCCGCCGGCCTCGCGGCGCTGGTCCGCGACCATTTCGCCATCCTCAAGGTCGGCCCCGGAGTCACCTTCGCGCTGCGCGAGGCGCTGTGGGCGCTCGATGCGATCGAAGCCGAAACCGTGCCAACGGACCAGCGTGCCGGGCTGCGCGCGGTCGCGCTTGATCGCATGCGCACCGATCCCCGGAACTGGCAAAAGTACTATCACGCCACCGGCAACGCACTGACGCTCCAGCTCCAGTACAGCCTCTCGGATCGCATCCGCTATTACTGGCCCGACCCGGCGATCGCCGCTGCGCAGGCGCGGTTGTTCGAGAATCTTCGCGCGACGACGCCGTCTCTGCCGCTGGTCAGCCAATATCTGCCGGTGGCCTATGCCGCCGTGCGCGCCGGCGATTTCTCTCTGGACCCCGCCGAGCTGGTCATGGCGCATGTCTGCGCAACGCTCGATGCCTATTACGGAGCCTGCTATCCTCATGCCTGACACTCTTCTCGCGACGGACGCCGACAATCCCGGCACCGAGCTGTGGACGCGCCGCGAAATCGAGCAGCAGCCCGAGACCCTACGCGCCACCCAGCAGGTCCTTCGCGCCCGGCGGGCCGCGATCGAGGCGTTCGTCGCGCCGTTGCTCGCCCGGCCCGAGCTGCGCATCGTCCTTACGGGCGCGGGCACCTCGGCCTTTATCGGCGAATGTCTCGCGCCGTGGCTGTCGAAGCTGCTCGGCCGCTGCGTCGAGGCAATCGCCACCACCGACATCGTCAGTGCGCCTCAGTACCACCTGCGCCGCGACACTCCGACGCTGCTCGTCTCGTTCGGCCGCTCGGGCAACAGCCCTGAGAGCCTTGCCGCGGTGGAGCTGCTGGATGGGCACATCGCGGAGGCCTATCACCTCGTCATCACCTGCAACGCGGCGGGCGCGCTTGCGCAACGCGCGGGCGCCAACAGCCTCGTCGTCATGCTCCCGGAGGCGACGCATGACCGCGGCTTCGCGATGACTTCCAGCTTCAGCGCAATGATGCTCGCCGCGCTGTCGATCCTCGGCGGAATCGACGCCTTGGATCCGCGCGTTCCGGTGATCGCCGCCGGCGTGGAAGGCGCTTTGGCGCAGGCCGAAGCGCCGGCCGAGCGGCTGGCCGAGCGCGGGTTCAAGCGCGTCGTTTATCTCGGCAGCGGTGTTTTCACCGGCCTCGCGCGCGAGGCGGCGCTTAAGATGATGGAGTTGAGCGACGGAGCGGTCGTAACCTGCTTCGATAGCGCGCTAGGCTTCCGCCACGGCCCCAAGACGATCGTCAACGCCGAGACGCTGATCGTCGTGTTCGTAGCAAACGATCCGCTGGTGCGCCTCTACGATCTCGATATCGTCCGCGAACTTCGCCGCGACGGGCATAGCGGCGAGGTGATCGTCGTATCTGCGCAGCCCGCGGACGGCGCAAACATCACCATTCCAGGCATGGCCCAGGCTGCGGACCCCGACCTGCTCTTCCCGTTCATCGTGCCCGCCCAGCTGCTCGGCCTGCGCGTGTCGCAGCTTCTCGGCCTCACGCCCGACAACCCCAATGCGAGCGGCGCAGTCAATCGCGTCGTCCAGGGCGTGCGGATCCACGCTGCTCAGGCATGAACGGCGCCCGCTACCTTGGTGTCGACGGCGGAGGCACCAAGACCGAGTTCGTCTGTATCGATGATGCGGGCGAAGTCGTCGCGCGCGCCGTGACCGGGACGACCTATCATCTCGAGATCGGCGTCGCCGAGGTCGAGCGGCGGCTGGGCGACGGCATCGGCGCGCTTTGCGGACAGCTGGGGATCGGGCCGGCCGAGTTCGACCAGGCCTTTTTCGGGCTGCCTGCCTATGGCGAAGACGGCGCCATCGACCCGGAACTGCACGCGGCCTGCGGCCGACTGCTCGGGCATTCGCGCTACATCTGCGACAACGACATGGTGTGCGGCTGGGCGGGTTCGCTCGCCTGCGAGGACGGAATCAACATCGTCGCCGGCACCGGCTCGATCGGCTATGGCGAGCGGCAGGGCCTGTCGGCGCGCGTCGGTGGATGGGGCGAGGTCTTCGGCGACGAGGGTTCGGCGCACTGGATCGCCACTCAGGGCCTCGCGCTGTTCTCGCGGATGAGCGACGGCCGCGCCCCCAGGGGCCCGCTTCACGCGCATGTCACTCAGGCATTGGACCTGCGCAGCGACCTCGAACTATGCGAGTGCGTGATGGGCGGCAGCGGGATGCCCCGCGGCCAGGTCGCTAGCCTCGCCAACCTCGTCTCTCAGGCCGCCGCCGCCGGCGATGTGCAGGCACATGCGATCCTAACCGCGGCAGCGGTCGAGCTATTCGCCTTGGCTTCTGCACTCCGGACACGGCTCGGCTTTCCTAACGATGAGGCGACGCCGATTTCATGGTCGGGCGGGGTGCTGCTGCGGCAGTCCGTCGTACGCGACGCGTTTGTCGCGATGCTGGACCTTGCCGGCGGTTTCGTGAGCGTCGAGCCCCGCCACTCGCCCGCTTACGGCGCTGCGCTGTACGCGCAGAAGCGAAAGATGGCCCACAAGTCGTGATGAGAGTCGCAAATTGCCATGATTCTCGCATGTCTGATTCGAACCGCGGGAAGGTGCCAAGCGACAGGCCGCTGCCCACACTTCGCTTCTTGGCAATCGATTGCACCAATCTTGAGTTTTATGGAAGAAGCGCCAAACTCTGCCATTGCGGCGTGCTCGAGCGCTTCCCGTTTTCTGCCATTCATTCATCTTCGCGGGGCCACCCGCCGTATCGGTCGGCGCCTCGAGCTTAGTCGTTCTAAAGCGCTTCTGATTGAAGGAGGACGGACGGCCTATCCGCCTAGAAGCAGCGTCGGCTGCCGTCTCGCCCATCGTCTGAACCGCGCATCGACTATCAGAACGACCCACGCTATCCGGCTCGTCGACGTTGTGGGCTAAGCCGACTGCGTCGATTACTGAGAGACTAACGGTGACAGGGGGAACGCATGCGCATTGATCTTATTCCGGTCGGGAAGAGCCCTCCAGACGACCTGAACGTGATCATCGAAGTTCCGACTGGCGGTGAGCCGGTGAAGTACGAATTCGACAAGCCGAGCGGTGCGCTTTTCGTTGACAGGATTCTTCATACACCGATGCGCTACCCCGCCAATTACGGCTTCGTGCCTCACACGCTGTCGCCAGACGGCGACCCGCTTGACGCGCTGGTTATCGCGCGTTCGCCGTTCATCCCAGGATGCGTCGTGCGAGCACGGCCCATTGCGGTTCTAAATTTGGAAGATGAGGCTGGCGGTGACGAAAAGCTTATTTGCGTACCGGTTGATTCTGTCTTCCCTTACTACAAGAACGTCGACGGCCGGGCCGATGTGCCGGAGATTGTATTCGAGCAAGTCGAGCACTTCTTCACGCACTATAAGGACTTAGAAAAGAAAAAGTGGGTGCGTGTGGGCACTTGGGGCGACCGGGACGAGGCGCGGAGGATCACGCTTGAAGCAATAGCGCGTTACGACGAAGCGAAGCGGCAGGGCGAAGAGCCGCACGATTCACCTGAGGTCGCGGGACGCAAGTAGGTGGATAGTCACGACGTTGTATTTATTATGTAGAGATGTCAGCCGTGCCAGCGCTATTTCGCTGGCTCGGCGAAGTGAGTGCTATTGGTGTGAAGATGAGGTTGGCCTCGCCTAGGCGGCGAGTGCAGCTACACTGGGCCGCCATCCGGTTGCAGCGCGTCGCTGCGCAAGCGCCTGGCGTTCAGCGCCTGCCTCCGTCACGCTTTGCAACTCGTCTGCTGTGATTGGTGTTTCGAAGGTGCAGCCGAACCGGACGCCGCTCTGCCAAACAACCGCTGCAGATCTCGACTGCACTCGCGGCAATTCGACCCTGATAAGGTCTCCTGGTGTTAGCGGGGCGACCGAAATCATTCCAAAGCCAGCTTCGGAGATGTCCTCGAGCAGAACAATAGCCGATTGCACCGGTCCATCTGTGATCATCGTCTCAAGAGAGGACTCTTGCCGTTCTGCGATGCGCCGTTCGGAGTGCATCGTCACCACATGCTTCATGCTTAATCTCCTAGCGCTCGCCTAAATGCGTTAGCGTGAAGGTGGTTGATATTCCGTGAAACTCCTGACGCTAAAATGATTGAGGAAGGGCGTCGGCGTCAGTAAAGCGCCAAATGCTGCCTTTGGAGCAAGCCTTCTGGCCTCCCAAAACCGGTCATTCGTTAATATGAGTGTCTCCTCGGGCAGGAACGAATTCGAAATCGGCGGGTGGCCTCTCAATCAACTTCGGGTTGCAGGAGGGCGATAGCGCGCCAAGAGCTCACTTCGACAGGCGTTCTCGTAGAAGTGACCACCGGCGAGGCTGCCGCCGTTTGACGGCGATGGCCAGCGCCTTGCGTGAACCAACCAGCACCAGAAGCTTCTTGGCCCTTGTGACTGCCGTGTAGATGAGCTCGCGTCCGAGCATAGTGTAGGCTTGCGTTGTGAGCGGTACTACGACGGCCGGGTACTCCGAACCCTGCGACTTGTGGATGGTCGTGGCATAGGCGAGCTGCAAGGCATCCAGCTCTCCGAAGTCGAATGTAGCTTCTGTGTTGCCAAACATGGCCGAGAGCTCATTCTCAACATGGTCAACGCGGGTGACCACACCCAGATCGCCGTTGTAGATGTCTCTCTCGCGATCGTTGACGATGTGCATCACTTTGTCGCCAACACCGTACCGATGACCGAAGCGCTCGATCGACTTGTCAGTGGGCGGATTGAGAGATTGCTGAAGAAGGGTGTTCAGCGCTCGGGCTCCGGCGCCTCCGCGCTGCATGGGCCCGAGCACCTGCACCTCGCGGCTTGGATCAAGCTTGAAACGGCGTGGGATGTGCCGGGAGACCAGTTTGACCACCTTCTCGGCGACGTCACCGGGTTCATCAGCCTCGACGAAGAAGAAGTCGCCGTCTCCACGCGCGGTCAGATCCGGCATTTCGCCTGCGTTGATCTTATGAGCGTTGATGATGATCCGGCTTGTTGCGGCCTGTCGGAAAACCTCCGTCAGCCTGACCACCGGTACCGCGCCGCTCGCTATCACGTCCTTCAGCACCTGTCCGGGCCCGACGGATGGCAGCTGGTCGACATCACCTACCAACAGCAACGCCGCACGGGCCGGGAGCGCCTTCATCGTGGCGTACATCAGCATGACGTCGACCATGCTTGCCTCGTCGACCACCAACAGCTCACAATCGAGCGGGTTCTTCTCATCCCGTTTGAAGCCGCCTTCAGCGGGATCGCTCTCCAGAAGCCGATGAAGAGTGGTGGCCTCCATTCCACTCGTCTCCGAGAGCCGCTTGGCAGCTCGTCCGGTAGGCGCTCCCAGGGCGATTTGCACCCGCTTGGCAGCGAGTGCCTTCAGGATTGAATTCACCAGTGTGGTTTTGCCGACACCTGGGCCGCCGGTGATGACACAGACCTTCGAGGAAAGTGCCAGCTCGAGCGCTGCGCGCTGGCTAGCGGACAACTGGAGCCCCGTCTTGCGCTCGACCCAAGGGATTGCCCGTTCAGTATCGATGGCTGGCCATGGGAGAAGCCCGGCCCGCAACCTAGCAATCCGGTCGGCTATTGTTTGCTCCGCTCGGTACAACGCAGCGAGGAATATCACCTCTCGACCGTCTGTCTGTCCCGCCATGACTTCGCCGGCCGCCAGCTCATCTGAGAGCGCCTGACTAATCAACCGGGGTGGCACCTCGAGCAATTCTGCACCCGTGCGGACTAGATCATCTCGAGGAAGGCCGCAGTGGCCACCGTTCATTGCACTCGTAAGTGCGTGCGCCACGCCAGCTCGAACCCGACGAGGATCCTCCTTCCCGTAGCCGATGCTTGAGGCAATCGCGTCCGCCGTCTTGAAGCCGATGCCGTGGATGTCCCGAGCAAGCTGGTAGGGATCCGCCTTAATGGTGGCGATTGCCTGATCGCCATAGGTTTTGAAGATCCGGACGGCCCGGGCAGAGCTCACACCGTGGCTGTAGAGCCAGACGATGATCTCCCGGATCACGCGCTGATCACTCCAGCCCTTTATGATCTTCGCCTCACGACCCGGACCGATGCCCGTCACCTCCCGCAGTCGTTCCGGTTGCTTCTCGATGATGTCGAACACGTCCTGGCCGAAGGCTGCGACGAGTTTTGCCGCATACACAGGACCGATCCCCTTGATCATGCCGGACCCGAGGTACTTCTCAAGACCGCGAAGAGTGGTGGGCACGGTAGCCTCGACGCGGTCCGCCTTGAACTGAAGACCGTGATTACGATCATTCAGCCAGATGCCTAGTGCCTCGACGTATTCACCTGCGCCGATAGCCGCAGCGTGACCCGTCAACGTGACGAGATCCCGCTGTCCCCGTACTTTCAGCCGGAGGACGCAAAAACCCGTGTCGGGATTGTGGAACGTGACGCGTTCTACCGTGCCAGCTATATTCTCGCGAACAGGGCCTGAACCAGCTCCTGAGGCTCCTCTGGGCACTGCGTGGCCGGTCATAGCTTAAGGCCATTCGGAAAGAAGCGAGCGCTGATCGACCGTCGCGATGTAGCCAGGATCAGGCTGTGTGGTCATCTGTCGCCAGGGATACAAGGGATGGCGCCTTGCTCATAAGCAAGCACTTGTATCTCTTTTGGCATAGATCGAAGGTCGACAAGCACACCATTGATTTGCGCAAGCCAGATCAACGGATTTCCGTTGATGAGGCTAGGAAGAGTCCAGGCGGGATCCATAACCGTGATGCGAAGTGCTTCGGACACCACACGAGCCTTAGCACTGGCGGTACTTTGAGCGACACCGAACGCAGCACACAGGTCCGCCATAATCATGTAGGGCTGAGTAGCCTTGTCAGATAGGAAGTTCGTCTGGCCGAGCGCGTACACTATGGCGCATGCCCATGTGCGAGGCTTTCCTGACAATAGGGGGCTTGGTCTCTTGCGGCACAGCGCGGCCGCCATCCTTCGAGCCAACTCGCGGTAATCCTCATTCAGATACGCCACACGAAGGGCATCCGATATGTCGGTTATTGCTTCGAATGTTGGCAGCATGGCCTAGGGACAGACTGAGCGCGGTGGGGCAGTGGCATGCCAGACCTTACTCTTCCGCAGCCAGGTTCGTCGAGCGAGTCCGACGCCTCCCCAACCCAAGAGCTTTGTGTTGATCTATTCGATCTAGAAAGGATCGCACGTCGATCGCCAACCCTAGCCGCTAAGCAGCCGGCGCAGAGTTGGCCCACACACTCGGCGCCGCGGCCCTGTTTTCGCTTGGAAAGGGAATCCGGCGTCGAAACTCTTCGCTGAACACGCCGTCCACCCTGATGCTGAACGACATCTCGCCGCTGCTGTCTGCGCCGTGGAACTGGTTGACTGTATCGAACCACGCCGAGTGGCCGGCAACATAGGCGCGCTCACCCGTCGCGGGATCGAGCATGTAGAAGGGCTTGCTCAGATTGGTGCGAAACCAGATGAATTCGTGGCACAATTCAATGCTGTCATGATCCTTGTGCGCGGATACCGCGCGCCCGCGGGGATCGTACATGATCAGCATCCGACCCGTTGCGGCGAACGGCAGGGTCGCGATGAAGTCCATCAGCGGCGCGAACTCCGCCGCCTCGGGTGACGGCTCCCAAATCCCCGTACGATCGAGGTCGTAGTAGTTTTCCGGCGCCTGCGAGCGCGCCAGTTCGATCATGCGTGATCCGGGAAGGCTGGGCGCATCGGCATCAAGCAGGAACGGTCCGGTGTGAAATTGCCGGTCCTCTGCCTGGGCGAGCCGGTGGTGCAGTCGCGCAGTGATGAACCCGTCGAGCGCCTTCAAGCGATCAACGTCGATGAACGGATCGATGCTTTTGTAACTGGGAATACGGAATGTGGTCATGACCGCCGGTTTTACAGGCAATGATGGCGCGTAGCTATCGACGCCTTCGCTCTATTTATTCCCTCAACTTGACCAACGGTGAGACGAGATTATATAAATCTATAATAAGCAACCGCATCACGCGCCGCACGCTGCGCAACTCGCCTCCCGCTTTTGGGTTACCGGGCCGTCGGCTACAATTTTGGAAGATCGATGAAAATCTACGTGAGCGGGCTCTACGCCGGCGGCAATCCGCAGCCGGGTGTGGGGATCGTCCGATCGCTGCGGCAGGGGTATCCCAACGCGACCATTGTCGGCGTCGAATATTCGAACCGCGTGTCGGGCATCCATTTCGGGAAGCTCGACGAGTTGTGGATTCAGCGGCCGTGGAGCGAACTCGACCTCGACGCCTATGGCGAGAAGGTGCGCGAGGCGCTCGACGCTGGCGGGCTTTGGATTTCGGGCAGCGACCTCGAGGCGATGTGGTTGGCGAGCGTCTTTCCCGATGGCCACCCGAATCTGCTCGCCCCGCCGATGTCGGGCATCAAGCGCATCACCAAGCCCGTGGTCGAGGCCGCGTCCGGCCTGCCGATAAAGATCCCGACCTATCTGTCCACCGAGCATAGCGACTGGGATCTCCACGCTTTCTGCCGCGAGCATAACTGGCGGGTGTGGCTGAAGGGGCCGTATTACGACGCCTCGCGCACGCCGACGTGGGACACGTTCACCGCCGTCCGCAATGCGCTGAGCAAGGTGTGGTCGACCGAGAAGCTCTTCCTCCAGGCGCATGTCAGCGGTTACGAGGAATCGGTTATGCTGTCTGCCTTCCGGGGCGAGCTGCTGGGCGCGGTCAGCATGCGCAAGCGCGACATTACCACGGAGGGCAAGACCTGGGCCGGCGACGTTTCCGAAGTGCCTGCGTCGTTCATGGAGCCGCTGCGGCAGATGGTGCGCGACACCAACTGGACCGGCGGCGGCGAGCTCGAGATGGTGCGCGATGCGTCCGACCAGCTGTGGCTGATCGAGATGAACCCGCGCTTTCCCGCGTGGGTGCACGGCGCGACGATCGCCGGACACAACCTGCCGGCGCTCCTGGTGCAGGCGGCGACGCGGGTGGCCGCGCAGCCGGTCCCGGCCGTGGCATCCGAGTTCACGCGCATCGTCCTTGAAGTGCCGGTGCGCCCCGATTATCCGCTCCCGCCGCTGCCGGAACCCTTCGCGGGCGCGGTCGGCCATTCGATGAAGCATCCATCGGGCCTGACCTCGCTTGCCGCGCGGCTGCACGAGATCGATCCCCACATGCTCGACGTGGCGCTTGCCCCGGATGCCGCGGCGCCGCCGAGCGGGGTGGCCGAGCTTCCCGACACCTTCGTCGCGGACATTGCGGCGCAGGATTTCGACGCGATGCAGACGCCGCAGTACATCTACATGGACACGACAGCGACCAGCCTCTTCAAGCGTGCCGCTGACCGCGCACACAGCCTGAGTACCAACGGGGTCGAGGTCATCAGCGGCTATTCGATCAAGACGAACCCGGACAAGCGCCTCATCAAGCTGGCGCTCGACAACGGCTTCTACGCCGAGGCGATCAGCCTGGGCGAAGTTCAGTCGGCGCTTGAGGTCGGCTTCCGTCCCGATCAGGTGATCCTCAACGGCCCCGGCAAGTGGTGGCCCGAGGGGCTGATGCCGCGCGAGACGATGCACGCCGTGTTCTGCGACAGCATCGCGGACCTGGACCGAGTCGTTGCTGCGGTCGCTGCTGGCGACATGTCCGCCAAGCACATCGGGGTCCGCATCCGCACGCCGAACATAACCTCCCGCTTCGGCATTCCGCTCGACAGCCCGACCACCTTCGCCAAGCTCATCGCGGCGGTGAAGCGTCTGCCCAACGACAGCGCATTCGGCGTCCACTTTCACATGGCGAGCAGCCACGTCGGCGTCGCACAATGGTGGCATCTGTTCGAGTCGATGCTGCGCTGGTGCCAGTCGATCGAGAAGCTCAGCGGACGCACGATCGAGATGCTCGACATGGGCGGCGGATGGTACCCCGACGACTGGCACGAGGACCAAATCTCCAAGATCGCCCGCGCGGCCGAACGAGTGCGTACCATGCTCCTCGGTGTGCGGCAGATCGCGTCCGAGCCGGGTAAGGCGATGGCGCAGCCGTCCATGGCGCTGGCGATGCGCATCCTGGAAATTCAGGAGCATGAGGATGATTATATCGAGGCGGTGGTCGATGCGTCGATCGCCGAGATCCCGATGCACTTCTGGCAGCCGCACCGCATGGTCCGCCAATGCGCCGAAACCGGCGAATTGCAGCCGATCGGACGCGGCAAGACTCATTTGATGGGCCGTCTGTGCATGGAGCACGACATCATTGCGTCTAACGTTCAGCTTCCCGAAGGGACGCGCGCCGGCGACCTTCTGATCTTCTGCGATGCCGGCGGTTACGACAGGAGCATGTCCTATGTATTTGGCCGCGGATAAAACGAAGCCCGAGGGAGCCCAGCTCGAGGACGCTCATTGTGGCGACGACGTGGATCTTGCCGCGCCGACGACGGCGCCCGGCGGGAAGTGGCAGACCTTCCCCAACAGCCACATTTCGCACCACGGAGCGGCGTGCTGCGACATCGCGCACCAGTGGCTGATCGCCTTCGACTATGCGCAGCTGAATGGCGGCGACGTGCTGACCGGGCCGCGGTGGATGCGCGAGCAATCCGCCTGGGGTCCGACGGCATGGCCGATCCACTGGTGCGAGGCGGTCGGTGCCAAGACCGTCGACTGCGGCGTCCACGCGGCGATCGCGCACGAAGCTTTTGTCGCGCGCGGGGTCCGCGCCTTCCGCGCCCAGTTCATCCAGCGCTACAGCGCCGATGCCACGGCGTCATGGCGCCAAAACTGGGGCAAGGAGAGCGTGTCGGATCACTGGATCGACGGCGAGGCCATCTATCACGAAGGCAATGCGATTCTCATCGGTGACGACGAGGTCAAGCTGTGGGATGGGTCCGCCGGCTGGTGGATCAACCCGCGCGGCGATGCCGGCTACGGCAGCCTCGCCGCGGTTCGGATCGAGGCGCCGGACATAGACGGTTTCGCGGACGGGCTGCTTTGGGGCGAGCGCCGCATCATGCTCAACCAGTGGGTTGCAATGTGATCGAGGAGCCTTGGCTCGTCATTCCCGACGCGCCGGGCGAAGCGGATCGCGAGGCGATCCTCTCCGAGCTAATCTTGTTCAATCGCAGGCATGTCGATCCTGGGGCGACGGGTCCGCTCGCGGTCCTGCTCAAAGATGCGGACAGCAGCACGATCGGCGGCCTGTGGGGATCGACCCTCTTTGGCTGGCTGCATATCGAGCTGCTCTACGTACCCGAAGATCGGCGGGGTGGTTCGGTCGGCTCCATCATCCTCCGGCGGGCGGAAACGCTTGCCGCAAGCCGCGGCTGCATTGGCGCGTCGCTCGATACGTACAGCTTCCAGGCGCGGGGCTTCTACGAGAAACTGGGCTACTCCCTGGTCGGTTCTATCGCCGACTGTCCGCCGGGCGGAGCACGCCACTTTCTGCAAAAACGTTTTGATCGGGCGGCGTTAACCCGGCCGGGAGCAGCCATCGAGGCAAGTTGCTGCCCGACGCACGAGTAACTGCACCGGGCGCTTCAGAGCTTTCACAAGGGCGTTGTATGAGAGCCCACCAGTGGCCACCATCCGAACAGAAAGCCGGCCGGCAAGTTAGACCCACTGTTACCCACCGCAGCACCTCTCGATCACGAACACTGCCATACGTTAGTCGGAAGAGTTGCGGTAGGATGTTGGATGTTATGCCGCCGAGTGCAGTAGCGCTGGTGGGCCTGGCAGGACTCGAACCCGCAACCTAGCCGTTATGAGCGGCCAGCTCTAACCTTTGAGCTACAGGCCCCCAGCGCACACCGCGGTAGAGGAGGTGGAGGTCGTACGACAAGCGGTCTGTGACTACGAACTCACCGCGGCAGCTGAGCGCCAGTAGCGGCCTTTGCAGGCCCCTGTGACGATCCCGTTTTGTGCAATTTGTTCATCTTGCCTACGTGCCTGACGCCGCCTCGGTCCGCTCGGCAATCGCCGACGACAGGTGCCGCCATGCGGCAGGCCAGCTTCGCGGCAGCCAGGAAGGGCCACCTCCCCGCTTTTACGGGGCTGAGAGGCCGTAGCTGCTTAGTCGCGGCTGTACCGATCGATGAGCCCCGGTCCAAGCGCCGCCCTTACGCAGATCGGTTCTATCATTGCTGACCGTGCAAGCTATTGCGAGCGCATGAAGCTGCACGGATCGATACTCGACAATCTTGAAGGTCCCTTGGCAAGCGCACGTCGGTTACACGGGCACCCGGTCTACAAGGACACACTCTAATTCTGGGGTGAGTTGCTGCAGGAGGCGCACCGCGCTCGCCACGATTCTCCACCACAGCAGAAGGCCGCCATCGATGCTGCAATTGCGAAGCTCGGAGTCGAGCTTGCAACCCGTCCGAAATAATCGCCCGCGCCTTCAAGCTCGCGCCGGCTAGGCGCCAAGAGCTGCCGCTCCGAGCCCCTCCCCTGTTCCCCGTAAGCTGCCGTCCATTCAGGTTAGGGTTCGGCAGGTCAGACGTCGGTGTCTGGTGAAAGCGGAACGACGGCTCCTGGTGGGCAAGTCCTCCGAAGCAGCCCGTCGTTGACGTGCGCAATAAGCTAGAGGTTCTCGATCAGCGCTCGACCAGAATGCCGTTTCGGTATGCACCTTTCAGTTCGCCATAAGTGCTGCGATGCGCTCCTCCAGTTCGGCGCTTCTGAACGGCTTTGTAAGGCGCGGCAGGCCGGGAGCGATCCCCTCGACCTCTGCATACCCGGATACACAAGCACTGGCAGCTCGGGGAATCGCTCCCGGAGCGTCGAAGCCAACTCCACTCCATTCATGCCCGGCATAAGGTGATCCGTGACAAGGAGGTCGGGCCTGATGCCTTGCGCGATGAGCGCCAGTGCGGCTTCGCCTGAGTCAGCTTCCTGCACCTCGTAGCCGAACTCAACGAGCATATCCGCAGTGCTCGCTCGCACAACTTCCTCGTCATCGACCAGAAGCGCAAGTCCGCGCGCATCGCTGGTGAACACCCGGGCATCAGATGCTTTCTCGGTATCTGGAACCATCGTGCTGATGGGAAGCCACAGCTCGACGTTGGTGCCTACGCCTTCTCGGCTGTGTATGGTAAGTGCGCCGCCCAGCTGGGCAGCTAAGCCGTGTGCCATGGAGAGGCCGAGACCTGTGCCCTTGCCGATCCCCTTCGTGGAGAAGAATGGCTCGATAGCGCGGGCGAGCGTCGGCTCGTCCATGCCAACACCGGTGTCGGCCACCGAAAGCCGGACATCGTGCCCACGCTTGAGAGCGCCGCGCGGGCTGCGAACGCTTTCACGCGTTGCGGTGATCCGCAGTGTGCCGCCTTGCGGCATGGCGTCGCGCGCGTTTACCCCCAAGTTCAGCAGCGCCATTTCGAGTTGATTCGGATCTGCCTTGGCGGGCGGCAGGTCGTCCGCAACCTCGACGACCACCCGAACCTGAGGGCCCGTCGTGCTCGCGAGCAGATCGGCCATGCCGTCTACGAGTTTCACAACATCAACGGCAGCTGGTTGAAGGGGCTGTCGACGCGCAAAGGCGAGAAGGCGTTGGACCAACGTCCTCGCCCGATCTGCCGACTGGAGTGCACCTTCAATCAGGCGCTGCTCGCGCTCACCACCCAAGCCTTTGCGCTGAAGCAGGTCCAGCGAGCCGACGATCGGGGTCAGCAGGTTATTGAAGTCGTGCGCAACACCACCGGTCAGCTGGCCCATCGCCTCCATCTTTTGGCTTTGGCGCAGCGCTTCCTGTGCGTTCTCCAGTTCCTCAGCCGCTTCCTTCTCGGGCGTGACGTCACGGCCGACCGCATAGAAAACGTCGCCCTCGGGCACGAACGTCCAGGAAATCCAGCGCCATGAGCCATCGGCATGTGCAAGCCGATGCTCGAACCGCTCGACCGCTTCGCCACGGAGAAGTCGCCTTAGCGCGTCCTCCCCTGCTTTATGGTCGTCAGGGTGTATCTGCTCGCGGAAAGACAAGTTCAGCAGCGTGTCCATGTCCCGCCCCAAGGTGATTTCCCATGCCGGGTTTATGACCTTCGGGCGACCATCGAAGCCCAGGATGGCGAGGAGGTCGCCGCTCATCTCCCACACCCGGTTGCGCTCGGCTGTTCGCTCGGTGACTTCGAACTCAAGCCGCTCATTCAGCTCGCGCAGCCGAATTTCACTAGCCTTTCGCTCCGTGACATCGATGGCAGTTCCTATCACCCGGAAACAGGTGCCTTGGGCATTAAACAGGCCGCGCCCCTTTGCAGCGACCCAACGGATGATCCCGTCTTCCTTGCCAACCGTCCGATACTCGACGTCATAAAGCGCTCGAAGGTCGGGGTCGCTCGCGGCCTCATATGCCGCCCGCGTTCTCTCCCGATCCTCGGGATGCACTCCGTCGAGGAAGTCGTCCAAGGTGACCGGCACGTCAGGCGAGATGCCGAACATGGCCTTCACCCGAGGTGGCCAGAACATGCGGCCGGAGGCGTGGTCGACATCCCACTGGCCGATCTCGGCCACCTCGAGGGCAAGCCGTAGCTGCTCTTCGTTTAGCGCGAGCTTCTCCTCCGCCTCCCGCCGCTCATCGATGTCGATCACCGAGCCAACATAGCCGAGGAACTCTCCATCATCGCCGAAGCGCGGGCTCGCGGCATCTATCGCCCAGCGATAGGCGCCGGACGCGTGACGAAGACGATACTCAATGCGAAATGATGTCCGACCTGAATTCGCGTGCGTGAACGCGCGCTCGGCAAGCTCTCTGTCTTCCGGATGCGTCGCCTCCAGCCAACCATAACCTTCCGCCTCCGCGGCAGTCTGGCCGGTGAACTCGTACCACTGGCGATTCAGGTAGGTGCAACAGCCGGTGGGATCGGTGACCCACATCATGACCGGAGCGTGGTCGGCCATGTTGCGGAAGCGACCTTCGCTCTCCCGCAGCGCCGCCTCGCGTGCCTTGTCCTCGGTTAGATCACGCACTTCGATGATCGTGCCGACCGGCTGACCATCATCACCGGCAATGGGCGAAGCAGTAAAAGCGACAGGGTAGAAGTGCCCGTCTTTGTGAACGAAAACCTCTTCCCCCCGCATTCTTCCGCGTTCGGGAAAGGCTCGATCGATGGGGCAATCCTCGATCGGGTATGGTCTGCCATCAGGGTGTTGGTGGTGAACCACGTCGTGCAGAGGCCGGCCCATCGCTTCTTGCAGCCGATAGCCTGTGAGCTCCTCTGCCGCCTCGTTCATGAAGACGCAGTGCTGATGTTCGTCCATCAGGAAGATGGCCATTGCGGAGTTGCTCACGATAGCGTTCAGTCGCCGCTCAGTGGATTGCACCTGACCTACCCTTTGTTTCGCCTTGACTCGCGTGACCGCGTGCTGCGCTCGCGTCAATTACCTGGCAACAAACCCCCTCCCGTCAAGAATTTGCTGAACCAGCATCGCTACTATTCCACTGCGGATGCTTGCATCCATGTGACCAAAAGCGATGTATTCGCGCGATCCCCTCCCATCTGAGGGACACCATCAGCGGTGGGAATAGTCCGCGCAACGTTCGGCGACGATCGTGAAGATCATGTGCTCTGCACAGCCGACTTGGATGTCCGGTGATGGGGCGACAGCCGACAGGCTGCTTCTCGCTCCAGGAGCGGACCGGCGGCTTTCGGATGGGCTGGCGGTAGCCTGATCCTTAGCCAGTCGCGATCAAACGATCAGCAATGGGCGAACTTGCCGTCTGGCATCGTCCTGCGGCAGCAGGGCGCCAAGAGCTGCCGCTCCGAGCCCCGCCCCTGCTTCCCGTAAGCTGCCGTCCATTCAGGTTAAGGTTCGGCAGGTCAGACGTCGGTGTCTGGTGGATTGCAGACTGTCCGCTTTTGTGTGGCATTGGAGGATAGCTGCCGCTCCGAAAACAATGGTATCTCCGGAAAGTGAATGCATCTCGCTAGTCGCTGATACTGCCGGCGTGTAGCGGCGTTTGCCGGAGGTTTGTCATGCCGCTATCACTGGCTCTGCTTATATTCTCGTTGTCCAGCCCGCCGCAGAAGGTTGTGGAAGATCGGTGTGCAACGATGCAAGCTCGCCTAGACACGGCGACGGCAAAGCCTCCACCTCAGACTGAAATGTCGCACCTGTACTCTGGCATTGTAATTGTTACGGCCACACAGCCGTTCTGCATGGGGTGGACTGTCGTAACTGTGTTCCGAGATCAAGACTTCCATTGGGCGCTACGCAGGACGTCAGTTGGCCACGATCTTACCATAGCTCCGGACGAACACTGGGCCTACTCGACAGCTTGCCCAGCGATCATTGATTGGCTTGAGCGGCTCGAACGCTTGCCGATCCGCTTCGGCATTGGCCCTATTCGCCAGGCTCCGAAGTCCCGAAAATCAATTCGTGTACCGGTGTTGGACGGCACTGAATATACCGTGCGCGGCTATGGCTGGGTGACGCAGCCCAGCGGTGCTCCGGCGTCGCTCTCGTTGTCGAGCAACGATGGTGAGGTTGCCGCTTGGACGCGAGGCTTGCTGCAGGCGACGGTGCCGTGCTGGACGGCCGGCTAAAACGGCGAGTTGGGCGCAACGAGCGGAACGAACGGCGCATTTTGATGAGCTTGTTCGCTCGTCTGAATGTCGCAAATTGGGGCGACAGCCGCCCGTCCGCTCACAGGGTCCGCTTTGTCGACGGTGAATGGCAAGACCTGGGCTATTCTGTTGAAAAAGTCGGAGCGCGAAATCTTATTGCGTAAAGGCGCAGGGATAGAACCAGGTTCACGCCATCTTTGCATCGATCGTGCGCGCCAGAAGTATTCAGAGTTCAGATATTTCGCGATGTTCTGATGGGCCGACTTTTTCAACACAATAGGGCGTTACCGGCCCTCTGCTAATTGCCTTCCGCTTGGCCGATTGCGGGCCTCAATGGGCCTCTGCGGGCTCGCTTGGCTGCAGGTCGTGCCGGAGTACATCGAACAGATCCCGCGTGTCGAACCACCTCCCGCAGCTCATGCATCGCTCGAGGTGAGCGCACCGGTTAAGAAGGATTCGCGGCAATTCGGGTGCGTGATTGTAAGTCTCACGATTCAACATGGCCGATCCTGAACGCTACCGGTGCATGTGGGCTGCACCACACTCAATTATAGACAGGAAATTGGCGTAGGAACGCGAACAGCTACTCCTTATCCTCACTCTGACAGAGCACCTGCTTTTTCGACATCCCCCGACGGGGGCGAGCGCTAGGCGCGGGGTCGTGCGCTGATGATGTTCGACTTGTCCGCTTTGAGCGACGTCTGGAGCCACTCTCAATGTCCGGAAATGGAGCGAAGCGGAAGACGGCATGGTCCAGACCGGACGCTGCTGGACGCATACCATCGACCTACAGACCCCAGCGCGCGCGGCCGCTAAGAAGCGAAAGGCTGTGCCGCAGGGATTGCAAAACAATCGAGCCGCCGCACCAGCTAAGCGCCAAGAACTGCCTTTCCGAGTCCCTCACCTGCTTCCCAGAACCTGCCGTTTATTCAGCTTAGCTTATCCGCAGGTCTGAGGTCGATGTCTCGATGGGCCGCGGCCGGCCCGCTTAGACGCATTGACGTCGCAATAGCGGTGTTCACGCCCGCCAGTGCAAGTGGCTGAGTAGCTGAACATGCTTCTCATCGCCTCCACACAGGCTTGCACGCAGCATTATCCCAGCGTTCAAACATTTCGGCTATCCGACTACGATGCTTACCGTCGATCCAGATGAACCCGCCGAGCTAATTGAATCCATTCACCAACCGTGGAAAGCAACATTGGCCCAATGCCTGCACCGCTGGAGCGGACTAGACAAATTGTCACGCGCGCAAAGTTATCTCGTAATTCAGGGATGCATTGGAAATCGCCGCACGCTGAACGCTGCAGGGATCGCAGCTTCGGCGAACCGGGCAGCAGTTCCCTTCGATTGAAGAACCGTGCGAGACGCCGCGACTGGATGAATAACCCCGAATGCCCGCGCCTCATGGCGCGTTTCGCGACCTCCGATTTAGACGCGAGAAGCACGTCGTTTGTGCCAAGCAGCATGGCCGGGGAACGCTGGAATAGCTAGCTGGTTGTTGGTCGGTGATATCCGCAGTGAGCAGTTCCATGCAGCGCCGTCCACGCCAAACGATTGGGTTCGGGATGCTCTTCGCTGTCGTGAGTACGATTGGACTAGCGGGATGCATCAACCCGTCTGAGCAGATAGCGACTTCTCTGGCCCGCTACGGCTTAGATGAGCGTCAGGCAAGATGCGTCGGCGATCGGCTTGAGGCCAATCTTTCGATTAACCAGCTCCGGCAACTTGGGCGCGCAGCGAGCGAGATTAGCAAAACTGAGGCGGATCGTAGGAAGTTGACGATCGGTGATCTTATCGACGCCTCCTCGCAATTCGAAGATATCAAGGTGCCCATAGAGGTTGCGAAGGCCGCTGCTAGATGTGGCGTACTTACTGGCGTGTCCGCGACACTTCCCTCCAGCTGATGTATGTCCTCCTGGAGGACTTCGGGGTAGTTCAGGTCGATAACAGGGCTCCCGACCTTAACCTGGTTGGTCTGAGCGGCATCTTGTTGGACCGGTCGCGGTTGCCCTGTTCATCTCGGCCTGGCAGATCCTGACCGAGCAGCGCAACGCCTCGCGCGCTTCTCACCCCGCCGGGCGATGTCACGACGGAATAGCCGCTTCCAAGGCTGCGTTCGCAGACTCTTCGCCGTGGTCGAAGCTCTCGTTCTCGGAAGGTGCATGTCCTCTTAGGTCGCTGATGCCGCTGGCTTATACGCACGCAAACTTATGGATTTCGTAATCTTCCTTTCCAAGCCATCGTCCCGCGTCCCGAAGCTTCGGCTTCCGGGTGGGCGGGTCGGAATACTGCTCCGGTCGTCTTCGCCCCCCGGGGCGACCGAATGGTGCTCCGACCCCTCTGCTCGTCCGGACTGTGAGCGGTTGTAAGGTGGACAAATCAGTGGTGCCGCGTCCAGCCCTCAGCTGTTCCTTCAGGCTCGAGGTACAACGAATTGCCCAAGTCTAGGAGACGATCCTCGGCTCGATAATCGCAGACGGCGCCGAACACCGCAGTCGCTGGTGAGGCTCTACGGCCGATCATGAGTAACGCTGAAAATGCCGCCTACCGCTCCCAGGACACGTCTCACCTCGTCACACGCGATCGAGTAGTAAATCTTCTGACTGTCACGCCGCGCTACCACGACGCATTCTTTCCGCAGAAGGGCGAGTTGTTGAGAAACCGCAGCCTCTCTGAGGCCCGTTGCTGCAGCTATGCCTCCTACTGAAACCTCTCCATCCCAAAGGTGCCGAAGTATGAGCAGCCGGGTTCTACCAGATAGCAAGGTGAACAGCGCCTGTGCACTCGCGATTTCATCGACTTCGTTCTTGTTCATGTGCGGCGGTCAATAGCCTAGCCGACCGACAGGGGGCAATTGCGAGCTTCATAAGCATTCGGCTCTCCGCGTTCGAGGCGCAGTTCTTTAGCGGTTCCCAAGCCTGCTCCTTCATCTCCTGCGGTGCCGTTCCAACGGATCCGCGATCAGCGCGGAGAGCCCATCTCCTGCAATGTGTCTATGAGTGCTTGAGCCGCGAAGGGCTTCCGAAAGAACCGATCCGCCCCAGCAGCTTCAGCCTCCTCGGGACCTCCATGACCCGAAGCGACTATGATCTTTGTCGATGGCCATCGAAGCCGCACCAGGTTCGCGAGTTTCAACCCGTCCATCGAACCCGGCATGCGCACGTCGGTGAAGAGTATGTCCACCGGTCCAGTGCGCTCCAGGGCATCAAGCGCCTCGTCGGCATCCGCTGCCTCGACTGCCCGGAACCCTGCTTCCTCAACAAGCTCCATGGCGACCATGCGCACGAGCGTTTCATCTTCAACCACTAAGACTGTGCTCAATGCGGTTTCCTTTGCGCGGAAGCAGGTAGTCGGAAGGTCATCGGTTCGTTAACGTGTCCCACCTCAAGAGGCTCGCGCGGACTTTCGCTCAGGCGATAGCCAGAAGCGGACCGTGGTGAACGGCGAGCACGTATTTCGCGCATGCCGTTGCCCGTCGCGTCAGGTTCAAGCTGGTCTCAATGTCTCTGGCGTAAAGGCTGAGCGCTGCACGAGACGTGGGATCGTGAAGGTCTGCCGTGAGGCGCTGCACACGCTCCAGTTCGCGGGCTAAGTCGTTAGCATTATTCATTTTCGGCTCCGGCCCCCCGGAAGTAACTAACCTCTGATCAAGCGAGGTAAACAAAAGGTTAACAAGCAACGCCAGGCCTGTTGCTGATGTCAGACTGGATGAGCGCGGCGGCACCTCAGGCCTTTCAGCTGCGCGCTTAATTTCTTAGTTGGCCACGTCGGGTGGTGGAGCAACTCGCAAAGCAGAGCAGCTCGTCGACTGGAGGCCAAGGTAGGCGGCGGCGTCTGGCATCATTCTCCCTGCCGGGTTGTCGGAGGCCGTCGGCTGCACCGAAGTCGCATTTGGCCGTGCGCTATCCTTACGGACTGGCCTGCCGCAGGTCAGCGCCCGCCTTTGCGCGATACACTTGTACGTCTAGCGCTGCTCCAAGCAGGAAAGCATAGACGCTGAGCCAAAGCCATGTCAGCGCGACGATAATTGCACTAAGCGACCCATAGGTTGCGCCATAATCTGCGAAGTTCGCTACGTAGATGCTGAAGCCAGCACTCGCCAGCAGCCACACGGCCGTGGCGGTTACTGTTCCCGGGGTCGCCCAACGCAGACGCGCGCGTGGCCTGTAGGGACCAAATCGGAATAGGAGCGACGCGCCGGTGATCACCACCAGCGCCAGCAGCGCGTATGTTGCGACCCTTATCACGATCAGCGCCGCACCGGGATACCAAGGAACAAGTGCGCCAAGGAACGCAGTCAGTGCGCCTGCACCGATAGCAACAAACACCAAGAGGATGCCACCAAGCACGATGGCAAAGGAGGTCAGAGTCCAAACGATCAGGTTGCGCTTGTCTTTGACCTCATAGGCGACGTTAAGTGCCGTCATCATGGAGGTCGCCGCCTTGCTGCCGCCGTACAGTGCAATCAGCAACGCAACGAGCAAACCGATGCCTTTCTTGCCTTGGGATCCGGAGACCACCGTATCCAGCTGCTCACTGATAAGCGGGGCAACTTCCCTCGGTACGGTCGCGAACAGCCCGCGGATACTTTGCTGAACCGTCTGGGCATCGGCGAAGATGCCGTAGCTCAGGACGATCGCTGCTAAGATCGGAGCAATAGCCGCAATGATATAGAACGCGGCGCCGGCGGCGATCATCCCAAGGTTATCGTCATTCGAGGCAACCCAGGCGCGCTTGCTTGCACCCCACCAGTCCCTGCGGAAAGATCGCCAGAGATCAGTGGATGATAGATCAATCTTCATGAACTAGCCGAACGAAGCGGGTCGGCTGAAGGTCCTCACCATAATGCTAAACGGCCTAGCCAACTTGGCGCCCAAATCGCTTTGCCGCGCCGTCGACCCCGTCGGGATTTATTTCCTAGCCAACCTGTCGGTTAGCCGCCTCTTCGTCCACCCACTCCAATAAACAGGGGCGGCTGAGCCCGAGAGGACAAGCGTCCCGTATTCGCAGGTCTTTGGGTTTAGCCCTTCCACAATGAAAAATGGATGGAGGGCGACAAAGCCATGTGCGTATGCGCCATCGGACCATGGCAATATCGGGGTGTCATCCGGCGGGCCAAATCTATCTCGATCGATCGCATCCATGCCCTGTTCTACTTGCGAACCCGTGCGATGTCAGCTTCCGGGCTAAACCGCCTGTGGAATGAGCGGCAACATCTGGGGCGCTTGCGGACAGGCGGTTTTGAGAAACGGCGGCCTACGTCGGACGCTCCTCTCAACTCGCGGCTCGCGCCTTCGCAAACAGCTGGCTGAAGTCCCTCTTATCGATTGCGCCCACCACAAGAAGCGGGCCGGCGATGAATCCCGGGGTGCCAGATAATCCGATACGAAAGGCCTGCTTGGTATTGGCTTCGAGACGAGCCGCAATCTTCGATCCGTTGGACTTGAGATACTCCTGAGCGCGCCCCCATTCGCCGCCGGCCTCCGTAAGAGCCTCACGGAGCACGGCCTCGTCGATGCTCCGATTGTCCGTCATCAAACGATGATGAACTTCAACATAGATCCCCTGCTCCGCACTCGCGAGGGCTACACTCGCGGCACGCTCTGAGATCGGACCGAAAATGGGCCAATCCTTGTAGATGACCTGCACGTCACCGTCGTCACGTACCGCTTCCTCCATTGCGGGGTAGGCCTGCCGACAAGCAGGGCAACGGTAATCGGTGAATACAGCGAGACGCAAGGAGGCGCTGGCAGGACCCGAGGTCGGCGATGCACCACCTTTCAAGATTTCAAGCAATGCATCAGAGCCGCTAACGTCACGCCCGATTGGTGCCGTTCGCCTCAGGACCTGTCCGATTGCCCAGCCGCCGCAGAGTACGGCACCGAGCTGTATCGCGTGTCGACGGTTGAGCGATGCTTTGGCTCTCATGTCGTGCTTCATCGCAGGTGAGCAGATGTCTGCAAATAGGCGGAAGCGGAAGAGCAGCTTTTAGGAAGGAACGGCCCTGACCGGACGCCTTCCGTCATTCGCGTGCGGGAAGGGATCCAAGGTCAACCTGCTGCCCGCGCTTGGCGATGCAAGTTCCGGGGCGTCAGCGACACCTTTGAGGCGCTGGATGACGCCGAGCGCGCGTGGCTGCGCCAATGAGGATCATGCTCGCGGACGAGCGCCGGGCGCCGCTCGGCGAGCTTGTGCGGACCTATGGCAACACGTCCGAGCTGTCGCGCGTCCTCGGGCGCAGCGCCGGATACCGACGCCCCCTCGCGAACCGAGGCTTGAGGAACCGCAGCTAGCGGAACTGCCGCAGCTGGTGCTGCCCTTGAAGCAAAGCAGCAAGACCACGACTTGGCCGTACTCACACAGCGTGAGTACGCACATGTCCGATAGCCAGCGCCGGTTCGCCAACCTGACCCACGACGATGTTCAGGCCGTCACCGCACAGGCCCAGCAGACCATTGCCGCGATGAACGCTACGGCCAATCAGGGGGCTACAACCGACGCCTCTTAACCTAATCGAATGGAAAACAGGTGGCGCCACGTGAGGCGCCGCCTCATTGTTCAACCGCGCACGATCAACTCGCCGTCCCGCTGCCCAGCGCCGACGCTGTGCCACGACGATGGGACTTAATGACAACCGGGGCGTTGATGGGCGGGATGCGGCCGTAAGCAACACGGTGGGCGCCCAACATCATCGGCGTTCGCGACACAGGAGACAGGACCATGGTTCGTAAAGCTTTCACTTTGCTGCTCGTTGCCGGCAGCGTCATGGTGGCCGCCTGCAACACTATCGACGGCGCTGGTAAGGACGTGGAGTCCGTTGGGGAGACGGTGGCAAACACCGTCGACTGAAGCACCCCCGCTCGGCCGCCGGAGCAGCCTGCGGACGTGTTCCTAAAAACTACTTGGCCTGGTGTGTTAGGCCCGCCATACAGATAATGGGTTTCCAAACGCCCATCTGACTAAAGGTCGAGCCGCGTTCATCCCTTTCGTGGCTCGCCTCGCCGGTCTCAAGACGAGACACATACTCCGAAATAACTAACCGTCGTTATGGCAGCGAAACCGCCTGTCGAAGCATTGTAGGCTCGGCTTTCCCGGGGCGCCCTCCTGGAAAAGCCTGGTTACTTGGCGGGCCGCGCAGACCTACGAAGCCGCGCGGCCCGCCGCTTTCAGTCGGCCGGCTCGAAACAAGTCTGCAACGCGGCAGTGTCAATGGGCTCACGCCACGCTGTGATCCCTCTCCGCGCGGTGATGAAAAGCTCCTGCGCTCGGCCGATCTCGTGTTGGTCGAGCGCTTTTTGTTGAGCTGCCTTGTGCAGGTTTGAGCGCGGCGGCGGGGCTTTTGTGGCATCTTGGTCGCATCAAAATCTGCCCGACAGACACGCGAGCTACAGGCTCCCAGCGCCCGCCCCCTAGAGGAGCCGGAGGCCGTCCGAGCAAGGGCCTCCAAACGTCGAATCGACTGCGGCAACTGAGCGCTAGTAGCTGCCGTTCCGAGCCCCTCCCCTACTCCCCACAACCTGTCATTCACTCAGCTTCGCTTGTGGCAGTACAAGCGTCCGCGCAGGGCCGTCGGAAGCCTAAGGAGTTGAAGCCGAGCCACCAACATGTGGAGGGTGAACTAGAGGGTGCAGCCTAACGGCGCGCCCAGGAGACGTCGCGAGAGAGAGCTGTCGACCTAGTGCGCGAGGAGCATCCCTAAGTTCTATTCTGATCGCGGGAAGCCACCGCCACCAGGTTTACAAAGCCGGTAGCGGCGTCGATGAGCTTCGGCATGCGAGAAGATGATCACGCCAAGGCGCTTTTGGTAGCGAACACACACGTTCCGGCCCCCGGATCAGAGTTGGCTCCGTATCTACTTCGCGCTCTGGGAGGCGCGCTGATCCTTCTGATCTGCTTCAGCTTCTTGAAGCTCTATACGCCTCAGAGCTTAGCGTTCGTTATCTGCCTCGTAGCAGCCGGTGTCGTGACATGGATTGATCACCATCTCTGGGATCGAAAGCATGAGAACTGCTACCAGGCGGAACTGAGGTCGCGAAAAGCGCGAGCACTTCATGAAGGGCAGTAGCCGCGCTTAGTTGCTGCCTTTCCGACCGGCTGACCAGCTCCCTTGCACCTGCCTCAGGTTCGTGTTCGAAATGGGGGTAGCGGGCCCGAAAGCCTCTGGCTTTGTCAGCGATGTAAGCTATCGCGCTCAGCATGGAGCTTCACGGATCGATCGTCGAGAATCTTGATGGCGCCGCGGCAAGCGCACGGCGCCTCCGAGGCCATCCGGTGTACAAGGACACTTTGTTATTCTGGGGCGAGCTGCTGCAGGAGGCTCGGCGAGTGCGTCAAACGGCCTCAGACCAGCAGTTGGCAGCGCTCGATATGGCGATCACGAACCTTGAGAGCGAGCTCGCTGATCGGGCTGCGTAGCGGACCCACCTCGCCATGGGATCTTTCGGGATCTCAAATCCGCGACCTGAACGTCCATGTTTGGGCGGAAGCTGACAGGCCGCTTTCGGGGTCCGCTTTGCCGATTAGAAACGGCTGAGATTAGCGGAGGCTGGTCGATGTCACGCTTCCAACCTGCGGCCTACAATCCCGAAGGCGTGAAGCTATAGACACTGGCGAGTAGTATCGCGCCGAACAGCATCGCGAGCACGCTGGACAAATCCAGCGCGGCCCAGATCCACCGTCTGGCTCTCAGATCAATCAGAGAGGCGCGACATGTAGCAACGAGACCGGCCAGCATGAGCAGCGAAAGGAGGTAAGCAGGAACCATCCGGTAAGGATGCCAACGTCACTGGTCGTCGGCAAGCGGGGGCGGCCGACATCCGAGAGGAGCCGGCGAAGGTCGGATGATGGGCGTGAGCCGACAGGCCGCTTTCGGCGTCCTCTTTGCCGCTGTGAGCGTCGCTAAACGGCGGCGAGCAGTACGACAGCTCCTAGGCGAAGGTTCTGGAACCCAGACGATGTCCCTGATAGCCTCTCTCGATGCATCCCGCTCGAGCCTGCATTGCAGCGATACTCGTGACCTTGGTTGCGGCAGCACCGCGTGTACCAGTCACGGCGCAACAACAGCCCGCATTTTCGGACGTTCAACTGACCCCGCCCTTTGACAACGCCCCAGTACCCGATCCGTCTTCGATGCTGGGCTACAAGTTTGCCCAACTTGCCTCGATTGATCCTAACCGACCTCTCGCACAGGACATGCACAATCAGACACTAAGCTTGTTTGGAAGAGAGGATTTGATCTCACGCACCAGCCCTGATTACAAATCGAACTACTGCGGCACATTGGCCAATTCCGGTGACGTTTTCTCAGAAATCGTGAGCCGCGCTCGAAGAACATCGATTGTGGTTATCAATGAGAGCCACCAGCGCTCCGAGCATCGGGGCTTCACCGCAGAAGTCGCCAAACGCTTGCGCCCACTCGGCTATGACATTCTAGCCTTAGAAACGCTGTCGAACCCTTCACCCGGGATCCCAGCTCAATACCTTCCCAGCTTTCTCAAGCAGCCAAGTCTGCCTTATCTCATCGACGAAGATGGCTTCTATCTCTCAGAGGCCGGCTTTGGCAGGCTCGGGCGGCTAGCGAAAGCCTTGGGCTATCGGCTCACTCCTTATGAATACAACGACGAGGGTCGGTCGCGGTCCTTACCGGTAGCCGAGCAGATTGCCCTTCGTGAGGAAGGGCAGGCAAACAGCCTGGCGGCGTTCCTGCGGAGTAATCCCGCCGCCAAGCTGCTGATCCATGTCGGCTACTCGCATGCGGGAGAAGTCGCGCAGAGTGACGGGAGTAGGTGGATGGCTGCGCGGCTGAAAGAGAAGACGGGCATCGATCCGCTGACCATTTCTCAAACGACCTGCCGGGGTGGCCACGACAGGCTTGGCCTGTCAGTGCCGCCTGCGGGTGAGCCAGCGGGAATGTTCGACCTGATCGTCGATCATCCGGAGCCTCACTTCGAGCGGCACCGGCCGAAGTGGCGAACGTGGTTGGGCGACCAAGCCGTGAGTATCCCAAAGGCCCTGCGCCCCGCAGTTGGCTGGCGCGTTATCGAGGCGCGTCCGGTCAGCGAAACCAGCGTGTCCGTCCCGATGGACCGGGTCGCTATCCGCCCCGGCGAAGATGTTGCGCTGATGCTGCCACCCGGCCGTTACAAGCTGCGGATCATAGATGTTGTAGCTCTCAAAAAGACGTCCTGAACTCCAATCAAGGAAGCGAGCGTTGCTCACCATAGGTTGGAACGTCCCCAGCTTTCGCGGTTCAGTGCCACTTCAACGGGCGACTGCTTTCGAGATCGGCGGTCAGCCGCGTAGATGTCTGCTATTGGGGCGTAAGCCGCTGAAGCAGCTAGTACGATGGTCCTCTAGTGAGTGCTTCGATTAACCAGCCCAAGAATACAATAAGTGCGCCGCCCCACGCAGCGATAAACCAGTTGTGACGCCGGACATCGCGATAGGTCTGCACGAGGCAGTAGCCCAGGAACGGGAGCAGCATCAGAACGGTAATGGTCTGCATAATGCCTCCGCGATTGGGCTTGTGCGAATAGACTACGGCGATTGTCAGCGAGAAAACGGTTCAAGCCGCCAACTCGCAGCATGAACGGATGGCTGCTTCTGGGACTGGGTTCGATCGCTCCATACGGCAACAACTGGGCGGAAGCGGAACGGCTGCTTCTCTATCGCGGCCTGAGTCAACAGGCGAAGGCTACTCTCCGCTGCCGCAAGGGCACCGGTGTGGTGGATTGGGAAGCGACAATACATTACTGGCTTCTGCCCAGCTTTAGATCGCCACACGGGGTTCGTGCTTCTCTCCGGGGTCGGCACGTAGCCGCCCCATGATGGGGTAAGACAAAGTAGCGTGGATCAATCTTTTGGAC
>NZ_JACIJF010000016.1 GCF_014199255.1 Sphingomonas xinjiangensis | reverse complement strand
GCTGTAATGATGGTGGGGAGCACGGCGACATTGGCGTGTCCATCGTCGATGCGAAACGTGATGGCCATCTCGACCTCCTTCGTTGAAACCGCACCCACCTCTCCCTCTCTCCTCCACCTGATCGCCGCTGGTGGCCTGTGCGGTGACGGGCCCGATCCGCCGCCGTCAGCGTTGAGAGGGAGACAATTGGAGAGCCGAGATGATGTACGATCCAGAGGACCAGAACTCCGCCCCGGACGAGCAGGCGGAGGACATGGAAGAGGCGCAGAAAGATGCCGCCCATGAGCGTGAGGAAAATGGCGGCTACCAGTAGGTCCAGGCACCGCTCGTAGTGCGGTCGGCGAGGCGTAGCGGCGGCGAGACCGAAGGGTCGAAGCCGCCCGCGAGCGAGCCGACCAGGGCGACAAAGTAGTGAATAGGAAAAGGCCCCGCGGTTACCCGCGAGGCCCTTGCGTGTGCGTGAGAAGCGGGGGGCCGAAGCCCCCCGGCAGCATGTCAGAGTGGAAGCTTCGCCACGACGCCTACCGCTGCTCCGGCAGTCGCAATCACCGTGGCAGTCGCCGCGATCAGCCAGCGGAGTGTGTTGATGTCGCCCCGCATGCTTGAGACTGCCGTGTGCATCCCGAGATTGACCGAGTCTAGCTTCGTCGCGAGCGCGTCGATCTTGGCGTTTTGCGTGTCGAACCTTCCGTTAAACGCGGCGCTCTGATTGCCAATCTGGCCAATCAGCAGGTCGATCTTGTCTTCCAGTGGCTTAACCGCGCGGGCGACCGACATTTCGATATGCTCCTCGACAACCTCGACGGCCTTCGCCGCGATCTCGTCGTCGATATTAATGCTTTTCAGCGCGCGAAACAATGAGACCTGCATGTCGTCCTCCTTCTTCTTCAAGACGATTTTCGCAGAAGGGCAGCGCGGTGGGGGTCAAGGATCGCGTAGCGACCGCTTTAGCGGTGATGGGGGCAACGATTTTCCCGCAGGGAAAATGGTGGGGCCCCGTCGTCCTTGAGGCTCGCCGCGCTGTCCGGGACAATCGGACGACTTGAGAGAGAGTTTTACCCCCGCGGCAGCAGCGCTGGGCCGGGCTCGAAGCCCGGCACGGCGCTCAACCGGGCAATGCGTAGCCAGGGGAGGCCCGAAGGGGCCGGACCGCAGCGAGCGAGCAGTGCCGGCGCGACAGAAAAAAGGGGGCGCGAAGCCCCCTTAGTCGGTGATCGTCTCCGCTGTCGCGGCCTCCGCCTCCCGATCGTGGGCGGTGCGGATCAGCTGCGCCACCTCGTCGTTGCGGCCCTGCGCGACGATGATGCCGTATGCGTTTCCGAGGCAGGCGTCCGCCGCCAGATCCTCTGCGTATCGGTGAGCATCGTCATACTCGCCCGAGCAGTCAGTGATATCCTCATACTCCTCGCTGTAGGCGTTGAAGGAGCCTTTATATCGGCCCGCCCACTGGTCGCGGCTCTTGAGGGCTTCTTCGATCCTCTGGATGATCGAGAAACCAGCTTGTTGGGCGGCCCAGTAACCAGCCTCATCCGGTCTGTAAGTCCGCAGCGTGTCGATCGCCGGCGTGACTGGCTGCGACGTTTCGCTAATCGCCGCTTGGCGGCGGCCGCGATTGAAGCAACGAGTGTTAATGGCGTTGCTCTTCGACGTTTCGTTGATGTGCATTACCGTTTCCTTTTCTCTTCAAGACGGATTCCCCCGTAGGCCTGTGCGGCGAGGGTCAAGGACCGCGAAGCGGCCGCTTCAGCGGCGATGGGGGCAACGATTTTCCCGCAGGGAAAATGGTGGGGCCCCGTCGTCCTTGAGGCTCGTTGCGCAGGCCGGGATAATCGGACGACTTGAGAGAGAGTTTTACCCCCCGCGGCAGCAGCACGCGGCGGGCTCGATGCCCGTCACGTGCTTCTTGTGCCGATGCGTAGCCAGGGGAGGCCCGACGGGGCCGGACCGCAGCGAGCGAGCCTGCAGCGGTGTTAAGCGTCGACCTCGATCAGGTCACCGCGCGGTGTTTCCACTTGATGGTGCATAGGTCCGTCATAAGGCCGCACAAGCGCCTTGGCGGCGTCCGTGTCTCCGTCCAGCCATGTGATCAGGTCGCACGGCTTCAGGATCACCGGCATGGCTTTCGGGTGCCACGGCCGCACGATGTCGTTCGGCTCTGTGGTCCCGAAAGCGAAGGCCTCGCCGCGCTCGGTCGGCCGCCAGAGACCTGCAAAAAAGCCGATCGGCTGGTCGGGCAATGAGAACCACATCTGCTTAGGCTGGCCGTCATCACCCTTGCCGCCTTCGGGGTGCGGCTCGGCGAAGTGGGTAAACGGAACGATGCAGCGCCGCTCGGGAGTTTTGAGCGACGGCGACCACATGCTCGAGCTGAGATTGCGCGCGTTGGTCACGTACCTGGAAAGCTTGATCTCAGGATCGCGCTTGCTCGGGATCTTGGTCGGGAAACCCCATTCCATGAGGACCATTTCGAGCGGCCGATTGCCGCCTGTCGCGCGCCGCACAACGGGTCCGTGGCGCGCCGTCTTCGTGCCTGTCGGGAAGATCTCGCGAGCCGGGGGAAAGGTCTCATCGGGCGCGTAAGGAGCCTCGAAACCGCACGCGCGCATCACTGCGGCTTGCTTGGCTGAGATGCGAAACCGATTGCACATGGCAGCCAATCTAGGCTGCCGTTTGCAGCTAGGCAAAATTTGCCGGGTAGGGTGCATCTGTAGCGACATTGGCGCGCGGCAGCGCCTTACCGGAGGGGGGAAGGTCGCCGCGCGTGCTGGTGCCAGCAAGCCCCGGCGGGGGCGATGCTGGCGGCGGCACGCGCGGCGACCTGGCTGGGGGGAACCGTAGGGTTCCCCCCTGATGCGACGATGACAACAAAAGGCCAGCGCCGGGGCTAGGGCTCCCCGTCGCTGGCCAGTTTCCACTTGCCGGTGGAAAGGATGGGGCGGCGGATCGCGCCGCCCGAAGTCTTAGCCCCAGATTGTGCGCTTGATCTCGGGCGCAGGTGCCTGCCGGTCTGCTCGGAAAGCATGGGTCGGAACGTTCGCGGCCTTCAGCTTGTCGAGCAAATGCCCTTGGATGCCGGAGCCTTCGCATACGATCGCCTCGACGGGGCGGAGGCTGACAAGCTGGTCATTGCGGACGAACCCGGCGCGGTTGCCATAGCGGCCCGTTTGCGGCGTGAAGGCCACGACGGGAACGCCTCGGCTCGCCGCCCATGCGGTGGCGATTGCGTCGGCTCCCTTGCGCTGGGCGGTGGTGCAAAGCGTCATGCTGGGCACGCGCGCTTTGATCTGGTCGAGGCGGGCATAAAGCTGCTCGTGGTCGTGCCACTCCTGACCGCCTGAAAACACGACAAGCGGGCCGGTGGGGTTGCGCTGTTCGCGTAGTGCCGTCGCGCGTGCTTTGAGGAAGTCGAGGCCTGCAATCTGGCTGGCGGTCGTGGCGCTCGAAACCTTGGTGCCGCGTGCGCTGCTCCAAGGGCGGCCCGTCTGTGCGCGGTAACAGTCGGCGGCATAGTCGCGCATGCAAGCGATGGCGTCCCGCTGCTCTGCCTTCGTCTGGGCGCGGAGGGTCAATTCCTCGACTTCGACCGCGTAAATTTCGGACGGGTCATAGCGGCGGACCATTTCGCCAAGTTCACGCGAAAGGGCGTCTTCCTCGCGTGCCAGCTTGTCGGCTTCATAGTGGAAGCTGTTCACAAAGCCCCATGCGATTGCCTGCGCGCTCGCCTCAAGGCGGGTATCGCGGAACAGGTCAAAGAGGGTCACCATGATTGCATGGCAATCGTGCTGCGCCTCGGCGGGCTCGGGCATGTCGAGTTCGGCGGCTTCCTCACCGGGAGCGATGATTGCGAGCGCGCCAACGTCTCCGAACGCTTCATGAAAAGCGGTGGTGGTGGTGTCGTGGCGGATCGCGTCGGCAATCGCCAGTTCGCGGTCGGTGGCGTCAAGGTCGTGCTCGGCGCTGTCGTCCAGCGGGTCACAATCGGGCGTGTTGTTGCGCGCGGCGTTCGTGAAGGCTTCGCCAAGATCGGCAAAGCTGGTAAGGCGGCGGCTAGTCGTTTCCTTCGTCATAGCTTCATTCCCTGTGGCAAGTGGTGCGATCAGGGCCGGGGGAGGGCTCCACCCCTCTCCCCGCCCGTTTCAGGCATTCAGCAGGGCACGTAATCGTCTGCCAGCTGGTCGGCGGGGATCAGCGCGCCGTTCTCGGTGGCGTTGCCGTCTCCAAAGCCAGTGCTGCGCGACTTGCCACGGCGGCGGGCCTTGGGTGCTTCCTCGCTGGTGCCACCCCCAAGCGGCGGGAATGCCATATCTTCGCCGGTGGTGTCGGTGTCGTCTTCGTCACGGTTGCGGCGGCTGCGGCGGTTGCCGTCCATGTCGCGGGCCACCTGCTGCGGGCGGTTCCAGACTACGCGGAAGCCGTCGACGTCATCGCCGAAAAGCATGATGGGGAGCGGGTTGGCAAAGCTCGGGTCTTCGAGCCGTCCCTGATAGAAGATTTCGCCGCTCGTATTGCTTTCCTGCTCCCAAAGCGCGCCGACCTGAACCCAGCGACGGGCAACGTTCAGGGCCATGATCTCGAAAGCCGGGGCGCGCTCATTGTCGCTGCGCACGGGGCGAAGGCCAAGGCGGGGAAGATCGATAGAAACCGAGGCGATCGAACCGAGAAGATCACCGTTTGCGTTGCGCTTGAATTCACCGATGTTCATGATCGTAACTCCTCTAGTCGGGGGCTTCTCCCCCTTGCCTGGGCGGGGCCTCTCCCCTTTCCCTTCCGGCATCTTCCTTTTACCCCCTCCCCTCTAAGTATTGAAGCTCGTTGTTTTCTTGACAGAAAGTCATCGTACTTGGTGAGTCAGAGCAAAAGAAAGAAGCCGCGACCAGCGGCGTAAGTAAAAAGCAAATGGCGCATTGGCCGCGCAAGCGGACAATTCTTCTTCCTACCGCAGCGTTGAGCGAGGCCTGCCCTTGATCTCATCGCACTCGGAGCCGTCGTCGCAGGGGCTCAAGGCGCAGGCGTGTTCGGCGCGGGCAACATGAATGACGGAGGCTCCGCCGCTTTAGCGGTGGAAACCGTAGGGCCTTTAGGCCCGGTATTCTTGTTGAGCCGCCTTTCAGGAACAAACAAAAGCACTGGCCGCCTTGGCGGCCAGTTCTCTCTAAGGCGGCGACCGCGGCGGGCAGGTCTGCAACGCGGAGACACTGTGAGACGGCGAAGAGTGTGATGAGATCATGGGCTCACAAGCAGCCCATGACGCGCACTAAGCGCGTCATTCGATAGCCGAAGGCTGTCAGGGGTGGGTGTGCGGCAGGCTACACGTCGATGAAGGGGAGCGGCGTCACCGTGAGGACAACCGCCCCGATAGGTGATCGTGACCCGAAGGGCGGAGACCGCTTGCGGGCTCCGTCGGAGCGCGCTGCAAGCGCGTGGAGATAGAGCGCCGGTGCCGGCACCGCCGGCAATCGCCGCTCAATTCGTCAACGGCGCGGGGTGCCTATCGAATGCGAGGTCGCGCAAGGCCGCCTTTGCGTCCTTGAGATCCTGCTTCCGTGCCGAATCCGGCTCTCGCACGATCGTAGCAGCAAGTTTATCGAAGTGTTGCAGATCGAATTCCATACCCAGCTTGTCGGCATGCCGCGCAAGGTCCTGACGATCACGGTCTAGTTCGGCGGAGCCGGACGGTGCAGCCCGCACAAGCTTTAGCATGTGCTGTGGTTCGATCAGCTTTGCCACGGCCCAGGCAGCCAAACCGCCAAACGCCGGCACGCCGGCAACAATCAGGAGAGTAGGAAATACCATGTCTTCACCCTCAGTTTGACGAACGTTAGTGTTGTCGCCCTGCTTGCACGAGTTGGCAATAGCATGGCGCTTCAGCGTCTTTGTGCCCTAACCCACGAGCCGAGTGGCGTTGTCACAGGTCGATGTTTCGGATCTGAAGCTCGGCGGCAAGGGCATTTTGCACTGGGTCGCCCGCCTCGGCGTCGCTGTTTAGGTATTCGCTGCGCAGCTCTTCGTCGGAAAGCGCAGCGATGCGCTCGGGCAGGCACAGAGCGAGGCGCTCGCTTTCGAGGTCGTCGGTCGGTTCAGAAGGATGCGGGTTCATCGCTCGATCATACGCTTTCTTGCGTTCAAATCACCTAGCCGATGTCGTCGATGCCGATCACCTCGTCGTCGCCGCCGTCGCGAACCAGGACGGGCTTACCTGCCCGCGCAGCGTCCACAGCGGCGTCTTGTGGCCAATCTCCGTATTCGCGGAGCACCTTTATCATGTGCGCCTCTGCCGAAAGTCGGTGAGGATGCGATTTGATGATGGGGTCAAATGAGAGGGAGGTGTGCACGGTGACCAGGGGCATGTCGCTGCTCCTTTCGAAGGGTGGATGGCCTGACCGCGCAGAAAAGCACGACCAAATACTGTGGGCTTGCTGCGCGATTAGGGGTTGTTGACGTTCGCGCTTTGTTCTAGCCTTCGCATCCATTGGACGAGAGGAGCGCGACGATGAAGATTGAAGCTGCACTGCGTGATTTCGACTTCGACTTGATCCTCCGGGATGCGTTCGAAGATCGTGGGTTGCCGTTGTCGCGCCGGCTGCTGGCGGGCGCGTCGATTGGCGTCGAGCTGGACACCGGCTTCTACGCGGTGGGTCAGCTTCTGGAGGCGCTTGCCGATCTGCAGGCGGACAGTGTGCGCGGTGAGCGGTACGGCGAGGGGTATCTGGAGATGGAGGACATCCTCGACAGCAAGAACCCGTTCCAGATGCGGATCTGGCACCTGGTCCGTGACCAGCATATCGGACAGGCCGTGGCCGATCTGATCTGGCTTCGTTCGCTCGCCTACCGGCGCGCGGCGATGTTCAAGGAAGCTTCGAAGGTGGTGGGCGTGACCTACTACACCCAGGACCAGATGGCGGAGCGGCCAACGGCGGCAGCGCTGATGGTGTCGAAGGCGTTCTCGCGCGGCAAGTAGGAGGGAGGGCGCGCTACGGCGCGCCGTCCAGCCCTACCAAGTTGGTTTCGCTCAACACCTGGTTACGGCCGTTGCGCTTCGCGCGCTGAAGAAGGGTCTCAGCGGCTTCGATGATCTCAGCAGGGGATCGTCCGCGCGAGGCCACCACGCCGGCTGAGAAGCTGATCGTACCTAGCGGCTGATCGCTGTCGCGCACGCGGAGCCGCTTAGCGGTGAGGGTAGCGCGGGCTTTCTCGATAAGTGCCGCAGCGCTGCCGATTGCAGTGCCCTCCAGGATGATGAGAAACTCTTCGCCGCCCCAGCGCCCCACTAGGTGCGGCGCACAGCAATCTTCGAGTGTTGTCGCAAGCAACTTGAGGACACGATCGCCGACGCCGCTGCCATGGACGTCATTGAGCTGGCGGAAGTGATCGATGTCGACCAGAGCCGCGCAGCAGCTTCCCTCGGCCGCTGCAGCAAGGTTCCGCTCGGTGCCTTCCCGGTTGTATAGTCCGGTGATGGGATCGCGGTTCTCTCCCCGCCCGATGGAGCTAAGCTCATCGCGGAGCGCCTGTGTGTGGCGGATCGCCTCTTCCAGCTTCTTCTCAGCCTCTGCGGTCTGGAGGATCATCGCTGCGACGATCGCGCGCGTGTTCAGATCCGGGGCGTCGAGTAGCGAAGCCGATGCCTGCACCAGGTTGCGGTTGAGCAGCGAGGTAGCGTCGAGCGTACCGCGGATGATGTCGAGCAGCCGCAGCGTGACCTGATCGAGCTTCGGTATAAGCTGACCAAGCGGGATTTCCGATGAGGGAGCCTCATTGGCGAAACTCGCGAGGTCTTCAGCGCTGATCCGCGTTCGGCGGTCGATCAGGTCATGGACCTTGGACGAGAAACTCGCCTCATCCCCGAACAGGTGGCGGTGCGCGAATGTATAGTGGGCTGGCGTGTGCTCCAGCTCGTGGTCGTCGAGGAAGCGCAGCACCTGCACCCCTGGTGCGTCGGTCTTCTCATTCATGGCTTCACTCCGGTTTCGAACGACGCTTCAGATCAGGCTACGAGGGCCAGAACCATTTCGGGTGCGGCGGGCCTTTCTGCTGCAACGCGGAAAGGCTGCATCGGATTGCCAGTTCCGACGACGAACTGATCGACACCGCTGGCCTCGCGGATCCTCACTGCGACGGCGTAGGCGTTCTCCAGGGAAGCAAGGCACGCGCGGCGCGGAGAGGGCAATATGCTGCTCATACGGGGGTCCTCATCAATGAGATTGAAAGGTAGGCTGGGGTAGGTGATGAACATCATCGAGCGCTCAGCGTTCGTTGTTGAACCTTCGCATACCGAGGGCTCTTTGGATGGATGGGGTCGGAAGCACTGCCGTGGCTTCCGGCCCCATCTGCTTTCTGCACCTCGCGTCGCAAGTTCGTGCTTTCGAGTACGATTACCCGGGTAGCGGGAAGGCTGGTCAAGAGGGCCGGAGCAGCTCCAATGCCGCACAAGCTTCAGCTGGGTAGGCGCTTGTCAGATTGCCGTGCAGTTTCTGGAAGTCCGCGAGGGCGAAGCGCCCGTCACGTCCAGGCCGAGTGATAAGCAAGGCACTGATGATGATGTCCTGGAGCTTCCGCACGTCCTTGGGCTCGCCGTCCTCACCATAGGTGACCGGAGGCGAGAAGCCCGCCTCGAGCCAGGTGCCTAGCCCTTCCTCGACAACGTTCAGATAGTCGGCTGCAGCGCCGATGCTCGCGTCATCGTCATCAACGCGAACGCCAAGCGTGAAGTAGGTCCCAAAGTCGTGAGGGTTTCGCAGCTCTACCAGAGCGCAGCCCGCCGGCGGCGAACCGTACTGCGCGATGATCGCGGCACGATATGCTGCGACCTCCAGCTTGTTGATCCGCTCGAAATCCGGTGTTTGGCCAAGTTGCGCGCAGGGTTCGCTCGCTGGCGCGCCGCCGATGTCGATAACACAGGGCATTGGGCTTCTCCCGGATCACCATGATCCGGCCATCCCCTCCCCCTCCACTCCGTCGCTAAAGTCGTGTACGCGACGCTGAGATGTCGTTGCGCTCATGCATCGATCAAGATCTTCTACAGACCTTGGGGTTCGACATGCTTCATTCCATCATCACGCTGGTTGCAGCCTTCCTTACACCATCGGCAAACGCGGCAGGGCCAACGTTCCCGTCCAAGTTCCATGGCGAATGGGCCCGTGTTCTGACGGACTGCAACTCGCGCGGCGGCGAGAATGTGTCAGGACTCACGGTCCGGGCCTCTTCGATCACCTATTACGAAGAAACCATGGAGCTGCAGCAGGTCCAGGTGAGAGGCGATAGCCTGACGTACACCGGCAAGTTGATCTGGGCTGACGGTGAGGACACGTCTAGCGGCAAGCTTCGCCTTTCAAGCGACGGTAGTCGCTTGTTCGGCGCATCTGACACCGAGAGCCTTGTGCGCTGTCCAGCGTGATGGTGAGCCAATAAGCGTGCTGGATGGCGTTGGAGGTTCAGATTGGCATTCACATAGAAAAAGGGAGAGGCCGAAGCCTCCCCCTTTGTTCAGCTGAACAGCTTCAGAAACGCTGGCGCGAGGCCGATCGCTGCGAGGATGAAGCCTACCGAGGCGATGACCCAAGTCTGCGCCTTTAGCTGGGCTTCTACGCCTGCGTTCGCTTCCTTGATTTTCACTGCCAGATACTCCTCAAATGCCTTCACAACCTCGGTTGCCTGATCGTCGCTCAAGTTAAGGGACTTCAGGGCTTTAAACAATGCGATGTGCATTCGGTTCTCCTTCTCGATGATTGGAGGTGAACACACGGCATGGGCTCCGGCGCTGGCTGTCAGGGACCGCGAAGCGGCCGCGCCAGCGGGGAGTGGGGGAGCCGATTTGCGCAGCAAATTGGGGGAACCGCTCATCCTTGATAGGCAGCGCGCACCCATGCCAAACTGCCACATTCAATAGAGAGAAAAACCACCACGGACGGTGGATCAGCCCGATCGGCAAAGCCGATCTGCCGGCAGCGCCGGCACGATGCGGTGCAAAGTACTTCAAACGTTCTGCTTGCGAGCGTCAATGTCTAGGGTCATCGTGTAAGCTATGCTGACGAATATATCAGTGCACGACTTCCTGACTGGAATGGCGGGAGGGTCGTTAAGCGTCCTATTGGTCGCTTTCGCGGGGCGCTACGTGACGTCCAAGTTCGCGCCCACGCTAGACACAAAGATCGTGGGTTTCTGTTTGGCCGCTGGAATGATGCTGGGCGGCGGTACTATCATTCGAGGTTCACCTGACCCGTCCGAAGTGGAAATTGCTGGCCGAGGAATCGCCTCCTTCTTGGTGCTCGCGACGCTATGGTTCGCGTGGTTTAAGCGACACGCAAAGCGGAACATCGAGTCACAATAAAGCGACACGCGCATCCAGGAACTCGTGGCGAGTTGATGCCTCAGTCCGAAATCAGGATTTCTTCGGGCTCGCCCGAAGCTGCTCTGAACACTAAAACGCGGCTGTAGTCGTTGGAGATTAGCAGCCGATCGGCACCTGCGGGAACGACGAAGGTCTGCTCGGTGCCATGCACCTGCTCAATCGTCTCCTGGGTCGGCTTGGTCTCGCCGCGCTCCACTCGCATCTCGGAGCACTTGTCCCATGCGACATACATGAACGGCTCGCCGTCACTCCAGGTGCCGCGGATGGTGCACACCGTCTTGTCTTTACCCTCAAGCTTCTGCCCAGCGACGTTAAACGTCTTGGTTGCTTGTGCAGGAACGCCTCCAAGGCCGAGGACCGCTGGGATCATCATCAGAAAGTACATCACTGATCGTCCTTAGTGGGCTCGTGCAGAGGGTGGTGAGGGTTGCTTAGATTTGCCGACTAGGTGGCCTTGAGGGTCCATCGGCATAATCTTGAAGCAGCTTTGCGCGCGTTCCCTCCGGTATGGTCGCGAACGGCTCCACCACAGCGATCGCCGCTTCAGGGGTGCGGAGCTCCCCATAGTCTGCGCCAACCCACACGATCGGATCCTCATCGGGAGACGCTGTGCTGAACACCTGTGCGAAGAACGTCTCCAGCGGTCGATCCCATCCGACAATGGCATGGTCCACGTCGTTTCGGTCGGCCCTCGGCTCAAGCTTGTATCGGCTCATGGTGCTCCCTCCCAAACGTCAGACTCAATAGTCACTCACCAGCATGATAGTCATCACGCGGCGCGTGACTGAAGCGTCGGCGGGATCTTCCGAGCCATACTCCAATGCCGGATCATAATAATCGATTTTGAAGCAGATCCGTTCGCCCGCGAACTCTAGTGAGCCGTAGTCGCGCTCAGGGCCGTCCCCTGGCTTGAACTCGTAGCGGCGGATCGCCTTCAGCAGGTTGGCGCCGGCGATCAAGCCGGTGACAGTATCGCCGCCGCCAATGCTCGCAAGACAGTTCTGGGTGAACATCGTCTTGGAGGTTCGATCTAATCCCACCCGGCATCGGTCATTGAGGTTCGCGATCAGGGTGATGCGGCAAGGTGCTGTCGTGTTCATGCTGCCTCCAGCAGGCCTGCGTTGAAGCGCTCGAGCCAGTCTTTCATCGTTGGGCGGTTTTCGAGCGGGAGCCGTGCGGCGGCGGCCTGAAACTCGATTAGTTGGGTTGGAGCCTGAGCGATGATCGTCTCGATCTCAGCCTCAGGAAGCAGGTTCTCGTGGCGGATGAACTCGGTCATCGAGCCTGGCCGAAAGCGCGTGCTGCGTCGCCAGAGCCCTTCGGCAGTATGGAGCCTGGGTGCCGCGCGTGCCTCCACAAGCACGATCATGCGGAAGCACCATGGTGGCAGGGCACGGACCTCTTCCGGTGTCATGCCGATGCAGATGAAGCAGGAAGACTTCGGCGGCACTGGAAGCCCTTCGGCCTCGATCCGAGCTTTGCAGCGGTCTCGGTTCCAGCCCCAGCGCCGCAATGGGTAGTCATAGTCGTAGTGCGGATCGTGAATCGTGACGGCATGCTGGTACCGGCGCGTGTCCTGTTTGCCGGCATCGAAGCCGATCAAGCGGACAACCTTCTCCCCACGGGCCCAAGCATCGATCGCCGGTTGCCAATTCCGCAAGAAAGCGTCCTGCGGGGCTTTCTTGTACTTCAGGCTGCAGCTCGATCCGCCCAGGCTCTTGCTCGGCACCGTCGCGTTGGTGAGGCACATCTCGAGGAGTGAGTAGTAGGGCGGCCAATGCTTGAACCGCTTGGGCGCGTAGCTGACGATCTCAAACTGGATACCGTGAGCGGCCATCCATGGTCGGATGATGTCCAGATAGGCGTAGGTAAGCGGGTTCTCGACGCCGGTGTCGGCAGTCAGCACCAGATCGGGGGCTTCACCCCGCGCGACTAGCTCGATCAACAATGCGGTGCTGTCGACGCCAACGCCGTAGGCGAGCACGGTCGGAGGGCGATTACGGATCATGAGCAGGCTCCTGCTAGGCTGACAAGATCACCAGCGCTGCCCGCGCCCTCCCCCTCCCCTCTTTTCCGGGCCTCGTGTCGAATCTGTTCAAGCGGGACGGCGGGAGGTCGCCTAGGGGAGCGCCGCGACCCGAGGGGTTCACTCGTTTTCGGTGAACCTTTTTACCTGAAGGCCTGGCAGCCCTGCTGTCGGGCCTTCTTTTTGCGACGTCATGTGGCGAGGCGTGTCGCCCCGCCAAAGGTGCGGAGGGCCTTCGCCATCTCCTGCCGCAGGCGGGCCTTGTTGCTGATGACGATCGCCGGATCGAGGATCTGACCATCGCTGCCAACAAAGCCATCTGCCGGCGCGCCGTCGGGCAGCTCAACCAGGATCAGGTGGCCGCGTGATGCGGCAGGGCCGGAATAACGGACGGTGAACTCGGCGAGCTTCCCGGTCAGGCCCTTCGCCAACTTGCTCCAGCGGATATGACCCGCCCCGACGTTCTCGCCTTCAGCAAGACCACGGTCGAGCCAAATCCGCAGATGCGTGCGTTGCTGTAGAAGCGTGTTGCGGGTGCGCTCCTGCGTCCGCGCCAGCGGCAGTGCAGCGCTCGCAAGATCCAGGATGCGCAGATAGTCGCCTTGTGCCGTCGTGAGGATGTCCTCGACCTCGCGGCCGTGCAGCAGCTGCCTGAGTTGTCGCAGGTGCTCGTCTCGATCAACGGCTCTGAGCGCGGCCGCCGATTGTCCCTGTGCCTCGCTCACGTCGAGGAAGCCCAAGGCCAGGCTCAGCACAATGATCGACATATCGGCAGCCGCGCGGGTGTTCAGGACCTCGCTAAGAAATCCGGTGCCGCCCGCGCCGACTGCCTTCACGTCATCGTCCGTGAGCATGATGAGCCGGTTTGACCAGCGTGTCGGCCGTGGCTGATCGGTAGGCTTTGGCCAGCTGCTCGGCAGCGGTCGTGCCGAGATCTCCGTCGGGGCGCACTGTGGCTGATTGCTCCCTCGCACCGCAGCCGTGAAGGACCGGCGAGCTGCATCAAACAAGTCGCCAATGTCGCCGCCGCCTTCGCGAAACCCTCGGTCGTAGGCTTCCCGGAAACTCACTTGCTCGCGGTGTGGCCAACCTGCGTGTGCAGCGTACCATCCATCGGCGTAGCGTAGGGCTTCGTCCCAGTCATAGCCGTGCGCGTCGCGACCTCGCAGGATTGCGAGGTCGCGCGCATCGATCGAACCTGAGGTCGCTTTCGCCTCAACAAAGGCGAAGTTGCGGGCACGCCGCTCCCGCTCTGACCTTGCCTGGATCTCCTCGTTGAGCGGCCGCATCGCGCAGGCACGCTCGCGTATGCGCGCCATGCGGTCCTCGGCTGCGGCGCTCGGCGGTAGGTCGGGGAATTCCGTCCAGATCCGAGCCAAGGCTCGCGCGTGATCCGCTGACCGGCCTCGCGTGAGCCATGTGGCCGGATCTGTGACGCAAAAGGGCTGAGCGTCCATCGCTAGTCCCTCCGGTAGCGGTCGCGTTCCTGTCGCGCGTGCTCACCAATCGCTCGATCGATGAGCGGCGTCGCTCTCGCGATCAGAAGTGGCATGTCTGCCGCGGCGAGGTGCGACATCGAGGCGGGCAAAAGCGAGTGGGCTTGGTGTCTCAACCGCCGTCCCACTTCGCACCTGAGCATTGCGTACACGCCAGTATCGCTGCGGTTCTCCCCGCAGGCGCGCCAGAACAGCCGCACCTCGATGAACAGCTGGGTCGGATCCTCTTCGTGACGATTTGTCAGCTCGAGGAGGATCGGTGCCCCAAAGCTCACCGATCGCAGCACGTCACTCGTCCACCAGGAAAGAGCGCGGGGATCTTGCTTCCAGCTATGCCGATCGGGCCCATCGATCAGCTTCAGACGACGGTAAGCGGCTTCGTACTCGTCCTGGATGCGACGGGCGAGCGCCTGCTGCGGTTTCAACGGCTCGGTCATGTCGGACACTCCCGGTCAGGCGAAGAGGGGTTCGGCGCGGTCGGGCAGCGCAATGTCGAGCTGCAGCTCATGCACGAGGCGCGAGGCGAACCGATCGGTATCGAGCAGGTCATTCACACCGGCGAAGTGGTTGCGGCCGCCGGTATAGTCGGTCCGGCCTCGGCAGGTCCTGAACAGGACCTCCTTGTCCATGCCGCACAGCCCGAGGCTCAGCTGGATGTAGAATTGCTCGGCGTGGAGTGTGATCTCGCCCGAGACGGCAATGCCGCCCTTGTTGGAGCGAACATCGTAGGTTCCCGATGCCAGGCCCATCACTTTGGCGAGCCGGCGCATGGCTTTGAGGCCTTCATTGTGGAAGAGCGCCTTGGCGGGTTCGTCATAGCTGACACCGCGAACCGCGAGCGTCGCCAGAACTGGGCTGCGCCGGAGATCGTTGATCCGGGTCATGCACGATGCGCGCAGCTGCGTTTCATCGGGGCGGGTGGCGCAAACCGACGAGAAGTGGCGCGCGAGCATGACGACAGCCGGATCGGTCTCCGCGTCCAAGCCGGCGTTGCGGCAATCCTCCATTGCCTTGGAAAGGGCATGAAGGGTCGTGCCGATGGTGATCAGTGCGCTAGGATCGAGGGCCTGCTGGTGGCGGAAAGCGACGTCGAACGACATGAGCGGTGCTCCGGGTTTCGAGCGCCCAATCGCGCTCTCCCGCTCTCGCCCCTCTCTCCTCTTTCACCTCGGAAGCATCGCGCTTTAACATCCATTTGCGATGCAAATGGGCGGCATGCGTTATCGCCTCTGGCCTTTGCGCTCGCATGCTAGCCGCTCGTCTTTTCGCCAGCGGCTAGGCTCGATGAAGGTGCCAGCATGAACGCCCAGGTGCTTCGCGCCCGCCTTTTCATATGCGGCCTCGTAGGCTCGTGCCCTCTCAGGGTCGTTCTTGAGGAATGATGTCGCAGGTACGGCGAAGCCTGCAGAGATCATCGCTTCGCCCATGTCCTGGCCGTCGACCGACACACTCGCGACAGGTCGGCCATAGCTCTGGTCGCCTGTGAGGTGGATCGTCGCGGTGCCTCGCTTGAGGAAGCGGGAGGCATAGTCCTGGGCGGCCTTGCCGCACGGCCAGCAGGATCCGTCACGCTCGCACATGGCGCGGCGTTCAACGGCATCGGCTCCAAACAGGCGGAAGTCGATCGACACGGTGTCGCCGTCGATCGCGCGGGCCTTCGCCTTGAAGTGGTCGGTGTCTCCGAATGAGCCTGCAAGTGCTTCGGGAAGGCGGGCGTCGCAGGCGCTCGTTGCCAAAGCGAGGAGGGCCGCGGCCACGCGAATAGCCGCTCGTCGTTGGGTGTTCATATAGCCTCACTGTTCTAGCTCATTGGGCGCGTGTGAAGACGGTCTTGTGGACCTTCGTTTCGGCGATCGCGCTCCATTGAAGCTGGCGGACGCCCCGGATGGAATAAGGTCCGTGTCCATCGGGACGGCGGAAGCGCAGCTTTCCACCGATCTTCGCAACGGTGAACTCATCACCTTCATACCCATCGATGAACGTAAGTGGCGAAGCGAGCTTGATCCGCATGCCGTCCTTCAACTCGCGCCGGCGCAGCGCAAGATTGGCCCGGCACCTGGCCCGCCATTCAATCGCATGAGGGTAGTTGGTCGGCGTCAGCAGATCCAAGATCCGCTCGGGGCACTCGGCCTCGCACGGTCCGACGGTTTCATCCATGTCCTTAAACCCAAAGTGCTCACCTGATCGAGCCTTGGGGTTCCAGCGCACCAGGCAGACAAGGGCTACAATGTCGCCCTGCTTCCCGTTCTTGATGACCTGGGCTGCGGCGTACCAGACCCGATTGTTGAGGCAGGATGAGGCCAAGACCTTCATTCCATGGCTTTGGCCTGCGCCAAGATCGCGGTGATAGGTGAACTGGTCATCGAGATACGCTTTCGGCGTGGCGTGTCCGCCCATGCTGAAGCGGGACATGAATAGCCATCCCATGTTGCTCTCCTGAAGTTAGGCGGCGGTCGCCAGCGCCTCACGCGCTGCGCCAAAATTGCGAAGGAAGGTGACAGCCTGCTCGGCCTTGCTCGACGCCAAAAAGATCGCAGACTTGTCCGCTTTCAAGACGTCGATCCAATGCCCGATGTAGCTGGCATGGTTCTCGTGAAGCTCGGTGGGCAATCCCAGCTCGGCGCAGACCATCGCGCTAGATAATTCGGCTACGAGTTCTTCGACCGCGTATGCCTTGTCGCCGAGGCGCTTGCCGAATGTGCGATCAAGTCTCGTCGGTCCGCCCGACCAATGGGCCGTTTCATGCGCTCGACACCCCCAATAGGCATCGATCGTGCGGAACGTCTCCGGCTTCGGCATCTGAATGCGATCGGGGAAGATCGCGTAATAGGCTCGGTCGCCACCGTGACGAACCTCGGCAGGGATAGGGTCGAAGAAGGCGCTGATCGCCTCCTGCCGCTCCGAAATGAGCTGCGGTGTCGGAGCTATGTCGCGGGGGTAATACCAAGGCGGCAAACCGTCGATCTCATCGGCATTGTAGACCAGGTAGCTTCGCAGGAACCGGATCATGCGGGAGGTCGCCTCGCCGGTCAGCGGAGATGTTCCGGCCTTACGGAAGGTCGACGCGTAGATCGAGATCGTGGGCGTGGCTCCACTGCGGACGCAGCCGCCAAGCTCCTGGGCTTGCCGCGCTGTCATCCAGTAGCGGCTCCGATAGCCGTGAGCGTCCGCCATTGCCCAAAGCCAGGGGCAGTTTATGCCGGTGTAGGGGGTGCCTTCGTGACGAAGGGGCCGGCCTCCCTCGCCGGTAAGCGCCCAAGGGCGCTGCCAGGGCACGACACCCTGTTCCAGCTTGCGGACCATCAGCCGGGTTACCTCGCCGGCGATGTCGGTGATCGGTCGCGTCATGGCGCGGTCCTTCCCAAGCAAAAAGGCACCGCCGGCGGGTGACAAGGCCGCCGGCGATGCAGGTGTTCCAGAAGGAGGCTGGAAGCTATTCGGCGGCGACGAGTTCGAGGTGGTCGTTCACACCCGGATCCTCGGTGTATTCACGATCGTCGACACCATCCTCCTGGTCATCGACACTGAGCGAGAGATCCTCATCATCAGGGTTCAGCTCATCCTCGTCCGTGACGGACAGGCCGAGATCATCACTGTCATGGTCGAGATCGCCCTGTCCTTCGGCCTCGGGCTGCTCTTCGAGCTGCGCCTCGGCTTGCGCGGTCACCGTCTCGATGAACTGCATCGCCGGTGGCACCCAGGCTAGCGCAGCTTCCTTCACATCGGCCTCGATGATGACATCGCCGGCAAAGAGCTTCTCGCACGATGCCGAGATCTCAGTCTTCTTCTGACTGGCATGTCGACCCGACAGAGCCGGTCCGCCAATCTGGTCGAGCAACGTCAGCACCGCGCCCTTGGACACGCGGTCGAAGTAGTTGACCGAAGTCGGCCGCCACCAGGATGCGACATCAATGTCGAGGATGCTGGCAAGGCGGTTCTGCATCGCGTTCTGAGCCGGCGCGCCGTACTCGTCCTTGGCATTGAGCGAAGTCGCGACAACCCAGGCCATCCACTGCGCCTTGGCTTCATCATCGAGCGCGCGGAACGCCTCGAACCGTCCGGTCTTGCTGCCGGCGTCCTTCCACGTGTCGTTGAGCGCCTCGGCGAACTCGTCGATATAGTCGCGAGCGCGCGAGGCCGGCATATTCGTCGCTTGGATCGGGTCCTCGGGACGGGAAGCGCGAATGGTCGTGCCCGACTTGCCGTCATAGTTGTGGCCGCGATCGTCGATCATCGCGAACAGCATGTAGTCGAGCGCGAGCGCAGGGTTGCTGAGCAGCGCAGCCCCAAGCACGTCGCGCCGCTGGATCGCCAGCTGGTCGAACAGCACCTGGCTGAGCGCCTTGCCATCGGGCGCCGCAGCGGTGGTCTTCACCGGCGCAGAAGAACCGCCGCTCGTCGGAGCTGGGCCTTCCTCGATCTGCCAGCCCGACACCCGGCCTGGTGCTGCCACCACGCCTTCGCCATCCTCGCCATCGTCGAGTGGTTCGGCGCCGCCGGTTGCGTCGGCATCATCCGCAGGCTCGTCTTCGACGATAGCCGTCACCCGGATCGGGGTCTCGCTGTAGTAGGTCTTGTCGAGCACCATCTCGCCCTGCTGGGTGAGGGTCAGGAAGGCGCCAACACGCGGCTTTAGTTCCTCGGGCAGGATCTTGGGGCGCGCGAGGATGGACTGACGTTCCTCGTCCAGGGCCTCGTACTCGGCCTCGAGCGCCTCGTAAGCAGCCGGCTCGAGCTCTTCGTTCTCCGGCTCGTCCTGCATCGCTTGGAGCCGCTCGTTGATTTCGCTTAGCCGGGCCTGCTCGGCCTCGCTCATCGGCTCTTCGGGGAGGTTCACGCGGTGGAGCGTGCGAGCCGCTTCCCAGATGCTGGTCGACGCAACGGGACGGATCCAGGCCAGGCGAAGCTCGGTGCCGAGCCTGCCGGCCTCGTCTTCCAGAAGCTTGGCCGCGATCGTCTCAGCGATCTCGCGGTTGAGCCAACGATCCCCATTGTCGCTGAACAGGTCGGCTTCGATCACGCCGCCAGCTGCGACATAGGCCTCGGCACCCACGAGAAGTGCGACAGGCTCGGTCGACTTCATGGACTCATTGGCGATGACGCGCCGGATCGTATCGGAGCCATAGTGCTGAGCCTTGCCGTACTGGTTCCAGACCATCAGCTGGCGATCGTGGCTCGCGGTAGAAGCGTAGGCCTTAGCGACGTCCAGGGTGATTTCGCCTGCCGCCAGAGCCTGGAAGATGGGCTCGGCGAGCGAGGCGAGACGCAGACGCCCCTCGACGAACTTGCGCGTAAGGCCGAACCGCTTGGCAACGCCGTCGATGTCGACGTCCTGGCCGATGAAGTGCTGGAAGGCGCGGCATTCATCTGCCGGCGACATTGCCAGGTGCTGGAAGTTTTCGGCGAGCGAGGTCTCGGACAAAGCTGCCTCGTCGGCTTCGATCACCATCACCGGCACGTCGTACTCGGCCGCTGCAATCTTGCCCTGCTCGACCAGGAGCATCAGCGCGCGATAGCGCCGGCTGCCGGCGATCACGGCGAAGGTGCCGCGCGGCTTCTTCTGAGGCGTAACGATGAGGTTCTGGATGACGCCGCGGGCGTCGATGTCGGCCGAGAGCTGCTCGAGCAAGTCGTTGCCGGGGGTGCGGACGTTGATTTCAGACAGTGCCAGCTTGGCCAGCTTCACAGTCTGGATCATGGGCTTGGTCATGGTCGGACTCCTTCTGGTATCCGGCTTTTTCCGGACACCTTCCCTCCACTCCCTCCTCTCTCTTTGCCTCTGATCGTTTGCGAACGCTTTGCAATAAGGCCTTATTGCGATGTGATCGCAGTCATATCGGCTCGCAGGGACTCCTATTTGTTCCCATGATGTTCTACATAAGCGGCATGTCGAGTCTGTTTAGCTTCTTGCCGTCCACCGGTCCGGATTGGTCGCTTGCCGCTGGCAAGTGGGTGATGCTGGTAGAGGACGAGCCGTTCCGGCGACCTCACAACCGCGTGATCGATTTGCAGCCGTCTCAGATCGAGGACGGAAAGCTCATCGTCGACCTGTCACCCGGAACGCGGTTGGTGTTGAGCCGGCTCGAGAATGAGCGACACCTCATCCATGGCAGCATCTATTGGGCCTCGGAGGTGCCGTTGCCGGAGGGCGACCCGGCCTTGCTTTGGAAAGAACTAGAAGACGTCGAGGTGGACGATCCTCGCTTCGACGATCTTCCTGGTTGCGACCCGGTGCTGCTCATCCGTGATGACGTCGCGGACGCCATGTTTGTTGCTAACGACCCCTGATCTCGGCTCATCGTGCGCTGGCGATTGCACGAAGTTGCCGATCGTGGAGGCCGGTCAGGACCAGGAGTGCCGTGACTGCCCCGATTAGGCACATCAGCATGTCCCACTGAGTGTCCCAGACATCTCCCTGCGTGCCCAGGAATTCGTCTGCGCCCTGGCCGAGCAGCATGGCAGCCGCGAACTCGATCAGCTCATAAGCAGCGCTTACCGCTAAACAACAGGCCGTAACGAGCGCCGTTAGAAGCTTGCCGGGCCCGATGCCGCCAAGGCGAACGAAAAGTTCGCGAAGGACGATGGCAGGTACGAAGCCCTGCATGAAATGGCCGAAGCGATCGTAAGGGTTGCGTGATAGTTCGAGCCAGTCCTGAACGGCGAAACCGAGCGGAACACGAGCGTAGGTGTACGCTCCGCCAACGATCAGCACGATGCCGTGAAATGCGATCAAGAGAAGTGCGAGATCGGTGAGGGGGAAACGGTTAGCCGACAGCCACAGCACTGGTAGCGCTATGAGCACGGGAGCGACCTCCATCCACCAAGTGGCACGATCGTAGGGCTGCCAACCCGAAGCGGCGAGAGACGAAAGCCAAATGGCTGTCACGATCAGGAGCAGCTTCCGGCGGTTGAGTGAACGCAGCGCATTTTCCATGATGGATCCCCCTTCGAGCGGCCGTATCAGCCCAGGCTTAGGATGCAATCGACGGACATTTGATGTTCGGAATCACGGCCAACAGCGCTGTTAGGCTGACGTGCTGCGGCGCAGCAAAAATTCGTTACAAGCTGTTTAGAGAACGTAGTTCGAGAGCACCTATCTAAGTCTGCGCGCAGCTCCGGATCGGGGTGTGCGCCACGCAAGGCAACGATGGTGATAGTGACATGAACGCGATGCCAGGTCTCAAAGCATCCCTGTTCTACTTCTGCTTTGGCTTGTCGGTCCTCGCCTTTCTGGTCGTGCTGGAACGCCCAGAATGGTTCAGCGAGCGCCCAGCGACGGTAATTGCCGCTACCGCGGCGAAGGCCAAGGCCAAGGCGGTTAGCAGCGAGGCACAGCCTGTTTCCGATCGGCGCCAACGTCTGACCTGATAGCCGTCCCGGTCATACTCTCAAGATGCTGGCGAGCACCGCTTCTGCGGCCTCGCCGACGGGGCAGAAGAGCCGGGTCTTGTAAGCGACGATTTCGGTGAAGCAGCCGAGCGACTTGAACCAGGCTAGCTGTCCTGCCGGCGCGTTGATGATCTCAATCCGCTGATTGCCGTTCACCAGCGCCCGCCGGATCGTCATGGGGAAAGGCCGCGTCACGTCGACGCTTCTGCCCGAAAGAACCGACCGAACGATCGCGTCTGCCGGCATGTCCTCGCTCTTGGCGATACCAAGCTTGGTGTAGAGGTTCACGACGTGCTGCTCGAAGACGAGGCGGCCGAGCCACGAGTTACCGGCCTTGTCGACGATGCGGTTGACCGCAAGATGGTCGTCGGGAAGCGCGGACCAGATCGGCAGCAACAGACCCGTTGCGAGGCGCACCGTCTCATAGTCGAGCTGCGCTTCGGCCTCGGTGACTTCCTCGATCCACTTCGCCTCGAACGTGGCGCGATCGATCACTTCCCATGCGCTCTCCAGTAGGTCGCGCTCGCGCATGAACTCGCGCCGGCATGGACGCTGCAGTTCATGCCGAACGATCGGCTCGCCGTCGTCGCTCATCCACGACATGGCAGGCCTGCGCAGCGCCACGCGACCTGACTTGCTGTTGAGCACGAACTCAGCGGTTTCGTCCTCTCCCGCCCATTTGAGCACGCGGGCTAGCGCGATCGGGTTCTTCTTGCGGGCGATTTCGATGGTGAGAAGGTGGGACGTTGCGCCGGTGCGCGGATCAGTGCGCAGCAGAGTGTCGTCGATGACGGCGGCATGCTCGGCTATGATCGTCTCGACGCCGACGTCGAGCGTCCCGGCCTCGCGGGCGGCTTCGACACGGGCCTCCACCAGTGCGAGGAACTCCTCAAAGATCGCGTTCTGGATGCCGATCGGCAGCGCCAACAGGCGATTGAGCCAGCGCTGGATTGGCGGGAGGTCATCCTTCAGCACACCGTCATTGTCGCGGAGCTCAAGCCCGGTGCGGGCGCAGAAGTCGACATAGCTGGTGCTCTTGAGAGCCCCGCGGTTCAGGAGGTGAAACCAGGTGATGAGGGCGTCCTTGGCATAGTCGCTCTCCAGATTGTCCTTTGGGTCGAACAGGTTCTGACCGCCGGTCTGGCGCTGACCGCGTGTAAGCGCGCCAAGCGTGTCGAGCCTGCGGGCGATCGTCGAGGTGAAGCGCAGCTCGCCCTTGCAGTCTGTCGTCACCGGCCTGAACAGCGGCGTAGTGGCTTGATGGGTCCTGTGCGTGCGCCCCAGCCCCTGGATCGCGCGATCAGCGCGCCACCCGGGCTCCAGAAGGAAGTGGACCCGCTGCTGCTGGTTCGGGGCATCGAGGCTTGCGTGATAGGACCTGCCGGTACCGCCGGCGTCGGAGAAGACCAGGATCCGCTTCTCGCCGGCCATGAAGGCGGCCGCTTCCACCTGGTTCATGCGGGGCGAGCGGGTCTCGACCTTCTGGCGACCCTCTGCAGTGGAGACGAGCCGCTTCGTGCGTCCCGTCACCTCGGCCACCTTGTCGGTACCGAAGTGATCGATGATCGCGTCGAGCCCGGTCTTGATCGGCGGCAAGGCGCAGATGTGCTCAACAAGTTCGTCGCGGGCAGCCAGGGCGTCCGGGTTGTGGACCGGGGCCCCGTGCTCGTCGAACATGGGCTGCGAAAACGGATTTCCGTTGGAGTCCGACATCTCCTGCATCTGGGCGGTCGGAAAGGCGCGCATGAGATAGTCGACGCACATCTGCGTGGGCGAGAGGTCCAGCACCGGATCGGCACGCTCCTCGGCCGTCATCTGGCTGAGCCGACGATCGAGCAGCGCCTCGGCTGTAGTCACGAGTTGGAACACCACCGACTGCCCTTCCCTCAGGTGGCGCTCCACCTCCGGGATGACGGTTGGCATCTTCATGCTGAGCAGGACCTGGCCGAAGAAGCGCTGCTTAGCCGATTCAAGCCGCGAGCGTGCTGCGGCCTTGGCGCCGCTGTTCAGCGTCTTGTTCTCGAGCGCGTCAACGACGCCCGTCAGCTCGAGCGCACGCTCCATGTTCCGGTTGATGACGCTCCAGGCCTGCGAGTAGGTGTCGTAGATCTCGATCTGCGCTGGCGTCAGGCTATGCCGGAGCACCTCGTACTCGACGCCGGCGAAGCTGAGTGCGCGGGCGATGTAGAGGCCGAGCGCCTTGAGATCGCGGGCGACCAGCTCCATCGCGGCGATGCCACCTTGGCGAATGCTGCTGATGAACGCCTCGCGATTGGCAAAGGCGGTCTCAGGTCCCCACAGGCCAAGGCGAACCGCATAGGCGAGGTTGTTGACGTCGGAGGCGCCGGTTGCCGACGCATAGAGCACGCGCGCGTCAGGAAGATGGTTCTGGAGCAGCACCCCGCATATGCCCTGCTGCGAGCCTTCTTTGGGTCCAAGAGCACCCTCGCCGCCGGCAACGCCGCCCATCTCGTGTGCCTCGTCGCAGGCGATAACCCCGTCGAAGTCGTCACCAGCCCAGGCGAGGATCTGCTGAAGCCGGGTTGCGTCGCCACGGTTGGAGCGAAGCGTCGGGTAGGTGACGAACAATATGCCCTCGGGCAGAGAGATCTTCTCGTCGATCTTCCAATTGGAGATCGGCTGCACGTCGCCCGAAAGCCCGCCCAGTGCCGTCCAGTCCCGCCGCGCATCTTCGAGCAGCGGCTCGTTCTTGCTGATCCAGATGTGACGCCGGCGTCCCTGGAGGCGCTGGTCGAGGATGCAGGCAGCGATCTGTCGCCCCTTCCCCGCTCCGGTGCCGTCGCCAAGGAAGAAGCCCATCCGGTACTCCCGGCCTTCAGCATCGAGCTTCAGCTCCACACCCTTCTCGGCGGGTACAAACTTGCCCGGCAGATACTGCGACCAGGAGTGACCGGCATAGACCACCGTTTCCAGCTGCGATGCCGAGAGGCGGCGCTCGCTGACGGTGCGCTCGGGAAGCTGGGGCACATGTCCTGGCTTCGGCATCGGGATCGATCCCATAGCCACCGATTCCACCAGCGACGTCGGATGCTCCCCGGCTGTGTCGAAGAGGATGCGGCTCGGCCGATAAGGCAGGTAGATCCCGACCTGATCGCCAAGCGGCGCCGGCGCGTCGAGCGCTTGATACCCGACGGGCAAAACGGCATTCGCCTTGGGTGCATCGATCTTTCGGGCCGGTGCCTGCTTCACGCTCCGTGCTGCGCCGAACAGCGATGCCCCGATTGAGCGGGTGGGCACGATTGCCGGCGAAGCACCCTCGGGAATGAGGTCGGCTCGGCTTGGGATCTCGATCGCGTCGAGGAAGGCAGCAACGCTTGGCCGCTGGATCGTCACCGTTCGGATCTGTCCCGGAAGCTTGTCGATCACGTAGAGGCGCACAGCCACGTCCGTGCCTTGCTTCCGGTAGCAGCTCTCGAAGCGGAGCGAGGTTCGAACGCTGGTGCCGGTCAGGACCTTGGCATAGGCTTCCCGAAGCCGCGCGCTGTCGGTGAACCAGTCTGGCATGATGGCAACCACACGGCCGCCTTTGCGCACACGCCGGATTGCCGCCTGCAGATGACGCGCGGCTGCCAGATCGTCGGCGCCGCGGCCAAGGCTGCGCGAGAACGGCGGGTTCATCAGCACCACGCTCGGTCGCGGAAGGTCTGCGTGGAGCGATACCAGCCCTGCTCCGTCGTGCCCGGTTACAAGCGCCTCAGGGAAGGCGACGGAGAGCCGGTCGCGCCGCTTTGGGTCTAGTTCGTTGAGATGCAGAGCAACGCCCGTGATACTTTGCGCAACCAAAAGGCCGTTACCGGCGCTTGGTTCAAGCACCAGGTCATCGCTTTGGATGGCTGCCAACAGCACCGCGATCGCCGCGATGTCGGCAGGCGTTGAGAACTGCTGATAGTCGATCTGCTCTTCGCTGCGCACCGTCTGCGTCGGCAGCCGGGTCATGAGAGCGATCGCGTGACGGACGTCCTGCAGTTGCTCCAGGGCGAACGGCCGACGCCGGAGGTGGAGGGCAAGTCCACGTTCCATTGCCTCGAAGCTGTCGCGCTGCGTCCAGAGGCCTTGCGCGTCGGTTCCACCGAGAGCCGCGGTCATTGCCGCGTTCAGATCCTGGCGGGTGATCGCTTCGCTGCCGGCTAGAAGATCGGCGATCGCTGCGGCGGGATCTGGCACTGGCTGCGCGGCGAGGTCGATGAGGTCGAGCATGGGGGTCTCCTGACTTCGGCCACACCCACGCGCAGCCTCACCCCGCTACTCCCTCTCCTCTCTCTTTCGCCTCGAGCACCTCGGCCCAGTCGTTGAACCCCTCAGGCGGGAAGTCTACGAGCACGATCCGCTTGTTGGACACGTACCGCTTAATAGCCTTCGTGACGGCTAAGCGCCCTGGGCCGTCATTGTCGCCAGCAAGGACCAGCGTGGTGACGCTATCGGGAATGCTCGCCAGATCGAAGCGGCGGCTACCAAGGGGTGACCAGCAGGGGATCCCCTTCAGGCGTGAATACGCGGCCGCGCTCTCAAAGCCTTCTGCCCATCCGATCGTCGCGGCCAATCCGCCGCCCTGCCAAGCACCGCTGGCGAGGAGGCCGAGGGTAACCTTCTCGGTATAGTAGGCGGTCTCGCGATCGAGGAAGATCCTCTGGATCGCAATCAGCCGGTTGCGTTCGCGAACGCCGACAAGCAGCGCTGGCTTGAACTTTGTGTGCGGCTTGGGTCCGTGCGCGCATCGCGGGTGGAACCGCAGGTCATTGGACGGTGGCAGTAGCTGGCGCCTTTCAAGGTAACGCTCCGCGAGCGATCCTGCGACGGGCATCGCTTCCGACCAGATCCGCTCGACGTTCGCGGTGCCGCCTTGTCTCGCTGCTTGAGGTCGCGGCACGGGGTGTCCACCGCTTAGCGGGATGCGACCGAGTTCGCGAAGTACGTCTTCTGCGTCGCAGCCGGCGAAGCAGGTCACGAGGATATCGCGATCGCCTTGGCGCAGCGAGAGGCTGGGGGTGCGATCCTGGTGAGCAGGGCACCGGCACATCGCGACATGGCCGTCCCATCTGCCACCCAATGCGGCGACTAAGTTCACCAGATACTGGCTTGGGGAGCGTGCGAGGAGGGCCATCAGTTGACCCCCCGGAACAAGCCACCAGCATCGACGGGGCCGAGAGGAACGTCGCGACCGACTTCAATAATCGCGTACTCGGTGTCTTCCGAGGCGAAGTACGTCGTGACAGCATCCTGCGGATACGCATGCGCTGATCCGTTGGTGTTCAGTCTCGCGACGACATATTCTTCAAGTGCCTTCACGGCGGCATCGTGGCTTTCGTAAACCTCTGCCGATAGCGGTGCGTTCGCATCCCTGATTAGAAGTACGATGCGGGTCATGATCGAGGACCTTCCCAGTGCGGGGACGGTGATCCGTCCTGTGGATCGGCTCAGCCTCGGGATTTCTCCCGCGCCAGCTCGTCATCCCTTTCCCTCTCCTCTCTCATTTGCATTGTTTGACCCGTTCCAACCGCGGAACGACTATAAGGGCTTAGGAACTCTCGACATGGCGCGCCTGTTAGTGATGCGACTTGTCTCAGACGCGAGGTCATTGTGGCGCACCTGACGGCGATCGAAATCAGCAATTGGATTGCGATCTATGTTGCTGCGGGGCTTTGTTGCGCCATCGCGATGGTGCTGTCTGTTTCGATGGCGCTTCATGGGCTTTGGAAAGAACGTGCCTGGACGGACATCGGCACAGTCCGGGGCGCCGTACTCTTCATTCCCAAGGCGTGGTGGCGTTGGCAGAAGCTCTACTTCCTGTCGACGCCCGTGACGTTGGGCATTGTTGGTTCGTTCGCGGCGTCCCTGAGCTGGGCCTGATTCCTTGGTCCGACCGCTAAAAAAGTGGAAATGCCCGCTAAATAACTGGAAATGGAATGACGCGAGCTGGTTACTGAGAGTGCAGGCTCCCCGCTCAGAGGCTGTTATGGGGGCTGGCTAGAGGATGTTCGGAATCGTACGCTAAGCGCGACGGTACCGATTGGGATCGAGTTTCGGGAATGTCCGGGTTGGGAATAGCCGCACGTCTGGTTTTGATTAGCGACCTCGCCAATAATCGGCATATTGCTATCGATGGCGACGATAGATGAACATTTGCGGTTGGTGTTGGCGCGGCACCGTATCGATACCAGCGCCCTATCTCCGGTTCGTGGCGTTCAGTCGGTTGTTGAGCCGACCATACGCCAATGGGGCGGACCGTATATTGTCGACATCGGGCCAAGCGGTTCGTTCGCAAAAGGGACCGCGGTTGGTGGCGGCACCGACATCGACATTTTCGTGTCACTATCCTCGTCCGTTCCGGACCCGCTGAAGACGATATATGAAACGCTTTTTACGGCGTTCTCCAATTTGGGTTTTCAGCCGAGACGCCAAAATGTTTCTATCGGTCTGAGTGTTGGCGGCTGGAAAGTCGATGTGACCCCAGGGCGTAGGCAAGACCAGTACGGAAATTATCATAGCCTGTGGCGTAACAAGACCGGGAGTTGGTTGCAGACCAACATAAAGGAGCATTGCCGGGTTGTGTCCGGCTCAGGCCGTCTCGATGAGATTCGGCTTATCAAGATTTGGCGTAACCGATATGGGTTGAGCTGGCCTTCATTCTATCTCGAAATGTTTGTCATTGATGCGCTTCGCGGCGCTCGGATCGGTAACTTGGAGGCTAACATAATTACCGTGCTGCGAGCGACTGCCGATACACTGGCGACAAGAAGGCTAATCGACCCAGCCAACACTAACAACACCCTTTCTGAGACACTTGATGCCAACGACAAGTTTCACGTCTCGCAGACAGCAAGGGCAGGATTGAACAGCCCTTGGAACGTGGTGTTCCAATGAGCGCCGGATGGTCACTAGAAAAACTCTTTGCCGATTTTCATGAGAAAATTGCACGCGAGTTGGCCAGCGCTAGGATGCTTGGTCATCCTACCGCACAAGGCGACGCTAGTGAGAAGACATGGAATGAGGTTTTCAATCACTATCTCCCGAAGCGGTATGAAGCACGACCCGGATTTGTGGTCGATTCGGCAGGTCAGTTCAGCCAGCAGATCGATGTCATCATTCACGATCGGCAATACTCGCCGTTTGTGTTCAGCTTCAAGGGCACCGACGTCGTTCCGGCTGAAAGCGTCTATGCAGTATTTGAGGCGAAGCAGGAGCTAACAGCCGATTATGTCGGCTATGCAAAGAGCAAGGCTGCATCAGTACGCCGATTGCATCGGACTAGCCTGCCAGCGCAGACCATCGATGGAATGTCGCGGCAGAAGCCACTTCACCATATCTTAGGCGGAATACTTACCCTCAGCTCCGTATGGAAGCCTGCCTTGGGCGAAACCCTGCGCGGCCATTTGCAGGGGGGCAGCGCTGACGACATTCTTGATATCGGCTGTGTGGCAGACGCCGGCTGGTTCAATCGTACCAGCGACACGGAGTACGAGCTTCATTCCGTTACGATGCCTGCCACTCGGTTTTTATTCGAGCTGATCGCGCAGCTTCAGGCGATCGGAACAGCCCCGGCGCTCGACGTTCGCGCTTACGCATCATCAATCTAAACGCGCTCTCGCCGCAAAGGCTCAGGCCTAGGGGCGGTTCAGAACATCCTCTCACCGGTCCCCGAGATGGTCTGTGGCCTACAGCGACGGCGACTGTTTCCATTTTTTCTGTGACGAATTTCTAAGTTAGAAAAACCTGAAGCCGATCTACCGGAGCATTTTCAACTATCTCGCGGACGGACCATCCGCACCTTCAGAGATTTAGTGCCGCCATTAGCTTCTCGCGGCCAATGCCCGAAGTCACCTCGTCAGCAGAGATGGTCAAGAGTGCACCAAGATGGCGCATCCGTGGGTGGGTCACTGCCTTGGAGGAGTGATAGGCTTCGTCGTCCAGGCCCATCACCTCGACTACGAGGTTGCCGATCTCTCCAGTGATGCGGGACCGTGCCTCTAGCATGAAGTCGGGACGGCACGGTCCATCCCGCGTCATTGTGTCGAACAAGGGCTTGCGGATCGCGAGGTCGACGCGACGGCTGTGAAGTTCGCGTTGGACGGCCAGGATCTCCCGCAACGCTTGCCGCTCCAGCTCCGAATCGACAGGGACGAACAGGCGTCCGTTGAAGATCGGCTGCGCATACGCCCGTAGCGGAGCGTAGCCATGAGCCTCAGGATACTCGCCTGCCACAATGAGCGTTAGGTATGGACCCGCGGTTTTGTTTCCGCGCATCGAGGGTGACTGAACTCGGTTCGCGATGGCGACGGGTTCACCACCGGGCACATAGATCTCCTGGCCTTTGAACGATGGTGCATAGAGGAGCACGAAGCCTTGAGGCGCGTGCCCAAGCGGCCACTCAGGAGCTAGGCGGCGCAGCGTTGCGTAGACGGCGTTGGCCTGGAGCGGGCGCGGGTGCGTCCAAAAGGCACGGGCAAGCTCCAGCCCCGGCGCTATCTCGATCTTTGCCGCGGAGTATCCAATCGCAGAGAAGTTCGCCCGTATCGACCACTCTTCCCCGGCAGAGAGTGGAGCGATCACGTTCACGCCACTTGTGTCCATCAGCCGCCAAAGCAGACGTGCTAGCCTCGGCACCGAGCCGCTTCTGGTCCGATCGTCGATGCTATCGCTCTCGGGCTGCTGGGCGAGCTTTTCCGGGGCCGGCTTCAGAACCTCAAAGAAGCCAGCGGGCGGATCGGTCACAGCGTTTGGCGAGCGCACCTCGCTGATCCTGTTCGTCACCTGGTCTCTGAAGAACGGGCAATCGGCTCGGTGCTCGGGACGCTTGGTGCTGGTCAGACGGCGGAGATAGTAGGTTTCTGCCTCTGAAAGGAATGCTGGCGTTAGGATCGGCGGTGCCTTTTCGGCGCCTAGGCAGTCGCAGGCGATCCACTTGTGACCAATTCTGGCGTTCTGAACGAGCGTTATCCCCGCGGCTTCGTCATGGTGGGTCCCCTCGCCGACGTACCACCGCACCAAAGCCTGGCGCAGCACCGCCGGGAGCGGGATGCGGCTCTTGTCCTGGCCGTGCGTATCGCGATCGATCAGCCACATCGAATTAGGGCTCCGAAGCTCATTTGAAGGAAGTCTCTCCGGATCTCCCACGCTTGACAACTCCCAACCACTCGACCTCAACTTTAAGAAGTTGATATTGGGAGGGCAGTTGATGCGCCGTTTTTCTCTGTTCGTCGGTCTATGTCTTGCAGGGGGCGCCGCTTCGGAGCCTGCCTTTGCTCAAGGGCAAGCGGGTGTCAGGCAGGTGCAGTTGATCCGAATGTCCGCTTCGCCCCCTGAACCAAGCCAAGCCGAGGTCCCGCCCATCCAGCCTAGTGCCTCTGTTGGCGCCTTTCGGATGCACGATCTAAGTCGCCAATATGTTGAGTTTCGTATGGCGAATGACTTCTCCGGCATGAGCCAGGAAGCCGTTCCAAGCGCCGGGTCTGAGCAGGTGCCGCAGCTGGTTGCAGCATCCTCATCCATCATGGTGCCGGCGTGGATGCGGCCGGGGGGCGGCTCCTTTGCGCCGGTCGCCTATGTACCTGGTTGCTCACCCGTGGCCTATCAAACGTCCGGCCTGCTTAGCTCGACTGCAGAACAGCGCCGCGCGTCTTACTACGGGATGATGAGCTCGATCGCCTGCGAGCACGGGATCCCGGTCGGTCTCTTTGACGCGATGATCATGCGCGAGAGCAGTTATAACCCGCTCGCGGCCTCTCCGAAGAACGCGTTTGGGCTAGTGCAGCTGATGCCAGGCACCGCCGCGGGCCTTGGCGTGAACCGCTACGACGTCGTTCAGAACCTTCGCGGGGGCGCGAAGTACCTGCGCCAACAGCTCGACCGCTTCGGGCAGGTCCACCTTGCGCTCGCCGCCTACAATGCCGGACCTGGGCGAGTGAAAGGGGCCGTACCGCGGATCCCTGAGACTCAAGCTTATGTGGCGAATATCCTCTCGAATTGGTCGCGGTTGAGCCATCAGGCCCCTACCCCAAGGATCCAGCAGGTGAGTGTTCGAACAACGCCAAAGCAGCGGGCTACGGGCGCGTCGGTTTCGCTATTCTGAAGCCGACGCAGGCTCCAAGGAAGCAGCAGGTGGACAACAGAATCCGCATGCTCCTCTCGGGAGCATTGTGCTGGCGTAGCCAGCACTCCTGTTCGAGCCTTTCGCGGGTCGGCTTTTAGGTTTTCGGCGGTTTCCCCATGCTCGCCGTCAGGCGGAGTGTTGTTGGCCGTCGAGGCCAACTCCATCTGAGCCATTTAAATAAGACTTGGTGAGCGGTTGCGTATCTTTCTGATACTCACGCTCGCGGTCTAAGTGCGCGCCGATACGTGACAGCACCTTTCCAAGCTCGCCCCCAACAATCAGCTTCGCAAACTCGCTCGAAGGCAGGGCCTCCACCATCACGCGAGTTTCCTCAACGACCGCCTGCCGGCGATGTGTGTCGTCGTCGGGGAGAGGCGCGGGCTTCATCCAGCGAGGGAGATACTGTGCAATCCGCGCCGGCAGTTCGAGGCGGTAGGCGTTGGAGGTCTGCTCCCAGCGAGGCCCGGGGCCTTCGGCCTCGATCTGCTTGAAGCGGCGTTGGCGGATCAGCAATCCCAGCTGCTCTAGCAACTTCAGTGCCCTCGCGACGGTGGCGCGGCCAAGCCCTGTAGCTTCTGCTAGGTGCTCGTAACTCGGGTAAACCTTCCCCGCGTTCAGCCTCGCGAGTGTGGCTAGTTCCTCATAGACGCGGACGAACGACGCCGTGAGGGCCGTTAACAGGCGTTCATATGCAGTCAGGGCGCGCGTGCCGGCGCGTTCCTCACGTTTCAAGCGACGACCATTGTCGAGCAGCCGCCGCGCAGCGCTTAGCGCTCGATCCGTCTCCCCTTTGGAGGGCTTCACGAAAAATAGATGCTCGAAGCTTCCTGCCTCGATGCTCCCGCCCAGCACGCGCGCTCCCGTTGGGTGCCGCGATCCGGACTTTGCTTTCTTCTTCCTCTCGAGGGGAATGCCGGAAAGGGCCATCCGAGCGGCCTCTCCTACGCAAAACGCTCCCATCTTCCTTCCTCCCTATGGAGGCCGGGACCAGGCAAAGAGATTCCGTGGCGCGAAACGCGCATCCTTGATCTGCCTGTCGGGATCGACTAAGTCGGATCTCGTGTGATTGAGACCGTTGGCGTTTGGCGACGCTGACTTAGCGGATCGGAGACGATCCAATCTGGGATGCCCGGCCTCGTGCCGGGCTTTCTTTTATCTGATCACGGCGAACCACTCCCGGTTTGTTAAGTCCAGCATTCAGCCTGGCCGTCGGCCTGATCGAACGCAATCACGCACGGCAAGGACGCTTTTAGGAGCTCCGCCGCCTTTCGCACCTTCACCGGGTATCGGCGGGACCTCAACACGTTTGAATCGTGTTTTCACACGGTAAACCTCAGGATCATTCGTGCTTTCACGCGGAAAACTCCGGATCACTCGGGCCGCCAGCGCTATTCCAAAGGCCTAGCAGGCCGCACACCCCCCTATGTGGGCCCGTTGAAGGCCTGAAAACGACCTTCCTTGGGGGCTACGAGCTTCTTCGTGCTTTCACACGGAAAACCCCGATCAGCGACTATCCCGACGATGCGAGCGCTGGCTGCTGCGTCCACTCGCGAGCCCTGAGAGCCACGATAGTGTTGAGCTTCGGTCGCCCGCCCTTTGGAGACGATATCTTCTCTTCGCTTAGGGAGATCGTGTACTCGGGCAATGAATCACGCTCCACGATATCTCGTAGATGCTTTTTGAAATACTCGAGCCCCCGTTTATCAGTTGCACAACCAACTCTCTCGCCAAGCGAATTAAGATCTACCTCAAAGCTTGTGTCTCCGAGGCAATTGAACTTCGCCAGCTCATAAAGGCGCCGCTCGATAGGACCTAGCTTGAAGAAGTCCAAGTGATAAGCCGCTATGCGGCGGTCAGTCAAAATCGCTCGATGTAGCCAGTCACAAACCATGACCTCGATCCGCTTGACCCGCCGTTCTCCTGAGGGGAGACGAACGTACTTTATATCGGCTTTAAGCAACCACGAGAAAGCGCTGTCAGATCCCTCTCCCCCGGTCTCGATGTTGGTGATGATCTGAGTACCTTGCAATCTGTTCAGTGACGCCTTGAGGGAGGTGTATGACCTCGCTGAGGGATTAGTGCTTGTCACCCTGAATAGATCGTTAGCGGTAAAGCTTAGGACGCGATCTACAGACTCACCAGTTTCCATTCTCTCTGCCATTAGGCTCGCGATGTAGAGCAGGATTTCCTTGTCATAGATTGTCGCCACGCCCGTTTTGCTGGGGTTGATCTCGATGCGGGCGTCGCCGCTTTCGAAAACCATAGGCGTCATCTGCGCCTTCTTTGACAAAGCGAAGAAAGGGAACTCAGCCACGGTTCGCTCGCCCTGGACGTCGCCGTAGAGAGGGCTGTCCAGTTGGAAGAGATCTCCCTGCTTCGTCGTGATTTCCGTCATCTCGCGCACTTCCACTAAGAGTGTTCGATTGTCGCTATCGGTGGCGCTCTGTCTACCCGCTCCTATGCGTTGACAGGGTTTTCCGTGTGAAAGCACGAGGATTTGCGTTCTTGGACGCGTCTGCAGCTGCCGCTGCGCCGGCGCTCTCAGGACGCGAGTGCGCAGATGCCGGAACGGACACGTTTTCGGGAAAGGAAACAAGGCGCGAGGGCATGCGCTCGTGCTTTCACACGGAAAACCCCCCTTGGGGACGTTCGTTGCTGTTTAGCTTAGTTCTGCGCTCGCTATGCGAGGCGGGGCTTGAGGCGCTCTAGCGGCTCTCAACTCAAGCGGAAATGATTGCGACCCGAGTGTAACGTTTTATCTTTGTAGTTCTTACTTCAGAAGTCTCTGCCGAAAGGCCCTAGCCTTTCGTCTTTTCGTCTAGCCATGTCAGCATAGACCATCGTGTAGTTCTGTATCACGATTCGTTGGATAGCTAGGCCGTGCTCGTCCTTAACATCGGATTGATCTAGACCATTGATGTGCTCGAACGCTTCGCGGAAGAGTAACGGTAGGTTGCTCATCGCTACTGCGGCTACCTTGATGAAGGGCATATGCTTCTCAAGGGTAGCGGCCGGCGACTCTCGAATCATCTCGACTGCTAGGGCAAAATGATAATGGTTGATTTTCAGCGCTCGTAGAATTTCGTCAACCTCATCCATCCGGATCGCTGATCGTTTCTCAAGATTGCGATGAAGTATCCGACCTACGCGGGTAAGATTGAGGCGCCCTTCCGACGCCTCCACGAGGTCCCTTAGTGTGGCTCCGCTCGCCTCCATCCATTGCAGGATGAAATCTATAAAGCTGGGCGGTGAAGCTGCCCCTCCTCCCTCTGGAGTAAACGGCTCGGTCGATACCATCATACAGTGACCCCCCGGAACAGACTTCGGAAAAGTACCTAGGCACGACACGGCTTGGCAACCCTTATTGCAAGTCGATCTGATTAAACGTGCTGATTTACCGTAGTGGTATCACATTAGACGACTTGCGTGTCATCGCCCCGCGATAGGCCTTGGCCTCCTCGGAGGTAAGGCCTAATTTCGTGAGGACCTCTGTCTTATTCTCCTCAACGATAAAGTCGAAAAGTAACAGGGATATGGCAGAGGCGAGACTTACGGAGTCTCCGATCACCTTCTCAAGAGTCGGCAGGGCGCCATCAAGCGACGCGGCACTGGTTTCAAGGATAGTGATACTGATCGGTACTTCGCCATCCGTCGGTATAATTTGAAGGTGCTCCTTCAGGTCGGAAGCCTCATAGTGATCCGGTATTTCCTTAAATGACGGAGCCCGATCATCGATGACTTCGGAGAACGAGGCGAACCGACACATTTTGTTTGAAAATAGCCGAACACTTTCCGTGATGAGCCGGAAGTAGGTTTTCGACACTTGCATTGAGATTGCGCGACCGTCTTTTGTCATTTGTCCCCCCCAAACCTCCTCAGACCTAAACATTCGAAACGATGTTTAACTACACCCGCGAAGCGAACGCGGGTGAGGAAGGGCGCGGTTATAGACGCCCTGAACGTAGGGATCGAATCGGATTTTGAGGCTCTGTCTCACCCGTGTGAGACAATGATCGGAAATCCTGTCTCACCCGTGTGAGACAAGCGAACGTCGAATCAGCGCCGACATTCCGCAAGTGGCCCCGTTTCGCATAAAACTGATTAAGAATTCGGTGGTTCCGTGGTGCGCCGCTTGCTGCGCCGATTCCGCGGGGTCAGCCTTGGATTGGGCGCACTGATTGCGTTCATCCAAGGAGACCTTTGTCATGAAGAACCTGCTTAAGGCTCGTCGTCTCGAAACGGCTGGTCTGGTTTCGGCGGCGGTTGTTGGCGCGGCCATGCTGGCCGGTCCGGCATTCGCCGGCGCCGACACCACCTTCGACACCGCGCTGACTGCCTTCACCGGCTTCCTCGAGGGTTCGGGCGGTAAGATCATCACCGTTCTGTCGCTCGCTGGTGGCGTGGTCGGCCTGGCTTCGGGCCGCTTCTCGCTCGGTCAGGTCGCGATCCCGGTCGGCGTGGGCGTCGGCGCCGGCACTGGCATTCCGATCGTCACCTCGACCGTCACCGCGACGATCTGACCGCACGCGCCGGCGAGGACGGCAGCCTCGCCGGCGCATTTCGGAGGGTGGCGCAAATGGCAGACAAGTACGTGATCCACGCACATCTGGATGATCCTGAGCTGATCGGGTTTTGGACGCTGGATGAATTTCTCGCGATGGTGATCCCCTTCGTTTGGGGGATCCTCGCCCAGCACATAGTCATCGGCATCGCGTTAGCATTCGCGGGCTGGTGGTTGCTCCGCAAGGCAAAGGCTGGGCGTGCCGGATCTTGGCTGATCCATTTGGCCTATTGGCATTTGCCGGGTGGCTTTCCGTCACTGCGGGCCACGCCACCTTCCTACCTTCGAGTGATGGTGGGCTGACATGGATTTTACCTATCAGCATGGGCAGAGCCAGCGCATCCTGCGCCAGCGCAACCTGCTCGGTATCTCGGTCCTCGTCCTCGCGGCGGTGATCGGCGTCATGCTTCTGGTCTCGGCGACACGGCCTCGCGAGATCGTGCTGCAGCCGGTCCTTCGCTCTCCGCTCACTCTCAGCAGTGCCGGCGCTTCGAGGGAATATCTGGAGCTGGTCACCCGCGATACCGCGGTGCTCATCCTCGATCGCTCGCCGAGCAACCTCGACTATTGGATGAACACGGTTCTCGCGCTGACCTCCGAGCGCGCGCACGGGAAGATCAAGGCCGACCTCCTCAAAGTGGTCGATGAACAGCGCAGCTCCTCGATCGCGCAGTTCTTCACGCTTCAGTCGATGACAATCGATCCCAAGAACCTGCGCTCCACGGTCACCGGCCAGCTTCACACCATCGTCGGCCAGAAGGTCATCTCCAAGGACACCCGCACCTTCCAGTTCGACTGGGAGTACAATGGTGTGTCCTTGAAGCTCGCGGGCTTCGGGATGGTCGCTGACGAAGCCAAGACCCGAAAGGCTCTGTCATGACCGGCTACCTCGCTTTCGGCTCTGCGGTGCTCGGTACCGCGCTCGCCGCTCGGCTCTGCATGCTTAGCCGGTTGTTGGGCGCTGCCCTGATTGGCCTCGCGCTCTTCTTCCTGGCCAAGCCTGCCCTGGCAGCAGCAGATCAGACGCTTCAGGCCTCGGACGGCAGCCAGGTGTCCTGCAGCGCGTCGGCCAAGGATCTCACCCGGATCAGCCTTGTGGAGGACGAGTTCGCCTCGGTCTCCAAGATCAACACGGGCAACGCGGCCGACGACTTCAGCGTCGTCAACGAGCCGGTGCGCGGCGACATCTATCTGTCGGTACCCGACGGCTTTGCGCGCCCTGCCCTTTCCTTCTTCGCCACCAGCAAGCGCGGCTACGTCTACAAGTTCGTCTGCCGCGTCGCAGGCGATCAGGCGGTTCAGGTCTTCATCTCGAACCCGGCAATCGCCAAGGCAGAACTGGCCGAGAACGGCCCAGGCAAGCCGCAGGTGACCTCCGAAGAGGCCGCCGTCGATCTCGTGCAGGCGATGTACGCCAACCGGGTCTCGGACGGCTTCGAGATGCGCCAGCGCTCCTTGCGCCCTGTCTATGTCGGCAACCTCAAGGTTCAGATGATCGCCGAGTATCGCGGCGACGACCTGACGGGCCGTGTGCTTCGCATTGAGAACAAGGGTCCGGCTGAGGCCGTGCTGACCGAGGCAACGGTCGCGCCGCCGAGCACGCTGGCCGTCTCGATCGTCGAGCCCAAGCTCGCCGCCGGCAAGGTCACCACGGCCTATCTCGTCTCTCGAACCACCGGGAATTGACCCATGGCTCTCACTGACATGTTCTCGCGCAAGCGCCCCGCGCTTGATCCGGCTCCGGTAGAGGGCGGTGTCTCCCCGGTCGCCGGCGATCTGGGCGGCAACGACGCCGTTCAGAAAAAGCAGCGCCTGATGCTTGGCGGCGGCGCCATGATCGGCCTGGTTGCAGCCAGCTTCTGGGTCTTCTCAGGCGATAGCGACGACAAGAAGGTCGATCCCGACAAGCCCGCCGAAGTTTCGGTGTCGACCAAGGACATCATGAACCGCAACCTCTCCGAGCAGGAGTGGATGTCGCTCTCGGAGAATCGGTTCCAGTCCACGGAGAACCAGCTCAAGGCGGCAAACGGCACCAACCAGCGTGTCGACCAGCTCCAGGCTCAGATCGAGCAGCTGCGCGGTCAAAACCAGTCGATGAGCGCTGACGGCCAGCGTGTCGTCAGCGCCTATCAGTCCGAGAACGATCAGCTGCGCCGCCAGCTCAACGACCGTGCCGCTGCACCGGCGCCGGTAGCTGGGCCTTCGGCAATGTACGGCGTTGGTGGGCAGCAGCTGTACCAGCGGCCCGACGGCAAGGGTGCGCCCGAGGGAACGGTGGACGTGCCTCCCCCGGCTCGGCTGAATGAGATCAAGCTGGTCTCCTTCACCACGGCGGACACGGGCAACGCCAAGAAGGTCGAGAAGGGCAACACCGTCTATACGGACAGCCCGAACTACCTCCCGCCTAACAGCTTTGCCCGCGCCAAGGTCATCGTTGGCGTGGACGCGGCTGCCGGCGTGAACAGCCAGACAGATCCTCTGCCGGTGGTGCTTCGCATAACCGGCCCTGCCCGCTCGGTTTACCAGAACGGCAAGCTGCTCACGACGAAGATCCAGGGCTGCCTCATCAACGGCGCGGCGCGCGGCGAACTTTCCAGCGAGAAGGTTTACGTCAAGCTGCAGAAGATGACCTGCCCGCAGCCGGGTGGGCGCTACGCGGTGTCCGAGGTGAAGGGCTTCATCGCCTTTGGCGGCAAGGCCGGCGTGCGTGGTCGAGTGGTGAGCCGCGAAGGCTCGCTTGTGAGCCAAGCGTTCATCGCCGGCCTTGTTGGCGGCTTTGGTCGAGGTTTCTCGGCGAACGCGAACGCATCGCTGATGCAGCCCAACGTGATCGTGAACGGCAAGCGCCAGCAGCTTGGCCTGGGTGACATCGCGCAAGGCGGTCTTGGCGAAGGCGTCGCTCAGAGCGGCGACATGGTCTCGAAGTACCTGATCGAGCGCGCCGAGCAGTATCAGCCGGTCATCGAAATGCCGACCGGCGTCGACGTCGAAATCGTCTTTTTGGAGGGCGTTCATGTCCGCAACTAAGCCACGCTTGGCGGAGCGCTTCCGCGCGCTTCCGTTCTACACCGTGCCTGCCGCTTTCGGCCTGGCAGCAGGGTTCATGGGTGCCGCTTATGCAGCGCCATCGATCATGCCCAAGATCCTAGGCGACGGCGGCCAAGGCCGCGTCGTCGAGCTTTTGAAGGCGCGACTGCCCAAGACGGAAGTCTCCAAGGTCGACTGCGCCAAGGTGCAGGGCCTTTGCGAGGTGACCGCTGGGCGCAGCCTCTTCTACGTCGACAAAGGCGCTCGCTACCTCGTGATCGGTCGCGTCTATGACATGCAGACGCAGCAGGACCTCACGGCGACCCGTCTCCTCGAGATGAACCCGGACATGCTGGTTGGCGGCGCCGCCAAGGCCAGCGCAGAGGGTGACGGCGCTCCGGCGCCGAGCGCGCGGCCGGCCTCGGCGCCAGCGCCGGCTCCGGTGAAGCACCTTGACGTTGCAGGCCTGCCAGCCTCGGGCGCCATCGTGTGGGGCAACTCAGCGGGTCGGACGGTCACGGTCTTTAGCGACTTCCGCTGCGGCTACTGCCGTGCGCTGACCAACACGCTTCGCGAGCTGAAGGTGCGGGTCATCGAGCGCCCGATCTCGACGCTAGGCAGCCGCGATCTCGCCAATCAGGTCTATTGCGCAAAGAACCGCGAGAAGGCGCTGCACGCGGCCTATGCCGGCGAGCAGATCACGTCGGGCGGCACCTGCGACACCTCCGGCTTGGACGCGAACGAGAAGTTCGCCCGCGCCCATGGCCTGGGCGGCACGCCGGTCATCGTTCGTTCGGACGGTGCGGTGATCGAGGGCTACCGGCCCAAGGAGTTCCTCTCCTCCTGGATCGCGGGAGGCCGTTCGTGAGCCGCCGCCTCGCCGCAGTCGCGCTTGCTTTAGTCGGCGTCACCTCCCTCTCGGGCTGCATGTCGCTTGGCGGCAACGTGAAGGGCAACTTCGCCTGCGTTGCGCCTGACGGCACCTGCGCACCGAGCATGTCGATCGACGATCGAGCGCTGGCGATGATCGTGGGGGACGCCGGTGACACCACCCTCTCGCCCGCTGGTCCCTACAGCGCGCCTCGCCAGGACGGCCGTGGCTATCAGGCGGTCGCAGCCAATCCGGCGCGGACCGGCGAGAAGGTGCTGCGCATCGTGTTCCCCTCGCACATCGACGGCGCAGGAAGGCTGCACGACACGCGCGCGATCCATGCCGTAGTCGACAACCCAAACTGGCAGAGCGCCTCGGCAGCTGAGGCCGTTGCCGCAAGTCCGGCAGAGGTCGCCGCCCATACCGGCGGCGATACCCTTCTCGCCGCTGTCGAGCGCGTCGACCCGCCTGTTGGCACCGTCGATCCTGACCTGCCGCCCGCCGAGGCCGTTGAGGCTGCGCGTGCGCGGGCTCAAGATCCCGTCGGGGCGATCCGAGACGACGTAGCACGCAAGCTCGCTACCGCGCCTCGCACCAAGGCACGGAGCCCCGTCGCTTCGCTCAAAACCAACGCACCTACCGCTCGCGTCACTTCCCCGGCGCGGCCGCTGAGCACAGCCGCGACGACAACGCCTGCCACTTCTTCCGCGCTTTCTAACCGGCGTGTCGTGGCGCCTCTGCCCGCTCGTGTCGGCACCATCGTTCCCAAGAACGCTACTGAAGAAGGCAAGGCCGCCATCAAGTCGGTGAACGAGAGCGCCGCGCTTCAGGCGGCGTCGAACACGCTGGAGACGACCGCACGGGCCGGCGCCAAGTCGGCCCCGCTTCCTACCGTGCGGGCTCCTTCCTTTCCTGGTGTCTCGGGAGCCGATCGATGAGCTTCTTCTCTGACCTGCTCAGCCTGATCCTGGGCGATACCAAAAAGCCCGAGGCGGCGCGCCCGTCGACGGCGGTTCCACGGTTTTGCAGCTGGCTCCCGTATCGAAGCTACGACGCCAAGCGGAAGCTGTTCTTCAACGCCGGCTCGCGCGGGTTTGTGCTTGAGGCGGCTCCTATGGTGGGTGCCAGCGAGCGCACCGGTGAGATCATCGCGCAGTTCCTCTCAGAGGCGGTTCCATCGCCGGGATCGCTGGAGTTCCATTCTTGGCAGAGCCCGCGTGTCGGCGCTCGGCTGTCCCAGTGGTACATGCCGCGCTATAGCGCTGGCGGCGTCTATGAGCGGATGGCCAAGCACCGCACCGAGTACCTCCAGGGCGGCGTTTGGGAGACGCTCTCCAACTCCGCCCCCTTCCATCTCCGCAATCACCGGCTGCTGATTTCTTACGCCACGCCGGAGAACAGCCGGGTCAGCACCGAAGAGATCGCAGCGGCGCTTGATGCGATGATCGCGTCTCTGGAGTCGATCGGCATCAATGCCCGCGCGCTAGACCCAAGCGGCCTCATCGCTTGGATCGACGACATCATCTCGCCCACCACGGCGCCGGGTGACGATACGGTGGTCTACAATCCATACGACCCCATCGCTGACCAGGCTGTGCGGCAGGATCTCGAAATGAAGATCGAGCCTGACCGCATATTGCTGCGCACCGAGCGTTTCCGTCCCACGGGCCGGACCGTCGACAACGCGCCGGAGATCGGTGAGATTTACCCCGACGTCTTCGACGTTCGCTCGTTCTCCGTTCGTAATCTCCCCAAACGCTGGGCTCCCTGGGACACCGGCAAGCTGATTGGCGATCTGTTTGCCGATAAGCTGCGCTACCCCTGCCCTGTCTCCACCAACCTGTTGATCGATTTCCCTGATGCGGAGGGCCAGAGCCAACGCGCAGGGCGCAAGTTCCTTCGGACCACCAGCCTTGCCGATTCCAAATCGGCCCGGATGCTCCCGCAGCTGAAAGAGCAGTCCGCCGAGTGGCAGGACGTCACCGACCAGCTCAAGCAGGGCAATCGACTGCTTCAGGTGTTTTATTCCGTCACGGCCTTTTCGCCGCTAGGCAAAGGCGACGCCAACGAGCGCGTGATCAAGTCGATCTACCGCGCTGCCGGGTGGGATCTTCTCGATGACCGCTACCTGCAGGTGCAGGGGCTCCTCGCTGCCATGCCCATGACCATGAGCAATGGCCTTTCCTATGACCTGCGCAACATGAAGCGGATGCGCACGATGCTCAGCGCCACGGCGGGCAATCTGGCGCCGCTGCAGGGCGAGTATTTGGGCGGCAACATCCCGCACCTGATGCTGATCGGCAGGCGTGGTCAGCCCTTCTATTGGTCGCCGTTCGAGAACACCGCAGGCAATCACAACGTAGCGGTCTTCGGCAAGTCGGGCTCGGGCAAGTCGGTCGCTTTGCAGGAGCTTTGCGCCGCCATGTGCGGAGCCGGTGCCAAGGTCGTGGTCATCGACGATGGCCGCTCCTTTGAGCACTCGGCGAAGCTCCAGGGTGGCTCCTTTGTCGAGTTCACCATGTCCTCGGGCTTCTGCCTCAATCCATTCTCCATGGTCGATCCCGTCATGGCGGAGAACGATGAGGACTATCTGCTCGATTGCTTCGCGATGCTGAAGTCGATCATCAGCCAGATGGCTCGCCACATCGACAAGCTGAACGACACCGAGCGCGGCCTCATCGACGGTGCGGTCAATCTCGTTTGGCAGAATAAGGGACGCGCCGGCTCGATCGACGATGTGATCGAGGCGCTGACTGCCAGCGAGAGCGATCTTGGTCGCGACCTTGGCATCGCCATGCGGCCGTTCTCCTCTGCCGGCACCTATGGCCGGTTCTTCCAGGGTGAGGTCTCGTTCCAGCTGACGGCCGACCTGACGGTCTTCGAGCTTTCGGACCTGTCCTCGCGCGAGGAGCTTCGCTCGGTCGTGCTCACCGCGATCATGTTCATGGCGTCGCAGATGATGCGCCGCGTGGACCGCTCGGTCCCCAAGGCGCTGCTGCTCGATGAGGCCTGGCAGATGCTCAAGGGCGGCTCGATGGCCGACTTCATCGAAGCCTATGCCCGCACCTGCCGCAAGTACGGCGCGTCGCTTGTGACGGCCACCCAGAGCCTCAACGACTATTACAAGTCGGACGGCTCGAAGGCCGCGCTCGAAAACAGCGATTGGTTCGTGATCCTCCAGCAGAAGGAGGAGACGATCGCCGACTTCAAGAAGCACGATCGCTTCGAGATGGACGATCATACCGATGCGCTGCTGCGCTCGCTCAAGCGCCAGGGCGTCGAATATTCCGACATCCTGATCAAGGGCCCGGACATGCTGGCGACGGGGCGCCTCGTTCTCGATCCATACTCGGCAACCGTCTACTCTTCGAGCCCTCGTACCTTCGCCGAGATCAAGGCGATGATGGCGCAGGGTCTCACGATGGATGCCGCGATCGAGCGGATCGCCTTCCCCGAAAATCCCGAAAAATGGAGCGATGCCGACGATGGCATCGCGCTTGCGGCGGAGTAATCGACATGGCCACTGCATTCGACAATCGTTGGTTCGAACGGCGCTCGGCTCGCTCGAACACGGTAGCTGCGGCGCGTGGAGCACCGATCGACTATCGGTTCATGGCGTACTTCATGCTGCACACGATGGGTTTCCTCGTAGTCACGCTGCTGATGACCTGGGGCCTCTTCGTCCTCGCATTCCTCGCGATCGGCGGCTTCTCGATCGACGGGATGATGCACCACCTGGCCAACATGTCGGCGCGCTACGTCGCGGCCGATCCGGCCAGAATCGCCAGCTTCAAGACGATCATCATCGTCAGCCACATGCTGTTCGCGGCGGGCATCGCCTTCTTCCGGCGCCACTCGATCCTGCCGCCTGTCTCTTCGGTCGCCGGAGGTCACGCCAATGACTGACACGATCGAAACCCCCGAGCCCGCCGCGATTGCAGCCCCCCCGCGGCGGGCTCAACCCCTCTTCGCCGGCTACACGCTGGGCCAACTCCTCGCCTTCGGCGTGCTGCTTGCGCTCGCGGTCTGGGCAGTCTGGGTGACGCACACGCTGATGAGCCCACGCGAACAGCGTATCGTGCGCGCAGACCTGTCCAAGATCGTCGGCGAGTATGTGCAGGCGCAGGCGCGCACCACGACACCGCCCGAGAAGGTCCAGGCCGAGATGCGCCAGTTCATGGCCTCGCTCGATGCCGAACTCACGCGGCGCGGCGAAAAGGGTCAGGTGGTCCTCGTCGGCGAGGCCGTTCTCTCCAAGAACGTTGTCGACGTGACCGCCGACGTCGCGAAGGCCGTCTACTCGTCGGGCGTTCCGATGCCCAAGCCTGCGAGCGAAGCGGAGATGCGCCAGCAGCTCGGCCGCCAGCAGGCAGCCGATGCGGCTGTCTCTGCTCAGGGTCAGGCCATGGCGCTCGCTCAGGCGCAAGCCGCTGCACAGGCACAAGCCGCACCGGCGGCGGCTGCAGGCTCGGCCTTCGGGCCTGAACCGAGCGGCAGCGCCTTCGCGGCTCCCGCGCCAGTCGAAGCCGCAGCGGCACCCGCCGCCGGCGCGTCCACGATGAGCTTCGGAGGCCCCAATGGCGGCGGCTATTGAGGCGACCCCGGTCAAGGGCTGGCGCCCGAACAAGGCGCGCTGGACGGCTGTCCTGCTCCTGATCGGAGGTGGTGCTGCTTATCAGGGGCTGACGGACTGGCGCGATAACCACGCCTTCCTCATCAATCGCACGGACTCGCTCCCGGTCTGGGCCTTCTGGATCCACAAGAACCAGGCTCCCGAGCGCGGCGAGTATGTGTTCTTCAAGCCACCAGCCAACGCGCTCGTCGCCCGCCACTTCGGGACCAAGCCGGAGATGTTCGGCAAGATCGTTTACGGCATGCCGGGTGACGAAGTGCGCCATCAGGGCCGCGATGTGCTCGTGAACGGACACGTCGTCGCTCAGATGAAGCCGATCACCAAGGCTGGCGAGCCGCTGACTGCCGGTCCAACCGGCAAGATCCCGCAGGGGTGCTTCTATGTCGGCACGCCGCATAAGGACGGCTTCGACAGCCGCTATGCCGAGATCGGCTATGCCTGCACGAACAAGATCATCGGCACCGGAGTGCCGGTGCTGTGAAGCGCGCCGGTGAGACCTTCGCGATCGTCGCCATGCTCTCGGCGGGGCTCACCTCGTCCATACAAGCGCGGGATCACGGCACGGTTGCCCAGACCTTCCCCATCATCGAACCGGACCTTCTCGCCACGATCGAGACCCGCCTGAAGGGCATGGAGTCACGCGGCGAGATAGACCGCATGAACGCTCTGTTCGCCAAACGCGCCGAGGCGAAGATCCGCCGGCCAACGCCGGTGTCTGGTATCTCTCCCGCGACCGACGAGCGTGTCTGGAACTACGATCCGACCATCACGATCGACAAGGACGTGCGCGATCAGAAGGGCAATGTGATCGCCCGCGCGGGGCAATCCGTGAACCCGCTCGACTTCGTGACAATGCGCCAGGCTCTCGTCTTCGTCGACGGCGACAGCGACGCCCAAATGGCCTGGGCGACCAAGCACTATGGCGACCTCAAGGCCAAGATCATCCTCGTGAAGGGCTCGCCCATCGAGGAGATGACCGCGCGTCAGCGCCGGTTCTACTTCGATCAGGAAGGCCGCCTCACCGGCAAGTTCGGCATCCGGCACACGCCCGCCGTCGCTGAGCAGGCTGGCCGGGTGGTGCGGGTGTCTGAGGTCGTTCTCAAGGGGGCCATCTGATGCCGCTCTGGCTCGATCTTCTGCGCACTCCTATGGCGGCTCCCGAGACGCCGGAGCTGCGGCGCGACCGCAGGACATGGCAACTCCTCTGCGGCGCTACAGCATTGATGTTGCTAGCTTTTGATGCCCTGCATCGTGCTATCGGTAACAGTGTCGCCGCAGTCGTCGCCGCCTTGCTGATCGTCACGGTGTTCAAGACCGTGGCCTACGTAGCCCGTAAGAAAGCAGCCGACGACGCGTACCTCGATGCCGTCACCGGAGAGGGCGCTTGAGCGCCTTCCGCCTCCTCATTCTGGGCGTGGCCGCACTGTTTGCGAGCGCTACGCTCACCAGCTCGGCAAGTGCGCAGGTGCCGACCGGCAATGCCTCCTGCAACGGCAAGTTCGTCAACCCGATCACCGACGTCTGCTGGTCGTGCCTGTTTCCGCTCTCGATCGGCGCCCTGCCGATCTGGCCAAGTGCTCGGCCAGACACCAACAACCCGGATCTTCCGATTTGCGCGTGCGGCTCGCCCGTGCCGCGCATCGGAATCTCTGCCGGCTTTTGGGAGCCTGTTCGCCTCGCCGACGTGTCCACAAAGCCGTGGTGCTTCGTCAATCTTGGTGGCGCGAAGATCTCGCCAGGATTCGACATCGGAAAGGGCTATGTCGAAGGGCCAGCCCAGGTCGGCGGTCGGAGCCAGAATACGTCGAAGTGGCACGTCCACTGGTACGTGTACCCGCTCCTATACTGGATGGAGATCCTGACCGACTTCCTCTGCTTCGAGCAGGCATCCTTCGACATCGCCTACATGACAGAAGTCGATCCGCTCTGGCAGGACGATACCCTCACCACCCTCATCAACCCGGAAGCGGTGCTCTTCGCCAACCCGATCGCGCAGGCGGCATGCGCCGGCGACTGTGTAGCGGCCACCGCCAAGCTCGCGCTCGATGAGACCTTCTGGTGCTCGGGCTGCCAGGGACCGATGTACCCGGTGAACGGCAACATCCCGGCTCATGTGGATCACGTTCAAGCATCCCGGCTCGCGCTCAGCCGCTTTGCCTTCAAGATCCATCGTGAGGGCCTGGCCTGGGGCACGATGGGCAGCAAGGGCCTGTGCAACAAGTACCCGATGCCGCTGCTGCGTAAGCAGCAATACCGCGTCCAGATGGTCAACCCGATCCCAACCGTCAGCGGCACTGCGGCATGTCAGCCGCTCGGTGCCTCAACGCTCGATCCCAGAACAGGCCGAGCCTTCCCCGTGAAGGGCGAAGACATGGGCTACCTGGTTTGGCGCAAGCGCAATTGCTGTGTTCTCTAAGGGGAAATGACGTGCGCCGCTTCCTGATCGTCCTCGCAGCACTCGCCACCGGCGCCGGCATCCAAGCCGTCGCCCAAGACATGCAGGACCTGGACTTAGAGGCCATCAAGCGGCGCTCGGCCGCCATGGAGGCGGACGCGCAAGCCTTTGCCGAGCATGTCCGCAATCGAGGCGAGGCCTTCCGCGAGGAAGCCGTCCAGATGCGCGACAAGCTGCCTGAGACGCTTCGCCAAGTCGCCAAGGCCGATCTTCCAACGGGCCCAGATGGTCCGATCGACTTCAACGAGATCATCAAGGGTGCCGGCGCGAATGGCACTGCCTCACGCGGCGAAGCGCCCCAGCTCATCGCCTTCGCAAGCCTGTCCATGCCACCGGCGTCGCTCCGCCAGCTCATCGCGGACGTGACCAAGGCAGGCGGCATCGTCGTCTTCCGCGGCTTCCCGAACAATTCGCTCAAGGAGTTCAGCGCGCGGATGACCCAGGTGGTGGGTCAGGGCGACAAGCTCTCGGGCGTCGGCATCGATCCCCGCCTTTTTCGCGCTTTCGACATCAAGGCCGTCCCGGCTTACGTCGCCGTTTCGTCGGACTTCGACCTGTGCTCGGGCTTCTCCTGCAAGAACCAGCTGCCGCCGTTCGATCGCATGACCGGCAACGTCACGACGCGGTACGCGCTCGAGACCTTCTCTGAAGGACGCGGCCCAGGTGCTGCGGTGTCCAAAATCGCGCTCAACAATCTGGTGAAGGCCGGATCGTGAAGCGCCTCGCCCTCACCCTCCTCGTGTCGCTCGCGATCGGATCGGCTGCCGGCGTTGCGCAGGATGCCGTCCAGCAGGCGCGGGATGAGGGCAAGGAGTTCGGGAAGGCCAAGCGCGCCGATCTGAAGGCACCGTCGCAGGCGCAGCTCGGCGAGGTGCCTGGCTACGCCGGCACCGATCTGCAGCAGTCGACCTATTTCGATGATCCCGACCGGCTTGCAACCGACGGTGCGGTTCAGGCGACAGGCAATGAAGCCTTCCAGACTGTGACCGATCAGGGCCACACCCGCCCGACGTTCACAAACTCGGAAATCCTCGACACCACTGAGCGCGCCACGAACATCGCCGACAATCCCGACACGTATTTGGGCGGCGAGCAGCTCGGCGGATCCTCGGGCACCTGCGTGCCCTTGCCACCAGGTGCTGGGCAGAAGGGCTATTATGAGGCCACCTGCAATCAAGGTTCCAAGCTGACGGAGACGCCGCAGACCTGCGCTGGCCGCATGAATGCCGTCGTCGTCAATACGCTGCGCTATTTCTACTACGGCGTACCCGCCAACCAGACCAGCTACGGCTTTGCGTCCACGACGGTGCTGAACGCCAAGGTTTCAGCAGGGATCTGCCGTGTAGAGCCGGTCAGCCGTCAGATCTGCGATGCGCAGGTAGAACTCGGCGCCGGCGGCACCAATGTCGCCGCCTATCTGAGCTTTTGCCGCAGCCGCGTGCGCGGCAATGCGCAGCAATATTCATGCGCGAGCGAGATCCCTCAAGGGGAGATCCCCGATCATCGCAACACCGCCGCCGGTACGACGTACCTGAAGAAGGAGGGCTCCTCCTCCGTCACCGTCACCCGCCTCGAGGGCACCTGCCCTGCCCTGCTGGCTGACACCAGCTGTGTGGCTCAAGGTCCAGAGGTTTGCACCGAGGGGCCAGAGACCCGCACCATCGACGGCGTGCCCGTTACGCAGGCCTGCTGGGCCTGGTCGCGCCCGTTTGTCTGCCAGCGTATCACCCCGGCCAACGACTGCACCGCCCTCGAGGCAAACAAGCAGTGCAGCTTCCTGCGCGAAGAGTGCCTCGACGATCCACGAAGCGGCGCGTGCAAGGTAGCACAGCGCGTCTTTAGCTGCCCGCTGCCCGACGAACAGGCCTCGGGCGACAAGCAGTATATCTGCGGCAACGACGTCTACTGCATGAACGGCAATTGCGAGCCGATCGAGCGCGAGGCGTCGACCGAGTTCAAGGACGCGCTTGTTGCTTTGAACGCCCTTGGCCAGGCCGGTAAGGAGTTCGACGAGAACGAGCTGACGGTGTTCTCCGGCGAGCGCGACACCTGCAGCAAGAAGATCTTCGGCGCGTCGAATTGCTGCTCTGGCAAGGGCGTCCCGCTCCTCACGCCTTGGCTGTGCAGCTCGGCCGAGAAGCAGCTGGACGAAAAGGACGACAAGGGCCTCTGCTACAAAGTCGGCTCCTACTGTTCCGACAGCATCCTTGGCGTCTGCGTCACCTCCAAGGACGCTTATTGCTGCTTTGGCAGCAAGATCAGCCGCATCCTTCAGGTTCAGGGCCGTCAGCAGATCGGCAAGGCCTGGGCCAAGCCCAAGAACGAGCAGTGCAAGGGCTTCACCATTGCCGAGTTCCAGCTCCTGGACCTCTCAAAAATGGATTTCACTGAGGTGTACGCCGAGTTCACCGAGGCCGCCAAGCTGCCCGACGAGGTGCAGACGATGACCGACATCCAGAACAAGATTCAGGCTTATTATGACCTCCATCGCGGCCAATGACCTGCCCGTGCCGCCCTCGCGGCATCAGTGCGCCATCGACATGACGGTGCTGGAGCTTGCCACGTTTCTGCGCACTTACCGCTCGGGCGTGCCCAGCAGCACAGGTGAGATCGCGGCGACGCTTGGCAGCTGGTTCCGCTGCGACATCGATCTGGGCACGGTCTCGGGCGCGCTCTCAGGGATGGTCAGCCGCGGTTGGCTCACGAGCCACGCCTCTGGCTTTCGCGCGACGCGGGCGGGCCGGCGCCATGCCCGCGGGCACCTCCAAGGCATCGTCCGGATGCTCGACCAGGGCACCAACTACTTCGACGTGGCCGTGATGATGTCGATGCTCGGCATCGCCAAGGCCGAGCTCGATGGCGAGCACGACGATGAGAATCTCGATGATTGATCTAGCCGGGAAGGATCTCGTGATGCGGAAACTGGCGGGCATGGGCTTTGCCCTCCTTATGACCTTGGCAGCACCCTCGCAGGTTGCCGCGCAGTCGTTCGAAGAGGCTGTGATGAGCAGCAGCGCGCAGGAAGAGACGGAACAGGAGGCGCCGCAGGCCCTCGATGGTCCAGGGCAAGAGGGCGACGACTTCTACTGCCGTGAGCGGCGGCTTGGGCAGTGGTTCTACTGCGAGCGTCCCAAGGCCGCAGAGCCAAAGGCCCCTGCCCCGTCGGCTCCGCAGCAGTCGGCTACCGAGCGCCTCGCGGCGATCACCAAGCAGCTCGATGAATTGAAGGCCCGCGCCGTGCTCGAGCCGACCGAGGCCAACATCATCGCCTATGTCCGCTTCCAGCGTGAGCAGCTCGATCGCGCCTCGCTGTTCTCCGACACCTGGCAGCGTGCGCTCTGGCAGAACCCCGACATCGACTACACGCTCCAGCGCCCCGTCTCGACGGTCGGCAAGCGTGCCTGGACCGACAACCGCAAGGCCGATCGCGCCCAGGTGCTCGCCCAGCTCAGCCAGCGTTACGGCATGTTCTACTTCTTCGCGCAGAGCTGCGGCGCCTGCGATGTCTTCGGGCCGATCCTGCGGTCGGTCGCCGACAGCAACGGCATGGCCGTGATGGCGGTCTCGATGGATGGCGGGCCGAGCAAGGACTTCCCGAACTACGTCGTGGATTCAGGGCAACGCGCCCGCATGGGCGTCCCCGGCAACGCGACGCCGGCGCTGGTCCTCTTCGACACCCGCACCAAACGCACCGTTCCGATCGGCTTCGGCATCATGACGGCCGACGAGATCATGGACCGGATCTTCGCCCTCACCGCAACCAAGCCCGGGAGTGACTACTGATGCTTGCCTCCCCTTCCCCTCGCCCCTCATACTTCCGCGCCTTCCGCAGGCGGCTTGCCGCCGGCATCGCGATGGTTGCTGCCGGTGGCCTGATCCACACCGACATCGCGCGTGCTGATGTTGCGGGGCAGATGAACAACTTCTTCAACGAGACCGGAGGAGCCGCCAACGTCACAGGACCTTCGGCCTATCAGGGCCAGTCAGCCGGCTATTACACTGGCGGCAACGTTTGGACCCGCTTCCCCCAGAAGAGTGTCTCGCCGTTCAACCTGCAGCTGCCCAGCGCACGCGCAGGCTGCGGTGGCATCGATCTCTTCACCGGGTCCTTCTCCTTCATCAATGCCGCCGAGATGGTGGCGATGTTGAAGGCGACCGCGAACAACGCGCTTGGCTTCGCCTTCAAGCTGGCGATCGACAGCGTGAGCCCCCAGATCAGCAAGGTCATGGGCGAGTTTCAGCAGGCCGCCCAGCAGATGAACCAGATGAACATTTCGTCGTGCGAGGCAGCGCAGGGCCTGGTCGGCTCGGTCTGGCCTAAGATGACGGGCGCGCGCTCGACCATCTGCACCTCGATCGGCAACTCGCAGGGCAAGTTCTCGGATTGGGCGAGGTCGCGTCAGGGTTGTGGCAGCGACGGCGAGATGGATTCCATCCTTGCCAGCAACACCGACCCCAAGATGGCCGAGCACATCCCCGGCGAGCCACGAAACTACACATGGGAAGCCATCAAGCGGTCGAACAAGTTCGGCGGCACCGACACCGAATTTTCCGAGTACCTCATGACGCTTGTCGGCACCGTGGTCGTCAACACTGATACCAGCTCTGCGGAGGGTGCCGCCTCGATCCGTTACTTTGGACCTGGTGAGGAAGCGGTGGTGACTGCACTGCTCGATGGCACCCAGGGCACGCCGGTGAAGATGCTCAAGTGCACGGACACCGAAAAGTGCCTGAATGTCACCGAGCAGAACCTCAGCATCTCGAAGGCCCAAGGCCTGCGGGAGCGCGTGAAGACGATGATCACGTCGATGAGCAGCAAGATCCGGACGGATACGGCGCTGACCTCGGCCGAGATCCAGCTTCTGAACATGACGTCCCTGCCGCTCTATAAAATCCTCGCGGTCGAGAACCTTGCGCACCAAACCCCTGACGAAGCCAGCCAGGATAGGCTTGCCGAGATCGTCGCAGTGAGCCTTATAGGCTCGATGATCGACAACATGCTCGATCGGGTGACGCAGGCTCAGGTGCAGTTCCAGCCCGCCGATCAGGCAACCGCGGCCACATGGCGCGATCAGCTGCGCGAGGCGCGGGAGAAATACTCGCAGCGCCAGTACAAGCTGAAGGACACGATCGACGTCACCGAGAAGATCGTGAACCGCACAATGATGCTCGAAACCACGCTCCAAAACTCGATGTCGCCGGGAATGGCGGCATCGCTGAACTTCTCGCGCGGCCTCAACGCCCAGGGGCTCAACTAAGGGAGATTGGCTCGATGGTTGAGGTCTTCACGATTGGCGGAGGCGAGTACATCGTCAACACGTTTAACGCGGTTGCCGCGTGGACGGGTGGCGGCGGCTACAAATCTCTAATCAAAGTCGTGCTGGTCATAGGCTTTGTCTATGCCCTTCTCGCCGTCGCATTCACTATGAACGTGCGAGCTTGGCTGAACTGGTTCCTCGGCTCCACGCTCATCTATTCGTGCCTCATGGTCCCGACGGTGGACGTGAAGGTCACGGACCGGATCAACCCGAGCCTCGCCCCTGCAACAGTTGCCAACGTTCCCCTTGGGTTGGCCACCATGGCGAGCTTTACGAGCCAGGTCGGAGACTATCTCACCACGACGGCCGAGACCGTCTTCGTGATGCCCTCGCAGCTAAACTACTCGACCAACGGCATGATCTACGGATCGCGCCTGTTCGATGCGACGCGCAACTTCCAGATCCGGGACGCTGAGTTCGTCACCAACCTACAGCTTCACTTCAAGCAGTGCGTGTTCGGCGACATCATGCTGCATCAAAAGTCTTTGACCGGGCTCGCATCGTCTAAGGACCTTTGGCAGGACCTCGGACCAGGTTCGGCGGCACGCTCCCAACCTTGGCTTGATAACTCCGCAGGATCGGTCACGAGCAGCATCATCACCTGCCGTCAGGCCTATGATCTTCTATCCTCGCGATGGGGGCCAATCCTTGATGCTCATGCTGGGCTTTGGGGCAAAGAGGCCTACCCTCGCCTTTCGACCGCTGTTGCCGCAGCGAAGCTGCGTGCGGACGTGCCGATCGCCAACACTGCCTTCACCGGCGCTTCGAGCGACTACGCTGGGACAATGCGCCAGATGAGCGCGATCAACGCGTTCATGCAGGCCCGCGACGCCATGGCAGGCGGCGCCGGGTCAGCCGCGATCGACACCTTTGCGACCACGCGCGCCGACATACAGGCCCGGAACACCTACAACTCGATCGCGCAGCAAGCCATGAGCTGGGTGCCGATCCTGAACGTCGTTCTGACCGTCGTGTTCTACGCCATGTTCCCGGTGATCTTCCCGCTTTTCCTGATGCCGCAGACCGGCGTTGCGGCGCTGAAAGGCTATGTCACCGGCTTCTTCTATCTCGCGTCCTGGGGACCGCTTTACGTCATCCTCCACATGATCTGCATGTCGCGCGGGCAATCGGCCGCTCAAGGTATGGCCGAGGGCGGCGTGGCGCTTAACACCTTTGCTGGGATCGGTGCGGTCAACGCCGAGACCGCGACGATCGCCGGCTTCATGCTCATGAGCGTGCCATTTATCGCTGGTGGATTGGCGCGAGGGGCTCTCAGTGTTTCCAACCAGGCAACGTCGATCCTTGCGCCGGCACAGAATGCGGCTGAGGCCGCAGCGCTGGAGCAGACTACTGGCAATTACTCCTATGGCAACGTCAGCTTCGCCAACAGTACCTCTAACATGCGTCAAAGTAATCAATACTCAGATGCGCCAACGTTTTCAACGGGACAGCCTGCGTTCTCTTATAGGGGCTCGGACGGGTCAGTTTCCACGACTTTCGCCGATGGCCACACTGCAATCGACTCGACGCCGGCAATCTCGCGACTTCCGTTCACCCCCACTGGCTCTCGAGCGGCTACAGCGACTGAAGCGCAGAATGCATCGCTGTCGTATAGAATCGCCGAAGGCTTCGAGCGGGCGGCGCAAAATGCCACACAGCGTCTCAATTCAATCAGGAACTCGTCTGTTCACTCTATAGAGAACGTTTCAGGGAACGGCAGCAGTTCAGGAAGCCGCTCCGGCACTGGCACCGAAGCTCGGGCGCAGGCGTCGCTCTCTGAGCGGAACTCCATCGAGAACCGCGCATCGAGGGGATCGGGAGTCCGCACTCACAACGATACGGCAGAGACCACTAACTATGCTGATACGTGGTCGGGAGGCGTCGGAGGACAATTAAGCGCAAACGCAGGTCTTAGCGCCGGAGCTCCGGGAGCAGGGCCAAACGCTGGCGTCGGCGCAGGTGTCACCGGCAAGCTGGGCTGGGATCGCAGTTCTACGAACGCCGACACCACGTCTAAGGGAAGGTCGGAGCACACCAGCGTCGACAACAGTGTCGCGCAAACGAAGGGAATCTCGGGAGAACAATCCCTGAGCCTCAGCGGCAGCGCCACTGAGGGTACGTTCTCGCAAGCTGAGCAGTTTAAGCGATCCTCAGTAAGCGATGTGCAGTCTAAAGCTATCGAGGAGACGCTGAGCAAGATTCAGTCGTACACCGAGCAGGCAAAGCATTATCGTGAACTCGGTCGCTCGTTGGAGCAAAGCGCTAGCTACTCAGAGTCGAACGGCTTTGCCATCTCACAGAACCTCTCAAATGAGTTGCAGGAGTTCTATCGGAAAGCGGAGAGTGAGGGCGCCGGTAACGGGTTCCTACCCCCACTCCACGCGACTGGCTTGGATGTAGTTCAAGAGGGGGCTCGTAACGCCGTTATTCAAAGGTTTCTAACCGAGCGTAGTAATAGTATCCGGGCTGACCTGCAGGAGGCACTAGCCGATCCAGCGCTCAAGGATATGGTCATCCCCGATGTAGGTCAGGCCGGTGATGTCGAGAAGCTCTATCGGGGCGGCGGGCAAGTCGGTGCACCGGATGTTTCCAATATGAACGACGGAGGTCCGGGCTCGCGCTCGGCGACCTTTCCCGTCGGGCGTTCGACGCTCGCGCCCTTAGAGTCCATCCGCGACAACGGCTTGTCGGTTAAAGGATCGGCTGATGTCGACTCCCTAGACCCAAGGATCGTTGCAGCGCTGCCCGCGATCGCCTCGACCGCCGAGAGATTGGGACTGCCGGATCCGGTCATCACGTCGGGGAATGATAGCAAGCATAAAGCCCACAGCCGGCACTATCAGGATCAAGCCGTTGATCTTCGCGCCAACACTATTTCAGTTGCTGAGGGGCAGCAGTGGGCCGCAACGCTGCAACGGGAGTTGGGGAGCGGCTACTTCGTGCAGTACGAATACGACAGGAAGAAGCCCGACAATCGGCACGTCCACCTACAAACAGCAGGTTAATGACTCCTGACAAAGGCATAGACGGCATAAGCCGCAACGCTAAACAGCAGGAGGAGCACCGGCGTGGCAACTAGCCAAAACGTTTTCCAGCTGACGGTTCGCCACGCGGTGTTTTGAAAGCCGGTCTGGTTCGACTCCATCCATGACAACGGCGGGCGCTCATAAAACAGCACGTCATTAGTTGTCGGATCGTTATTGCGAAACACGGGGCGCATTGAGTCAAACGTCATACCCACCTCCACAAACGGACGGGGCGTGAATCTACCGAAATGTAGAGCTTTTGCCAATAAGCGTGAAAGGATAATGCGCCGATGGAGAAACACTTCTACCCAGAAGCGCCACGTAGCCCTGTTTTGTTTTTCTCGTGGCTACTTGTTGGCGTAATGGGCCTTATGCCTCTCGCTGAGGCGTCGCTGCGCCGAGCACCGTCGATCGGTGCGCCAACGGCAATTGCCTTTTTCGTGGCTGTTGGTAGCGGCATCTTGCTGAAGAGGCGGTTCAGCTGGCTCAGCGTCGTCTTTCACATCTACGGTCAAATCTCGATTTGGCTCTCGCTCTTTGTGGTGTCTTTAGCACTCGTTCTATTCCTAAGCGGGCAGTGAGCTGCAGGTGTAAACCGCCTACGGGATGCACGTAGACCTCTAGGCCGTGCACATGACATCTAAGCCGTGGGTTGGCCTAATCGGCGCGCCCGCGTTTGATGCGGCTCGTACTAAGCCCGCGGCCCCCGGCATACGAGTGTCGCCTGCCCCTGTTCCGCGATGCCTTTCATATCCTTTTAACATGCAATACCTAGTTGTGGACCGGAAGTGTTTACGTTCCTCCCCTGCCCCGCCTGCCCTGCGTAGACCTACCGCCATGCATTGCGAGGCCCCCACCGAAGCGGCAATGAACCGCTCGTGTTGAAGCTTCATAAGCGTCACGCCGCCTCGTCTAATCTGCGAAGCCGATGGATCAAAGTACGTTACCTGCACGTGCTTCCGAGGTTATTTTAATATTACATGGCGTTCTCCCCAATATCCATCGTCCGACAAACGTGTTGTAAAGGTGGAGAGAGGTTGGAGGTTATTCTGTCTCAGCCGGCGAGAGGTGGCAGCAGGGATCTTCGGAGGGCGTGCGCGCGGGGTAGACGGCACCTAAGGAGTGCACGCCATCATCTAAGCCGTGCACGGGAAATGATTCGTTAGCACGCCGCGCAGCCGGCGTGGACTGGTGCTACCCATCTGCAGGCAAATTGCGGTATGATTGTCGTTGTTCGGGATGTCCTGGCGCTTGGCTGGTATGTCGCGGATTAAACTCAAGGCGGTGGAGCAACCCGATGCGTGCTTTGGAAGCGGCAACCTTGGTGTTGGGTCTTATGGTCACACCTGCGGCGGCGAACGCCGCTCCAACCACCCCGGGAGTCCAATCTCCGGTGAGGATCGAGTGTCGCTACGCTGACTTTGAGTTCGCTGGCAGCGGTGACACCGCTGATGTGGTGGACCGCGCTTTCAAGGATGATCCGTTTGACGGCGTGGCTACGGTCCGGGTCTCACCAAAGAAGTTCGTGATCGCGTGGGAGAGAAGAATGTCGACCCTTGTTGGCCCTCGTGTCATGCGAAACAACTACGCAATCGACCGAGTGTCAGGGCATGCGCTAGTGCAAACCTCGGACGAGACCGCCGGCATACCGCCGATCGACACTGAGAGCGAAGAGGAATGCCGTATCTCGTCCTGAGATCACGCGGCGCATATCCACCGATCGGTGCTCGAGCTAGCTGAGCCCGTGCGCAGCGTCTTCGCAGACACGTGCCCTCATAACGGCCCTTCGAGACCTCCGAACACGGTTATTTGGATCGCCTTTTAACGTCCAAACACGTTGCCTTCGAGGGCTTGGAAGATGGCGAGATTTATGAGCGCTGCGCGAGTTTGCCCAGTCTTTGTGGCTGTCTCGTCTACTCGCCTGAGTAGCTCCGGGTTGATGGTAAGGGTGATCTGCCGCTTGTTTCCCTTCTGAATTCCCTTCTCGTAGACACGAGGCAGAGGGGCGGGATCTGCGATACCGGTCTTTGATCCGTCAGGTGCTGCGCTGATGAAAGCCTCCGTAGCAGCCTCATCGCTAACCTTAGGGCGCTTTGTAATAGCCATGGTAATAGGACCTTCTTAGGACATGCTTTGGACATTAAACAAGGATGCAACTAATGTATCGAGTTCTGCTATGGCTTTCGGGTCTTTTGTGGGGAGCTCGGATACCGAGAGCCCCGCACCACCGGCGTTGCTGAACGCTTTTCGCCGTCGGATGGGGGAGGGGAGGTATTCGAACTGCGGTACCTCAGCCACCGCCGCAGCCGCGTCGGCGTTGTCCGTCGATTTGATTCCAGGATCCGCCTGATTCATCACAGCAAAGCAACGAAGGCCATCCCTGACGCTTCGGGCTTCATCAATGAGGGCCGCCATGTCATCCAGTGCCCAGACGTCATAAGACCTGGGTGCGAACGGAACTAGAAGGACGTCGGACAGGACCAGCGCGGCGCGAAGCGCTGTCGAGTCACGCCCCCCGGCGTCGATCACGATGTCCTGCCACTTCCCAACTTGCTGCTGGACCTGCCCTCGTAGCGCCGGCCCTTCGGGGTATTGGGCGCAGGCGATGCCTGGCTGCCGGCCCGCCTGAGCCCTTGCCGCTATTGCTGCGGCCGCGGTGCCTTGCCGATCGCCGTCGATCAACCACACGTCACTTCCGGCAATCGCCCGCGCGATAGCGATTTGCACCGCTAATGTGGTCTTACCGACGCCGCCCTTGGTGTTTCCTACCGTTATAATCATGGGTCCATCGTCTTTTAACATTAAAAGGATGTGCCCTGACTATCAAAAGGGCATTAGGTCCGTCAAGCGCATCCCACCTGCATTTACCGGTATTTTAATATCCAAATGGCTGTCGTGGTGGTAGCCTCATCGCTGCTGGATGGACCTGCCGGCGCAGATTACGCTTCAGGCGGTTCGATTTTTCGTCCAAATCGCGGTAGAGTGCTGGGGAGAGTTGGGCTCCATCGCAGTTCATCGTGCGCGTGCCTGCCCGATGAGGTTATGGTCCCGCAGGATGACGATCAAACGGATTCTTGCCTTCACCGCCCTCGTCGGAGCCGCGGCTTTGGCTTGGGGCTATTGGACGGCCACTTCGAGTCCTGTCGTCCGCGATGCTGAGGTCAACTTGGTGCCTCCCGGCAGTTCCGACAGGCAGCTCCGTGTCTTGCTACTTTCCGACATCCACGTGGGCGGCCCTGACATGTCGCCCACACGGCTGCTTCATATTGTTAAGCAGGCAAACGCCCTTCGTCCCGACGCAGTGTTGATCGCCGGTGATCTCATAAGCGACAAGCATTTCGCAACCAGGAGCTTCTCCTTCGGCGAGGCGGTCTCGCCGCTGCGGGACCTCCGCAGTCGCTTCGGCACCTTTGCCGTCCTGGGTAATCACGACCATTGGCGAGACGCCAGAGCGGCGGAGGCCGCTATGCTACGGGCCGGCATCAATGTGCTAAGCAACAACGCCGTCCGAGCCGGACCCCTGGTAATAGGCGGTCTGGACGACGCCTTCACCGGCCACGATGATCTGGGCGCCACCTTGCGCGCAATGGATGCTCTCGGAGGTGCGCCAATCCTACTGAGCCACAGTCCCGACCCGTTTCCGCACGTTCCTTCACGAGTTAAGCTTATGCTGGCAGGGCACACTCATTGCGGGCAGATAAGGCTCCCTCTCGTTGGTGCCATTTCCTACATGTCGGAGCATGGTGCCAAATACGCGTGTGGCGTCGTCACCGAGGATGCCAAAACACTCATTGTAGGGGCGGGCTTGGGAACGAGCTTGTTGCCGCTCCGATTTGGGGCTGTCCCTGACATGTGGATCGTCACCCTAAATTCGCCGTAGCACCCGACATGGTACCGTGACTGTCCGAAAGGGGATCGTTCAGCGGACACGGGGGAGGGGGCTAGTGCGGCACTGCCAGCCAGGAGGAGCCACGTCTCACATAGCTGGTACGATATCTTTCGCGTTGAAGGCCCCTTCTACGTCACGGGGATCGCACCGACGGCGACGCTCTCGCGGCGGTGTGCGTTGCCCATGCGGCCTGAGATGGAGAATGTCTGCTAGTGGGTGGATAGCTGCCGTTCCGCTTGCGGGTGGTCGGACGGTGTAAGCGCACCTGTCCACGAATTCGGCGGCAACAAACTTGCGCTCAGAACGCTTCCCCGAAGGAAGTGGGGCCGTCAATCGGCCGCCTAGGGAGTACGACTGAATGGGGTTCAGTCGCTCGCCCAGGGGGTCAATGGCGCTGAGCGCATAATTCATGCGTGGCGCCAGAGCGACGGCTTAGGTAGCTGTGTCGTATGACAATCAAGCTCATCTGCCTCGACGCTGACGACACGCTTTGGCACAACATGAGGCACTTCAACTCGACCGAAGATGCTCTGCTCGATCTTATTGCGCCGTTCGCTTCCCGCGATATCGCGCGAGAACAACTGAATGCGTGCGAAGCGCGAAACCTGAAGCTTTATGGGTACGGCGCCAAGGGATTTACCCTGTCGATGATAGAGACTGCGCTAGAACTAGCGGACGACCCGTTGCCTAAGGAGATGCTCGCCCACATTCTTGCTGCCGGTCGCGCATTGCTGTCGCATCCAGTTGAGGTTTTCGACGGAGTTGCGGATACTTTGGCCCAACTCGCTTCCAAGGGACGTCTCGTCCTCGTCACGAAGGGAGACCTGCTTCACCAAGAAGCCAAGCTGGCCGCGTCCGGACTCGGAGACCGGTTCAGCGGGATCGAGATCGTAAGTGACAAGACGGCTAACACATTCCGCCGGATCTTCAAGAAGGAGGGCGTAGCTGCTGAAGAGGCGTTGATGGCGGGGGACTCGCTCCGCTCGGACATCACCCCAGCGCTTGAAGCGGGAGCCTGGGCAGCTTTCATCCCGCAAGAGGGTGCTTGGGTCCACGAGAAGGCGGCAGTGCCAGCCAATCACCCTCGCTTCCGGCAACTGAACAGCCTCACGGAGTTGCCTGATTTGATTAACACCATTCGTTAGAGCGCTAGCGTTTACCTCTCGACGTGCGGATCGGGTGGTTGTCTGCTGTTAATCTTCGGCTAAATAAAAACTTCGTTTCTTGGAGGAAACGATATGCACATCGTTGTCACATTTTTGATCGCTTTGCTGCTCTCAGTCCCTGCTGCGGCACAGGTACAGGTACAGGCCACTCCGGAGACAAGCGTTAAGTTAGAGCAATGGCGGTCCAGGTGGGTGCTGCCGGTGACGATCGCGGGCAAACCTCGCCGCCTATTGTTCGATACTGCAGGTGGCTTGACCTTGCTGTCACGGGACACTGTGACGCAAGCTGGCTGCACTCCATGGGGACGCTTGACAGGCTTTAGAATGTTTGGAGATCGGGGTGACACCGCCCGCTGCTCAGAGGTTGCTATCGAGCTACCTGGCTATCGCGTAGCGCCACCTGCGGTAGGGCTTATCAATCTTGGTAAACTCAACCCACTCGATGCTGAACTCGACGGCCTGGCATCGCTCAATATGTTCGATGGAAAGGCCATCACGCTTGATCTGGCGAGCGGAGAGTTAACGATCGAAAGCGAGGCCAGTCTCTCGCACCGTGTCGCATCGATGAAAGCTTTAAAGGTGCGACTAAGCCGGGAGGTACAGGGGCTCGCACTAGCTGTACTAGTCGAGGTGCCCACGTCGAAAGGTCCGGTGTGGATGGAACTGGATTCCGGAAACGGGGGTACTGTGCTCGTGGGCAAACACGTCGCTGAGTTCGTCGGGCTGGATCCGAACAAGCAGACGAAACAGCGGGCGCGGTTCGCTATCGCTGATGGTGTCGAGGTGCAGACCGCCGACGCGTTCACGCCCGATATTATACTCGATGGTAATCTAGGCATGCCATTCCTGAAGAATTGGATCATCACCTTGGATCTCCGTCGAGGCTTGGCTTGGGTCGCTGCTGCCAAGCGAAGCGCCCAGCAATAACAACCAACGGCTTGGCTGCTTCGGCCGATTCTTCTCGGCCGATCTCAGCCGGAACGGAACCTGCGTCAAAGCGCGCCGCGCCTATCGTTCTGATTCGGATCGAATGAACGAATAACCGCTTTCGCGAGCCGCGGCGAACGTCCTGAACGTCGGGTGTTGGGCGGAAGCGGAACGGCCGCTTCTCTATCGCGGCCTGAGTCAACAGGCGAAGGCTACTCTCCGCTGCCGCAAGGGCACCGGTGTGGTGGATTGGGAAGCGACAATACATTACT
>NZ_JACIJF010000015.1 GCF_014199255.1 Sphingomonas xinjiangensis | reverse complement strand
TCTAGGCTGCACTAGAGGCCGGACAGATGGCAGCATCCGACTACATGCCTCACCCTCCAATTACCGCTTGCGTCTTTGCGGGCGTCCACAGATGGAGAGCGGCCGGTCCGCTATCGGGCTCGTAGATGGCGTAAGCGGCCGTTCGTTCAGGTAGCGGAGTAGAGAGCTGGTCCGCCGGCTATGGTGGAAACCCGATCCGCAGTTTTCCGCCGCCACGAAGCGTAATCGGATCTTCATGCATGTGCGGTGGTACGCGGGCGGCGATCCGAGACCGGCTACGCAAGTGCGGGTATGACGCCTAGCTGGCGAAGGTGAGTGAACTGCTCTCGAAACATGTCTTCCGTGTCGATGCAGGCGTGAAAGCCGGAGCGACGCGCCTTGATGGTGCTGCTGATGTTGTCAAAGCCACTGTTGAAGATGAAATCTCCAAAGCCCCAGGAAGCCACCGCCTCATAGGGGATTGGCTGCAGATCGTATCGCTCGACCATCCGCTCCCACAAAGGCGCCTTGTCGGTCATGTAGGTGACCAGAGGGGTAGGAACGGGGTCTGCAAGAGGCATGTCGAACATGGCAGCGATCTTCGGGAACATGTGCTGCCAACGGAAGTAATCGCCATTGGTGATGTTGAAGATCTCGTTTGCAGCAGCTGGCTCGATTCCCGCCCAATCGGTGGCTTGCGCAAGGATGTCTGCCGAACTCACTTGGTACAGCGCACGATACGCCGCTTCAGTGCCGGGGAAACGAAGAGGAACGCCAAGCTCCTTTGACATGGCCGCATAGACAGCAATAACAGTCAGTAGGTTCATCGGATTGCCCACCGCGAAGCCGCAGACGGCTTCAGGACGCAATGCCGTAAAGGTCCAACTTTTCCCCCGCTGGCGCTCACGCAGGAAATCTTCCTGATCATAGTAGAAGTTGGGCGGCATCAACCGCGGGTCATCCTCGCGCGCGGGCGTCTTGAACGGGCCGAGATCCGCCCCGTAGGCTTTCCCGCCCTGGTAGAAGGTGATGTGGCGAAGGCCCGGTGAGGTTCGCTCTACGGCATCGAGGAGGTTTCGCAGGATCGCGACGTTGACCTCGGTCTTTTCGGCCGCGGTGGATTTCTCGATATAGGCGCCGAACACGATATGAGTGACATCACGCACGTCGCCCAACGCAGCTTGCGTGCCTGCGGGATCGAGAAGGTCCACAGCAATCAGAGGTACGCCATCGAGTGCCGGCTCCCTCCGTCGCGAAAGCCCGAGCACTTCAACGTCCGGCTGGCCGGCGATCCGAAGTGCCGCGGCACGCCCGATTACCCCCTGCGCACCCGCAACAAGAACCTTTCTACGCATATACGAATCTTCTTTCATGAGGTCTGAGAACAACCGCCGACGTCCCTGCGAGTTCACGACCCCGCCTCCGCCTGCCCGCCAGCATCGTCGACGTCAGTGCGTCGCCGGCCCAGCCAGCTGTGGCAGCACATGCGCGCCGAATGCTTCCAGGAAGGCCGCTTGATTGCTGGCGATGTTATGCAGGATGAGCTCGTCGACGCCTGCTCGGGCATATTGGTTGAGCCATTCGGCATGCTGGTGGAGATCGGTTGACACGCGAACGGTTTTGTCCAGGTCTGCGGGGCTTAGTAGGGCAGCGATTTCCTCGAAGTGCGAGGGCTGGGGAATCTCCCAGACCACCTGACCCGCGATTAGATTTGTGCCCCACTGGCTAAACGCATCCTGGCGGAGGACAGCTTCGTCAGGTCCCCAGGCGAGTTTCGCTTGCGCAAGCACCGGTTTGTCGCCGCCACCACCTTCTCGAAAGGCGTCGATGACGCTGCGGAGTTGGTCGACTGGCCCCCCCGCCAGGGTGATCATCCCGTCGGCCCAGGTGCCGAGCCAGCGCGCGGTGTCAGCTGTGGTCGCGGCTCCGATTGCCAACGGAGCCCGCTCGGGTCGAGTGAAGAGGGTTGCGTCCTGAACGGTGATGCGGCCGAGATGCGTTACGGTCTCGCCTGCCCAGAGCGCGCGCATGACCTCGACGCATTCCATCAGCATTGCCTGTCGCTCCTGCTTCTGTGGCCAGGGCATGCCGGTGATCGCTTCATTCAGTCGCTGCCCGGTGCCGAGTGCCATCCAAAGTCGGTCAGGGTACATGGTCGAGAGCGTGGCGCCGGCTTGCGCCAAGATAGCCGGGTGATAGCGGTAGCCCGGTGCGGAAACCGTCCGGAAGGGCAGCTGTGTGCGCTCCATCGCAGCGCCAAGCCACGACCAGACGAAACCAGACTGACCCTGTCGCGCGCTCCAGGGGTGGAAGTGGTCTGAGGCGCTGGCACAATCAAAGCCGGCGCGCTCGGCCTGAATCACTAGGTCGAGCAACTCGCGGGGGCCAAATTGTTCGTGCGAGCAATGGTAGCCGATCCGCGTCATTGAAAGCGCCTTTTCGCTCGTATGCCGAAATCAGCAGACGCGAGGAGCGCCCAACCCGTGCCCAGGCAAGCAGTCCGGATGTTGAGAGGAGCCGAAGAACCAGCCCCGGTACCGAGATGTGAAGATGGGTGATCCCGCATGCGGTGTAAACCACCAGCGGAGCGTGTAGGTCCCGCTCTGTGGACAGGATGACGCAACAGCGAAAAAGAGGCACCATAGGTTAAGGCACCGTACGTGCTTGATTTTCAGGAACATGGGCAGAGACGAAAGCGTTGATCGGCATCCGACCGACCGGTCTTCGTTCGACGTAAGTATGGGGGTTCAGATGGCGAACGCCGAGATCGAGGCTCCTGCTTCAGGATCCTGCGCCCTGCTGATCATCGACATGATCACCGACCTGGATTTTCCCGGCGGAGTGGAGATGCTTCCCGCCGTAGGCGGTGCAGCCGAGGCCATCGACCAGTTACGCACTAAGTGTCGAGAGGCCGGCGTGCCGATCGTCTACGTGAATGACAATTTCGGCCAGTGGCATTCCGAACGCTCGCGCCTCGTTGATCTCAGTAGAGGAACGCCAGCGGAAGATATCGTTACACGTTTGCAACCGCACGAGGACGATTTCTTCGTAATCAAGCCGCAGTTCTCCGGATTTTATGCGACCAATCTAGCCGTGCTGCTGCCGAAATTGGGGGCAAGGCGCCTGATCCTGACCGGCATCTCTGCTGACATCTGCATATTGTTCACTGCAGCCGACGCGCACATGCGCGAGTATGATCTTTGGGTGCCGTCAGACTGCATTGCGAGCCAGGACGGGCAACGCACCCGTTGGGCGCTAGACATCATGGCGAACAGCATGAAAGCCGAAACCTTACCGACCGCAGAACTCGATATCGCCCAGTGGATGGATAGATCGGAATAGGCCGCCCAGGATCCGTCCGCGGTCAAGTCGGCGAAGCGAAACTCGCCCTCGCAATCAGCTTTTCCACCGGAAAATAAACTATGCGGATTGGGCATCATCCGTTTGTATAGTGGGTTCGCTGATCGCTGTCCGCATCAGTTCTTGAAGCGCGTCGACAACCTGGAAGGCGCCGTATGGCCAACTGAAGCTCGCTTGGTAATTCTGCACCGCGAGCCAAGGCGCATTCTGCACTAGAAGACAGGGCACGCCGAGCGTCTCCAGGTGGCGGAGAGTATTTTTGTGCGTTTCGCGAGCCGCATCTAGCGCTACCAAGGCGACGTTCGGCATCTCAACGGCGGTTGCACACCATCTTTCCAGCACTTCCTCTGAAGCGAACGGCCCGATGGTCCGGACGCCAGCGGCAGAGAGCACGGCTGCAAGATAGGACGAGCAGAAGCTGTTATAGTCCGCCAGAAGGACAACCGACTGGCTGAAAAATGGCTGGGGAGCCCACATCTGGCAACTCGCGCATCAAAGTCAGCAAAATACCCGAATAGGTGTCCGTTACAAGCACTTAGATCGAGGTGCGAACTAGATGCGCTTCGTGCACGCCTGCTTCCTGGTCACCGGCTAGCATCTAGCCGCCATGAACACGCTGGGCTAATCGACCAATTCCGGCATTGTAGATGTCAGCTCGCTCGACCGGCCCCATGTGGTTGGCACCCTCGACGATCTCCAGATCGGCTTGCGGCGCCTGCTCTGCAATCGTGACGCTCGCTTCAGCCTTGGTCACGATATCGACGCTGCCGCCGAGGACAATGGCTGGCGCGTGCATCCTGGCGACGCCTGCGGATCCGTCCCATCGCAACATCGCGAGATCTCCACGGGCGCTCACCGCCGGATTGGCCCGCGTCATCAGCAGCGCGACGTGATCGAGCTGGCTTCTCGTCACATATCGCCCAAACCCGAAGCGCGCGCTCATATGCGTGGATCCGCTGAGATAGCTTTGCCAGCTGATCAGCCGCATTAGAGGGGCGAGCCAGATCTCCAGCGTCAGCATCGGGACGATAAGCGGCTTGCGCAGCGCTTGCAGGAAGCCACTGAGCACCATGGTCTTCAGGGGATTTGTGTAGGTGGTGTTGAACAGAGCAACGCCCGCTACCTTGTTGCGGAACCAGTCAGGATCATCGCGGGCAAGCGTCTCGATGATCATGCCGCCAATGCTGTGCCCGACCAAAATCGGACGCTGGTCACCAACTTGGCCCGCGATGGCTTTCAGGTCCCGCGCGAAGTCGCTGAGGCAGATCTTGCGCCCACCGCGCGTCGAGCGGCCAAGCCCGGGAAGGTCCCAGACGATGACGCGGTACCGGTCGGCTAGGGCACGTTTCGCGTAGAACCACAGCGTGCTGTCCATCGACCAGCCATGGGTCAGGATGATCGGGGGCGCGAGGGCGGAGCCATGCTCCTCCAGATAGAGAGTGGCGCCCGTTTCGCTCGAAATCGCGCGCCCGGAACTACGAGCGGGCTGCATCGGATCAGTGTCCTTGCGAGCAAGGATCAGCCGGATCCCGAAGCGTCCGAGGAAGGACCAAGCGAGCAGAGCGCCGCCGACCCAAAGTTGCCAGTCGTCACGATGGCGCCGCAGAACGCCGTCAGCGTCGCGCAACCACTCCCCGTCATACCAGTTCCACAGAAGATATCCTGCTGCTGCCAAGATCAACAACGAGAGGATCGCGAAGGCAGCACGAAGTAGCGAGATGATCGGCAAAGCAGCTCTCCCCAGGAAGACGCTTAACAATTCCGAGATGGGCTCGTTCCGCTTTGACTCGAACTAAGACCTGAGCCTTAACCCTGCTCGCTAATTCAGACCGGCGCACGCACTCTGACGACGGGATCAGTCTCGAACATGCTTCACCACTTCGACGCGGCGGGGCAGCAGTCCTCCCCCAGATCCAGGAGGTCCTCGTGCCTACCTCAGAGCGGCTTTCGAGACCCCGCTTCGAACAGCTTGTACACGCCCGGCTGCTCCTCACAGACCATCCATACGTTCCGCAGTAGAATAGCACCCGCGTCCGGGGCCCAGCCCTTCGAGTCGCGGGGAGCGCTAGCGCATCGCGTCGGGAATGATTTCGTGCAGTACTAAGATGGTTTTCTCAGCATTCTCGTGATGGACGAAGATGCCGCCCGCACCGGTCCACAGATCCCGGTATTTGAGAGTATCGTCGACGAGTATGTCGCCTTCGCGGGCATGCTTGCGCTTGTCCACGGCAAGGCAGGTGATGATCCGGGTGCCCGGAAAATGCTCAGCGGCCCACCGCACCTTTTGCGAAGCCGCCCAGTTGCCCCGTGGTAAGCCGGTGAGGATGATCGGATCGAGGTGGCGCACGGCCTCGAACAGTTCCATCGCGTCCGGCATCAGCGGCAAGGTGCCATAGAAGTCGCCATGTGCGGCAATGCGTTTCCAGAACGTCGGCAATCCGTGGCGCTTTTCGAACTGGCGCGGCAGCATGCCGAGCAGGTCGATCGCGCCGCGTTCGAAATCGGCCAGTACGCCGTCGCAATCGAGATAAAGCTGCATGCGCTAGAACCGAGCAGGAAGGAGCGTGAGGGGAACCGGCTTGTCGAGCGGCGACCAGCCGAGTTGCGCAATCAGTTGATTGCTCTCGACGGGCCGCCTGCCTTTGGAGCGGTCGAGCGACCAGGTAACGTGATAAGTGCTGCCATCCGGCCGGGCAGTGCGGCCTGAGATGGAGACGATCAACGCCTGCACACCTTGGCGATCGTCTGCTTCCCCGACGATTTTGCCGCGCGTCTCGGTCGGAAGCGGCGCGGCACCCAAGCTGAGCGTAACATGGTCGGCGACGATATCGGCATAGCGCGGGATGAAGCGCTCCAGCAGCTGCCCACGTTCTGCACGATCAAGCTTCCAGCCCGTGACCAGGGGCTTGTGCCAGGCGGCAGGCGCACGTGCCTTCCCCCGCTGGCGATTACCCATGACCGTGTTCCAGAAAGCGCAGCGTGTCGGCGGCGAGGTTTCTGAATTCCTGTTGCATCTCCGGCGGGACTTGCGACCAGGAGCTCTCGTCCGCTCCCACCTGCCGCTCTTCCCAGAGCTCCTGGGCAAGTTCCTCTATGAATCCGTCGCGATCGTTAGTCATGCAGAAGCGGTGGCGGCTCATTCTCGGTCACCTTGAACAAGGACGATATCAAATGATGTGTGCGTCGCTCCGTTCCGCCGCCAGTAAACAACTAACCTGAGTAAATGGAGCGCCGCTCTGCCACTGGTTTGCCCGGCGCAAGTCATCGCAATCGTCGGCATCGAGCTCCAACATCATGGCACCAGCACCGACCGGGGGCGTTAGATAGAAGGTGTCGCGTCGTGCTTGTGAAAAGCCTGGCGCACACGGAAAGCTAGGACGGGATCAGGATGGACCAGTCGGAACAAGCAGGTGGTGGCGGCCTCAATGAGGCAGCGGGCCTCGGCGCCATCGAAGAGGATATCGGCAGCACTGGTGGATCGAGCGGCGGTGGCACGATCTCCGGCGCGGGCGAGCCGTCTGGAGGAACGCTCGATCATGCGGGCGGAGCAATGGCGGGTACGACGAAGGACGTAGGTCAAGACGCCGTGGTAGCGGCGGGCGCTGACAGCCTGGCGGCACAGGCGGGAGATGAAATCGCTTCGGAAGCCGCTGCGCGGGGATCGGCTGATGGTAGCCTTGCCGATGCGGCTGCGGGCGCTGCCGCAATCCCGGGAGCAGGCCCGGTAGGTGCAGAGGCAGTCGGCGGCGGTGCCGGGCACGGCGAGATCGGCTCGGGCACGCCGGCGGATCGTGGCGAACTGGGCGGCGGCGGACCGCTCGGTCAACATGGCGGCACCGGCCCATCGGGCACGGCTTCGCCAGGAGGGCAGGGCGCTGGTTGAGATACCCGACACCGGCGCGATCCTTGAGCTCGGGCTGCTCGAAGACGAAGCGATCTCGCTCGACTCCGCTGCATTGCAAATCGCGGCCCTCGACCATGCGGGCCTGGACCTGTCGTCCTATGTCAATGTGCTGGGGGACATGACCGAGCGGCTCGTTGTTCTCGGCGGGGCTGCGGAAAGCGCAGCCCCTCGCGCCAGAATCCTGGCGCGTGTCATCGGCACCGAATACGGCTTCACCGGCGACCGGCAGACCTATGACGATCCCGACAATGCCGACCTGATCCGAGTCATGGACCGGCGGCGTGGCCTGCCAGTGAGCCTGACCATCCTGTACGTGGCCGCGGCCCGACGCCTGGGCTGGCAAGCGGACGCGCTCAACACGCCGGGGCATGTCGTCGCCCGCATCGGGTCGGAAACAGAGCCGGTGCTCATCGATCCGTTCGACGGCGGCGCCGTTCTGGACGCAGAGCGCTTTGCATCGTTGCTCCATGCAGTGTTGGGCCGTGGCGCCGCGCCGAGACCTGAGCATCTCACGCCAATGTCCAACCGATCCGTGCTGGTGCGCCTGCTGATGAATCAGGCAAGCCGCGCGGAGGCGCGCGGTGACCCCGGGCGGGCGTTGACGTTGTTCGAGCGCATGACCGTCATCGCGCCTTCCACCGCGCATGCATGGTGGGAGCAAGCCCGGCTACAGTTGCACAAGGGCGATGTTGAATCCGCGCGCGCAAGCCTGAGTGCCATGCTGGAGGTCACCCGTGAGCCCGAGCTACGGATGCATGCCTGCGCTGCCTTGGATGCATTGTCTGGCGAACGCTGAAGGAACTGGCCGCTGCATGGAGAGGGGCCGGGCGGCAGGGTACTGTGGGTCGCACTCGGGAGAGCATCAATGGCGAAGAACAGAGTGCCACGACATGTCGGGTTCATACCTGATGGGAACAGGCGCTGGGCGTCCAGTGGCGGCCTTCCCAAGCAGGATGGCTATGCGCACGGCATCGAGCCGGGATTGCTCCTGTTCGAGCAGTGCAAGCGCCTGTCGATCGAAGAGGCGTCGATCTACTGCTACACAAAGGACAACATGAAGCGGCCTTCAGCCCAGCAGCAAGGCTTTATCGACGCTTCGGTTGCGTTCGCTCGCGAGATCGCGGCGCGCGGTGCGGCGGTGCTTGTCGTGGGCGACGAAACCTCCTCCAAGTTCCCTCGTGAGTTGCTCGAGTTCCGACAACGCCGCGGCACCGGGATGAAGGTAAACCTCCTGATGAACTATGGCTGGGAGTGGGACCTTGCCGGGATCAAGAACGGCGGCTTGCGCTCGCAGGAGGTATCACGCTTGGACCTGATCGTTCGTTGGGGCGGCGGACGACGCTTGAGCGGCTTTCTGCCCGTGCAGTCGGTGTACGCCGATTTCTTCATCCGAGATGAATTCTGGCCCGACTTCGAGCCCGACCATTTTGATCAGGCGCTCGCCTGGTACAGGCAGCAAGATCAAACGCTCGGAGGGTGAGAACAGCCGGCTGCTGTCCAGCAGCGCTGCCACCGACGAGATCAGTCCTGACAAACCGCCCTTGCGGCGTACGACAAGGACGCATTTGCCACCTTCTGCCTGGTTAAGCAGGGCACGCTTCGCCGGGGAGGGAGAAACTTCAAGCATGGCAGATGGTTGGTAGCCACATGCCGATCACCTTCGACAATAGCTATGCCCGGCTACCCCCACGCTTCTTTGCGCCGGCACACCCGCTACGAAGCCCGTCGCCAACCCTGATCCGGATCAACGCGGCACTCGCGGTCGAACTCGGCTTCGACCCCGAATGGCTGGGGAGCACGGCGGGCCTCGATATGCTTTCCGGCCGCTCCATCGCGGAAGGGGCGGAGCCTATTGCCCAGGCCTATGCGGGGCACCAGTTCGGCAATCTCGTGCCGCAGCTCGGCGATGGACGCGCCATCCTGCTGGGCGAAGTGATTGATGGCGCGGGACGGCGTCGCGATGTTCAACTGAAGGGCGCGGGGCGTACCGCATTCTCGCGCGGCGGAGACGGTCGGGCGGCCCTTGGACCCGTACTCCGCGAGTATCTCGTCAGCGAGGCTATGGCAGCGCTGGGGGTCCCGACGACCCGTGCGCTCGCGGCCGTGACCACAGGGGAGCCGGTCGTCCGGGAGACCGTCTTGCCTGGAGCCATGCTGACCCGTGTTGCCTCGAGCCACATTCGTGTCGGCACCTTCCAGTACTTCGCTGCACGCGAGGATGTGGAGGCAATTCGGCTGCTGGCCGACCACGTGATCGTGCGCCACTATCCCGCAGCAGCAACGGAAGAGCGGCCCTACCGAGCGCTCCTGGACGCCGTCATCAACGCCCAGGCGCACCTTGTCGCGCGCTGGTTGCTGCTCGGGTTCATTCATGGCGTGATGAACACCGACAACATGTCGGTCGCTGGCGAGACAATCGATTATGGGCCTTGCGCCTTCATGGACGCCTATGATCCCGCGACCGTGTTCAGCTCGATCGATCGAACGGGGCGCTATGCCTATGGCAACCAGCCGCGGATCGCCCACTGGAACCTCACGCGCCTTGCCGAAGCGCTTCTGCCGCTTCTCGACGAGGATCAGGACGCTGCGGTGGAGGAAGCGCAGGACGCGCTCGGCGGGTATGGCTCCTTGTTCGAGCAGGCATATTTCGGCGGCCTGCGTAGAAAGATAGGGCTAATGTCCGAAGAGCGGGGAGACGTCGAGCTGATCAACACGCTCCTGACGCGCATGACCGAGAACGAGGTCGACTTCACGCTGTCGTTCCGCGCCCTGGGGCGCGCTGCGCTTGGCGAGGACGAACCCGCACGCGCGCTATTCATCGATCCCACGGCCTTCGATGCTTGGACGTCCGAGTGGCGCTCTCGCCTGTCCCGCGACGGTCAAGACGCCGAAGCTCGCCGGAGGGCGATGGAACAGGTGAATCCCGCCTTCATTCCGCGCAACCACCACGTAGAGGCGATGATTGCGGCCGCAGTCGAGCGGCAGGACTTCTCGCGCTTCGACCGAATGCTCGATGTGCTCTCGCGACCCTATGAGGATCAACCCGGCGCCGAGGATCTCGCCACGCCACCGCAGCCCCACGAGCGGGTGGCGGCGACCTTTTGTGGAACCTGAGCGGTGACGGGTCAGCACGGGGCGTTTGCACTCGTGCGCTTCCGAAGCGCCGGCGCAGCAATGACATCGTTGGGCCCAATTGAGGACGCGGATATGAGCTTGCATCGCTTTGCAAAGAACGGCGACCTCGACAACAGCGCCGAAGCGCTTGCGGGCGAGTCTGTGTCGATCGCCGCTGATTTGCCCCGGAGCCGGTCATGAACCATGTCGCGCTGCTTGGAGATTCGATCTTCGACAACGGCGTCTATGTCACCCCGGACCCGGACGTCAGCCAGCAGCTGCGCGTTCAACTGGGCAGGGATTGGAGAGTCAGCCTCCTGGCGGTGGATGGCCATGTTACCAGAGATGTTCGGGAGCGTCAGGTCGGCCGTGTGCCGACGGACGTGAGCCATATCGTCATTTCGGCAGGCGGAAATGATGCCCTCGGACATGCCTCGATTTTGAGCCAGGTGGCAAGGTCGGTCGCGGAGGCTGTGGGCAAACTGGCCGATGCACAGGCCCGCTTTGCGCGATCCTATGAGGAGATGGTGGACGCCGTCCTCACGCTCAGTCGGCCGACGGCCGTCTGCACCATCTACGACGCAAACTATCCCGAACCGCAGCGCCGGCTGGTCGTCTCCGCGCTGAGCCTGTTCAATGATGTCATCACCCGCGTCGCGTTCGCGCGTGGGTTGAATGTCGTCGATCTGCGTCTGATCTGCGATGATCCTGAGGACTATGCTAACCCGATCGAGCCCTCCGCTCGAGGGGGCGAGAAGATTGCCACGGCGATCTCCGGCCTGGTCCGCGCCACTCCCAGCGTGCGTTCCTCGGTCTGGGCGTGAGATGGGGAATGCTGACGAAAGCCTGAGGCTGTCGAAGACCCTGTCTTACTGGCTGCGTCACCAGCCAGGCGCCGGCTCGCTCGTGCTTGACCAACAGGGCTGGGCGGAGGTCGATGCGGTGCTTGCCGCGCTTGACCGGATCGGGGTTGATAGGGCAGCGGAACGACTGCGTTCCGTCGTGGCGGCCAACGACAAGCAGCGCTTCGAGCTCAGTCCGGACGGCCGCCGTATTCGCGCCCGGCAGGGTCACTCAGTGGCGGTCCAACTCGATTGGCCGGTGCGAGTACCGCCCGACCTGCTTTATCACGGAACGGCCGCGCGAGCCTTGCCGGCCATCCTCGACCAGGGGCTGCACTCGATGCGGCGGCACCATGTTCATCTCTCGCGCAACGTGGAAAGTGCGAGCCTGGTGGGCGCAAGGCACGGAACCCCGGTGGTCCTCGCGGTACGCGCGGCGCAGCTTCACGCGTGCGGGAGGCGCTTCTATCTGACAGCCAACGGCATTTGGCTCACCGACACAGTTCCGCCCGGATATTTGGAACTGGTCTAGCCCCGTAGCGCGGGAGATTGGCGCCACGGTCTCATGGGAGTGGTGTGACAGCGCGAGTCTCCGCCGCGAACAGCACCGCGTCGAACTGCGTCGACAGTTGCGCGCGGGCGTAGACGGCCTCAGGATTAGCAGCATCGAAGACGGCGCCGACCATGCGTTGCGGGCGCCATTCCGCAAAGGCTGCGGTTGAGCCAGGGAGCATCAGGAGCGTACGCGCTCCACCAGCGCGATAAAGCAGGCCTTCGGCGCTGTTGCGGGCAGCAGGGGTTAGCCGAAAGATTTGACCTGGCCGGTTCCATGCCGAAGCGGCCATGAACGTGCCCGAGTGCGTCAGGAGGCCGAGGCTAAACACCTGCCGCGCGTCCCCGTGACGAAGCAGGTCGGCTAGGGTCGTCTCGCCTTGGTCTACCAGCGTGGTACTAGCTGCTTTTGCAGCATGGCTGTTATGGGTCCACACGACGATGCGCGCCGGATGGTGCCGGGCGCTCGTTGCGTGCTGCGCGACGCGCTCAATTACCCCCGCCATTGCGCGCTCGCGCACGTTCCATGAATAGGATCCGGCGAAGGCAGCGCGAAAATAGGCTTCGCCATCGACGACCGCCGCAGCGGCCTGCCTCGCCTCGAAGTGCGCTTCGCTTGCGGCTAGGTCTATCGCGGAGGGAGTGGCCGTCACGGCGTCCAGGAGGCTTTGCGCTGCAGCGGCGCAGGACCGTGCTGGCTTCCGCGCCGCAGTTCCGTACGCTTCGGTGCTGCGCCGATGGGGCGCGAAGCACTTCGCCGCGGCGTCAGCGGCAGCTAGCGACCTGCCTCCGTGGACGCGCAGGAATGCGCGGCCGCGGTCCAGCGCGCCATAAAGATCGTAGACGTCCATGCCATACAGGCCGATGCGCGCGCTTTCGGGTCGGCGCAGGTTTGTCGCCCGCAGGCGCTCGACGAACTCGGCGAGCTCTTGATTGCGCCACATCCACCGCGGGAAGCGACGAAAGTCGGACAGGGCGACGGCTGCAGACGGATCGGGACCGATGCCGCGCACGTAGCGGTTCGCCCGCGCAACCTCTGTTCCGTCGGCCTCGATCACCACGGCGGCGGTGCGAGCGTCTTGGGCCAGGCCCTCGGTGATGCGCGCGCGCTCAGTGTAGAACTCACTCGTCCCGTGCGTCGCCTCGCCGAGCAGGACCACGTCCGCCGCCGCTGCAGCCAAAATAGCAGCTTGGTCCGGATCTTCGCGCCCAGTCTCAGGCCTCAGTGGGGTTGGCATCGCCGCCATCAAAAATCCGGCAAGCAGGATCCCGGCACCGGTCGTTGGCAGTACCGCCAGCAAGCGCCGGCGTTTGGAGGCGCGGGGCCGAAGAGCGACAGGGAACATGGCAGGTCAGGACCTCAGTCGCAGAATCACTTGACCGGCCCCGCGCGCTGAACGTGTCAGTGCCCCCCGGACGCAGTGTTGCCCGTTCCGGCGCCAGCCGTCGAGGCGCCGCCTGTGCCGACGCTGCCGACGCTCGCGCCGGGACCACCGCCGGGCAGGGTTCCGCCCGGCTGGAGTCCGCTTGAAAGTCCGTTGCCCGTCAGCGACGTCGTACCGTCTTTCAATTTGGCGCTTTCATTTGCCTTTGCGGGCGAGTCTGCGTTGGTGTCGTGGTGAGCCATAGGACCTCTCCGAAATGCTGTTCGACGAGCGAAGGCGACGCTCGAAAGTTCCGGCAAGGCGTTGATCCGAGGCGAAGATGGGTTCGGCGGAAGGGTCATCATTATGGTATTGAAAGAGCCTGTGAGCTTGGTCGTTTGCCTGCTTGCGCTCGTGTTCCTGATGCTGGGCGGCCTGTTCGTGGCGACGCCTGCTCCGGCAGCCTGGATCTATGGCCTGCCATCCCGCGATCCAGCTGCGCTGTTCTATGTTCGTGCAATCGGCTTCCGCGATATCGCGCTCGCTGCCTATCTGCTCGGTTTGACGCTCACACGGCAGCGGCGCGCCCTATCTATCGTGCTGACCGTCACGATTATCATCCCGACCGGCGACCTACTGCTGCTCGCTTCTTCGGGGGCTGGTGGGGCTACTTCCTACTTGCTGCACGGCACGAGCTTGCTTTGCTTCTCGGCGTTGGTGCTCTGGACCCGTCAAGTTCTTCAGGTTTCTGCGCGGCAATAGAAGCTGCCGGCGTGGCCGCGCTACGCCGCTCTGCAGTGCCGAGTCGCTCTGCGGGTATGTCTATCCAGGTGAGGATCGGCTGAAGCTGTTTTGGAGCATGCTATCGGCCTGCTTCGGCGGACTTGAGTCCCCCTATCAAAGGGTCCTTGGGAACCTGTGGCCGTACGGCGGATGTCGCTTTGGCTTGGGTCGCGTCGCGGCCGGGTGTTTCCTCGGTCCTGATGGGCGCGAGCCAACCGGAGCAAGTAACCGAGAACGCGGCGTCACTGGACATCGTTCTTGCGCCAGAGCACCAGGCGGGGCTCGATGCCGCGGGGGTGCCACCTGCGCTAAATCCCTACTTTATCTTCCAGCTCCCCTGGTCGCAGATCTTCGGCAGCAGCCAGGTCCAAAAATGGGAGCGCTAAACCGGCGAAGATGAACGGATGTCAGCTGGTCACAGCTGCCTGACGGGTCTTGAGCGACCGGAACTGGGTCTTTCCGACAAGCCAGCTAGCTGACCAAGCGGCTTTCTTCTACAAACTTGCCAGCGAAGGGCTCGGTCAAGCTTGAATGGTAGCTTCTAGCTTCAGGTCTGCAGAATTCAGCCAGGATCAGCGTGGTTCATCCGCGCCTGAAACAGCTTGCCGCCTTCTATGATGAAGATGAGCAGCAGAACGACCAAGCCGATTGCGAGGTAACCAATTGCAAGCGGCAGCGTGGTGCCAGAGTAGGACTGACCGATCACAGAAGCGACGAGTACCGCCCCTATGCTGGTGATGAAACCCTGCACGGAAGATGCGGTACCTGCAATATGGCCTACCGGATCCATTGCCATAGCTCCGAAGTTGGCGCCACACAGGCCAATGCAAGTCATGCTGAGCGCCTGGAAAACGACGTAGCTCGTCAGCGTCTCCGTGCTCGTCAGCGCCACCAACAAATGCACAATCGAGAGGCCAATGAGAGCTACAACGGCAGACTGCGAGATCATTCTGGTCCCGAGCCGCTCAACCAGCCTGCTATTGGCAAATGAAGCAAAGCCCATCGCGCCGGCGCATACCGCGAAGAGTATGGTGAAGCTATCCCCAGCACCGAACTCATCTACGAAGATTTGCTGAGATGAGGAGACAAACGCAATTATGCCGCCAAACGTGAGCGATGCAGCCGCGGAGTAGCCAACCGAGAAGCGGTTGGTGAGTGTCAGGCGATAGCTCCGCTTCAGGGTCGATATCGAAATCGAGACGCGTCGCCCCGCGGGCAGCGTCTCAGGCAAACGCATCAAGGTCCACGCCAGCACAAAGGCTGCGAACATGCCAAGGGCATAGAAAATAAAGCGCCAAGGTCCGAGCTCAAGCAAACCCTGGCCAAGCGTCGGGGCAAGAATGGGTACGATGAAGAAGATCATTTGAGCAATCGACATAGTTCGTGCCATCGCGCGCCCCGATGCACCATCGCGCACGATTGCCACCGCTAGAACTCGCGTAGAAGCTGACATCAGCCCTTGCAGCAAGCGAGCACCAAGGAGCGCAGCAAACGTTGCCGAACTCGCGGCGAAGATGCTGGCTGCGACGAAGCCGACAAGCGTCGTTATGAGTATTGGCTTGCGGCCAAAGCGATCTGCAAGGGGGCCGTATACAAGCTGCCCGGCACCGAATCCGAGCATGTAAACGGTTATCACCCACTGCCGATGGTTAGCTTCGCTAACGCGGAGGTCTCGGCCGATATCCGCGAGTGCTGGTAGCATCAGGTCAACACCCAAAGCATTGACGCCCATCAACGCAGCGATGAACGCTACGAACTCGCGCGGGTGCATGCCGCTAGGTGTAGGATTAGACGCCATCGCTCGCGTATCGGGGTCGGCGACGATCGGCGCAAGGCGAAGGGTTTGGGCGATCGCCGTCCAACGCGACCTTTCGATTGATTGCAGCGAGCCGCTTCCTCGTGGCCTCTGAACAGTTGATCGATCGAACACCCATGTGATCACTGACCGTCGTCAGGGCTACCCGACGACGCGGCGGCGCGATCGGCCAATCGTTCCTTGGTGGGCCGTAGCGGAAGGGGCTCTTTAAAGGTCAGCGTTCGGTTCGGGAACGGGATCTCGACACCGCCTTCGTCGAGAGCTCGCTTGATCGAGCGCACAACGGCATCCCGAGACCGGTGGGCCTCATAAGGCTTCGAGCCTGCCCACCAGCGAACGAGGAAGGTTATGGCGCTATCGCCGAATTCCCTCGCGAAGACGTCGATCCGTCGCTCTGCATCAACCCACTGTGCAGAACGTACGGCAGCTTCGATGATTGCTGCTGCTTCATCCAGATCTGCGTCGTACGAAACGCCAACTTCGACCTGATGACGGCGCTTGCTGTCGTCGGTGAGGATCTTCACGGGATTCTTGAAGAGGTAGGCATTTGGAACGAGCACAAGCTCATTGCTCAAGTGCCGAAGGTGGGTGTCGCGGAGCGTGATATGCTCGACCTTGCCTTCCACGTCCTGACACTCGATCATGTCCCCGATACGCATCTTCCGGCGTAGCATGATCAGAACGCCCGCCAGGAAATTTTCGAAGATGTCCTTGAAGGCGAAGCCAACCGCCACCGAACCCAGGCCTAGCACGGCCAAGAGGTTTGCCGGGGTCACCCCGGGGAGCACGATGGAGCTGGCGATCATCATGCCGATGAGCCAGATCAGAACGTTGACCAGCGTCTCGGCAAGGTTCACGAGCGTGCCGCGGACATGAGTGCGCCCAAGTAGACGATCAGCGATGCGCCGCGCGAACTTGGCCGCCACCCAAGTCACGAGGAGGACGAGCAGTCCAATCGCCAGCTGAGGCGTGATGCGGATAAAGTCCGCGAGCATTTCGCGAAGGCGATCGCCGAGAATATTGATCAGGTTCATCTCTGCTCCATCGCTCGCCCTGGCTCAACTGCTGCCAGCGAAACGAGTTGCGCAGGATTCACGCAAGGCGAGCCGCACTCGGCGCTCTACCTCAGCGTGGATTGAAGCTCTCGGGGAGCCAACATGCGCATGTTCGGGAACCGGGGAGGCCGTGAAGCCTTGAAGTGCTGAGGGAGCGAGCATGCGCGTCAATGAATTGATGAGCCGCGACGTGGAATTTGTCGTGGCGACCGACACCGTGCAGGAGGCAGCTTCGTTGATGGGCGAGATCGACGTTGGTGCATTGCCGGTTGGAACCCCGGAACGTCCCGAAGGGGTGATAACGAGCCGAGATCTCGTCTTTCGCGTCTGCGCACGCGGTTTGGATCCAGCACAGACCCTCGTTCGAGAAGTCATGAGCTCCTCCGTACATGCCTGCCGTGAGGATGATGACGTGAGCGCGGCATTAGATCTGATGGCGGCTTTCCACGTCCGCCGGTTGTTCGTTAAGAGCGACGAAGGCGTCGTTGTTGGATGGGTCACCCTGAGCGACCTTGCCCGCAGACTGTTGGTCGACAGCGAGCTGGTGCAGCGCGGCCTGGACGATCTAACCCGGTCGACCAGCTAATCCTTTCCTGCCGCCACCTCCGTTGAAGCGTTGACGCGCAGGACTACATCCTGCGCCACGCCCAGCCGCGCAGCCAGGTAGGCTAGATAGGCTCTATTCACTTCGCTCAGATGGCCGATCGTCGCCGCAGATACAGCGTATACGCGTTCGGCGATCTCCGGGCTTTCGACACGTCGCGCTATGTCTTCCAGCGCGGGAGGTGTGTCGATCGCGCGCAACAGGGAGTGCCGGAGCTCGTCATCGTCGATGCCGCGCTCAGCAATCGAGACCAGCCGCCGCCGCTCGTCATCGCCGAGCACGCCGTCGGCATGTCCCGCTGCCATCATTGCCCGCAACAAGAGGGCTGCGTCGCCCGGCGCAAGGCCTCCCAGTTCCGTGGGGTTGGATTGCATGAGCTGGAGGCGATTTCGCAGGTGCCCGTTCAACACCTTGCTGGCGAGTGCGCCGTCTACTGCCGCGCGCCGCAGCGCCGGAGAATTAGCAGGTGAGGATGGCTTCTCCGATCCTCGATCCTCAACCAAACGGGACGCCGTTTCGAGCACCCAGTCGGGGTTTGCCACGCCGTCGGACGTGCGTCGGATATCGGTCATGTCAGGCGGGCGTGCCAGCGACGGTGATCGCGGCCTGGATCTGTTCCAACAGGCGGGAGAAATCTACTGGCTTTGGATGATAATCGGTACAGCCCGCGGCGATCGCCTTATCCCGGTCGCCGGCCATGGCATGGGCGGTCAGCGCGATAATCGGCACATGGGAGGTCCGCGCATTGCTGCGTAACGCACGAACCGCAGAATAGCCGTCCAGAACCGGAAGATTGACGTCCATCAGGATCAGATCCGGGTGCTCCGCCAGCGCCTTGTCGACGCCTTCCTGACCGTCAAAGGCAAGGGATACCTCGTACCCCTTTCGCTTGAGGCGCCGGGACAGGAAATCCCAGATTTCCTCATGATCTTCAACCAGCAACAACCGGGCCATCATTGTCTCCTTCTGGGGCCAAGGGAAGGGCCGCCAGCATTTCCTTCAACTCATCGACCAGCGCTTCCACGTCGGCCGCCACCATCAATTCCGCGTCGGCGGCGTCGACCGCCGCTCTAGCTTCTGGTTCAAGATCATCGGCGAGCACCACGATTGGGACGTCGGAGCCAAGTTGGCGCCGAACGCGGGGCAAGGTGCTTGCGATATCTATGCCCCGTCCATTCTCGATCAAGACAAGCTCGGGCTCGGGCCGGTCCGTCAGCGAAGAAAGCGCTTCGGAGGGTAGCACCTCCAAAGCCCAGCCTTCCTTCTTGAATGTCTCCATCAGCATAGTTGCAAGCGCTTCATCACCGCTCGCGAGCACCGCCCGGTGATGTCCGGAACTACGTACCTTCGCCAGGATCGATTTCAGACGCGTCCAATCGACTGGTTTTGGAAGATGATCCATAGCTCCCAGGGAGAGCGAAAGCCGCTTCTCGCGGCTGGATGTGACCATGACCACGGGGATGTCGGCGAGTGCAGCGTCCGCCTTCAATGCTCCCAGGACCGACCAACCATCCACCTGCGGCATCAACACGTCTAGAATGATCGCAGCCGGGCGCTGGCTGCGGGCAGCGGCCAAGCCCTGGGCGCCGTCCGCGGCGGTGACGACGTGAAAGCCTTCTCGCCGCAGAAAACGGCCCAGGAGTTCGCGCATCGGCGCTTCATCGTCGATCACCAGAATGGTGATCTGGCCGGAACTCGCCGACCCCGGGCTGGACCATTCGACAGGCGGATGGCTTTCCAGCGGAACTTCAAGCGTGAAGGTGGACCCTTCTCCGGCTTCGCTCTCCACGGCCACGCTGCCACCCAGGAGGTCAGCAAAGGCGCGGGTAAGCGCCAGTCCCAGCCCGCTACCACCATAGCGGCGCGTGACGGAGTTGTCCGCCTGCACGAACCGCTCGAACAGCTTTCCGCGCTGCTCTTCCGTCATGCCGATGCCCGTATCGGCGACGGTGAACACGATCGACTCCGCTGTCCGGTTAGCGCCGACGGTGATCACGCCGTTCTCGGTGAACTTCGCGGCGTTGCTCACGAGATTGAACAAGCATTGCCGCAGCTTGACCAAGTCGGAGCCTATCTCCCCAAGCGGCTGCGCGACATCGATGACCAGCCGGTTACCATTGCGGTTGACCAGCGCGGCCGCGGTGTCCGCAACCGTCTGGACCAGCGCATCTACATCGACGCGCTCGATATACAGCTCATCACGACCAGCCTCGAGCTTCGAAAGATCTAGCACCGCGTTGATCAGATCCAGAAGATGGCGGGCGTTGGTCGTGATCTTCTTTAGATCCTGCTGGACCTCAGCGGGGTCCATCTCTTTACTCTCGTCCTGCAACATCTCGGCGTAGCCGATCACCGCCGAAAGCGGCGTACGAAGCTCATGGCTCATGTTCGCGATGAACTGGCTCTTGGCGAGCGTAGCCTGCTCGGCTTCTTCCTTTGCAGCGATCAATGCGCGCTCGCCCGACTTGCGCGCGCTGATGTCGGTGTGGACACCGACCCACTCGACCACGTCGCCCTGATCGTCGCGGACCGGCACGGCCCGAGCCAGCATGTCTACATAGACGCCGTCGTGACGAAGAACGCGGTGCTCGACCTCATAGGGTTGAAGCGTAGCCCTGGCCGCTGTCCAGGCCGCTGCGGTTCCCTCACGATCCTCGGGATGGATCATCTGGAGCCACCCTCTTCCCGACATGACTTGCAAGGGCTGGCCGGTGAAGATTTCCCAGCTGGGCTGGTTCTCGATGAACTCACCCTCGGGATCGGTCCACCACACGATAGCTGCGGTTGCCTCCATTAAGGAGCGGAAGCGGGCCTGGCTTGCATGCGCTTGCCGCTCCGCGGCACGGATCTCCGCGCGCGCCTGCGCATAGATGCGGCCGCGCCATGTCGCGCCGGCTGCAATCGCGGTGCCTAGTAGCCCGGCACCGATCCGGAGGTTGCGCTTGTAGGATGTCATCGCTTGCACAACGCGTGCGGGGCGCTTCGGTGGCACGGCCTGATGTCGATGCGGAGGAACGGGGCCGCATCCGCTCCGTTCTGCAGGAAAGGGGACCATCGTGACACTGGATCAGGCACTGTCTTTCGGCATCATCGGGTCGGTCGTGGTGCTGTTGATCTGGGACAAGCTTCGCTACGATGTGGTTGCCCTTTTGGCCCTGCTGACGTCGGTTGCCGCGGGCCTTGTGGCGGCAGGGGATGCATTCTCAGGTTTCTCCGACGACATCGTCCTGATCATCGCGTCTGCTTTGGTCGTGAGTGCTGGCGTCGCCCGCTCGGGCCTGGTGGACATGCTCATCCGGCCGTTTGCTGCGAAGCTGAACACACCCGGCAAACAGGTTGCCGTGCTTGGCGGCACAGTTGCCGTCCTCTCCGCCTTCATGAAGAATATCGGCGCACTCGCCATCTTCCTGCCGATCGCCCAGCAGCTCTCCCGCCGCCACGGGACGAAGAGCCATCTCGTGCTCATGCCGCTTGCCTTCGCATCCTTAATGGGTGGGCTCATGACGCTGGTGGGGACGTCCCCGAACCTGATGGTCAGCCGCGTCCGGGAAGAAATGGGTGGTGAGCCATTCTCCATGTTCGACTATCTTCCGGTGGGACTGGGGATCACGCTGGCAGGCATGCTGTTCCTGTCTGTGGGCTGGCGCTTGCTGCCGGCAGATCGCCAGGGAGCTAGGTCCGCCGAGGATGCCTTCGCTGTTGAAGACTATGTGTCAGAACTCGTTCTGCCTGAAACCTCCGATTATGTCGGGCGTAAGATCGTAGAACTGGAGAAGCTGGCCTCCGGGGAAGTGCGCGTCGTGGGATTGATCCGTGAGGATTATCGCCGCCTTATTCCCGACCAGGATTGGAAGATCCACGGCAACGACATCCTCCTGATCGAAGGCGACGCGCCTGCGTTGCAGCGCGTCATCGTTGCGGCAGGGCTTATGCCCGCCTCCGCTGGCGCCGTGACCGCAGACGACGTGGCGATTGCGGAGGCCGTCGTGCAAAAGGGATCGCCGCTGATCGGCCAGACCCCAGCCGGAGTCCGCATGGGCGAGCGATTTGCTCTGGAAATGCTTGCGGTCAGTCGCAGCGGACATCGCTTCCGCCGGCGGCTCTCGCGCGTGTCGATGCGCGAAGGCGACGTACTTCTGCTGAGGGCTCAGTCTACGGGATTGGGTGATCGGCTATCGTCCGCGGGGCTCTTCCCGCTTGCAGAACGGCGCCTTCAGATCGGGCGCCGGCGGCCGCTGTGGGTGCCCGTGGCGGTGCTGGCTGCCACGATCGCTTCGCTCGGGCTTCAGCTCGCGCCAGTGGGTTTGACGTTTCTGGGCGCAGCGGTGGCGATGATCATTTCAGGGGTGCTCAAGCCGGACGAAGCCTACGAAGCCATTGAATGGCCGATCCTTGTGCTGATAGGCGCGCTCATTCCCGTGAGTGAAACGCTTGAAACCACCGGAGGCACCGATTTAATCGCCAGTGGTCTGTCCAGTGTCGCAGCCGGACTGCCATCCTTCGCGACGATAGCCTTGGTCATGGCCGCTGCGATGGCGGTCACGCCATTTCTGAACAATGCCGCTACTGTTCTCGTGATGGCACCGATCGGGGCGGCCCTTGCAACAAAGCTTGGCATGCGTCCGGATGCGCTTCTCATGGCTGTCGCCGTGGGCGCAGGTAGCGACTTCCTCACGCCGATAGGGCACCAATGCAATACACTGGTGATGGGCCCTGGCGGTTATCGCTTCGCCGACTATCCGCGGCTTGGCATTCCCCTATCTTTGATGATTGTGGTGCTCGGCACGGCACTCATCATGTATTTCTGGCCGGTCTGACGTCGGCTTGGCCATGAACTTCGGTCTGGAAACTTCCCAAGGCCGCTTCCGCACCCACTTCGAGAGGGCTAGGCGGCCTATCCGGATTGATGAAAGCAGCCGTCGCGTTGACATGGACAAGTGTCTGAACCTGGGGAGCTGGATGTGGCGCCCTGAATGGCCGATGTGGGTCTTGATGCCAACTCAGAACGCCAAAGCAGGTGATGGGCAACCCTGCCGCTTCATGAAGGTTGCAAGCGGTGTCGGTCCGCCGAGGGGTCTGCGTCGCGAGTGGGTGAGTTCACGTGGTATGCTTGCTCGAACATCAAGTTGCTGAACGGGGAGTGAAAAGGCTGACCTGCAGGCATCCTTATAGCTCCACGGATCGTTAACTCGTTCTCCCCAGCGTCACGACGATCGCGGCACGACAAGATCGAGCCTGCGCGCACTCCCGCTTCGACGAAGACAGGTCCCCCCTGAACCATGATACACAGTGAAGCTTCGGCGGCCGGCGGGGGCCACGTTCCCGGGAGCGCGCCTCGTGACCTTCGGGAGATCGCGCGGCATCTTGCCACTTTTCGCCAGCCCAGCAACTTGCGCGGGCTCTATGAAATTGCCGTAAGCGTCATGCCAATGGCGCTGCTGTGGTTGCTGATGTGGCGTTCGCTGCACATCCATTACGCGATGACGCTGCTCCTGGCACTTCCCGCGGCAGGCTTTCTGCTGCGCCTGTTCTTGATCCAGCACGATTGCGGGCACGGTGCGTTTTTTAGGGGCCGGCGCGCGAATGACTGGGTGGGCCGCTGCATCGGCGTGCTGACGCTGAGCCCTTATAATCTGTGGCGTCGGGGGCACGCGACACACCATGCGGGAACAGGCAATCTCGATCGGCGTGGCACGGGCGACGTCGACACGCTCACTGTTTGCGAGTTCAGGAAGCTCGGCTTCTGGGGTCAACTCCGCTACCGGTTGTATCGAAATCCTGCGGTGATGTTTGGGCTCGGCCCGGCGTGGCTGTTTTTCTTACGGTATCGGCTACCGCTCGGTCACATGCGCGAGGGTTGGCGCCCTTGGGCCAGCGCTATAGGGACGAACTGTGCGATCGCACTTGTCTCGACGGGCCTGATCCTCTTGGTGGGGTTGCAAGCTTTTCTCCTGATTCAACTACCGATCACCCTAATCGCAGCCTCCGCTGGCGTATGGCTGTTCTACGTTCAGCACCAGTTTGAGCAGACGCATTGGAGCAAAGACACTGACTGGGCCTTCCACGAAGCTGCGTTACTCGGAAGCTCTCATTATGCGCTGCCTGGCGTGTTGCGCTGGTTCACCGCAAACATTGGCATGCACCACATTCATCACCTCTGCAGTAACATCCCGTTTTACCGACTTTCTGCAGCGCTTGAGGCGCGCCCCGAGCTTGCGGACATCAACCGTCTGACAGTCCGTGAAAGCTTACGGTCGGTAAGGCTCGTTCTGTGGGATGAGGCGGCTGGTCGCTTGATCTCGTTCCGAGAAGCCCGCGTGAGCGGAGGCGGCCGGCGTTGAAAAGGCATCAATTCGCACAAGCTCGTTGCGAAATTGCTCCCTTCACCATGCGGGCTTGACCCAGAGCCGGTGGGACCGCTTTAACTGGTACGGCTGCCCATCGATCCTTCCTGGCTGGACCCGGAGCTTCGCGATACTAAACGACGTTCAGCCCGATGGTGCCGATCGATAGCGATCCAGCCTTGATCCGACGGACAACATGCATGCCCGCAGTGTGTCCGGCCGCCCAACGCGCTTCGATTGTCGGAGCAGAGAAGTCGAGCGCCTTGCCTGCTACCTCGTTGTCCTGCTCGGTATACGCCACCCGCACCAACGACATTTGTATGTCGTCGCGACCGGCATAAGCCTCCTGCCACCTTGCGATCGTTCGGCGGGACTGGGCGGCGAAGATCAAGTCCTGCATGCGAGTGGCAGCCTCCCCGAGAGTGGTTGGCAGCGGCTGGCAAAGCGGAAGGAGATCGACGGCGATGCACAACGTCGGTCGTGCCGGCGGGTGAGACAGAACGGGATCCAACGGCAGGTTCGCCGACAGCCCGCCATCGACCATCCACCGCCCGCCGACTTCGACCGCGGGAAAGGCGACCGGCAAAGCGGCACTGGCGCGGACATGATCCGGCTCGATCCGCTCGCGCTGGTTGTCAAAGACGACATCGTTCCCGGTTTCGAGGTCGACAGCGGTGGCATTGAAGCGGCAAGGCCCGGTGTTCAGGCGATCAAAGTCGATCAATCGGGCAAGCTCGGCACCGAGCTGGTTGGTTTCGAAGATCGCCGGCTTGTCGTCGGTCCATGGCATGAGCGAAGAGAGAAGCGGGCCGAAGATGCCGGATCGGCCTGCCGCGGCGGTCCAGGCCACTGCCGTCGTTCGTCGGCTGTTTTCGAACACAGAGGGCATCCGGGACGTATCGATCCCCATCAACGCCAACATGCTAGGTCGCCAGAATTTACGCAGCGTGGCGATCCTGCGGTCTGGCGCAGACCCGACGATAAGGGCTCCATTGATCGCTCCGATCGATGCCCCGACGATCCAGTCTGGCTCGAGGCCGTGCTCGTGCAGCGTCTCGTAGACGCCGGCTTCGAACGCGCCGAGCGCATTGCCCCCGCTCAGCACAAGCACGATGCCAAAGTCGCGCTCGGTCCCCGCTTCGGCCATGTCGGTCGTCATCGGCGTGTCCGCGTCATGTGCCTGCCGATGGCCAGAACTGCCCCGCCGCCCAGCATGCCGAGCACGAGCAGTGGCGAAGCTGCCTTCTGGATCTGCAACGCGATGCTCGATTGCCGCGCGTGTACATCTTGGCTCCCGCGGAGGGCGTCGGCACGAGGATGGTGGAGGTTGTCGCGCCTGGCAGGGTCTCCGGCATCGTCCGGCTTCTGCTGGGCTTTGGTGCCAATCGCCTCCATCACGGCGTCGGTCAGCCGCGGTGCCGCCTGCGACAATATGGAGGAGAGTAGTCCGCCACCCCCGGCATAGAGCGTGCGTCGTGGATGAACGCAGGAGAACAGCACGGCATCGGCGACCACCTGAGGCGCGTAGAGCGGCGGCGGCAGGCGCGGGGGCTGATCCATGAAGTTGCGAGCATGTTCGGGGAAGGGCGTATCGATTGCTCCTGGTTTGACCAAAGTCACCGAAATGCCGGCGTTCTCCCGATCCAATTCCATCCGCAGCGTGTCGGTGAGTGCCTGCACCGCGTGTTTCGTCGCGCAATATGGCCCCTGTTGCAGGATCGCGCGGTCGCCGAGGATCGATCCGACGTTGACGATGGCGCCCCCACCGCGCTCCCGCAGATGGTGGGCGGCTACCAGCGAGCCGTGGAGGACACCGAAGTAGTTGACGTCGAAGACCCGGCGGTGGTCGGCGACGGGAACCTGTTCGAGCGTGCCGTAGGTGCCGATGCCGGCATTGTTGATCCAGCTGTCCAACCCGCCGAACGCCTCTATGGCAACCTCAACAACCCGCTCGACTGCCGCCAAGTCGCTCACGTCCGCCACACACGTCGCGATGCGCGCGCCCCTCGCGGAAAGCCGGGCGCGAAGTGCCTCCAGCGCCGCCTCGTTGCGGGCGACTGCGACGCAGGCTGCACCGCGAGAAGCTGCTGCTTCCACCGTAGCCAGGCCGTTCCCGCTGGTCGCGCCGGTCACCACGATCACTTGCTTGCGGAGAGGTTTCAGTTTGATCGCCATGTTTGTTTCCTCAACCGGCTGCTTGCAGGGTCTGGCGCAGGATGTCGGCCGAGGCGAGCAGTGCAGTCTGCTCGTCGGCGGCAAGAGCCGGAGTTAGAATGCGCAGGACGCCCCCCGCGCCGATGAGGCAAGGCAGGCTCAGGTAGATGCCCTCGATCCCGTACTGCCCACGCAGCATGGTCGAGACCGGCAGTATCACGCGCTCGTCGCGGTGGATCGCCTCGCAGATCCGGGCGATGGCTGTGGCCACCCCGAAGGAGGTGTACCCCTTGCCTTCGGCGATGGTGTACCCCGCGCGCATGACGTCGTGGGCGATTGCCGGACGATCGAAGCTCTGCCCCGCCAGATAGGTTTCGAGTTCCATGCCGCCGATGCGCACGGTCGAATAGGCCATGACTTCGCTGTCGCCATGTTCGCCGAGCACCAAGGCCTCCAGAGCGCCCGGTGCGACCGAAAGCTGGTCCGCGATGCGCTTCCTGAACCGGTTGCTGTCCAGCAGCGTGCCCGTGCCAATCACGCGCTCTGAGGGTAGTCCCGACATCGCCTGCGCCACCTGGGTCATCACGTCGGCCGGGTTGGACGCGACCACAAGGATACCGTCGAAACCTGCCTCCATTGCCTGGCGAACGCAGTCCCGTACGATCACTGCGCTTTTGCCTGCAATCGCAGTGCGCGGCTCGCCGGCCTTGGTTGCGGCACCCGCGGTGATGACGAGGATGCTGGCGTCGGTGACATCGGCATAGTCACCGGCCCAGATACGCACGGGCTGCGCGATCGCGTTGGCATCCGCAATATCGGTGGCTTCGGCTGCAGCCCGCTCCGGCGTTTGATCTATAAGAACGATCTCGGCGAACAGGCCGCGCAGCATCAATGCATACGCGGCGGTGGCACCGACATTACCGGCGCCGACAATGGCTATGCGGGACGTTGTGGCCATGATTAGCCCTTCTAAAAAGAGTGCGAACGCCCAAAGCCGCCGCTTTGGCTCTTAATGGCTCAACGACCAAGGCCGCGACAAAGGCGCGATCTTTTTTTGCCCGTGGGCGCAATCCTGATGCGGCTATCCGCGGCACGCGGCAGTGATGTCTGAGCCGCGCCGAAGCACGCATCTACAAGGAAGCCGCTCCATGTTCATTGGAAGCGTCCCTGTCCATCTAGTCATCTGGTGCGGGCGCGCTGATGGGCCATCAAAGTGGGAGCAGGTTCGCGCCGACATTCGCTCTGAAGCGGCTGCGCCGTCCCGATCAGGAAGCTTGAGGTATGGCGGGTGAGTGATGTGCCGCCGTCTTGTATTCGCGATGCATTGTCGCTGGGCGGACCGACCGCGCTCCTGATCCGTTGAAACGGTACGGCGTTCGAAGATATTCTGGTTAGACCAAGAGGAGCCACTCATGACCGACAAGCGGACGGGTATGCCTATAGACAGTGTCGGCAACAGCGACAAACAGGGCCAGGGCGTGCGGGGCTTGGCTGGCGAGCGAACTTGAGGACCCAGGCGTGTCACGCCCAGAAATGCGACGCGAAGTCGACACCGGCGAACGTGTGATCACGGTAGAAGAAAGTTCCGGCACGGCGGCGGCTGAAGCATCTGGGGCAATCCGCCGGAAGACGGAGGATCCCGAGGCACCGGGGAGCGGTTGAAAGCGCCTCTTTCCGTCTCGGGTTCACATCACCGGCGGCACCGCCAGCGGCCCTCGATTTCGCAACTGTCTGGTCAGTTCCTCAGCGTGTCGCCGCGTCAGCGGCTTTCATACCAGCGCCCTTCTGTTCCTGTACGCTGAGGACAGCGATCGCAAGCAAACCGCCAATCATGCCCACATGTTCTGTTGCCGTGTGAAAAGCGATCGTGCGAAACGGTTCGCCTGGGATGTCCCAAAATCGATGTACCAGTAAAATTGTGAGAGCGGTGAAAACGCTTAACGCCCCGGCGCCGAGCCATGCGATGCGGTTCAGGATAATGAGCAGCGAGCCCCCAAGCTGTACCGAGATGGTAGCCAAGTTGAATGCAGCCGCAGGCTCCAGACCGAAGCGCGACATCTCCGCCATCCCTGCGGGGAAATCGATCAACTTCGTGAGGCCGCTGCCCCAGAATGGAAAAGTCAGCGCCACCCGCGCTATCCAACTTACCACGCCGAGACGTAGAAGACCCTCAATCGAGGTGTTCATTGCCTGCTCCTCGCTAACGATGAGAAGCTTAGTTCAGGCCTGCGGAGCTAAGCAATCCGTCCTGCGGTTATTCCTCGAAGAACATGAATGACCGTCCGCTTCCGGGGACGAGGCGAGGGCGGCTGAACGGCCGATTGTGGGTCGTTGTGCGAAGGTGTGACATCGCGACCATGCGCTGACGGTAGCAGCGATCGCGGTCGATCCGGCATTCTAATTGGCGCGTGATGTCGTCGCCTCTTAGCAGGTGTTGGCCCCGAAGTGTGACCCCGAAGGTCCAAAGCCGAACCGGTGGCGGACGGAGCTACCTGCTGAGGATGCGCCGTCGCGCGGACTGACTGCCGCAATGCTTTAGGTGGCTGCGGCTGGCAGCGGCGCCCGGCCGCAACCCACCTGCGTGTCTTCTCCCCTAGCGGCAGTGACGAACGTCAGGTCCGTTAGCGGGCTGGGCTCAGATGCACAGCCAGGCATCATGATGATCGAGCATTGATACGCTCGCGATAAAGCAGCCAGGGCTTCGTAGGAAAAGGCCCCATCGTGACTGGGGAGGAGGTAATCTTTGGGCGCAAAATCGCTAAAAGGTGGTCACGGAAGTCGGGACCACCTTTTAGCGGGATGCGGGACGCGTTTGGCGTCCGGTCCTCCACGCGAGCAAGCTCGCGTTCCGGAAGGCGTTGAAGCGGACATGATCATGTCCGAAGGGGTCCTTGTCGGCGACTGCTCCAGCATGAGATGCTGTTGCCGTGAACCCGTTCGATCCTGCACCCTATCCCGAGTTCGCCCATCAGGTGGCGGCCTGCCTGGCGCGCATGGCTCGCGAGGATCGCGAGGCTGTCGCGGGTTCGCTCCGCCGCTTGGGGTTTCGAATTCAGAACGGGCCGGACGCCGACGCGCGTCGCGAAAGCAGGCCGGGGCGTGCGCCAGGCAACGCCCGGAAGCGGTCGCGCGGCTGTGACTTCCGCTATGCCAGCCCGATCTCGTCGACGCCGCGGCAACGCGCCGACATGCGGATCCCGCACCTTGGCTATTCCAATATCACCCGCACGTCCGTGCCGCGCTCGGCCAGCGGCGAGACGCACCCACGCTATCCAGAACGCACCACCGTCGCCGCCGAGCACTACGACTATCTGACCGAGGGGGCGGAAACGAGCTATCGCACCCACTTTGACTATATCACCCGGCTGATCGGACCCATGACGGTGGGACGCGGGGAGCCCGCGATGGACATCCTGGACTTCGAGGCCGATCACCGCGATCGTAATGCGCTGGCGCTCCTGTCGAATATCCCCGGGGGCGCGGCGCGGCAGCGCGGGCTGTTCGAGGCGGCGGAACGGTGCGAGCGAGAGGCTCACCGGGGCACGCTGGCAGTATCGACCGAGCATGCGGACGTCTGGGCCGAACTGGCCGCCGCGTCGAGCGCGCCACAATGGGTGCGAGAGGCCGCCCTGCTCCTGCAGCGAGCGCTGCTCGCGGATGGAGCAAAGGCGGCAAAGGCCGGGCGCAAGCACCACCATAGAGCGGTGGAGATTGCGGACGTCGATCTGACCCAGGCGTACGAGCGGCTCGTGTGGGCCGATACCGCGTTGGGGAATGATGCTGCTGCGCTGCCTCAGTTCGAACAGGGACGTGCGGGGCGGGTCCAGACCCGGTTTGTCGTCGAACTGCCGAACGGCCTCGACGCACGCCAGCACCGAATGATCATGGAGCGGTTCTGCGCCCGGCTGGACGGTGAAAGCTGGATGTATGTCGCGGCCATCCACTGCCCGGACGGCAAGAACGATCCCCGCCATGTCCATCTCCATGTCGATGCGTATGACCGCCCCTCCAAATGGATGGTGGGCATGGGTACCGCCGGCAAGCCCGGCCCAGGGTGCTGGGATTTCGAAGTCGCGGAGCGCAAACGGAACGGCAGCCTACAATACCCCCACCGGCAGCAGAAGATCGCCGTCCTGCGGGGTGAGAAGGGGCAGAACCGGCGCGAGGTCGGCGAGGCTTATTTCAAGGAGTTGCGCGCCGCCTATGTCACCATCGCCAACGAAGTGGCGGCAGGCACCGCCGGCGCGACGCGCTATGTGACCGGCACCTATCGGGATAACGGCATCCGGCAGGACCGGCTGGAGCATCTGGGCGACAAGATCATCGGCAATGAAAAGCGCGGGCTGGTGACGGACGCCGGCAGCCGCAACGCGCGCATCATCTTCAATGACCGACTGCGCCATGTTCGCCATATCGTGGTGTCAGAACTGCTCGCGCTCCGCCGCCAAGCACGGGCGCTGCTCGCCATGGCGGACACGGATGCGGTCCGGCTTTCGGTCTGGCAGTGGCGGCAGGTGCAAGGGCTGGCAATCCGGAAGCAGGCACAGGCGACCGCCGCAGGCATCGTCCGTGACATGGCGATCTCCCGCGCGGTCACGGTGACCGAGCACAGCCAGGATGCCAAACGCGTCGCAGCAGCAAAGGCGTGGATCGCCGAAACCGATCAGGCGGCGGGGGTAGTCGAGGGCTCGCGCAAATTGAGCGATGCCGAGTGGGGGACCGAGGCGGTCGCGGTCATGGCCGATCTGTTGCACAGGAAGGTGCGTGGTGCCATTCCCGCTTCCGCACCTCCGCTGATCTATCGCCCAAGAGGGCATCAGGATCTGCAACCGGTGAGCGTCCAGCATCGCGACAGCGTTCGCGATCGCCTGCTCAAATGGCTCGACGAGCATAAGGATAACAGTGACGCGCTGGTGTTTGACGACGTCGGTGTCGCGCTGGGCGTGGCAGAGCGGCGAAAGGCGATCGACCGGTTGTTCCGCCTCTTCATCGACGATCTGATCGTCCAGGAACGCCTGCGCGCGATCCGCGACCGGCGTCTGAAACGGAAGGTGGATGATCTACTGGCCAGTCAGGCCGAAAATGCAGCGGTCGCGACCATCTCGGAAGAGCCGGCAATCATCGACCGGGCTGTCGGGGATGGTCCGCAAATGGGCCACACCATCTCTGTGCCTGACGTTGCTGATAGCGGAGGCAAGCCGGTTCGCGACAGCGAGACCGGGCGCACAGCGATTGTGCCTCCGCTGTCGGGTGCGACAAATTCTGTTGAAGGAATCGAAAGGCAGCAGCGAGCAGGAAGTGCACCGAAGCCTCAGGATCTGACCGACGCGTCGGGAGAGAATAGTACGAGTCCTCAAGTTCCTGAGGTGTCGGAGCATCGTGTCGCCCGTGATGTCACGGATCCGGATCACGCGACTCCGTCGAAGGTCGCTCGGCGCGAAGCGTTGGCAAAGTTGAACGCGTTGCGCGACGATGGCTGGGCTATGCTGGTGAGCGGCAAGGCGTCCATCACCAGATCCAATGACGGGTACGCCATCACCGATATGCCTGACGTCAACCGTAAGGCGTTGCTACAGCCTGGTTACAGAGAAGAATTCGATAGGCGCTTGGCGACTTTGTCTGAGGAACAGCTGGCAGGCGCTGCCGCGAATCCCAAGCTCAGGCTGGCGACCACACCGCGCGGTCGCAGGCTGTTTTGGCCATTTGGCGGATCCACTATTTCCGACTGGCCAGATGGCCCGGCTGTCGCGCTACGCGAGTCTCCTGCCTTGCATGCCGCTCCCAGCTTGGGGGGCCTGCCGGGGCTTCGTGGCGCCAGGAAATCGGCCAAGCGCGTTGCGTCTGCGAGCGATCCCGCCCCGCCTGCGCAAAATGGCCGCGGCGAAGCACCAGCGATAACTACCGGCTTCCAGAATGCTGGCGGCAATATCTTCAAGCAGGCGGAAGCCGAAGCTCTGGATGGCAAGACGATGATCACGAAACCAAAGGGGGGGCCAGATTCTACGGCAGCATCGGGTACCCGCAACAAGTCCGGTCACGAGCGCTGATCACGATCAAACGTGCCTCGAACACGAGGATGACAGAGCCGCCGACTCGGCGGTGAAGGAGACGGGAGAAGCCTGCGGCTGTGCCGTGAAGGCGAAATGATGATGCGCGGAGGCGCGGCGTGCAGCCCGCCGTCCCTCGCGCAGATGAAGGACTCCCATGTATATCGTTACTCGCGAGCGTGCGCTCGCCCAAGCCCGCGCGCTGTCCGGCGCGCTGGCGCTTGCCGACCTCGCCGGCTGGAAGATCGAGCGATCGTCGTCGCTGATCCTCGCTCCGCCGTTCCGCAACTATCTCCACATCGAACAGGCACAGCTGTTGCTGGTCCCCTCGATCGAGCCGTCGCGCGGGGACCTCGAAGTGGTCGGCCGCGGCATGCGCGAGGCGCGCTGCGACGCGCTGGTTGTCAAGGCGTCGAGCGAGGGGCACCGCACGCTCTATTGCGCGGTCGGCGAGTGGCTGCGTCGCGACAATCATTGGCGCCATGCTCGCCGGCTCTGGCTGTCGCGCACCAACGAAGCGTGGCTGGTGGCCGACCCGATGGAGTATGAAGAACCCGAGGTGTTCTACCGCCTTGCCGCCGGGCGTCTGCGCCTCAGCATCGATCCGCCGACGTACAACCACGGCGAGATCGCGGCGGGCTTCGCACGGGCTGACGCCTATCTCGCCGCTGTGTGGGGGGATCGCTAATGGGCTCACCGCTCCCCTGGATCAGCCCGGCGGAAGCCGATGCCATGCTCTACGATGATCCCGACGGCTCGACCCCAGATTTTGGTTTTGCGCTATGCAGGCCCAACGCCAAAGGGAAGCAGAACCTTACCGCGGACCTTGCAAGAGCCAAGCTCCAGCCAAGCCGGCCCGCCGATGCCGACTGGCAGGAAAACGCGCTGTGGCCGATCACCTGCACGACGAGCCGGGTCGTTCCGGCTCCCGGTGTTCCGCTCGAACCGGACGCACTTGAAGACATTTTCCACGGCTATGACGCGAAGATCAAATCGCACCAGCGTCTGCTCGCGGTCGTGCTGACGATGCGGCTGGACCATGACTGGTTGACCAGCGACATCCTGTCGCTGGTCGGCGGCTATGCCCTGGAGAGGCTCGCGCTCGAGCGCCGGCTGACCAGCATGGCGGTGGTCCACATGCCGGCCGACGAACTCTCGGCACGCCGCCCGCACGCGCACGTCATCGTGCTTGCCCGCGTCCACCGCGCCTCGGGTTGGGGTGCCCTCCACCCGGACCTGATCGCAAAGAACGCGCAAGCGGCCTTCCAGGCGGAGTGGGAGACGTACCGCGACACATGGGCGCCGCGTTTCCACCAGCGGTGACGATCAAAGGGGAGCCGGGCACCGGCTCCCCGCCTGCCGGGGGCAAGGAGACAAGTCAGCGAAAATGGTCCCCGATCCGGGGATGAAAATCAGGAAGAACACCATGACCATCGACAAGACCGAGATCGTCCGCCGCCACGTCGCAGCCGTCACTCAGATGCTAGTCGGCAACCGCACCTTGCAGCCCGGTGCGATGATCATCGCGGGTGAAATGGCAGGCATCGAAGGCCGCCTTGCCCTTGCCCGGCTTGCGGAAACCTCGGGCAAAGACATTGTCTTCCTGGGCTTCGCCGATTCCGCGGAAGGATATGGCCTCACCAACATCTCGATCGTCGCTGCGCGGGACGGCATCTGCCATGGGCAGACCGACTGCCGCTTGTACCTGTCCAAGACCGGCGCGCGTGCCGTGATCTTGCCGCAGCCGCACGTCCGCGGGCTCTTCCGCCTGTCCCCGAATGAACTGCTCCACATCGACCGCAAGCCCGCCGATGTCGAGGATGGCGTCGCCCGTGCCACCGCACGGCTGGCGAAGCTGGTAGAGCGCGGTGTGCAGCTCGATGGTCGTGCGGTGATCAACACTTACCCGCTCGCCGCGTGACCAGTCCCGCGATAAGTCGGGCCGGCGACACCACTTTCACCTAGCTCGCTGCCCTTCGTTCCCTCCACGGCGAGACGGCAGCTACGCGCCCAGTTGTAGCCGTCTAAGGTCAAGGTCACGGAACCTCAAAGCTGCCGTTGGTCGGGTAAGAAGGTTCCACACCCGCCAAAAGCCAATCGGGAGCTGATCAGATAAAGGGCATAGAAACTGCGCTCGCCGAGCACCTGAAATGTGGGAGCCTCAACAGGAAACCTTAATCAGGTGCATCATCACCGCAACTTGGCCTCGATGCTCCGATAGGCACCCTCGGCACGTGATCTAACTGCGCCCATTCGCCACCACGATTTGGAAACATGCTCGCACACTGACCTAACCGGAGGCGAACGCAGTTAGCTGTCGAGCACCTCACGCACCTTTGCGGCGAGGTTTTCGAAGCTGAAGGGTTTGCCGATCAGGTTCACGCCAGGATCTAGCCGGCCGTTGTGGACAATCGCATTGCGCGTATAGCCGGTCGTGAAAAGTACCTTAATGCCTGGGCGCCGTCGCAGCGCCTCATCGGCCAATCGGCGCCCATCCATCCCCTCGGGCAGTACTACGTCGGTGAACAGCAGATCAACGTCATGAGCCGCTTGCAGCGCCTCGAGGGCGCGGCGCCCATTCGCAGCCTCCAGGACTCGGTAGCCGAGCTCGCGCAAAATCCCCGTGCTGAAGCTGCGAAGATCGTCATGGTCCTCGACCACCAGGATAGTTTCAGTTCCCCCGTGCGTCACCGCCGCGGCAGCTGCAGTTTCGGACTCCGGCACGAGCCCCTCGTTCAGGAGGCGCGGGAGATAAATCTTGACCGAAGTTCCTTCGCCGACTTCGCTGTAGATGCGAATGTGGCCGCCCGATTGCCGCACGAACCCGTATACCTGGCTGAGGCCAAGGCCAGTGCCCTTCCCGACGTCCTTCGTCGTGAAAAACGGTTCAAATACTTGTGCCAGCGTCGCCGCGCACATGCCCGTTCCCGTATCGCTGACGGCAATGAGCACATACTGGCCGGCCGCGACAGGCTCGGCCACCTGGGCAACATAGCTCTCATCGAGGTGCGCGTTGCCGGTCTCGATGGTCAGGCGGCCCCCGCCCGGCATCGCGTCCCGTGCGTTTACCGCCAGGTTCACGAGTGCATTTTCCAGTTCGCCCGGATCAGCCTGTGCCCGCCACAGGCCGCCTCCCGTGACGGTCTCCAGCGCGATGGTTTCTCCCAGGGTGCGCTGCAGCAAGTCGGCGAGGTTCGTCACCAGGCGGCCGGCATCGATCGGTTTCGGTTCGAGCGGCTGGCGCCGCGCGAAGGCGAGCAGCCTGGCGGTGAGCGTCGCAGCCCGCTCAGCACCGTGAGACGCCATGCGGATCGACCGCTCGATGCGCTCGGTCGTGGGCGATCCCGGCAGCGTCGACACCTGGCGGCGGATCGTATCGAGCCCGCCCAGGATCACTGTGAGCAGATTGTTGAAGTCATGGGCGACGCCACCGGTCAGCTGGCCGATCGCCTCCATCTTCTGGGCCTGGCGGAGTGCTTCCTCGGCCTTCATCCGCTCTTCGACTGCTGCCGCTACCCGCATTTCCAGGTCGGCGTTCAGCTTGCGGAGTTCGGCGCTGGCATCTTCGGCGGTGCGCCGCGCCTCGAGCAGTTCCTGTTCGTATCGCCGCCGGTCGCTGGCATTGAAGACGGTGATCCGGATGAAGCGAACGGACCCGTTCGCATCCTGCCGCTCTACGGCGTTGACCAACACGGGAAGCAGGCTGCCGTCGGCGCGCACCAGATCGAGTGCCACTTCGTGAAAGGCACCCTGCATCCTCAGAAGCGGGGCGAAGTGCGTTTCGTAATAGATCTTGCCGGCGATGTTCAGCAGGTCCGGGAAACGCCGTCCGACAAGTTCCCGGGGCTCCCGCCCGAGCCATTTCGCCAGCGTGCTGTTGACCCGGACGATCCTGCTATCGGGCTGCGCGGAGAGATAGCCGCACGGCGCGAACTCGAAGAGGTCTTCGAGGTCGTCTGCGGCCTCGCGCTCGCCCGAAACGGAGGAACCGTCCTCAGACAAAGGCGCGGATCGCCGCGATCGTTTCCTCGGGGGCGCTGAGATTGGGGCAATGGCCGGTCGCCTCCAAGATCACGAGCTGGCTGCCAGGGATGCTCCGGTGCACGAACTCGCCGACGCATTGCGGCGCGATCACATCCTCCGAACATTGCAGCACGAGTACCTGGCCGGGCACGTCCACCAGATCCGCGCGGTTGTCGGACAGGAAGGTCGCCCGGGCAAATGCCTTCGCAATCTCTGGGTCGGTGCGGCAGAAGCTGTTGGTGAGTTCCTCGCCCAGCTCCGGCCTTTCGGCGTTGCCCATGATCACCGGTGCCATGGCCTGTGACCAGCCCATGTGATTGCTGTCCAGGAACTCCAAAAGCTCATGGATCTGGGCCTCGCTGAAGCCCCCGACATAACCTTCGGTATCGTCGATATAGCGGGGCGAGGGGCCGACCAGGACCAGCTTTTCGAACAGCTCCGGCGCCTTTTTTGCGGCGAGGATACCGATCATCGCGCTCACCGAATGGCCGACATAGATGCCCCGCCGAACGCCCAGTTCGCGGCACAGGTCGATGACGTCGTCCGCATATCCTTCGAGCGACGCGTATTTCGCCCGGTCATAGGCGCCGAGATCGGAGCCGCCTGCGCCGATATGGTCGAACAGGACCGTGCGGAAATCGCCTTCGAAGGCTGGCTCCACATAGCGCCACATGTTCTGATCGCAGCCGAAGCCGTGCGCAAAGACCATAGTCTGCTCGCCGGCGCCGCGGACCTGCACATTATGTTTTGTCGCCACAGACAATGCTAGATCCTCCTGAACAGCAGTGCAGCGGCTAGCACCCGGAAGGTTTGCTTGCCAACCAAAAGGCTTACCCAGGAGCGTGCGAGCCACCTCGTCCCGGATCGGGTGGGAGCGCTGCACGCATACTCAAGTCGCCGGGCCCATGGATGGGCTCGCCACTGCGCGGCCAGCGTCACGCGTCACTGGCGAGCAACAGCTTCGCAACCGCAGCGCTGAGCTCTGCCTGGCGGAACGGCTTTGTCAGACGTTCCAGCTCGGGTCCGGTGCCATCGACATCCGCATAGCCCGAGACCAGAAGGGCGGGCAGGTTCGGGCGCCGCTTGCGGACCGTCGCGATCAGCGCGGTGCCCGTCATTCCGGGCATCAGGTGATCCGTGACGAGAATGTCCACGCTCACCTCTTCATCTAGGCGGCGCAGGGCCTCACGGGCGGATTCGACTTCGATCACGAAATAACCGAGCTCGGTCAGCATCTCAGCGGTGCTGGCGCGAACCAGCGCCTCGTCGTCGACGAGAAGGACCGTTCCCGACCCGGGTCCGACCTCTGGATCGGTGGCTTGAGCCGGGTTCCTTGAGCCGGCTTCGGCCACGGGCAACCAGATCTTGATCGTGGTTCCTTCGCCCGGCTCGCTCTCGATCGTCAGGGCCCCGCCGAGTTGGGCGGCCAGGCCATGCACCATGGACAATCCAAGGCCCGTTCCGCGCCCGATTCCCTTAGTCGAGAAGAACGGCTCGGTGGCGTGGGCCCGAGTAGCCGCATCCATTCCGATGCCGGTGTCGTGTACGCAGAGCCGAAGGTACCGGCCGCGCCGCAACCCACCGTGATCATGCTCGAGGTTGTCCGCGGCCAGGGCGATGGTGAGGTTCCCGCCGTCCGGCATCGCGTCGCGCGCGTTCACCGTGAGGTTTAAGAGAGCCATCTCAAGCTGGTTGGCATCCGCTACCGCGGCAGGCAGGTCGGTGGGCACGTCCAGGCTGATCTCGATGCGAGGCCCGACCGTGCTTGCAAGCACGGTCTTCCATGCCGTGGACCAAAGTTCCGACATCGACGGCTTGAGGCTGCAGCGGCTGCCGACGCGCGAAAGCCAGCAAACGCTGCACGAGCGTCTTCGCACGCTCAGCCGATTGGAGGCCGCCATCGATCATGCGGCGCGTCCGCGCATCGCCCACGCCCTTTCGGTAGAGCATGTCGAGGCTGCCGATGATCGGCGTGAGCAGATTGTTGAAGTCATGCGCGACGCCGCCGGTCAGCTGGCCCATCGCGTCCATTTTCTGACTTTGCCGCAGGGCCTCCTGCGCCTGAGCGAGTTCAGCCTCGCGATGTAGCCGGTCAGTGACGTCATGAACGAACTGGTACGCGCCGATCCGCTGTCCATTGCCGTCCCGCAGAACGTTGAACTTCATCTCATAATAGCGGCGCAAACGGTCCGGGTCGCCGAACTCGTCGATCCGCGTAAAGGCTTCACCCGCGAGCGCGCGAGCCCATACCTGCTTCACCTGCGCCTGAAGCTCGGGCTTGTCCGCCAGTATATCCAGCATGGAGTCACCGGCTTTCGGTCTTACGCCGAAGATGCGCTCGAACTCCTCTGCGCTGGCCCGGTTGATGGCGAGCCACCGGAAATCAAGGTCAGCGACCTGGATGAAGGTGTCGGTCGTCTCCACGACCTCGGCGAGGATGCGGCGTTCGGCGAGGGCTTCTGCCACTCGCTGCTCCAGCGTTGAATTCAGTTCGCGAAGACGCGCCTCATTCTCCCGCAGGGCAACCTGCGCGGCGTGACTATCGGTGACGTCGTAACCCTCGCAGAATACCCCGGTGACTCGCCCGGCTTCGTCGACGACGGGCTCGTAAATGAAGTCCAGGTAGCGCTCGACCTCGGGTTCTCCCGGAGACAGGCGGAGGCGCACGGGCAGGTGGTAGGCTGAATAACGCTCACCCCTGGTATAGACTTGATCCAAAAGCTCAAAAAAGCCTTGGCCCTCCAGTTCCGGGAAGACCTGCCTGACGGTTCGCCCGTTATAGTCGCGGTTTCCGAACAGCCTGACGTAAGCGTCGTTGACGAATTCGAAGACGTGGCTTGGTTGCCCCAGGATTGTGATGAAACCAGGTGCCTGCTGAAAGAGCCGCCGTTGTCGGTCCGTTGCGGCGGCCGCTTTCCGGTCGGCGAGCACCTGGCCAGTCGTTTCGGTACATGCGCAGAAGAAACCCGCAATAGCGCCGCGCTCCTCGCGGACCGGGGTGTAGGAGAAGGCGAAGTGCGTTTCCTCCTTGAAGCCCTTGCGTTCCATATAGAGTTCGATGTCGCTCATATGGACCGGCTTGCCGCGGTACGCCTGCTCGACGATTGGGATCAGCTCGCTCCGGATCTCGGCCCACACCTTCAGGAACGGCTGGCCAAGCGCGGCGGGGTGCTTCGCCGCGAGAATTTCGCTGTAGGCGTCGTTGTACAGGAGCGATCCCTCGGCACCCCAAACGACGAACATCGGCTGGTCGGATCCAAGGATCACGCTCAACAGCGTTTTCAGAGGCTGCGGCCAGCTGGAAGGCGGTCCAAGCGGCGACGCAGTCCAGTCGATGGCGCGCAAGAGGGCCCCTGTCTGGCCTCCCCCAGCCAGAACGTGCTCCGCCTCGTTTTTCAATCCACTCACCCTACCACGCATTGCTCGTACCCGTTGTACCTCCGGGCCCGCCGCATCAGCGCCGCCGCGAGTTCTTAGTTCCGTGGAGCGGCCGATGGGGCTGCCCGCGAAGGGGGGCCACAAAAGGATGCAAGTTCTAGGTGTGGTCAGGCTGCAAGACGACCTTTGCGCATCCGCAACGTCACGACCAATCCGCTGGGCTGCCAGTCGTATCTGAGCCCGCCATCGAACTGCTGAGACATACTTCGCGAGATCATTTTACTCCCGAAGCCGCTCATTTCAGGCTTGCCCTTGACGCGTGGCCCACCGTCCTCGGCCCACACGAGAGACAAGTGGTCTCCATCGCAGGAGCCGGAAACATCAAGCGTGCCCTCGGGAACCGAGAGGGCGCCGTGTTTCACAGAGTTGGTAGCGAGCTCGTGGATCACCATGGCCAAGGTTGTGGCGGTGCCGTCGCCTATTCCCATCCTCGGAACGGCAACGCGGATACGTCCAGCGAACGCCTCCGGGTTGTCATAGGGCGCAAGCAGGATCGACAAAAGGTCACCCAGCAGCGCGGCCTTTCCTTCGCTTCCCGACAGGGGCCGGACCAAATCATGGGCCCGCCCGAGCGCCGTGAGGCGCTGCGTCAGGTCGGTCGCCATCTCTTCGAGACTGGTTGCAGAGCGCCGTGAGATGTGGGTGAGGCTTGTCGCGATCGCCAACAGGTTTTTGACCCGATGACTCATCTCACCAGCAAGCAGTTCGTGGCTTTCTTCGGCCTGCTTTCGATTAGTTACATCAAGGAAAATGCCGAACATGATCTGATCGACCATCCCGGCGTCCGCGCCACGACCTCGAGCGGAGATCCACCGGACATCTTCCTCGAGCATGATTCGAAAATCGATCTCGTATGAGCCCGCGGCCGAGCGCGTGCCCACGAACGCCGCCCGAACGCGGTTACGGTCGGCGGGATGGATGTGCGCGGAAAGCTCTTCAAAGGAGACCGCATCAGCCCAAGGTAATCCCCACAGGTCGAACGCGCTCGTCCATGGTGAAGTGGTCGCTATCAACGTTCCAGGACCACAGCGCAACGCCTGCAGCGTCGATTGCCTGCCTGAGGTGTTCAGGATGCCAGATGTGCGAGCCGGGGCCTTGAGCGGACAACGTCGAAATCTCTCAAGCAACAGGGTACTGTCGGAGCAGCAGTACGGAACGACCTAACTCGTTATCGTGCGCAACGCCACCAGCAGCGGCCGCAATCCTCGGGCCGCAGATCTTGCGGCGCCGTCGTGTGGACGGTGAAGAAGGTTCGGGCAATCGGCGCAGGCTGGTAGCGAACGTCTGCATCGCGCCCATCGCGGCTAAAAGCAGCCTGTCGGCTTTCGGCCCAATTCAAGTCATTCTTCTGGCGTTCTCAATTACCCGAGCCCAATCGACGTCCGGATAGCTGATCTTCTCGATGGCGTCGCGAAGGACCGCCATATCGGCACCTCGCCCGTATTGCGTGCTGACCGATCCATCGGCATGGCCGAACAGCAGGTCGACGATTTCCTTGTTGGCTTTGCCCCGAATGGCCCGTTTGCCGGTGTGCCGGAATGAGTAAAAGACGAGCTCCGGGTCCGACAGTCCGATCTGGTCGAGAAAGTCGTTCATCACGCGCGAAAGGCGCTGCGTCCGACTGCCATATTTGTTGGTGCCAAGTTCCGGAAAGAGCCATTCTGCTCCCTCGTCTCGCCGCTTGGCGACCATGTCGAGAAAACCTGCTTCTATAAGGATCGGGTGCAGCGGGATGTCGCGCTTAGCGCTCGCAGTCTTTACCCGCTTGGCAGGGCCTTCCTGTTCCTCACGGACGCGAACGCGGTCGGGCTCGATTGCGATATAGGGGATGCCGTCATAGATCTTAATGTTACCAGGGCGCAGCTTGCCTAGCTCTTCCAATCGGCATCCGGTGAAGGGGGCAAGTAGCAGGGTCCAGCACAACGTGCTGGTCGAAACCCCGCTTTTCTCCGGTAGAGGGGCGTTGAAGATCCTGACCAGATCCTGCGGCTCAAACGGAAGGCGGGGGTCTTCGATCTCGCTCGTTGGCAGCGATTTGACCGTCTTTGCCACGTTGCCGCTGATGACCTCGAGTTCCTCGACTGCATGCTCGAGCGTCACGCGAACCGCAGACAGCGCTTTGTTGACAGTCGCGGGCGACAGCGTCGCCAAGCCGTGCGCTTTGGCGAGTTCGACCTGATCGACGAGCGGCAGGGCAGTGATCTTCTTGCCTGCGCGGGCTGGCAGCCCAGCGCAGGTGCGCCGATAGGCGCGGACCATGGATGCGGTGATGGTGTCCACGGGCGGATCGTCGTGCAAACGAGCGAACCGGCCGATGGCCGTGCGCCACTCGTCGACCAGCTTGGGTTCGCGTGGCTGGAAAACAGCCCATTCCTCGAAGACCTGCGTAATGGTCGGGGCGGCATCCTTCGATGAGGGCTCGACATTCCGCATCGTCAACGTCGAGGTGTCGCCCCCGGCGACCAAGATCGGCGATGGCAGGATGCGGGTCCGTGCCGGATCGATCTTCGGCGCGCAGGCTGCGCAGAGCCGATCCAGAAAGGCTCGTCCAATCGCCTCGTAAAGCGGTGGTTCGATCGGCTGAACGACACCGTGGTCGAACGCGACCATGACGATGGCCCAGTCAATGGGATCGAGGCTCGGCAGGGCAGCAACGCGCTGCAGCGTCTCCAGCCAGGGCAGGGGCTTGAAGTCCGGAATGGCCTCCAGCATCGCCTTGCGGTCGCCATGGTCACGGAGATCGTCGAGCGTCGGGGGAGTGCCGAAGTCGTAACGGGCACCCGGATCATGGTCTGTCAGACCATGGGCGTGGGTGAACGCTCCGAACTCGAGCGAGGCGAGCTTCTGGGCGATCCCTTGCAACTGCTGTTCGCTCGTGTCCTCCAGATAAGCGTCAACCATCGCGCGTGCGGAGCGAAGATGTTGGCTGGAGAGGGCGCGTCTCGCAGCAGCGAGCTTTTGTTCATACACTACCGCATGCGGATGATAGCGCTGCCTCGCCTCTTCGGGATCACGCGTATCGAGGGTCCGCTTATACTCGCTCGTGCCGCCGTCGAAGAACGGCCGGAGCGCTGCCGGAACGACCCGTCGAAAGTAGAAGATGCCGGTGCGAGGGTCTTTGGAAGGGGTCGCCATACGGATCACTTTGTACGCATCCTTTGTACACAAGGATGGGCAAAGCGTCCATGGAAACCACAAAACCCGCGCCAATCCGCCATTTAGGCGGCCGCTGGTGACCCCTACGGGAATCGAACCCGTGCTTCAGCCGTGAAAGGGCCGCGTCCTAACCGCTAGACGAAGGGGCCATGCCGGAGCGTGGAAGGGCCGGTTAGGGAAGGATCGGGCGGTGGTCAAGCATCTTCCGCAACTAATCTGCCCAAGCGGCATCTTCTACGTGCAATTCCGCTGCGGGGCGGGAGCCCCAGTCGTCGATCTTGGCACGGCCGGCGAGCCAAAGCTTCCGGTGGCGGGGGGCGGAGAGCAGGGCAGCTCCCAGCTCGGTTTCTGCCTGGCGAAACGCGACGGCCTTGATGCTACGGCCATCATCACCCGACACGATCGCGCGGACGTGACCATTGCCGACGACGTCGGACTTGAGCACGGACAACGGGCCTGCCGCGACGCGCGGGGCGGGCCAGCCCATGCCGTACGGGCCACCTGCTTCCATTGCCGTCACCAGGTCGGGGCAGACCCCACCGGGCGCTACCACGGCGTCGAGAAGCAGCGCTCGTTCTCCCAAAGCCTGCGTGATGCGGTTGGCCAGACGCGCCTCCAGGAACTCGGCAAACGCGTCGAGCCGATCTTCGGCGATGGTGACGCCGCACGCCATGGCATGACCGCCGCCCGCGTGAAGCAGCCCGGCGTCCTTCGCGGCGAGCACCGCGGCGCCAAGGTCGACGCCGGGGATCGATCGCCCCGATCCCTTGCCGATACCCTGATGGTCAAGCGCGATCACGATCGCGGGCCGGTTGAGCTTTTCCTTCAAGCGTCCCGCAACGATGCCGATCACGCCCGCATGCCATCCGCGCGCGGCGACGATGGTCAGCGTGCGATTGGTGTTCGCAAAGCAGAGCGACTCGGCGGCCTGCTGAACCTCCGTTTCGATCGCCCGGCGTTCTTCATTCAACAGGTCGAGTTCGGCGGCGATCTCCCGCGCTTCGGCGGGATCGCGCGTGGTGAGTAGCCGCACGCCCAGGTCTGAGCGGCCGACCCGCCCTCCGGCATTGATCCTAGGACCTAACGCGAAACCCAAGTCGGTGCAGGTCGGCCCACGGGTGAGGCGGGATGCTTCGATGAGCGCGGCGATGCCGATATTACGCCGCTGTGCCATGACCTTCAGGCCCTGGGCGACAAAGGCCCGGTTCAAGCCTTTGAGCTGCGCGACATCAGCAACTGTGCCGAGAGCGACCAAATCCAGCAGGTCCAGCAAGCGCGGCTCGGGCCGGGAGGCGAAGAAGCCGCGCCTGCGAAGCGTTCGGATTAGTGCGGCGCCGAGGAGAAAAACCATGCCGACCGCGGCAAGGTGCCCGTGTTCCGCACCTTCGCCCTCGTCCAGCCGGTTGGGGTTCACCACGGCCACTGCCACCGGCAACTCCGCGGCGCATTTGTGGTGGTCACATACGATCACGTCGGCGCCGGCATCGCTTGCCATTGCCAGTGCGTCGAACGCCTGGGCGCCGCAATCCACTGTGACTATGAGGCTCGCGCCTTCCTGCTTCAGCCGCACCAGCGCCTCGCCCGAGGGGCCATAGCCTTCCATCAGCCGGTCTGGGATATAAGGCCGAGCCTCCAAACCCAGGTCGCGCAGCAACAGGATCATCACCGCAGCGGACGTGGCACCGTCGACGTCATAGTCGCCGAAGATCGCCACCTGTTCGCGCGCCTGCACTGCATCCGCCAGGCGCTCGGCGGCCTTGTCCATGTCACGGAAGATCGACGGGTCGGGCATGAACGCGCGGATGCTCGGCGCCTTGTGGGCGTCGAGCGCGTCGCGCGGACAGCCACGCGCCAGGAGCAACTGCGTCACGAGGTCATCGGGCGCGAAACCCGGATCGCGAGCATCGGCTGCCAGTCCGCGCCAGCGCCAAGGCTGGCCGAGAATCGAGCGGTGTACATTCAGCACGGAGGACATTGAGGTACTCTGGGAGCGCCTAGTGGCGAGACCAAGGCGACACGGATCAATTGTCCGTGTGTTGCTGCTTGGCGGCGGCCAAAAAGGTGGGGATCGGGCCCCGTATCCAGGGTTCCTCGCGAAACCACTTGGTGATGATGTACTTGGTGCCCTCCATCACGCGCATGCCCTCGTGGATGGTGTCGTAATTCGGACTGCCGTCGGGGGCCATGTTGTTCCAGATGACGAGCATGCCGCTCTTCGGCTTGAAGCGGATGCCGGCGCGCGGGAACCAGGTCGCGCCACCTTCCTCCACTTGGTTCAGATAGGCCATCGCTGTCCAGGTCCGCTGGCCACCGCTCTCCTTCATCTTCTCCCAATAATGGCTGTTCTCGTGAAAATAGTCGCAATGGGCGCGGAACTGCTGGCCAGGTGAATAGCGTTGCCCCTGCATCGTTTCGGCATGTTCTTCGGGGATGCCCAGCAGTTCGGCGATACGCAGGTCTATCGCATATACCTCCTCTGACCAGCGGTGCAGGTCCGAACTGTCGCTGGTGCGGTACTCGGGATCGTCCGTCACCGCGAGCAGGGTTGATGGCCGCGCCTTCTCGTCGATCAGCGCAACCAACGTGTCGCATTCGTCCTCTGAAAGGAAATGCTCGTAGGTGTACATCTGCGCTGCGTCGACCTTGACGCGCTTCACGTTGGGGTTGGCTCCGAGCCGGGCCGCGACCTCGCGGCCGACCTTGGCGCGAACGGGCGAAGGACCGCCCGACATCAATCCGTTGTTCTTGCTCACCTCCCTGAAATCGCCCGGCTATGATCGGATTGCAAGCCGGCCGACGGGAAAGCGCCCGGCGAAACGCCGGGCCCTTAGGTGTTTACCAGAAGATGTCGTAGATCGTGTCCACCACGTCGCCGGAGTAGGTGTCCACAAGCAGCGCGTCGTTGTAGTAGCGGACCCACCGATATGGACCGTACACTTCCGGCAAGCGGTAGTTGAACGGATCGTTGATCCAATATTGTGAAGCGTAGAGAAGTGCGCTCAGTCGGAAGCCGGTCGTGAAGCGACGATAGCCGTAGCCCCAGCCGCTGGGCGCGTAATACCGCGGCAGGCGGTACAAGCTTCGATTTTGCGTGCGATAGCCCTGCCAGTCGTAACGTCGATCGTTGCGCCAGCCATTATCCCAGCGGCCGCCGCGGTCGCCGCGAAAGCCGTTTCCGCTGTCCCAGCGGCGATCATTCCGCCGGTCGTTGTTCCAGCGATCATTGCCGCCGCGGAACTGCTGTGGATTTACGGAGCCTTGTGAACGGTTTCCGCGGTCAAATTCACTCCTGTGGCGGCCAGGCGACTGAAGCGGCTGCGCCTGGCTTGCGCCGTCGCGCCTGCGCCACTCACCACGGCTTCCGCCATTCCACTCACGTTGCGCCTGTTGCTGCCCCTGCTCCCGACCCTGGCGACTCCACCCGTTACGCGCGCCGCCACTCCATTGCCCCTGCGTGCGCTCTGCGCCGCTCCATTGCCGTTGCGGACCCGGCTGCGTGGAGGGAACGGGCCGGCTCATTTCGCGCTGCTGCGGTGCGGGCCGCGCATCACCAGCGGGGCGTCCGCCGCCGCCCCAGCGACCGTCGCGATCCTGTGCAAGTGCCGGCGGGACCAGGGCCATTGCGGCGATCACTGTCGCAAACAAGGTCTTCTTCATGCCATCTCTCCGCTCGGTCGGCGAAGTCGCCGGCTCCGAGATGACGATGGTTTATCCTTCAGCGGATGAGCGGCTCGTGAATTGAGCCGAAAGCAAGCGGAAAGCTTCGTCATGGCGCGTTATCCATCTCGTCCGCGCCGTCGAGCGTCGCGTCGCCGCGTGCGATCCTCGCGGCATCGGTGATCGCGCTGATCAGCCTGGGATAGATGCCGCATCGGCAGACATTTGGAATGGCGACTTTGATATCGTCATCCGAGGGATTGCGGTTGGTCCGCAGGAGAACGGAAGCGGCCATGACGATGCCGGGAATGCAATATCCGCATTGCGGCACATTGGCCGCGATCAGCGCCTGCTGAACCGGGTGGCTGCGGTCGCGAGGCAGACCTTCAACCGTGGTGACAAAGGTTCCTTCCAGCCCGCCGATCGTTTCCTGACAAGCCAGCCGCAAGGTGCCGTCCACATCCACTGAACACGCCCCGCAATCGCCGGTTCCGCAGCCATATTTGGTGCCCGTCAGATTGGATGCGTCACGCAGCGCCCAAAGAAGCGGGGTGCGCGGGTCCATCTTGTACTCGACCGGCTGATTGTTGACGGTGAAGCGAGTCATGCCCGGCATCTAGCCGCAAAACACCGGTTTTCGAAATCCTGCATGACGCAAGGTACGACTATTCCCGCCAGCTTCGGTCCGTTCTGTCGACCAGGCGAACCATCGCGGCGAAGTCGGCAGCGCCCGGGCCGCCGGGCACCTGTGCCATATGGAGGTCGCGCTGATGGACGGCGACCACATCCTCCGAAACGATCAGCGGCTCGCCCATGCTGGCGGTGGCGAGCTGGATCTCGCAGGCGCGTTGCAGCGACCAATGCTTCATGAACGCTTCGGCCACGGTGCGGCCCATTACCAGGATCCCGTGGTTGCGCAGCAGCATGACACGTTTGTCGCCGAGATTGGCCAACAGCCGCTCGCCTTCTTCCTCGCGCACCGTCACACCTTCAAAGTCGTGATAGGCGATCTGCCCCGCAAAGGCGCAGGCGTAGAAGTTGATCGGCTTGAGCCCGCCTTGAACACTGCTCACCGCCATGCCGGCGGTTGTGTGGGTATGGGCGATGCAATGCGCATCGGGCAGGTGACGGTGAAAGAGAGCGTGCTGAACAAAGCCCGCACGGTTCACCGGATACGGCGAGGCGTCGAGCTTGTTGCCCTCGATGTCGATCTTGACGAGGTTCGACGCTTTCACTTCCGAGAAATGGAGCCCGAACGGGTTGATCAGGAAGGCGCCGTCTTCGCCTGGGATCTTCAGCGTGATGTGGTTGTAGATCATCTCGGACCAGCCGAGCAGGTCGAACACGCGATAGCAGGCGGCGAGTTGCTGGCGCGCCTCCCATTCCGCTTCCGACATCGAAGGCTGCTGGAGCGCAGTGGCCATGGTTCCTCTCCTTATCTTGTCGGGCGAACATGCCATGGCTGCGGGCGCGGCGGCAACCCGATCGGTGCTGGCTGGAAACGATGCAGAGAGGGAACGGTAGACTATCTTGTCGACGCGGAAAACAGTGCGGACAGTGTGTCGCGCGGCCATGTGGCGACTCAATCGGGCGAGCTTTCGGCGCGTGATAATGTTGCGCTGGTCGCTCAACTCTGGTTGATGCGGGGCGAGAGGAGAACCCATGTCGTCGACCATCGAGGAACTCGAGCGGCGCCGCGACGCTGCCCGGCTGGGCGGCGGGCAGAAGCGCATCGACGCGCAGCATGCCAAGGGCAAGCTGACCGCGCGCGAGCGGCTGGACGTGCTGCTGGACGAAGGATCGTTCGAGGAGCTCGACATGTATGTCGAGCATAACGCCGTCGATTTCGGCATGGCCGACCAGGTCATTCCCGGTGACGGCGTGGTCACGGGATCGGGCACGATCAACGGACGGCTGGTGTTCGTCTTTTCGCAGGATTTCACGGTGTTCGGCGGGTCGCTGTCCGAGCGGCATGCGCAAAAGATCTGCAAGATCATGGACATGGCGCTGAAGGTCGGCGCGCCGGTGATCGGATTGAACGATTCGGGCGGCGCGCGCATCCAGGAAGGCGTGGCGAGTCTTGGCGGCTATGCCGAGGTGTTCCAGCGCAACGTGCTGGCATCGGGCGTGGTGCCGCAGCTCAGCCTGATCATGGGCCCGTGCGCGGGCGGCGCGGTGTATTCGCCGGCGATGACCGACTTCATCTTCATGGTGAAGGACAGCTCGTACATGTTCGTCACCGGACCCGATGTGGTGAAGACGGTCACCAACGAAGTCGTTACGCAGGAAGAGTTGGGCGGGGCGTCGACGCACACGGTCAAGTCGGGCGTGGCAGATGTCGCGTTCGAGAACGACATCGAAGCGCTGCTGGCCGCGCGCGACTTCATCGACTTCCTCCCGGCATCGAACCGCGAGGATGTGCCGGAGCGTCCGTCCGAGGACCGCTGGGACCGGACCGAGGAGAGCCTGGACACGCTTATCCCGCCATCGGCCAACCAGCCCTACGACATGCACGAGCTGATCCGGAAGGTCGTGGACGAGGGCGAGTTCTTCGAACTTCAGCCTGCGCATGCCGGCAACATCCTGATCGGCTTTGGCCGGATCGAGGGGCGGACCGTAGGCATCGTCGCCAACCAGCCGATGGTGCTGGCCGGCGTGCTCGACATCAATTCGTCCAAGAAGGCGGCGCGGTTCGTGCGTTTCTGCGACGCGTTCGACATTCCGATCGTCACGTTCGTGGACGTGCCCGGCTTCTTGCCGGGCGTCGGCCAGGAGCATTCGGGCATCATCAAGCATGGCGCGAAGCTGCTATTCGCCTATGCCGAGGCGACGGTTCCCAAGATCACGGTGATCACTCGGAAGGCCTATGGCGGCGCGTATGACGTGATGGCGTCGAAGCATCTGCGCGGCGATTTGAATTATGCCTGGCCGACCGCCGAAATCGCAGTGATGGGCGCCAAGGGCGCGGTGGAGATCATCTTCCGGGGCAAGACGCCTGAGGAGATCGCCGAGCGCACCGCCGAATATGAGGCGCGCTTCGCCAATCCGTTCGTGGCGGCAAGCAAGGGGTTCATCGACGAAGTGATCCTGCCGCACTCGACGCGGCGGCGGATTGCGTTGGGGTTGCGCAAGCTGCGCAACAAAAGCCTCGAGAATCCGTGGAAAAAGCATGACAACATCCCGCTTTGACCCGTTCGCGGAAGCAGTGACGGGTCACGTTTGCATGGCTGGAGCGCGGCCATGAAGAAGCTGTCACTGCGCCAACAGATCATCATGGGCCTGATTATGGGCGGCGTGGCGTTTGTCACCTCCGCGTCGCTGGCGTTCTTCCAGGCGGCCGCAGGCGTCCCCGCAGACAAGACCACAAACACATGGTTCATCGGGCTAAGCTTCGGTGTCGTGGTTAGCGTGATCTATATGGCCCTGGCCGGGAACAGGCGGGTGCCGATAGCTGATGCAGCGACACGGGAAGCCGCCTTGCGGCCGCTTTCCGACGGCACCGGTCGCCTGATCGTGTATCGGCATGGGTTCATCGGCAAGGCAGCGGGAGTCGACGTGTCTGTCGATGGTGCGGTGCGCACCCAGCTGAAGAGCCCGCGCTTCGCGGCCTTGTCCCTCACGCCTGGACGGCACGTCATCGAGACCGAGGTGCAGAACCGTCGGTCCGATCCGATGGAGATCGCTATCGGCGCCAACGAAACTGTAGTGGTGCAGGTGATTGTTACGTTCGGCAAGACCAAGCTGGTCCAGCAGCAGGATTTTGATGGCATGCGCGCGTCGCTCTCCAAAACCCCTATGGTGCAGGCATGAAGCTGGGACGGCTGAACCATGTCGGCGTGGCGACGCCTTCGATCGAGGCATCGGTGGCGCTGTACCGAGATGTGCTCGGCGCGACCGGCGTCAGTGAGCCCTTCGACTTGCCTGCGCAGGGCGTGCGGGTGTGCTTCGTCGACACGCCCAATACGCAGATCGAGCTGATCGAGCCGCTGGGCCAAGCATCGCCGATCCACGGCTTTCTCGCCAAGAACCCGGCGGGCGGGCAGCATCATCTCTGCTATGAAGTGCCCGACATCCTCGAAGCCAAGGCATGGTTCGAAGGCAAGGGCGCCCGGCTGCTCGGCGAGCCGCGGATCGGCGCGCATGGCACGCTGATCTTCTTCGTCCATCCCAAGGACATGGGTGGGGTGCTGACCGAGATCATGGAAACGCCGAAGGGCGCGCATTGATGGCTTTCGAACACCTCCTCACTGAGCGGCGTGGCGACGTGCTGGCGATCACGCTCAATCGGCCGGAGCGGATGAATGCCGCGCCGCCGGCGATGTTCGACGAAATCCGTGCGGCGCTTGGCGCGCTGGAGGGTGCACGCGCGGTACTGCTGCTTGGCGCGGGCAAGGCGTTCTGTTCGGGCGCGGATGTCGGCGGTGCGGCGGTAGGTGGCGATGATCCCGGCGCGGCGGCGCACGGGGCGCTGACCGAGCATTACCATCCGACGCTGCTGGCAATCGCTGAACTGGGCGTGCCGGTGGTGAGCGCGGTGCGTGGGCCTGCGGCGGGGATCGGGTGCAGCCTGGCACTGGCAGCCGATTTCTGCATCGCGGCGAGCAGCGCTTACTTCCTCCAGGCGTTTATCAATATCGGGCTGGTGCCCGATGGCGGTGCAAGCTGGATCCTGCCCCGGCTGATCGGTCGGGCACGGGCGCTGGAGATGATGATGCTGGGCGAGCGCGTTTCGGCCGAAAAGGCGCGCGACTGGGGCATGGTGCACCAGGTGGTGCATGACGACATGCTGGAGGCCGAGGCATGGCGTTTCGCCGCGCGGCTGGCCAAGGGGCCGACGCTAGCGCTGGGCATGGTCCGGCAGCAACTGCATGCCGGGCTGTCCTCCAGCTATGGCGAGGCGATGGCGCTGGAAGCCGACAACCAGCGCGCCGCGCGGGGCACGGCGGATGCGATGGAGGGCGGCATGGCGTTCTTTCAGAAGCGCAAGGCGGAGTTCAAGGGCCAGTGACCGACAAAGCCGACCTCGATGCCTGGGCGAAGCTTGCCGCAAAGGAAGTGCGCGACGCTGACCTGACCTGGCACACGCCGGAAGGTATCGCGGTCAAACCCCTGTACACGCAGGAGGATGCGCCCGATCCCGGCCTGCCGGGCTTCGCGCCGTTCACCCGCGGTGTGAAGGCGAGCATGTATGCCGGCCGGCCATGGACGATCCGGCAATATGCTGGCTTTTCGACCGCCGAGGAATCGAACGCGTTCTACCGCCGCAACCTGGGTGCGGGGCAGAAAGGACTGAGCGTCGCCTTCGACCTGGCCACCCATCGCGGCTATGACAGCGACCATCCGCGCGTCACCGGCGATGTCGGCAAGGCGGGCGTTGCGATCGATACGCTGGCCGACATGCAGATCCTGTTCGACGGCATCCCGCTGGACGAGATGAGCGTCAGCATGACGATGAACGGCGCGGTGCTGCCGTGCCTGGCCTTCTACATCGTCGCGGCCGAAGAGCAGGGAGTGCGGCAGGACCAGCTCACCGGGACCATCCAGAACGACATTCTCAAGGAGTTCATGGTCCGCAACACATACATCTATCCGCCCGAGCCATCGATGCGGATCGTCGCGGATATCATTGCCTATACCGCGCAGCACATGCCGCGGTTCAATTCGATTTCGATCTCGGGCTATCACATGCACGAGGCCGGGGCGACGGCGGTGCAGGAGCTGGCCTTCACGCTGGCCGACGGCATGGCCTATGTCCGCGCGGCGATGGACCGTGGGCTGGATATCGACGCGTTCGCAGGACGTTTGTCGTTCTTCTTCGGCATCGGCATGAACTTTTTCATGGAGGTCGCGAAGCTCCGCGCGGCACGTACGCTGTGGAGCCGGATCATCGCCGGTTTCGGCGGCTCGCCGCGTAGCCAGATGCTGCGCACGCACTGCCAGACCTCGGGCGTGTCGTTGCAGGAGCAGGATCCGTACAACAACGTCATCCGCACCACGGTGGAGGCGATGGCGGCGACGTTCGGCGGCACGCAGAGCCTGCATACCAACAGTCTCGACGAAGCCGTTGCGTTGCCTACCGATTTCTCCGCCCGGATCGCGCGCAATACGCAGCTGATCCTGCAGGAAGAGACCGGCATGACGCACGTCGTCGATCCGCTGGGCGGCAGCTATTATGTCGAAGCGCTGACCAGCGAATTGGCCGAGAAGGCCTGGGCGTTGATCGAGGAAGTGGAAGCCGCGGGTGGAATGATCCATGCGGTCGAGAAGGGCTTCCCCAAGGAACATATCGAGCGCGCCGCCGCCGCGCGTCAGGCGCGGGTCGATCGCGGCGAGGACGTGATCGTCGGCGTCAACAAATACCGGCTGGCCGAAGAGGCGCCGATGGACATCCTGGACATCGACAATGCGCGGGTTCGTGCGGACCAGATCCGGCGGATCGAGCGGACTCGGGCTGAAAGGGATCAAGCCAAGGCCGAGGAAGCGCTGGGCAATTTGCGGCGTGGGGCGCAAGGTGGTGGGAACCTTCTCGCGCTGTGCGTCGAGGCGGCGCGAGCGCGCTGTACCCTTGGCGAGATGTCGGCGGCGATGGAAGCGGCGTTCGGGCGGCACGCTGTTGGGGTTACACCGATCAAGGGTGTGTATGGCCCGGCGCATGCGGCGGATGCCGGCTGGCTGCGGGCGCTGGATGGCGTCGCCGCATTTGAGCGTCGCACCGGACGCAAGCCGCGCGTGCTGGTCGCCAAGATGGGGCAGGATGGGCACGACCGTGGCGCAAATGTGGTGGCGAGCGCGTTCGCCGATCTGGGGTTTGAGGTGATTTCGGGTCCGCTGTTCCAGACGCCGGCGGAAACGTCCGATCTGGCGATCGAGCGCGGCGTCGATGTGGTTGGTGCCTCCAGCCTGGCCGCGGGGCACAAGACGCTGATCCCCGAGCTGATCGATCGGCTGAAGGAAGCCGGGCGCGCCGACATCAAGGTAGTTGCCGGGGGCGTCATTCCGCCCCAAGACTATGAATTCCTGCGCGCGGCCGGCGTGCAGGCGATCTTCGGACCGGGCACCAATCTGGTGAACGCCGCCGCCGAAGTGTTGCGATTGCTGGGGCACAACCTGCCCCCGCTTGGAGAAGCTGCCGAATGAATGCGTTCGTTACCCCTGTGATCGAGGGAAGCCCTGTTCGTACCGACTGGACGCGCGGGGAAATTGCCGCGCTGTTCGACCTGCCGTTCACCGAATTGCTGTTCCGTGCCGCGCAGGTGCACCGGGCAAACCACGCGGCGAACGAAGTGCAGATGTCGACGCTGTTGTCGATCAAGACCGGCGGATGCCCCGAAGATTGCGGGTACTGCTCACAGTCGGTGCATTCGGAAAGCGGACTGAAAGCGACCAAGCTGATGGACGTGCGCGCGGTGCTGCAATCGGCCGCGCAGGCGAAGGACAATGGCAGCTCGCGCTTTTGCATGGGCGCGGCATGGCGCAACCCCAAGGACCGCGACATGCCCGCGATCATCCAGATGGTGCAGGGCGTGCGCCAGATGGGGATGGAAACCTGCATGACGTTGGGCATGCTGACGCCGACCCAAGCGCAGATGCTCGCCGAGGCCGGGCTGGATTACTACAACCACAATATCGACACCTCGCCCGAGCGGTATGGTGATGTGATCACTACGCGAACCTTCGAGGAGCGGCTCGACACGCTGGAGCATGTTCGCGACGCCGGGATCAACGTGTGCTGCGGCGGGATCGTTGGGATGGGGGAGACGCGCGAGGATCGCGTTGGCTTCATCCACGCCCTCGCGACGCTGCCGCGCCATCCGGAGAGCGTCCCGGTCAATGCGTTGGTGCCGGTCAAGGGCACGGTGCTGGGCGACATGCTGGCCGACACGCCATTGGCCAAGATCGACGATATCGAGTTCGTGCGAACCGTGGCGGTGGCGCGCATCACCATGCCGGAGTCTATGGTGCGGCTGTCCGCCGGGCGCGAGAGCATGAGCGATGCGGCGCAGGCATTGTGCTTCCTGGCCGGTGCGAACTCGATCTTCACCGGCGACAAGCTGTTGACCGCAGGCAATGCCGGCGACGACAAGGACGCGGCACTGTTCGCCCGGCTGGGGCTCACGCCGATGGCGGCGGAGCGCAAGACGGAACTGCAAGCGGCCGAGTGAAGAAGCCGCAGCTGGGAGAGGAATAGCGTGTTCAAGAAAATCCTGGTCGCCAATCGTGGTGAGATCGCCTGCCGTGTCATGCAGACCGCCAAGAAGATGGGGATCGCCACGGTTGCGGTCTATTCGGATGCGGACGCGCGGGCGCCGCATGTGCGGATGGCGGATGAGAGCGTGCGGCTTGGGCCGGCGCCGGCTGCCGAAAGCTACCTCAAGGCCGAGCTGATCCTGCTGGCCGCCAAGGAGACCGGGGCGGATGCGATCCATCCCGGCTATGGCTTCCTCTCGGAACGCGAGAGCTTTGCGCGGGCGTGCGCGGGCGTGCGCGGAGGCGGGGATCGCCTTTATCGGCCCGCCGCCGGCGGCGATTGCGGCGATGGGCGATAAGATCGAGTCCAAGAAGCTGGCCAAGGAAGCCGGGGTCAACGTCGTACCGGGCTTCGTCGGCGAGATCGACGATACCGAGCATGCGGTGCGGATCGCGTCGGAAATCGGCTATCCGGTAATGATGAAGGCCTCGGCCGGGGGCGGCGGCAAGGGGATGCGGCTCGCCTGGTCCGAGCAGGATGTGCGCGAAGGCTTCGAAGCGACCAAGCGCGAGGGGCTAGCGAGCTTTGGCGATGACCGCGTGTTCATCGAGAAGTTCATCGAGCAGCCGCGCCATATCGAGATCCAGGTGCTGGGCGACCAGCACGGCACTATCGTTTATCTGGGCGAGAGGGAATGCTCGATCCAGCGGCGGCACCAGAAGGTGGTCGAGGAGGCGCCGTCGCCCTTCGTCACGCCCGAGATGCGCAAGCGGATGGGCGAGCAGGCGGTGGCTTTGGCGCGGGCCGTGGGCTATTATTCGGCGGGCACGGTCGAGCTGATCGTGTCGGGCGCGGACACGAGCGGGGAGGGGTTCTACTTCCTCGAGATGAACACGCGACTCCAGGTCGAGCATCCGGTGACCGAGCTGGTGACCGGGCTGGACCTGGTCGAGCAGATGATCCGCGTAGCGGCGGGCGAGCCGCTTGCCTTCACGCAGGACGACGTGACGCTGACCGGCTGGGCGATCGAGAACCGGGTCTATGCCGAGGACGCGTATCGGGGCTTCCTGCCCTCCACCGGGCGGCTGGTCCGGTACCTGCCTCCACGCGAGGGTGACGGCGTGCGGGTGGACGACGGGGTGACCGAGGGATCGGAAATCTCGATGTTCTACGATCCGATGATCGCCAAGCTGATCACCTATGGCGAAACGCGCGAGGAAGCGGCGGACCGGCAGGTCGCGGCGCTCGACCGGTTCCGGATCGACGGGATCGGGCATAACATCGATTTCCTGTCGGCGATCATGCAGCATCCGCGCTTTCGTGCCGGTGCGCTGACGACGGGTTTCATTGCCGAAGAGTATCCGGACGGGTTCGCCGGCGCGCCGGCCTCGCCCGAACTCAAGCGTAAGCTGGCGACTGCGGCGGCGGTGATCGACCTGGAGCGCAGCCACCGTGCCGCGATGATCTCCGGCCAACTGAACGGGCCGGTGCTCGGATCATCCGAGCGGGTGGTGATGATCGATGGCGAACGCTTTGCGCTGAAGGTCGAAAGCCATGAGGGCGAGCGGCTGGTGACCGGCGCGGGCGAGGCGATAAGCCTGGTGGGGCAATGGCGCCCAGGTGAACCGCTGTTCGTGGCGCGGATCGATGACGAGCCGCTGACAGTGGGCGTGTCCCGCAAGGGCAGCGCGTGGCTGCTGACTGCGCGAGGCGCGACCCACCGCGTGGAGGTGCTGCCCGCGCACGTGGCGCAGTATCGACACCACATGATCGAGAAGGTGCCGCCCGACCTGTCCAAGTTCCTGCTGGCGCCGATGCCGGGGCTGCTCACTCAGCTTAACGTCGCGCCGGGCGACAAGGTGGAGGCGGGCCAGCCGCTTGCCGTGGTCGAGGCGATGAAGATGGAGAATATCCTGCGCGCCGAGCGGGCAGGGGTTGTGAAGGCGGCAAACTTCGCGGCCGGCGACAGCCTGGCGGTCGACGCCGCGATCCTCGAGTTCGAGTGACCCCGGATCCTCCCTCTGGCGGGGGCGGATTTCAGATTAGCAGCACCGCCCATTGCGGCTGTTGAAGCGGGCATCCTGGCGGTTGCGGAAGAATTCGGCGCGGGTCATCACCGGCTCACCGGGATGCGTCTGCGCCATGTGGGTGCAGTACGCCTCATAGGGCGGCTGTCCGATCATCAGCCGGGCCGTTTCGGCGGCGCGCGCGAGGAGGCGGCGGATCATTCCGCCGCCGCCACCAGCGGGAGTTCGTGGACGCTTGGCTCGGCCATGCGGCGCGCGGCGAGGCAGGTCCGGATCGTGTAGAACAGGATCGAGAGCACCACGAACAGGAACAGCGCGCAGAGCGCCGCGTCGATATAGTCGTTGGTGATGATGCGCCGCATCTCGTCAGCGGTTTTCGCCGGAGCGAGCAGGGTGCCTGCCGCCAGCGCGTCCGAATAGCGATTGGCATGGGCGAGGAAGCCGACCGCGGGCGTCGCTGAGAACAGCTTCAAGAGGCTCGCCGTGACGGTGCAGGCGAGGAGCCAGGTGGTGGGGATCATCGTCACCCAGGCGAACCGCTCACGCTTCATCCGAAACAGCACGGCAGTGGCGAGCATCAGCGCGACGGCGGCGAGCATCTGGTTCGAGATGCCGAACAGCGGCCACAGCGTGTTCACGCCGCCCAGGGGATCGGTCACGCCCTGGTAGAGGAAGAAGCCCCAGGCGCCGACGCAGACCAGCGTGCCGACCAATGCGGGGATGAACGAGGAGGAGTTGCGGAAGCTTGGCACCGCCAGCCCGATCAGATCCTGGAGCATGAAGCGGCCGGAGCGGGTTCCGGCATCGACCGCGGTCAGAATGAACAGCGCCTCGAAGAGGATGGCGAAATGGTACCAGAAAGCCATCATTGCCTTGCCGCCGATCAGCTGGCTGAAGATGTGCGCCATGCCGACCGCGAGGGTTGGCGCGCCGCCTGCGCGCGAGATGATTGTGGTCTCTCCGACATCGGCCGCCGTGCTGGTGATCAGCTCGGGCGTGACGGGGAAGCCCATCGCGCTGACCGCGGCGGCGGCGCTCGCGGCGTCGGTGCCGAGGATGGCCGCCGGGCTGTTCATGGTGAAGTAGATGCCGGGCTCGATCACCGAGGCGGCGACCAGCGCCATGATCGCGACGAAGCTTTCCATCAACATCGCGCCATAGCCGATGAAGGTGGCGTCGCCTTCGGAGGCGATCAGCTTGGGCGTGGTGCCGCTGGCAATCAGCGCGTGGAACCCTGACACCGCACCGCACGCGATGGTGATGAACAGGAACGGGAAGAGCGATCCCGACCACACCGGGCCGCTGCCGTCGATGAACTTGGTGAGCGCGGGCATCTGGAGCGGCGGCGCGACGATGATGATGCCGACCGCGAGCGCGGCGATCGCGCCGATCTTGAGAAAGGTCGAAAGATAGTCGCGCGGGGCGAGCAGCAGCCAGACCGGCAGCAGCGAGGCCACCGCGCCATAACCGATCAGGATCCAGCAGAGCTGCACGGGGGTGTACGTGAACCAGGGAGCGAGCGTCGCGCTCTCGGCGACGGCACGGCCATAGACGATGGCGAGGATCAGCCCGACCAGGCCGATGATCGACGCCTCGCCGACCCGGCCGGGGCGAATCCAGCGCATATAGACGCCCATCACCACGGCGAGCGGAATGGTCGCGGCGACGGTGAACAGACCCCAGGGGCTGCCGGCAAGCGCGCGCACGACGATCAGCGCCAGCACCGCCAGGATGATGATCATGATCATGAACGCGCCGAACAGCGCGATGCTGCCGGGCACTGGACCCATTTCCATGCGGACCAGTTCGCCGAGCGAGCGCCCGTCGCGTCGCATGGAGAGGAACAAGACCATGAAGTCCTGCACCGCGCCAGCGACGACGACGCCGGCCAGGATCCAAAGCATGCCGGGCAGATAGCCCATCTGTGCGGCGAGCACCGGGCCGACCAGCGGGCCGGCGCCAGCGATGGCGGCGAAATGGTGGCCGAACAGGACGTTGCGGTTGGTGGGCACAAAGTCGAGCCCGTCGCCGTGGCGCACCGCCGGGGTGGGGCGGGAAGGGTCGAGTTGGAGCACGTTCTTTGCGATGTAGAGCGCGTAGAAGCGGTAGGCGATGAGGTAGACCGCGACCGCCGCGACGACGATCCATACGGCATTGACGGGTTCGCCCCGCGCGCTTGCGACGATGCCGAGCGCGACGGCGCCGAGCAACGCCAGAAGAATCCAGCCGATCCTGCCGATGGTCACGTGTTTTTCCCCTGTTGCCGGCCGAGATGCTATCCCATTGCCGCGATTGACGGAATGGCTGGTTTTCCTGCCTTTTCCGCGCGACCGGGCATGACGGACAAGTTTTTCTTAGCTGTGTCCGCGTGCAAAAGGGTCGTGGGGCGCGGCAAAACCTGTCAAGGGGCGCGATCAAATCCTTTCGGGCCTTCGTCCGGCCCATCGAACCAATATACGGGAGCAAGACGTGAACGAGACGGTCGACCTGGAGCAGATGCGCGAAATCGGCGCGAAGCGGGGTCTGGACGTGCAGGAAGTTACCTGGGTCCATCACTGGACATCGGGCCTGTTCTCCTTCCGGATCAAGCGACCGCAGAGCTTCCGCTTCCAATCGGGCGAGTTCATCATGATCGGGCTGATGGGTCCCGAGGGCAAACCGCTGCTGCGCGCCTACTCGGTGGCGAGCCCGGCCTGGGAAGAGCATCTCGAATTCTTCTCGGTCAAGGTGCAGGAGGGCGCGCTGACGTCGCGGCTCCAGCATCTGCAGCCCGGCGATCACATCTTCCTGGGGCGCAAGCCGACCGGCACTTTGGTGGTCGACGCACTGAAGCCCGCCAAGCGGCTGGTGATGGTAGGCACGGGCACGGGTCTCGCGCCGTTCCTGAGCGTGCTGCGCGATCCTGAAACACACGAGAAGTTCGAGCAGATCATCATCACGCACACGGTGCGCCAGTCCGAGGAGCTCGCCTATCGCGATTTCCTGGAGGAAGAGATCCGTACAGACGAGATCTTCGGCGAGCTGCTCAAGGATCGCTTCACCTATTACCCGACGGTCACGCGCGGCGATTTCCACCGCAAGGGGCGGATCACCGACCTGATCCGCGAAGGCACGTTCCGCGAGGAACTGAACCTGACCGTCGAAGACCGGCCGGACACCCGCTTCATGATCTGCGGATCGATCGCCTTCAACAAGGACATGATCGAGATCCTGGAAGGCTGGGGGATGAACGAGGGCACCCGCAATGATCCCGGCGAGTTCGTGGTGGAACGCGCCTTCGTCGGCTGAGGCACCTTTTGCGGCTTCTGGCGGTTGTTGAAGCGAACAGCCGACAGGAGACGCGACCGTGAGTGATCCCAAGGACGACAAGTCGCTAGCCGACGAGACTCACCACGATAGCGGCGCGCCGACCGACGACGCGCATGCCGAAGTCGGTGACGGAACGCTGCAAGGGTCTCTTCCGGCCGGTGAGCTGAGTAAAAGCGGCGAAGCGGCCGAGACGGCTCAACCCGGCACCGGGTGATCCTTGGCGGTATTCTTCACCGCCGACACGCACTTCGGCGACCACCGCACGATCAACATCTGGAAGCGCGACTTTGCCGACACGGCTCAGATGGACGCGCTGATGATCGCGCGGTGGAACGCGGCGGTCGCAATCGGTGACGAAGTTTGGCACCTGGGCGACGTGGCGCGCAAGGCGAGCGACGTGCCCGCGCTGCTGGATCAGCTGAACGGCACCAAGCATCTGATTCGCGGCAACAACGATCCCGATGCCGTGCTCAAAGCCGGGGGCTGGGCGAGCGTCGGCGACTATCGCGAACTTGAGCTGGATGGGCGCAGGCTGGTGCTGTGCCATTACCCGTTCCGATCCTGGAACGGGCAGCACAAAGGGGCGATCAACTTGCATGGGCATAGCCATGGCCGGCTGAAGCAGATGCCGCGGCAGTTCGATGTCGGCGTGGATGTTCATGGCTTTGCGCCGGTGCAGCTGACGGCGCTGCTGGGCTCCTGAGGGCTTAGCCGGAAACGCTTCTTCCGCCGATCAGAGGCGGTACAGGCGCTCGGCATTAGCGCGGAAAACTGCGTCGTGATGTTCGGCCGGCACCAGGTTGCGGGCCAGCGCCAGCCATTCGTCATAGTGCGCTGCGAGGGTGACGACCGGCCAGTCGCTGCCCCACAAGAGGCGCGCGGGGCCGAAGTGTCGCCAGACGGTGTCGACGGCTGGGCGAAGCGCGTCATCGGTATCGCCGGGCCTGCGTTCGGTCAGCAGACCCGACAGCTTGCAGGCGACATTTGGCCGCGTGGCCAATGCCGCCATGTCTGCGCTCCAGCCCTTCAAGTCCGTGAAATCCGGCTTGGCGGCATGGTCGATGACGATCGTCAGATCGGGGTGGCGATCGGCCAGGCGGGCGAGCGAGGGCAGATGCATCGGACGCACCAGCGCGTCGAGCACCAGGCCGGCAGCTTCCATCGCCACGAAGCCCGTGGCCAGCTCGGGACGGTCGTACCAGTCCGCTTCGCGCCCCTGCACCATTGGGCGAAGGCCCTTCAGCTTGGGGTGATTGGGGATGCTGTCCGGATGCTCGAGATCGGCCCAGCCGACTACGCCGCGCACTCGGGGGTCCGCGGCAAGATCGAGGAGCCAGGCGGTGTCGCGCGGATCTTCCTGTGTCTGGACCAGGATCAGCCCCTCAGCCGCTCCCGGATACTCCGCCAGCGTGAAGTCGTGATGGATCGCCGCAAGATCCGGCGTCGGCCACGTGCAGCCATGCCGGCCAAGCTGCCAGACATGGACATGCGCGTCGATCATGCCGCGCGCCGCCGCGAGCGCAATGCGAAGAGCAGTACCACCAGGAAGCAGAGCGCCGGCACGAGCATGGCGTTGACCATCGATCCGCTCGCGTCCGAGACGACGCCCATGATAGCGGGAAAGGCCGCGCCGCCGACGATCGCCATGACGAGCAGCGCGGAGGCGGACTTGGTCCGCGGACCGAGCCCGTGCACCGATTCAGCGAAGATCGTCGGGTACATGATCGACATGAAGAAGCTGCTGAGCACCAGCGCGCCGATCCCCACCTGGCCGCCGACCAGAGCCGCGACGATGCAGAGCAGGCCCGCCGTAGCGGCGAAGCCGGCGAGGAGGAGGAGCGCGGGCAGGCGGCTCATCAGCGCGGCGCCGGCGAAGCGCCCGACCATGAACAGCACGAGGGAAAGAGTGAGGTAGCCGGCCGCCTCGATCTCAGTCGTGCCGGGGACGGCGACCTGCGAATAGCGGATCAGGAAGCTCCAGATGCCGACCTGTGCCCCCACATAGAAGAACTGAGCGGCCACGCCGCCGAGCACGCGGCGATTGCGCAACAGTGCGGCGAAATCACTGCCGGCGCCGACGCCTTCCTCGACTTCGCGATCGGTGGCGACGGCGGGGAAGGGGGTGAGGCGGATAAGCAGCGCCCAGAGGAGCACGCCGACGCCGATCACCAGATACGGCATCTGCACCGCGGCAGCCTCAGCAGCGCGGAAGCTGGTCAGCGCGTCGGGCGTCATCGCCGCCATCTGTTCGGGCGAGATTTCCACGCCTGAGAGGATGAACTGGCTGCCGAGGACCACACCGGCGATCGAGCCGAGCGGGTTGAACGCCTGGGCGAGATTGAGACGGCGCGACGCGGTCTCAGGCGAGCCCAGCCGCGCGATCAGCGGATTGGCCGAGGTTTCGAGGAAGGCGAGGCCGCTGGCGATGACGAACAGCGCGGTCAGGAAGAAGGGGTAGCTCTGCGCGCTGGCGGCAGGCCAGAACAGCAAGGCACCCAGTGCGTAGAGGCAGAGGCCGAGCAGCACGGCGGCGCGATAGCCCTTTGCCCGCATGAACAACGCCGCGGGGATCGCGAGACAGAAATAGCCGAGGTAGAAGGCCGACTGAACAAGCCCCGCGCGCAGATCGGTCAGTGTGAACAGCTTTTTGAAATGCGCGATCAGCACATCGTTCAGGTTGTTCGCGACACCCCACAGGAAGAACAGTGCAACGATCAGGACGAAGGGCAGCGGCGCGGCCCGCTTGGTCCGGCGGCTCGTCTCGGTCATGCGTGTGTTCCTCGTTCTGTGATGCGGCCGCGATTGTTGGACGTCGGCATGGTTATCAGTTGCGCCCCAGCGTCTTTGCGATCGCCGCCAGCGCCAGCGGCGCCATGACCGCATACCCTTGGGCCGTTGGGTGGACACCGTCGCTCGCCAAGCCCGGCTTCATCGCGCCGCTCGGAAGCGCCATTGCCCGATGATAATCGACGAAGGTGAAGCGGTTCTGCGCGGCGTAGCCACGCAGCCACAGGTTCATCGCCGCGATCTGCGGCACCGGCCGCTTGTCCTTGGCCCAAGGGAACTCGCCGGCGGGAGGAATCGAGGCCAGGATGACCTTGATCCCGTTGGCTCGCGCCAGTTCGGCCATGCTGCGGATATTGCCCTGCACTGTTTCCATGGTCGCGGGACCGGTATTGCCAGCCACGTCGTTGGTGCCGGCCATGATGTGCACGGCCTGCGGGCGCAGGTCGATAACATCCTGGCGGAAGCGGACCAGCATCTGCGGCGTGGTCTGGCCGCCGATGCCGCGGTCGACCAAGCCGTTTCGGAAGAAACCAGGGTCTTTGTCGATCCAGCCATCGGTGATCGAATCGCCGATGAAGACGACGCGAACCGGCTGGCCCTTCAGCGCGGCGTTCGCGTCGCGGTAGCGGCAGAGCTGGCCGAAGTCGCGCGTAAGCATGTGGAGGTTCGACAGCTGCCTGTCCTGGCCCGCCACGGGCGGATGACGCGGGCACGGATCGGCGACGATGCCGACGGGATCATCGGCGTACGGATCGCCCGGAACCAGGGTCTGTGCCGCTACGGGGGTGGCGCCCAGGCTCAGGAGCAGCGCGCAGGTGAAAAGGGAAGGGTGCCGTTCCATGGTGATCGCTCTCCTGCGGGCTGTATGCGGTTTGTGGTCCGCACTTATCTGACCCAGCGGCGATACTCTACGCGCAAGATGATCCGCAGATAAAGAGAACATTCACTGGTGAACGTTGCACCGGTAATCGATCCGGGCCTTCATTAATCGCGAGCGGGCGGATACACCGGTGCAAAGCAAGAGGGAGAGGGGCTTGAACAAGGGGGAAGTGGAGGTCGATCCCAAATACCGGGCGCCGGCGCTCGAAAAAGGACTCGATATCCTGGAGCTGCTGGCTACCGAGCCGCGGCCGATGACGCTGACACGGATCGTCAACAGCCTTGGGCGCTCGCATGGTGAGCTGTTCCGGATGGTGCAGGTGCTGGAACATCGCGGTTATATCGAGCCGGACCCGTCGAACGAGGGGTACCGGCTGACGGACCGGCTGTTCTCGCTGGGCATGCAGCAGCCGCGAACCAGGAACCTGATCGAACTGGCGCTGCCGGTCATGCGCGAGCTTGCCGCATCGGCAGGCCAATCGTGCCATCTGGCGCTGCACACGCGGGGCGAGATGGTGGTGGTGGCGCGGATGGAATCAGGCGAACAGCTCGGCTTTTCGGTCCGCGTCGGCTATCGTCGCCCGTTGATGCAGGCCGCGTCGGGCGCGGTGCTGTATGCGTTTCAGCCAGCCGATGTGCGACGGCGCTGGGAAGCGCAGCTCGACCCGCAGCCGAGCCAAGAGGAACTCGCGGCGTTCCGCGCCCATGCCGAAAGCGTCCGGGAGCGGCATGTGGAACTCACCCCCAGCCAGTCCGTGGCAGGCGTGACCGACATTTCGGCGCCGGTGATGCGCGGCGGCATCGCCGCGGCCGCGCTCACCGTTCCGTATCTCAAGAAGCTGGAGCCATCGCCTTCGGTCAAGGACACGGCGGTTCTGGTGCGGGAGGCCGCAGACCGGATATCGGACCAGCTGGTCGAAGGTGACGGGCGGGTCTAGGTGGTCCAGCCGCCATCGACGACGTGGATCTGCCCGGTAGTGAAGGCGGATTCGTCCGATGCGAGATACAGGGCAAGGGCGGCGATCTCTTGCGGGTCGCCGACCCGACCCATCGGCTGACGCGCCTTGAAGCTGGCCCAGGCGCCTTCATAGTCGCCGGTGTCGCGGAGGCGCTGGTGCAGCGAAGGCGTGTCGACGGTACCTGGGCAAATCGCATTGCAGCGCACGCCCTTGGCGACGAAATCCGACGCCACCGACTTGGTGAGGCCGATCACCGCCGCCTTGGAGGCGCCATAGGCGAAGCGGTTCGGCACGCCGGTGATCGAGCTGGCGACCGAGGCTATGTTGACGATGGAGCCGTGGCCTGCCGCGACCATCGCCGGAAGCGCGGCGCGGATCGTGCGGTACATGGCAGTTACGTTCAGATCGAACGAGACGGACCAGTCCGCCTCCTCGCAGTCCAGGATCGTGCCCGCCGCGACAAAACCGGCGCAGTTGAACAGGATGTCGAGCGTGCCGGCTTCGGCGATCACGGCCCGGATCGCTTCCGGATCGAGTACGTTGAGTGCGCGGTGAACGCCGGGCAGTCCTTCAAGCAACGCCGGGTCGCGATCGGTCATCCACACCGTCGCGCCCTGGGCCGCGAACAGCTCGGCGGTGGCGCGGCCGATGCCCTGGCCCGCGCCGGTGATCAGCGCGGTCTTTCCTGCAAGCCGTCCGGTCATGCCGCTACTTCCCGCACGGGCGTGGGAGCGTGGGGGGCGAGCAGGCCAGCCTGTTTCAGCTCGGTCCAAAGGTCGGCGGGGATGTCCTGTGCGGTGCGGTCCATGGTTTCGTGCACTTCCTTCACGCTTGCTAATCCGGGGATGACGCTCGCCACCAGCGGGTGGGCCATGGCGAATTGTAGGGCGGCGGCGCCAAGCGGCACGCCGTGGCGCGCACAGACCGCCGCGATACCCTCGGCTTTGTCCAGCACTGCCGGTGGGGGCGGCGCATAGTCATAGTGCCGTACCGGCTGCGCGCCGCCCGCCAGGATGCCGGAATTATAGGGGCCGCCGATCACGATCGACGTGCCGGTCTGCTCGCAACGCGGGAACAGCGTGTCGAGGGCGCCTTGCTCGAGCAGCGTGTAGCGCCCGGCCAGCAGGATGGCGTCGAGCGGCGCCTGGTCGAGCAGGTCGAGGCAGATGGCGACTTCGTTGACGCCGGCGCCGATCGCCTTGACGGCGCCTTCGTCGCGCAGCCGCCGGAGCGCGCGCAGCCCACCGCCTTGCGTCAGCTGCTGCCAGTGGTGCGGGTGCGCGTCGCCATGGGTCAGCCGGCCAATGTCGTGGATGTAGACGATGTCGACCTGTGCCAGCCCCAGGCGCTGAAGGCTCGCCTCATGCGAGCGCAGGATGCCGTCATGGCTATAGTCGAAGCGTGCGTCGAACGGCATCGGCGTGCGGAAGCCATAGCGTTCCATACCCGTGTTGGCGTTGGGAGCTGGGAACAGGATGCGCCCGACCTTGGTGGAGATCGTCGCCTGGTGCCCGCGGACCACATCACCGACCCGGCGCTCGCTGAGGCCCAGGCCATAATGCGGGGCGGTATCGACATATTCGAGGCCTCGGTGGAGCGCTGCCTTCAGCGTGTCACGCGCTTCTGCATCGGGGATCGCGCGGTACAAATTGCCAAGCGGCGCGGCGCCGAAACCCAGCGCGGGGATCCGAAGACCCGATGAACCCAGAGGCCGACGTTCTAGGCTCATCGTTCGTCCAAGCTGAAGATGCGCTGCATCGGCACCCATTTCTCGCCCGCGGCGGCATGGGCGAGCGGCTTCTGGAACTTCCACATCAGATCCTCCCAAGCCGCATTCTCAGGCGGCGGAGTCACGGCGCGGGGGAAATCGTCGGCGACATCGGCGATCATCACCAGCCGATCGGCCGTGCGCCAGATCTCCATCGCCTCGAAACCTTGCGCGTAGATATGCGCCATGACCCCGGGCCAGACCGCGCCGGGACGATGGCGCGCTTCATATTCGGCGATCAGCGCGGCGTCGTCGACCAGGTCGAGCGCAAAGCACAGCCGGCGGCTCATCGTGGTGCGAACTTTTTGAGCATCGAAATCTCCTTGTCAGCCATGTTGGCCATGGTCTTGGTGACGGGAGCGAATAGCATATCGACGCGCTTGCGCCAGCCATTGTTCACACATATGAAAACAATGAGCACTAGCGAACTACGGTGACATTAAGACAAAATGCCGCGCCATGGGGTAGCGGCCAATGAGGGGACAATCAGTCGATGCTGCACATGGCGCATATCCGGTTCAAGGCTGTCACGCCGCGATGACCAAGATCACCAAGCTTCGCGTCGTCGACATCCGCTTCCCAACCTCGCAGCAGCTCGACGGCTCCGACGCGATGAACCCGGACCCGGATTACTCGGCCGCCTATTGCATGCTGGAGACCGACCAGCCTGGGCTGGTGGGGCATGGCCTGACCTTCACCATCGGGCGCGGCAACGACATTTGCTGTGCGGCGATCCGGGCGCTCGCGCCGCTCGTCGAGGGGCTGGATCTCGACTGGGTCAAGGAAGATGCCGGCCGTTTCTGGCGGCACATCACCGGCGACAGCCAACTGCGCTGGATCGGCCCGGAAAAGGGCGTGATCCATCTTGCCACCGGCGCGGTGGTCAACGCTGTCTGGGACCTGTGGGCCAAGGCCGAGGGCAAACCGTTGTGGCGGCTGATCGGCGAGATGACGCCCGAGCAGATCGTGGGGCTGATCGATTTCCGCTACATCACCGATTGCATCACCCCCGACGAGGCGGTGGCGCTGCTCACGAAGCGGATGGCGGGCAGGGCGGAGCGCTTCGCCACACTCGAGGCCAACGGTTATCCCTGCTACACCACCTCGGCCGGGTGGCTGGGCTATTCGGACGAGAAGCTCGCGCGGCTATGCCATGAGGCGGTGGCCGAGGGCTTCAACCATGTGAAGCTCAAGGTCGGCCGCTCGCTCGAGGACGATATCCGCCGCGTAGGCATCGCCCGCGACGCGATAGGCCCTGACCGCAAGCTTATGATCGACGCCAACCAGGTGTGGGAAGTCGGCGAAGCGATCGACCATGTCCAGGCGCTCGCCTTCGCCAAACCCTGGTTCATCGAGGAGCCGACCAGCCCCGACGATGTCGAGGGGCATCGCGCGATCCGCGAGGCGGTGCTGCCGATCCAGGTCGCGACCGGCGAGATGTGCCAGAACCGGGTGCTGTTCAAACAGTTCATCATGCGCGAGGCGATCGACGTGGTGCAGATCGACGCGTGCCGGCTGGGCGGCGTCAACGAGATCCTCGCGGTGCTGCTGATGGCGGCCAAGTACGAGCTGGCGGTGTGCCCGCATGCCGGCGGTGTCGGCTTGTGCGAATATGTCCAGCACCTGTCGATGATCGACTATCTGTGTTTCTCGGGGACCACCGAGGGCCGCGTCGCCGAATATGTCGACCATCTCCATGAGCATTTCGTCGAGCCGTGCGTGGTGGAAGGCGGCGCATATATGCCGCCCCAGGCGCCGGGCTTCTCGATCGAAATGAAGCCGGAGTCGATCGCGGCCTATACCTGGCAGGGCGCTTCCGCAGCCTGACGCCCTCATGGCGAGGCACCGCTAGCTGTGGTGCCTCGCTTGGTTCTTCTCCAACAGCCTGCGCGCGGCGTCGATCAGAGGCCGCTGACTAGCCAGGATCACCGCCTCGGCTTCATCCAGTCCAAGCCAGCGGGCCGAGTCCACCTCCGGGAAGGCGGCGCGCTTGCCGCTTCTCGGCGGCCATTCCATCTCGAAGGTGATGCTGCGGATCGCGGCGACATCCACATCCTGCTTGGCGAGAAACGCTTCGACGATCTTTCCGCCGGCCTGGCGGATCGTGCCCAGCGGGCAGGGCGTTCCGGCGACGGCGACGCCAATCTCCTCCGCCACTTCGCGAAGCGCGGCGCGCAGCGGTGCTTCATCCGCTTCGATCTCGCCCTTGGGGATTTGCCAAGCGCCCACATCCTTGTTGCGCCAGAACGGCCCGCCCGGATGCACGAGTAGCACCTGCACCACGCCTTCAAGCCGGCGGTAGAGCAGGATTCCGGCGCTTCGCTTGGGCATGGGACCTCTCATTCGCACGATTCGGGGATGGTTCTGCTTTGATTCACCCGTTCCGATGCCCCTGCGGCGCGCGGTGATGCAGGCAGAACGGGCAGAAAACCGTTGGTTTTGCAGTTTGGTTGCGGAAAAAAGACAGAAAGTTGTGGCGGGGCGTTGACGGCGTCAAACTCCCCCCATATATGGCTGCTCACCGACGGGGCGCACCGCTGAAACGGAGCGCTTCGGAAGGTCACCACATAGACGGCGCCAAGGGGCCCCACGAAAGTAGGGTTCGACTGGGCGTCGGTTTTTGTCGGCTCTTTGACATTGTTGATTTAGATGA
>NZ_JACIJF010000014.1 GCF_014199255.1 Sphingomonas xinjiangensis | reverse complement strand
CGACTTGCATGTGTTAGGCATGCCGCCAGCGTTCATTCTGAGCCATGATCAAACTCTCAAGTTTATGTACGACCAAGCCGAGGTGGAATTCCCTGGCCAGGCCGCTCATCTCTAGGAGCCGTTCCTGCACATCTTCACGTATGGAAACGTGTAAAAGGACCTATGGAACGACTTAAGCTTAACGATATCAAACACGCCTAGAAGCCGTGCCGACACCGAGCCGCCGCCCACATGTCCCTTCATCTAAATCAACAATGTCAAAGAGCCGACAAAAACCGACGCCCAGTCGAACCCTACTTTCGTGGGGCCCCTTGGCGCCGTCTATGTGGTGACCACCCCGACACCCGCGCCTCGTTTCCAAGAGCGCCGCGTCGCTGCGGTGAAAGGGCATATATGGGGCACGTCCCCAAGCGTCAACGGGTTTTTTGGAACGAAATTACCCACAGGCCCGAGAACACCCCGAAACCCGCAGAAACCCTCGCCTTTACCCGATCTCAATAGCCCCAACCCATGACAACACCGTGACGCAAAACAACGCCAACCCAACGCCCCACAACGCCGAATCGCTCACGACTCAGGTCCGCAGCGCCGTCATATGGCGGTCGGGGACACAGATTCTGGGCCAGTTGCTTACCTGGGCCTCGACCTTCGTCGTGATCCGCTTACTCGATCCCGTCGATTATGGGCTGTTCGCAATGACCCAGGTCGTGCTGGTCCTGCTCAACATGCTCAACGGATATGGGCTGGCGAGTGCGCTGATCCAGCGGAAAGATGCCGGGGTCCAGGCGCAGCGGCAGCTGTTTGGAATGCTGATCCTGCTGAACGTCGGGCTAGCCGCGGTGCAATTCGCGGCAGCGCCGCTGGCCGCTTCTTATTACCGGCAGCCGATGGTCGCCGATCTGTTGCGGGTGCAGGCGCTGATCTACCTGACCACGCCGTTCGTCGCCCTCCCTTATGCACAGCTGGCGCGGGCGATGGACTTCCGGCGTCAGGCACAGGCGAACTTCGCGTCGGGGATAGCCGGGGCCGTGACTGCGCTTGCCGGCGCCTATGCCGGGTGGGGGGTGTGGACCCTCGTCGCGGCACCACTCGCCATGTATGCGGTACGGGCGATCGGCATGACCTGGGCGGCGGGCACGCTGATGTGGCCGAGCTTCGACTTCCGCGGCGCGGGCGACATGGCGCGCTATGGCGGGATCATGGCGGCGGGGCAGATCTTCTGGTTCGTGCAGAGCCAGGCCGACGTGTTCATCGCCGGGCGCTGGTTCGATCCCCATCTGTTGGGCATCTACACCACCAGCCTGTTCCTGGCGCAGATCTTCGTGTCGAAGTTCGTGCCGCCGCTCAACGAAGTGGCATTCTCAGCCTATGCGCGGTTGCGGGAGGATCCAACCGCGGTCGCCAACGCGTTCGTGAAGTCGGCACGTCTGATCATGGTGCTGGCCCTGCCCTTCTACGCAGGGCTCGCAGTGACGGCGCATCCGCTTGTGGAAGTGGTGCTCGGGCCCAAATGGATCGAAGTGGCTGCCGTGGTGCAATGGCTTGCACTGGCAATGCCGTTCATGACGCTGCAGACGCTCTACGCACCGGCGACTGACGCATGCGGCCGGCCAGAGATAGGCGCGGGCAATGGCGCGATCGGCGCGCTGGTGCTGAGCGTCGCATTTCTGATCGGCGTGCATTGGGGTGTCACCGGATTGGTGGCCGCCTGGCTGCTTGCCTATCCCGTGTATCTGGCGCTCTCGACCTGGCGGACACTACCGGTGATCGGCGTGCGCGCGCGCGTGCTCGGTGCCGCACTGGCGCCGCCGGTGGTTGCCTCGCTGGTGATGGCGGGAGCGGTGAGCGCAGTGGATCATGCGTTGCTGCCGCTGATCCCGCTTCTCCGACTGTTGGCGCTGACCTCCGTCGGCGCGGGCGTATATTGCGGATGGCTCGTGCTGTTCGCGCCGGGGCTGGTCCGAGACGTGGTGGCGTTGATCCGCCACCGGCGCGAACCTCAGGCGGTTTGAATGTAGGCGCGCATGGCTTCGGCTTCAGCTTCGATGCGTTCGATACGGTACTTCACCAGATCGCCGATCGAGACGAGGCCGATGCAGCCGCCATCGTCGACCACCGGCAAGTGGCCGATGCGGCGGCGAGTCATCAGCGCCAATGCAGCGAGGACGGACTCAGTGGGCGCGACTGTGATCGCAGGCGTGGTCATGACGTCGGCGACCTGACGGTCAAGCGCCGCGGCGCCGTCCTGAGCCAAATGATGGATGACGTCGCGTTCGGAGAAGATGCCGGCCACTGCGCCGTCCCGCATCACCGGCACCGCGCCGATGCGGCGTTCGGCCAGTAGCGATACGGCTTGCGCCACCGATTGCGCCGCGTCGATCGAGACGACGTCGTGCCCCTTGCCTTCCAAGATCGCCGCGATGGTCATTGGCCGACTCCGCATGTCCGAGGCAGTTGTTTCTTCCATGATTCGGGCGCAATTGCAAAGCCATGCCGGAGCAAGACCAGGACCTGGACAATCCCGCTTATGCCGCTTTCGCCTGGGGACGGTTCAAGCGGATCTTGTGGTGGATGACTGGCGCGGCGCTGCTGGCGACGGGGGTTGCCGAACTGACGCTCTATTGGTCGCTGGGTGGGCTCGACTGGGTGACGGCGACCGCGACGTTTCTGGGGGTGTTCCTGACGATCATGCTTACTGCGGCGCTGATGGGATTGATGTTCCTGTCATCGGGCAGCGGGCATGACGAACGGGTGGAGGATCCGCTGAGGGACCAAATAGAAATAGGCGACTGAGCAGAAGCCCAGCCGCCGATCCGGCCACTATCTTGTCGACGCCGAAAACGGTCTTGCCGACCGTCGTCAGGCGGCGGGGACTTCGGCATCCTCCGTCCGTACCGTGCGGCGGCGGCGCGGCTTTTTCGGTGCTTCTTCAGACACTTCGGCAGAAGCCGCGTCGCCCAACGCGGGCGGCAGCACGGCCAGATCGAGGCCCTCCCCCGTATCCGCGGGCGTGGCTTCGTCGCGGCGCGGGCGACGCGTGCGGCGGCGAGGCTCCGCCTCCTCGCGCGTTTCCACAGGTGCCTCGGCAGCCACCGGTTGGGGCAGCTCGGCAGCCTGGCCGCCATCCACAGCGGCGGGCGCTACGTTGCCACCAGCATAGCCGTTGCGGCGATCGCGGTCGCGGCCCTCGCGCGGCTCGCGGCCTTCACGCGGCTCGCGGGCTTCTCGTGGCTCACGGGCTTCGCGATTCTCACGGCCTTCGCGATATTCGCCGCGCGGCTCGCGATATTCACGCGGTTCGCGCTGCGGGCGGGCTTCCTGAGGCTGCTGCTGCTGAGGCTGCTGCTGCTCGCTGCCATCGGCATCGAACTCGTCATCGCCGCCGTCCATGTCGTCGCGCTGGCGACGCTGCTGATTCTGTTCTTCGAAGCGCGAGCGGGTTTCGCTCAGCACCCGAAAATAGTGATCGGCGAACTGGAGATAATATTCGGTGTTGACCCGGTCGCCCTGGCGCTGCGCGTCCGAGGCCAGGTTCTTGTACTTTTCGTGCAGCTGGGCAGCGTTGCCCCGCGCGCGATTGTCGATCCGGCTGCCATTGCCCTGGTTGCCGCCACCAGGGCGCTGCTGCTGCTGACCACCACGGCCGCGACGGCGGCCGTTAGCCTGACGATTGTTCATCAAGGTCTGTTTGTCCTGTCTACCTAAGCCGTCCGTCGATCCATCAGCGGTCCCGGATGCACGTTACACTCGCGGCAAGCCCCGGAAGCACCGGTTCCTGCCGTCTGCCATGGCCGCCGGACTGCAGCGGCACGCATGACTTGGAGGGGGCACGAGCCCCGAAATTCAACGACGCATTCTGACGTGGTTGAAAGTGCTTTGCCCCGCCGCGTTCTTAGCCGGTGCAGCATCGATCTCCAAGTGGAAATATGGGTGCTGCGCCGTGCGCTTCAACTCAGCCCTACCACGCGGGGCCGTCCGGCCAAATCCGTGAAGATACGGGGGACGAGCCCGTGCGCGGTGCCCAGCGCGGACACCGCCTCGCCTTGCGTCCAGCCGATTTCGAGCAGCGCGGCGCCGCCGGGCGCGAGCAGGCGGGAAAGTTCGGGGACGATGCGGCGATAATCGTCGAGGCCATCCGCGCCGGCGAACAGCGCGGAGGCGGGTTCATGGTCGCGCACCTCGGGCGGAAGCGCCTCGCCCGTGCCGATATAGGGCGGGTTGGCGAGGATCAGGTCGAACTGGCCGTCGAGCCCGGCGGTCCAGTCGCCGAGGCGGAAGGTGGCGCGGGTGGCGAGGCCGAGCCGGTCGGCATTGCGGCGTGCATAGGCCAGCGCCTGGTCGGAGGCGTCGACCCCCAACCCTTCCGCCTCGGGCCATTGATCGAGCGCGGCGAGGAGCAAGGTGCCCGGGCCGGTGCCCAGATCGAGGATGGTGCGCGGGGTGCGCCGGGCGAAATGCTCAAGCGCGGCCTCGAGCAGGGTCTCGCTGTCGGGTCGCGGCACCAGCGCGCCGGGACCGACTTCAAGGTCGATCGTCCAGAAGGCGCGGGTGCCGGTGAGGTAGGCGACGGGTTCGTGGGCGAGGCGGCGCTGGAGGAGCGCGGCGAAGGTGTCGGGCGCCGCGTCGTCGAGGTGGCGCAGCAGGAGGTCGTTGCGCGTGGCGCCGAGCGCGTGCGCCATAAGGAGCTCGGCGTCGAGGCGCGGTGTGTCGGTGATTGCGGTTAGCTGCTGGGTGGCGGCGGTCAGGGCGGTACGGACTGTTTCCCGCCGATCCTGAATGAAGCGGAAGCCCGTATCAGGCTGCTCAGTCGAATCGCTTGTCATTCTACTCTCCGCCAACGCAACCGCATTGCCATCCAACTCCCCTCCCTGGAAGGAGGGGCAAGGGGTGGGTTAGCGCAAGTGGGGGCTCGATTCTCCCGCTCGCGTTTTCTGACGGCAGTGCCAGAGTTTGTTGGCGCGCAGACGCGCGCACCGACCCCCTGCCCCTCCCTTGCAGGGAGGGGAGTCAGAGCGGACCACGACGCGGAGTTGGGAGGAGTTAAACGTCACCCATCGAGCTGCGCCAGGCGGTCGGCTTCGTCCTGGGCGATCAGGGCGCCGATCAATTCGTCGATCTCGCCTTCCATGATCTCGGGCAGGCGGTGGAGGGTGAGGTTGATGCGGTGGTCGGTCACCCGGCCCTGCCCGAAATTGTAGGTGCGGATGCGCTCGGAGCGATCGCCCGAGCCGACCATCGAGCGGCGGGCGCCGGTGCGCTCGGCCGCCAGGCGCTCGCGCTCGCGCTCGTACAGGCGGGTGCGGAGCACCTTCATCGCCTTGGCCTTGTTCTTGATCTGCGAGCGCTCGTCCTGCTGGATCACGATCGTGCCGGTGGGCAAATGAGTGATACGCACCGCGCTGTCGGTGGTGTTAACCCCCTGCCCGCCCGGCCCGGACGCGCGGAAGATGTCGATGCGCAGGTCCTTTTCGTCGATCTTCAAGTCGACGTCCTCGGCTTCGGGCAGCACGGCGACGGTGGCGGCGGAGGTGTGGATGCGGCCGCCGGCCTCGGTCGCGGGCACGCGCTGGACGCGGTGGACGCCGGATTCGAACTTCAGCTTGGCGAACACGCCGGTGCCGGTGACCGAGGCGACGACTTCCTTGAAGCCGCCGGCTTCGGAACTGCTGCTGGAGATCAGTTCGATGCGCCAGCCCATGCGTTCGGCATAGCGCTGGTACATGCGCAGCAGGTCGCCGGCGAACAATGCCGCTTCATCGCCGCCGGTGCCGGCGCGGATTTCGAGCATCGCCGGGCGTTCGTCGGCGGCGTCGCGGGGGAGCAGCGAGAGGGCCAAGCCACGTTCGGCGGTGGCGAGCGCGTCGTGGTTCGCGCGCAGTTCCTCGTTCGCCATGGCGCGCATTTCTTCGTCGCTGTCCTGCGCCATGGCCTGGAGCGATTCGGTTTCGGCGCGCAGGCGGCGGACTTCACCGGCGGCGACCGCTACGGGCTCGAGCTCGGCATATTCCTTCGACACCTGGACGAAGCGGTCGCCGGGCAAGTCGCCGGTCGCCATCTGCGCCTGCAACTCGTCGCGCCGCGCTTCGATGGCGGCGATGCGGTCTGCGGGGATGGAGATCATTGCGTTGCCCACTCCCCGGCGGAGGCCGGGGATGGGGATGCGCAGCGCGAGCGGGTCCGGGCAGACTGGGTCACCGGCGGTGCTCCAAAAGGCGCGCGGCGATCTGCTCGACCTGGTCGTGCTCGGCAGACGGGATCGCCGAGCGGGTGTTGATCACCGTCCGCTCCTCCTTGCGGCTGATCGAGACCAGCACCTTGGCGTTCACCTTGGCTGCCTTGTCGTAGCGCTTGCGCGGCGAGCCGGTCGCGATCATGTCTGCCGACAGACCAGCAGTCCGAATTTCCTTCAGCAGGCGCTGTGCATCGGCCAAGGCAAGATCGTCTTCGACCGCGAGGATTACGACGGGCTTCTCGCCTGCCGGCTCCTCGATCAGCATCGCCAGCCGCTCGACACCGGCTGCCCAGCCCACGCCGGCGGTTTCGGGGCCCCCGAGCGAGCCGATCAGGCCGTCATAGCGGCCGCCGGCGAGCACGGTACCCTGCGCGCCGAGCCGGTCGGTGACGAATTCGAAGGCGGTGTGGCGGTAGTAATCCAAACCGCGGACGAGGCGGCTGTTGCGGGTCCAGGCGACGCCGGCGGCGTCGAGGCCGTCGGTCACTGCCTTGAAGAAGCTGGCCGCTTCTTGCGTGAGGTATGCGTCGATGTCGGGGGCGCTGTCGGCGACGGCGCGGTCGCCCGGGTCCTTCGAGTCGAGGATGCGCATCGGGTTTTTTTCCAGACGCGTCAGGCTGTCCTGCGACAGCTGGTCGCGGTGCGCCTCGAAATGCGCGACGAGCGCGGCGCGCCAGGCGTCGCGCGTCTCGGCGTCGCCCAGCGTGTTGAGCTGAAGCGTGACGCCTTCATGGATGCCCAGATCGTGGAGGAGCTGGTCGGCGAGGACGAGCAGTTCGACGTCCGCTGCGGGCTCGGGCGCGCCGATGACCTCGGCATCGATCTGGTGGAACTGGCGGAAGCGGCCCTTTTGCGGGCGCTCATAGCGGAACACCGGGCCGGAGGTGGCGAGCTTCAAGGGCGCATATTGCTGCCAGCCCTCAGTAATGTAGGCCCGGGCGATGCCGGCGGTGAATTCCGGGCGCAGGGTGATCGAATCACCGCCGCGATCCTCGAAGGTGTACATTTCCTTCGACACGACATCGCTGGTCTCGCCCATCGAGCGGGCAAAGACGTTCGTCGCCTCGAAGATCGGGATTTCGAGCCGCTGAAAGCAATAAAGCCGGCGGACGCGGTCGAACGCGTCCATCACGGTGGCGAAGCGGCGCTGCTCTTCGCCGAAGATGTCTTGGGTGCCCCGGATGCGCTTGGGGGTTTCGATGCGTGCCATTTGGGGCGGGCTGATACGGGGTTTGTGCGGGTGCGGGAAGAGGGGATGCGTGAGCGAGTTCAATCCTCCCCCGGAGGGGGAGGGGGACCGCGCGACGATAGTCGCGTGGTGGAGGGGTAGGAGCCGCAGGCCATGTCGCCCGTGGAGAGTACCCCTCCACCAAGCTTCGCTTGGTCCCCCTCCCCTCCGGGGGAGGATTGAAGATCCACTCGCTCCGTTCCGGGAAAACTTTTATTTGACCCCCCTTCACATCCCTTTCCGCGCGCCCATATTCCCGTTCGAGTTCAACAACATGGAAGGAGGTGATCTGATGTCTCATTGCACCATGCCGCTCGCGGCGCCCAAGGCTTCAGTTCGCTTCGGCGCACTTTTCGCCTGAAGGCATAAGTAGACATAGTCGCTCGCCGCAGCGGCTAGGCAATGAAAAGGCCGTCTCCCCCGGGGAGGCGGCCTTTTGTCTTTTCGTGCCAAATGGCTGACACATCCTGATACATTTATGCTGTAGATGCCTGCCGCCCAGCCCCCTATGGGCGTTGTTTCCTCACTGAATTTTGCCCCCAGCGGGCTAGCAGAGCGGGTCAGAACATCTTGCAGCAATCCCCCATGACGAGCGCCCGCCGATCCACGGTCCTTTTGCTGGCGGCGGCATCGCTGCTGGCGTCATGCGGCGGGAGCAAGGATCCCGCACAGAAGGGCGGCGGGCGTGGGCCGACCGGCCCGGCGCAGGTCGGATTCGTGGTGGTGCAGCCGACGAGCGTGCCGGTGACAACCGAGCTGGCGGGGCGGGTGACTGCGTATCAGATGTCCGAGGTGCGGCCGCAGGTGGCCGGGATCCTCCAGAAGCGGTTCTTCACCGAAGGATCGATCGTGAAGGCCGGGCAGACGCTCTACCAGATCGACCCCAGCATCTATCAAGCGCAGGCCGCGCAGGCGCAGGCCAATCTGCAAAGCGCGCAGGCCAATGCCAATGCCGCGCGCATCCGGGCGCAGCGCTATCGTCCGCTCGCCGAAATGGAGGCGGTCAGCCAGCAGGAATATACCGATGTCGCGGCGCAGGCCCAGCAGGCCAACGCCGCCGTCGCGCAGAACAATGCCGCGGTGCAGACCGCGCGGATCAATCTTCGCTTCACCAAGGTGCCCGCGCCGATCACCGGGCGCATCGGCCGATCGCTGGTGACCGAGGGTGCGCTGGTGACGACCAACCAGACCGATCCGCTGGCGGTGATCCAGCGGCTGGACCCGATCTTTGTTGACATTCAGCAATCGAGCGCGGCGATGCTTTCGCTGCGCAAGGCGATGGCCAAGGAAGGGGTGATCCCGGCCTCTGCGACCGTGCGGCTGGTGCTGGAGGATGGCAGCGACTTCGGGCGGACCGGCACCGTCCAGTTCTCCGAAGTGGTGGTGGACCAGAATACCGGCACGGTGACGCTGCGCGCGCGGTTCGACAATCCCGAGGGGCTGCTGCTGCCGGGCATGTTCGTGCGCGCGCAGTTCGCCCAGGCGATCGACACGCAGGCATTCCTGGTGCCGCAGGCGGGCGTGTCGCGCGATCCCAAGGGAAATGCGACCGTGTATGTCGTCGGCCCGGGCAACCGCGCAGTGGCGCGCACGGTGATCGCCGAGCGGACCCAGGGCGCGTATTGGATCGTGACGCAGGGGCTGGCCCCGGGTGACAAGGTGATCGTGCAGGGCACCGCGAACCTGCGGCCCGACGCGGAGATCCGGCCAGTGCCGGCCACCACGCCGCAGAAGATCGCCGCGCCCAAGGGCGGCGGCGGTGCCGCGGGCGGTTCGGGCCAGGCGAAGGGCAACTAATGTCGCGGATCTTCATCGATCGCCCGATATTCGCCTGGGTGCTCGCGATCATCGTCATGCTGGCGGGCGTCGGCGCGATCCTGACGCTGCCGATCGCGCAATATCCCGATGTGGCGCCGCCCCAGGTCAATGTGCGCGCCACCTATCCCGGCGCGTCGGCGGAAACGATCCAGAACTCAGTCACGCAGGTGATCGAACAACAGCTGACCGGGATCGACGGGCTGCTGTATTTCAGCTCGTCGTCCAACTCGCGCGGGCAATCCACGGTGTCGGTCACCTTCGAAAAGGGCACCGACCCCGACATCGCGCAGGTGCAGGTGCAGAACCAGGTGCAACAGGCGCTGTCGCGGTTGCCTGCGCAGGTGCAGCAGCAGGGCTTGCGCGTCACCAAGTCCAACGCCGACCAGCTCCTGCTTGTGGGCGTGTATGACGAGACCGACCAGCGCACCAACCAGGACGTGTCCGATTACCTGGCGTCGAACCTCCAGGATCCGCTGGGCCGCGTGGAAGGCGTGGGCGAAACCGACGTGTACGGCGCGCCTTATGCCATGCGCATCTGGCTGAACCCCGATCGGCTGGCGTCCTACCAGCTGATGCCGTCCGACGTGATCACGGCAATCCAGAACCAGAACACCGAGGTTGCCGCCGGCGAGATCGGCGGCACGCCGATGCCCAGCGAGCAGCGGCTGAACGCAGTCGTGACGGCCCAGTCGCGCCTGCAGACTCCGGCGCAGTTCAAGGCGATCATCCTCAAGACGCAGACCAACGGCGCGACCGTACGGCTGGAGGACGTCGCGCGGGTGGAACTGGGTGCGGAAAGCTATGCCGTCATCACCCGGATCAACGGGCATCCGGGTGCGGGCCTGTCGATCAGCCTGGCGCCGGGCGCCGACGCCCTGTCCACTGCCGAAGCCGTGAAAGCCGAGCTCAACCGGCTGTCGCGCGGCTTCCCGCCGGGCTTCAAGGTGGCCTATGCCAACGACACGACCACGTTCATCCGCCTGTCGATCCAGGAAGTCGTCAAGACGCTGATCGAGGCGATCATCCTGGTGGTGATCGTTATGTTCGTGTTCCTGCAAAGCTGGCGCGCGACGCTGATCCCGGCAATCGCAGTGCCCGTGGTGCTGCTGGGCACTTTCGCGATCTTCTCGGTCGCGGGCTTCTCGATCAATACGCTCACGCTGTTCGGGCTGGTGCTGGCGATCGGGCTGCTGGTCGACGACGCGATCGTGGTGGTCGAGAATGTCGAGCGGTTGATGGAGGAAGACCCCGAGCTCAGCCCCCGGGAAGCGACGATCCGGTCGATGGACGAGATCCAGGTCGCGCTGGTCGCTATCGCGCTGGTGCTGTCCGCGGTGTTCCTGCCGATGGCGTTCTTCGGCGGATCGACCGGAGTGATCTATCGCCAGTTCTCCATCACCATCGTGTCGGCGATGATCCTGTCGGTGCTGGTGGCGCTGATCCTCTCGCCAGCGCTGACCGCCACGTTGCTGAAGCCCAAAAACGAACAGCACGCCGGGTGGGTCGAACGACGGCTGCCGCGCGCCGGCGCCTTTTTCGGGGCTGCGCGCGACAAGTTCAACCGCGGGTTCGAGCGGGGCACGGAGCGATATGTCCGCTCTGTACAGGTCGTGGTCGACCGCAAATGGCTGGTTCTGGCGATCTACGCGATTGTGCTGGTGCTGCTCGCGCTGCTGTTCGTGCGGCTGCCGACCGGCTTCCTGCCGAACGAGGACCAGGGCGCCGCGCGCGTCCAGTTCCGTCTGCCCGCAGGCGCGACGCAGGGGCGCACCGTGGAGGTGCAGCGTGCGGTTGAACGCTATTGGCTGGAGCAGGAGCGCAACAACGTGGGCACGCTGTTCACCATCGCCGGCGGCGGCGGGGGAGCCAGCGGGCAGAACACCGGCGCGGCGTTCCTGAACCTGGCGCCTTGGGAAGCGCGCGAAGGCGCCGAGAACACGGCTGAAGCGATCGTCGCACGCGCTTCAAACGCTTTCCGCGGCTTTCGCGATGCGGAAGTGTTCGCGCTGGTACCCGGCGCCATTCGCGGGCTGGGACAGACCAGCGGCTTCGAAATGCAGCTTCAGAATACCGGCGGTCTCACACAGGCCGAGTTCAACGCCGCGCGCGACCGGCTGATCGCGGCCGCAAACCAGGATTCGCAGCTGGACCGCGTGCGGCTGAACGAGCTTCCCGATAACGCCACCCTGCGCGTCAATGTCGACCAGCAGAAGCTGGCCGCGTTGGGCATCAACCAGGGCGACGTCAATTCGACCTTGGCCGCGGCCTGGGGCGGACGCTACGTCAACGACTTCATCGACCGCGGCCGAGTGAAACGCGTCTATGTCCAAGGCGACGCGCCGTACCGGGCCGAGCCAACCGATCTGGGATTGTGGTTCGTGCGCACGAACAGCGGACAGATGGCGCCTTTCACTTCGTTCGCCAGCACCGGCTGGAGCGTCACCCCCACGACGCTGTCGCGGTTCAATGGCGTGCCCTCCTACCAGGTCCAGGGTCAGGCCGCGCCCGGCGCTTCGTCAGGCGAAGCGATGGACCGGATCGCGGCACTGGCGCGCCAGATTCCCGGCCTCTCGGTCGCATGGTCAGGGCTGTCTTATGAAGAGCGGCTGTCGTCGGGGCAGGCGCCGCTGCTTTACGGCCTGTCGTTGCTGGTGGTGTTCCTGTGCCTGGCCGCGCTGTACGAAAGCTGGTCGATTCCGGTCGCGGTGTTGCTGGTCATTCCGCTCGGGCTGGTCGGCGCGGTATTCGCCGTGACGCTGCGTGGACTGCAAAACGACGTGTATCTCCAGATCGGGCTGCTGACGACCATGGGGCTGGCGGCGAAGAACGCGATCCTGATGATCGAATTCGCCGAGCGTGCGGAGAAGCAGGGCAAGCGCGTGATCGAGGCTGCGATGGAAGCTGCGCGGCTTCGCCTCCGCCCAATTCTGATGACCAGCCTTGCCTTCATCTTCGGCGTGCTGCCGCTCGCGATCTCTACCGGTGCGGGCGCCAACAGCCGAATCGCGATCGGCACGGCGGTGATCGGCGGCATGATCACCGCGACGGTGCTGGCGATCTTCTATATCCCGCTGTTCTTCGTGCTGGTGCGCCGCGGGGTCCGCGACGGGCTCGAGGCTATCCGCAAACGGACGCGCCGCAATCGTCCGGAGGCGACGGCATGAACCACATGAAACGCGCAGCGCTGGTGCTGTTGGCGAGCGCAACGCTGGCAGGCTGCAAGACGATGGCGCCGGATTATGTGCGGCCCGAAACGCCTGTGCCGCCGAGCTGGCCGCTAGGCGACGCGTACCTCGCGCAAAGCGAAGCGGCGTTGCCGGCGGTGACGTATCAGGACATCTTTCGCGATCAGCGCCTGCAGGCGCTGATCCGCCAGGCCCTGATCAACAATCCCGACCTGCGCGTGGCGGCGGCGAACATCCGCATCGCGCGCGAGCAGTATCGCATCCAGCGCGCCGACTTGCTGCCGGAGATCGGCGCGGGCCTGGGCGGCACGGTTTCGGGCGGGTCCGGTAGTGGGTCGACGGTTACCGGCGGCAACAGCGGCACCGGCAATGGCGGCACTGGCACCGGAGGAACGGGCACCGGAGGAACGGGCACCGGAGGAACGGGAACAGGCGGAACCGCGGGAGGAAGCGGCACCGGCACCGGCACGGCCGTCACTGGTTCGGGTTCGGGCACCCGGACGCGCTTTTCGGCGAGCGGTGGCGTGACCGCGTTCGAACTGGACCTGTTCGGGCGGATTGCCTCGCTGACCGAAGCCGAGCAGAACCGCTATTTTGCGACGGAGGCGGCGGCGCGGGCAACTCGGCTGACGCTGATCGGCGACATTGCCGATGCGTGGCTGACCTATGCCGCGGACAAGAGCCTGCTCGCCATTGCGCAGGATACCGCGGAGAGCGCCGAGCGAAGCGTGCGGCTGACGCGCGCCCGGCTGCAGGGCGGCATCGCGCCCCGCACGGATCTGCGCCAGGCCGAACAGATCCTGGAAGGCGCACGCGCCGATCTTGCCTTGCAGACTACTGCGCTGGCGCAGGATGTGAACGCATTGCAGCTGCTGGTCGGCAATCCCGTCGCCGAGACGCTGCTGCCGCGCTCGATCGATGAGGCCGCGCCGAGCGTCACCGAACTGCCCGCCGGGGTGGACTCGCAAGTGCTGCTGCGCCGGCCCGATGTGGTGCAGGCGGAATATACGCTGCGTGCCGCCAATGCCGAGATCGGCGCGGCCCGCGCGGCGTTGTTCCCGCGCATCACCCTGACCGGCGTGCTGGGACTGGCGAGCGATGCACTGGCCGGATTGTTCCGCGGCGGTGCCTTCACCTGGTCAGGCGGCGCGAACGCCAATTACTCGATCTTCAATGCCGGGGCGGCGCGGGCGGGCGTGCGGCTGACCCAGGCGCAGCGCGATGCGTCGGTTGCGGCCTATGAGCGCACCATCCAGATCGCGTTTCGCGAAGTGGCGGACGCGCTGGCCCGGCGCGGGACCGTGACCGAGCAGCTGCGCGCGACGGGTGCGCAAGCCGAGGCGGCGGCGGACACCTATCGGCTGGCCGAAGCACGCTATCGCGGCGGGATCGATACGTTCCTGGCAACGCTGGACGCGCAGCGGTCCTTGTACGCGGCACGGCGGACGCTGGTGACGACGCGGCTGACCCAGGCAAGCAATCTGGTGACGCTGTACCGGACGCTGGGCGGCGATTCGATGCTGGACGCGCGGAGCGATGGGCCTGCGCTGATGGGGCCCGACGCGCAATAATAACCGGTTCCTCGACGGGTACCTCAATCTTCCCCGGATGAGAGGGGAACCGCGCACGCAACTGCGTGGTGGAGGAGTATGTGCGTCATGGGACTCGCTCGCAGAGACTACCTCTCCACCAGCTTTGCTGATCCCCCGCCCCCCTTCCGGAAAGGACCTGGTTACTCGGTTGCGTTCTGTGCCCGGTCGGCGTCCAGGCCAGCCGCGCCGTCATTGACCCCGTTGTCGGTCAAGTCCGCGCCGGGCGCGCCGGTGGCGCCAAAGGGATCGGCGGCGATGTCGTTGGCCTGTTCGCCGGAAGTCGTGTTGTCGACCGACGCATTGGGCGTGGCGGTTTCACCGCAGGCGGCGAGCGCAAGCGTGGCGGCTAGAACGGCGTAGCGCATCGAACTTTTCCTCAGGCCAGGGCAGCAACAAAGGCGCGGGCATTGGCGCCGACCTGGTCGGCGGTGAGGCCGACCTTATACAGCGCCGAACCCAGACCGAAACCGGTGGCGCCGGCTTCGCGCCAGGGGCCCATATTGTCGGGAGCGATGCCGCCGACCGGCAGCAGGCGCATGTCCTTGGGGAGGACGGCGCGCATTGCCTTGAGCACGCTTGGGCTGGCAGCCTCTGCCGGGAACAGCTTGAGCGCGGTAGCGCCGGCGTCGATGGCGGCAAAGGCCTCGGTCGGCGTCGCGACGCCGGGGAGCGAGACCAGGCCCGCGGCGGCGCTGGCGGCGATCACCTGCGTGTTGGCGTTCGGGGAGATGATCATGGTGCCCCCGGCGGCGCGGACCGCCTCGACCTGATCGACGTTGAGTACCGTGCCGGCGCCGATGATCGCCCGCCCCTCGAAGCGCTTGGCGAGGCGCGCGACGCTGTTGAGCGGATCGGGCGAGTTCATCGGCACTTCGATCAGGGTGAAGCCGGCCTCGACCAGCGCCTCACCGATGCCATCGACTTCATCGGGCTTCACCCCGCGCAGAATGGCGATCAGCGGGCAGCGCGCGAAGGCGGCGTCGAAGGCGGTGATATGGCTCATTGTTTTGCGATCTCGTTGATGCCGGCGACGAACGCGGCGTGGCTGTCAACTAAATGGGCGGTGCGACCTTGGGCTTCAATTGCCGCGGCGTACAGCCCGCCGAGCATCGGATCGGCGAGGATGTGGACAGTGTCGTGGCCGCTGGTCTCGAGCCGCGCGGCGACATCGGCACCGATCAGCAGGCCCGAGGCAAAAGCCGCGGCGTCCGCATCCTCGCGCGTGCCCAGCATCTTGGCGGCGCGAATGCCAAACAAGGACGCGGCGAGATCGCGGCGGCGGCCTTCCTCTACCCCTTCCAGAAACGCAGTGCCGGGCGTCACCTCCGCGGTAAGCTGAGATGCGAGCAGGCCGTGCTTCTTCAAAAGCGCGAACAGCTCGCCGGTCATCGCGGTGGTGAAATCGGCGACCCGGCCGCCGGCCATATACACCCATTTGCAGTGCGTGCCGGGCTGGGCGAGCAGCGCGTCGTCGGGGACAAGGCCCGCGGCGACCGCGCCGAGCAGTTGGACTTCCTCGCCGCGCATGACGTCAGGCCGTCCGGCGATCAGGGTGGAGATGCCGGGCACGATGGCGGTACGATCATCGATCCAGACCAGGCCGGCGGCAAGCTCGGGTACGCCCGCAGGTGCCGCGACATAGGGCGCCACCTGCCAGCCGATGGTGGAGCCGACCATGCCGGCGAGCAGCATCGGCAGGTCGCCGAAGCGCTCGCGGATGCCCGCCGCTTCCTGGTCGAAGTCGCCGGGGGTCACGGCGGTCACGCCGCGATCGTCGCGTTCGGTGCGGGCGACTTGCCCGTCTTCGATCAGGAAGACGCGGCGATTGGTGGTACCCCAATCGACCGCCAGGAAACGCGCACCGAACACCGACATCAGTTCACCACCAGGTTGCGTAGAGTGCGATCAGGATCAGGATCACGCCGACCCCTGCGATATTGAACGTCGCCGGGGTGCCGAAGCTGACGCCTTCCATCGTGACTCGGTTGGCGTCGCCGCGTCCCTTGACCACCAGCGAGACGATCACCGCCAGCGCCAGGCTGATCAGGAAGACGAGGCCCATGCGGTTCATGAAAGGGAAGTCCGGCATGCCGACCTTGAACGCATAGGAAAGCAATACCGATGCAATCGCGGCGACGATCGCGCCCCATTCGCGCGCGCCCTTCCAGAACAGGCCGAGCAGGAAGATCACGGTGATGCCCGGCGTGAAGAAGCCGGAGAATTCCTGGATGAACTGGAAGGCCTGATCCGACTGGCCGATCAGCGGACGCGCGGCGATCAGCGCGATCACCACCGCCACGGCGGCGACGATGCGGCCAACAAGCACGAGGTGCTTTTCCTGTCCCTCAACGCCGGTGCCGTTCTCCCCGCGCGTATTGATGCCGCGGCCCTTGGCATAGAGGTCCAGGGTGAAGATGGTCGCGATCGAATTGATCTTGGACGCGGTCGAGGCGATGATCGCGGCGATCAACGCTGCGAACACCAGACCGAGCAGTCCGGGCGCCAGCAGGCGCATCATCGTGGGATAGGCTTCGTCGGGCTTGCCCAGCTCGGGCGCCAGGATCACCGCGGCGATTCCCGGGAGCACGATGATCACCGGCATGATGAGCTTCAAATACGCGGCGAACACCACGCCCTTTTGCGCCTCGCCCAGGTTCTTGGCCGCGAGCGCGCGCTGGATGATATACTGGTTGAAGCCCCAATAAGAGAGGTTGGCGATCCACATGCCGCCGACCAGCACCGAGATGCCGGGCAGATCCTTGTAGAAGGGGTGATCGCTCGACAGGATCATGTCGAAGTGGCCGGGGACGCGATCGGTGAGGACGCCGAAGCCGGCGATCACGCCCTGCCCTCCGCTGATCTCGTTCAGGGTCAGATACGAGATGACGAGGCCGCCCAGCACCAGCAACGTGACCTGGACGATGTCGGTCAGCGCGACGGCCTTGAGCCCGCCGTACAGCTGATAGAGCAGCGCAAACGCGCCGAGCGCAATCAGCGCGGCGTCCTGGTCGACGCCGGCCACCTTGTTGACCGCGATCGAGCCGAGCCAGATGATCGAGGTGAGGTTCACGAACACATAGAGCGCGAGCCAGAACACCGCCATCAGCACCGGCAGGATCTTCCCGTACCGCTGCTCCAGGAACTGCGGCATCGTATAGATCTCGTTACGCAGGAAGATCGGCAGGAAGAACTTGCCGACGATCAGCAGCGTGAGCGCGGCCATCCACTCGTACGACGCGATCGCGAGGCCAATGGCATAGCCCGATCCCGACATGCCGACGATCTGTTCGGCCGAGATGTTGGCCGCGATCAGCGACGCGCCGATCGCCCACCAGGGGAGCGACTTGGACGCGAGGAAATAATCGGACGTGTCCTTGGCGTGACCCGCCTTTTCGCGGCTGACCCATTGGGCGAGCCCGAATATGCCGATCGCGTACACGATGACGACGATCAGATCGATCTGCGAGAGACTGGTCATGGCGTCCTTCCCCTAAGGTGCCCGCGCCGCCGGCTTGTGCCGGGCTATCCGCGTCATGATTGCGGCAAGCCGAGCCGCTGCTGTTCATTTATCGTATTTATTTGCCTTGTCCAGCGACGCCATACCGCTAACGTGCGTCAAAAATGCGGGTCCGCGCGAACGATCCCCGCAGTGGAAGAGGGTTTGAACAAGGCCATGGCCACCAATTATCCAAGCCTGGGAAGCCGCGCCGAGCGTCCGCAGCTGGGGCGAAACCTGACCTATGGCATGCTCGACAGCTTGGGGCGCGCCATCGTCACCGGGCACTATGAGCAGGAAGTGTTCCCGACTGAGGCGGAACTGGCGAAACAGCACGGCGTCAGCCGCTCGGTGACGCGCGAAGCGGTGAAAATGCTCACCGCCAAGGGGCTGCTGAGCGCCCGTCCACGCCAGGGCACGGTGGTGCAGCCGTCGCAGAACTGGAACCTGTTCGACACCGATGTGCTGCGCTGGCTGCTGGAACGCAAATTCTCGATCGATCTGCTGCGCCAGTTCAACGAGCTGCGCGTGGCGATCGAGCCCGAAGCTGCGGCGCTGGCGGCGCGCGTGGCGAGCGCGGACGATCTGCGCGCGATTTCGTCCGGACTCGACCGGATGGAAGCCGCCGAGCGCGGCGACGACGATCCACTCGACGCCGACATCGCCTTTCACGTCGCGATCCTGCGCGCGTCGGAAAACCCCTTTTATGCCCAGTTCCGCGACGTGGTGAGCACGGCGCTGCGCACTTCGATCCGCTTCACCAACCGGATCAAGGGGCACACTGCCAGCCTGGCCGAACATGCCGCCGTGCGCGACGCGATCGCGGCGCGCGATCCGGAGCGGGCACGCGCGGCGATGCGGGTGCTGATCGGCGACGTGCTGACGCTGATCGGCCAGGCAGACCTCGCCTAGCCCTGCGGCTCAGCCGAGCGTGCGGGCGGCGGCGAGTGCCCGCTCGCGGCCCTCGCGGTGGCCGATGATCTTGGCCGGATAGTCCGCAGGCCGGCAGCCGGCGGCGTCGGGATCGTGGATCGCGTCGTCCGAAAGCCCGGCAAGCTCGGGCACCCAGTGGCGGATATAGTCGCCCGCGCCGAACTTCTCCGACTGGCTGAGCGGCGCCATGATGCGGCTGAACATGTTGGCGTCGATGCCGGTCCCGGCGATCCACTGCCAATTGACTGCGTTGTTGCCATAGTCGGCGTCGACCAGGCAGTCCCAGAACCAGCGCTCGCCCACCCGCCAGTCGATCAGCAGATGCTTCACCAGGAAGCTCGCGGTGATCATGCGGACGCGGTTGTGCATCCAGCCGCTGACCCAGAGCTGGCGCATGCCGGCGTCGACGATCGGATAGCCGGTGCACCCGGTCTGCCACGCCTTCAGATCGGCCTGCGCGTCCTCACCCGTGCGCCAGCGCAGCGCATCATATTTCGGACGGCCGTTGCGGCTGGCATAATCGGGCAGCGCGCGAATGACGCCGTCGGTGAAGTCGCGCCAGGCGAGTTCCTTGAGGAACTTGTCGGCATCGGTTGCGCCGCTCACCTGCGCGTAGAGTTGGCGCGGCGAGATTTCGCCGAAATGCAGATGCGGCGACAGGCGGGACGTGCCCTCCGCTTGCGTGGGCAGGTTGCGCGCTTCCTCATAGCTCCCGACGCGCTCGGCCCAGTCTTCCGCCCTTTCGAGTGCCGTGGCCTCGCCGGGCCGCCAGTCGTCGCCGAACGCCTTTGCCCAGTTCGGCCGTGTCGGCAGCAGCGCCCAATCGGCCAACGCATCACTGGCCGGCCATCTGTCGGGCCCGGGGATGCGCTCGGGCTCCGCAAGCGGCGCTTCGGGGGGCAGGAACTGCTGAAGCGCGCGCCAGAAGGACGAATAAATCCGGTACGGCTGGCCCGCGCCGGTGGTGATATGCTCGATCGGGGCAAGGTGATTGCCGGCATGCAGGCACAGCGCGTCGCCAAGCGCGTCCTCGGCCTCGCGCCACCAGGGTTCATAGTGGCTTATCGCGTGGATCCGACGCGCACCCGTCTCGGCAAGGAGGTCCGGGAGCACGGCCTGGGCGCGGCCGCGGCGCAGGATCAGGCGGCTGCCCTTTTCCTTCAGGCTTTGCGCCAAGCTGGACAGGCTGTGGTGCAGCCACCAGCGCTGCGCCCCGCCAATCCGCCAATCGCCCGGCGTCTCGTCATCGAGGATATAGACCGGGATGACCGCACCAGCCTCCACCGCGGCGTGGAGGGCGGGCTGGTCCTGAAGGCGAAGGTCCTGACGGAACCAGAGAAGAACGGGATCGGGCACGACGCTGGCTACGCCTGGCGGCAGCGCGGGTTCCGGCCGCGAGTCAGCGCACCGCCGGCCCTATCCGCTTCAAAGCCCCTGCATCACCTCCGCCGCGATCCCGATGCTGCGGCGGCGCGCCTGGTGGTCGAACATCGCGCTGGTAAGCATCAGTTCGTCGGCGCCCGTTTGCTCGATGAAGGCGGCGAGGCCGCGGCGCACCGTTTCCGGGCTGCCCGTGGCGGATGCCGACAAGAACTGGTCGAGTGCGGCCTGGCCGTGCGCGCCGAGGCTTTCGCGATAACCGCGCACCGGCGGCGGGAGCTGGATCGCCTGGCCCGTGCGGATCGCGACGAACGCCTGTTGCTGCGAGGTGGCGAGATATTCGGCCTCCTCGTCGGTGTCGGCGGCGAACACGTTGAAGCCGAGCATCAGATGCGGCTTGTCGAGCACGGACGAGGGGCGGAAGTTGCGGCGATAGGTGTCCGCCGCCTCCATCATCAGCCCCGGTGCGAAATGCGAGGCGAAGGCATAAGGAAGCCCGAGCATCGGCGCCAATTGCGCGCCAAACAGGCTGGAGCCCAGAATCCACAGCTTCACGTCCGCGCCGGCGCCGGGCGTCGCGCGAATGCCGAGCTTGGGATCGTCGGCGAAATAGCCCTGAAGCTCGAGAACGTCCTGCGGGAATTCCTCGCCATTGCCGCCCATGCCGCGGCGGATCGCGCGGCTGACGCGCTGGTCGGAGCCCGGGGCACGCCCCAGCCCCAGATCGATGCGCCCGGGGAACAGCGCGTCCAGCGTGCCGAACTGCTCGGCCACCTGAAGCGGCGAATGGTTGGGCAGCATGATGCCGCCCGCGCCGACGCGGATGCGGCTGGTCGCCTGGCCGACATGGCCGATCACCACTGCCGTCGCGGCGCTGGCGATCCCCTCCATGCCATGATGCTCGGCGACCCAGTAGCGCGAATAGCCGAGATCCTCGGCATGCTTCGCCAGGTCGGCGGCATTGGCAAAGGCCTGGGCGGCGGTCCCGCCCTGAACGATGGGGACGAGGTCGAGCAGGGAATAAGCGGTCATGGCCCGCAGATGGGAAGCGGGACGGGGCGGCGCTAGATAGTTCTGGTCGCCGCGAGCAAAGCGAAACTCGTCCGCGTGCGTCACGACGGCGGACAAAGACGTGCTTGATAGCCCGCGCGCGCGCGCCTAACCCCCCGTCATGATCCCGGCTCTGTCGCACGTCCGCAACTGGATTTTCGACCTCGACAACACGCTGTATCCGGTCAGCGCGAACCTGTTCGCGATGATCGATGCGCGGATCGGGGAATATGTCCGCACGCTGCTAAATTGCTCGCCCGAGGAAGCGCACCGCGTGCAAAAGGGCTATTTCCACGCGCACGGCACCACCCTGTCGGGGCTGATGACCGAGCATGCGGTGGACCCGTATCATTATCTCGATTTCGTCCACGACGTCGACATGAGCGTGCTGGAGCAGAACGAAGCGCTGATCCAGGCGCTGGCGCGGCTGCCCGGGCGCAAGCTGGTCTTCACCAATGGCGACGCGCCGTACGCGGAGAAGGTGCTCGACCGTCTGGGGCTGGGCCGCACCTTCGAAGCGGTGCACGACGTCCACGCCACCAACTACAAGCCCAAACCGCATCCCGACGCCTATGCCGGCATGTGCCAAGCCTATGGCATCGACCCAAGGGAGTCGCTGTTCGTCGAGGACATGGCGCGAAACCTGAAGCCGGCGAAGGATATCGGCATGGTCACGGTGTGGATCGACAACGGCTCTGAACAGACGCCCGACGAAGACCGCAGCTTCATCGATTACACCGTCAGCGACCTGGGGTCCTGGCTGCACGACATCTTGGAGGATTGAATTGAGCGACCTGCAAACCACCATCGACGCCGCCTGGGAAGATCGGGCCGAGCTTGGCCTGACCACGCAAGGGGCGGTGCGCGACGCGGTGAACGAAGCGCTGGCACTGCTCGACCGCGGCGAAGCGCGCGTGGCGGAGCCGGTGGGCGACGGCTGGCAGGTCAACCAGTGGCTGAAAAAGGCGGTGCTGCTCAGCTTCCGCCTCAACGACAATGCGCCGATGCAGGGCGGCTGGTTCGACAAGGTGCCGCTCAAGTTCGCCGACTGGGACGATGCCGCGTTCCGCGCGGCAGGCTTCCGGGCGGTGCCCGGCAGCGTGGTGCGCCGTGGATCGTTCATCGGCAAGGGCGCGGTGCTGATGCCCAGCTTCGTCAATATCGGCGCCTATGTCGGTGAAGGCACCATGGTCGATACCTGGGCGACGGTCGGCAGCTGCGCGCAGATCGGCAGGAACGTTCATATCTCGGGCGGCGCAGGCATTGGCGGCGTGCTCGAGCCGCTCCAGGCCGATCCGGTGATCATCGGCGACGGCGCGTTCATCGGCGCACGATCGGAAGTGGCCGAAGGCGTGCGCGTCGGCGACGGCGCGGTGCTGTCGATGGGCGTGTATCTAGGCGCGTCGACCAAGATCGTCGATCGTGCGACCGGCAAGGTGTATCGCGGCGAAGTGCCGCCTTATGCCGTGGTGGTGCCGGGATCGCTGCCGGGTGCCGAGGGCGGACCGTCGCTCTATTGCGCGGTGATCGTCAAGACGGTGGACGCGCAGACGCGTTCCAAGACCGGGATCAACGAGCTGCTGCGCGACTGAGCGCGCTCGCGATCGGTTGGAGACAGAGATGAAGCGCTTCTTTGACCGACTGTTCGGCTGGGCTCGCGCAAGCGAGTCCACGCCGCCCTCCATAAGCGACGCGCCCGTGGGAGACGCCGCCGATCCGCTGGCGGATCTGCGCGACAAGATCCGCCGCGATGTCGCGGCCGGGTTCGATGACGAGGATGTGATCCTCACCAACCTCGCCCACTATTTCGAGGAGGAGATCGACCCCGTCGTGGTGCGCCGCGAGGCGCCCAGGATCCTGCGCGACGTACTGGCCGAACATGCCCGGGCCGAGGCAAGCTGGCCGGCGGTGACGGATTGCGACCGGCTCGACACCGCCTTTGCCGCGCTGGAGCAAGACGGGATCATCGCTCGCCAGAACTTCACCTGCTGTATGACATGCGGGTCCAACGAGATCTGGGAAGAGGTGCAGGCCGCGAAGGACGCCGGACTCCCCGCCCATGGCTACACCTTCTACCATTTCCAAGACACCGACGCCGCGGTCGAAGGAAGCGGCGTGTATCTCGCTTATGGCGCGTGCGAGGATGGCGAGGGCCCCGCACTGCAGGTGGCCAACGACGTCGTCGCGGCGCTGCAGGCGCAGGGGCTCCACCCCGACTGGGACGGACGCTGGGACCAGCGCATCCATGTCCCGCTCGACTGGAAGCGGCGGCGGGGCGTGCCCGGCCTGCTCGGGTGATCGCCATGGCGCGGGCGGTCTGGAGCGCCTAGGATCGCGGCCATGACCGAACCCATGACCTATGGGCGCTACCTCGCCCTCGACCAGTTGCTCGACGCGCAGCACCCGCTGTCGGACCGGCACGACGAGCTGCTGTTCATCATCATCCACCAGACCAAGGAGCTGTGGCTCAAGCAGATCATCGCCGAGCTGCTGCTCGCGAAGGATCTGGTTCGATCGGGCAAGCTGATCGAGGCGTATAAGAACCTGGCGCGGGTCAGCCGGATCCAGGCGGTGATGACGCTGAGCTGGGACGTGCTAGCGACGATGACGCCGAGCGATTACACGCGCTTCCGCGAAGTGCTGGGGCCGAGTTCGGGCTTCCAGTCCGACCAGTTCCGTGCGGTCGAGGTGCTGCTGGGCCTGCGCGGCGGCGGGGTGCCGGGGCCGCTCAGCACCCAATATGCGCAGACGCCCAGCCTGTGGGACGATGCCAATGCCGCGCTGGCGGCGGCGGGGTTCGCGCTGCCGGGGGCGGCGCTGTCGCGCGACTGGACCCAGCCTTATCAGCCGAGCGACGGCGTGCGCGCGGCGTGGACGCAGGTCTATCGCGACACGCCCACGCACTGGGACCTGTACCAGCTCGCCGAAAAGCTGGTCGATATCGATGACGCGATGGCGACGTGGCGGCACAAGCATGTGGTGACCGTCAGCCGAGTGATCGGCATGAAGATGGGCACCGGCGGCACCGCGGGCGTTTCCTATCTCGAATCGACGCTGACCAAGCGCGCCTTTCCCGAACTCTGGTCGCTGCGGACCGAACTGTGAGCGCCAGCTACAAGCATCTGTTCCAGCGCGCGACCGCCGCCGCGCCCGACCGCACCCATTTCGCCGCGCACAGCCATCACCTCTGGCCCGACGCCTCCTATCTCGGCCAGCTTGCCGCCTGGGACGATGCCGCGCGGCTCGCCGACCGCAAATGGGGGCGGGTGATGGAGGAAATCTGGCCCGGCGCGCAGGATCATGTCGCCGCCGAGCTGAACCTGCCGGACAGGAGCACGGTGGTGTTCGCGCCGAACACGCACGAGCTGCTGCTGCGTATCGCCTCGGCCCTGCCCCGCCGGCCGCTTCGCATCCTGGCAAGCGATGGCGAATTCCACAGCTTCCGCCGCCAGAGTCTGCGTTGGGAAGAGAGCGGCGCGGCCAAGGTGGAGCGTGTGCCCATGGACCAGCTGGCCGAGCGCGCCGCCAGGGGCAAGCACGACCTGGTCTTCGCCAGCCATGTCCAGTTCGGCACCGGCCGCGTGTTCGAGGATATTGCGGCGCTGGCGGCGCTGGCCCGGCCGGAAGGGCCATGGGTGGTGATCGACGGCTATCACGGCTTCATGGCGGTGCCGACCGATCTGTCGGGCGTGGCGGACCGGGTGTTCTACATGGCCGGCGGCTACAAATATGCGATGGCGGGTGAAGGCTGCGCGTTCCTGCACGCCCCGCCCGGCTTCGGCGCGCGGCCCGAGATCACCGGCTGGTATGCCGAGTTCGACGATCTGTCGCTGCCGCCGGAGAAGGTCGGCTATGCGCCCGATGCGATGCGCTTCATGGGCGCGACGTTCGATCCCTCCGGCATCTACCGCTTCGTCGCGGTGCGCGACATGCTGGCGCATGAGGGGCTGACCACCGCGGCGATCAGCGCGCATTGCGACGATCTGCGCGCGCGGGTGCTGGCGGCGTTGCCGGCCGCGGCCGAACTGCTCAACCCGGGATCGCCAGCGCGGTTCGTGGCGTTGCGCTCGCCGCAGGCCGCGGCGTGGAAGGACGCGCTGGATTCGCAGGACGTGATCGTCGACGTGCGCGGCGACGTACTGCGGATCGGTTTCGGGCTTTACCAGGACGCGCGCGACGTCGAGCGGTTGCTAGAGGCAATGGGAAATCTTTAGGCGACCTTCCCCACCCCCAACCGCGGAATGTCGATCTTGGGGCAACGGTCCATCACTACTTTCAGCCCGGCGGCTTCGGCGCGGGCGGCGGCTTCCTCGTTGATCACACCGATCTGGAGCCAGACCGACTTGGCGCCCGCGGCGATGGCTTCGTCCACCGCCTCGCCGGCGGCCTGGGGGCGGCGGAAGATGTCGACCATGTCGATCGGTTCGCCGATCTGCGAAAGCTCGCGGAAGACGAACTCGCCATGGACATGCTCGCCGGTGATCTGCGGGTTGACCGGGATCACCCGGTACCCCCGGCTTTGCAGGTATGCCATCACGCCATAGCTCGGCCGATCGGGGCGGTCGGACGCGCCGATCATCGCGATGGTGCGGGTTTCCTCCAGCAAATGCTTGATATCGTCGTCGCGCGTCAGCGGCATGGTTCAGCCTCCGTTTGCGGCCAGCCACTCGTCAAGCTTGGCCGCCAGAACGGCGAACGTCTCCGCCTCCGGCCCGTTCCCCCAGGCCGGCGGCTCGCCAGCGTCGGACGCCTGGCGTATCGCCATTTCCAGCGGCACCCGACCGAGGAACGGCAGGTCCATGCGTGCCGCCGCGCGCTCCGCCCCGCCCTCGCCGAACGGGTGCGACACTTCGCCGCAATGCGGACAGGCATAGCCCGACATGTTTTCGATCAGCCCGATCACCGGCACGCCGACCTTGGTGAACAGGTCGATCGCCCGCGTCGCGTCGATCAGCGCCAGATCCTGCGGCGTGGAGACGATCACCGCGCCGGCCGGCTTGTGCTTCTGGATCATGGTGAGCTGCACGTCGCCGGTGCCGGGCGGCAGGTCGAGGATCAGCAGCTCGGCATCGCCCCAATCGGCATCGACCATCTGGGTGAGCGCGCTGCCCGCCATCGGCCCGCGCCAGGCGACCGCCTGCCCCTCGGCGACCAGCCCGCCCATCGACAGCATCGGCACGCCAAAGCGCGTTGGGATCGGGATCATCGTCTTGTCGCGCGCTTCGGGGCGAATGCCCTCGACCGACAGGAGCTTGGGCTGCGACGGGCCATAGATGTCGGCATCGACCAGCCCGACGCGCCGCCCGCGCTTGGCCAGCGCGATCGCCAGATTGGCGGCGACGGTGGACTTGCCCACCCCGCCCTTCCCGCTCGCCACGGCGATCAGCCGGCGGACGCGCCGCTCGCTGGTCTGGAGCACGCGGACCTCGGTGACACCCGGCACCGAAGTGGCGGCAGCGCGGACATCGGCCTCCAGCGCGTCACGGGTAGCGGGCGCGAGCCCCGTCACGTCGAGCACGATGTCGGCGCGTCCATTGTCGAAACGGGCCGTCGCGCGGCCCGCGGCCAGCGGCGCGAGCAGCGCCTGGAGTTCTGCTGCGGTGGTCATGCGCGGCGACATAAGCGCACATTCGCGCCGCGCCACTGTAAATCCGCGAGGGGACCCTTATAAAGGTTTGCATGGTGAACTTACTGCGCTGGCGCGCGCTTCCCGCCATTTGGAAAAACGAGGCTCCCCGCGGCCCCTGGGGCGGCGGCGGTGGCAGCGGCAATGGCGGCTCCGGAAACGGGGGCGGCAATGACGGTGGGGGCGGCGGCAAAGGCCCGCGCAATCCCTGGTCCTTCCCACCTGAGGGACGCCGGCCCAAGCCCGGCGGCGGCAACTCGCTGGAGGATCTGCTCAAGCGCGCCCGTGGCGGCGGCGGCATGCCCGGTATGCCGAGCGGCAGCCGCTTGTGGCTGATCGTCATCGGCGCGCTGCTCGCCATTTGGGTGCTCTACACCAGCATCCATCCGATCGGCCCGCGGGAGCGCGGCGTGGTGACGTCACTGGGCAGCTATTCCACCACGCTCACTCCGGGCGTGCGGCTGACGCTGCCCGCGCCCTTGCAGATGGTCGAGACGGTGGACGTCGCCAACATCCGCACCGAGAATTTCCCGACCAGCGGCGAAAACCTGATGCTGACCGGCGACCAGAATATCGTCGACCTGGCCTATTCGGTGCGCTGGGACATTCGCAGCGCCCCCGACTACGTGTTCCAGATCGCGCGGCCGACCGACACGGTGCGCGCCACCGCCGAGAGCGCGATGCGCGCGGTGATCGCCACCACCACGCTCAACGAGGCGATCGGCGAAGGCCGCTCGCGCATCGAAGCGCGCGTGCAGCAGAGCATCCAGCAGATCCTGGACGAGTACAACGCAGGCATTCGCATCCAGGGCGTGGCGATCCAGAAGGCCGCGGCGCCGCAGGCGGTGGACGAGGACTTCAAGCAAGTCACCGCCGCCCAGCAGGAAGCGCAGACCAACAAGAACAACGCCAACGCCTATGCCCAGCAGATCATCGCCGCGGCACAGGGCGAGGCGGCCGAGTTCGACAAGATCTACGAGCAGTACAAGCTCGCGCCCGAAGTGACGCGGCGCCGCATGTATTACGAGACGATGGAGCAGGTTCTGGCGCGCACCAACAAGACGATCGTTGAAGCCCCCGGCGTGACTCCGTACCTGCCGCTGCCGACAATGCGCGGCGGTGGCGGCACGACGCAGCAGGTCGCACCCCAGGCCGAGCCCCAGGCAGGAGCAGCCAAGTGACCCGGAACTGGATGCGCAACCCCATCGCGCTCGCGATCCTGGCGCTCGCCGCGCTGTTCCTGGTGCTGAGCACCGTCGCGATCGTGCCGGAAACCAAGCAGGTCGTCGTGCTGCGGCTTGAACAGCCGCTGCGCACGATCAACGCGTACAAGGCCGGCGAACAATATGGCCGCACCCAGGCCGGACCGTTCTTCCGCATCCCGTTCGTGGATCGTGTGGTGTGGGTCGACAAGCGCGTGCTCGATGTCGAACTGCCCAACGAACCGGTGCTCTCGACCGACCAGCTGCGGCTGGAGATCGACGCCTATGCCCGCTTCCGCGTGGTCGATCCGCTGCGCATGGTGGTTACGGTGGGCAGCGAGGAGCGGGTGCGCGACCAACTCCAGCCGCTGCTGCGCTCGTCGCTGCGCAACGAACTAGGCACCCGCCGTTCGGAAATCCTGCTCAGCCCGGAGCGCGGCGAAGTGATGGACAACATCCAGGCCTCGCTTCAGCGGCTCGCCAGCCAATATGGCGTGCAGATCGTCGACGTCCGCATCAAGCAGACCGAGCTGCCTAGCGGTTCACCGCTGAACAGCGCGCTGGAGCGCATGGCGACTTCGCGCCGCCAGGAAGCCGCAACGATCAAGGCACAAGGGTTGAAAGAAGCGCAGATCATCCGGGCGAACGCTGCGGCGCAGGCCGCGCAGATCTATGCCCAGGCGTTCAACAAGGATCCGTCCTTCTACGACTTCTATCGCGCCATGCAGTCCTATCGGAACACGTTCCTGGCGCAGGGCGAGGGCAAGGGCGACACCCAGATCATCTTGTCGCCGCAAAACAGCTACCTACGTGAGTTCATGGGGCAACGATGAGCCTGTCCGTTCGTTCACATTCAAACGCCGTTCAGCATGGCGGCGCAAGAGTCTGTCCCGAACGCTTTTTCATCCTTTGAGAGGATTTCCGCACGTGCGTTACGCATACGCTATTACCACTGCCCTTGCGCTGAGCGGCGCCGCCGCCGTCATGACTCTCGAACATCCCGCCGGTGCGCAAACCGCGCAGAACGAGCCGGGCGCGATCCAGGCTTCGGCGCCGCGCAACGGCGCGCCGATGAGCTTTGCCGACATGGTCGCCAAGCTTCAGCCCGCGGTGGTCAACATCTCGACCACGCAGCGCATCACTGTTCCGCAGCAGCAGAACCCGTTCCAGGGCACGCCCTTTGAACAATTCTTCGGCAATCGCGGCGGCGGCGGCGGCGCCCGGACGCAGGAAGCCCAGTCGCTCGGATCCGGCTTCATCATCTCCAACGACGGCTATATCGTCACCAACAACCATGTGGTGTCAGCCGGCACGCAGGGCGCAACGGTCGAATCGATCACCGTCACCCTGCCCGATCGCCGCGAGTTCACCGCCAAGCTGGTCGGCCGCGACGCGGCGTCGGATCTGGCGGTGCTCAAGATCCAGGGCACCAACTTCCCGTTCGTTCATTTCGGTGACTCGCGTCAGGCGCGCGTGGGTGACTGGGTGGTCGCGATCGGCAATCCATTCGGCCTGTCGGGCACCGTGTCGGCAGGCATCGTCTCGGCGGTGAACCGCGTCGGCATTGGTCCCTATGATCGCTTCATCCAAACCGATGCCTCGATCAATCGCGGCAATTCGGGCGGCCCGATGTTCGATCTTCAGGGTAATGTGATCGGCATCAACTCGCAGATCCTGTCGCCGACCGGCGGCAATGTCGGCATCGGCTTTGCCATCCCGGCCGAGCAGGCCAAGCCGATCGTCGACACGCTGATGAAGGGTGAAACCGTCACGCGCGGCTATCTTGGCATCGGCATCCAGCCGGTGACCGACGACATCGCAGGCGCGCTGGGCACCAACAAGGGCAAGGGCGAGATCGTCAGCCGCGTCGAGCCGGGTCAGCCCGGCGAGCGCGCGGGGCTGCGCCAAGGTGACATCGTGACTGCGCTGAACGGTCAGGAGATCACCCCCGAACAGACGCTGACGTACCTGATCGCGCGGCAGAAGCCGGGCGCGCGGGTCACGCTCGACGTGCTGCGCGACGGCCGGCGCCAGCAGTTGAGCGCCACCGTCGGCACGCGTCCGACCGAAGAGGAAATGCAGGCGCTTACCGGCCGCGGCTTTGATCCCGATGCCGAAGAGGGTGCACCCAACGCACCCGATTCGACCTCGGCGACCCTCGGCCTGGCCGTTCAGCCGCTCACGCCGCAGATCGCCCGTTCGCTCGGCCTCGATCCGAGCGTGCGCGGCGTCGTGGTCGCCGCTGTCGACCCGAACAGCGATGCGGCGACCAAAGGCCTGCGCCGTGGCACCGTCATCACGCGCGTGAACACCACCCCGGTGGCGTCGGCTGCCGACATCACCCGCGCGGTGCAGGCGGCGCGTGCCGCGGGACGCACCCAGGTGCTGCTGTACGTCAATGTGCGTGGCAATTCGGCGTTTGTCGGCGTGGATATCGACCCGCGCCGCTGATTTAGTTGCGGGCGGCGGCTGGTGAGCCCGCCGCCCGCGCTATTCTTCCACCGCCCTGCTATGGGGTGGCCATGACCGACATCTTCCTAGGCGCCAGCACCCCGGGTGCACGCCAGACACTGCTTCTTCACCGCGCCAACCGCCACGGTCTGATCGCGGGCGCTACCGGCACCGGTAAGACGGTGACTCTCCAGACCCTGGCGGAGGGATTTTCCGCCGCCGGCGTCCCGGTATTCATGGCCGATGTGAAGGGCGATCTTGCCGGGCTCGGCCTGGCAGGCTCTCCCACTGCCAAGACCCACGCTGCCTTTGCCGCCCGCGCCGCCGAAATCGGCGATGCCGCATGGCGCTACGACGCCGTTCCCGTGCAATATTGGGACCTGTTCGGCGAACAGGGGCATCCCGTCCGCACCACGGTGTCGGAGATGGGGCCGCTGCTGCTCGCGCGGCTGATGGGCCTCAACGAAACGCAGGAAGGCGTGCTGACGATCGCCTTCCATGTCGCCGACCAGGAGGAGCTGCTGCTCCTCGACCTGGACGACCTTCAGGCGATGCTCGCCCATTGTGCCGAGCGCGCGGCCGAACTTTCCACGCAGTTCGGCAATGTCGGCAAGGCAAGCGTCGGCGCGATCCAGCGCCAGCTACTCCAATTGCGCACGCAGGGCGGCGACAAGTTCTTCGGCGAGCCCGCGCTCGACATCGCCGAATTGCTCCGCACCGATAAAAATGGGCGCGGCGTGGTCAATATCCTCGCCGCCGACAAGCTGATGGCCTCGCCGCGGCTTTATGCCAGCTTCCTGCTGTGGCTGCTTTCCGAACTGTTCGAATCGCTGCCCGAGATTGGCGATCCAGATAAGCCCAGCCTGGTCTTCTTCTTCGACGAGGCGCATCTGCTGTTCGACGATGCGCCCAAGGCGCTGCTCGACAAGATTGAACAGGTCGTGCGGCTGATCCGGTCCAAGGGCGTCGGCGTGTATTTCGTGACGCAGAACCCGCTCGACATCCCCGAGGATATCGCCGGGCAGCTCGGCAACCGTGTCCAGCATGCCCTGCGTGCCTTCACGCCCAAGGATGCCAAGGCGGTTCGCGCCGCGGCCGAGACGTTCCGTCCCAACCCCGGCCTCGACGTCGCGGCGGCGATCACCGAGCTGAAGGTGGGCGAAGCCTTGGTGTCGTTGCTTCAGGCGGATGGGTCGCCGGCGCCGGTGGAACGCACCCTGGTCCGCGTGCCGGGATCGCGCGTCGGTCCGGTCACGCCGCAGGAGCGCAGCGTGCTGATCGCCACCGACGCGGTGGGCGGCCGCTACGATGTCGCGGTAAACCGCGAATCGGCGGAGGAAATCCTGCAGGCTAAGGCTGACGAGGCCGCTGCGGCGGCGCTCGAAGCTAAGACCCACGAGGAAACGCTCAAGACCCAGGCGCGGATCGACAAGGAAAACGCCCGTATCGCCAAGGAGACAGAGCGCACCCGCATGGCTACCCGGCGTGCGCAGGCGACTTCTCCCTGGGACCAGATGGCAGACGCGGCGGGACGTGCCGCCGCATCGTCGATCGGCCGCCAGGTCGCCAATGAACTCGGCCGCGAGGTTCTGGGCGGGCGCGCCCGGCGCTCGCAAAGCCTTGGCGCGCGCCTGGTGCGCGGGGTGCTCGGCGGGCTGTTCAGGGGCTGAGAAGCGCGGCATAACGGCGCCCTGATTTCGGGGAGCATGGATTTGGCGACGGTAACCGGGGCGCGCGCACCGCTTGAACTCACGCTGCGCGGCGTGCTGCTGGGCGGGGCGATCACGCTGCTGTTCACGGCGGCCAACGTGTATCTGGGGCTCAAGATCGGGCTGACCTTCGCCACTTCGATCCCCGCCGCGGTGATCTCGATGGCGATCCTGCGCTTCTTTCCTAGTTCGACGATCTATGAGAACAACATCGTCCAGACCGTGGCGAGCGCCGCGGGCACGCTGGCGGCGATCATCTTCGTGCTGCCCGGGCTGGTGATGATCGGCTGGTGGACCGGCTTTCCTTATGTGACCACCGCCGCCATCACGATGACCGGCGGCATATTGGGCGTGATGTTCTCGGTCCCGCTGCGCCGCGCGCTGGTGGTCGACTCGCCCGAGCTCCCTTATCCCGAAGGCCGCGCCGCCGCCGAAGTGCTCAAGGTCGGCGCCGAGAGCCGCGAAGGCGGTGAGGAAAGCGCCAAGGGACTGAAGGTCATCCTGGTCAACGCGCTTGCCGCCGCCGGTTTCGCGGTGCTCACGCGCATGCGCCTGGCGGCCGAGGAAGGCGCGGCGTTCTTCAAGGCGGGCGCCGGCTCGACCGGCATCATCGGCGGACTGCAATTCGCGCTGATCGGCGCGGGGCATCTGGTCGGTCTCACCGTCGGCCTTGCGATCCTGACGGGCGTGGTGATCGGCTGGTGGATCGCCCTCCCCATCCTGAGTGCCGGCGTGCCAGGAGCCGCGGAGGAAGTCGCCAACACCGTGTTCCGCAGCGACGTGCGCTTCCTCGGCGCCGGCACGATCGGCGTGGCGGCGATCTGGACGCTGTTCAAGATCATCGGACCCGTCGCAGGCGGCATCCGCTCCTCGCTCGCGGCGTCGCGCGCCGCGCGGGGCGGGGCAGTGGTGGCGGTGGGCGAGCGCGACTTGCCGATCGGCGTCATCGGCCTGGTCTCCCTGGGCACGCTGTTCCCGATCGCCTGGCTGCTCTGGAGCGTGCTGGCGGGCGGGCCGCTTGAAGCATCGGCCGGGCTGCTGATCGCGGGATCGCTGGTGTTCGTGCTGGTGCTGGGGCTCGTGATCGCGTCGGTGTGCGGTTACATGGCCGGGCTGATCGGCGCGTCGAACAGCCCGGTGTCGGGCATCGGCATCCTGTCGATCGTCGCGGCGTCGCTGATGCTGGTCGGCATGTTCGGCCGCGATCTGGACCCCGGCACCACCCAGGCGCTGGTCGCCTATGCACTGATCGTCACCGGCATCGTGTTCGGCGTTGCCACCATCTCCAACGACAATCTCCAGGATCTGAAGACCGGCCAGCTGATCGGCGCGACGCCGTGGAAGCAGCAGGTCGCACTGGTGCTGGGCGTCATCTTCGGCAGCCTGGTGATCCCGCCCGTTCTGAGCGTGCTCAACGCCTCGTTCGGCTTTGCCGGCGTGCCGGGCGCCAGCGCCGACGCGCTCCCCGCCCCACAGGCCGCGCTGATCTCCAGCCTTGCCAAGGGCGTGCTCGGCGGCGATCTGCGCTGGGACATGATCGGCATCGGCGCGCTGATCGGCGCGGGCGTCATCCTGATCGACGAAGTGCTCGCGCGCACCGGCACGAAGCTGCGCCTGCCCCCGCTTGCCGTGGGCCTTGGCATCTACCTGCCGATGGGGGTTACGCTGACGGTGGTGCTCGGCGCGGTACTCGGCTGGTTCTACGACCGCGCCGCAGACCGCGCGCGCGACCCCGAATTCGTCAAGCGCATGGGCGTGCTGATGGCCACTGGCATGATCGTCGGCGACAGCCTGTTCGGCGTGCTCTACGCCGGCATCGTCTATGAAACCGGCAGCGATGCCCCGCTCGCGGTGACCGGCCCCGACTTCGCGCCCTATGCGCTCGCCGGCGGCACGCTGGCCTTCCTGGTGATCACCGCGTCGCTCTACGCTTATACCCGCCGCAAGGCGCGCTGAGGGGCCGGCAAGCCGGGCCGCGCTGGAAGCACACCCGGCAACCGGGTCAGGCCGGGTCGGCCAGCCGGTCGACCTGCGACAACAGCGCCGGCCGGTCGTCCCGCGCGGCGGCGGCCAAATGGCGCTCAGCGTCGCGCAGCCCGGCGGCGACCGCCCGCGCGATGGCGTCACGGCTGGTGCCGCACCAGCCCGTGCGGCTGCCGCGCGCGACCTCAGGCGTAGCAAAGCTGCGCGAGGCCTGAGCCCCTGCCGCGGTGGTCGCGACTCGGTCCACTTCGAGCCTTGCGCTCCAGGCGCAGCGCAGGGTCGACGCGCGCCCCGGCGGCGCCACTGATCCGACCTGCTTGTGTTCGATGACCACGGTGCCCCGATAATCCGCCCGCACCGGCCCGGAGCGATGCTCCACCGACGCGCTGTGGCTGTGAACGGGAGTGGCGGCCGCTGGACCTGCGGCGGCCAGGCTCAGGCCAAGCCCGAGCGATACGATGCGCTTCATGAAATATCCTCCTGCAAGGATCGGTGGCCGGCGCCACCGTGCGGGGCAGCATCGCGTGCCGCCCGTGCCAGTGCTGCGCCGGGCAAGGGCGTGCGATCAGGCGGGCTGGAAGCGCCGCATGCTGGCGTGCAGCCGGTCCTTGATCCGCAATCGCAGCTTCTTGAGCCGGAGCAGCTTGAAGCTGTCGGGCACGCGCTGCTTCAGCTCGCCGCGAATCTGGTCGTCAAGCCGCTTGTGCAGCTGGATCAGAGTATAAGTGAAATTGCTCATGCCACGCTCCTATCGATACCAAGTCGATCGAGTCGCTGCGAAGAGACCGGCGTTGCCATAGGCCTGCATCGAGCTAACCCGATGCGGTCCGACATCACGTTCGTCCAAAAGACGAGCGCCAGAGGGGCCCGGTCCGCTCACACAAGCTAAGCGGCGTCACGGCGCATTGCAAGAGGCGCAGCGGGCGGCACAGTCACCCCTCTTATTCTCCTGCGGGCCTAGAAGCACTCGTCCAGTGTCAGGTGGAAATCCAGGCGCGCCATGTCGGGCGTGTCCGCGCCGTAAGCGGCGAACAGCCGGGCTCCGAGCGCGTCGTCAAACGCACCAAGACAGTCCCACAGGATCGCAAGGTCCTGATACGGGTCGGCGATCCCCGCACGCCCGACATCAATGCAACCGACCACCCGGCCATCCTCGATCAGGATGTTGTCGAGCGAAAAGTCGCCGTGCGTCACCACGCGTTCGGTGGACAGAGGCAGCATCGCGCCAAGCTTCGCCCAGAGCCGCTCGGGCGACCAGCCGCTATGCGCGTCGCCGAAATCCTCCGCGTCGATCAGCCCGTCGCGCAGCCGCTGCTCGGCTTGCATCAGACGCAGCGCGTGATCGGCATTGAACGGGCAAGCAGCGACCGGAAGCGCGTGCAGATCGCGGAGAAACCCTGCCAGTGCATCCACCAGCGCCGGCGCGGTCTCTGGCTCGGCTTCCAGGCACTGGAACGCGGTGCGGCCAGGCAACGCCGCGGTGACCAGCCACGCCGCGTCCCCGTCCAGCAGAAACTGCCGCACCTTGGGCACGGCCACTTGCCCGTCGAGCCAGCGCAGCCGCGCCATTTCGTCGGCGATGTCCCGTGCGACCGAGCCGGTACCGTATTTGAGATACGCGAGCGACCCATCGGGCCGGGCGATGCGGTACACGTCCGCCCCGGCTTCTCCCACCAGGTCCTGGTGACACTGCGCTCCCTCAACCAGCGCGGCCAGCGACGGGGGCACGAACGGCGGCGGCACCGGCCGCTCGCGCGCCGGCCCCCCGCCCGCCATCAGGCCATGTTCTCGAGCAGCGACTGGATCCCGACAAATGCGAACGCCACCGAACTGTCGGCCACGCCATAGGGGATGAACAGCTTGTCGCCATGCCGGATCGCTCCGCAGGTATAGACCACGTTGGGCACATAGCCTTCACGGTCCTGATCGGCGGCGGCCAGCAGCGCCTCGGTCGAGCGCGCCAGCACCTTTGACGGGTCGTTCTTGTCGAGCAGGGCCGCGCCGATCGAGTATTTGCGCATCGCGCCTACACCGTGCGTCAGCACCAGCCAGCCTTCGTCGATCTCGATGGGCGGGCCGCAATTGCCCATCTGCACCAGTTCCCAGGGATAGCGCGGCTTGATCAGCAGCTCGCCGCCCTCCCAATGGGTGATATCGTCGGACGCGTGGAGGAAGATGTTCTCGCCGTCCTGGCGGCCGATCATCATGTAGCGGCCATTCACCTTGCGCGGGAACAGCGCCATGCCCTTGTTGCGCGCCGCGCTGCCGGTCATCGGCACCATGTCGAATGCGCGGAAGTCGCGGGTGCGCAGCAGCTCGGACTGGATCACCGATCCGTTATAGGCGGTGTAGGTGCCGATCCATTCCTCCGCCCCATCCTCATGGTGGAAATGGGTGATGCGCAGATCCTCGAGCCCGTTGGATTGGGCGCGGGTGATCGGAAACAGCACGGTGCCCGACAGCGTGGAGTCGCGGTGGCGATAGACCGTCACCGGCCCTTCGGGCACCCGCAATTCATCTTCCTCGCGCGCATCCGCCGCGGTGGCGAAGGGCGGCTCGGGCGCCAGCATCATCTCGTTATCGTCGGTGATGATGCCTTCGCGGAACGCCACCGACGATATGTGCCCTTCGCCCACGGAGCGCAGCGACATCAGGATCCGCATGCTGCCCGCCGGCATGCCGGTCTGGTCGTAATGCGGCACCGCGCTGGGGTTCATCAGCGCGGCGGCGGCATAGCTGTATTCGTGGCAGAAATAGGCGCCGATCAGCTGGCGCTTCTCGTCGCCAATCTGGCTGCCGTCGAGCTGGAGCAACGCCTCGATCTGTTCGTAGCGCGTCATGAACACGCGGCGCGTCTGCCAGTGCCGCGCCTCGAAATCCTTCAGCACCAATTCCAGCTGCGCGTGCGCGTCGGCGGGCGACATCGCCAGCACTTCGCGGACCAGCCGCTCGGTCCGGCTCGGCCCGCCGTCGCTCGATTGCCAGGCGATGTGAAAGGGGCGGACCACCACGCGCGAAGGATCTGCACGCAAGCGCAGCGAGTGGTTGAACAATTCCAGCATTGACCCCCCGAAAGGACCTGAACTCTACCGCACTGCCGCCTTGATACTCAGGCGACGGCGGCTCGGCGGGTTGTTGACACGTTTTGCGCGGGCTTTCCAAGAGCAGAAATCGCGCAATTCGCCAGCTGAAGCGCCAGGATCGACTCCGCGCCTTGATTACGGTTGAGCCCGGTCGGCATCAGCCCGTCGAAGCATCCGCCATCCTGTGCGGTCGCCAGCGGCAGCTCCAGGTCGTTCGCGCCCAGATACCAGCGATAGGCTTTCAGCGCCTCGTCCACCCAACGCTCGTCACCGCTCGCCTCGTGCGCCGCGACGCAGGCGTCGACGGTGGCCTGCGCCTCCAGCGGCTGCTGGTCGAACTGAAGCGGCTCGGCATAGGGACGCCCGAAGCTCTCGGACCCGACTGCGCGGAACCGGCCCTCGGGCGAGGTCTGGCGGCCCACGATCCAGTCGAGCGTCTCCAGACCGACATCGATGAAGTCCCGACGGCCCAGCACCTTGCCCGCGCGCAGCAGCGCCTCTGGCAGGCGAGCATTGTCATAGGCCAGCACGATTTCGAACCACTGCCATTCGGGGCGGCGCGCCTGGTCGAGCAGCGCGATCAGCTCTTCGCCATAGCGCGTCAGGATGTCGCGCGAGAGCGAGTGGCCCGGATGCGCCTCGATCATCGCGGCGGCGCCCAGCATGGCGAAGGCATGCGCGCGCGGCGCCTGCAATTCCAGCGCGATCGCCGCGGTGGTGTCGAACATCATCGACGCCCAGTCGCGATGCTTCTGCGCGCGCGCGTCCCGCGCGGTCACACCCAGCGCCCAGATCGCACGGCCATTCGAGTCTTCGGACCCGACATCCTCGCACCAGGTCCGGTCGAAATTCATGAAGTTGCGGAAACGGCGTGCGTCCGGGTTCCAGGCATATTGGACGAACGAGGCATAGATGCTCGTCCACTTGTCACGCAGCGTTTCGTCCACATCGTCGATCTTGGACATCAGGATCAGCGCGCGGGCGTTGTCGTCGATGCAATAGCCATGACGGCGGTCCGGCACCGAATAGATCGAGTGCTGGAGCATGCCGGTGGCATCGCTCATCCGCTCAACGGCGGCAAGGTCAGGCTTGAGCGGCGCCATCTCGGCGGCCGCGCGGCCAAGCTGGCGAGGCGCCTTTCCCAGCATCCCGTTGAGCTCGGCCATCGCACTCTCGGCAAGGCGCGGCCAGATCATCGTCCGCCCGCGTGCATAGGCGCGCTGCGACAAGGCCGCCCGCGCGACCTTGTCGGTCAGCAGGCGGTCGATCTCGCGCGCGAACGCGGCGCTGTCGCCGAACGCCACCTGCACGCCGTGATCCTGGTCCAGGATCTCGGTCGCGTGGACATAAGGGGTCGAAATCACCGGCTTGCCCACGCCCACGGCATAGGAAAGCGTGCCCGAGGTGATCTGCGCCGGATTGCTATAGGGGGTGACGTACAGGTCGGCCGCCTGGAGATAATCGATCAGGTCATCATAGTCGACGAAGGCGTCGATAAACTGGACATGCTCGGCGACACCGCGCTCCTGCGCCAGCGCCTTCAGCCGCTCGCGATAGGCTTCGCCCTCATGCGCGACCAGGTTGGGGTGCGTGGCGCCGAGCACGACGTACAGCGCGCGCGGATGGTTCGCGACCACCTGGGGCAGTGCCGAAATCACCGTCTCGATGCCTTTGTTCGGCGCGAGCAGGCCAAAGGTCAGGACGACTTCGCGGCCTTCCCAGCCGAACGCCGGCTTCATCGTGTCGGGATCGGCAAACGGCCGATCCGGAACGCCGTGCGGGATCATGATGACCTTCTTGTCATCGACGCCGTGCACGCGCTTCAGGATGTCGCGCCCCTTTTCGGCCATGACGATCACGCGCTCGGACCGGCGCAGCAGCGCGTCCATGACGCGGCGCTCGTCGGCGCTCGGCTTTTCCAGAACGGTGTGCAGCGTGGTGATCACCGGGATCGACAGGCGATCGGTCAGCGCCAGCAGGAACTCGCCCGCCGCGCCGCCATAGATGCCATATTCGTGCTGGATCCACAGCGCCTGCGCGCCGCTTGCCTCGATGGCGCGGGCGGCGTCGAGATAGGCGCCGCGGTCATGCTGCGGGATCGCGCGGGTGACCGCCGACGGGTAATCGTAGCGCCCGGGATGGTCGTCCATCGCGTACACGTCCACCCGAAGATCGGGGAAGCTCTGCTTCAGCGCCATGTACGTGTCGGTGGTGTACGTGGCGAGCCCGCACTTGCGCGGCAGAAAGTTTCCGATCAGCGCAAGATGACCGATCTGCGGCCCGTTCATCGACGGCAACATCCCCACTCCTTCGCTGCTGCAAACAGATCAGGCGCGTCGCGCCCGTTACAACCTGCTCAACTCTGCAGGGTGAATATGGTTGCAGGAATGTTGCAGCGCAATATGACTCAAGTTAGCCCCGACCGCGATAGCCCGGCACGTCTTGCGCTGGGATCCACACCCCCGCCGGCGCCTCGCCCGACTGCCAGAACACGTCGATCGGAATGCCGCCGCGCGGGTACCAATATCCGCCGATGCGCAGCCATTGCGGCTTCATCTCGGCGAACAGCCGCTCGCCGATGCCGACCGTGCAATCCTCGTGAAAGGCGCCATGGTTGCGGAAGCTGCCCAGGAACAGCTTGAGCGACTTGGATTCGACGATGGTCTCGCCGGGCACATAGTCGATCACCAGATGCGCGAAATCGGGCTGCCCGGTGATCGGGCATAACGACGTGAACTCCGGCGCGGCGAAGCGGATCATGTAGCGGCTGCCGGGCCGGGGATTGGGTACATAGTCGAGCTCCGCGGCTTCCGGTGAGTCAGGAAGGGCGGAGGTCTTGCCGAGATGCTTTGCGTCCATGCGCGGCGATGTAGGGGTTTGCCGCGCGCTTTGCATCCTCCTAGACCCGCATTCATGGAAGCGCTGGTAACGACCGATTGGCTCGCCGAAAGACTGGGCGACCCCGACCTTCTTGTGCTCGACGCGAGCTATACTTCCAAGATCCCGGGCGCGCCGGCCAAGGATCCGCGGGCGAACTTTGCTGCGGCGCACATACCCCGCGCGCGCTTCCTCGACCTCGACAGCCTGGTCGATCAGCGCGATCCCCTGCCCTCGATGCTGCCGCCGCCCGATCAGGTCGCCGGCCGCCTGCGCGCGCTCGGGGTGGGGCAGGGCACGCGCGTCGTCCTCTACGAAGACGGGCTGCACCACAGCGCCTGCCGTGCCTGGTGGGTGCTGCGCAGCGCCGGGCTGGACGCCGCCTTGCTCGACGGCGCGCTCGCCAAGTGGCGGCGCGAGGGCCGGCCGCTCGACGCCGCGGAAGTTGCCACCCCTGCCCAACCTAGCACCTTCGGGCCATCGACGCCCAGAACCACCGTTTTCCGCGTCGACCAGATGCTGGCCAACCTCGCTTCTGGCACCTATCAGGTCGCCGACGCCCGCTCCGCAGCGCGCTTCACCGGCGAGGAACCCGATCCCCGTCCGGGCAGTGCGTCGGGCCATATCCCGGGATCGAAGAACATCCCCTATCCCAGCTTCTTCCACTCCGACGGCACCTGGAAGTCCCGTCTCGCAATCGCCCAGGTCTTCGCCGAAGCCGGCATCGATCCCGCCCGCCCGCTTGTCGCCACCTGCGGCTCGGGCATCACCGCTGCGGTGATCGTGTTCGCCGCCCACCTGCTCGGCCACGACGCCGCGCTTTATGATGGCAGCTGGTCGGAATGGGGGATCCACCCCGACACGCCCAAGGCTATGGGTCCTGCATGAAGAAAGACGCCACCCGCATCGTCTCCGCCGGCCGCAAGCCCGAATGGACAGGAGGTATCGTCAACCCGCCGGTGTGGCGCGCTTCGACCATCCTGTATGACTCGGTCGCCGAGCTGCGCGGCCGCGGCGCTGCCGACACCCACCACAAGCTGTTCTACGGCCGTCGCGGCACCCCGACGCAATGGTCGCTCGCCGATGCGCTGACCGAACTGGAGCCCGGCGCCGAGGCGACCTTGCTCTACCCCTCCGGCGTTGCCGCTCTCACCACCGCACTGCTGGCGGTGCTCGAGCCGGGCGACCAACTGCTGATGCCCGACAGCGCCTATGATCCGACGCGTAACTTCGCCAACGGCATGCTCAAGCGGATCGGCGTCGAGACGATCTTCTACGATCCGCTGATCGGCGGCGGCATCGCCGCGCTCTGCACCGACCGCACCAAGGCGATCCTGATGGAAAGCCCGGGCAGCCTGACCTTTGAGGTGCAGGACGTGCCGGCGATCGTCGGGGTGGCGAAGCAACGCGGCATCACCACGCTGATCGACAACACCTGGGCGACGCCGCTGCTGTTCCCGGTGATCGGACTGGGTGTCGACTATACCATCCTGGCGTGCACCAAATATGTCGTGGGCCATTCCGACGTGATGCTGGGATCAGTGACCGCAGCACCCGGGCACTATCAGGCGCTACGTGCCGCGACCTACGAACTTGGCCAGACCGCGAGCCCCGACGATGCCTGGCTCGGCGCACGGGGTCTGCGGACCATGGCGGTGCGTCTGGACCAGCATGGCCGATCGGCGCTGCAAGTCGCGCGGTGGCTGAAGGCCCGACCCGAGGTCGCGCGCGTGCTGCACCCCGCTTTGCCCGATTGCCCCGGCCACGACATCTTCGCGCGCGACTTCCGCGGCGCGTCGGGCCTGTTCTCGTTCGTGCTGGACGGCGGCAGCGATGCCGCGCGCACCACGCTGATCGACGGGCTCGAGCATTTCGGTATCGGCTATAGCTGGGGCGGGTTCGAGAGCCTGGCGATCCCCGTCGATCCGCAGCGACACCGCTCGGCAACGACCTGGCAAGCCGAGGGGCCTTTGGTGCGGCTTCAGATCGGGTTGGAGGACCCGGAGGACCTCATCGCCGATCTGGAAGCCGGCCTGGCCCGCTTCGCGGATGCGCGCGGCTGATGCTGATGGAGCAGTTCGGCGATTGGCTTGCCGGCCACAACCTGCCGGGGGCCGCCGAGCTGACCGAAGCGCTGATAGCCGCCGCTTTGGCAGTGCTGGGCCTCGCGCTGGGCTGGCTGGGGGGACGCCGGATCGGAACCGGGATTGCCCAGGCCTGGGCGGACCGAGTCAATCAGCCGATCGAGAGGCTGCAGCTGCGTGTCTGCGAGATCGTCCGCTGGGGCGCTGCGTCGATCCTGCTATCCCTGATAGCCGCTGCCTGGCCCTGGGGAGCGCTAGCGGCGCTGGTGATCGGCCTGGTCCAGGCGAGCGCAGTGGCCATGCTGGCGATCGGCGTGCTGCGCGGCCTGAACCTGCCGCGCTGGGCAGCTTGGAGTCTGGCCGCACTCGCCTTTCTGGCGATCCTGTCGCACGCGATAGGCGGACTCGCGGTTATCGAGACCACCTTGGACCGGGTCGGTGTGCAGGTCGGGCATCGCCGGATCACGATGCTGTCGGTCCTGACCTTTGGGATCACCGTGCTGCTGCTGTTCGCCGCCGTCCGGCTGGTGAACCGGGTGCTCACCCATTCGATTGCCCAGGCACGCGGCTTCGACGCCACTCAGAAGCTGCTGTTCCAAAAGCTCGCCGCGATCGCCGTAGTGGTCGCCGCCTTCTTCGTCGGCGTGGACCTGCTCCAGATCGACTTGACGGCCTTTGCCGTCTTCTCGGGCGCGTTCGGGCTCGCCATCGGCTTTGGCCTGCAAAAGACCATCGGCAACTTGATCGCAGGCATCATCCTGTTGATGGACCGATCGATCAAGCCTGGCGACGTGATCGTCGTGGGCGACAGCTTCGGCTGGGTGAACAAGATCGGCGTGCGCGCAGTCAGCATCATCACCCGCGACGGCAAGGAGCATCTGATTCCGAACGAAAACCTGATGACGCAGGAAGTGGAGAACTGGTCCTATACCGATCGCAACGTCCGCGTGCGTATCCCGGTAACCGTCGCCTACACCTGCGACCTCAAACTCGCCCAGGAATTGATGCTGCGCGCTGCCGGGGAAAGCCCGCGCGTACTCGGCACGCCGCGCAGCAATGTCTGGTTGATGGCCTTTGGTGAAAAGGGCGTAGAGCACGAGATCCTGTGCTGGATCAGCGACCCCGAGAGCGGCGTCGGCAACATCAAGAGCGATGTGCTGAACCGGCTATGGGCACTATTCAAGGAGCATGGCATAGAGATCCCCTATCCAGTGCACGATATACGCGTGAAGGAATGGCCGAAGGACCCGCGCGGCTGATCGCGCTTTTAAGGATAGGATGATCCACGGCGTTGCGATTCCGGTGGAGCTTTCGCGAGCCCGGGTTCGGATCAGATTGCCCCTCGCGAACCGGCCATGGTGCGCTTATCTGGACGGCAGTGAGTGCCCCGCCGATCTCCGCCCGCATCGCCCCTGGCGTCCAGTCCTTCTCGGCAGAAGAGTGGGATGGCTGCGCCGGCCTTGCCAATCCGTTCGTGTCGCACGCCTTTCTTTCGGCGCTCGAACGTTCCGGGTCGGTGGGCGCTCGTGCGGGCTGGCAGCCGCTGCCCATCGTGATCGACGGTTCCGATGGTCGGCCAGGCGCAGTCAGCCCAGCCTATGTGAAGGCGCACAGCCAGGGGGAATATGTCTTCGATCATGCCTGGGCCGATGCCTGGGAGCGCGCAGGCGGAGATTACTACCCCAAGCTTCAGATCGCGGTACCCTTCACTCCGGTTCCCGGTCCACGCCTGCTACTACGCGACCAAGCTCTCGCACCGGCACTGATTGCCGCGGTCGAGGCGGTGACCGACCAGAACGGTCTGTCTTCCGCGCATGTCACCTTCGTCGCGCAGGATCAGCTTTCCGACTTCGAACGCGCGGGATGGCTACTGCGCGCCGGCACGCAGTTCCATTGGCAGAATAACGGCTATGCGCGCTTCGACGACTTTCTGGAAGCACTTGCCAGCCGCAAGCGCAAAGCGATCCGCAAGGAGCGCAAACAAGCGTTAGAGGGGCTCCGCGTGCGCCATTTGAGCGGCGCCGAGATTACGGAAGCGCACTGGGATGCGTTCTGGGGTTTCTACCAGGACACAGGATCGCGCAAATGGGGCCGACCCTATCTAACCCGTGCCTTCTTCTCGATGCTGGGCGAAGCGATGGCGGACAAGGTCCTGTTGATCTTTGCCGAACGCGACGGTGTGCCGATCGCCGGTGCGCTCAATCTGATCGGAGGCGACACGCTTTACGGTCGGTATTGGGGCGCGGTCGAGCAGGTGCCGTTCCTTCATTTCGAACTCTGCTACTATCAAGCGATCGACGTTGCGATCGAACGCGGCCTGGCGCGCGTGGAGGCCGGCGCTCAAGGCGAGCACAAGCTTGCCCGTGGCTATGTCCCGGTCACCACTTGGTCAGCGCACTACATTCCCGATCCCGCGTTCCGCCGCGCTGTCGCCGACTATCTGGAGCGCGAGAAACAGGCGATTGCGGATGAGCAGGAGTATCTGGGCGAACTGACGCCCTTCCGCCGCGGCGGCTAAAGCCGGCGCTCAGTCGACCTGCTTGGGGATCGTCACTGGCCGTCCCGGCGCGCGGCCGTCGCCCAGCATGATGTCGCGTTCGGAGCGCGGCACGGGCAGCTCGCCCGGCCTGATCACCGGCGCGGGGACGCGGTGATCGACTCGGAACAGCCCGCTCGTGCCGTCGCGCCACACCGGCACCAACCCCTGGAGGAAGCGCGGATCATAGGCTGGCGGGCGAACCAGCCAGACATAGTCGAAGGCGTCGCGCGGGAAGCGCGTCAGCGCCCAGGGGATCGGTCGCCACCACTCGCGCGGACACTGCACATCCGTCACCAGTTCGGACGGATCATGTGCGAAGCGGCCGGCGGCGGCATAGCGCACCGTCAGCAGCTGCCCGCCCGCCATCGACCATTGATCATTGGCGTAGGCGAGCTTGCGCTCCAGCGCGAGCCCGGGAAGGTGCTGCACGCGCGTCATCCGCCATTCGTTGTAGCAGGTCTCGCCCACGAAGGTGATCAGGCGGGCGCCACGCGGCAGATGGTCGAGCGCCTTCAGCTCGCGGTCATAGGCCTTGTCGTAGAGGAAGAAACTGTACGCCGTGGCGCCGATCCGCGCAGTGAAGAAGGCCATGCCGATCGCCGCCACCAGCGCCGCGCCGCGCATCGACATGCCCGGTTTAGGCCGGATGCCGATGATGGCGATCGCAAGCATGAACGGCACCAGCCGCATATCGGCATAAGCGGAGCCGAACACGATCCGTGGCAGCAGGATGTAGACGGCGAGGAGGAACAGCGCCGAAAGCGTCAGGTTGCGCGAATATTGGATGTTCGGATCGCGCACGGCCTTGAACATCAGCAGGAACAGCACGCCGAGCGAGGCGAGGTCGAACAGCTGCCAGCGGTCGCGAAACACCTGCACCACCCACAAGGTCTTGGCACGCCAGTTGAACCAGTTGCCGGTCTGGCCCGTCACATGCCCGCCGCTGCGCCACAGAACCATCAGCAGCGCCGGCGGCGCCAGTACCAGGCAATGCATGCCGGTCCAAAACCAGGGATACAGCCAGCGCCGGGCAAAGCCCTGCCCTTCTGCCAAATCGTGCTGCCGCACCAGCTCGGCCGAGAACGCCAGCAGTCCCAGCATGCCCCAGCCATAGGTATGACAGACCCAGATCGTTGCCGAGATGGGCACGAACAGCACGGCACGCAGCTTCAGCCGCCCAAGCCGTGCGAGGCGCAGCCACCACCCGAACGCGATCAGGGCCAACGCCATCGACATCGCGAAATTGACGAAGCCGAAGTGGAACGGAAAGGAATAAGCAAGCGGCAGCGCGAACAGTGCGGTGGCGGGGATGCGGCCATGCACTTCGCGCGCGATCATCAGCAGCCCGGCCACCGTCATCGCCGGGATGGTGATGATGATGAGCTTTACCGCGAGCTCAAGCCCGAACAGTTTGTGCAGCGGGATTACGAGGAGGTCGACGCCCAGATTGCCCATCAGGCTCCACTGGAAATCATACCATTCCCGGAGCCACGGCGCCTGATCATATTCAAACTGAACACGGTAACGGCCCATATGGCCGGGCAAGTCGACCAGGGGCGGCACGTCCGGCCACAGCAGCGGCACCAAAGCCATCAATGTGCAAAGTGCCACGAACCATCGTGTCTGCCACCAATGCAGCGTTTCGCCCGTGTTCATCGCGCCGCCTTAGGGGACCAGGGGCCGCCCTTTCAAGCGAACTTGATACACGGCGGACACAGGGTTCGACCAGATCAGCTGCAAGTCGGGGAACAGGCCAGGATCGGCAGGGACGCCGACGGTCCACACATGCGTGAAGGTGCCGCGCGAAAAGCCTGCGATACCTGGCTTCAGCTGGGTCGTCTGATACTGGCAGCCTTGCGCATAGATGATCTGCGAAGGATCGGCACGCAAGCTGCCTGAGTCGGCATGCCGGGGCCGCAGCAGCTGCTGGCCAGCCAACGCCCATTGTTCGTTGGTAAAGGCATCCCGCCGCGCGACCGCGAGGCCGGCGATGTGTGTCAGCCGGGTGCTTGCCCAGCCACAGGGTTCGGCCACCAGCGAGAGCACTGCCGCGCCGCGTGGAATATGCGCGAGGGCTTCTGCTGCGTCGCGTTGCGCCTCGCCATACAGGAAGAGGCTAATCGTGGTGGCGCCCATGCGGATCAAGAAGAACCCAGCGGCGAACGCCGCTACCAGCGCACCGCGCGCCGGAATAGCGATCACCAGCATTGCCACCGCTGGAGCCAGCATGCGCATGTCGACATAGGAGCCGCCGAGCATCAGCCTGGGCAGTGCCAGAAAGGCAAGGAAGCCGATCAGCGCGGCGGCTCCCAATTCCCCCAGGCCCCGCCCTCGCGTGTGCCGCAGCAGGATGAGGAGAAACGACAACACGAACAGCGCCGACAGCGCATCAAACCTTTGCCAACGGTCGCGCAGCAGCGACGCCGCCCAGACCAGCTTGGCGGCCCAGGACCATTCAGGGTCGAGCGCCACTCCCCCGCCGCGCATCACAAGCGCCGGGAGCGCGAGAAGAAGGCAGGGCAGGACGGCGTTCACCAGTGCATGGGCCCAGCTGGCGCCTCCACGGCGCAGCCGGACGACCTCCACCGCGAAAGCGAACAGCCCGAACATGCCCCACCCGAAGCTGTGGCATAGCCACAGCAGGAACGAGACCGGCACGAATAGCGCCCCGCGCAGCCACAGCCGGCCCTGCCGCCCAAGGATCATCCACCAGGCAAGCGCATGCAGCACCAGCGCCGAAGCCAGCACAAAATTCACGAAACCGGCGTGAAAGGAATAGCCATAGACCAGCGCAAAAGCGATCGGGGCCGCGGGCGTCAGCCCGCCATGCACCAGCCGCGACAGCCGCACCACGCCCCACCCCCACAGCAGCGGGATGGCGATCACCACCGCCTTGGTTGCGGGCTCCACGCCGACCAGCTTGGCTAGTGCGACGACGAGCAGGTCAACGCCAAGATTGCCGATCGGCGCCCATTGGAAACTCCAGTGCCGCTGGAGATCCGGCGAACTCCCGATCGCATCGGCGATATGGTACCGTCCGATATGCCCGGGTAAGTCCATCAGCGGCGGCACCGCCGGCCACAGCAGCGGGAGGATCAGCAACAGCATGCAGCCCGCAACGAACAAGCGGGTCTGCCACCAGGGGCCGGCGCTGTGGCGGTGATCAGGACCGGCAGACATCCGCAGGGCTTGCCGCGCCATCAGCGTACTTTGTAGACGCGCACGGCGCCGCCGACCGATACGGGTTCCAGCCACTCGGGCGGAGGCTGCGGCGATTGAAGACGAGCCACCAAGGTGCCGGGGCGTAGGGGAGCCAATCCGTCCTCCTGCAGGGACTCCGGGCAGAGCGCGACATACGCTACTCGTTCTGCTCGGGCTTGCGCATGCGCCCTTTCGGGAACCGACAGGAAGAAGCGGTACATCGCCAGATCGCCCGAGTTGTTGCGGTGGTACAGGCTTGCGATCACGTGATGCGGAGTCATGCTGAGCAGGTACGAGTCCAGTTCGAGCGGTGCCATGATCCGGCCTCGCGGTAACGCGGCGATTGCATGGATCGGACCCGGCGCGGTGCAATCATTCTGCGCCTTCTTTGCGAGCACCACCGGACCAGCTTGAGCCGTGTCGATTTGTACGGCCAACAAGTTCCACAACATTCCTGCACCACATAGCCAAAGCGGCAGTCGTTTCACTGGTAAATTCTGCCGCGCGATCGCCACTGCAAAGGGTATCACTGCCACGCCCGCCATGATGTAGGTCACTCGAACCTGCAGGATGCTGGCAATTGCGCCCAAGACCATGAACAATGCGAAGCCCAGCCAACGCCAGTCATGCCGAGCCCTGATCATCGCGGCCACCGCGCCCGCGAGCACAAGCCCCCCATAACCGATCACGGTTCCAACTGTTTTCTGTTCGAACAGGCCGCGTGCTTCGGATACGTTGCGCATCCAGACTTTTTGAAGAAGTGGATCTAGCGCGCCATAAGGTCCTGCAAAGCAGGTCGGTGCCAAGCCCATGACAAGGAAAAGCGTGACGGCTCCAAGAGCGGCTCCCACCGCCATTCGCAGTCGCCATGTGGTCAACTTGGCACCAGCACTTCCAAGCAGGGCCCAACCGGCTGCAACTATCAGAGTTGCGCGCGTTGAGTTCGGGGTAAAGCCGTCGCACCACGCCTCCGGCCAGACCTGAGGTTGGGCAACGGCGAGCAGGAGCAACGTGACGCTGCCAAGCGATGCAGCGAAGCCGGATGCGAAGTGGTTGGAGCCTCGCCCGCCCCTCAGCCAGCCAATACCCATCACTACCATCATAGCCGCGATTTCCGGCGCCGTTTCCAGTCCGATTGCCAAGCTTGCCGCGGTCGCGATCCCGGCGATTATCCCGCTGCGCAACCCCGCAGGAGCAAGCACCGCATCAAGCAAGACGAGGATGAGCACGATCTGCAAACCATGATGATCGATGCGTCCGGGCACGAACAAACTGATGGTGGGAAAGGCGAATGCCGCAAGCAGGATCGCGAACACTCTCGATCGCTCGTCGCTGAGCCTCACGGCAATACGAGCAACAAGCAGCAGATAAACGAAGAACAGGATCGCCGGGTAAGCTATGGCCATCACAAGTTCAGCGGCATGGCTGCCGACCAACGGCTTGAGTACGAGCAGCAGCAATGCCGGCCCAGCGTCCGCCAGCCGAGACCAATGCATCGGCGCACCGGCTCCAAGACCCGAGCGATATTGCATCAGATCATTGAAACGTTGGCCGTTCAGCCAATCCCGAACCTGCTGCAATCTAGCGACATCGTCGTTGTCGGGAAGCCGCAGCACTTCAAGGTCAGCCCAGTCCTTCCATGTCCAAGCCACAGACAACGCAAAGGTAAGAGCCAGCGCCAGCCATGATATGCGGAGAAAGGGTTGCTTAGTGCCGGTTCGAAACGGCTCCTGCGGCGACATCGTCATACCCTCCTAATGTCCGGATCATGCTTAAATTTTCATTGTGTTGTTAACCAAAATTTTTGGGCGGCAGCATATCATAAGCACATGGCTACTCCTGCTTTTGCTCGAACAACCTTCGCTGCGTCGAACGCCTCCGAGCACGAGATCGAGCTGTCGATCATCATGCCTTGCCTCAATGAAGCGGAAACGCTTGGAACATGCATCAAGAAGGCAAGGGCCTTTCTTACCGACTACGGTCTTTCCGGCGAGATCATCGTTGCCGACAACGGCTCTGTCGATGGCTCACAGCAAATAGCTAACGCTATGGGAGCCCGGATAGTCGACGTGTCTGCCCGGGGCTATGGTGCGGCATTGATCGGCGGGATCAACGCAGCCCATGGTAAATTCGTCGCCATGGGTGATGCGGACGACTCGTACGATTTCAGTGCCCTGATGCCTTTCCTAGCGCAGTTGCGCGAAGGCGCAGACCTAGTGATGGGCAACCGCTTCCGCGGCGGCATAGCGCCCAGGGCCATGCCGCCACTGCACCGTTGGCTGGGCAATCCGGTGCTGAGCTTCCTCGGCCGCGCCTTCTTCCGCATTCCCGTCGGCGACTTTCATTGCGGGCTTCGAGCCTTCCGCCGCGACAGCATCCGCGCGCTCAGCCTCGCTGCGCCTGGCATGGAGTTCGCCAGCGAAATGGTCGTCAAGGCAGCCATCGAGAAGCTTGATATACGCGAAGTGCCGACCACCCTCGAGCCTGATGGGCGAAGTCGGCCTCCGCATCTGCGCACCTGGCGCGATGGATGGCGGCACCTTCGCTTCCTGCTGATCTACGCACCGCGCTTCTTGTTCTTGTATCCGGGTCTGGCGCTTTCCGGCATCGGGCTGGCGGGACTGGCCGCACTCGCCCCAGGCGACCTGCGCGTCGGCGCAATCGAGTTTGGCGTTCATACAATGATTTTCGCAGCGATGGCGGTGCTGATGGGTTCGCAGCTGATCGGGCTCAGCATCATGGCCCGGCGGTATGGCGCGATCGTAGGGATGTGGCCGGAAAGCCGACTGATGCAGCGCGTACGCGGCTGGTTCACAGTGGAGCGCGCCTGCATCTTCGGCGGAGCCATGCTAATGCTCGGGATCAGCGGCGCAGTGACTGCCACGTCGATTTGGGCATCGCTGGGCTTCGGCGGTCTCAATCCATCGGCCCTGATGCGGCTAACTATTCCGTCAATGCTCATGGCGTGCATCGGTCTTCAGACGGTAGTTACCGCCTTCTTCATCGGCCTGCTGGACCAGCCGCGCGAGCGGTAAACTCACGCGGCTGGTGGCCTCACGCCTCGCGCCGCCCCAGCAGCCGCAGCCGCAGGGCGTTGAGCTTGATGAAGCCCGCTGCGTCCCGCTGGTCGTACGCGCCCTGGTCGTCCTCGAAGGTCACGACCTTTTCCGAATACAGGCTGTAGGGCGACTTGCGGCCGGTAATGGTCGCCTGGCCCTTGTACAGCTTGAGCCGGACGGTGCCGGTCACCTTTTCCTGGCTATGGTCGATCGCGGCCTGGAGCATCTCGCGCTCGGGCGCGAACCAGAACCCGTTATAGATCAGCTCGGCATAGCGCGGCGCCAGCTCGTCCTTCAGATGCGCGGCGCCGCGATCGAGGGTGATCTGCTCGATACCGCGATGCGCGGCGTGATAGATCGTGCCGCCCGGAGTTTCGTACATGCCGCGGCTCTTCATGCCCACGAAGCGGTTTTCGACCAGGTCGAGCCGGCCGATGCCGTGCTTGCGGCCGAGCTCGTTGAGGGCGGTGAGCAGCGTCGCGGGCGACATCGCCTCGCCATTCAGCGCCACGCCGTCGCCCCGCTCGAAATCGATGGTGATCGTCTCGGGTGCGTCGGGCGCGTCCTCGGGGTTTACTGTGCGTGAATAGACGTAATCGGGCACTTCCTCCCACGGATCTTCGAGCACCTTGCCCTCGGACGAGGTGTGGAGAAGGTTGGCGTCAGTCGAGAAGGGCGATTCGCCGCGCTTGTCCTTGGCGACCGGGATCTGGTGCGCTTCGGCAAATTCGATCAGCCGGGTGCGGCTGGTCAGGTCCCATTCGCGCCACGGCGCAATCACCTTGATGTCGGGGTTCAGCGCATAATAGCCAAGCTCGAAGCGAACCTGGTCGTTGCCTTTGCCGGTCGCGCCATGGCTCACCGCGTCGGCGTTGACCATTTTCGCGATCTCGATCTGGCGCTTGGCGATCAGCGGCCGCGCGATCGACGTGCCGAGCAGGTAGGTGCCCTCGTACAGCGCGTTGGCGCGCATCATCGGGAAAACGAAGTCGCGGACGAACTCCTCGCGCAGGTCGTCGATGAAGATGTGCTCGGGCTTGACGCCGGCCATCTCGGCCTTTTTGCGCGCGGGCTCCAGCTCTTCGCCCTGGCCCAGGTCGGCAGTGAAGGTCACCACCTCGCACTGATATTCCTGCTGCAGCCACTTCAGGATCACACTGGTGTCCAGCCCGCCCGAATAGGCGAGGACAACGCGGTTGATCTGATCGGACATGGGGCAGCGACTCCGGGGCTAGTATGAATCGGCGCGCTCTAGGGTTCCCTGCCCCCCCGTGCAACCATTAGGCGCGGCGCAGCTGCGGCACCGCGTCATCCTCGCGCAAAGCCTCCTCGGCCTGGGCCATATAGTCACGGGTGATCGGCAGCGCGTGGCGCGAACGCGAGAACTGCAGTTGATAATTGACCAGCCCGCCGTTCCAGAAGCTGACGAAGCATCCGGCGAGATAGAAGGTCCACATCCGGTAGAAGCGTTCGTCATACAGCGCGACGATCTCGTTCCGCGCCGCCACCGTCCGCTCGTACCAGGCCTTGAGCGTATAGGCGTAATGCAGCCGCAGCACCTCGATGTCGGTGGCGAACATTTTCATGCCCTCATAGCCTTGCGCGATCTCCGACAGCGCCGGGATGTAGCCGCCGGGAAAGATGTATTTCAGCGTGAACGCGTCGGTATAACCAGGCGCGCCCGCGCGGCCGATCGTGTGGAGCAGCATCACGCCTTCTGGCGTCAGCAACGCGCGCACCTTGGCGAAAAAGGTGCGATATTGCGGCGTGCCGACATGCTCAAACATGCCCACCGATACGATGCGGTCGAATTGCCCGCTCAGCGCGCGGTAATCGATCAGCTCGAACTTGACCTTGTCGGCGACGCCTGCCGCCACGGCGCGTTCGCGCGCGACCTTGAGCTGTTCTTCGGACAAGGTGATGCCCAGCACCTCGGCGCCGGTCTTCTCGTGGATGTACAGCGCCATCCCGCCCCAGCCGCAGCCGATGTCGAGCACCTTCATTCCGGGCTGTATCGCCAGCTTGGCGACGATGTGCGCCTTCTTGTCGGCCTGCGCCTGTTCCAGGCTGTTCGACGGATCCGTGAAGTACGCGCAGCTATATTGGCGGTCCTTGTCGAGGAAGAGGTCGTACAGCGTCGCCGACAGGTCGTAATGGTGCGCGACGTTGCGCTTGGCCGAACGCGCCATGTTGCGCCGGCCCAGCCAGTGCGCCGCCTTGCCGACCAGTCGCTGGATCGGCTTGGGATCGAGCGCGGTGCGGCCTTCTTCCCAGCGGTTGTTCTCGGTCATCAGCATCAGCAGGTCGAGGATCTCGCCCTCCTCTAGCGTCAGCTTGCCGTCCATGAACGCCTCGGCCGCGCCCAGGCTGGGATCGCGCAGGATCTGCCGCTCGGCGCCGGGGCCGAAGCGGAGGCTGACCGGCTTCAGATCGGGGTCCGGCGTGCCAAAGGTGCGGGAGGCGCCCCCATCGCGAAGGACGGTGAGCTGGCCGCGCTTGACGGCGCGGGTGAAGAAACGATCGATCAAGGCCATTGCGCGAACTCGAAGCAGCTATTTGTGTCCTGCCGATATCCGTACCGCCATTGGGCAGTGCAGCAAACCCATAGGATGGGTAAGCCCCGTCCTTGCTCAGCGGGACGCCCTAGATCCCGGCATACCATTCATAGCCGTTGCTATCCTCCCAATAGCCACCCTTGCCGCCGCCGATCCCGGCCAGCGAGGCGACCACTTCCACGCCCATGATGTACTTGGCCTGCTTGTAACCAAGCTGCCGCTCTACCCTCAGGCGCAGCGGCGCGCCGTGGCCCACGTCCAGATACCGGTCGTTCATCGCCCAGGCGAGGATGGTCTGGGGGTGAAAGGCGTCGATCAAGTCGATCGACTCATAGTAGGAATCTGCCCCAAACCGGTCGGCGCAGTGGAACACCACATAGCGCGCATCGTTGCGGATGCCGGCGAGTTGCAGCACCGTCTCTAGCCGCGGCCCTTGCCATTTGCCGATCGCGCTCCACCCTTCGACGCAGTCGTGCCGAGTCACCTGCGCGCGCTGGGGCAGCGACTGCAGCTGGGCCAGGCTGAGGGTCAGCGGCCGCCGCACCAGTCCGGTGACCGGCAGCCGCCAATCGGCAAAGCGGTTCGCCGTCACGGCGGCATATTCGGGCGTGTTCGGCCGGTTCGTGCCGTTGGTGCGGAACACCGGGCTCATCTGGTCGGTGTGGTATTCGCGCGCCAGCGCCGCGCGCCCGTTCACGCTACGCTGGAGGAAGCGGTGCGCATCCTCGGCGCTGAGCAGCGCCGGGCTGTCGCTCCACCGGTCGCACCCGGCGAGCATCACCGCGCCGGTGGTGACCAGCAAATTGCGTCGCGTGATCACGAATGGTCCTCCTCGGGCGTGCGCCACCAGCCGGTGACCATTGATCGCAGCTCGTTGACCGGCCCGGCCAGGATCACCAGCGTCAGGTGAACGACGACGAACAGCGTCATCGCGCCCATTGCAATGAAGTGCACCGACCGCGCCGATTGCCGCCCGCCGAACAGGTCGCTCAGCCACGGCCACATGCCGGGCGCTAGCGCCAGTCCGCTCAGCACCAGCAGCGGCATCAGCACGAACACCACACCGACATAGCTGAGCTTCTGGAAGCCATTGTACGCGCGCGGATCGTGGGGATCATGAAAGCGAAGCGCCCAGTGCGCCTTGAGGTCGGTGCATAACAACGCCGGCGTCAGGTCGCGGCGGCGGATGCGCAGGTCGCGCTGGATGTGCCGGTTGACCAAACCCCACACCATGTACGCCAGCAGCCCGAACGCCAGCACCAGCGCGAACGCCAGGTGCCAGTGCCGTGCACCTGCAAGGCTATAGCGCGACGGGAGCGTGACCCAGCCGGGCCAGCGCGGCAGCTCCAGCCAGGCCGGATCGAAATTCGCGCCATAATGCCCCCAATAGAGCCGGGGATGCGCGTTGAAGATCATCAGCCCGCTGCCGATCAGCACGATCACGGCAACGGCGTTGACCCAGTGCCACAATCGCGTGAACAGCCGGTGGCGGTACACGCGGACCGGCGCGGCGGGGGAGTCGGCTCGCATGCTGGCGGGATAGCAGCCCAAGCGCGGCCCTGCACCCCTTGCCTGCGCCCGCGCCGCCGCCACATGGTCGTGCGATGACCGAATACCACTCCTACGAACCAGCCAAAGGCCATGGCCTTAAGCACAATCCCCTTAACGCGATCGTCGCGCCGCGCCCGATCGGCTGGATCAGCACGCTGTCGCAAGGCGGCGTCCGCAACCTGGCGCCCTACAGCTTTTTCAACGCGTTCGCCTATGTGCCGCCGCTGATCGGCTTCTCGTCACAGGGATGGAAGGACAGCATTGAGAATGCCCGCGCCACGCGTGAGTTCGTGTGGAACCTCGCCACCCGCGGCCAGGCGCAGGCGATGAACGCCAGCTCGGCAACGGTGGCGCGCGACGTGGACGAGTTCGCCCTGGCCGGGCTCGGTACCCTGCCCTCGCAGCTCGTCCGTCCCGATCGCGTCGCCGGCAGCCCGGTCCAGTTCGAATGCAAGGTAACCCAGATCGTTCAGCTGGAGACCAAGGAAGGCACGGCGATTGAGCAATGGCTGGTGCTCGGCGAAGTGGTCGCCGCGCATATCCACCGCGCGATGCTGGAGGACGGCGTGTACCAGACCGCCCGTGCCCGCCCGATCCTGCGCGGCGGCGGTCCGGCCGACTATTTCGAGATCACCGAAGCCGCGCTGTTCCAGATGCCTCGCCCGGCCTGATCTCACCCATAGGCGCGCACGAAGAACACCAACGTCGTCACGCCGGTGACGCCGAGCGTCCACCATCGCACCAGCGCATGCGGCAAGCGCTTGCCCACCTTCGCGCCCAGCCAGCCGCCCAGTACCGATCCCACAAGCATCGGTGCCGCTGCGCTCCAGTGCACCAGCCCGAAGCCGATGAACACGAACGCCGCGGCGAAGTTCGCCACCGCCAGCATCAGCGTGCGCGGCGCGAACATCGCTCGCGGGCTCATCGCCGCCAGCAGGCCATAGGTGGCAGTGGTCATGATCCCCACGCCGCCGCCGAAATAGCCGCCATAGGTGCCGAGCACCGCCTGCGCGACCACCAGCGTGCGCGGCCCGATCGTCACCCGCGCCTGCAGCCATTGCGCCCCAGCACCGCCAAAGGCGATTGCCAGGAACGCGATCAGCAAAAGCCACGGGATGATGACGTCGAACGCGCGCCCCGGCGTCACCACCAGCAACAGGCTGCCCACCAGCCCGCCGACAAACGTGATTGCGCCGAGCAGCCGGATACTGACCCCGCCCAGCGGCGCCAGTTCCTTGCGAAACGCCCAGGCGCTCGCCCCCGCCCCGGGCAGCAGCGCCACGTTGGACGTGGCGTTGGCGACGTTCGCCGGCAGTCCCAGCGCGATCAGCGACGGCAGGGTCGCGAAGCTCCCACCACCGGCAAGCGCATTCATCGCGCCGCCCAGAATGCCCGCGCCGAGTGCCAGTGCTGCGGAGGATATATCAACCATTGCCGCGCCATAGACGCGAATCGGTCGTCCAGGTGAGAAAGTTGATGCGCTCCGCGTGGGTCCTGATCGGTCTCGGCACGACCGCAATTGCGGCGCTGGGCGGCGCCGGATTACTGGCGGCGATCAGAGTGTCGAGCAAGCGGCGCGCGAACGAAGCAAAGCAGGTTGCCCGGCCCGCCTATCACTGAGCGGCCGGTTGTCCCTCGCGATTATATCACGTTGCGGTGGACGCCTTCCGCTTGTGCAAAAGAAAGGCGCTGTCGTGGGCAAGTTCATAGGAGAGGCGACACCTCCCGCTGACCATCAACCCAGCGCTGCCATCTTCTCTTCGGCCGCACGGTCCATCTGTGCGCGGCTCTTCTTCTCCGCAGCGGTCTTCAGCTGGCCGCAGGCCGCGTCAATGTCGCGTCCGCGCGGGGTGCGCACCGGCGCGGAGATCCCACCCTCGAACACGATGTTCGAGAAGGACCGGATGCGCTCGGGCGTCGAGCACTCATACGCCGCGCCGGGCCACGGGTTGAACGGGATCAGGTTCACCTTGGCAGGCAGCTTGTATTTCTTGAGCAGCCGGACAAGCTCATGCGCATCGGCGTCGCTGTCGTTCTTGTCCTTCAACATCACATATTCGAATGTGATGCGCCGCGCATTGTTGGCGCCGGGATAATCCGCGCACGCCTGCAACAGCTCCTCGATGCCGTATTTCTTGTTGAGCGGCACGATCTCGTCGCGCACGTCCTTGGTCACCGCGTGGAGCGACACCGCCAAATTGACGCCAATCTCCTCGCCCGCGCGCGCCATCATCGGCACCACGCCACTCGTCGACAGGGTGATACGGCGCTTGCTCAGCGCCAGCCCGTCGCCGTCCATGACGATCTGCAATCCCGATTTCACCTCATCGAAATTGTACAGAGGCTCGCCCATGCCCATCATCACGATGTTGGTGAGCATCCGCCCCTCGGGCTGGCTCGGCCATTCGCCCAGCGAATCGCGCGCCAGCATGACCTGCCCGACGATCTCGCCCGCGGTCAGGTTGCGCACCAGCCGCATCGTGCCGGTGTGGCAGAAGCGGCAATTGAGCGTGCAGCCCACCTGGCTCGACACGCACAGCGTCCCCCGATCGGCGTCGGGGATGAACACCATCTCGTAATCCTGCGCGTCGGGCGAGCGCAGCAGCCATTTGCGGGTGCCGTCGCTCGACACCTGCGCCTCGACCACCTCAGGCCGGCCGATCACGAAGCGCTCGGCCAGCCAGGGGTGCTGCGCCTTGGCGATATCGGTCATGTGCGAAAAATCGGTCGCACCGCGATTATAGATCCAGTGCCATAGCTGCTTGGCGCGCAGCTTGGCCTGTTTCAGCTCCATGCCGCCGTCGAGCAACGCGGCGCGGATGCCGTCCTTCGACAGGCCGATCAGATCGGTCTTGCCGTCGGGGCGCGGCGCCTTGGCCCGGGGTACGGGCACGGGATCGATGTGCCCGGGGATGGGCATGGGAGCGGCCGACACTGTCTGCATGGGGCGCCATATAAGCGATTTCGCACCGAATTTCCACACCTCGTGCAAGCTTGCCGCCCGTCATGCGAATGGCACAGCGCATCGCGGATCGCTTGCGGGAGCTCGGACGCGGCGGCGATCACACGGGCAAAGGGGCCACGTGATTAGGAGTTGAAGCCATGCTGTTCCCGATGATCCTCAGTGTTGCCCTTGCCGCCGCCCCTGCCACGGCGCAGGCCTCCCCACAGGCGACGGGCCCGCAAGCCGCAGCACCCGCCCCCGCCACCAGCGCCACCGTGAGCGAGACCGAAGTGCACCGGTTTGCCGGTGCAGCGCTCACCATCACCCGCGCGCAAAAAGACGCAACGGTCAGCGATGACGATCGCCACAAGAAAGCCGCCGATGCAGTCGCGGCATCGGGCATCGCGCCCGACCGGTTCAACGCGATTGCGCAAGGGATGAACGCCGATCCGGCACTCAAGCAGCGCATTCAGACCGCTGCGCTGGCTCAGGCGCACGTCAAGCAATAGTCAGAACCGCACACACCCCAGCGCCGCCGCGTCGATTGCCGTGGCGGCGCCCTTCAACGAAAAGCTGTGGACGAACGGCGCGCCTTCGGCATCGACCGTCTCGACGCTCATGCTCCGCCCTTCGCGCATCGCCGCCACCACCGCGGCATCGGTGCGTGCATCGGGAGCCCAGGCATCACTCGGTCCCGCTCGCAACTCGAAGCGGCGCTCGCCGATCGACAGCGTCACCCGCGCATCGGCGCGCCGCGGCTTGCTCAGGCGGATGTGGATCTGGTTTCGCGCGCCCGCCCGAGGCCAGGTGCCGACGCTCGCAAAGGCACCGCTTCCCCGCCGCACCGGCTTCGCGATCGCATAGCAGCGCAACGGCGAGGCGTCGCGAAACGCAGCCCAGCCTTCATACACGCCCAGTGCGTCACGGGGACTGAACAACAGGGCAAGTGCCAGCGCCAGTGCGATCATGCCGGTGCCGCACCCCGCCCGGTGCCGGTGTGCACCACGGTCTCCTCGCCCCCTTCGATCATCACGATCGAACCTTGTGGCAAATCGGGCGCCACGGGCGCGCCGAATTGCGGCAACGCATCGGCGCCCGTCATCACCCCGCGCAGGACGCGGCTCGACATGCCGTGCATGATCACCAGCCGGTCGCCTTCGTCCTCGCCGGTATCGGCCAACCAACTCGACACGCGCGCTGCGATCGCGTCATACCATTCGCCGCCTTCGGGAGGACGCGTGTACAGTCCGTGCTCGGTGTCGAGGAAGGTGCCGACCTCGTCCTGCAGCTCGGCATAATAGCGCCCGCTCCAAGTCCCCATGCCGATCTCCACCAACCGGTCGTCGGTGCGGGCCTGGTGCCAGTCGAGATCGAGATGCTCAGCGATGATCGCCAGCGTCTGCAGCGCCCGACCCGCACTTGATGACCAAAGGGTCAGTTTCGGCCTAGGCCCGAGCAGTTCGCGCAGCGCTATGCCCATAGCCTCGGCTTGGGCGAAGCCCGCGCGGGTCAATGGCGTGTGCGGGTGGTCGCCCTGCATCCGCCGGGCGATGTTGAACACAGTCTCGCCGTGGCGGGCGATGAAGTCGCGACCCTTGCGCTTGGCTTGCATGCCGCTTCTTTCCATCTTCGCTTGTGGAAACGCAACGTTGCCGCGCCGATCGTTTCGTTCAGGCAATCGTCAGCCAGCGGACGCCAGATCACAATCCGGGCCACGCTTCGTCCAAGAACATGTTGCAGGAATGTCACGCATTTCGGTGTTTATCTGGCGTTCATGCAACTGCGGACTCGCGACCCCAGTTATGCCTCCCACTCGCCCACGGCGGGTCGGTTACCAAGGAGTTAGTTATGCGTAAGATCGTTTTCCTCGCCGCTCTCGCCGCGTCCAGCGCCATGGCCGCACCGGCATTCGCACAGGACGCGACCCCGACCGGCTTCCGCGCCGGCGTGATCGGCGGCTATGACATCGTTCGTCCGGGCAGCACCGAGGATTCGAACCGCGACGGCGACGACCAGAGCGTCGAAGGTTTCCAGTACGGCGTCGAAGCCGGCTATGACATTCCGCTGGGCGGCGCCGTGCTCGGCATTGAGGCAGAACTCAGTGACTCCACCGGCAAGACTCGCACCAACAGCACGGATCCGAACTTCTTCGGCTATGGCGAAGTCGGCACGGGCCGCGACATCTATGTCGGCGCCCGGCTCGGTTTCGAAGCCAGCCCCGGCACGCTGATCTACGCGAAGGGCGGCTACACCAATGCCCGCCTCAACGTGCTCGCCATCAACGGCGATGACGAAACCGACGAGAACTTCCAGCTGGACGGCTGGCGGTTGGGCGCGGGCGTCGAGAAGTCGATCGGTCGCAACACCTATGCCAAGCTCGAGTATCGCTACTCGAACTACACCGACGCCGATTTCGAGCGCTCGAACGGCACGGTCACCGACCGTTTCGAGGTCGACACCGACCGTCACCAGATCGTCGCTGGCGTCGGCGTCCGCTTCTAAGCGCGCGTTTCAAGAACGCGGTCGCAGCATTTTGCTGTGCAGGAAAGGGTCGGGGCGCTTGCCCCGGCCCTTTTTGCCGTTAGAGATTGAGGCTGAGCCAATTGCCGCTGCCGGATTCGTGCCGGCGGTTCCGGGGGTTTTGACATGAAAGCGACGATCGAACGCGCAACTCTGTTGAGGGGCCTGAGCCACGTCCAGTCCGTGGTCGAGCGGCGCAACACGATTCCTATCCTCTCCAACGTCCTGATCGAGGCGCAGCCGAATGGCGCGCTCCGGCTAATGGCGACCGATCTCGATCTACAGATCGACGAGACCATCCCCGCCGCTGTGGACCAGCCCGGCGCGATCACCGTTTCGGCGCACACGCTGTTCGACATTGCGCGAAAGCTGCCCGAGGGCTCGCAGGTTGAGCTTTCGGCTGCCGAGGGCCGCATCACGATCAACGCCGGCCGGGCCAAGTTCACGCTGGCGACGCTGCCGCGCGACGATTTCCCCATGATCGCGGAAGGCGAGTTGCCGACCACGTTCGAACTGCCCGCCGAAACGCTCAAGCAGATCATCGACAAGACGCGCTTCGCCATCTCGACCGAAGAAACGCGCTATTACCTGAACGGCATCTTCCTGCACGTCACCGACGATCCCCAGCCGGTGCTCAAGGCCGCCGCCACCGACGGCCACCGGCTAGCGCGCGTGACGGTCGCGCGTCCGGATGGCGCCGAGGCGATGCCCGACGTGATCGTACCGCGTAAGTGCGTCGCTGAACTGCGCAAGCTGCTTGACGAAGTCGACGGCTCGGTCGGCGTGTCGCTGTCGGGGTCCAAGATCCGCTTCGATCTGGGCCAGGCGATCCTGACCTCCAAGCTGATCGACGGTACCTTCCCCGATTACAGCCGCGTCATCCCGACCGCGAACGACAAGATCCTCAAGATCGATCCCAAAAGCTTCATGCAGGGTGTCGACCGCGTCTCGACCATTGCCACCGAAAAGACCCGTGCGGTCAAGATGGCGCTCGACCGCGACAAGATCACGCTGTCGGTGACCAGCCCCGAAAACGGCGCCGCCGCCGAGGAAGTCCCGGGCGAATATGTCGCGCTGCCGTTCGAGATCGGCTTCAACAGCCGCTATCTGATGGACATTCTCGGCCAGATCGAGAGCGACTTGGTCGAGGTCCACCTCGCCGACGCCGCGGCACCGACGCTGATTCGTGAGAACGATCAGTCGCCGGCGCTCTACGTCCTGATGCCGATGCGGGTGTAGAAATAGCCTTTGTCCACTTCTCTGTCATTGCGGCCTTAACCCGGGATCCCGCTTCTCTTACGATCTGAGACAGCGGGACTCCGGCTCAAGGCCGGGATGACGAGTAAGGACCGAGCACCAATCTGGCATGCCCCTATTCTGCGCGGATCGTGCTCACCTCGGCCTTGGCACGGTCCTTCACTGCCCTCGCCCGCGCATCCGCCTGGCGGGCGACGATCTTGGCTTCTTCCTTCAGCGCGTCGGCCCGGGTCTTCAACCGTTCGGCGTCGAAGCCGGTCAATGCCTCAGCCTGGTTTCCCAACTGCTCGGCTTCAGCCGCCATGGCATCGGTCTGGCGCTCCGCTGCATCCTCGATATTGTCCGCGGCAGCCTCTGCGGCGTCTTCGATATTATCGATGCGCTGCTCGCGCGGATCCTGGCTGCCGCACCCTGCCAGCAAAAGAACCGCAGCCGCCGCGCCAAAGCTTCCCAAACGCATGTCCATCTACTCCCTGTTTGATTTTCGAACGACTGAGCCGCCGCTTTCGTTTCGCTCACTCCTGACGCGTCCCGCTGGGGAAGAGCCGACGAACGCCGGGGAGGCGTAGAGGCTCTACGCTCACCTTCATCGAGCGCCATCCCTCGCCGGATTAAGGCGCCCCCGCCCCCCTCGTCCATTTCACAGGAGGTTGTACAAAGCAGGGTATGAAGCAGCTTGCTGCGATCGTTCGGAAGCGGGCAGACGTTGCTCACCGCCCGGATGCTGAACCGCCTTATTTTTGCGGAACGCAGGATGCTGCCGAACGCGAAACCGATTCGCCGCGTTCTAGAAAGCCGAAGCCGATCTCACGACCAGCCCCGACACACGTAGAGAGATCGCCCACTATCTGGACTGATGCGCATGATCTTCGGGCGTGAGCCCGGTTTTAGCGCCTCCCCCGCGCCGCAAGGGCGGCGCCAACCTTATTTAGCCGGAGGCACCGGTGCCGGTGCTGCTGCCTTGGGTGCAGCCCCCGACGGTGCCGACACCTGACCACCCTGCGCCGCTGCCTTTTGGGCCTGCTGCATCTTGTCGCGTTCGGCCTTGAACCGAGCGGTCAGCGCATCCTTGCTCAACGCCGTTCCGGGCAGCTTGAAGGTGTCGGCGTCGAACTTCGCCTTTTCCACCTTTTCCAGCGTCACGCCTCGGCCCAGGCGGAGCACCAGGCCCTTGCCCATCAGTTCTTCGACCGCTTTGTCGACCTTGCTCGCGGGCTGGCCGCTCTCGCGCATGCCCAGCGTCATCATGCGGGTCTGGAGCAGCATTGCCTTGCCCATATCCTTGTACGCCGGATCGGTCGCGATCACGGCATCCAGTTCGCCGCCCGGCGCGGGCGCGCCGCCCTTGGCGCGCAGCTTCCAAAGGTCGCCGGGCAGGTTGGCGATGGTCTCGTTGCCGGTCTTCGCCAGCTCATAGTCGGGCTGCTGCGGCTGGGCAGGCGGCTTCACGCCTGATTCCTTCATGGCCGTACCGATCACCTGGCCAAGATCGTCGATCTTGGCGACGATGGTGCCCTGGCTGTCCTTGCCCACCAGATAGTCCACGCCGTCCTTGCGGATCAGCGTATTGCCCATCATGTCGATGCGCGCATCGCCGTTGGCGGCGACCTTCAGCGTCATTGCCGCTGATTGTTCGCCCAGCTTGTAGGTGGCGGTCGCGTCCTCGGGCGACTTGGAACAGGCGGCGAGGAGCAGCGCCCCGGCCACAGCCAATTGGATACGCATCTTCGGAATTCCTTGCAGTTTCGCGCGCCTTCATCGGCGAAGTGCTGTCCGGCGGCAAGTGGCTGCGCTAGGGGGAGGCGCATGCCCGTTACCCGGCTCGTCCTGACCGACTTCCGCAACCACCGCGACGCAGTGCTCACGCCCGGTTCCGGCTTCGTGGTGCTGACAGGGGAGAATGGCGCGGGCAAGACCAACATCCTCGAGGCCGTGTCGCTGCTTGCTCCAGGCAGGGGCCTGCGCCGCGCGCCTTTGTCCGAGATGGCGCGCCAGAACGGAAAGGGCGGGTTTGGCGTCGCGGCCAGCTTGGGCGACGTGGAGATCGGCACTGGCACGCAACCCACGGCGCCCGAACGGCGGCTGGTTCGCGTCAACGGCGCCGCCGCCGCCGCGACGATACTCGCCGAGTGGCTGACCGTGCTGTGGCTCACCCCGGCAATGGATCGGCTGTTCATGGAAGGTCCCGGTGAGCGGCGCCGCTTTCTGGATCGCCTCACGCTGGCACTGGCCCCAGGCCACGCCCACGAATCCACCCGCTACGAGGCTGCGATGCGCCAGCGCAACCGCCTCCTGGCGGACGACGTGCCGCCAGATCCCAGCTGGCTGACGGCTTTGGAGGCGCGCATGGCCGAACACGGCGCTGCCATTCAGCGCGAGCGCGAGCACGCCGTCGCCCTGCTCCGCGACCGCCTGTCGACCGAGCCTGAAGGTATCTTCGCTCGCGCCGGGCTGGCGCTGGAGGGCTGGACCGGCGACGAAGCCACCCTCGCCCGCGATCTGCGCGACAACCGCCGCCGCGATGCCGCCGCCGGGCGCGCACTCAGCGGACCGCATCGCAGCGACCTGCTCGTGACCCATCTCGGCAAGCCTGTCCTGTGCATGGCCACCAGCCGGCTCGAAGGGGGCCAGCCCGCCCATCTCTGCTCCACGGGTGAGCAAAAGGCACTATTACTCGGCCTGGTTCTCGCCCATGCCGAACTGGTCGCCGACCGCATCGGGCGCGCGCCCATCCTCCTCCTCGACGAAGTCGCGGCCCATCTTGATCCCGCCCGCCGCGCCGCGTTGTTCGAGCGGTTGGCCGGCAAGGGTCAGGTGTGGATGACGGGCACCGAAGCTGCACTGTTCGACGCCGTCCCCGGCCAAGCCACGCGCCACACCGTGGTGAACGGCATGATCGGCTGATCGCAAAGGCAACGCGGCGGCCGCAGGTAGCTGAAAGCAGCCTCCCTCTAGGAACATGCGGGGCGAACAAAGGCTGGCTTGCGCCAGCTTCGGCGCGTTCTTACGTAACGGATCCGTTCCGGTTCTGGGGGCTCCCAATGCAATCGATCCTTTCGCTGTCGCAGGTCAGCAAGACCTATGACTCTGGCCACAAAGCCCTCGATCACGTCGATCTGGAAATCGGCCGGGGCGAGATCTTCGCACTGCTAGGCCCCAACGGCGCGGGTAAGACGACGCTGATCTCGATCATCTGCGGCATCGTGACGCCCAGCACGGGGACGATCCTGGTGGACGGGCACGACGCCATCCGTCAGCCGCGCGAGGCGCGCAGCCGGATCGGGCTGGTGCCGCAGGAATTATCGGTCGACATGTTCGAGACGGTGATGGCGACGGTGCGCTTCAGCCGCGGTCTGTTCGGGCGGGCACCGAACCAGGCGGTGTTGGACCAGGTGCTCAAGGACCTGTCGCTCTGGGACAAGCGCAACGCCAAGATCATGGAGCTTTCCGGAGGGATGAAGCGGCGCGTGCTGATTGCCAAGGCGCTGGCGCACGAACCCGACATCCTGTTCCTCGACGAGCCGACCGCTGGCGTGGACGTGTCGCTACGCCGCGACATGTGGAAACTGATCGGGAAGCTGCGCGAGCGCGGCGTCACCATCATCCTGACCACCCACTATATCGAGGAGGCCGAGGAGATGGCCGACCGAGTAGGCGTGATCAACAAGGGCCAGCTGCTGCTGGTCGAGGAAAAGAACGCATTGATGCAGAAGCTCGGCAAGCGCGAGATGGACCTGTCGCTGGTCGAGCCGCTTGGCGCCGTGCCGCCCGAGCTGGCAGAATGGCAGCTGACGCTAGTCGATGAGGGTCACCGGCTGCGCTACACCTTCGACGCGCAGGCCGAGCGCACCGGCATCCCGTCCTTGCTGCGCAAGCTGTCGGACCTGGGCATCACCTTCAAGGATCTCGACACGTCCAAGTCCAGCCTGGAGGACATCTTCGTCGATTTGGTCGAACGGCGCGAAAGCTCAAACGAAGGAGCTGCGGCATGACGGGTCTCAATCGGCACGGCATCTGGGCTATCTACAAGTTCGAAATGGCGCGCACGATGCGCACCTTTTGGCAGTCGATCGCCACCCCGGTGATCACCACCTCGCTGTATTTCATCGTGTTCGGCGGGGCGATCGGCAGTCGGATCGATACGATCGGCGACGTGAACTATGGCAGCTTCCTGGTGCCTGGGCTGATCATGCTTTCGCTACTCACCCAAAGCATCGCCAACGCGTCAATCGGGATCTACTTTCCCAAGTTCACCGGCACGGTGTTCGAGTTGCTGTCGGCGCCGATCTCGGCGTTGGAGATGGTGATCGGGTTCGTCGGCGCGGCCGCGACCAAGTCGGTGGTGATCGGGCTGATCATCCTGGTCACCTCAGCGCTGTTCGTGCCGCTGCGGATCGATCATCCGCTGGCGATGATCGCCTTCCTGCTGCTGACCTCGATCACCTTTTCTATGTTCGGGTTCATCATCGGCATCTGGGCCAAGGGGTTCGAGCAGCTCAACATCGTGCCGGCGCTGCTGGTGACCCCGCTGACCTTTCTGGGCGGCGCTTTCTACTCGGTCGACATGCTGCCCCAGCCCTGGCGCACCGTGAGCCTGTTCAACCCGGTGGTGTATCTGGTGAGCGGCTTCCGTTGGAGCTTTTTCGGGCAGGGGGATGTGAGCATCGGCCTGAGCCTGGGCGTGACTGCGGCGTTCCTGGTGCTGTGCCTTGGGCTGATCGTGGCGATCTTCCGGACCGGGTATCGGCTGAAGAATTAGCCGCATCCGCGGCGCCGGTTCTGCGTTGTACGGCGCATGACGACCACGCTCGCCGAGCTGCAGCAGCGCATGGATGCGGCCGCCGAGGCGCTGGACTTCGAAGAAGCCCGGCGGCTGCGCGACCAGATCAACCTGCTGCGCGGCGGCGCCGGTTCTGAACAGGCGGCGGTGGCGGACACCGCCGGGCTGACCCGGCAGCAGCCCGGCGCGATGGGGCTGGGGACCAGCCAGCAGCGCATGACGCCGCCGGCGGGATGGAAGCCGCCGCGCAAGCCCGACCCGATGACCAAGGGGCGTAGCCGGCGCTGAGGCTCCGCCGCTGCGGTCAGCGCATGACGGGCAGCGTGATTCTCGATCCGCCGCACACCCGCTGGGTGGCCTTCTGGAAGTCGGCGGGCCTGGCCTTGTAGATGTTGGGCACGAAGGTCTGGGGGTTGCGGTCGATCACCGGAAACCAGCTCGACTGGACTTGGACCATGATGCGGTGGCCGCGCTTGAACACGTGGTCGTGCGGGCGCAGCGGGACGTCCCACGCGGTAACCTTGTTCGGGGTGAGCGCGGTCGCCTTTTCGAAACTTTGGAGGTAGCGTCCACGGCGGACTTCCATGGCGATTGGGAACTGGTAGCCGTTCATCGTGCGCGGATAGTCGCCCAGCGCACCCGCCTTCACCGGCTCGTAATCGTCAGGCAGCACGTCGATCAGCTTGACGACGAAGTCGCTGTCGGTGCCCGAGGTTGACGCCATTAGCGTGGCGGTGATGTCGCCGGTGACGGTGAGGTCGGCCTCCAGCGGCGCAGTGACGTAGCTGAGCACGTCGGGACGGTGGTCGACGAAGCGCTGGTCGGCGGCCTCCCACCAGCGCCATTCCTGGGAAGGATACGTGCGCGAGATCGGGCGCTCGCGGAACGGCACCGGGTTTGCGGGATCGGAGACATAGTCGCGGCACTGAGCGGCATCGGCGGGCGCGGTGAAGGACAGGCTGCCGTCGCTCTGGAGATACAGGTTGGTCGCGGTGGCGCCGGGTGCCGGCCACTTCGCATAGGACTTCCACGTCCACGACCCGCTCTGGAAGCTGCGTGCTTCGCCGGTTGGCTTGGCGCCCTTGCCATGCAGCCAATAGGCGAAGAACGGCGCTTCGATGTCGCGCATGAAGTCAGTGCCGCTCTCATGGCCGAACTTGACGTAGCCGACATCGCTGCCCGCACCATGCCAGGTACCGTGCGCCCAAGGGCCGGCAACGATGGTGTTCAGCCCGTCCGGATCCTGTTCTTCCATCTTCTCGTAGATTTTCCAGGTGCCCAGCGGGTCTTCCTGGTCCCAATAGCCCGCGACGTGCAGGGTCGGAACGGTGGTGCGGCCGAGTTTGTCGGTCCAGCGCTGCGTCTTCCAGAACGCGTCATAATCCGGGTGCTCGATCATCTCGGTCAGCCGGGGAACGCTACCCTTGAAGTACAGCTTGTCGAGATTCTCGACCGCGCCAAGCTTGAGGAACCAGTCATAGCTGTCGACCGGCGCCTTGCCGCCATAGTCGAAATCCTCGCCCTGGTCGTTGTTCTGGAGCGCGAACAGCCAGTCAGTGGCGTAGGAGAGCCGCATCGCGCCGTAGCGGTGAAGATCGTCGTTGATCCACCAGTCGTTCCACGCCGCCTGCGGGCTTACCGCCTTGAGCGCCGGGTGCGGCCTGGCGAGCGCCACTGCGGAGGCATAGCCGGGGTAGGACACGCCCCACATGCCCACGTTGCCATTGTTGCCGGCGACGTTCTTCACCAGCCAGTCGACGCTGTCATAGCTGTCGGTAGCTTCGTCGACACCCTTGGAGCCCTTGGCGTCTAGCGCCATCGACATGGTGAAGTCGCCATCGGACTTGAACTGGCCGCGCATGTTCTGGAAGACGAGGATATAGCCGTCCTCCATCAGGTACCTCCACGCCTGCGGGATGCCGCCGGGCGCCTGCGCGGGAACGCCGTAAGGCGTCCGCTGGACCAGGATCGGGAGCTTGCCGGACTCGCCGGCGGGACGAAGGATAACGGTCTGCAGCCGCGCGCCGTCGCGCATCGGCACCATGACTTCCTGATAGGTGAAGGGAGCAGCGGCTGCGGCGGCCTGGGGTTGGGCCGGCGCCGCGGTCATCGGCAGCGCGGCCGCGCCAACTGCCAAAGCGCTCAAAAACGTTTTCATGCCCTGCCCCTTATCGCTCGGTTCGCACGAACTAAAAGGGGCAGGCCACGCGCTGTCAATCGATCAGAGGCGGTGCTCGCCCTTGACCCAGCGGACAGTGCCCGAACTGGCGCGCATCACCACGCTCTCGGTGGTCATCTTGCCACGCACGCGCTTCACGCCGGCGAGCAGCGAGCCATCGGTGACGCCGGTCGCCGCGAAGATGCAGTCACCCTTGGCAAGGTCCTCGAGCGCATAGATCTTGTCGAGATCCTCGATGCCCCACTTCCGCGCGCGGGCGCGCTCATCGTCGTTGCGGAACACCAGCCGGCCCTGGAACTGCCCGCCGACGCAGCGCAGCGCAGCGCAGGCCAGCACACCCTCGGGCGCGCCGCCCGAACCCATATAGATGTCGACCGTCGTGTCGGGATCGCTGGTCGCGATCACGCCGGCCACGTCGCCGTCCCCGATCAGCATCACGCCGCATCCGATTGCGCGCAGCTCGGCGATCAGCGCTTCGTGGCGCGGCCGGTCGAGCACGCAGGCGATGATCTCGTTCGGCTGGACACCCTTGGCGGCGGCAAGCGCGTGAACGTTCTGCGTCGGCGACTTGGCAAGGTCGATCACCCCCTCGGGATAGCCCGGGCCGACCGCGATCTTATCCATGTAGACGTCGGGCGCGTTGAGCAGCCCGCCTTCTTCCGCGACAGCGAGCACCGCCAGCGCGTTGGGGCCCGCCTTTGCGCAGATGGTGGTGCCTTCCAGCGGATCGAGCGCGATGTCGATCTTGGGGCCCGAGCCCTGCGCCGCGCCAACCTTTTCGCCGATGAACAGCATCGGCGCCTCGTCACGTTCGCCTTCGCCAATCACCACGGTGCCGTCGAGATAGAGCTTGTTGAGCGCCTCGCGCATCGCCTCGACCGCGGCGGCATCCGCCGCCTTCTCGTCGCCACGCCCGGTCAGCGTGGATGCGGCAATGGCGGCGGCTTCGGTGACGCGCACCATTTCGAGCACGAGGACACGGTCCAGGATATGGCTGGCGGTCTGCATGTGTCGGGAAATCCTCTGATGACTAGGTCTTGGCGATAGGAGCGGCGGCCATGGCTGTCGAGAGTGCTAACGTTGTCAGCAACGGCTTCGCAATTCTGCCACATCTTCACGTCAGCTTAGGTGAACTACGGGTGGGGAGACTCGCAATGCCTTTTGCGCTGCTGCTGTTGGTCCAGCAAGTGCCGTCGATCGACGGGGCACTGCTCAATTATCGCGAACTCACGCGCGTCGAGCCCGGCTGCAAGCGCGGGGCACGCGGAGACGAAGTGGTGATCTGCGCGCGACGACAGGCCGACAGATACCGCCTGCCGCTAACGACCACCTATGACGGCGACGAGAACCCCGACAAGCGGGTGGCCAAGCTGCTCGACACCGCGCCGCCGCCGTGCGGCGAAGGTGCGTTCACGGTGAAATGCGGCGCAGTCGGGGTGACCACCACTATGGGCGCAGGGCGTCCGCCACGCGTGTCGCTACGGCCGCTAGCGCCCTGAAACAGCTAGGGCGCGCTCAATGTTTCTTCTGTCCTCCCGGCTCAAGGCCAGGATGACAGCTGAAGTTCAGCGGTGGTTTGATTTCACCAGACGTCGGGCTCAATCGTCGAGGATGTGCATCCACATCGGCTCGCCAACCAAGCTTTGTGATCCGCGCAGCTTTTCCAGCGCGTGCGCGACGCTGCGCTCGGGGCCTTCATGCGTCACGATCGCCACCAGCACGCTGCCGTCGGGCGCGGCGGCGCGCTGGATCAGGCTCTCGATCGACACGCCGGCATCGCGCATCGCCGCGGCGATCTCGGCAAGCACGCCGACCTTGTCGGTAACGGTCAGGCGAACATAGGCGCGGGCGCGGCGCTCGCCGGCATCGGCGGCGGGTTGCGCGGCCAGTGCGTCGGCCGGCATCGCATAAGGCGGGCCGAATTCGCCGCGCGCAATGTCGATCAGGTCGGCGACCACTGCGCTGGCGGTCGGGCCATCGCCGGCGCCGGCACCCTGGAACAGCAGACGCCCGACGAAATTGCCCTCCGCCACCACGGCATTGGTCGATCCGGTGACGTGCGCCAGCGGGTGGCTGAGTGGGATCAGGTGCGGATGGACGCGCTGGAACAGGCCGTGCGGACCGGCATCGGCCAGGCCGAGCAGGCGAACGCGGTAGCCGAGCGCCGCAGCCTCCGCGATGTCGGCCGCAAGGATGTGGCGCACGCCGCTGATCGCAACATCGTCAAAGGCCGGCTCGGTGCCGAAAGCGAGGCTGGCGAGGATCGACAGTTTGTGCGCGGCGTCGACGCCGTCAATGTCGAAGCTCGGGTCGGCTTCGGCAAAGCCCAGCCGCTGCGCTTCGGCCAGGATGTCGGCGAAATCGCGGCCTTCGGCTTCCATCTTCGACAGGATGAAATTGCAGGTGCCGTTGAGGATGCCATAGACGCGCGTGACGACGTTGGCGGCGGCGCCTTCGCGCAGCCCCTTGATCACCGGCACGCCGCCGGCGACCGCGGCTTCGAACTTCAGCGCGGCATTGGCGGCTTCGGCGGCGCGGGCGAGTTCCAGGCCGTGATGGGCGATCATCGCCTTGTTGGCGGTCACCACATGGCGACCCGCGGCCAGCGCGGCGCGAACCAACGCGACGGCAGGACCATCGGAGCCACCCACCAGCTCAACCACGACATCGGCGCGGGGGTGACGGGCGAGTTCGGCGGTGTCGTCGACCCAGTCGAAGCGGCTGATGTCGATACCGCGGTCCTTGGTCCGGTCACGCGCGGACACGGCGACCACTTCGATCGGCCGTCCCGCGCGGCGGGCGATGAGATCGCCGTTGGTGTCGAGCAACCGAATGACGCCCGCGCCCACGGTGCCAAGGCCAGCCAGTGCGATGCGAAGCGGTTCGGTCATTTCTCTTCTCACTCCCCTCCTGAAAGGGAGGGGCTGGGGGTGGGTGGCGAGCGAAGCGAGCCTCGACGTCCTACAAGAAAGCGGCGGCCGGGGCATGGAGCCCCGTCGTCGCAACCCACCCCTAGCCCCTCCCCGGAAGGGAGGGGAATTAGTTTTTCTATTTCTTGATCAGCCCGATCTCCACCAGCCGCTCATGCAGATAATCGTGCGCGGTGATCGGCTGCGGATAGCGGTTCGGGTTCTCCGCGGTGATCGTCGCCGGCAGCGTCTCGATCAGAAAATCGGGCGCGGGGTGCAGGAAGAAGGGCATTGAATAGCGCGAATTGCCACGGCGCTCGGCCGGCGGATTGACGACGCGGTGCGTGGTCGAGGGCAGGACATGGTTGGTCAGCCGCTGAAGCATGTCGCCAACATTGACCACCATCGCGCCCTCGGGCGGCTTGATCGGCAGCCATTGGCCATCGCGGTCGAGCAATTCGAGCCCGGCCTCTTCGGCGCCGAGCAGCAGGGTGATGAGGTTGATATCCTCATGCGCGCCGGCGCGGACTTCGGGCGCATCGGCAGCGACGGGTGGATAATGAAGCAGGCGCAGGACCGAATTGCCGTCCTTCACTGCGGGATCGAACCAGTTCGGCTCCAGACCCAGATAGCGCGCAATCGCGGAGAGCAGCTTGTCGCCGGCGGTATCGAACGCGGCGAACAGCTCGATAAAGGTCTCACGGAACCCTTCGGGCCGATCGGGCCAGATGTTGGGCGACATGTTCGCTTCGAAGCGGTGCCCCGCGGCGAGCTGCCGGCCGATATGCCAGAACTCCTTGAGGTCGACATGGCTAGCGCCCTTCGCGATCTCGGTCTTGAACGGGGTGTAGCCTCGGGCCCCGCCCCCGCCTTCGATGAAATAGGCGCGCTTCTCTTCCTCGGGCAGGTCGAAGAACGCCTTGGTCATCGCCCAGGCGCGCTCGATCAGCGCCTGGGGCACGCCGTGATCACGCACGACCGCGAAGCCGAAGCGCTGGAAGGACTGGCCGAACGCCTGGGCGAAGCCGTCGGGATCGGATTGCTGGTCCGCCAGCGAAAGCGCCGGGATGTCGGCAAGGGTATCGGACATGCGAGTCTCCAAGGATTTGCCGCCAGTTAGACCCTCGACGCGGTAGTGAACAAGCGGGCGAAAGTGATCGTCATGATCGGCTGCCATGGGGTGACGCACGCAGCCCGATGGGCCAAGGGAGCGCGCATGTCCGTACCGAACCTCACCACCGACAGCGCTAATCAGGCGCCGCTGCGCTTCGGCGAGTTCGTGGCGCTGATCGCGTCTATGATGGCGCTGACGGCGCTTGGAATCGATTCCATGCTGCCGGCACTACCCGCGATGGGCGACGCCCTGGGGGTGAAGGAGCCGAACCACCGGCAGTTCATCATCACGGCCTATCTGATCGGCTTCGCCGTCGCGCAGTTGGGCTATGGTCCACTGTCCGACCGGTTCGGGCGGCGACCGGTGCTCGGCATTGCACTCTTCTCCTACGTGCTGACCAGCGCGGTCGCGGCAATCTCGGGCAGCTTCGTGCTGCTGCTGATCGCCCGCGGGCGATGGGAACCGCCGCGGCGGGAGCGCGCGTGGTGACGGTGGCGCTCGTGCGCGACTGTTTCGCGGGTCGGGCGATGGCGCGGGTGATGAGCCTGGCGTTCATGGTCTTCATGGCCGCGCCGATCTTCGCGTCCGTGTGTGGACGCCCCTCTGGATGCAAGGGGGTGTTCGAGAGATTTGTTCGCGCAGGTTCAGGTGCTTCCGTGTGTCCGGCCTGTTGAT
>NZ_JACIJF010000013.1 GCF_014199255.1 Sphingomonas xinjiangensis | reverse complement strand
CGAGGTCAGGTTCGACCCCGATCCAGGCATCGTACGTGAAGGGGCTGCCATTCCATCTGCTTTCGAAACGCAGCCGCCGCGATACACCATCTTTTAGCGTCCGCTTTGCGGGCGCGGAACGTCGTGGTGTGGGTGGTTAGCTGCCGTTCTTCGTCAGGTCGTTGGAAGGGCGCTTCACTACCTTTTCTACCAAGCGGCCCTGCGGCACGTCACTGGCGATCAGCCCAGTTTTCGCCATCAGCCAAAGCCTCCAAAGCAAGAAGACCATCCACGCAACCGCGATGACGACACCCGGAATGCGCCACCAATCGCCAATAATCGGGGTAGCGGACAGCGGAAATGCGCCAGCGGCATACAGCAACTTGCCCGCGTAGAGGCTTCCAGACTGAACCTCATCGACCCAAATTCGGAACCGCTGGTAGATCGTCACGAGGCCTCCTGCGAGACACCGTAGCAGGTCGCGCTGTGTCGGAAAGTGGGCGTTAGCTGCCATGACCCCGAGGCGGGAAAGAGGACGTTAGTTATTCTGCCAAGCTGGCTTGCGCCTCGGCCACAATCCCTTGCTCAACGTCCTCGGTGTTAGTGTCGGTGTACGCCTCCATGCGCCACCGGCCATCGAGGTAATGCCTACCGGCGGGGCTCTCCAAAAACGCTACGATGACAGCGAGTTCTTTCTCTGTGAACTCCCAGTTTACGTGATCGTCATAGGCTTGCTGATAGGCCGTACGATGCTTTTCGTAGGCTCTCTTGAGCGCCGACATCCGCCGTTCAAATCCGCCACGCAGATCTTCCATTGGCTGACTGCCGGGCTTGATCGGCCACATAACTCCGCCTGGTATTGCGTAGCGCTCAAGGAAGCTTCCACTATCAAGCTGCTCTTGCCGACCAACGGCCCTCAGAAACCGCCTGATTAGAGCACGTTTGCTCGCGCTCGCCGGTGTCTCGGTCATCGCAGAAGGGTAGGTCTGGTTGGGAGCGATCCGCCTGTGCGGCTCATCAGGGAGTGCGGTGCTCATCAGTGCTGCCATGCCAAGCCAAATTCCGCTCATGTCACTACGTTGAACTAGAACCGCGGTGTCCGCAATTGGGCTATTGTGTTGAAAAAGTCGGCCCATCAGAACATCGCGAAATATCTGAACTCTGAATACTTCTGGCGCGCACGATCGATGCAAAGATGGCGTGAACCTGGTTCTATCCCTGCGCCTTTACGCAATAAGATTTCGCGCTCCGACTTTTTCAACAGAATAGGGCGGAAGCGGTCGGTCTGCTAACAGGGCAGTGCTCCGAAAGCGGACACGACTTCGCTGTCAGTTGAGGCCCCACATCGCGGCACGATTGCGGGCAAGCTCGCCCATAAAAACGTCCAACGCTGCTAATCGTCGATCGATTTCCGCACTTGGCACGTCGTTCCAGACGGAATGGTCATAGTTGGCGCGAGCCGATTTCAGATCGTCACCGGCTTGGTAGCGCTCGGATATATACAGCGTTTCAAGCAAGTCGGTGGGGCGCTCACGCTCGCTTGTTTTAGCTACCCCATACTTGACGAGATACTCGGACATAATGCCATCGTTGGATGTGCTGACCATGATCTTCCCCTTTCATTGAGGAACATGGGTAGATAGTAACGGCTCGTCCAGAGCAGGTTTGCCTTTGCGACCGGTGACCGGCGGCAAAATGACCGCCATTGGGCGGGAGCCGACGGGCAGCTTTTCACTCAGTTTCGGACGACGCAGCTGCTGAAGCAGTCCAGTTCCAGGGCAGCAGCTCGTTAGTGCGATTGATGGGGTGACCACGCCCGACCCGCTCAAGCACATCGGCCAGCCAAGCCTGCGGGTTGATGCCATTGAGCTTCGCCGTCTCGAGCAGGCTGTAGATCGCTGCAGCTCGCTCACCACCGCAGTCCGCCCCCGCGAACAGCCAATTCTTGCGGCCCACGGCGATCCCGCGCAAGGCGTTCTCCGCCAGGTTGTTGTCGATCTCGAGCCGCCCATTCTCCGTATAAGCGAGCAGTGCCGGCTTGAGGCGAACCGCGTAGCGGAGTGCCTCGGCGAGCGGAGACCGAGCCGACACTTGGGCGAGCACGCCGTCTGCCCACTTGAAGAAGTCGAGCGCCTTCAGCTTCGAGTATTTGCGGGCTTTGCGGCGGTCCTCATGCGGATCTCGGGTGATCCGTCGCTCGACCTCGTACAGGTCGCCTATGAGCACCAGCCCCTCGCGGGCAATGGACCGAGCATCGGCCACCAGCACATCGTTTAGCTTGCGGCGCACATGAGCCCAGCACGCGACCGGCGTGATGAGCCCCGGCTTTCGATCAGCAGCATAGAGCTTGTCGAACCCGGCATAGGCATCGGCTTGCAGGAAGCCCGCAAATGTCTGGAGGTGCTCGCGCGGTCGTTCTCCCTTACGATCAGGGCTGTAGCGAAAGAGTGCCGCCGGTTTGTCGCTGGGCCGCCATCGTCGGTTATCGCGGAGATACACCCAGAGCCGCCCCGTCGCCGTCTTGCCGCTACCCGGCGACAGCACCGGAACCGGCGTATCGTCGGCATGCAGCTTGGGGCTGGCCATCACATGCTCGGCGATGCGGTCGACCAGCGGTTGAAGCAGCCAGCTGACCTGGCCCGCCCAGTCCGCCAGCGTCGATCGGCTGATCTCAACGCCCTCACGCGCGAAGATTCGGGACTGGCGGTAGAGCGGCAGATGGTCAGCGAACTTCGACACCACCACATGCGCCAGCAGGCCTGGCCCGGCTCGGCCGCGGGGCACCGGCAGCGCCGGAGCCGGCGCCTGACTGATCGCGTCGCAGCGCTTGCAGGCTAGCTTGGGCCGAACGTGCCGAACGACGTGGAAGCGGCCCGGCACATATTCCAGCACCTCTGTCACATCCTCGCCCAACCGGGCCATGGCGCCGCCGCAGCTGCTGCAACCATCCGCTGCAGGCGCAGGGTGCAGCACCTCTTCGCGGCGGAGATGTGCAGGAAGCGGCTGACGGCGAGGCTGGTCACTCTCTGAGGCTGGTTCCTCTGCCGTCCTGCCGGCGACCACGCACGTGGCATGCGCCTGCGCGGCCTCCAGATCCTCCAGCGACAGCTCCAGCTGATCCGCTAGCAGCAATAGCCGCTCCGAGGACTGGCCGAACTTCATTTTACGCAGGCGGGCGAGCTGGACCTTTAGTTTCTCGATCTGAAGCGTCGTCAGCTTGATGGCATTCTCGGCCGCGGTGAGCTGTTGGCGCGTCTCCTGGTGCGCGGTTCGCTCGTCCGCCAACGCCTGCTCGGAGGCAGCGAGCTTGGCCTGCATTGCCGCCAAAAGCGCCTTCACCGCATCGGGATGGTCGGGGATGTCCAGCGCGCCGGAAGACATGGTTTTCTATACCAGAACAGCGACTCGCGCCCAAGCAAAATGCGGGTTTTCTGCCGCTTTCCGCTACATCTGGACCGGCAGGCGTGGCGCCTCCGGAGCCACGGTACGACGCCAGTCCATCGCCTCGATCAGCAGGGCAAACTGTGCTGCGCTGAGCACTACGCCGCCGTTGACCAGCGGCGGCCAAACGAAGCGATGACGCTCGAGCCGCTTGGCGAACAGGCAGAGGCCGGTGCCATCCCAATATAGCGCCTTGAGATAGCTGCCTCTTCGGCTGCGGAAGAGGAAGACGTGCCCGGCATACGGCTCTTGGTCGAACAGTGGCCGCACCAGCGCCGCCAGGCCGTCGAAGCCGAGCCGCATGCTCACCGGCTTGCTCGCCAGATACACCTTGGTGCCCGGAGCGAGCGAGATCATGCCGTTTCCCGCAGTGCCCGCAGCACGCGAGCCAAGGTTTTCTCGTTTACATAGCTGTCGACGGAAACGCGCACGCCGCTCGGCAAGTCGATGTCGATGCCACCGGGGCGCAAGCCCGGGTTGGGTCGCAGCAGCTCCTCCTGTGTCGACCCTGTCTCGCGCGCCGGCGCACGGAAGGACGCAGTCGGCAGCTCAGCGGTCATTGGGGAGGCCAAGGCATTTGGATCGGGGGCGGAGCTGATCGGCACTTCGCCATACGGTATAAACTGGAGCGGCTCGCTAGCCAGGAGGGCCATGTCGCGCTGCTTCTTACGCCAACCATGGATCAGGCTGGGGGACATCCCCAGCTGCCGAGCGACACCCACGATGGTAGCACCCGGCCGATCGCATTGCGCCAGCACCGCCGCCCGCTCCCCGTCCGAATACCGTCGGCGGCGCTCCACATGCGTGATGACCTCCATCCGCCCCATGCGCACTCTCCTTTCGGAGTGCCAAAGGACACTCCTGAGTGCTCATCGCCTCGCGCAGCAGAGCTCCGACCGCAATACGGGTCAGGTCGGACGCTTACCGTCATGAACGGAAATCTGATGGTTGAAGCGCCGGTCGATATCGGGTCCGGCCGGTCGCTGCTGGATCAGCAGGGCCGCGGGGATTGGATCGGCAGTCTGGCTAAGCAGCAAAGCAGGACCGCGCCTCCCGAAGGACGGCAGCCCCGAGGAGTGCGGGCACGGCTGGAGACGCTCGGCGCTGACAGCGACACTTTCGGAGCGCTCGACGACGCCGAGCGCCCCTGGCTCCGTCAATGAGGATCATGGTCGCAGACGAGCGTCGGACGCGGTTCGGCGAGCTGGTGCAGGCCTATGGCAACTCGGCTGAGCTGTCGCGGGTGCTGGGGCGCAGCGACGGCTATATTGGCCGCCATCTGCGTGATCGGGTGCCCTACGATCTGCCGGACTATGACCGGCGCAAGCTGGCGCAGTTCTTCGGGGTGCATGCGGAGACGCTGAAGCAGCTGCCGCCGTCACCGTCGCGGCTTCGTTGGCGGCGACCGCGGGTCTCCGAATGTCGCGGATCATAACCGAAAGTTGAATGTTGGTTTGATACATTCCGTCTAACTTGAAGCGGCGCGCTTCGACAGAAGGGCGCTTTTCTGGCGATTCACGCTCATGGAAAGAAAGGAGGGCTTCGCAATGACCGCGTTCCCACCTTTGGCAATTGCCAATGCGTAGCTTGATGAAGCGCAAAGGCAGGGCAAGTCTCTGACGATCATGCAGCTTTTGAGGCTAGTTTACATCGCTCATGGCTGGTCGCTCGGCCTGCTGAACGAGCCGCTTGTAAATGAGGAACCAGAGGCATGGCAGCACAAGCCGGTGTTCCCGGCCGTTTACCGGGCTTTTCGGAAGTTTGGCGCTGGCGGTATCAGCGAGAGGGCAACTACTCCGTTCGGGCCAATTGCTAGTCCCAGCTCTCCCCGGAGCAGGCTGGCATCATCAGCTCGGTAGTCAAATCCTACGGCAATATGCACGCCTTCACACTGTCGAACATCAAACACCAGCCCGATACGCCTCGGTCTCAGACCTATCGCGCGGGCAGCTCGAATGAGATCTCGGATGAACTCATCGCCGCCCACTACAAGCTACTGGCCATGGCACGGCAGGCGCAAGCGCGGCCCTGAGGCTGAGTTCGACGCGATCATCGCAGGCGTGGCGACTCAACAGGAGTCCGCCGCGCCGGATGAGCCTTCAATTGAGATTACGCGGCTGACCGAGCGCGTAGACCTGCTCGTCGCTGACTTCGGTAGGCTGTCCGACCATAAAGCTGCGTCGGCCGAGTACATCCGTGAGTTCACCACCGAAGTGAATTGGCACCGCTGGACGCGGATCGTCGTGGCGGGCTCATGCGGTGTGATCGTGATCGCCCTGGCGGCACTGCTTATCGTCGTGCTGACCTATTCACGACAGATTTTCGGGGACAAGCCCGGGTATGCCCTGACAGCTCTCATCGTTGCCTGCATCAGCGGGATTGTCGTCATTACGATCGCGGCGCTTCGTGGAGCGTTCTGAACGTAAAGGACCGTAACGAAGATTTGCCGATGCCCGAGCATATCAAACAAGCCGTCGAGACTATGCACACCCTCTTGGGCAAGGCCAAATTGAAGCGGCGGGACGGGGCCGCACCGTCCGCGCAGGCGGGGGCTACTTCAATGCATTGCCGTGGGTTTGCGATGCCGTTCTCGCTGCCTCTGGCCGCGCTCAACCGGTTCCTGACTACGCTCTCGGGCTCGCTGCGACCGGTCCATCAGCTTGCGAAACTGGAGCCGCCATGCATCTAGGCTGTCGGCTGGTGAGCGTCGGCGCTCTTACGGGCTATGCCTCAGAAGCTCAGGGAGCGGCGTTCGTACTCGCGCACCATGTCCATGTGTGCGCCGAAGGCCGTCATCGTAGCAGCACGCATAGCGGCGATACGCGCATCAAGGGCTCGAGAGCGGAAGTATTCAAAGTCGCTCACGGGCGCTCCAATCACTGCACCCGGGATATGGTTATGATTCCGTAAACGAAGAAGCTGGGTGTTATACGGAAGCCTGCACGCGCTCCGAAGGTGGCCGTCCCTGCGCACGACGCGCGTCAACCGCCTGCGCACCTGCCCGCAAATGTTCTGTTTGGCTCGGTGCCTTACGCCTGCTATACAGTTAACGGGTCTCCAAATGCCCACCTGACAAAGAGCCGAGCCGCGTTCATCCCTTTCGCGGCTCGGCTCGCCCGTCTCAGCGCGAGACACGCAAACTCCAAAATAACTAATCGTCGTTATGGCAGCGAAACCGCCTGTCGAGCATTGTACGCTCGGCTTTCCTGGAGCGCCCTCCTGGAAAGCCTGATAACGTGGCGGGCCGCGCAGAACTACGAAGCTGCGCGGTCCGCTATCAACCCTATGAACCAGAACGATAGTCTAAGTTGCTGGTGTAATGTTTCTGCAACGCAACATAGCCGAAGCCGAGGCATTAAGCCTCTGCCACGAGCACTCCTCTCCGCCGTGCGCGTAACTAAGCGCCCGGCGAAATTGGAAGTTCGCCGGGCGCTCTTTTCTACTCGCCCCGTAGCTGGGTCGGCACGACAGCGACGAAGCGCTTGGTCGCCGCGATCCGGCCATCAAACGATGTTTGCCAGCCATGCTTCAGCAATGATCGTACGCCACCCCCTAGAGGATGAAGGTGAAAGCCAAGGCACGAGACGCGCGGATTGACATCGTTCGTGGCGTAGCGATGTTGACTATCCTCATCAACCACATCACAGGAGGGTTTCGCATCTATGGCTTCGATGGCGTTGAAATATTGACGCCGACGAGCGTTGGTTACGCTTCAGCAGCACCTTTGTTCGTCATAATGTCGGGCTATATGGTCGGCATGGTGTATCTCAGAAAAGCTAAACCAGCGGTTGCAATACTAAAAAGGGCGAGCACTCTATACGCTTACAACACCCTTTTACTAGCGTCGCTACTCCCCGGGTTGATTTTCATGAGCGATTTAGAGGTCAAGTCATGGGGCGCTGACTTCATAGTCAACGGAGGATTGTTGGGATGGACAAAGTTCCTCGCGCTTTGGAAAGCTCCGATGCCTTTGGACGTCCTCCGGTTGTACGTAATATCAATGCTCCTGACGCCTGCTGCCATATGGGTGTACCGCAGATCGCCCATGATGCTAGCCGCCGGCTCGATAGCGATTTGGCTCGTCTGCCAGCTTGCTGCTGTCACGCGTTTTATTGATCCGGGGACCGTTCGATGGGGGTTCAACGCGGCCGCGTGGCAGTTGTTGTTCTTCATACCGCTCATTCTCGGAGCGAGCCGCGCACATGAGAGTTTTTTCGGTTTACTCGAGAATCGAAAGTGGCTGACGTTTGCGGTCGCGGCGGCCGCCGTAGCTCTGGCGGCAGCAAAGATCCACCAAGCCGATAGCGCCTTCCCTGGGAGCTGGTACTTATCGCTAAAGGGGAACCTTGGCCCTCTGCGTTTGGCCCATGCCTGCATAATGTTGGCTCTATACTGTGGCCTCTTGTCGCTCAGCGCGAGGATACCGGAGCTGCCGCCAATGCGCGCGTTGGCTTGCCTCGGGAGGCAGACGTTGAAATGCTACGTCCTCAGCGTCTGGTTGACTTACGTGCTTGCTGTAACCTGGGGTCGACTGGGTAGCGGTAACTGGGGATACTATGCAGCAGTAGCTTCCGTGGTGGTGGTAACATTCCTAGCTGCAGCGATATTCGAAAATCCATCAACTCGGCACGCGAAGCTTATGAAACCTGAACCAGCGTTGTGAGCGCCCCTCATGCTCGTTCGGGGAGGTGACGCGAGGCGTTGACGGCTCAACAAGCCGCATGTGCTGAATTCCCTAGAGCAGGGCCATCTGCCGAGCGGGGCAGCGGGAGCCTAGGTTTCCGTAAGGTAAACCAGAGCCACGGACCAGGTAAGCAAGTCCGGTAAGCATGTTGGTCCCGAAGCTGGACTAATATTCTGAATTTCCTCTGGATGTATCCTGATGTTGCTGCCATCGCGCAGTGATTGGGCCGGGGCCTGGCTACGGGGGAATACATGAATCGTCGTGAGTTGCTTTGCGCCGTTGGCGCAGGGCTAATGCTGTCCGCTTGCGGTCAGCCGCACAGTAGCGCTCCCAATCGTCGTCACTTGATACGGCAGGGGCGGACGTTGATCGCCGACTTGGTTGTCTACGGCTCGACCCCGAGCGGCATCACCGCGGCTGTCCAGGCTGCACGTGATGGTCTTGCGGTTGCTATCGTTGGTGGTTGGCGCGACAATCATATTGGCGGCATGATGAGCGGAGGTCTCGGCTTCACGGACTTCCGCCGTCTTGATGCGTTCGGTGGTTTGGCGCGCGACATCACGGTCGCAGCAGCGTCGGGTGGCACGCAGAAAAATGCTTACGCCTTCAAGCCATCGAGCGCAGAGGCCGAGTTTGAGCGCCTTCTTCGTAGCGAAGGCGTTCCGTTTATCCGGACCTCCGGTGTGACCGAGGTGATCCGTCAAGGCAAAGCCATCAAGGAGATCCGCACGGCGGATGGCCGGGTCGCGCGCGGACGCACGTTTGTCGATGCGTCTTATGAGGGCGACCTGATGGCTCGCGCAGGTGTCGGGTTTATCGTAGGTCGCGACGAGGCGGACGGCCGCAACCCGCTTGACGGGTATTTCGGAGAGACCAGGACTTCGGGAGGAAGCGAGCACCAGTTCGGCATGAACAAACAGCTGCTCGACGTTGACCCGTTTGTCATCGCTGGCGACCCATCATCAGGGTATTTGCCGACGGTGAAGGCTGCGAGCAACAAGCCGATCGGCTCTGCAGACAATGCAGTCCAAGCCTACAATTTCCGCATGGCCATGACAGATCAGCCGAGCAAGCGCCTGGACCTGCCGTCAACACCACCTGCCGGCTACGATCCTGTGAACTACGAGCTACTCCTTCGGATGATCGCCGCGATTGAGGCTGCAGGTATGCGGCACGGCCGTGATTGGGACTTTCCCACTGACATCATGGGCGCGCATGCCGTGGCGGACGGAGTCTATGACGTTAACGCAAACGGAGGGTTCTCCACCGACCCGTTCGGCCTGAGCTGGAACTATCCAAACGCCAGCTACGCTGAGCGGGAGACGATATGGAAGGCTCACCAAGACTTCATCAAGGGCTTCTTCTACACCTTAGGTTGGTCGAAGGACCCGCGCCTGCCTGCCTCCTTGCAAGCGGAAGTGCGTCAGTGGGGTTTAGTAAAAACTGAGTTCCAAAGGCCGCACAAGAATGACGAGGCGGGCTGGCCTTACCAGCTATACGTTCGTGAGGCGCGGCGGATGAATAACGGCCTGCTCTGGTCTGGCGCAGACCTGGAGCAGCGGGATCGCACACCTATACGTTCGGGGTCGCCCGTGGCCATGGCGTCTTACTGGCAAGACAGCCATCACGTGCAGCGTATCGCTATTGCGAAGCCAGGAGGCGGCTGGAAGGTTTGGAACGAAGGTAACCTGTTCGCGACTGCGGGCGGCGCCGACAAGATGTCGCAGCTGCCTTACGAGATCATGCTACCTAGGGCAGAGGAATGTTCCAACCTATTGGTGACGTTCTGTGTAGCCGCTTCGCACCAGGCATTCTCTTCAATTCGAATGGAACTCACCAGCATGGTTCTCGGCCAGGCCGCAGGTGCGGCTGCCGCACTGGCATGCGCTGGGTCAGACAAAGCAAGCTTCCACTCCGTTGATCGGGGCTCTTTGCAGTCCAGACTGACGGAACTTAACGTAGTTTTCGATGAGCCCGGTCTTGTCGATCGAGCGATAGAAAAGGTCGAGCAGAAGTTTGCTAGTTTCAAGAGCAGGGTAGTTGGCGGGTAACAAAATCAAACGCACTCTCCCCCTCCTGGGGAGAGTGCGTCTGTGCGTCTAGTCAGCTACCGCATTCACTCGCCCCGCAGCTGCTTGATGAACGGCGTCACGACGATCTCGAACCGGGTTACCCTCTTCCAAGGCATCGAAGTCGACCGAAAGCTGGCGGACTTCAAGCTGGTCACCACCTTGCCCGCGAGAGACGCGACGCCGCCCGTTTCGCCAACTCCGTTGATGGGGACCCGGCTCGCTGCGTACGTGAGGGTCGCCGGCTGATAGTCCGCCTCGATCCAACCCGTTGTGGTGATCGCCTGCGGGTTGGTGATCCGCCGCTGGATGGCGTCATCGCCGACAGCCTGGAACGCTGGGTACTTGGCCCGGAGATCAGCGGGGTGTGGACAATGCCGGCCATGGGGGAGAGTAACGCGGGGGCGGGGCGGGGGGTGCCGCCCGAGGTACGCCCCGCTCCGCTCTCAGCTCGACCGATCGCATTGCACGGTCTGCATTCACGCTGAATGCTTCCACCTGACGTGCGGCCTTAAGGCTAGACCTCAATCCAGTCGAGCAGACCTTCTCCAAGCTGAAGGCGCATCTGCGCAAAGCCGCCGAGCGCACCATCCACAGCCTCTGGACTGCCATTGGACGCATCCTCGACCTCTACTCGCCCACCCAGTCCGCAAACTTCTCCCCAACTGCGGCTACGATGAGATTCGATCGATGATCGCTCTAGCGTGACGTCGCTACGCGGCATCTGCGCCGCCGCCGTCCAGCGCCTTCAAGTGCCCTCAAAGCCAATTCAAGAAGTGGGGGACTTAGCGGGACCATAGCCTTTTGCATACTCAATCTTGACGGAGCCGCGCAGTGCATCTGCCTGTTGCCTAAGCCTTTCAGTGACACGCACCCTTTCTAAAGCTTTCCGAGCAATCGCCTGAGCCTTGTCACTAGGCAGCGGCGCGTCCGTCATCGACGTAGCAACCTGAGCAAGACTGCTCTGCCCGTCCGCAAGGATAAGGGGCTCGCCCGAGAGCGACTTGACCAGGCCGTCGAACATCTGGTGTGGTAAGATCGCCGAATCTAAGCTAATGTTAGTCGGCTTGTTCGTAACGCCATTCTGTTGCAGCAGCTGGGCGATTTCTCCCAGAGATCTAGCATTCTGAAGCTTAGCAATGATCCCTTTATCGGTAGGCATAGTGAATTGAATTTGGTTGATATTAACGATTTTTCTACCCTCTCCATATTGAGGGTGCTGAGCAAGATAATTGTTAATATCTGCTTCCGATATCATGGAAGAAACGCCGGCAGTAACCTGCTCCAGGTACTTTCTAGCGAGTAATATCTCTTCCTGACGGTCAGCCTGGAGACGAAAATTGGGATCCTTGTCCAATTTTTGCTCTTTGGCAGCGGCCACGAACAATTTGCGATTGATCAATGATTGAAGGGCTATGTTGCGGCTACTTTGATCGCCAGTGCTCTGGTCAACCGTTCGATCTACATCTAGCTCGGCTTGGGTTACCGGCTCGCCGTCAACAACAGCAACTGTCTGTCCGCCAGGCTTTGGGCCTCCGCACGCGTTCGTTCCTAAGGCAACGATCAAAGCCGAACCCGCTAAAAAAACGGCGCGGCGCGCTCCGTGACGGATATGTACTGACATCTGTGGAACTCTTCTGATAGTGGGTTCAGCGCGATTAAGTTGATCGTGTAAGAGGCAGCGAGCGCTATGGAAACCCCCTTCGACTGGATTACAGTTGCAATTTTTGCGGGACTCGCCGTACTACTGTTGCAAAGATCGATGGAGGATAAGCCGTCGGATAGCATTGCCATGTATTTTCCTCCGGCCATTGCATGCGCACTAGCGAATTGGCTAGGTAATAACGGTTACGGGATGCTGGCCGCAGCACTCTGCGTTGGGGTGCTCGCCTATGTCTTCATTGTGTTGAAGCCATTCCCTAAACGTAGCTGAGGCGACCGGCGAGAAGTGATCTTCCTTGTGGACTAGTCGAACGATAAAGAGCTGAGACAAACTCGCGCAGCGTCTCTAACGCGCGGCCTTCGTCTGCCGAAACCAAGGATACGCGGATCAAGGCGCCATCTGGGATGAAGCCGCGCAAGTTCTGCTTCGCAAGGCTCTCACGTTCCTCGTCCCAGGACGAAACAAACTCATCCCCCAGGCGGCTCCAATAAAGCACTTGTTCGATTCGCGGCAATTTTTCCGCGGAGATGAACCGTCCCGGGACGGACTTACCAGCCTCCAGTGAGATAGAAGCCGGTCTGTCGGCAGTGATTGAGAATCCCGCTCCTGGGTAGCATGACTCGGGACGGTGTATCATCAGCATACCGCTCTGCTCCCGCGCGTATGCGATCAGCAACATGATCTGAGTGTCGTTGCCGTTGCTGTAGGTCAAAGCGATTTGATCATCATAGACGGCGGCAGCCTTTCGCTCGTCCTCCGGCGGGAGTACGAACCCACTGTCAGCTCCGGCGCGCCAGCTTTCGAAACGGGTTGGAAAAAGGTTCTCAATACTTCCGGGAACCATCACGACGCTCCTGCGCGGCAGTCGTGCAAAGGTCAAACCAGCCAGAGCGAGCAAGCCTCCACCTACCAGTAGGTCTCGACGCTGGGAACTCAAGCGATCGGAAAGGCGAAGGCGGCTAGCGCTGCTGTCTGTCATCGTACCCATCCTATGCGGCGGACCAATGGGTACATAACCTCGTCAAGCGCGAGAAGTAACACAAGGGCGAGTCCGAAGATGGCTATACCACCGAAGTCATGAGCAAAATCGAACGCCGCCCCGTCACCGTACGCGTGGGTTACAAGGATCAAAATGATAATTCGCAAGAAGTTTGTTAGCACCGCTAGTGGAACGAGTAGGATGACCATAACGGCAGCGTAGCGCGCCTGGCTCCCGTGGCGGAGATAAATATAAAAAAGACCTATAGCGATTATCCCAATAAGTGAATTCACACCAGAACAGGCGGCTGCAACCTGAAGCTTATAGCCGTCAATCAAGATCATACTAGCTGTGCCAGCGATATCGAATCCCAACGCAGCCATGATATCAATGGAGCCCGCCGCAAGTGCGGACTTTAGTGGTCGCGTGGCGACAAAGAGCCAGTTTTCCGGCGGTGAGAGGATGAACGCCAGGTACAGAATCGGAAACCAAAATCGTATGACAGTGCTCCAGCCGAGCTTCAGGGCTGCGACAGCGATTATTATCGCGAAAAGCGCTATGCCCTCGGCGAGGAGTATCTGCGTCACGCGGCCGATGTAATAAAGTGGAAATGCGATTAGCAGCACTAACCCCGCTGTAACAAAGGTCGCTGGAACGCTCGGCATTACGAGGCGGCGTTCATGCCAAAGCAGCCAAAGGCCTGTAGCCAGCACAATCGGGCCGTGGGCGCCCGATTCGGTGGACCAGCTCCACCGAGCCAAAGTCCACAAGGTGGGTGCGGCAAGAGCCAGCAAGCCCGAAGTCAAGATCGCTTGGCTCAGCAAGGAAGGCCACGAGGCCGTTGGGACAAACTCGCGAATGCCCGCCGCTCTTTCAGCCTTCACGTAACTATTCTCCATCATGTCAGCTCGATCAAGGCGCGTAGGTGGTTGCGGCGCCTTAGCCCGTTTCCACCGGAGATTCGACCTGCCCTCCGAAGGGTTCCTCATCATGGTGCCGAATGGCCATTGTGGAACCAGGCATCGTCAATGTCCACGATTGTCAGATGCGCCAGGCGATAACGAACGGCCCGCGGCAGTCGCGCTCTGATCGCTTTGCCGCAGCGGCCGGCATTGTAGGAGTTGCTGGATGCTGTGCTGCAAAAAAAACTGGTGCAATTGGTAAACAACGTGTTAATGGTCCCCAGAGCGGATTCGTAGCCGTTCGTCTAGGGTTAAGCTCCTTGCGAAGGGCGCCTGGGGGCTTTCTAAAAAGGGAGTTTGGGATTATGAAGAATTATCTACTCGGCGTTGCCGCGGCCTCTTTGATGATTGGTGCTGCTGGAACAGCGCAGGCGGCTTCGATCATCGCTGTGAATAACTCGTGTAATACGGATGGACGGCAAAGTTTCTGCGTTGATGGCGATGCGCAAGCTCCCGGTGTTGATGATTTCATTTCGGCTACTATCTCCAATAGCTTTCGCGGCAACACCAACTTCGATGACACGTATTCGTTCATCATCGATAAGAATGGGATCGGCAGCGGTGGTCTGCAGACGTCGTTCGCTACCGAGGCGAATTTCGTCAACATCACTGATTTGATCATCAATAACGTTTCTTATGCGAGCTCCATCGTTTCGACCCCAGCCGGGCAGTCGGCGTCGGTGAACGGCATTAAGATTATCGCCGGGGCGCTTAACTCGATCCGCGTCGTCGGCTCTTTTATGCCTTCGACGCCTGCTGGTGCAGGTAACTATACTGGGAACCTTACTTTCAGCGCTTCGGCGGTTCCGGAAGCATCCACCTGGGCGATGATGATGCTCGGCATGGGTGCTGTCGGGTTCGGCATGCGTCGCCGGCGCAAGGCTTCCAGCTCGGCGCGAGTAACGTTTGCCTGACTGACCGGCCGGATTGAACACCGGGCGAGGGAAGCTTTGTAGAAGCTCTCCTTCTATTGGTGCCAAGTCGAAAGTGCGGGAGCTTGCGCTCCCGCACTTTTTGTTTAATCAAGATCACGAAGACGGCGATCGCTTCTTTCATCGTCGGCACCACGCTTACAACGGGAACATTCTCCATTCTCATCGCCGATGGCTGGACGAAAGTCTCGCGAGCGGGTCTAACTACAATCAAACCGTTTGAGTGTTGGGTCAGCGTCTTGGTTGCATTAGCAACTGGTCAATCTCGTCGGTGACGGCAACTCTGCCTCGCCCGTGTAACCCAAGCGGAGGTATGTAGCCGCTCAGCGTAGATCAAGAAGGTGGTCCTGAGGGCATAGAGCGGCGGACAATAGGGCTTTGACCTTGGTCTTCTTGACGCCAGGCCCATGACCGACCGCTTGCGCCAGGCGCCCCTTCTACGCCAACGCACGAGCGCCTCCCGCTGATGTTTGCGGTGGCAGTGCGTCGCAACACGGCGTACGGACACGGTGACGAGCAGCTCCCAACCGAGCCTTCAATCCGATCAGTGGATGAAGCGGTCGCATGTTGTGGCCCATGAACTCCGAAGCGAGTGGAACCAGTGGCATGCCCCTTCAGCAGATGCGGAATGCTGGATAATGCCGCAGATTGCCCGCCGCCGCCCGCGCACCGGGACCGAATGTATTGGTAGATGCGCCCTCTGGCATCAACGAACACAGCAACGGCTGGGTTGGCGAAATGCGCCTGAGGATTGTGACCGCAAAGTTCGGTGTTCGACGAGGGGAGGCGATGAAGCGGAAAGAAGTGGGCGTCGCATAATAAGAAGGGTGGCTGAGGCGCCGGCCCGGTGAAGTGAAGATCGACGCGACCTACCATACTGGATCAAGCCCGTGGTGAAGAGCTTGATCTCTGACGCGGCATCGGCGGCATCGCTACGAAACTGCATGCTGTCGTCGACGCTAAGGGCGAGCCCACAAAGCTTCCTCATGATGACCCCATAGATTCGCGATCACCGGAGCGGCTCCACTGCTGCACGGTTTGCCAACGGCGCAGTGGCTGTTCGACCACCGCCTCTACAACGCTGATGGTTCGGACGTGCGCTGCAAGCCTGAGACAAGCAAGGTTGGAACCTCGAGGTTATTCCGAACGAACGGGTCAAGTATGGCTCGCGCCGGCACTCATTCTGCAGCGTATATAGATTATGTTCGGGTCTCCTCGATGACCGCATGCGTCAGCACCTGCCAGGTCCGGTGTCCAGGGATCTTTCTCGCAATCGTTCGCAAACTGGGCATCTGCTCAATGTGACCGCTGAGGCTAAAGTCTAATGTGACGTCGCAAGGTTAGCAGTGAAATGACGGACAAAGCACTGCTGATCAGGACGTTCTCTGCGCCCAGCCGCGAAACGCATGGTTCCAAGTCAACGTGCTCCACTCATCGCACATTCGGCTCTGTTCACATAAAATAGGTCGCCATGTGGGCTCACTTGAACGACGTCTTGTAAACGGAACGGCCGGGGGAATCTGGGTATGACTATCCTGTGATAAAGGCGCCGCAGGAGGCGCGAGATCACCAAACGAGTTTTGAGGACCGCCTGAAAAATTTAGGGCGTCAAGTCAGGCAGCCCTCAGTTTGGCTCTTGCTACGGTCTCTTAGACTTCCGTCGTCGTTAATGACGGTCGTCACAGTTAATCGGCAATAACCCTATAAATTCACCGATTTGGAAACTTTGGACGCGATGAGCGGCCAAGGAGTTTGCAAAGCTCGAGGGTCGCAATAATGTCCATTCACATTCGCAGCAATGAATTTTCCGGAGAGGTTTTCGAACTGCCGGCTTCACCGGCTTCTTTGTTGAAGGCGGAAGCCTGTAGCGTTGGCCCCGAGACCGGGCAAAGCTCCATCGTGCTTCGGCTCGCTGAAACGAATGAAGATAAATTAGGCGCTGCTATGTTGTTAAACCGGCGCTTCGGATGGAGAGGCTATGGGTCGCAGCATACAATTCCGGAGGATCCCGGTCATACGACCTTTGTAGCTCTCGTGGATGATCAGATTGTTGGTACGATTACCTTGGGAATTGACTCGCCAGCGGGTCTTTCGATCGACTCTGTGTTCAAGGACGAAGTGGATGTGTTCCGAGACGGTCCCGCCGCCCTAGTCTGTGAATTAACGAAGTTCGCTTTTGAAACAGAGCTTCCCGATCAGCAGAACCTTGCGATCCTATTCCATACTGTTTTTCTTTACGGCCTGCACAATCATCAATGCAGCGACCTTTTCATCGAAGTGAATCCGAGGCACAGACGATTTTATCAAAGTATGCTGGGGTTCGAGCCAATCGGCGACATGAGGACCAACCCGACGGTCGGCGCGCCTTCCCAGTTGATGTGGCTCAACGTTATGCAAATCGCGAAGAGCATCTCCCACCACCGTACAAACCCATGCGCCTCTAAATCGCGCTCCCTCTATTCACTTTTTCTCTCGCAGTGCGAGGAAGCGCATGTTCGCACGCGTCTGGCGCTACGCCAGCAGGAAGGCTCACTGCATGGTACTAACCTCATCGAAAGAAGCATAGTGGCGAGACAAGTCGTCCCGACACGCTAGATTGCAGTCCCGCTCCAAGTGGGTCGGCCCTCGCGGGTTGCTCAGCGACTGCAGCTATCTTGGCGGAAGACCCAAAAGCTCGTTTGCGCAGCCGCATTGATGCGAGCTGGACCAAGGCGAGGAACCCGGTGGCGAGCTTGTTTAGCGGCGGCCGCTCGCCAGCACTGCCTTGCCTTGGAGAAGAGGCGTCGGATTGTAGCGGTTTCCCCGCCTTCTGAGTCGTTGAGAATAAACACAGCGGGGGTGCTCTGAATCAGCCTTACTACGAAGTTGAGAGGGCCGGTATGGATGCCAGGAGTGCTGTCACAGGATTCCGTGGGCGGGTGGTACCCGCGATTGAGAGTGGGATGTCCTGCCGGGCCGCAGCGGCTCAGTTGGGGTGAGTGCAGCGAGCACGATCCGCTGGCGGCAATTGGTCCTTCAGCACGGCACGCCGGCTGCCAAGTTGCAGGGTTGCGATCGTCGTGCGGCGGGGATCGACGCCGACGAGCTTCATGCTGGGTGCGATCGAAGGCAGGGGCGTCATTACCCTGGTGGACTTGCAGGGGCTGCTGGCCGAAACGGGGTACCCCGGTTGGGATCGGCCGCCTTTTGCGGTTCTTCGACCGCCACTGATCACGCGCATTGAAACAACGGCCCATGCCACCGAGAAGGGCCGACCCGACGGCGAGCAACGCCGGTCGCTCGGACGATTGGCCAAACTTCATCGGCCGCAGCCGCGCAAGCTGTACCTTGAGCTTTTCAAGTCCCAGGTGGTCACTTTGACTGGGTTCTGCGCAGCCTCGACCTGCTTGCGGATGGCCTCGTGTGCCTCCCGCTCCATCGCCAGCGCCTGCTCGGAAGCTGCAAGTTTCGCCTGCATGTCGGCAATGAACACCTTCAGAGCGTCAGGATCATTGGGGGATGTCGGTCTGGTGGCGACATGGACTCTTAACCAGATGCAGCCGTTCGCCCCGAGCCAAATGCCGGGATTTCCGCGGTTTCTTCTCACAACTGCACCGTAATCCGGGTGGCGGCGGAGCAACTGCTCGCCGCCAGTCCATCGCCTCGACGACCAGCGCTGGCTGCGCCGGCGAGACCACCACGCCGCCGTGGATAAGCGGTGGCCAAACGAACCGGCGCCGCTCCAATCGGTTGGTAAACAGGCACAGCCCAATGCCAGCCCAGTGCAGCGCCTTGAGGTAGTTGCCGCTTCTGCTGCGGAATAGGAAGACGTGGCCAGCATAAGGCTCGTCCGAGAACAACGGTCGAACAGCGCGGCGAGGCCGTCAAAGCCCAGGCGCATCCTTACTGACCGGCTTGCCAGATTCACCCGCTTCCCTGGTGCCAGCGAGATCATGCGCCATGCTCCAGCGCGCAGCACCCCTGCCAGGGCCTTTTCGTTGACGAAGGTATCCGCGGCAAGGTGAGCCCCTGATGGTAGCGTGATGTCGATGGTCCCTGCACGGGCGTACGAGGGGGCGGACCGTTTCCTCTCACGCGACGGCAACCCGGTCGGCGGAACGTGGGGTATTGGCTGCCGGAACCACTTGCGTCCCGCGCGGGCGCGGCGTCTCGATCTCTAAAGCCGGCACTGCACTAGATGACAATTTGCATCGGCTGGACGAGGCTAGCGGCCTTACAGTGCAACGACCGTCGATTGTAGACCTGGCTGTCGGGCCTTCTCATCGTCGTTGTAGATGCGCCGGCGTCCGGTCCGGGTGATGATCTCCACCCGAACCATCTTCTGTCCTCCTTCTGGACTCCAGAAGTAGAACTTAGCAGTCAGCGGCATGACCGCCTTGCCGTTCCCCGCAACACGGGTCAGGCCGGACGCGTACTCGAGACGGTGATCTGCCCTGCTTTGTGCCGTCCCCACCTGCTTGCGGGCGTCAATGGAGGTGGTGTCCATCATCTGAATGTTGCCCCACGCACGGCGGTGATGGCGTCCATCAGCCGGCGCCGTTCACGATCGCACGAGGCAATTGTAGCACGTGGTGCGCGGATCAAAACGCTCGAGTACGCCGCGCCACGGTACGTCGGGCGCAAGCAACAGAAGATGCCGTTCAGCGCGCCTCGATCATTGATCGCGCCGCAGAGGGACGTGTTGCGTCGGCACCGAACGTGCCCCCGACCGTGGTAACCTACTTGTCGGCGCGCTGTTCACCTCTACGGGGATCGTCCTGAGATTCACCCTGGCCCATGCCTTTCTCTCTGGCGGGTCACCTTGCTGGCTCTCCTCGTCTGCCTGATCAAAGTGCTAGATGATCGTTATGCCCCTGCCGCCGCCGGTCGCTTCCCCCGGCCGCAACTACCATCGTCAGCAATGCGATGAGTGGCATATAATTCGTTCTGCCACTCCGCTTATAAGCTCACGACCTGGCGACTACTTCGTCAGGTACCATAAACAGCGCACGGGCGTTGCAGCCAAACTATTATATGCTCGCCCGCTCAAGCGCCCCGCGTCGCCGCCCATCTCTTCCGCCGTTCAACCGCCTTCTTCTTGCTGACGCGCCTGCTACCGTCGTACTATCAAACTTGTGATCTGCGCGTCCGGATCTTAGCACTTCCGCCGGACCGCAGACAGCGCGCAGGCATGGAATTGGGCGATCCTAGTCTAGAACCGCCCCCGAGCTATAAGAATCAGAAAAGCCGCTCATGCACGTAAAGGACGTCGCCGTCCCGCACGTCGCTATCAAGCTCTACGCGCTTGATCTTCTTGCCATCGCGATACAAGGAGATGTTGTTCTGGGACCCTCCGAGTGTAGGGCCACCAGCTCTCGCAAGTGCCTGTAAAACGCTCATGTTGCTTTTGATGGAGTAGGATCCCGCTGAATTCACTTGGCCGTAGATATAAATAGTTGGGGCTACGGGCACGTACAATTCGTCGCCAGGAAGTATAGGTGTGGAACTGCTCCATTCCCCCGATCCATTCGAAAGTATGATACGGTGCTCCGCTCCGCCACGCCTCAGGATGACGAAGTCGGCGGCGGTGCCGCGGGTTCCACCAGCCTTTGCCATCAGGCGAGCGACTGTGAGCGGTTGATCCAAGGGATAAAGACCAGCCGTTCCAACTTCGCCGAAAACTGTAACGGTATTGCTAACGAATTGAAGCACTTCAACACCCACAATAGGATTGTTGAAGATACCCCGAGATTTTAGTAGCTTAGTCAACTCCTCGGATAGCTGCCTCGCAGTTAAGCCGGTCGCCTTGATCGCTCCGAGGTATGGAACAATGACGGTACCATCCTCAGTTATGCGAGACCGTACAGCCTGAGACTGACCGGCGCCGAAAATATTTATCTCCACCTGATCATTGATCCCAAGGACGTAGCCAGCATCTGCGGACGCTGCTGCGGGACCTACTACGCTTTGAGCAGCAGCGGTAGACAAGCTTGGAGCCAATGCTACCAGAGCCACAATTGCTATTCGCCTAACGAACATTATAAACTCCCCAAATCAAAACCTGCTACTCAAGGAGAGACCAAGTCTCGTCGCATCAAAGTCAAACAATTCTACATCAGCCCGGCGCGACAACAAGCCTCCGTTGAGCCCCAGTCGGAGCCGGCGTCCGATACTTCGCGTGATACCCACCGTTAGGGCATCGGACGCTTCAGAACCAATGTTCGACCCGGTGCCCAAATCGTTGCCTACGAAGCGTCGCAATTGCCGCACTGCTTGAAAACTCAACGACGTCCGATGAAAAACATTCAAGTCCAACCCAGTGCGAAGGTCTCGTCGCACCATGTATGTCGCCGATATGCCGGTGCTATTTTCGACATCTCGCATGGCGGACAAATTCAGTATCACCTGCGGAGAAAAGACGTAGCGGACGCTTGCGCGATACGAAAATCCAGAAAAGTCGGGAACTTTCTCACGCTGTGGCAGCGCCTGCAGGTACCCGATATTCCCAGTGAGCTGGAGTCTAGGAGCTACGGCGCGGGATAACGACACGTAGACACGCCTCATTTGAGTGGTGTCCGAGATACCTGTGGCTTGCTCAAATTCAGGGCGAGCGAGCCGTGCAACTTGTCCGTAGATTGTCACTGATCCCAGGGATGTTATATTGAGGCGGAGGCCCAGATGTCCTTCGAGGTAGTTGCTATCTGACAGCGAGGAGGCGCTATTCTTGACTATCCGATAAGATGTGCCGAGGCTTGGCGATAGGCCAGGCCTAGTACAGGAGGCGTCAGCAGTGATATTTTGAATCGTCTGAACTGAGCTCGCAACGGTGTCAAGCTCGTCTAGTTCATATTGCGCCTGCTCGTGGTCGAAGGAAAGCGAGACTGGACAGGGCGCCCCAACCGGCGACCGGACTGCGATACTTCCGGCAAGACGCTCCCTGTTCAAGTAGCGAAAGCGCGAGTTGAAGTCATATCCGGCGGAGCCAGCAAGGCGGATCTGTGTCCTCCCTATCTGTCGATTGTAGCTCAGGTTTAGCGACGGCGTGTAGCGAACGTTGTCGGTCGATCCGGCAACAGCGTCCGCGTCACGACGAAGAACGTTGCTGTCGTAGGCTATTGCAATGGAAGGCTCTACTGTGACGCGCTCGCGATTTCCCGCTGCCGCCGCTGGCCCGTCAATGCCGCTTCCTATGAGCGGCCGTCCGACCGTTCCACCTTGCGCGTTCGCAGGGATGCTGAAGGCCGGCAACACGGAGCAAAGAAGCGCGATCCTTAAATACAAAAAACGACTTGGAGCATTTTCAAACATGTGTCTGTAACTTGCCAGATGAGGACGCACGGTGCTGCCGCCAAACTCTGATGAGAAATACACCATTCCCCCAAAGGTACCTTTTCGCAAGCCTTCTAGGCTCAAGCAGCAGGCGAAACAGCCACTCGACTCTCAATTGGCGCATCCAGAGCGGAGCACGGGGGATCGCTCCCGCAGCCCGATCAATCAGGGCTCCGACACACAAAGAGGGAGCCTTCAGAGCTCTCATGTTGCTTGCGGCCCAGATCTCCTGCTTAGGGTGCCCCATGCCGACTAGAATCAGATCCGGATCCGCGGCTGCTACCTGATTGGCCACCAGCGACCCCTGATGATCTGAAAAATAACCGTGATGGCAGCCAACAAGCCGGACGTTCGGGTGCATAGCCGAAAATGCCTCCGCAGCTCGCACTGCTGTATCTGGTGAGCCCCCGACGAGATAAACCTTTGTGCCTTCGGGGAGCATTTCGAGCAAAGCTGGAGTCAGGTCAGTGCCGTTCAAGTTCTCCGGGAAGGCGGCTCCAAAAAGCAACCGGCTCGCGATGTCCACGCCGACACCATCATTGAACATCGTGATTTCGCCCACCGCCGCGCGGAAACGAACATCTTCGGCAGCCATATTAACTGTGTGGGCGTTGCAGAAGCCCCAAGTGGAACAACTCCGAGCTTCCACCGCCGTGCGGAGACGTGAAAGGGCGCCGCGTTGTGTTTCTACTTCAACTTCAACATGGCCAAGGCGACGTTTTTCGGAAGCCTCAATTCGAAGTCGTGACCTACTCATAAGCACCTCCATGCTGGCCTTATCAGTCGATAACTACCAAGCCGAAGGACGCTTCGCCCGTGCCGCGCAGTTTCTCGAATATTCGTCTCGCGTCTCCCAGTGGGGCTACGTCGCGCTGAACGAGTAATAACACGGCGTCGAAGCCTTGCGCGCATGCAATTCCCACCTGATCCGCCTCGCCAACGTCGACGATTACAGCGTCGAACGTTTCTGAAGCCCGCTCTGTGGACGTCGCAAGTGCTGCACGGTCGGTAAGCTCGGCAGTTATACTGTTTGCGGTGCCGATCGGCAGGAGGCTCAAGCCCTCCACATCAGTCGCCTGGATCAGTTGATCAAGGTCAGCCTTCTTCGCCAGGAGCTGCGAGACGCCATGCCCCCCGGCGCGGTGGAATATGCCGTGTTGAACAGGATTCTTGAAATTGGCGTCGATCAGAAGTGTCCGCTGGCCGCTGAGAGCACAAGCAACCGCCAGATTAGCTGCAATGATTGAGTTCTCAGTCCTAGCTCGAAGCGCCAAGAGAGCATATCGCCGCGGGGTAGTACCATCACGATTCTGCATGGACCCGAATGCAGCTCTTAGCTCCCTTGCGGCGCGGGCAACAGGATCGTCGGGTTGGGACATCATAACGACCAACGGGTTCAGATCCTGATCTGTGCCCGAGCCAACACCTCTCGCCGAAAACGTTTTGACGTTTTTGTACGTCTCGCCCGGGAGGTATCCCAGCTCCATAGCGCAATCTTGGAATGACTTGCCCGTGCTTTGTTGCAGTTGCAGCACTAAAGCGCGCTGCTCCGGAAGAAGAGCGGAATCTATACCACTGGAGTCACGTGCGGAAGAACCCACGGGCGACACGTCGCCGAGCAAGCCAGAACCCTGTTTGCTCGTATCTGATGATCGGAGTCTCATGCGGCCTTCTTGTCAGGTTTCAAATGATCTAGAGTACTCGAGTTCGTGAAGTTCACAGAGGTTATTACAGGCACGCCTGTAACCTCCTGAAGCGTTGCCGCTGACCTCACAATCGGGCGAGCCAGTTCCAGCAGAATAGCTACTCCGATCGCCAGAAGAGTTGCCAGAACGAGGCCGAGAAGTAGGCGGAGGGTGATATTCGGTTCCGATGGCAACACGGAGGCTCTCGCGACATCGAGCTGCCGGACTCCCGCCGTAGGGGCGGCTGCGGATAGTCGCATGGCGTCAAGGCGCTGAGTTACTTGATCATATGAGGCGCGAGCCGAGTCGACATCGCGTCGTAGAACATCGTACTCGGCGCGCTCTCCTGCTAAAGTTAGCATCCTGGCTTTTTGCGCTTCAAGATTCCTTCGCAGTTCAGCTTCTTTGCTCTCAGCCGCTGAGCTTGCCACATTTATTGAGGCACTCTGTTCTGCGATGGCAGACGCAAGTCGGGAGTTTAGAGCGGCTAGCTCGGCTTGCGCAGCGCGGCGGTCTGGATGATTTGGGCCAAGAGATACGCTCATCTCGCTAAGTTGAGCCGATTTCGAGGCGATGCTCGCTCTCAGGCCAGAAACAACGGCGCTATTTTGTACGTCTGGAGAGCGCGAGGCGGCATTTGCGCTGCGAGAACCAAGATCGGCAGACCCGACCTCAGCGCTGGTAACTGCAGACTGAAGATCAGTAAGTCGCCCTGTCTCCGCGTTCGTGCTATCCGTATCGACGATGCCGGTTCGCCGCTTGAAAGCGGTCAACTTCGCTTGCGCGGTCTCGAGGTTCGCTCGCACTTCACGAGTCCGATCTGCGTACCAGCGAGAGTAGGTTTTCGCAGGGTCGGTCTGGAGTTCGAGTTTCTGATCCAAATAGGCTTTCACGAAAGCGTTTGCTAACTGTGCGGCCACAGCCCCGTCGTTGGATCGGTAGCTGACTCTTACGATTCGCGATGCGCCGTCGGGAACGACTTCAAGACCGTTCAACAACCGAGACCCGAACCAAACATTGACGTCTCCGGCGCCTCCTGTCTGCGCGCGCCACTGAGAAAGGATGTCGGGGGTGACGAGATTGAGATTTTGCACCACTTTCGCCGCCACCAAGTCGCTCTTGATAACGGCGGCTTGCGTGGAGAGCAGAGTGGAAAGATCGCGGTCCCCGCCCGCAGCGTCTTGAACAGGATCGATGGGCTTCTCGTCAAAGAGCAGACTCGACGTGGAGCGATAGACTTTAGGGGAGAGCAAAGTCATAAGGGCGACGATAGCCAAAACCAGCACAAAGACAGCCACTTCGATCCTGAGTCGCTGCTTGATCGCGGCGGCTAAATCACTGAGCGGCAACATCAAGCGATCCTTCCTGGTGACGAATTTGTGCTGCGTCGCTTTCGGCTAAGACGGTCGCGGCCACAAGAAACTGCGGAGCAAGACTATCTGCAAAAGCCCAGTAGCCTTCAGCATGTGCGGAAGGAACTACGCTGTCGCGTAGCATAGCCAGCGCATTACTAGATGATGAATCCGCCGCGAATTGGTCCTTCATCGCAGCTTCTCGGGCAATCTTCTCGAGCTCGGGTTGCAGGAACGGGTCCAAAGCGACGGACAAAAATCTGTTCGCGTCAGCAGGATTGGTCGCGGCCCATAGCTCGACAACTTCCGCAAGTCCGGCACGAACGTCGGTCGACGATACCTCTGATGCGCGGCGATTATAAGCTTTCAAGGCGGCCTGCCTGCAAAGTAATCTCACGTGATAAGGGGAGCCCATGCTGACGCGTTCAACGATAGAGCGAGCTTCCTCGCTAAAGGGCAACCCGGTGACTGCTTCACCATTAGCGATAAGCGCCTTTACGCTGGTAGGTTCGATCCTCCCAATTCGCGTGACCGCTATGTGACGGCGCAGTGACGGATGGGCATCGAGAATGTCGCTAACGCTGCTTGCGATTCCGACGAGCATAATACGAATCGCTGCGTGCGTGTCGGATAAGAGCTTCATAGCGACAGCGATGTCGGTCTTCGTCTTATCGTCTGTTATCCTATCGAATTCATCAAGGATGAGGACGACAGGCCTCGCAACAGCTTGAGCCACCAAGTCGACAAAGGACGATGGTCCGAAGTGAGCTGGAAGATTTTGCAGGCGCGAATTGAAGATTGGCCGCTCCTGCGGAGCGATCGCCGTTGGCGGCAAGCCATCGATGAGGGCTCCCATGAGTTGGGCGAAATTCGCCTCTGGCTGACAAGGAAAGTACAGTACGACGGCGCCACACTGGTCGGCGAAATCGCCGAACACCCGGGCGACCGAGGTCTTGCCGGAGCCCCGAGCTCCGTAAACAACTGCATGTTGATGGTAGTCGAAGACGGCCAGCAGTAGCGCTTCGATTTCGCGCTGCCTACCAAATAGCTGAGATCTGCCGCTGATCGGTCGCGATGCGTCGAATGCTTGAAGAACCGTCCTCCGGTCGACCCCGTTGTTGACGGAAAGCTTCGATGCCGGTATGCTACTTTCCTCATCAGGAGCTAGCGGGCGCCTTTCTGTTCTTGCGTCTTCTTCATCGCGTGGCGGATTGTAAGGCAAGTTTATGACCCGCGGCTTACTCTCCCGGAACAAGGAGGTAAGCCAAGACGCCGCTTTAACGAGAATGGACAAAGCTGCTACCCTGATTACGAGATGCAGGAGATACCCGCGGATGCGGCATTGCACAATCCGCATTTTAGGCGGTGTCGTGCCCTCGAGGTGTGTCGATTAGGGGCGACCTAATCAGGTTGGGGTTCGTAGCTTACGGTGAGAAGTGCTGATTGTGGCGCTCTCGAGCTGGCTGCGAACGGCGCGGAATTCACAATCTTCGCTGTTGATAGAAGTTTTAACGCTTTGGCTGAAGCTGATGTCGACGAGTGGCAGGAGGGGAGGTCCTTTCCCCTAGTCCAAACTTGGCCGATCGTTTTGCGGGCATCCAGCAATCGGATGATGAGCTTCTTTCGGTCAAACGGGCTTGTCGCGTCCTGGCGCACTGCTAGCCTCGGACCAGTTGATGGCTTCGAAATTGTTGCGGCTCGATGTTGGTCCAATCTGATCGATAAATATTTCGAAAAGCTACGCTCTGCCGCGCTGTCCACAAGCTGAGTCTAAAATGCTCGTGCAGCCGGTTCTCTGGCGCTCAGAGGCTCCTCTGAAGCAACCATCTTTTCAAGGTCTTTGCTATCACGATTGCCGACGTCGGATGGTGAAGGACCGACGCGAGAACCTGAGCGACGGCCTTCTTTCTGATCAACTCCATGATCCGGCGCTCGCGTCCTAATCGATCCAACGCGTCGGCGCGTTTACGAAGCAGGGCCGCGAGCCGGCGCTCCCCGAGTTCATCTTGAGCCACGCTAAGCCTAAGCGTATCTAGACGAAGTGATTCGTAGTCGACCCTAGTTTGACTTAAACCTGAAGATCGTGCTGTGTAGCTGTAACCGACTTCGGGGGCAAAGATAAACTTCCGACCATGTAATATAAACCGGAAGTAGAAAAGGAAATCCTCTCCGTGCCTAACCAAGGCGGGGTAAGGTTCACTCATGGCCTGAACCGCTTCTGTTCGGAAAATTGGTTTCAGCAAGCCGAAATCAAGCTCACCAGTTCCCGGACGAGCTCGGTCGACAAACTCATAGATGTCCACTTCATGAGCGAAGTTCGAACGCTGAATGGCAGGTTTGCTAAAGCTCTTGTTGATGGCGTCGTAGTACCTGACGTTGTCTGCGACAGCATCTGCACGAGCGGCTTCTCCGGCTTTGGTCAGACGAGCAAGGCGACCCTGCTCGAAAGCGTCATCAGCGTCGAGGATGGCGATCCAGCGACCGTGCGCATGCCTGATGCCAATGTTGCGGGCGTTGCCAGGGCCCCCGTTGACCTCCAGCGTGATGACATGAACATTATCAAAGCTTTGATAATGCCGTGCGACGAAACCACCCGTACCCTCAGGGCAACAATCGTCGACGACAATGACCTGAATAGAGGCCCCATCTTGATCAAGAGCAGAGTCGATGGCGCGTCTGATGAATCCGGTTGCCCGGTATGCCGCTATGACCACCGTGACATCGGCTACGGAACTGCTGTCATCTGATGGCATACTTCTGATTAAGTCCTGTTTGAAGTCACGGCTATCGCTGCATAAGGCGTTGCTGCTATTGCTGCAATGGAGGAGGTTATCGGCCTCGAAGGGGCCCGCTGATGAGAAAAAATTAGAGGGAGTGGCTGCGGACACCGCGAGTTTCGAAGGATTCGCTTCTAGCGACCGGTGAAATGGAAATGAGGCGGTGCTCCATTGGCGCGGCGGCACCACCCACTTGCGAAGGTACCAGCGGTTTTAGGCGAGGCGGGCACGGGCGGCCGACGAAAAGTTCAACGGGCGCTATCAGTCGGACTTCAAGTTCGACTGGCATGTCGCCCCGGGAGGCGCCTACTTCCACCACCCAAAGGAGATTTCCAGTGATGCGCCTAACCCCTCTCTTTGCGGTGCTCGTATCGGGCGGCGCCGGATTAGCTTTTGCCGGTACAGGGCACGGCCTCATCGGTGAGAACCCGACGTCAGGTCACATCGTGTGCGCTTCGGAATCCGCCGTCCCGCGCAACCAAGTGGGTCGACGGCTGCGATCGGCCGGAACGCGCAGCCAAAGTTTGGAGGTCTGGATCGACCGCAAGAACGGGCCGGACAGGTCAGTCGAGGGTGCCGCCGGCTTATGGTCTTCAGGGTCTGCGTTTGAGGGCGGGACTTTCGGGCCCACAAGCTTCGGCGCGTGCACGGCGCAGGCCTCCCGAATGCTGATCACTTCAGCCCCAGTATTCGGGCATTTCGCTCAAGCCAAACCTCGACGTGCGCTGTTCGGGGTCAATTTGTCGGGTGCAGAAGCGGGAGGAGGCGACTCCGTTCGTCCGGGCTTGAACGACTTCAAGGGCTACATCGAACGTTACCGTTTCAAGCTGATCCGTTATCCCTTCAAGATGGAGCGCATGACGCCAGTGCGCATCTCGGAGCTACAAGCCAATGTCGGTTACGCTCGCTCTAAACGGGTTCCAGTAATCCTTGATCGACATGATTATACCTGGCGCAAGCCGGAGGTGATGATTGCCGACTGGACTGCGCTCGCCCGCAACTTTCCCGATGACGGATCGGTGGTTCTCGATTTGGTTAACGAGCCACGAGGATTTGACGACGCCGTGGTCACAAACGACTGGATGCAGTGGATCCGCGACAGCAAGGTGATCATCGCCGGCCTGCGTAAAAACGGTATCCGTCATCCAATCGCGTTGGAATATCCCGGCTGGTCGGCTACCTTTCGCTTCGACAAGGGGGAAAAGCCGGGCAAGGCTTGCGAAAGCGCTGGCTGCGCGATCGATCGCGACAGGAGCGGGCCTTTAGACCCAATCAACCTAACCTACATCAGCGGCCATCGTTATTGGGATAAGGGCTCTAGCGGGACTAGCATGTCCTGTGACAGAACCTGGGGCGACACCAGTGGCTTCGATCGATTCGCGGCGCAGCTGCGCAAGCGCGGGCTTAAGGCGTACATCACCGAGGCGGCGTTTGGCGCCAGCCACGGCGTGAAGGAGAACTGCAAGGGCATCGGGGCCGACGCGATTGCCGATGTCAAGGCCAACTCGGACGTGCTGCTCGGGATCACCTGGTGGGGCGGTGGCCGTATTTGGCCCGAGGAATACCACTTTAAAATCGAGCCTAAAAAGAACACACGTTTCAAGGTGGATGTCCCGCCATTCATACGGCAGCTCCGTGGGGAGCAAAGGCAAGATTAGGCAGACTGATTCAGAAGGGGTTCACTAAAACCCGGCACGTTGCTCAAGAAGTGAGATGGCTGGGATATCCAATGTTGCGCCGGCGCGGGAATATCTCTCGATCTAAGCTCCCCTCGTGTGACGAGGCAATCGAACTGGATGGTTTCGTAGTGCCCTCGCGAGCGGCTCTTGAAGCCGTATCACCGACGGCGCAAATCAGTGGAGCTCTGGGGTAGTTACAGCATGCGTCGTTAGGTGAAGAATGCCAGTGCAAAAGCCGATGCTTTTTGTGAAGCACCTAATTGGGCGACAAATTCGCTTCCAGAGGAAGCTCCTATAAAAAAGCGTTCCCATGCAAAGCTCATTCGACGATCTGCCACCAGCCCCGTGTCGCACCAGACGTAAGGGCGTATCCAGGGCCGCGCAGAAGCTTGGAGAAGTTCAGAAAGGTCGGGCATCCGAGAGTCGCAGATAGGATGCTTCTGCGTAGCTCCTCACAAACCTCGGCTTACTGACAGCGTACCCGCGCTCGGGTTGCGTCGTCGCTATAGCCACCCTACGACCGCCGAGCTTCGTCGCCTGCACCGTCCCCCGCGTCCGGGTCCGGCGGCAGGCGAGCTGGACGGAATTCGACGCGAGGTGGAAATGAAGATAGCATTTTTTCTAGCTGAGTATCCCGTCGCCTCAGAAACATTTGTGGTGCGCCAAATCCGAGGGATGCTCGATAAAGGGCATGATGTCACCATTGTAGCTGGTACGTCGAGCGAGCTTGTGCCCGACCCATTAAATGGTCGCGCAAAAATATGCGTAGTCCGCGGAGGTAAAGCCGGGGTCTGGCAAACTGCTAAAACCACGCTTTCTCTTGCAATTTCTTCTTTGAGCAACGAAGCGAGTAAGCAGGCACGCAGGCAGTTCAAGGTGATCGCCTCCGGCCTGCGCCACAGGTTCACGGCGCCTGTGGCCGATATCAGCGGATTGGGAAGGCGGTCGCTCGGCAGTTTCGACGGAATTGTCGCTCATTTCGGACCCGCAGGCGTACGAGCGATGTACTTACGGGAGGCAGGGCTTCTCGCCGGCCCGATCGCCACTGTATTTCACGGCGTCGACATGACCGACAAGCACCTGATTAGGCGTTATCTGCCGTTGTATCGCAAGCTCTTTTTGGAAACCGAGCTGCTTTTGCCGATAAGCCAGCTTTGGAGGAAGCTACTTCTTCAGTGGGGCGCATCAGGCAGTAAGACGAAAGTTTTACGCATGGGTGTTGACGTAGATCAAATCGCGGCGCTTCCCGACGAACGATCTCTTAACCGGCCACTTAGGATACTAAGTGCAGCTCGGTTTGTTGAAAAGAAGGGGCTTCGGTACGCGATAGAAGGTATCCGAAACTGTGAGGAAGCCGTTGAACTCCGGATCATCGGATATGGCCCGCTTGACAGGGAACTTAAGGCCCTCGCCTCTGGTGAGAGGAACATTATTTTCATGGGAAAGCAGTCCCATCAGAGTGTGTTTAGCGAACTTTCGAGATCTGATCTGTTCCTCCTACCTTCGGTGACCGCGGAGAGTGGCGACATGGAAGGCGTGCCTGTTTCACTAATGGAAGCCATGGCAGCTGGCGTAGCCGTGATTTCGACGCGACATAGTGGCATACCAGAGCTGATCGAAGATGGCGTCAGTGGGTTCTTAGTGGATGAGCACGATCACGTGGGAATAACCCGGACAATCACGAACATTGCGAGTGGTGCCTTTCGCTTGGATGAAATCCGACGAAATGCTCGAGCCAAGGTTGCGAGAGATTTCAACAATATCTTTCTTGATGACGAGCTTGAGAAAGCAATCCAAGGTCTGAGTCGGGACAAGGCGTAGCGGCCTTGGAAAGCATCTTAGGCATGTTCCATGAGGGCCATGTTCCTCGAAGTTACCCGGATCGAAGAACTAGCCTCCGTGAATCCGTCGGTAGGGCTGATTTAGACGCCCTTGTGGCGGCTCTTAGCCCGCCACGGAACCATGCGAAAAAGACGGCTCATGCCAGTAGGCAGGACCGCGCCGGCATTTTAGAGCAGCGCTGGACCGGGTTCGACGACCAACTTGACCTCGAGGCGGAACGCCTCGTGTTCATCGATGAGGCCTGAGCGTCCACCAACATGGACCGCCGCTACCAACTTCGCCACACTAGCATGGTAGCGTCTATGGTATTCGACAGACCAAACAACCGGAACGTCTAGTGAGCCTACGTCGATCAGCTGCTCGTGCCGGGACTGAAGCGCGGTGACGTCTTGGTCATGGACAACCTGTCGAGCCACAAGGCGCCAGTCGTGCGCGGGATGATCAAGGCGTCGGAGCCAGCCTCCTCCTCTTCCCGCCCAGCAGCCAGACCTCAACCCGATCAGCAGGCCTTCTCCAAGCTTGAAGGCGAGAGCTGTGGCGAGCGCCATGCCTGAGAGGAAGTTTGCGGCGAGCTTGTCGTAGCGGGTGGCGATCCGACGGAACTCCTTGAGGCGGCAGAACGCGTTTTCGACGACGTGGCGGCCGCGGTATCGATCCTTGTCGTATCGGATGGTGCGCGTGCGGTTGCGCCGGTCAGAGATGACCGGAACAGCGCCTGCGTCTCGCAGCGGGCGCCGCAGTTGGTGAGCGCCGAATCCCCCCTCGGCAAGCAGGTAGCGCATGCGCCCGGCCCGCTGGAGAAGCGTCGGGCGGCCTTGTTGTCGCTGACATTGCCGGCGGTCAGCATCAGCGCATAGGGGTGGCCGACCACGTCGGTGAGCGCGTGGACCTTGGTCGTCCAGCCACCACGCGAGCGGCCGATCGCGTGAGCCGAGCGTTCCTTTTACGCCGATTGCGGCACGCTGTGCCTTCACATAGGTGCTGTTGGTTGCAGTGCTTTTCGTGACCTCGCTGGCACCCACAAGCGCGTCGAGCAACTTCAGCCAGAGGCCCCGGTGCGACCAGCGGGTGAGGAAGCTGTAGACCCTCGTCGGTAGCCCATACTCAGCCGGGCAGTCGTACCAACGGCATCCTGATTTCAGCACATGCAGAATGCCGGAGATCACCCGCTGGCCGTTCACGCGCCGGGGACCGGGCTGGTTCTTGGGCAAGTGCGGCTCGATCGCTGACCAGGTCACGTCCGACAACCAGAACAGCGTCATGCCCCACCTCCAGTGATCCACGCCGCCGTGAATCAGGGAAGCCCCTCTGCCTCGACCCGCTGATTGGGTTTGGACCCTAGTACCGTTCTCGGGAGGATTCTGGGTCTCGCCTTTAGTGACATCGTGCACTAAGAGATTGGGAAGCATGGCCGGTGCCCCTTATGGCGTACTCGCTCTTTCATTTGACCTGCGCATGCCAATAGTTTTACTTTCTGATTGTCGTACTGGTAAGCTCTGTCCCACCCCTGTGCGTCACAATGAGCGTGAGATGATGCGCTTGGGCTTGGTCCGTCGAGCGGCGGGTCGTGACGACGCTCAGCTCCCCCGTTTATTGAAGCGAGAAAAGTGAAATTCGTGAATACGTCCATCTATGATCCCGGAATACCGGTCGAGCCTTGGCGTGGTGCAACCATACCGCGCATTATCCATCAAACTTATCCGTCGATCGATCTACCCGACACTCTAGCAAAGAGTACCACCGCGTTGAAGGAAACCAATCCTTCTTGGCAACACTGCTTATATGACAATGCGGCTATCGAAAGGTTCATCTATCAAAACTATGGCTCGCGAGTACTCGCGACTTATAAGCGGATCAATCCCGTGTATGGGGCTGCACGCGCTGACCTTTTTCGTTACCTGCTCATTTATAAGGTCGGCGGTGTATACTTGGATATCAAAAGCAGCTTTAGCCGCCCGCTTGATAGCGTGCTAAGCTGTAACGAAGGTTTTGTTGTGTCTCGATGGAGCAATAAAAAAGGTCAGAGGTACGAAGGATTTGGAATAAGAGATGAACTGCCGGACCTCCCGGAGGGCGAGCTTCAGCAATGGCATGTGATAGCTGCGCCCGGCCATCCGTTTCTCAAAGCCGTTATTGATGCGGTATTAAAGCGAATTGCCACCTATCGCCCGTGGCGCGACGGAACGGGAAAGCCTGCGGTGTTGAAGCTCACGGGACCGGTAATTTATACTCAAACCATCCTGCCACTGCTCTCCGATTACCCATGCAAGATCATAGAAAATGAGCAGGCTATCGGACTCGAGTACAGCGTCGTTTCTGGCGAGGGCCACCGTAACCTTTTTGCGCAACATTATAGCCTCAGCCGCTCATCATTAGTGCGACCTCGCGGTTTCGCAAGTGTTCTTCACCTGCTGTGGGGAACGGCTCGAACTCTTAAACGCCGCTGACCTTTTGCACAGTAGCACCTGCCCGTTAGGCCTCCTTCAGTCCCGGCTATGGGGCGGCTAACACCTCTCGTTGATCGCGGCCGCAGATAAATGCAACTGACTATGCAGCCGTTCGAGCCTCTGAATCGTCGTCGGTTCGGCGTTCCCGACGGCGCGCGTCGCCATCACCTCGGCTACACAAATCGCAACATCGACGGTGAATGCAACGCGGTAAGCTGACTGGACCGGGACGGTGATCAGTGACCGCGAGCATCAGGTATCCGAACAAGCTTCTTCATGTTGGCCTACGTTTGCGTTGGCCTTGGGAACGGCGCCTCTTGCCGCCATGCCTCGACGAAGCGCGTCAGCCAGCCGCCCCTTGCGGCCGTCACCTGTGCAGTCACCTCATCAACGAAGATGGAGCCGATACACCGCTTCAAGCGATGCGGCCAACACATGGATCCGATTTCAAGAGGGACCGACTAGACTAGTGAACAGCTTCTTCCTTGCCATAATCAGTGCCAGCACGGATCCTCAGAAGCGGCTTGAAGTGTACGGGCTTGAAGCAGCAGGCCGGCTAAAAGCGCAAGCTTAAGCGCATATGCTCACCGAGGCTTAGCGTGGAGCATTGTCTCGCCGTGGCTAGCAAAAAACACCGCGAGCGCTCATGCGGACGCGTCGAATCAGGCGGCTAGACTAACTTGGCTGAGGAGAGCGCAGTCACCTCCCATAGCAGCGCCGCCGCTACAGAGATCGCATGTGCGCTTCCTCTAGCCGTACTTTCGGCTGCGCCACTGGCTCCTACCGCGGACTGGCTCGTCAATTGAGATGAACTAACCCCCAGTGAAGCTACTTCCTGAACGACGTTGAAAAAGGATATAGAGAATTCTTCCACGATCAGCGTTCATTCAGAACCACGTAATCACAACACCATTGTTCTTACTGCCTGCGCGAGGGTCTCAGGACTAAAGAATTCTTGCTGATGCTTTCTGCCGTTTGAAGCTAGGCTACTCCTCAAGGCTGGATCCTCCGCCAACCCGATCATTGCGTCGGGGAAATCGCGAACGCCGTCCACTAGAAGAGCGTCTCTCCTGTTTCTCAAGGATAATCCTTCCGCTGCAAATCGGGTGGCGATCAAAGGCCTGCCGTAAGCAAGAGCTTCAAGGATCTTGATCCTGGTGCCGCCACCGTAGGTGATTGGCGCGATAACAGCATCGCATTGCTCGTAGAATGGTTGCACCGACGGTACGTTAGAGTACAACGGTATAGATAGGTTAGCGAGCCTCTGCTTAAGCTCCGCGGGCGGCGACATCCCCACAACCGTTAGCGAAAGCTCAGGAAGTCGAGAGCGCAGCGAGGGCCAGGCTTCATCAAGAAACCGCATTAGGCCGATCAGATTTGGTCCGTGAGTGAAACTGCCAACGAATAGATAGTGGCGTCCATCACCCGGGGAACTTGGGAGCAAAGGACGTTCTATAACATTTGGAAGCTTGATCACCCGCCTGTTCGGCCATGTTTGAACATCCTCATCGGTGCACACGCTTACTGCGTCCCATGTGCGTGTCGCACGATCTTCGGCGACTCCGATCGCCGCTGCCTCCAACGCAGCGTAGACGCGAGCATCGATGCGAGCCCGGCTGTCCAGCCTAGCCTTCTGCTTGATCACTTTGGACATGACATCGTCGAAGTCAACTACCCGCCTTTTTGCGTGCAGATATCCGCTGCTGAGCAGCGCATCAACTAGCGCGGCACTGGGCAGCCGTCCCGCGAAGACTAGATCAGTCTTGTTCCTCGGAAGCTGCCTTGCAATACGGCGCAGATTACTTCGACTGAAACGTGGATATTCCTTGGAACCAAATCGTGCATAATCTACCCATCGGCCAATTGACCATGGTATCCAACTGCGACGATCAGATATCGGCTCGGTCCCAATCTTTACGATTGAAACGCTTGCCACCTCAGTCGTCAAAGGAACAAGATCTTCGAGCTTTCTATCCTTTCTCCGGGTCAGATAGACTAAATCAACGGCGCCGATCCGCGCGAGGGATTGAAGCAAAAAGGCTGCGCGTTGTGAACCGCCATCTCCATCTTTAGACGGCCACAGAAAAGTAAAGAACATTAGACTTGCCATGGCTTTTCTTCCGCTTTCGGCTTAGTGGGGATGGAGAGGCGCGCATTCTCAGTGACGCTACTTCTGGTACCAACAAGCGGATCGCAAAGGCTTGCAGGTGGTATCACCTAAGTCAAGACGATTTTGGCCGCGTCTTACCATGTTGGATTTTGTCACGCGAAGCATTGCGAACTCTTTTGTTCCACTTGCATCAGCTACCTTAGAAAGCCCCTGGCCTGGTCGCTTCGAGCTCGATCAAGCGCGTTTTTAACTCTCGCAATCGCAGACCGAAGATCTTCGTCGGAACTCAGTTGGCCAGGTGCGTGTGTGACGAGGCGGCGAAGCTCTGTGATTGCGACCCGTTGCTCGAAACGCGTGCTCCTCGGCAAACTAAGAGTGTCGAACTGTTTCCCGGCAAGCGTCCCCATGGCCTTAACGGCCCGCTTGAATGAAGAATAACTAAACGCAGGTGGGGAACGCCGAAGCTCAAGGATCTGATGGAACTTGACATCAACCGAGAGGGCGCCCGCCCAGTCAGCCCACTTCACAGCGTCGAACCTTCGGGATATGCTCACGGCGACCCAAGGCACGCGTAGCGCATCCGCGACGATGGCACCATGCATCGCCTCGGTGATGACTTTGTTTAGTTTTCCTATTGAAGATATAGTCTTTAATGAGTCAGCATGGGGATCTATATAGGTAATGCCTAAGCGTTGGCAGTGAGTTTGCCAATCCCACTCTCGAGCGCTCCATACGTGCGGCATAAAACCGACGCCGTCTCTGCCGGTAGTTTGAAATAATTCGCTAAACTCGTTGATAAGAACCGCAGGATCTGCAGTAATGAGATTTGGGGCCAAACGGTAGTAGGCCGCTGTGAGCGGCCCTCTGACACCATATAACTTCCAGTTGTTGCTTAGGTCGACGAGTGCTCCTTTGCCACCGGATCCAGTTCCGATAACCACCTTCAACGCCTGTGCCGGCAAAGCCTTTTCAAACCAAGAGCCTAGGAGGGTTCCGATGCCGATCAAATGACAGGAGGGGTCATCATTAACGAAGCCTGGCGCAGCCCGATCCCAAAGCCACTCGTTCAGATCGTCGCCGAAGTTTCCCTTTGGATCTTCGTAGTATGAAAGCCGCAATAAGCCCTCCTGTTGTTGCGGGCCCACCATCCACACAATCCGACAGGCGCCCAGCTAGAGCGCTGTCGCCATAAACCGTAGAACCACAATGTCAAAACGGGAACTTCGCGCTGCAGCGTCATAACGCCGCTTAGTTGGCACTTCCAGCGAGCGCCTTGCAACTCTCCGTATCAGATGCGCGAAAAAGCTTGTCGAGTAGTACTTCTTCTTCGCGCTGATCATAGAGCCCACTACGCCGCTCTTGAGCCGCGAGTTGCGGCTGAAGTGAACTCAAGGGGCACAGAGCGACTGGATGGCCTTCGCACCCACTATGCCGGTCCGCTGCCAGCGCCTTCCGGGAGACTGCGACACTAACTCTGCGTCCGTGACGTAGATTTTCGCATAAGACGCCGAACGGCACTAAGTGGTTTTCGAGCAAACTGCATCGTCGAAGATGATCTTTCTTCGGGATTGGGCCGAAAGCCGCGTTCCATCAACCTTTAAGGCAGATCACGATCGTGTCGATCGCGCTACGTGTGTCGTCGATCGTTTCGACCTTAACGCAATCTATGCCTGCTTCGAACGGCGGATAGTCGTTGCCACCTGGAAAGATGGCATCGCCAATGAATATCATGTCAGCGGTTGTGATACCGGTGTGGGCGGCAAGCTTCTGCAGGCCCGTGGCCTTGTTAACGCCCTCGCGGGTGATATCGGCTGAACTCGCGCCGCCAAGTGCGATCGCGAACCGAGGGAGGCGCTGCTTTAGATTGGCCTGGATCACCTTGCGCTTGGCGAAATCAGGATCCCAAGAATCCTTGGCCTCGACCGGTGCCTCCTGGCCAAGCGCGGAGAAGGTAATCGGGCTGCCGCGATCCTCGATCAGCTCGCCCCAGGTCTGTTCTGGCTTGAACCCAGTAGCGTCCTAGGGAAGCGTGAAAGGCGGCGATGATGAGCGCCTTTTCCTCGTCAGCGAAGAGGTCGGTGTAGACCGCCTGCCACCTAGCGTCGTTGTGACGGTACATCTTGGTGCCGGTGGTTGGCATGATGAACAGCCTCTCGAACTGAGCGTCGGCTGGCATCTGCGACATGACCTGCTTCTCGAACTGTGGCCAGTCGCCGCCCGATATGACGGCTACCTTCGCGACCGTCAGCGATTTATTGAAAGGCGTCCGGCCACGTCAACGTCAAGGCGCTGCTTCGCCATCGCTAATGTTCCATCCATGTCAAACGCGACAAGCCTATTCATGCAGCCCCACAAGCTACTGCTATTCGGGCCCGCATGTACGCCGGACGAAGCGGTCAACGGTTGAGCTGCAGAGCACCGTTCCCCTGTGAGGCCGCTCCCCAATGCCGCTTGGTTGGTCTGGATTTTTCCCTGATGGAGTCAATGCGGACCGCCCGAGACTCGCCACTTGCTGTCGAACCGCTTTGCCTCGCCGAAGCTGCTGGTCGCCCACCAGGCTGACCGCCGCATACAAGGAAGCGTTGTCGAATCAGCGGCAGAGAAGAGTCCGTTCCTTGCCGGCTGCTCGCCACTGTCAGCAACGCCAGTTGGTGTGAGCTGGCGTACGCCTCCGGCACTGTTACCCGTACCTCCGGAGGGGCTTGCGAATACGGGCGCAAACGCCGGTGCCGATCTGACTGGATACAAGTCCAGCCACTTTCGACCTTGAAGTCGCTATTTATTGATCCGACTGAGCGGAACGTTATCTTGGCTGATGTAACCGCCGGAGCGGCGGAAGCAGATGCCGGCGCTAGTGCCAAGGAGACGGTGCTCAGCTCGATCCCATGCGTGCGAGAAGGCGAATTTCTGGAGAACCCAATCTTGGTAGCGAACGTATGTCTTGCCGATCTCGTCGACGGGCAGCTTGATGTGACGAGTAAAAATGCCACACGGTGATGCTCAAGACGATGGCGGCGGTACCACGCGTGCAAAGCACTGGCTGCACTCGCCGCGGAAAGCGCGAGCGCGCTGCTGGCGATGCCTTCCGATCATGTCATCGCGACGTCGCCGCCTTCCGCGCGCCGACTCAACGCGGCGATACCGCTGCTCGCGGCCGGCTGGCTGGTCACGTTCGCGATCGCGTGCGAGGAGCCTGACACTGGTTACAGCTGAATCAAGGCCGGCAAGGTACTCGCTGGTGGCGTTCAAGGCGTCGAAATCTCTGGAGAAGCCGCCGCGGGATCAGGCCTAGGCATGCTGGGGGCAGGCGATTATCCCGTCGCTGGCGACGCACGCGCCCACGACGCTGGACACGTGCCAATTGGCGATGAGCAATGCCCCCGTGCGCGTGCGAGCGCACTCTTCTCGACGTCCAAGCGTTTCCCCTGACAAGTTCATCGCGTACGTAGTCATGGAGAGGGCAGCGCGGGTGGCGGTGGTGCCGATCAGCACGGGAGCGAAACAACGAAGGCCGTTGGGACGCGCTGCACGTGATCAGCGATCTAGATGCTGCCGGCAACGCGCATTCGAACTGCACTCGAGGCCCAATTGTCTAGTCCGGACGGGCGGCAGGGGGTGGCAATTGGCGGTGTCGCTGCATAACCTGCGTTCTGCCGTCTGGCAGAAGCGCTTCACAGAGGTGAGGATCTCGTCGGCGGACTTAGTCCATCGGTGAGGTTTTGGGTTCTCGTTGTGCCGCTCGATGAAGGAGCGGATGTCCTGCTCGAGCTGCGTGGTGGAGGTGTGGACGCCGCGCTGGAGCTGCTTGCGGGTGAGTTCGGCGATCGAGCGCTCTACCTGGTTGATCCACGATGCCCCGGTTGGCGTGAAGTGGACATGATAGTGCCGTCGGCGCGCGAGTCATGCCCGCGCCAGCGCGGTTTTGTGGGTTGCGTAGTCATCCATGATGGTGTGGACGTCGAGGTCGGGGGGCACCTGAGCATCGATCTGCTTGAGGACATCGAGAAACTCAGCAGCGCGGCGCTGCTTGTAGCATTTGCCAATCACGAAGCCCGAGGCAATGTCGAGCGCGGCAAACAGCGAGGTCGTACCGTGTCGAACATAGCTATGGGTGCGGCGCGCACGCCCCAGCGCATCCGCCGGTTGTACAGCGTCTTTTGCGGGCCATAATCCTCGGGCGCGCCGCGCCACCGCAGCCCATTTTGGTTCACGAAAACGATTTCGCTCAATGCTCGGCGGTCATCAACTCGGGGCTTGCCGTGCTCTTGGAAACGTTCGCACGCGCTCCATCTGCTCGGCCGTCAGCCAGTACCGGCCGCCCACCCAGATCTCGTCGCAGAGCCTGAATCGGATCGCGATGCGCCCACCGATGGTCCTAATTTTAAGCTGATCTCCCGAAGAAGCTAAGTGACTTTCGCGCGATTGCAATGAAGCCAAATGCGTGGACCACCTCCATCATTGCACGCCGAGAAGTTGCAAAGGCTGTGCCCGCAACAACCGCCAAGCCGCTACCAGAAGCCGAGATTATTGCAAGCGAAGAGAAAGGGTCCTCAAGATACATATGATCGGTGAGCCACAGACCGAGTAATGAGCCAACTGCTGCGCCGCATGCCAATGGAATCCCGGGTACGATCGCGCTCAACTGATCACCAACTCCTACTGGTCCCTTTCGACCGGCGACGGTGAGGCGAATAACGGCTACTAGAAGGGTGGAGCAGGAAAAGGACCAGGCTGTCGCAACAACTCCAAAGCTCATACCAGCAACTATCGCACCGACGCGGATCACCAACTCCACGAGCCCCAGCGTTCTGAGTTCGGCAGATCGGTTCTGGGTGATGAATAGATCGCCGATCGCGTAAGCGGCACCCATCCCTGCAAATGCTGGAGCAAGTGCGGCAAATACGAGGCCGGCCTCAGCCCATTGAAAACCCAGTACGATGTTCACCAAGTAGGGGCCAACAAAAAAAAGGATAACCGACATTGGCATCAAAAAGGTGTTTAATTTCCTCGTGAGTCCCAAGTAAGCGGCGCGATATTCGGCGGGATACTGGCGAAGGCGGGTCAATAGGGGCATGGTCGCTTGAGCTATGGGTTCAATTAGGTTCGTGATAGGAAGCTGAAAAAGCTGCTGTGCGCGATTGTACTGCCCTAGAGACGCCGCGCCAAGGAATCGTCCAATCAGCAGGGCCGCGGCATTTTGCGCAGCAAAGATAGAAATCGAAAAAACAGAGGCGTTCGCGCCGAACCGCAATAACTCGCCTAATTCTTCGGTACGTTGCGGTCTGCTTGGCCACCACTTAGCAGCGAGCACACTGCCGACGGAACCAAGCACCGTCTGAACCAGCGTTCCGTACACGATAGCCCAAACACTGTGCCAATGCAAGGCAAGTACCAAGGTAACTAGGAAGCCTCCCAGTTGCCCGACGGAGTCGATTGCAGCGATGTAGCTGAACCTGAGCTCGCGATTCAGAAGCGCCCGGTGCTGGAGTGATAATCCACTGATCACGAATCCCGCTAAAGACACTAAGATTATCTTGGAGACTACAGGTTCATTATAAAATAGAGCGATCCATGGTGCTGAGGCCGCGAGTGCGACGGTCACGGCGACGGTCATCACAGCATTGAACCAGAAAACGAGGCTCATCTCTGATTCAGTGATTGTTCCCTTACGGAGTATTGCATTCGTAAGCCCGAAATCTCGAAAGATGGCTCCGAAACTCACCAGAACGAGCGACATATTTGCTAGGCCGTACTCGCGCGGAGATACGAGGCGGGCGATCGTTACGGTTGATAGTAGCGTGATACTAATCGCGAATAATCGCCGAGCGATGAGGAAGATCGGTCCACGCCGAGACCGCCTCTTGGCTTCTTCGATATCCACTAAGCGCCTCCAATGAAGCGGATATGATCAGCGAGATCAAATGGTGGAGCTCGGAACTCGATCTTACGCATCAACCTCAACGCCAAAGATTAATATGTGACAGACGGTACCCACGCCGAAACAACTCTACACGCATAGACTGGCCACCCCCGCAGGCTCGGGGCCTATCCAGGCGCTGGCGTGGTTGGAAAAACCGTATCACATCGTTCCACATATAGCTATGGGATCGCTTGTAGCGGTTCTCGGCCGATCTGAACCGTTGATGATCCCCCGGGTTTCCCAATTCAGCCTTCCTGCTGGCGAAGGAGGCCGGCTGGGATCGATCGAGCCTTGTCACGTGATCTTCCGGACTGTGTGGTTACCGCTCTTGAGGGGCGGGGGCGTGCCGGGCGGCGGGCGAACAGTTTAGAGTGAGTACTGCGAGCGCTATCTGCTGGCGTCAGCTGTCGCTTCGGCATGCTCGACCAAGATCGACGAACATGCGGCCTCATCCACGCTGCGATCGAGCGGGAATCCGACCTCACCCTGGCGAAACTGCGTACGATGCTGGCTAGGCACGGGGTGAGCACCGGCATCTCGACCTTGTTTCGGACACTTTGGCGGCGCTGTCAGGCCCGAACGGTTCCGTGAGGGGCGCTACTTTACGATGCACAGCCTGTATCCTCTCGCCCGCAAAACATCGAAGCCGGGCCCGCAGACCGGTAGCTGCGTATCCAGCGAATCCAAAGGCCGCCCTGCCGGTCCGGCATAGAACCTGAAGTCGCTAGTTCGCTACGTGATACTGGCCGCGCCACTGTTAGCATGCGGCTCCATGCCTTCGCCGCCTTGTCTTGGTCGGGCGACTTACCGCATGTTTATATCGACTAATCAGTGCGAAACGATCGGTGAGTAGCACCGATATTGGGGGACGTCAAACTCGACTGCGATTGCGGGAGCCATGCGCAACGATCGGGCTTTGGGACAAGAGGCACGATACAATCGCTTTGACACCTCCACTCCGTTCAGCCAAGCGCTTCGGCATCAAACTGGAGCAACGTAGCGCATGCATGTAAGACACGTTGTGCGGCAATATCACCCTGTCATCGGAGGACTGGAGAACACCGTCGCTAGTCTTATCGACGCCCTCCGCGCACAGGGCGTCCAAGGGTCCGTCGTTACTCTCAATAGAAACTTCCAAGATCATAAAACTAGGCTGGAGGCCAATTCCGAAATCAATGGCTTTCCCGTAACAAGAATACCTTACTTCGGATCTTCGCGCTACCCGATTGCGCCGCGGGTTCTCGCGACATTGAAGGGCGCGGATATCGTTCATGTTCATGGAGTAGATTTCTTCTTCGACTATTTGGCCTCGACCCGGCGAATTCACGGGAAGCACTTAGTGGCCTCCACTCACGGGGGATTCTTTCATACCACTTTCGCCAACCACTTGAAGAAGGCGTACTTCAACACTATAACTCGAGCATCATCGCGGTCCTACGAAACTATCATAGGCTCGAGCGATAATGACGCCGCAATGTTCCAAAAGGTGGCGCCGAACAACACCGTGTCTATCGAGAACGGCGTCGATGTCGGCAAATGGCACAATTGCGCTTCTTCAACACCGACTACAAGCCTCCTCGCACTCGGCCGTTTTTCATCCAACAAAGCTTTACCGGACCTAATTGCTATCGTATCTTCTTTAGGAGCTCCCTGGCGCCTGATCGTCGCCGGCCAAAACTCAGACCTCACTGGTGACGAGTTGCGCGTTATGGCCGAGGCGCACGGAGTAGCGGACCGAGTGCAAGTTCACGTCGGTTTGAACGAAAGTGAGATCAGGAGCTTGATCGCTCGCGCAACCTACCTCACGTCCGCCTCTCGCTACGAAGGGTTTGGCTTGACCGCCGTGGAAGGCTTGTCGGCTGGCCTGATCCCAATCTTGAACGATATACCCCCATTTCAGAAGGTGATTTCAAACGCAGGAGTGGGTTCTATCGCGAACATGTCAAAGCCGTCCGAGGCTGCGCAATTGATTCGAGACTTGCATGAAGATGTCACTCGAAGCTTTTCAAAAATGAGAGAAAAGGCAATTCAGGCCAGTATGCCATTCAGCTGGGAGAGCGTTGCGTCGCGGTTCGCCTACGAATATGCCAAAATAATGTCTAAAAACGGGTAGCGAGGTCGTGTATTTGGCTTGTTCAGCCGACCGGGACTAATGCACATTACAAATTTGCGGGTGAACTCGCCAGTGTGGCACAATTAGAGGCGACGACTCAAGGCATGGCCGAGCGTATAAATAATCCTAAGAGCCCTCGACGATATCGCGAGTCACTAGGTCTGAGTTCACCACATGGCTCGGTGAGGGCGCCGGACTCGCGCGTGCAGGTTGGCTACTGCTTGCTAATCATAGTCGCCGTCTGTTACAACATGCTTCTAGCAGCAGCGAACGCTCACGGGCTCAAAATAAGCTATGGTATAGTTGCGTTGGCAGAAACAGGCATTCTTGCTTCTGCTTTGTTGTTCGTGGTAGGAAGCAAATTACGTACAAGTGACATACCTGTTCTGACGTTCCTTTACCTTTCAGCCACTCTATCGGTTCTGATGTCGCTGGCTCATGAGACGTTTGCAATCGATGCTTTGCGAAATTTTCTGATCGTTGGATGTTTTCTTCTTTTGGGAAGTAGGTGCTCATTCGAGACGATAAAGACGTCTTTTTTGTGCACCGGACTGCTAGTTGCGGGCGGTCTAATTCTGGAGATCTCGTCAGTCAGTACGTACATTGATTTATTTCGCCCGGCGGATTACTTCTCAAGCACACGAGGCATCAATCCGCCGGAGTTTCTGAAGGAGCGGGGGCTCGCTATTGGTACGATCGCTTACAACGGTCGATTTACCTTCGGAGTTTGGTCTGGCCATAGAACCTCATCTATTTTTCTTGAGCAGGTCGGAATCAACACTTACGCTATCGTCGTATCTATATACCTGCTGGCTTTCTGGAAAAGGTTGAGTCGTTTACATCTCATTTTCTTTGTTCTCCTGTATTTAGCGATAGTATTGACTAACAATGCGCGCTTGGCCCCGCTGGTGGGGGTGTGCTTTGTTGGTGGGTTCTTCGTATTTCCCCACTTACCCCGTTATCTTCAAATCCTAATGCCCGTCGGCATCATTGTTGCTACGTTCCTCTTGTTCAACTTTGTTAACGGAAGGGCCGGAGACGATGTGATCGGACGGATGTGGGTAACCTACGAGTTTCTGCATAGCCTTACAGTAGATAACCTGCTATTTGGCGCGCCCAGGAGGGTGTCTGGGGCAGCAGATACCGGTTACGGGTACCTTGTTGCGTCGGCCACAATGTTCGGTGCACTTATATATCTTGCCTTCGTTGTGCTCATATGCCCGCAAGAGTCTAGGGAGGAGCGGCGTCTAGCGTGGGGGTTGGCAGTCTATATCTTCTTTTGGCTTCTTGTGGGCGGCACTGGTTCATTCACAATCAAGAGCGCCTCTCTTCTTTGGGCGCTTGTTGGTTTCGCTCGTTCCGGATTGCTGCGAGATAGGTTCCAGGACGATGTAGAAAGGGGAGCCCTCATCGGCAGCCCGCTCTCCTGAGCACCTAGATGCTGAGCCACATGGGCCGTTTCTAGTGCCGTAGGTTCACCCTCCTGTTAAATTCTAAACAGGAAGACACGCGCCTCGCCTTTTGCGTAGCAACAGGCGCTTCCGATAATCAGGTGAGATTGTAGGGTCACTCTTGCCAGGGCTGTTGCAGAATCGATCAGGGCCGTACCTTGCTGCGAAGTGCAACAACCCGAGGCGTGGCATTGGAAACGTAATGACCTGCACGGGTGACGTGAACAGTCTGCCTATCGAAGAGAAGGTGCCCAGCACCAGCGTATCCCTAAATTCCCGACGTGCCGGGCGATTATTCGACCTGGTTCCTAAAGTTCGCATCACCGAGTTTGGCAGATGAGTTTTGCCGGCGAAGGAAGCGCCCCAAGGTAGACCATGAGTTGTCTGCTAGAGCAGAGTGCTATTCGAGGCCAGCATGTCTCAGGTGCTCAAGCGCGAGGACGGCGATGGCGCTTGAAGTTGTCGGCGGCGGACTCGTTGCGCAATTGATCTTCCACGACTGTCGCGGCTCGAACGCGAGATATGGAGTTTAATCGAGTCGCGCGTTCAAGGCCGGAGCTTCGTTGTGGAACCTCGTCGCGCGGTAAGCTTAGCCTGACACTACATCGCGTCGGGTCATATCCCCCAACTAACCCGAGCGCCATTTTCGAACTCCACATGACATCGCAGTACCTTTTGTTTAGCCCTGCGAACCTAATTGTCATGTTCTCGCCGCTCAAAGCTTCTATACGTCGCACATAGCGGCGTGGTGGTAGCATGCCGATGAGTTCGTGGGATTAACCCCGAGGTAGGTTCCTCGCGATATCACTTCGATGTACTGTCGCCGACAACGGACTGAGTCGGCTGAGGGGAGTCAATGATGAGCGTGGCAGATCTGGCGAAGTATGGGGCGCTTTTATATTTTTTCGGTATCGGCGCATGGTTCGCTACAGCTCAGGCCCATTTTGATCGGTCGAGTCAGGCGAAGCCACTACTGATCATTGTCGTCGTTTTGTCTACCATTCTGAGCCTTGTGACCATCGTGATCGCGCTGAGAAGCAGCCTACCTATAGAACGACTCGTCACTGCCATGGTCGTTGCCAGTGCCGCAGCTCTTTTATTCCGGTGGGCGCTGAAAACGATTGCGACGAAAAATCTTGGTCTCGTTTTCAGTGGCTTAGTGCCGCCAGAAGTTGTCCAGAATGGACCTTACCGGTGGATCCGGCATCCGCTCTATACAGCCTATTCGCTATTCTGGATTAGCTGCGCTTTTTTAACTGCCTCGCTTCTGAGCTGTGTTCTAGCGGGCTTCGTTGTTATCTTGTACATTGTAGCCGCCCGTGCCGAAGAGCGTGATATCATCCAGTCGAAGCTCGGACCTGCTTATGAAGAGTATCGCAAGCGCACAGGCCTGCTGCTGCCACGGCTGTTCCGGTAGGTATCGCTGTACGGATACTCGGTCGCGTCGTGATAGTGAATCCCCGGACCGGGAAGCTACGGTTCCGATGCTTCCTTTTAGAGGCAACATGCGGTAGAAGCTACGTGTCGGACGAGCAATGTCGACTGTGGGTTCGCGTTCTCGCCGGGGCGGTGACGGGAAACGCGACCTTTGCATGTCAGCGAGGCGTTTTCGAACGGAATGCCGCAGGCTGCCGCTGCGGCAGAGCCAGCCTGGCGCCCCGGTTCTGGAATGAAGGTTGATGTTGACGCCGCCTGCGAAGACCGGGTGTCCCGCGGCGCACTGCCGTTCCTTTCGGCCGAGACGAACCGCCGGAGGCCGACCGCTTCCGGGACTATCGAACCGCTAGTAGAATGGGTGGCTGCTCAATCCACTCCAAACGCCTCGGCGGATTGACGCGCTACGAAGCGACTCGCTTCGTGTATTAGGCTGTAAACTCATGAGCACGGAGCCACAGCCGCATTGAGGCGAGTTGGATCGTGGCGAGGAGGTTGGCGGCGAGCCTCTCATAGCGGTTGGCGAGGCGGCGAAAGTGCTTCAGCTTGGAGAAGAACCGCTCGATTAGGTTGCGCTCGCGGTAAAGACGCTTGCTGAAGCAGGGCCTCCGGCGCCGGTTGCTCTCACGCGGGATGTTGGGCGTGGCGCCCTGGTCCTGGATCATCTCACGGATCTGTTCGGCGCCATAGGCCTTGTCGGCCAGCACGATAGTACGCGGGCCGAGATGGGCGAGCAGCGCGTCGGCGATCTGCCCGTCGTGTGCCTGTCCGGCAGTCAGGCCAAGCCGGATCGGGAGACCCTATGATCGATCACGACGTGGATCTTGCTCGTGAGTCCGCCGCGTGATTGACCGAAACAGTGATCTGCACCCGCTTTTTTGCCGTGGCTACCGTTGGTGAGCGCGAACGGAGGTGCTGTCGATCATCTGGATGGCGCCGTCATGAGCGGCGCTGATGGCGTCCACCAGCCGGTCCCACACACCCGCCTTCGGCCATCGTACAAAGCGGTTGTAGCAGGTGGTGCGCGGCCCTTAGCAGTCGGGCAGGTGGCGCCATGGCGCACCGGAGCGTAGCACCCAAAGATGCCGTTCAGCACCCGCCGGTCATCCACGCGGGGCACGCCCGAGGGCCTGTTCGGCAGCAGCGGCTCAATCACTCTCCACTCCAAGTCGGTCAGGTCGTATCGACTCATGGTGAGCATGAATCACGATTGCGCGTGCGAGAAAAGCCACCAGCCGGCAAGCGCCGCACCCAGCGGCCGGAAGAAGCTGCTCAATTGCCGTGATGGAAAAAGTTCACGAGCCTCCGCACCCCCCACCAGGTGCCAATCACGAGCAAAACGAGTGCAAGTAGGGCGATGTAGAGGGCCGTATTGTGGGGCTCACAAGGGCGCGGCAGCCCTTCGCACCCGCCGCCGGACTGAAGGACCATCACCAACATCGGCATACCGATGAACAAGAACGCGAAAAAGGCTCCGACTACCCCGGCAAGGGCACCGCCGCTAGGTAGCCATGTCCCTGGATCGCTCATCACCAAAGTTTGTTCGCTCAATCACCTCACGTCAACGATCATTCAAAGGCTCGCCCATGAGCAACTTCGGACGCACCTGGCCGACTTCCTGGCCGCCTACAACTTCGACCGTCGGCTTAAGACGCTCAGCGGCCTCAAGCCTTACGAATACATTGACATTATCTGGACTTCAGAACCAGACCGGTTCATCGTCAATCCGGTCCATCAAAGGCCGGGACTAAACACCTAGGATTGCACCCCCGAAGGGCGGCTGGATAGCGCTGCCGAGGGGGTGACGCTGCTTGCCCTTTACGAGCTTCGCTTAGCGGTCGCTTCGTTACTGGACTTATGCTAAGCACAGGGTGATCTCATAGCTGCGAATGTGTCGGAAGCCCGCGGTGCTTTCGGTTGACGTGTGGCTGGTTGCGACAGGGAGCATGCGGTGTTGTTAAACGGCTCGGAAGGTTCAGCTAGTCGATCGGAAGGGTTAAAGCAGCGAGTTGTAATCTTGTCAGCTTTCCAGGACTACAGGTCACGGAAAAAGGCTAGCATACAGCAGGTTGCTGAAGGTTTGAGCAAAACAGGTTATGAGGTTACGTTTATTTCGACGAGATTCAGCCAATTGTCTGCTCGGACCGGCGACTCGCGTCTATTTCTACGTGAAAAATCGAACAAAATCGAGTTAGTAGATGGAGTTCGCTGCTACTTATGGCGAACAGCCGTTCACCCGTTTAGTTCGAAAAACGTAGTTTTGCAGGCGCTAATGTACCCCGCGTTTGAAGCATACAAACGGTGGCCCAATGAAGATGTTGATCAATTGCTAAGTGATGCTGACTATGTTGTTGTAGAATCTGGCGTTGCCGCAATTTACATTGAGAGGGTTCGTAGGCTCAACGCCGCGGCAAAGATTATTTACTATGCCGCAGATCTGCTTGACACAATTGGTGTCCATCCATTCGTGCAAGATCAGCTAGATAGAAACCGCGTGCATATCGATCACGTTTGTCTGCGCTCAACCTTAATGAAGGATGATTTCCCTTGGGCTAAAGGACGTCTTTACAAGGCGGAGTTTGGCATCAATAAGGCAAACTATGAGCGGATTGGCCCAAACCCGTATCCGGGCGGCCAACATGCTGTTTCAGTGGGGTCTATGCTTTTCGATCCGGCCTACTTCGTGGCGGTGGCCGAAGAGATGCCGGCAGTGACGTTTCACGTGATTGGAAGTGGCTTAACCTTTGCTGCGCCGGAGAATGTCAAGATATACCCAGAGATGAGGTTCGTGGAAACACTTCCGTTTCTCAAACACGCAACTATCGGCATTGCTCCTTACAAGCTTGCTCCGGGCGTAGAGTATCTTGCTGAGTCTAGCCTGAAGCTCGCGCAGTATGACTATTTCGGACTTCCCTCAGTGTGCCCGACCTTCGCGGTGGGAGAACAGCCTAATCGGTTCGGCTACAATCCTGGGGAGCGGGCGTCGATGGTAGCCACGACGGCCGTTGCTCTTGCGGCTGCCGCGAACGGTCCTATGAAGGGGCGTGAGTTTGGTAGTTGGGCCCAGGTTGGGGAGCGTATGCTACAACCTGTCCAGCACGGGGTGCCTCTGCTCGCTTGAAGAAGAAGCCGGAGCTGGCACCGGGGAAGCGAGCGACCCCGCTCGCGTGAGTTATCGACCTCGTTTAGCTGCCTCAAATCGCATCATCGGATCGGCACTTTGTCTCTATGGAACCCCTGTGGAGAGCGCGCTCGCATCAAGAGTCACACAACAAGGTAGCGCAATCGGGGTTTGAAGCAGATCTGCAGCCAGGCGCCTTCCCGTCGCACTGACCCACGGGTTGAGCTGAACTGCCCCTCAGTTTTTGACTGACAAACCGTACACATAAGCGACTTGCACCTGTAGCCTACCGCAACGGCTTCGCCGCCAAACGCTAACAGCGCGCGATTATCGGCGGCCTCGCTGGGGGACCACACCCCGGGGAGAAACAAAAGATGTCGCGCACTTCACGCCTGCCTCGGGCGACGCTTCCGTCCACCTTCGCCACCTTGGGCATCGCTCAATCCGCCCACGCCCAGATCGCTGGAGCCAGCGCCGACGAAGATGCGCAGAATGCGCGGGCTGAGCCCGAGGAGGAGATTGTCGTTACCGGCTCCTGCGCGCAGACCCTCGCCGGGGCGACGGAGATCAAGCGGCAGGGCCCATACATGGGGCGCAAACAAATTAGCTCAACCTCAGCCAAACAGTTGGGTAAGCCACGCGACGAAAAGCGCGAGCACTACCAATGCCATCGCGCCCGTAAGTTGAGTTTCGTCGCCTGAGCCAGCCTCCTGTGATTGGGGTACTGGCATCACCTCGGATTGATGTGTGTACGTGACCATCAAGGCTATATACTGGAGTCGTTCCCGCTTTAGCCTTCTGGAAGATGCCGAGGCCTGGAATTAACAAGCTGCCCTCCGCCGCTGCGGGTGCGATAACTACAAAAACCTAGAACCCAAGCATCTTGCTATACGCGGAGAGCGGATCAGGACATTGCGGCCAAGTATGCGGGCAAAGGCCCTCGCGCAGCCATCTAACGAGCAAAATGCTTCCGGTTGTGCAGGCCCCGGTCAGGATGGCAACTCTAAGTCGAGGCTTGAGGCCACTGGCAGATCTGACTCCCCACTCGGTTAATCCGGCGAGGAGTAAAAAGACGAGTATATGCACCCGTGACTGCGTCTGTGGCAGAGCGTGACGGCTAAGCGCTGCCAATGCAGTAAGCGCCGTAACCTGCGCGAGCGTAAACATAGAGCCTGTCGCCATGGCTTCAACTTGCCTTTATTGCACCGACAGCAGCTGCATATCACTTCCTAAGAACGATAGGCGCGATCTTATCGTTCCTATCGAGCGGGTAAGCCGCGCGAAACGCCATGAAGAAGGTCTTGTATGCTGGACGCTCGTCGTTTGTCCCCCCCCTCGCTCGAGGCTTGAGACTCATTCACGACCAAACGTGGCGAGCCGATACATGCTCTTTTCGATCAGTGTAGGTATTTCTATCTGATGATTCAGAACGCCATCCGCATCTTGGTCTGGCTCGTAAGGCTGGTCTGAATGAACACGGAATCTCGAGGCACGGGGTGCTCCCGGTGGAGAGAGTCGAAGGCTGCGCGATCACGGTCTCATGTCCGCTTGTAAAACGCGCCTCTTTTTCTGCAAGCTCGGGGCGCCATCGCAAAGGATCTGCTAACGTCCGGTAGGGCGATTCGATCACCGGATGAGGTCGCGGCGAGAGAGGCCCGGTGATCTAAGGGGGTTCGATGAGGAAGCGTGTTCGAGTGACAGGAGAGCTAATGCGTTCTGGCTCTGGAGGGGCGATCATCGACCAGCAAGGTAATTTTTGGAGGCTGGAGTTAGATGAAGAACACGAGAGGCTGATCGGGCGCTATGTTCTCGTTGATGGTGTAGCAGCAGGGGAGCGGATACGGGTTGATTATTTGGACCTGCTGCCAGGCGGTGACGCATAGCAAGGAGGGCTCTGAAGCTGCCCCTTCAAGCGTTTGTGATCTCGAGCGTCAGTTGTGGCAGCAGAGGGTCATCTAGGAGGGGTAATGCGATCTTCCGGACGGAGTGAACGTCCGGATTTGCGAAACACAGATGACCGCGACTGCCTACAGCGGAGGTAGTGTTGGGCAGTTCGCGGCTGAGAATTTCCAAAGCTCGGATTGAAGATGTTTTAGGCGCTGCACTTTGCGCGCGCCAATAAGCTGTCATGACGCTCCGCTGATGGCGGCCCGAGTGTCACTCGGGCGACAGCACAGTCGCCGGCGTGAATCGCCCATGCCCCGCATGCGGACTAAAGTCGGTCGGGGCTTGCTCGCGAGCATCGCCGCTACTGCTTACCGGTGACGGACGGGTGCTACGGTAAGAGCGCCGACGTTGAACCCCGTGACAAGGTTGCCGGCTTCTGCCCGGTTCCAGTGATGCTTGCTATACCCCAACTCGGGCGCAGCGCTGATTTGAAACGGCGCGGCTCCGTTCTGGCAGCCCCAGTCAACTTCAGCAGCGCTCTAGTCGAGCTGATAGGCGGAAGCTTCTCTTTACAAGGAGCGAGAGACCTTAAGTCACCCCGTTCGCTGAAGCGCTACCGACGGGCTCGCAATGTAAGGGCGCACAGCTCTGTAGCCGACGTACGTTATCGCGGCTCGTACCGAAGAAATCCTGCCGGCTGCCATTCTCACTTCAATTTCAAAGCAGAAGCCGCGTGTCTCAGGCCCGCTTTCGGGGGTCGAACCCGATTTCGGTGATGCCCAGTTGGCAAACCCGCGCCGACGGCATCTTGGACCACCTGCTTGCCGGAGCAGAACGTCGTGACAGTACGCCGCGTCGGTATCGACCCTGGCGGCAGACCATGTCGGGAGACGCCCAGGTCTCGTCGATGAACACCAGGCGTTCCGGCTCTAGGTTAAGTTGGCCGTCGAACTAGACCGATCGCTGCTCTACGATCTCGGCGAGGTCCTGCTCACTGGCATGAGCACCGAGGGCCGCATCGTCCTCGCTGTTGGTGACGGCTGTAAAATAGGAGGTCGTTCATCGGCGCAGCGCCCTGCGCAGGACAGCTTTGAAACCGTCTGCGATGCCGAGTTCGGCTGTCAAACGATCAAGTTCTAATTTTTGCGTGCGAACCTCGACCTGAAGCTTTTCGATTGCGGCGACGGAAAGGCTTAAAGCTTCGAAGAGATCCCGGATCCTGCGATCGCTGTCATCACTCATCGGCAAATTCCTCTCTGCAGCTTTGAGCGTATGCACCGGAACCGGGCCATAGCGGGTGATAAGGGTTTAACAACCTAGCCCGCCCCTAGTCGGGCGTTGATAGCTAAACTTGATCAAATGAGCTTCTGAGTGCCTCTCCACCGTTGCGAGCTCAGGCATCGGGTCGTGACACTCTCGAACAGGCAGTGGCACTTTGCCGCTTCGGGCAACATTCAAGATGCGATCTCGGACATCTCCAGGCGACCCCTGGCGTGCATCGCGGTGAAGGGATCTCCAATAGTGCAACTCTGGTTACCGGGTGGCATGGCGACGTTCGCACCTGCCAGCTGTGTCACTTTACCCCGCGACGGTGAAGTGCCGCGAGCGGTTAAAGTGCAGATACACGGACAAGTGGGATTCACTCGGACTCGCGGTTGTGCTCTAAATGTTCCATGTTTCAGCTGGACCTCTTTACGCTCCAAGAGCGCGCCGCCGAACCCCTGCATGTGAAGCCGCAGCGGCTCCTTGATGTACCTGCAATTCTCGAGCGCTTAACTGCCGTCTGTGAGCGGCCGCGATACAGTTTCATGGTTCTTAATCTTATCGCTCAGGCGAGTGTGAAGACGGGTTCGGCTGGACCCTACATCCGGGAGGGAACCCGCAGTATCCCTGTGCGCGATTGGCTATGTGACGCTCTCATCCCAGTTGCGCAACGGGATCCCCGAAGGCTTGCGATTAGGACAAAGGTGCGACAGGAATTGGAAGCGAAGCGCGCGCTGCCTGCAGATCGGGAGGCCGCCGAGCGCCTCGTCGACGCCCATGTTCGAAAGCGCGTGAGGCAGTCTGGTCGCACCAACGTGAGCCGTGCAGTCTCCGAGCTGGTGCGGGCCGGCTTCGTCCGCCGCCATTATCAAGGCTATCGGGTCGATCATCATAATCGCGGAGCACAGCGTCAGGCGGTCTACACGATCACTGAGGAGGCGCGTAGAGCGTTACATCCAACCGTTGATTGTCCCACCCGTGGCATGGTCTAGGAGCTACAGGCAGCAGCGGGATAGGTGCCGGTTAGTTACTATGTGCTTGAACGGTGGAAAGTCGTGCGTAGGCGAGCCGGCCGAGGCCAGATCGAGCGCAACCAGCGCTGAGATCCGCTAGGCCCAGATCAGCCGTCGCCGCCCGGAATTCGCCCGCTGCAATTCCGCAAGCTGCAAGATATGCAGCATGCCTCACCTGGCTCCGGAACAGTGGTCCCGAAATCGCGATAGGCGTATCTTGTGTGCCGAGGATGCAGCCCCGTTCGAGCGGAACCATTGAACCATTTACACTTCAGCAAGCAGTCGGCGCTTAAGGTGGCGGGATGTTGGATGGAGAGTTTTTTGGGGAAAACGAGCGGCGTGCGCGCCGCTATAAAATCGACGCGCCGGCTGTGCTGGAATGTCGAGAAAGTCCACCTGTAAATGTCGCAGTACTGAATGTAGGCGCGACAGGTTGCCGCCTGAGGCTAACTGAACCTCTGCGAGTTGCTTCGTCCGTCACGCTATCAGTGGGCGGATTGCCTCAGCTGCATGCGTTGGTCTGCTGGAGTCATAAAACCGCTGCCGGACTGGCTTTCGATCCTCCCCTGGCGCCAGGATGCTTTGATAAAATTCCTCGACTACTGAGACCGGAGACGTCGCTCCGCTTCTGTACGACAGCTGAGCACTAGATTGATTGACGAACAAGTACGGAGTGTCTCTTACCCGCCGCAGGTCAAAGTTCGATAATAATCTACGGGCGAAATTGACATTAAGCAGGGTCCGGAATCGTTGCCTTGATGGGCGATGCTCCTATCCGGAAGCATAGCGGCACATCTTGTTGAGTGCGGCCGTGCGCCGCACTCAACCGTGCATCAGTCCTTCATTGCCTCGATAACTCTTTTCACTTCCTGGCTCCGGCCGCGAGGAAGCACCAGCACATCGGCACCTGAAACAACGACGATAAGATCGTTCACACCCACAAGTGCTACGCGTTTGCCGGGCTCGCTCTGCACCAGGCAATTTCGCGAGTCGATCGCTACGACATCCCCGCGTACGACATTGCCGCCCTCATCCGGGTCACTGATGGCGTGCAGCGCGTCCCAGCTCCCGACATCGCTCCAACCCATAGAGACCGGCACTACCGCGACACGAGGCGCCTTTTCCATAACGGCATAGTCAATAGAATCTGAAGGGCAGGCCGCAAAGGACTCTGCATCCGGCCAGATGCGGCTCCCTTCACGCCTACTGCGCTCGATTGACTGCTGAGCAGCGATCAGCATCTCTGGTGCGTATACGCTAAGCGCGCCTAGGAACATGTCGGCTCGAAAAAGAAATATCCCGCCGTTCCAAGCATGATCACCCGACGCCAACATTGCTTCTGCCGCGTCGCGCGGCGGCTTTTCTACGAACCTGTCAACCCGGTGAATGCCTTTGGCTAGCTGTTCGCCTACCTTTATCCAGCCATAGCCCGTTTCCGGCGCGTCAGGCGCAATGCCGAAGGTTACGAGCCAGCCTTCGTTCACTAGCGGCAGTGCATCCCGTATGGCGGCGTGAAAGCTATCCACGTTAGCGATGACATGGTCGGATGGCATAACGAGCATCGGCTCGCTACCCCCACCGGCTACAATTGCAGCAAGGGCGATGGCCGGTGCCGTGTTACGCCCGATCGGCTCCAGGATCAGCGCCTGCGCCGCGGACTCTACCGCTGAAAGTTGCTCTTCGACCAAGTCTGCATGGAAGGCGTTTGCAACGACGATCGGGTCTGCAAATTGGTGTCCAGCGGCCCGTTGGACGGTGAGCTGTAACATGGTTTGCTCCGCGGTCAGCGAAAGCAGCTGTTTTGGCTTTTCGGGCTGGGACATCGGCCAAAGGCGCGTGCCGGATCCTCCCGATAGAATGACGGGAATAATGGCCTTCGATTCCGGCATGACGTGCAAGCTCCTTATCAGTTGCTCGCCTTAGCTGATGTTCTCGCAAACCGAAACGGTGCGGAGGCGAAACGGCTTATTGTAGCGGCGGCAAGGCGCCATACCGCCTGTCTGTTTCGGTTTCGCTTCACCTTCCGGCTACGCCGGAAACGTTCGGTGCGTCTGCCCAAGCATTGCCTCTCAAGTCTCGCTCCGGGTGTAGCGAGCTCTCCTTGGGGAAGGTGAAATTATAGCGACCGCTTGGGCTTAGTAGGCTGGCCGCATCCATTCGAATAGACAAGGCAAAAGCACAGGCCGAATGTCTGCCGCAACTACCGCTGAAAAGAGGTTGTCCGCCTCCGGCAACGACAGATGGTACTAGGTAGTACTAAAGATCTTCAAATCTCGGTTTGCCGTGCCAGCTGAGCCGACCGTGTCGCCAGTTGGCGATCTTCAAGCGTCGAGCCGAGCCTGTGGTCTAGCCCTAAGCGCGAGCTCACTTCCGATAATCGATTGTGCTCTCTGCATTTGCAGACTTGCCTGGCGAACTGAAATCGCGATCAACAAGAGCAGGCCGTGCTGCTGTATCTCGCTTCAAGGGCCCCGCATCAGCTTATTTTCGCTACTGCCTGGAGGAGCGCGGGATTTGCGTGACGAGGTGGCCGATATTCCGGCGAGCACCGCCGCGCCGAAATCAACCGTTCGCTCGTACTTTGGAGCGCCCTCGCGGTTTGCGCAACTTGACCGTGGCCGCAAGTTGAAGTGTTTGCGCCCGCCGAGCGCTGGCTGGCGCAAACACTTCTATACGTCCGTCGGGTCGGCCGCACGATTCTGCTAAATGCTTCAGTCGCGGCAATGTTGCGTCGCAGCATCGGAATGAGCACTCAGGCCGACACTCGCAACATCGAAAAGGGCAGGTAGAGCCGAGCCGCAAAGGGACGGAAGCGGCTCGGCTCAAGGGGCGGGACCCTCTCAACCGTATAGCAGGAGCAATGCGCCGCACCAAGCCGGGTGTGCATACCGGTGGGACAGAATCAACAATCGCCTTTGTTCCTCAGGTGGAATGCGGCCGAGCAACCGTCAACCACCTATGGCTTGCCGCACTTAGGACGAACTGCCCGGGCACTCTCTTCGGTGCCGAAAGGTCAGCCGCGGTGGCTGGATAGGACAATCGCACAAGCAAAATTGCGAGGCTTCAACCGGTTGTTCTCGGTCGAACAATCCTTACGAATGATGTCGGTGCTTGACAACCTTTGTACTGTTTACATTCAGGATTACAGAGACAACGGTGTATATCAACGCGATCTGCCGATCAACGACGGTGGCAATCGTAGTATCGTGCAAAGAAGAAATTAGCCTTGAAATTGAAGTGACACCCTAGAATAAGTTTGGAAAACCGTTGGAACTTGGTTACAGTTAACCTCACGGAGCTAGAAGGGCGCCGCAGCTTTCCTGTTATCTCGCTGAGCTTCAAGCCAAGCGAAGAATCCTGATTTTCAAAAGAGGATTCTATCTCTCGCAGACGCCATCGCCGATACGCCCTCACAAGGTCGATGGTTTGAAGCCGGAGAGCCACTGATCGTAGCCGCACTGTGCCCCCATGTATCGGTAATACATCGGAATTCCAACTAGAAGTTGGCCACCTTACACGCGGCCGTCATCTTGGAAAGCACCATGAGCGATCTCGAATACTTTCGGCTTCGCGCGGTAGACGCACGTGTTGCGGCTATGCGCGCAAAGACGATGATGGCGTTCCGCGCCCACATGCATATGGCGCGAGTTTATGAAAGCCGTTTGCTGCGGGTCGGAGGTCGCTGCCTTGATTTGAATGACGCCGGGCACGGCGGAGTTTTTGGCTTGCTCCAGGACTAATGCGAGAACCCTCAGCCCCCGACCTTCGCTGGTGGAGGTAGAAAAGATGAGGCGGTCTCCTCTGACACGTAAGACTGGCGGAGCTTGTGAGTGTTTTCGACTACAGCGGGGGCTTTCACTTAAGATGAGCGTAAGCACAAGCGGATACCATAACCTGATGCCGCCTGCTCAACAGAATGCGTTTTAGCTACTAAGTGGAATCCCGACCTGTTGATTGTCCTGAATATGGCGCCTGCCGGGAGCCGCTTACGAAAGCCCGAAGCACGAAGGGTTTTCATAGTGGCGCACGCTACGCAACATTCGAGGTCGTGATGTACTCTCAGCGGTCGACATTAAGCGCGCACGGGATCGAAGTCGATTTTCCTCGAACGTCCACCCGAAGAGCAGGGGCGGGCGCTAGCGCGGACGAGGCTAAAAGTAGCGGGTCAATGAGCCGCATCCTGGCATTGCGCCTTGCTGAAACTCGTGAGGACCGCGATCAGGCGATCCAGTTGCTCAACAGGCGCTTCGCATGGCGCGGCTATGGTTCCGACCACCAGATCCCGAACGATGAGAGCCATACGACCTTCATGGCGCTCGCTGATGAGCAAATCGTCGGGACCATCACCCTGGGCGTGGACGCCCCTGGCGGACTGGCAGTTGATGCTGTGTTCAAAGATGAAGTCGATATCTTCAGGGCCGCGCCGGGAGCCCAAGTGTGCGAGTTGACCAAGTTCGCGTTCGAGACGGAGCTTCCCGATCAACAGAACTTAGCGATGCTCTTTCATACGGTGTTTCTGTACGGCCTGCAGAATCACCGCTGCACCGATCTCCTGATCGAGGTAAATCCGCGCCATCGCCGGTTTTATCAGAGCATGCTTGGCTTCACTCCAGTAGGCGACCTGCGGACCAATCCTTCCGTAGATGCGCCATCACAGCTCATGTGGCTGAATGTTTCGGATGTGGCTGAAAGCATCGCCTCCTGCCGCTCGGGCTCTGGGGCAACGCGCACGCGCTCGCTCTACTCAATGTTTCTTTCTCATTGCGAGGAGGGCGTCATTATGAGGCGGCTGCAAGAGCGGGGCCAATCGGACAGCTCACGTGTTCGAAATCTCATCGAGCGTCGCGTTCCGATTGCCGGCGCGAGCGTGGCCTCGCGCTAGCTGTTTGGTGTTTGCCGGTTGCAACAGCGGTGTGCCGAGAGGCCGTCACTTAGGGAGGCAAGCGAAGTTGATGCCGTGTGCAAATGCGCAGCAATTGCCGCCCCAGCTGCGCCACGCCCGCCTGGTGATTAGGTCGGCAAGCAATAGAGCGGGAGCCGTAACGGTGCTTTAGCAAGTCGCCGAAGGTTCATAGCGCGATTAGTAATCGGACGGGAAGTTGTGGAAGCGCTCAGTTGCTACAGACTGCCGGCTGGCAGTCGAACGGAAGAATTGTGGATTTTGTTCGACGCGCGGAGAGATCGGCATTTCGGCATGACTGGATCTCCTGTCAGATACCGGAACTACCTGCCCTGAAATAGAAGATGAACCCGGTGAAGTGATAGTGAACCTTCTATAACGTGGTTTGCATTAGGTATCGATTTTCAAGCTATACCTAGTCTGCTCATCGGTGTTGATCAAGCGTTGCGACCGGGCGATGCGCGGTATAGGACTTCAGGGTACTTGGTCGCTTACCATTATCTATTCTGTCGTTGACGAAAAACCTTCGTCAACTGGGTGCTTAAACAGAGCGTGCCTATGGCGACGGAACGTGCGGAACTCCGCCGGTTGACGGCATACACATAGCTGGCAGCCCTTGGCCACTCCCGTCCAGCCCATGTCCACCGTCGGGTCGTTAACCCTTTGTTTACCTCGTTTGGTGAAACTGGCGAACCATCCGGGGGGCCGGAGACGACCATGAACACTGCGGACGATCTAGCTCGTGAGCTTGAGCGGGTGCAACGCCTCCGGGCGGACCTTTACGATCCAGCATCGCGGGCAGCGCTTACCTGCTACGCCCGTGACATTGAAAGCAGCTTGGAGCTGGCTCGACGTGCGTCGGCCTGCGCGAGATATATCCTTTCGGTTCATCAAGACCGAGACAAAGCGATCGCGTGATACTCACTGCCCGAGCCTGTTAGGTTCGGGGATAGAGGTCGTTAGGCAGGGCTAGCATAGCTAGACAGTTCAGCTCTCGCGTTCGCGGAGCAACAGGGAAATCATATTGTCCAGAGTCTTAGTTGTTGAGGATGAAGCCCTCGTTCGCATGGTGGCATTAGAGATAGTCGAAGAAGCAGGCTTCCAGGCGCTTGAAGCCGCGGACGCAGACGAAGCGCTTGATACTTTAGAGCGCACAGGCGCAGTAGAGATCCTTTTTACGGACGTCCGGATGCCGGGTTCAATGGACGGATTGAAACTGGTTAGCATGGTCAGGCGGCGGTGGCCGTTCACCAAGATCATTGTGGCCTCTGGGCATGGTGGGTCCGAAGAAGCAGAAGCTGCAGGCGCCGATCGCTTTCTTCGCAAACCTTTTGCGGCTCAGGCGCTAATTTGTACATTGCAAGAGATGGGTACCACCACCTGATCAAGAAGCTACTCCTGCATTCCGGGGCAGATCCGGATCGTCTGCTCAAGGGTCTCCGAGCCCAATCTCGCCAGGCAAAACGCTGCGGAAGAACATCAAGGACGCTGGTATTGGCGATATAGCGTCCTACCTGTTCGACGGTGATCGGGGCCGCGCTGGTGGCTGCAGCAGGAGCGTGAGTTGCGAAAGTCGCATGCGAGGCCTAATCCGCTGCCGGCGATGCCAGGGGCTTTCCACAGGCGCTTGAGCCTATCAGAGCTTCACAAGCTACCACCGCTTACAACCTCGCCGGTTGTATGAGCGCCGCGGCCGGAGCGTGTTAGCACTGCATTCATAGTTACACATCACCTCCGATGTGAGGTAAATAGCCCCAGGTAAGTTATTGGCCAGTGTGTCGCGTTAACGGCGTGCGAAGGGAATACGTGAGGCGACAGAACATGCGCTCTACGGCCTAGGGCTTTTGAAGCGTGCGTGACAAGCAGCTTTTCCGCCCGTGATTTGCCTGTGAGGGCTGTCAAGAATTGCACTCTGTTGTTCGATCCGTTTTACTGCCGCCGCCGCAAATGGGACGAATATTCTGTCAGATGGCTTTTGCCGCACACGCACTTTGTGCGGCAGCAACAGTCCAGACGGCTTAACTGCTCCCTCAGCGACAACTGCCTAGATCCTACGACAACGCTATCCAGAAAATGAGCAATTGCCAGGCGCCATGGGCAGATCATTGATTTTCCGCCCTGTGATTCGCACTGATCCATCCGCTAGCGCCACGCAGGTTGACGCGTGAGAAGTTGATCGACGCCTTCCACTTGATCTTCGTCCGATGAGCTTCAGTTCACGGTACACCGAACGGCCTAGCTTTGGTTCAAGCGGATCCGGTGAGTGCAAGAATTGTATCGGTTAGTTTGAAGATGCTGACCGGCTTGGACATGAAGCAGTCCGCCCCAGCTGCTACACAGGCTTCCTCATCATGCCAGTCGCTTAGGACGGTCACTGCCACAATGGGGAGGGTTGCAGTCGCATTGCCACGTTTCAACGATCTAATCAGGTCTATCCCGTTGATGTGGGGCAATCGAACATCGATGATGGCCACGTCGGGATGATGTTTGGCGGCGACGGTTTCAGCATTACGCTCATCTGCCACCATTATAGGGTAATGACCCGCATGGGTTAACCAAGATTCATATAGCTTCAGATGTAGGGGATCATCCTCCACCACCATGACTCGCAACTGCATCCGATTACCTTGGTCAAACCTGCGGAAACGCTAGCATGAAAGAGCCGATCCCGACGACAGCATCGCCTGCCGCCAGGTGCGAGCATCCGATGCACTAGCTTGTCAGCCACAGAGGTCCAGCTCCACATCTTGTTATAAGCGAGTCATCCGACGTGCATGTGGTGCGACCTGACATTGCAAGCAACATCCTAGCAGGGTTCGCCGGGTCGTTATACATGCTCGGCTTGGCAGGGCGCATTGGCCGCGTGCGCTCGGTGCCAGCAGCCCGCAGCACGCGTCCCATCGCACATACTGCACACGCGACGGGTTGTAGCTCCTTCGGTTGCTCTTTCAACGTGCCTGATCCAAGCCAAAGGAGAGCTGGAGAGCTCAGTTGCTGGTAGTACTCGCATCCATCGGGCGAGGCGGCGTACAAGAGCGGCAATCTTGGGATCGATCCGGACGCGGTGCGAAGGTCGCAGGGAAGGCGCGAAGCCAGCGCACATTGCGCGGCATTCTGGCATGGTCGGCGGTACTGTTTACCGCTTCTCGCCGCAGCGGCGAGCAGGGGCGCAATCGGCTGCACCCGCGGGTGGCGCAGTTTGGTCATCGGGCGCTAGCCTCTGGCAGCTGTACTTGTTGTGGCAGGCATTCACCGGGGACCATTAGCGATATCGATGCGGCTATTGCTTGACGTAGGCGCACAAGCGGTCAGGTATTTCATAAGGGGGGCATCCGGTCGGGTGATGCCGAGGCGAGATTGAGGGCGGGCAGGTGAAATCCACTGAGCGGCGGCTGAACGCAATCTTGAACAACGTCACTGTGGCCATCTTCCTGATAGATGAAAAGCGGCACTGCGTCTTTATGAACAAGGCGGCAGAGGAGCTTACTGGCTATTCCCAGGAAGAGGCGAGGGGCAGGTCGCTGCGCGAGGTAGTTCACCACCCGTTGCTCGATGACAGGCCTTGCTCGAGCGGAGACCGCCTCACCGGTCAGGCTTTTTACGAACGCGAGAAAACGCAGGGCGAAGAAGTCTTCCTCCACAAAGACGGGCATTTCTATTCCGCTTTCTTCACCGCTTCGCCTGCCGCAGGCGATGACGGTCAACCCCTTGGCACCATCATCGAAATGCGCGACCTAACCGAGGAAAAGGCGCGCGAGGCGGCGTTGCGGGAGAGTGAAGATCCCTTTCGCAACATGGCGGATCATGCGCCGGTTATGATGTGGGTCACCGATCCCACTGGCTATTGCACCTACCTGAACCGCCAGTGGTACGAGTTCACCGGCCAAACTCCTGAAGAAGCGAAGGGATATGGCTGGCTGGAGGCGACGCATCCTGAGGACAGGAAGCGTGCGGAGGCGGAATTTACGCGCGCAAACGACCTCCAGACGTCGTTTAGAGCTGAGTACCGACTTCGCCACGTCTCCGGCACTTATCGTTGGGCGATTGATGCAGCGAGCCCGCGGTTTGGAGACGGCGGTGATTATCTTGGCTACGTGGGCTCCGTCGTTGATATAGACGACCGGCGGAAGGCAGAGGAGCAGTTGGCGCTGAAGGAGGAGCAGCTGCGGCTTGCCCTCGACGTGGCCGAGATCGGCCAGTGGGATGTCGACCAGGCTTCCGGCCGCATGTTCTGGCCACCTCGAGTGAAGGCCATGTTCGGTATCTCACCCGATGTGCCGGTCACTTTGGACGATTTCCTCAACGGGGTGCACCCCGAGGATCGCGATAGAACGCGCGAGGCATATTCCGCGGCGTGCGACCCAGACGTTCGCGCGCTCTATGACATCGAATACCGGACAGTCGGTAAGGAAGACGGTATTACCCGTTGGGTCGCAGCAAAGGGAAGGGGCCTCTTCTCTACGCAAGGCATCTGTTTTCGGGTGATCGGAACCGCAATTGACATCACGCGGCGCAAGCGGGGTGAGATCCGATTGCGTGAGCTGAATGAGCGGCTTGAGCACGAAGTTACTCATCGAACGGCCGAGCGAAATCGGGTTTGGGAGATGAGCCGCGACCTGCTCGCGATCATGGGCTTTGATGGCCGGCTCAAGGCAATCAACCCGGCATGGGAAAGCACGTTAGGCCGCAACATGGAAACTTTGCTCTCCTTGTCCTTCAAAGAGCAGGTGCATCCTCACGACCATGCAGCAGGAGAGGAGGCAATGAGGCGACTGCTACGTGGCGAGACGGTGGAGCGGTTCGAGGACCGGCTTGCCCACGCCGATGGATCGTGGCGCTGGATCTCCTGGACGCTCGTGCCGGAGGGCGATGTCTTCTACGCCGTGGGCCGAGATGTGACCTCCGAGAAGGAGGCGGCCTGGGAGTTGGGGCATGCACAGGAAGCACTGCGTCAAAGCCAGAAAATGGAAGCGATGGGTCAGCTGACCGGTGGTGTCGCGCACGATTTCAACAATCTGCTTACGCCGATCTTAGGCTCGCTGGACCTGCTCCAGCGGAAAGGGTTGGGTGGTGAGCGCGAGCAGCGGCTGATTGAAGGTGCCCTACAGTCGGCAGACCGGGCAAGGACGCTGGTCCAACGCCTCCTCGCGTTTGCGCGGCGCCAGCCGCTCCAAGCAGCCGCAGTGGATGTTGGCAAGCTCGTCGGCGGCATGGCCGATCTTCTCGCGAGCACGACCGGTCCCCAGGTCAGGGTCGTTGTTGAGGTGGCCGACGATCTGCCGCCGGCCAGGGCTGATCCCAATCAGCTCGAGATGGCGCTGCTGAATCTTGGCGTAAACGCGCGCGACGCAATGCCGCAAGGCGGTACGCTGCGCATCACAGCAACGCGCGATAGTGTTCGCAGCAACCGCGGCGCTCTCAAGCGTGGGCACTACGTCCGCCTGTCGGTAGCCGACACCGGCGTTGGAATGGACGAGCCGACGGTAGCACGGGCGATTGAGCCATTCTTCTCGACGAAGGGGATCGGGAAGGGGACTGGGCTTGGCCTCTCCATGGCGCATGGCTTGGCTGCCCAGCTCGGCGGCGCGCTTACCATAAGCAGTCGAGAGGGCGTGGGCACCAACATCGAATTATGGCTTCCGATCAGCACGCTGGTTCCAAGTCATGACAAGACGGTTAGCGCCCGCGTTTTCACTGACCATGCTCGAGGACTTGCGCTGCTGGTCGACGACGAGGAAGTCGTACGAGCAAGCACCGCGGATATGCTTGAAGAGTTCGGCTATGAAGTGCAGGAAGCTGACTCGGGCGAGGCTGCAATGGCGCTCGTTGCGCAGGGATTCAGGCCAGACCTGCTCGTCACCGACCACCTTATGCCGGGCATGACCGGAGTGGAGCTGGCTTCGGCTCTCCGGGCTCAATTTCCAGAACTGCCAGTACTAGTCGTATCGGGTTTCGCAGAGTTTGAAGGGGTAGCTCCGGCCCTGCCGCGGCTTACAAAGCCATTTAGAAGCGCCGAGTTGGAGGAGTGTCTCGCAGCGCTTACGACAAATGGATGGCCCAATTCTGAGATGAATGCTTAATCGGCATCTCCGCATGTTGGCGTTTGACGTCCACCTCCCTAGCCCTTTCAGCGCCCAGACAGAGTTGCAAGCTGCGGGGCACCCGCCGAGCGTAACGGCGAAAGGATGTCCTTCGGCAGATATGGTCCCGGAACCGAATTTTCTCGCGCGATGACCTTACCCGATGTCGTAAATGAGCTCCGCGGAGTGTAGCCGCCCTCAAATATGTGCACGATTTTGGAGCGGGTCGGCAACGCGAGACGTTCAACCCTTTTCGCCGCCAGTCACCGTAGCTCCTCGCAACGATCGCACATTCAGTTTTGTTCGCGAGAACCGTCCTTTTCACAGTATCAAGCGGGAGGCGAGATCAGAAGTGCCAGGAGTGCGACGCCGCTTGCCACTGCCTATCTTCTGCACGAGACATGTATGGACCGCGATGTGAGGGAGGCAAGCAATTGCCATCTTTGGAGCGAAACCTTCAATCTTTTCAGGCAATACCCTAGCCATGTGCAACGAGCATCGCAGCCACGTCGACATCGACCAGCTCTCGTATGAGTTTTCTCAGGTCGGCTTACCGATCTGTTTTCCTGAGGGGGTTCCTAACCTCCCGCTCAGCGACAGCATCAAGATCACTGATCGGCACGCCATCGTTCGCGCAGGGGCCAAGGGCGCTGACTTGGTTATGCGGCGCTGGAGCTGGCCTGGGCCGACGGGCAAACCGGTCTACAACTTTCGTTCTGAGGGCAGGGAGTTCGACAGCGGGCGCGTGCTGATCATCGCTGACGGCTTCTACGAATTCACCGACCCTCCCCCCGTTGAAGGGGGGCCTAAGAAGCGGCCGAAGAGCAAATGGCTCTTTACGATGCCCGGAGAGCCATTCTTCTGCATCGCTGGCCTCCTGCGAACGGAGCAAAGCGTGGGCGAGGCATACACCATGTTGACGACCTCTCCGGGCCCGGACATCGCCCCTTATCACAACCGCCAAATTGTCGTGCTCGGCCGCAAAGATTGGGCGAGGTGGCTCAACCCTGCCGTTCCTGCTCAGGATGTGTTGTTGTCGGCACCAGCCGGGACCCTCGCGGTGACGCGGGTTCGCTGATCAGCAGCCATCGCAGCCGGTCTGAACATTCAGAGCGCGCCTTTCGCTGCGATTTACGGACGTCACTCCAAAACAAACGTGAAGGCCGCTAGATGCCCATGGCCGATAGCAAACGTAGTGTTTACCTTCTGAGACGGCTCATCCAAAGTGCATACGATCTACCCTGCATCTTTGTTGGTGAGAGGATCGCCTGTAGTGATCGAAAACGAGGCACCAACAGCCGGTAAAGACCCGGAAGAGGCAGCATTCATAGAACGGTTTTGGGGATTGCCTTGGCATCTTGGATCGCTCGGGCACACCGATGGTTGGCCCTCGCTGCTTCGCGGGGTGATCCGCTACCTATTCGACAACCGACAGCCGATTATGGCAACTTGGGGAAGTGACGATGCCTTCCTCTTCAACTTCGCATTCTCGAAGCTGCTCGGACCCAACCACGAGGAGGGATTGGGACGACCATTCTGTGAAGTCATGGCTCCGGAATGGGCAAGCATTTCTGGTCATTTCGTGCCCGCTCGAAATGGCTCTGCAACCATCGCTCACGATGTGCCACTACGGACGTGGCGGAGTAACTTCAAAGAGCTTCGCTATTATACGTACGCATACACACCAATCAGAGATGACCAGGGTGCGGTTTGCGGTGTTACCTGCATATGCTCGGATACCACTGAAACGGTCGAAGCGCAGCGGCAGATCCGATTAGAGCGCGACCTACTCGGTTGTTGGTTTGAGGACGCTCCGGGCTTCTTAGCCATGTCGGATGGGGCGGATCACATAGTCACCATGGCGAATAAGGAGTTCCGCCGGCTCATCGCAGACCGTCAAGTCATCGGGTTCAAGGCGTTTGAAGCGCTCCCAGAACTCGTACCTCAAGGCTATCAGAAGGTGCTTGATGACGTTTTCGCAAGCGGCAAGCCGTTCGTCGGCAAAGAGCTTGGGATATCACTCGAAGATAACAAGGGTGGGCATGCCGCGTATTTTATTGACGTCGTATATGCCCCCAGGAGGGACCCAGCCGGCAACATAGTAGGCCTCATCTGCCAAGGGTACGACGTCACTGACCATGTCGGACGCGGCGAGCGCCTGAAGGCCCTGCAGAGCGAGCTGATCTACCTATCAAGAGCGAGTGCTATGGATGCCATGGCCGCGACCCTCGCCCACGAGCTCAATCAGCCACTTACCGCCATATCCAACTTCGCTGCTGCCAGCCAGCAACTGCTGCTCGCCTCAGCGTATGATCGGCTTGGAACACCGCTCCAAGCCATACGCGAAAGCGCCCTGAGAGCCGGCGCGATCATCAAGAACGTTCGAAATATGACCAAGAAAGGATCCGTACCTAACAGCATTGTTGATTTCGGCGAGGTCATGGAAGGGGCCTTCCAAATGATGCCTGCGGCATCAATGCAAAAGGTAAAGTGCGATATAGAAGCCCCTGCTCTTGTGCTCGGCGACAAGATACAATTGCAGCAGGTGGTTATGAACCTCGTCAAAAATGCCTTGGAGGCCATCGACACAATCCCAGACGGCACAGTACGCATTTGCGTGACGCATGAGGGTGGTAAAGTCCTGGTGAAGGTCATCGACAACGGTTCAGGTATCGATCCTGAGCGCGCCGATACTATATTCAACTCGTTTGTGACGACTAAGAAATCAGGAACCGGGCTGGGCCTGTCTATTTGCCGTGCGATCGTGGAAGCGCACAATGGGAGAATATGGGCGACGAACGTGCCTACAGGAGGTGCCTCAATCAGCTTTACCATACCTCATTGTGAGATTGATGAGCGAAGTTTCTGAGCTCGCGCATGTTGCTCTTTGCTCTTCCACTCCGCGATTCGCAGCGTGACATATTCCCGGAGGAGCTGCACCCGTCGCGGGCGGAAACTGCTTGCGCCCCGCTCCAGCGCTTCGATCCGGGGTACCTCGAAGGTCCGGTGAGCTTGGCGTAACAGGCACCAAGCGACGAGCATCAAGGTTCGTGGGCTGTAGGACATACCAAGCAGCAGTATTTCGCGTTCGGTCGGCCGCCCGTTAGCGTCACGACAGGCTATCCGGACGCTGAACTCATCCCAGCAGGCTTCGCGCAGAAGATCGAGCTTGATCGTGACGGCGGCGCGCGGCTCAGGCGGGCGCCAGGATCGCATTGATGCGTGCGCTGCCTGCCGCGCCTTCCGATCGGGTAAGATGGCAACGATACTGGCAAGCGCGTTGCGACCTGCTGTCGTCAGCAGTGGACGCCCGCAAAACGCAAGCGGTAATTGGAGGATGGGGGAAGTAGTCGGATGCAGTCCGGCCTCTAGTGCGGCCTAGAGGCTGCGGGCCGGTATGGGAGTTCGCGGACCGAAACCACTTCACCCTGAGCGTGCTCACGGCACGGTGGAAAGCACTGGTTCTTCCGGCCCCGTCTCGCCGACTGTTGTGCCATAGCCTCCTTCGACCGACTACGTCTCCCGACGACCCCTGGTCCACGTTGGCTTACGCCGCAGCTGCGACCGGCGCTCTATAATCCTCTTTGCTCATGAGCAGCGCCCAGATGATCCGCGCCGTCTTGCTGGCGAGCGCGACACTCACCAGCATGCGCGGCTTCCTGGCAAGCATCTGCTCAAGCCACGACCCTGCCGGGGCGCCTCGCTTGCTCGCCTGTAGCACCACAGCGCTGCTGCCGATGATCAGCAAGCGTCGGAATGTTCGCTCGCCCATTTCCGTGATCGAGCCCAGCTTCTGCTTGCCTCCCTGTCGAGGCTTGCGGCGGCGCTACGCCCAGCCAGGCGGCAAAGTCGCGGCCTTTGGCGTATGCTTCGGTCGGCGGCGCCAGTGCGGCAATCGCGGTGGCTGGTGATCGGCCTCACGCCGGGGATCGTATTGAGTCGCCTCGCAATGGCTTCCTCGCGTGCTCGTCGTGCGACGTCCCTATCGAGATTGCCGATCCTGTCATTCAGCTCCTCCAGCAAACCAAGCCGGGTGCAAACCGTTGCCCAGGTATAGTATCAGAGATCTCCGACAATCTTCAGGAGTCCGACAGTGAACGTTCAGCGTGCGCGGCTTGTCTCTGGCGGTAGGCTTCAGCTGCCGGCTGAAATCCGGAAGGCATGTCTCTCGACGATGGAGATACAGTGCTTCTCGAGCTCGTAGGCGGGGAAATACATGTTGTCCCCTTCGTGATGCTGTCTCGCATGTTCAGTCACGTCTGCGTGAGTATGTTTCCGCCGACGTCAGTCTCTCCGACGAGTTGATAGCTGATCGGCGAGCGTCTTACATCGCCAGCGTTGCTGGCGGTTGCATTTGAGCTTTCCAACACAATTGGGCGTTTGCTGCCGTTCATCCGGCAGATGAACCAAGGCCGCTTTCGGGTGCAGCGGCGAACGTGCCGAACGGCGGACTTTAGGGTGTTACCGGCCTCTGTTTATTGCCTTCCGACTGGCCGATTGCGAGCCTCAGTGGGCCGCTGCGGTCTCGCTCTGCTGCAGGTCGTGCCGGAGCACATCAAACAGATCCCGCGTGTCGAACCACCTCCCGCAGCTCAGGCATCGCTCCAGGTGAGCGCACCGGTTAAGAAGGATTGGCGGCAATTCGGGTGTGTGATTGTAAGTCTCGCGATTCAACATGGCCGATCCTGAACGCTACCGGTGCACATGGGCTGCACCACACTCAATTATAGACAGGAACTTGGCGCAGGACCCGAACAGCTACTCCTTATTATCGCTCTGACAGAGCACCTGCTTTTCGCCGTCCCCCGACCGGGGGCGATTGCAGCTTGACCCGCCGAGATCGCAAAAGGGGAGACTAAAGAAAACGGAGGATTGGCTGCCCACACTAACAAGCGCGCCGTGTCGAGAGTTCCTTAACTCTTATAGTCGTTCCGCAGTAGGAACGGGTTAAACAAGCCAAATGAGAGAGGAGAGGGGAAGGCAGGACGAGCTGGCGCGGGAGAAGTCCCGGGGCTGAGCCGATCCACAGGACGGATCACCGTCCCGGTATTGGGAAGGTCCTCGATCATGACCCGCATCGTACTTTTAATCAGGGATGCGAACGCATCGCAGTCGGCAGAGGTTTACGAAAGCCACGATGCCGCCGTGATGGCACTAGAAAATCATGCCGTCGCGAGACTGACCGCCAACGGATCGCCGCATAAGTATCGGCAGGAAGCTGTCGCGACGTACTTCGCCTCCGAAGACACCGAATACGCGATTATCGAAGGCGGTCGCCACGTTCCTCTCGGCCCCGCTGATGCTGGTGGCTTGTTCCGGGGAGTCAATTGATGGCCCTCCTCGCACGCTCCCCAAGCCAGTATCTGGTGAGCTTGGTCGCCGCATTGGGCGGCAGATGGGACGGCCATGTCGCGATGTGTCGATGCCCCGCTCACCAGGATCGCACCCCCAGCCTGTCGCTACGCCAAGGGGATAGGAACATCCTCGTGACTTGCTTTGCCGGCTGCGACGCAGAAGACGTGCTTCGCGAGCTTGCCCGCATCCCGATCAGTGGCAGACATCCGGCGCCACCACCGCCGGCGGCTCGGCAAGGCGGCACCGCAAACGTGGAGCGGATCTGGTCGGAAGCGATGCCCGTCGAGGGCTCGCTGGCAGAGCGCTACCTTGAAACGCGCAAGCTACTGCCAGCGTTCAATGACCTTCGGTTTCATCCACGGTGCCCGCATGGGCCTAAGCCGCACACGAAGTTCAAGCCGGCGCTGCTTGTCGGCGTTCGCGAAGGCAACCGGCTGATCGCGATCCAGAGGATCTTCCTCGACCGCCAGACTGGCTACTACACCGAGAAGGTCAACCTTGGTCTGCTAGCCGGCAGCGCGTGGATGGGCGGGGGATTGGCCGCGACGATCGGATGGGCCGAGGGCTTCGAGAGCGCCGCTGCCTATTCACGCCTGAAAGGCATTCCCTGCTGGTCACCTCTTGGCAGCCGACGCTTCGACCTGGTGAGCCTCCCCGATTGCGTCACCACATTGGTCCTTGCTGGCGATAACGATGGCCCTGGCCGCTTGGCGGTCAGAAAGGCCATTCGGCGCTACGTCTCCAACAAGCGGATCGTGCTCGTCGACTATCCCCCTCCAGGGTTCAACGATTGGGCTGAGGTGCTTGAAAGCAACCTAGCCGACACAGGCGAGCTCAACCACTGGCGGAACAACGCGTGAGTTTCACCGCCGTCTTACGACGCGCCGGCTCATTGCGCGAGCTGCACCTGCACCGATAGCTCATGAGGACAGAACGGACATGGAAGATCTGAGTCACGCAAGCTGATTTGTTATTTGGCAATCGCGCAGAGCGGCCTTGATCCAGATCAGTCGGAAAACTGCAAGAAAGTTTTGTTTCGGTGTCGCATTGTGCGCCGCAACATGATTGCGCTAAACCTTACCACGGCAGAGATTGTTGAAAGATTCGGTGAGCTTTCTTTCCGGCTCATCGAGGATGAAATGCTGCGCGCTATTGCCCGAAATGACGATGCTGCGGCGGATAGGTGGAGGGCAAAGCTAATGGAAGTGAACGCGCTCGCACCAGTCAAATCCGGACGCTCTTGAAGCTATCATTCGTCCCTGTCGCGGAGAGCGCTGGACTAACATGCTTCAGTTTCCGTCGCGTCTCATCTCACCCGAAGACCGTGCGGGCGATTGCATGGTTGCGGAGGCAGGGAAGTTCCGGACACATCCCGCCGTAGATTCAATCGAGGTGGTAAATGGATGAACTGTCGCGCTCTTCATCGGCACCCAGCCACGATGGAGAAACTCTTCTAATAAGAGCCGTTCTGGACGAGATCACATCTGCGGTTCGCCGTGGAAGCGACGATGATGTTAGGGACTGGGATCATATTCTTCGCGCCGTTGAACGGAAGTCCGCGAGCCGCCCATGCGAAGTCACGCGCCCGCCGTTGTGAGGCGCTGATCGCGCGGTGAAGCGGAATCCGAGCGCTTCTAAAGCTGCTGCTTGCGAACTTCCGCTCGAAAACAATCGCTTTCGCGTCAGGAAAGGATGCTTGTTGATGCCCGCGATCGTGATCGCACTACTTTCGACCAGCGATTAAAGAGCCACACCGGTCTGATCGGCCAAATCACCGAGAGCGCGTCCGGCTCGAGCCAGGGCATTTACCGGACCTGCGAGGCCGTCGCAAAGGAAGCCATGGCGGCTCTCCGCGCAAACTCAGACGTGCTTTCAGGCATCCTGTGGTGGGGCGGTGGGTGCATCTGCCCGTAGAGCTACATCTTCAAGATCGAGCCGAAGAAGGCTGAGCGGTTTACGGCACCGGTGCTCAGCTATGCGCTGAGACTGCGGGGGGATTGAATCGGCTGGCGGGATGACTTTCGAGAACATCGGCGCGCCAGTCGTACTCAGCCGCCATCACGGTCATCGCGTCTCGACCACGCGCGACGGACATACCGCCCGCCAGGTTGCGGCAAGTCTGAGCCTGACGCCTGAGCCGCTCCGCTTCGCTGCTTAACAACATGCGCGCCCACATACTTCACAAGGAGAACGCGGCAATTCAGGCGTTTTCCATAATGCTAAACTGAGCAGCGGATTGGGGCTCCGGCGCTGCACGAAGGGGCTGCGAGGAGAATGAAAGTGTTCGCGCCCAATCGGGCGCTGATCAGGCGCGAACACTTTCGTGCGCTCGTCGGGTCGGGCGCACGACCATACCTAATGCCACGGGAGGGTCGTCGTTGCGTTTCGGTGATGTTTCTGCGCCGTCTGTCCTAAAAATGGACGTTCCTCAGTAGGGCCGCTTCAGTCGACGGTGTTCGCCACCGTCTCACCAACGGACTCCACGTCCTTACCAGCGCCGTCGATAGTGTTGCAGGCTGCCACCATCAAGCTGCCGGCAACGAGTAGCAAAGTGAAAGCTTTACGAATCATGGTCTTGCCTCCTGTCTCGCGAACGCCGATCCATTGCCGATCGCCCGCAGTGTTGATTGCGGCCGCATTCCGCCGGCCCTTAACGCCCCGCTTGCTATTAAGCCCCATGGCCGTGGTACGACATCGGCGAGCTGACCAGAGGGCCGAGGAGCTGATCGTACGGCAGGCGATCGCGCAGGTAGCGCATGACCTAGCCTTCGCTGCGCCCCAGCACGCGGAAAGCGCCCCCGAGATCAGGCCACTCCGTTAGTGGCATTGATCGCGAAGCGCGGTCTGCACCGGATCACATTGCACGGTCTGCATCACGCTGAATGCTTCCGCCTGACGTGCGGCCTTATCGCTCCTGCCGCGCCAAAAAAATCGAAGCCAGTTCCGCGACATTGAAGGTCTCCTGCTGTTGTCAGGAGGCAAGGCTGACAAACAAACATTACGGCGGCATGCCCGCGCGGTGAGCTTCGTCGCCGCGTTCTACTCATGACAAGAGGAAAACAGCATGAGCGGCGGAAAAGTGCCGATGCCGGCGACCGGACAAGATAGCTCCAAGCTGCGCAAAGATGGGGTGAGTGACGTCGACACCCATGGGTTGAACGGGAGCACTCAATCCGATGGAGGGTCCTACGAGAACCCCCACACCGGCAAGGAAGATCGTGGTGAAAGCCCCGGTTTCTAAGGTGGTCAGAGGGTACGCGGCTACTACGGCAAGGGCCAGTTCAATGACGAGAAGGCCGATTCGGAAGAGGAGGGCGCTGTCGGCAGGGTGGTCTCAGGAGCGACTGACAGGTCGCCGAGGGGCTCACAACCAGAGCTTCGCTTGGTGGCGCGCTAACTGCCTCCCTGATACGGAGACCGGGTGCATTATCGCCTAACCCTCGCCAGCGCGGCGACCTTCACCGTTGCGGCGGCAGCGAGCCGCACGCTTGCGCCTCTGATCGAAAGCCGCGTGCACCTGTTTTGGTTCTGGCTAAGCGCGATCTTGGTCGAGCTTCTAGCTTCGCCCCTTGCACATGAACGGCCCTGCGGAAGAAGGCTGCTCCTGAACGGGGTCGCGGCGACGCTTGCAACCCTAGCGGTTCGCTGGGCTGTCGAGGGGCCCCCCTGGTTCAATCCTCGCTAGGCGAAATAGCTCATGCAGCGACTGCTTGCGCGTCGCGCTCTGCGCCGAAGCCAGGAAGGAAGGTGACAGAATGCTCGGCCTTGCTCGACGCGAGAAAGATCGCGGATTTGTCCGCTTTGAAGACATCGATCCAATGCCCAAACTAACTGGCATGGTGCTCGTGAAGCTCGGTAGGCAAACCCAACTCAGCGCAGATCATCGCGGTCGATAATTCGGCAACGAGTTCTTCGACCGCGTATGCGTTGTCGCCGAACCGTTTACCAAATGTGCGATCAAGTCTCGTCGATCCGCCCGACCAATGCGCCGTTTCATGCGCTGGACACCTTGTAAAGCATCGGTCGTGCGAAACGTCTCGGGCTTGGGCATTTGAATGCGGTCGGGCAAGATTGCGTAATAGGCTCAGTCGCCACCGTGACGAACCTCGGCAGGGATAGGGTCGAAGAAGGCGCCGATCGCCTCCTGCCGCTCCGAGCTCTTCGGGAAGGTTTACCCGGTGAAGTGTGCGCGCCGCGTCCCAGGTATCTGTCGAGGCAGCGGATCCAGGCCAGACCAAGTTCAGTGCCGAGCCTGCCGGCCTCGTCTTCCAGGAGCTTGGCCGCGATCGTCTCAGCAATCTCGCGGTTCAGCCAACAATCGCCGTTGTCGCTGAATAGATCGCGGTCGATCACGCCGCCGGCTGCGACATAGGCCTCCGCGCCCACGAGAAGCGCGACGGGCTCAGTCGACTTCATGGACTCATTCGCGATAACGCGAGGGATCGTGTCAGCGCCGTAGTGCCGAGCGCTGCCATACCGCTCCGAGAACATCAGCTGGCGGTCATGGCTTGCGGTAGACGCATATGCCTTAGCGACGTCAGGGTGATTTCGCCTGCCGCCAAAGCTTGGAAGATTGGCTCCGCGAGCGACGCAAGGCGCAGACCCTTGACGAACTTGCGCGTAAGACCGAACCGCTTGGCAACGCCGTCAATGTCGCCGTCCTGGCCGATGAAGTGCTGGAAGGCGCGGCATTCGTCTGCCGGCGACATGGCGAGGTGCTGGAAGTTTTCGGCAAGCGAGGTCTCGGACAAAGCTGCCTCGTCCGCTTCGATCACCATCACCGGCACGTCGTACTCGGCCGCCGCAATCTTGCCCTGCTCGTCCAGAAGCATCAGAGCGCGGTGGCGCCGGCTGCCGGCGATCACGGCGAACGTGCCGCGCGGCTTCTTCACCGGCGTCACGATCAGGTTCTGGATCACGCCGCGGCTGTCGATGTCGGCCGAGAGCTGCTCGAGCAAGTCGTTGCCGGGGGTGCGGACGTTGATTTCAGACAGTGCCAGCTTGGCCAGCTTCACGGTCTGGATCATGGGCTTGGTCATGGTCGGACTCCTTCTGGTATCCGGCTTTTTCCAGACACCTCCCTCCCATTCCCTCCTCTCTATCTGCCCTGGTCGCTTGCGAACTCTTCGCAATATGGCCTTGTTGCAAAGGGGTCGCAGCTATTTCGGACGTGCAGGCACTCCCATTTGTTCTCATGATGTTCTACATGGGAAGGATGTCGAGTCTGTTTAGCTTTTTGCCGGCAACTGGCCAGGATTGGTCGCTGGCCGCGGGCAAGTGGGTGATGCTGGTGGAGGATGAACCTTTCCAGCGACCTCACAACCGCGTGGTCGATCTGCAGCCGTCTCAAATCGAGGACGGAAAGCTGATCGTTGACCTGTCACCTGGAACGAGATTGGTGCTGAGCCGGCTCGAAAACGATCGCTACCTAATCCATGGCGACATCTACTGGGCCTCGGAGGTGCCGTTGCCGGATGGCGACCCGGGGCTGCTGTGGAAAGAGCTGGAGGACGCCGATGTGGACGATCCTCGCTTCGACGATCTTCCAGGCTGTGACCCGGTACGCCTCATCCGTGATGATGTCGCGGATGCCATGTTCGTTGCGAACGACCCCTGATTCGGGCTCATCGTGTGCAGCGCCGGCAATCCAAGCACGCGTGAAAGAGCGATACAGGCACAGCCTGCCAGAGACAGCCGATGCTCGCGCGCAAGTGGCGTAGGGAAGCAGCGACACTCGCCTGCAGCGCGTCGAACGCCACGATAGCCAGCCCAAGGCTTTGCAGCATCTCTTCGGTATCAGTCGCTTCCATCCCAGCATCGATGAGCTTCTGCTGCACCTCGATGGCATAGACGGCGGAGAGAGAGGATCCAGAGACCAGGGAGGCAGCCTTTGCCGCACCCTTCTCACTGTTGAGCAACGCGACCACTGCCGAGGCATCGAAGACCCGGCTCACGCATTGCCCCCGTCAACTTCGGCGCGGCGCTCCGCCAGAAGCTCGTCGACCAGAGAGCGCTTGCCACCGATTAGGATTTTCATCTGCGCCTGGGCGCGGCGGATCGCCTGCTTTTGGGTACGCGTCCGGCCTGACCCGTGTTGCGATGAACGGCATAGGCGGTGATGTCGGTGGCTGCTGGGGTCTACTTCTGGAGTCCAGAAGGAGGTCAGGAGATGGAGCGGATGGAGATCATCACCCGGACAGAACGCCGGCGCATCTACAACGACGATGAGAAGGCTGCGGTAAGCTGCACGACCGCGCTCCACCCAAAAATGGACATAATGTGGGTGTGAGGCGCGGCTCTAAAGCGGTCGTTTGTTCATGGGCTGGCACGTGAGAGTAGACGGGCACCCAAAAGACGGTGCATTCAGCGGATAGCTATAACCTTGACCTCGACGGCATCTGCTACCTTTTTCCAGTTCCGGTCACCGGTCCACGCAGGCAATCCGTCACGACGTGCGAGCGCCAGACAGAAGCGGTCGCCCAGGCTCAAGCCTGCCTCCGCAGTCACGGCTCGCATGCGGCCGGCGATCTGCGCGAGTGCCTTGTCCGCCGGCACTACTGTGAGAGGAAGGGGATCCAGCATTGCGTCGACCTGCAGTTCGGGCATGCCCGCATGGATGAAGTGGCTGACCACTTCAGCGTAGTTGACGCTGCTAATCCGCGCCCCAGCAATCCCGGCTGCCACCTTGGCCGCGCCCCCCTCTCCTTTGAGCAATGCGATGAGGGCAGAGGCGTCGAGTACCACGCTCATTCCCCGCTATCGTCGCGGCGGCGAGCAAGGAAGGCATCTACTGACGCGTCGGGATTGTCACCGGTGTACTGCTTGGCAAGCGCCTGAGCTCGCGCCACCGACTGCGTGGCTGTTCGCAAGACAATACCGTCTTCAGTCTCGTCCAGATAAATCGCGCCACCACCCGTCAAACCCAAACGCTTCCGAATGTCAGCAGGCAGGCTCATTCGACCGTTAGGAGTGATATTGATCTGGAACGTCATGGCAGCACCTTGTGAGACGTCGTTGTCCGGTCCGTATTTTGTAGGCGTGCCATTGTCCGATGGCAAGAAGACGGGCCGATGGCACGACCGCAGAAACGCGCCAGAGGCACGACGGAATGCCTCAAAGGCATCGCGATGACCGGCCGCGCTGCAGCCCGGTACCGTGGCCCTGTCGCGAATGTGCTGAGTTTCGGACGTCGCGTATGTTGCCTCTTTTGCGACAACTCTGCGGCCGAAGGTGATGGCAACGAAATGGTCACTTTCGGGAGTCATTGCGGACGAGGCAGTCGTTCAATGCTAGCTGAGTTGCTCCTTCAGACTCCGCGTCCGGGACGTCACCTCCTCGCCGGTATGCTTCGTCGATGCGGGTTCGATCAGCAGCACCCAACACTCCTCTTGCGCGACCGGATTGTGGCGCACGCCGCTGGGTACCGTCAGGAAGTCTCCCTCTACAAGGTCGACGGCTTCATTCTCAAATTCGATGCGCAGCGCCCCTTTGACGACGTAGAAGAGTTCGTCCTGCCCATCGTGTGCGTGCCAGACGAGTTCGCCCTTCAGCTTCGCTGCCTTGAGAAGCTGGTCGTTGACCCGGCCTATCACCTTGGGCGACCAATAGTCAGTCACGCGATCAAACGCCTGTGCGAGCGTGGTTGGCGATAACACCTAAGCCTCCATAGTGGGGTAGGGGACGTAACTTCGAGCCTGCTCTGGATTCAGCATCATACAGACCCGCCGAACGGCAGCAATTGAGTGGCCGTTTTGATGGTAACAACGTTCGGCGGATCGGCCTCTTTGAGGAAGGGTCCAGCTACGTCTCCGGGTACTCGGGCAAGGCGCCCCGTCGACCGGTCGACCATCGCCAGAGTGGTCCTGGCCTCAACCTTCATGCGCCCATCTTCACCAACAAAGCGGACGAGCCGGTCGAACCGGGCACCTCGCGGAGGCTCACCAACCCATGTCTCTCCCGTGACGGTCTCCCCCAAGGCGACATTGCCGCGATAGTTGATTTCGTGGCGCGTCACGACCCATGCATACGCCTCCACGTGCTCGATCGGAGCCACCGCTTCCCAGTGCGCCGTGCCGATCGCCTGAATCCACTGCACCCAGATCGCGTTGTTCACGTGCCCGAGCTGGTCGATGTCGCCCGCACTTGCGGTGAAAGGCAAGGTAAAAGGCGTCATCAAAGGACCTCATTGGATGATCGAGAAGCGCCAACCAGGCGAAGGGAGCCTCAGCGCTTGCGTTCGACAGGCGCGGTAATATGATATGCGTCATATAACGGGAGGCGGCAAGTGCGCTATTCAAGCGACCACAAGGCAGAGACGCGGGCGCGGGTTCTGCGCGAGGCAAGCCGGGAGATCCGCGCCAAAGGGCCGGACCATGTGACCGTGGCCGCCGTCATGAAGCGGGCCGGACTGACGCACGGAGGCTTCTACAGCCACTTTGCATCGAGGGACGCATTGGTGGTCGAGGCGATCGACGCCATGTTCGAAGACGCGCTCAGGCTCTCCCGTGCGGTTGAGGCGAAGACCGAACCGCGTGTTGCCTTGCTTGACTACATCGACATCTATCTCTCGCGCGCGCATCGCGACGCTCGGGAGCGGGGGTGCCCGCTGCCAGCGCTGTCCGGCGACCTGGCGCGCGCCGGTCCCGCCGCGCGTGATCGCTTTACCGCTGGGTTGGCGGTGCTGACTGAGCGGCTTTCCTCAGCCGTTGCGGCATTGGGCGTGGAGCATCCCGATGTTCAGGCATCGGCGATCTTGTCACAGATGGTCGGGGCCATTGTGCTGGCCCGGGCGGTCGAGGGGCCCGCGTCGGACGCAATCCTGGAGAATGCGCGGTCCTCGCTGATCTCGCGCTACGGCCTGGAGAACGCAGCATGACCGGCATCGAACAGCTGCGCGCGATGATGGCGCAGGACGCACAGCCGCCCATGGGGCGAACTTTGAACTTCTCGCTGATTGAGGTGGAGGAGGGTCGCGTGGTCTTCGAAGGCAATCCGGGACCGGAGACTTACAATCCGATGGGCACGGTGCATGGCGGTTATGCCGCGACCGTCCTCGATTCCGCGTGCGGGATCGCGACGGTGTCGAAGCTCCGCGCGGGTCAGTCGATGACGACGCTGGAGCTGAAGGTCGCCTACCACCGCGCGATGACGGCGGACACGGGCGTGGTGCGTGGAGAAGGCGTTGTGTTGTCCATCGGCAAGCGGGTTGCGTTCGCCGAAGCCAGGCTGACCGACGGCGAAGGGCGCCTGCTCGCCTCCGCTACGTCGACGCTACTGGTCACAACAGTGTGACTTAGAATCTTGGCCGACGAGGCTCCGCTTATCGCATTGCTCGACGGAGCCTCGTTGCCGCCAATCATGTGGACTTCAGCGAACTAGGGAGCGGCGGATGAGCGACGACGGAGAAGCGGGACAGCGGCCATGTCGCGGCATTGCTTTCTGCGGGCCGTCGCGAATGTTGCCGTTTTGGCGACGATCCGGCGCTCGCTGGTCATTTAGCGGCGATGCCCCATGGCAAACGTTTGCCGACGGGCGCGTTACACAGACCAAAGCGGCGATGCCTGAAGGCACCGCCGCTTTCCTTCATTTTACAGGATCTCGTCCGTTACCGGACCGCATTAGCGAAGATGGCGGCGATGATCCCGGTCGAGATGCCGACCAGCACGGCATCGTTCCCTGACTGGACATAGCGGTAGCCGCGCGGCGGAGCCTTCAAGCCGCGATATTTTCGGTAATCGATCTGGCGATAGTTGCGTGCCTTACGGCTGTCGAAACGCTCGCCCTTGCACCAATCGCTGCGGTACTGCGTGCGTTGCGGCGCCTGTTTGGCAACCACCTTCTGCTTGACCGCCGTATGCCGCTGGGACTGCTGCTGCGGGGCGGCCATCGCGTTCCCCGAGATCAGCGAAGCTGCAACCGCCCCCAAGATGAACTTCTTCACGAATTTTCTCCCAGTTCGAGATCCGGCGCCTGCCCGGCGTCGATGACCTAAATAGGCTCCAGGTGTCACAGCCATGTCCCGGAAGGGAGTGAAATGGTCGCAATTTGTAACAGTATACGAAGCTGGAACCGGCCGCCTGAATGGAAGCCAGCTCCTATCAACCCAAGCACGCCAGCCAAGCCTTGTCGGGGAAGTGCTGAGTTCCGAGCGTCGCGTATGTTGCTGCTCTTGCGACACGGGCATGTGGAGTTTTGGGTGATGGGGTGGACGCCCCCCGACGGCATCGATGTGCCATAGTGGAGGTGTTGAACACCACTTGAGGAGGCGTCCATGTCGGAAGTTACCACGATTGGTTTGGATATCGCCAAGAATGTATTTCATGCCCATGGTGC